>JAENZX010000024.1 GCA_016841045.1 Thermincola carboxydiphila
TAGTATTGGTATTAGTTTTAGTATTGGTATTAGTTTTAGTATTGGTATTAGTTTTGGTATTGGTTTTATTTTTTGCTATTGTTTTGATTTTTGTTGTCGAATCAGATACTTTTGGAGTGTTTTGGATGCTTTTGGAATTAGCTGACTGGGCAAGGGTAGTTAATTCAAAAGAAGTTATCAATAGTGATATTACCAACAAGGGTACCAAAAATAATTTCTTCAACTTACGCCCCTCTTTCCACAGGCCTACGAGGTTAGTTGTCGGTGGTCTATTCGGCCTTTGGGAAATGCAAACGACATTTCCATTTTTAGTTAATATAGTTTCTTCGACACAGTTCCTAAAAATCCTCTGTTAACCAGTGAAAAAACTAATAAAAGCGCGATAAATATCCTCTAAAGTTAAATTGGTGTTAATCCGATATATATTAACGAAGCTTTAAATGTCGAATAACGTAAAAATGTAAAATATTACGACACATATTGCAGGAAAAATACGTAAGTATCGCAAATTATTATGATATGGAATAAAAGTAAAAATTATCTTACGAAAAGGTGGGCATAGCGTGGATTTATCGTCTATTCTTGGTCTTGTCATAGGTTTTGCACTGCTAATTGGAGGATTTTTGCTGGAGGGTGGCCATTTTGTTTCCCTTCTTGAGCCGACGGCTGCTATGATAGTCTTTGGGGGAACTGCCGGAGCTGTTATGCTTAGCTTTTCGATGGAAGATGTGAAGCAGATTCCCAAACTGTTAAAAATTGCGTTTACTGAGAAAAAGTATGAGGTCAACGAGCTTATCACGACGCTATGTGGTTTTGCAGAAAAGGCCAGGCGTGAAGGTTTGCTTTGTTTAGAAAGAGAGACAGCTGGTATTGACGATGATTTTCTGCGTCAGGGGATTCAGCTGGTGGTTGATGGAACCGACCCGGCTCTGGTAAGAGATATATTAGAAACTCAAATAGACTTTACTGATGAGAGACATAAGGTAGGCTCTGAAATTTTTGAAGCGGCGGGCGGGTTTTCACCAACAATGGGTATTATCGGTACAGTAATGGGTCTGGTGCACGTGTTGGGTAACCTTAGTGACCCTGATAAGCTTGGACCCAGTATCGCAGTCGCATTTATCGCGACACTGTATGGTGTTGCTTTTGCTAACGTGGTATATTTGCCTTTGGCCTCTAAACTTAAATTAAAAAGTAAACAGGAACGGTTTATACGTGAAATTGCTCTGGAAGGTATTCTTTCAATTCAGGCCGGTGACAACCCCAGTATAGTAAGAGAAAAACTAAGAGCATTTTTGTCAGAGAAAGTAAGGCAGGATGCCGGTAATGAATAAAGATGAGGTGTAAAGATGGCCAGACGCAATAGGGAACCGGAAAAACCTGCCAACCACGAACGATGGCTCCTTACCTATTCTGATTTGATTACCCTGTTAATGATTTTTTTCGTTCTTTTATACACCATCAGCAACATCAATGCTAAAAAGTTTGCTGATTTGTCTGCTTCAATGTCAAAGGCTCTTTTGGGCCAGAACAGTGGTAAAATATTAGGGGAAGCCGTAGGGCAATTGCCAATAAAGGAATCCCTGTCCCAACAGGTCAAAATTGAAGCGCAAAACATACTGAAGGCTCAGCAGCAAATAGAAAAACTGATCAAAGAACAGGGTTTGGCCGGCAAAGTTGAGGTTTCACAGGAAAGCAGGGGGTTGATTATAAGTCTAAAAGAAGCTCTGCTGTTTAAGTCGGGTTCTGCTGCTATTACACCAGAGGCCAAGGTCATCCTGGTCAAAGTAGGACAGATTCTCAAGATGCTTCCTAATCAAATGAGGATAGAGGGACATACGGATAACCTTCCCATTCACACTGCGGCCTTCCCTTCAAACTGGGAGCTTTCAACAGGCAGGGCAACTAATGTGGTGAAAATGTTGATTTATGAAGTAGGGATGGGGCCGGAGCGTTTTTCTGCTGCGGGGTATGGGGAATACAGACCCATTGCTGCCAATAATAACGAATTCAACAGGGCTAGAAACCGGCGGGTTGATATTGTCGTTGTAAAAAGTGCATTTGAAGTAGCTGAACCTAAAATTACTGAAGAAAAATTAAAGGAATCAGTAGAGTAGATTAAGTTGAAAGCATAATAATAACTAAGCAGCGGGGGGACGTTATTAGAGCCCTCCTTTTTATTACAAGCTGCCATTTACTGCATCAAGATGACAAAAACTTTGTTGATAAAATAATTTTGTCGATAAAGTAATTTTTGACAAAAATATTAGGGAAAAGTATAATGAATACGTTATTAACGAGATGGGGGTTATAAAGTGCTTGCTGATGTAAAAAGGGATTTAGACAGAGTACAGGTTAGAATTGAAGAATTGAGGGTTTCTCTTTGACCTTGATCAGAAAACCCAGAAAATAGCCGAACTTGAACAAAAAACTGCTGCTGAAGGGTTCTGGGATGATCCTGACAAAGCTCAAAAGACCATGCAGGAAATAAACGGGTTAAGACGCAAGGTAGAAGATTTTACCCAGTTATCAGCTTCTTGTGAGGATATAATTGTACTTTGGCAAATGGGGATGGAGGAAGGCGACGAGTCTCTTGAGGATGAAGTTTTAGATGGGTTATCTGAACTTGAGGAGCAGTTAAACCAGATTGAACTTGAACTCATGCTGAATGGTCCCTATGATAGAGCCAATGCTGTAATTTCTCTTCACGCCGGTGCTGGGGGAACAGAGGCTCAAGACTGGGTTCAAATGCTGCTTCGAATGTATTCAAGATGGGCAGACAAGAGAGGCTTCCAGATAGAGACACTGGATTTGCTGCCGGGTGACGAGGCTGGAGTGAAAAGTGTTTCCCTCCTGATTTCGGGAGAAAATGCCTTTGGCTACCTTAAAGCAGAAAAAGGCGTACATAGGCTTGTTCGAATTTCTCCTTTTGATTCTTCCGGTCGGCGGCATACATCTTTTGCGTCCCTGGATGTTCTGCCAGAGGTTGAAGATGATTCAGAGGTAATTATTAACCAGGAAGATTTGAAAATTGATACCTATAGAGCGGGTGGAGCAGGAGGGCAGCATGTCAATAAGACAGATTCAGCTGTCCGAATAACTCATATCCCGACGGGGGTTGTAGTTCAGTGCCAGAACGAAAGATCTCAGCATGCTAACCGCTTGAAAGCTATGAAGCTCCTTCAGGCTAAACTCCTGGACCTTCAATTGAAACAAAAAGAAGAGGAATTAAATGCCCTTAGAGGGGAACAGACTGATATAGCATGGGGAAGCCAGATCAGGTCTTACATTTTTCAGCCATACATGTTGGTTAAAGACCATCGTACCGGTATTGAAATTGGTAATGTGGATTCGGTTATGGATGGCAGCATTGAGCTCTTTATATCAGGGTATCTAAGGTCACAGAGCAAAAGCATTTAACATATAAATGGTCAGGCTGAGGTATGATAATTATTAGAATCATCTCGGGAGATGACCTTCTTGAAATGGAAAGTAATTCAGGACTATATTTTAATATTAATAGGGACATTGATTACCGCCGTTGGTCTTGATATGTTTCTTATACCCAATAAAATTGCTGCCGGCGGTGTAAGTGGGATTGCTACAATCGTTTACTATGTAGTTAATTTTCCTGTGGGTATAACAATGCTTGCCATAAATATTCCGCTCTTTTTGATGGGTATAAAACAATTGGGCGTTGGTTTTGGACTGAGGTCGTTAATGGGCACTGTTGCTCTCTCTGCAGTGGTTGATGCCATGGCCACCATGAACTTGCCAGTATTGACGAAAGATCCGCTGCTGGCCTCTATTTACGGTGGAATTGTTGTAGGAATCGGAATAGGGATTGTTTTTCGCGCTAAAGGCACTACCGGGGGAACTGATTTAGCCGCAGCTATAGTTAACAATTATTTGAAGCTTAGTGTGGGTATGATTTTGTTTTTTATTGATGCTGCAGTTATTGTTGCGGCAGGTATTGCCTTTAACAGTGCGGAACTTGCGCTTTATGCATTAATAACGGTTTTTATTACTGCCAGGGTTATTGATGTAGTTCAGGAGGGTTTCGGGTATGCCAAGGCTGCTCTAATCATTTCCCAAAAACCTGAAAAAGTTACTGAGACTATTTTATATAGACTTAACAGGGGAGCAACTGCCATCCGCGGAAGAGGATTGTATACCGGAACAGACAAGGATGTTATTCTCGCAGTAGTAACCAGAGCCGAAATAACGAGACTTAAGGAACTGGTTCATGAAATAGACCCCACAGCTTTTGTCATCTTAACAGATGTCCATGAGGTTCTGGGGGAAGGATTCAAAAGAAGATTTTAAATAAGGAGTTGACAGCTTACATGGATAATGATGCCTTGCAGGTACTTACAGACAAGTCCGGCGCTATAAGGCGGGATATCGTAAAAATGCTTAGTGAAGCCAAGTCAGGACATCCGGGAGGGTCTCTGTCTTCGGCAGATATTGTTACTGCTCTCTATTTTCATGAAATGAAAGTAGATCCTGCAAAGCCGGATTGGCCTGAGCGGGACCGTTTTATATTGAGTAAAGGTCATGCTGCTCCTGTACTTTATGCGGCTCTTGCTGAAAAAGGATATTTTCCTGTTGAAGAGTTGGCAACCCTAAGGAAGATGGGCAGCCGACTGCAGGGACATCCCAGTATGAAACACCTGCCTGGAGTAGAAATGTCTACAGGGTCACTGGGCCAGGGATTATCAGCAGCTAACGGGATGGCTCTTGCTGGAAAACTTGACGGTCGTGACTATCGGGTATATGTATTGTTAGGCGATGGCGAAATTCAGGAAGGACAAGTATGGGAAGCTGCTATGGCGGCGGGCCATTATAAACTGGACAATGTTGTAGCTATAATTGACCACAACAAGCTGCAGATAGACGGTCCCGTTGCTGAAGTTATGTCACCCGATCCTATCGGCGACAAGTGGCGTGCTTTTGGATGGCATGTTGAAGAAATAGACGGGCATAATTTTGCCGAAATAATCCAAGCCCTAAATAAAGCCAGGGAAATCAAAGGGAAACCCACCGCTATTGTAGCAAATACAGTTAAAGGGCGGGGTGTGTCTTTTATGGAAAATCAGGTAGGATGGCATGGCAATGCACCTAATGCTGAACAGTGCACCCAAGCCCTTTGTGAGTTAGGAGGGAAGGCAGATGAGTAAGATTGCAACCCGTGAAGCCTATGGTAAGGCTTTGGCCAAACTTGGTGCTGAGAACAAGAATATTGTTGTATTGGATGCCGACCTATCTAAGTCTACCAATACTGCCCACTTCGCAAAAGAATTCCCTGAGAGATTTTTTGATATGGGTGTAGCTGAACAAAATATGCTTGGGACGGCAGCCGGATTGGCAGCAGCGGGAAAAATCCCCTTTGCCAGTTCCTTTGCCATGTTTGCTACAGGCCGAGCATTTGAACAAATCCGCAACTCCATTGCTTACCCTAAATTAAACGTTAAAATTGCCGCCACTCATGCCGGTATCAGTGTAGGCGAAGATGGTGCTTCTCATCAGGCTATTGAAGATGTGGCTATTATGAGGTCTGTGCCTAATATGACTGTAATTGTTCCTGCTGATGGGACTGAAACCGAACAGGTTATTAAGGCAGCAGTAGAAATGAACGGGCCGATATATATAAGGCTGGGAAGATTGGCGCTGCCAATAATCTTTGATGAGAATTATAAATTTGAGGTAGGGAAAGCTGTTACTGTCAAAGAGGGATCTGATGTGACCGTTATTGCCTGCGGTCTGATGGTAGGTCCGGCCATTGAAGCAGCAGAACAACTGGCTGGAGAAAATATTAAAGTAAAAGTTATCAACATGGCTACCATAAAGCCTATTGACCGCGATGCAATAGTACAAGCAGCCAAGGAGACCAAGGCTATTGTAACTGCTGAGGAACATAATATTGTCGGCGGTCTTGGCAGTGCAGTTGCAGAGGTACTGGCTCAGACCGTGCCTGTTGTACAGGAAATGGTTGGTGTTAAAGATACCTTCGGAGAATCAGGCGCTCCAACGGAACTTCTGGAAAAATACGGACTGACTGCAAAAGATATTGTCACAGCAGTGAAAAGAGCTATCGAAAGAAAAACAAGTTTATAGAACTGAAGGGTGTCCACTGGGCACTCTTCTTTTTAGTTTATAGTCTTCTAAGAATTAGGGCCGGGGAATCCGGCGAGGCATTGCGCCACCACCCACCACCCATTACCCACTACTTCTTCCCAAACTTTTTCCTATTTAAAGAGGAATCACCAATTTTATGTCGAAAATTTCTTTGATGCCAGATTTATCTTCGTAATTCGTCGAATTAACAATCAAGGGGTGCACAATTTTAATGATTAATTTGATAAATGTCTCCATGAATTATCCAAATGGCACCAGAGGTTTGATAGACGTCACACTCAGGATAAAAAAGGGAGAATTTGTTTTTTTGGTAGGTCCTAGTGGAGCAGGAAAATCAACGTTGACAAAGTTGATTTTCCGGGAAGAAAAGCCAACAAGAGGCCAGCTTCTAATTAACGGGAAGAATATAGCAAGGCTTAGGCCGAGGGAAATTCCATTTCTTAGGCGCTCAATAGGTATAGTCTTTCAGGACTTTAAGCTGCTTCCTAATAAGACTGTGGCTGAGAACGTAGCTTTTGCCCTTGAAGTTATAGAAGCCCATAAGAGGGAAATTCAAAAGGCAGTACCCGCAGCTTTGAAAATGGTTGGGCTGGAAAAGAAAAGTAATGCTATGCCCGCGCAGTTATCGGGAGGGGAGCAGCAGAGAGTGGCTATTGCCAGGGCTATTGTTAATAACCCGCCTCTAGTGATTGCGGATGAGCCTACCGGCAACCTTGATCCAGAGACTTCGTGGGAAATTGTAAATCTATTACATGATATCAATAAGTGTGGAACCACTATTGTGATGGCTACGCACGACAAAGACATTGTGGATTCAATGAAGAAGCGGGTAGTGGCATTAGAAAAGGGGCGGATAGTAAGGGACGAGGAAAGAGGTGCTTACGGGTATGAGGATTAGGACTTTTGGTTACTTCATCAGGGAAGCATTTAAGTCTCTTCACCGGAATAGCTGGATGAGCCTTGCTTCAGCAGGCACTGTTGCAGTTTCCTTAATTATCGTAGGAATGTCATTAATAACAATAATTAATACAAATTATCTTGCGGCAAGGCTGGAATCAAACATCGAAATAATCAGCTATCTGAAGGATAGTGTATCAATAGAGCAGGGAACTAAGTTAAAAAAAGAAATTGAGGGTATACCGGGTGTAGCAAAAGTGAGATTTGTAAACCGGGATGAGGCCTTGATGGAATTCCGTAAGGAACTAGGCGACCAGCAGAACATGCTTGAAGCTCTTGGAGGAAGTAATCCTCTGCCCAACCTGTATAAGATTTCAACAATCTCACCACAGGATGTACAAAAGGTTGCTAACAAACTTGAGGCTTTGGCGGAAATGGAAAAAGTGGACTACGGAAAAGGCATGGCAGAGAAACTTTTTACCATTACCAAGTGGGTGAGAATGGTAGGACTTGTAGTGATTTCACTCCTAGGGCTGGCGGCAGTATTTTTAATTGCGACCACGACCCGGCTTACCGTGTTTGCCCGTAGAAAAGAGATTGAAATCATGAGGATGTTGGGATCTTCCAACTGGTTTATCCGGTGGCCATTTTTACTGGAGGGGATGGTAATAGGTTTCTTTGGTGCCGTTATAGCAGTGATCGTTGTTGACGCTGCATACCTTGCATTTACCGACTACATTATCCGAGATCTCAAATTTAACATTTTTGGGCTGGCGACGGATAAACGGCTGATGATTAATATGGGGATGGTAATGCTGGGTACCGGGACTCTGCTGGGTGCTTTTGGAAGTGTAGCTTCTATGCGAAAATTTTTGAAGGTTTAGCGTTTTGTTAGGAGGGTGAGGTTTCATTGAACGGGTATCGATATCATAGAGTACGGCTGTTGTCTATTTTTGTAATTATATGCACCTTGGTTTTTGGGGCAATTGTCCCATCTTATGCCGCCAGTGAATTGGACAAGCTGTTAAAGGAGAAAGAACAAAAGCAAGCTGAAATTAATAGGACCAAAAGGCTTATTAATGACCAGAAGCAGCAGGCAAAATCTGTTTTAAGTGAACTCGGTGAAATAGATGAGGATATAGAAGGTGTAGAGCAGCAGCTTGTTGCAATCAAGTCCGATTTGAGACAGGTTGACAATCAGGTGGACAATATAAAAGAGAATCTTTCTGATGCTGAAAATAAGCTGAGTGAACGTACAGCGGTATTAAACGTGCGTGTAAAAGATATCTACATGAATGGTAAAGTTAATTATCTGGAAGTACTTCTTGAATCCAAGAGTTTCTCCGACTTTGTCACAAGACTAGAGTTCCTGAAGCGTATTGTCCACCAGGATATGGAACTTGTGCAAGCTATAGAGGCGCAACGAAGAGATATTGCTGAGAAGAAGCGGGAAATGGAAGGCAAACTATTTCGGATTCAAAGCCTTGAGCGAAGCAGAAAGCAGCAGCAAACTAACCTGGAAGTTGCTAAAGAGAAACGCGAGGACAAACTTGATGAAATAAAGAGTAAACAGAAGGCCTTAGAAGCAGCCTTAGACGAAGAAGAACGGGAAAGTAAAGCCCTGGAAGCACTAATAAAGGAAAAGACCAAGAAGAAGACCCCTGCTAAGGGTACGGGCCAATTTACCTGGCCAGTCCCAGGATATACTAGAGTGAGTTCGCCTTTCGGTTGGCGAATACATCCAATACTTAAACAGAGAAGATTCCACGACGGAACTGATTTCCCTGCTCCTCAGGGAAAGAAAATAGTAGCAGCGGATAGCGGTACTGTAATATACGTTGGGTGGCTAAATGGTTACGGTAAAGTGGTAATCATTGACCATGGTGCAGGTCTTTCGACCACTTACGCACATATGTCTACCCAGTTGGTATCGGAAGGGGACGAAGTTAAGCGGGGTGATACTATAGGAAAGGTAGGCAGTACAGGATGGAGTACCGGACCCCACCTTCATTTTACTGTCAGAAAAGATGGAAATGCAGTTAACCCTATGGGTTATCTATAAAAATAAGCACCTCCTACAGTAATTTTACAGAGAGAGTTGAGTTTTAGATTATATTATTGTAGTATTATACATATATTTATGATTGTACAAAACCATTGTAGGTGGGTGATACATTTGTCAGAAAAACGCAGGGTACTGATGGGAGTTGTTGGCGTTCTATTAATTTTGTCTGTGTTGGCCGGAGGTATTGCAACCGGTGCCCTCATAACAGATTATCGTAACCTGGGCACGTTAACCCGGGTTATTTCTTTGGTTAACAATTATTACATAGGAAATGCTAATACCAATGACATGATTAATGGAGCCATAAAAGGTATTGTTGATTCACTGGGGGATCCCTATTCAGTTTACATGCCTCCCAAGATGTATAAAGAACTTACAGAGCAGGTACAGGGAAGCTTCGGAGGAATCGGAATTCTGGTCGGTCAAAATAAGGAGCATATATATGTCGTCAGGCCAATAAAAGAAACTCCTGCTTCTAGAGCTGGACTTAAAGCTGATGATGTTATTTATAAAATAGACGGCAAGGATACCAAAGAGATGGATATGGATGCCGCCGTGAATAAGATGCGCGGAAAGGTTGGGACTGAAGTTACCCTAACTGTATTCCGGCCATCGGATAAAAAGATGCATGATTTTAAGCTGACACGGGAGATAATCAAAGTACCTTCGGTGGAAGGAAAGATGATTCCTGGTACAGATATAGCCTATATTGCTATTATGCAGTTTTCGGTTAATACTGACGAGCAGCTCGAAAAGGAACTCCGTGAAATGAAACTGGTGACTTCCGATGGGGAAGCCACAAAAGCTAAAGGGGTTATCCTGGACTTAAGAGGTAATCCCGGGGGTGAACTGGAAGCCGCGGTTCGGGTAGCTGATTTATTTGTACCTAAGGGTACCATTGTATCTGTGGAGTATAAGGCGAAAAACGAAGAGGTTTACCCTGCTGATGACTACTATCTGAACCTTCCTATGGTAGTACTGGTGGATGGTAACAGCGCCAGTGCTTCTGAGATTGTTGCCGGGGCCATCAAAGATAGAAAAACAGGGACACTTGTGGGAACTAAGACCTTTGGAAAAGGTGTGGTGCAGTCACTTTACGAGCTGCAAAACTCTGCTGGGTTGAAACTAACCACTGGTAGATACCTGACTCCGCTCAGACATGATATTAATAAAAAGGGTATTGAACCTGACGTGAAGGTAGAGCAGCCTGAAAATGCGGATAAAGATGTTCAATTAGAGAAAGCCATCGAAATTTTAAAGACAAAGATGAAATAAATTGAAAGCCACGAATAATTCGTGGCTTTTTCATCAATTACGTTGTTAATGGAGACGGTGGAAGCCCATGACCAATGCGTTGATTATAGTGAGTTCAATTCTGTATGAGTTTGCCTCGGCAATTTTTGATTACATGTTTTGGATTGTCATGGCCATTGTAGCTTTACAGTACAGAAAAATTGCCAAACACAGGGAAGAGATGTTTGGGATTGGCGGTTATACTGTTATCAGAGACACCCTTGCAGCTACCGGGTATGGTATAGCAGGGGGGCTTGCGGCCAGTTTTCTTCTGGTTATCACCGGAGTTAACCTGACCTCATTGGGTATAGGCTATCTTTGGGTGCTAGCTCTATTATTAATGCTCATTAATCCCAGGTTTTTATGTTTTTCTTACTCCGGTGGAATAGTTGCCTTAAGCAAATTAATTTTCGGCACTCCTGATATCGACATTCCTCAGCTCATGGGATTAATAGCTGTACTGCACCTGATAGAGAGCCTTCTAATCTATTTCAGTGGTCATGCCGGGGCTACTCCAATGTTTATCAAGAGGGATGACGGCAGCCTGGTAGGAGGGTTTACCCTGCAGAAGTTTTGGCCCTTACCGGTGGTAGCAGTGGCTGTAATTGCCTACCCTGAAGCACTGGGGTATACAATTCTCCCGGAAATGCCCGACTGGTGGCCAGCTATTAAGTTTGGACAGGAATTTTCGATTGCCTCGATAGGTGTTCTGCTTCCCCTTATTGTTGGACTTGGCTATGGTGACATAGCTCTAGCTCATACTCCTTCAGAAAAGAGCAGAATGTCAGCTACCAATCTTAGTCTTTTTAGCGTAGTCCTTTTGGGATTATCAATAATGGCTTCCCGATATGACATTTTGAAAATTGCCGCTGCCCTTTTTGCTCCTTTAGGACATGAAGCGGTTATATATATTGGGAAAAGGACTGAAATGAAAAGGAAACCCTTGTATGTGAAGCCGGAACAAGGGGTGCGGCTTCTGGAAACTCTTCCTGATTCTCCTGCCAGGAAGGCCGGCCTGGCTTCGGGTGATGTGATTGTGAGTATTAACGGATATATTGTCAATTCCAGAAGGGAAATCGATTCAATTATCTTAACCCAGCCAGGTTTGGTAGAAATAGAGTATCTGGTTCATCGCCACAAAAGATGGAGAAGGGAACAAGTGAGGGTAAAGCCAAATCAGGTTTTAGGTATAATAACTGTCCCTGAAGGATATGAACTAATTTACACCGAGTTTAAGAATTCAAGTGTTATATTGCGGTTGATTGATAAATCGAGAAGTATATTCAGAAGAATATTCAAGTAAAGTATTAAGATTTACTTGAATTATATGACAATATATTGTGCTGCTACTAATTGGTTATAAAAAATTAATGATTTAGACACAATTTATTCACATTTAGATTGTACAATAGTGTTAGGGTATATTACATATTATTACCCCTAACTTCAACCTGATGGGAGAGATATATATGGAATGTCCTAGATGTAAGAGTGATAGGTATGTTGGAGTATTACATGCTATTCATAGAAAAGATGCTATCCTGGAAACTTGCTTTTGCAAGAACTGCTGTATAGAATTTAATACACGTAATGGTAAGCTGGTCGGTGTATACCGGGTTCTTGCCAATGGGAGAGTGCAGCAGATAAGTTAGAGAGTAGAGAGGCCTTCTGGGCCTCTTTTCTTATTATTTATTGCTGGACAAACCTTATATTTAGGGCTTTGAGGGTATGGGACATTTCCTCCGGGCGGCAACAGCTCAGCTTGTTACCGGATCGCTTGCGCTCTCCGACAAGCGGATGCCAGACTCGCCCTTCCGGAAAAGTCCCATACCCTCTTTCCTTTTCGAAGGTTTGTCACCTTTTGGGGAAAGAGGCCAGGAAGGCTGCTTTTACGCGAGAGGAAAATAAAGATAAAAAGATAAATAAAAATGGAATTAGATGTCCGCGGTGCAGAACTCTCAGAGGCGCAGGTCGATGAATGGTTAGTGGCAGACTATATTAATCAAAAATTTAGCAAACGCCTATACCAAATAAATAAAGAAAGAAAAACAAGAGGAAGCCTTGAGATATAGGCTTCCGATATTCCAAACCTTCAAAAACTCCAAGCTGCTTAGTAAAATTCCCGGTGGCGCACTTAAGCTCTATATTTATTTAGGGTTGTCCACGGATAACTGGGGCGTAGTGACCTGGGTTAGCCGTGAAACACTTATTAAATATTTTCAGAAAGATACCAGGACTGTAGACGGCTGGATTCAAAAGCTAAAGGACCTTAAACTTATTGAACGCATGCAGATGGAAGTAGACGGTGTATCATATACATTTCTGCGGCCATATGGCAATATACAAGAAGGTGTTACCAATGCGAAAGATATGCATAGATGAAAGTTATGACGCAAAGTCTTTGTCCTTGCTGCCTTAAAAGCATATACAGTGGAGACCCTAGAGGACGCAATCCGTGACGTGTGCGGAAGAAAAAATAATTCGCCCCCATATAGGGAGCGAACGTAAATACAAAAAATAAAAAGTGGCATTTCTCACCCAAACTCCTTGCGTCTCGGAGTAACTCCGCGCCTTAGCCCGTTCAACCCCTTACGGAGTATTCTACGCAGCACTGCTGGAGAAAGACCGGCGGACTCTGGGATTAGCCACTATTTTTCATATATTTAAAATCTTGTATAAATAGTTTGCACCAGAAGTGAAGTATTTTAGTGGTTTTCCACGGTATTTGCCTCTTCTTCATTGGTATTTTGCCACAAAAATAATTAATTTAAACAAGGCGATGAGTGGCAAAAGCGTGAGAGGTTTTGGTGGAGGGTGCAGCGCTAGGTGTGGGAAGAGTTTGGAGAATGGCAGCAGAACGGAGGTAAAGAAGCCTGCTTACTCCAAGTGTGTTAGGTGCGGGCTTGTATATTGCAGTGAGTGTTGGGAGCCGGAGTTTTTTGAGCTTTGTCCGCGGTGTAGTCATAAGTGCTGTTAGTTGAAGCTGTAACGGAGTGATTGAGTTGGTCTTGGACAGCTGAGGCCCGTTTGGGAAGACATCAAACAATCCGGGACAGATTTCGCCGAATTTTCTCGAATTCGGTTGTTTAATGCGCTAATTTAACCGGAATTATCATATAAAATTACTTTTGCTTTAATTTTTATTTACGTATTTGAAATTACTTCATTTTTTTCCTTTACAAGAATTGTGTTTTAGGGTACAATCCTTAACGTAGGGTAAATTTAGATAGTTTTGTTACCAACTTATAATGAGAGATTAAAGGTGGGAAGATTACCTCATGTCAGGTAAAGTAGTCGCTATTATTATAGGTTGTGCCGCTCTTTTAATAAATGTCCCGATGGGCTATTGGAGATCCATGGTCAGGAAATACTCATTCCAGTGGTTTCTGGCGATTCATCTGGCTGTCCCTGTAATCTATATGCTGAGGGTAAAGTCAGGTCTTGGTTATGGATATATTCCAGCCCTCGTGTTATTTGCGTTTATAGGCCAGGTCATTGGTGGTAAACTGCCAGGACAGACCGGTTAAATTTCTGATTAATACGTAAATGCAAATTCGAGAGTTAAAATTTTATATTCTTCGTTAGGTGAGGCTTCTGCATAGATCACACGCTGCTGCCCGGAAATGTCGAGAGACGCCAATGGGTTAACAGGTATTACCGGATTAAGGTTTTATCTAATGCGGCTGGAACGTTTGTATCCTAGCTATGCACGTGCTAAAGCTCAGACGAGGGAGATAGGCATTTTTATTATGCTATTTTTGAGACATCTTCCTCGCAGAAGATGTCTTTTTTGGAGTGTGAAATTTGATGGACGGGGCACCTTGTTATAAATGTATTAAAAATAAACAATTTTTTTGGGGAGAACCTTACGTTAGTTGAAAGAAGGCTTTCTTTCACATCCCTTTGGTTAAAACTCCCTTAATTAGTGCGGTGCACTTTTAGGGGAGTTTTTTTATATTAAAAATGAAAGGAGTGATTCCATTGATCAAGATTTACAAGTCCAATGAATACGGGCAGTTTTCTGAAGTTAACGAAATCGAAAAAGGCTGTTGGATAAATCTTGTGAACCCGAGCGAGTTAGAGATTCTAAGTATTTCACAGAGGTTGGGAATTGAACCTGACTATATTAAGGATCCTCTCGATGAGGAAGAAAAGTCAAGGGTCGAACGGGACAATGGAACGCTTCTGATTATTGTTGATATACCTGTGATAAATACGGACGATGACCTGTCGACTTTTGATACAATACCTCTTGGTATGATTGTAGTTGACGATGACTATTTCGTCACTGTATGTTTGAAAGATAACCCTATTATCGCGGAATTTGCTTCACACCGGGTTAAGGGCTTTTTTACTTTCAAGAAGACGAGGTTCATTCTCCAAGTGCTGGACAAGATCGCGACCTATTACCTCAGATACCTAAAGCAGATTAACAGGGAAACTGACCACATTGAAAGACAGCTTCACAAATCCATGAAAAATCAGGAGTTATTCTCACTGCTCAACCTTGAGAAGAGCTTGGTATATTTTACAACTTCACTTCGTTCTAATCAAAGTGTTATGGAAAAGATTTTACGGGCAAAGTTTCTTAAGATGTATCCTGAAGATGAGGATATTATGGAAGATGCCATAATTGAGAACAAGCAGGCTATAGAGATGGCGCATATATACAGCAACATATTAAGTGGAATGATGAATACTTTTGCATCAGTTATTTCCAACAATCTAAACATAGTGATGAAGTTCCTTACTTCAATTACAATTGTACTGTCTATCCCCACAATGGTGGCTTCATTCTTCGGTATGAACGTACCACTGCCTTTTAATTTTGAGCATTATAACAATTCTTTTATTTCAATAATTTTCATCACTTTATTAGGTTCAGCTGCTGCAGTAGTATATCTGGCAAAGAAAAGGATGTTTTGAGACGCTAACCCCGCAGAACTGTTGCGGGGTTGTTTGTTAATTAGGTTAATTGAATTGATAGTTTATATATGGTAATCTTTAAGTATGGAAGCACATGTTTGTATTAGGAGAAGCGATAAAAATGAGACGTTTTCTAAATGGTGATTCATACGATACTTCTGCCGGTACTCCCCGCCGCATTTGGGACCGACTGTCTTTAAACAGCCGCTGGTACTTTGTCTACGGATATGCCAACGAGGTTGTTAAGGCACGTGCCCTGGCGGTAAAGGGAATTTACGATACTAAAGCCTGGGTGGAGTCTTCTTATAATATTTTTAGGCTGATTGAAGGGTGTGGGGGCAGAATTCACCTGCGCGGACTGGATAACATCCGAGCGTGCAAAGGTCCCACGGCTTTCATAAGCAATCACATGAGTACTCTTGAAACTTTCGTTTTCCCGTGTATTATAGCGCCTCACATGGAGGTAACTTTTGTTGTCAAAGAAAGTCTGGTTAAGCATCCTGTGTTCGGACCGGTAATGCGTGCCCGAAACCCTATAGTTGTTGGGAGAACTAACGCCAGAGAGGATTTTCAAAAGGTGATGAGTGAAGGAAAACGCCTGCTTGCCGACGGGACCTCCCTGATTATCTTCCCCCAAAGCACCCGGACTGTCGAGTTCATACCTGAAGAGTTTAACTCTCTGGGTATCAAGCTGGCAAGAGCGGCCGGTGTGCAGGTTCTGCCCATAGCTATCAGAACTGATTTCTGGGGAAACGGTAAAGTACTCAAAGATCTTGGCCCGGTTGACCGAAGCGCCCCGATTCATATGACCTTTGGGGAGCCCTTCTTTGTGGAGGGGAGCGGTAAAGAGGAACACAAGAGAGTGGTTGAGTTTGTATCGGAGCATGTTAGTTCGTGGGGCGTGCCTGTGCGTGTGTGAAAAAACACCCCGCTTTTTAAGGGGTTAAACTTAGGCTGGATGGGATGGATATTTCCTCCAGGGTGGCTACAACTCAGTTGGTTTCCCGAATCGCTCCTTCGTCGCTCTTCGACCAACGGATGTCAGACTCACCCTTCCGGAAAAATCCATCCCATCTTTCTAAAAGTGCCCCCCCGTCGGCGGGGCGTTTTTTCACGGCGTGGGCACTGAGTGATAAAAACAAAAATCTGGGTAAGCGGAGTTGGTCTTATTGGTCCGAGAAAACCGATCATTATGGTATATCAAAAGAAGGGAAAAATTAAATGAGAATGAATTACATGTAAATATAAAGGATATTTGCTGTGTTTTACGGAGGTGCGTTCAATGAAATATATAAATCACGCTGAAGGTTCCTATAAAACGGCATTCAGCCAGAGCCGACAGAGGCTTCAGGCGTTGAAGCCCGAAGAAATAGTTAGCCGGTCTTTATGTAATTATGAGGAGAACAACAGCTGTCTTGTGTATAAGAGTTTTGGACATGATATTGAAATTTCTTACCCTGACGGGTTGATTAGGCTGTTGGGAAATGACAGTCTTTTAACCCTTGATTGGGCTCTGATTTTAATTAACTATTTATCCAGCGCAAAGTCTGCTTCAATAAACAACGAATGGGTTTCATACCGGGAGCTGCCCCAGGGAAATGTTTTTTACCCACACATAAGAATTCATGTCTTACAAGAGTTGGCACAGCTTTATTCCAATTGTGATAAAAGGGTTTTGGGAGAGGCCTTGCATAGTCTGGGCTTTATTTTAGTGAATTCTAACGCTGATTTGGATGTAGAAGGCAGCTTTGCCCCAAGAGTCCCTATTAGGATTCGTTTTTGGGAAGGTGAGGATGAAATACCAGCTTCCTGTCAGATATTATTTGACCGTACAGCCTCTGACCAGATGCATATAGAGGATCTTGCCGCACTATGCATCGTAATGAAGAATTTGATTTTAGCCATGTACGAGGGAACACAATGAGAGCAGTGCATAAATATTTATTGTTACTAATTTTTTCAACAATTTTATTTTTGTATTTTTTTACTGGAGGAAAACCTCATACTGTTGAAGATGCCATTTCAAAAACTATGCCGTACAAAGTAAGCAGTATATTAGATATAGTTAAAATGCCAGGGGGAGCAATCGTTTTTTATCTTTCACCAAGGGATAATTATCAACTGATGGGAGTAGCTTTTTTCAAGGGGGATGACGAAAAAGGGTGGGAAATTGTTGGGCCGCGAGATTTGAGGGATTACCACGCTGACCAATTCTCTTTCAATGTCCAAACTGTTGCAGCTTTTAATGCACAAGGTCCTTTTGATGAAAGGCTGAAAGTAATTTTTGGACAAATTAACGATAATGAGATCAAAGTTATTAAGGTAGGCGGGGCAGAAGTTGAATTTGCTAATGCAAAAATTATTCAAAATACTGAAGGCAGGTTTTATTATAAGGTTGGAAAGTATAACATTGTTCAAGGATTAAATAAGAATGGCGAAATAGTTCTTCAGGTAGGGCAGTAAAATGTACTAATGTGAGTTCGGTTTCCGTAGCATAGAAAAGATCTCGGCAGTAGCCCTGGTCTTTTTTTATCTCCTGTCGTTTTCTGTGATACATTCATTCACATAGCTCTTAGAAGAGAAGATGTATGGAATGCTTGTTACACAAAATATTACACAAAACATTACGGATGACATGCCGTAATGTTTTGTGTATAATTTACTTAGATTGTTGAATATAATAAAGGGAGGTCATGTAAAGTGAGTGTGAATATTATGGAAAAAGAGCCTACTTTTACAAAAGAACAATTAATTACGGCCTCCAAAGCCTCAAAAAATTTTGGGGAGTTGCGGAAGAAAGCTCAGGTCAACCCAATGTTCGTTACTGATAATGGGGATATTGATACTGTAGTATTAGGGTATAAACATTTTGCTAATATGTTCCGGCGTTTAAGTGAACTTGAAGAACTTGATGAAGCCAGGATACTTACACAGAGGCTTGAAGAACTAGAACGTAATCCTTCTATAGGCGTTTCATGGAGAACAGTTAGACGTACGGGACGTGTAGATGAGTAAACGACGTTTTGAGATTAGATTTCATCCTGGAGCCTTAAAGGAATACCAGGACCTTGATAATTCTGCTGCTGAGATTGTGGACAAGGCTCTTGAAGAATTGGAAAACAGGACTGATGAAGTAGGGAAAACTTTACGTAACAACAACGATACCAAACTGGCAGGGTGTAAAGAGATTAAACTTAGGGGAGCCGGAATACGAATCATTTATAGAATAACCAATGAGATAGTAGATATATTAAAAGTTGTCTATGTTCCTGGCGATAGAACGCCGAAGTGCGGATTTTTTTTTAAAATTGGCGAATTCGAGATATAAGACGTTTAAAGGTGTTCCTAAAGATAAATTAGAAAAGCATCTCGGCAAACAAAGCAAATGGAAGACTAATAAAAAAGACTAGATATTTACTAAGAAGTGGTTTCTGTACTCAACAGGAATCATTTTTTTTAGTTTTCACAGAAAGACATAAGCTCTCACAATCTTTTTCTTTCTCCCAAAGGTTCGCTATTGCGGTTTTTTACTTTCAGTAGAGATTCTAGCCGATGCAGCGGCTTAATGTTGTCTCAGAATCGTTTGTCAACTTGCCGCCTTCAATTGCAAACCGGCCGGGCGGAGGACAGCTGTCGAGCATCCCTTAAGTGGCTAATTTTTACGACAAAAAACTTAACCTTGAAGTCTTTTTCTTCTTTTCACCCAAAAGTATAGCTGTTACTGGTGTTTTGCTTACAGTAGAGAGTTTAGCCGTTTGCGGAAATTTTCATTGTGTAACTATCGTCTGTCAACTTACCGAATCAAATTTTAAATCAGCAGGGCGGAGGCCACGCTTGGAGCTGTCATCTTGGCAACCACTGTAGCCCAAACCTTCTTTTTCTTTTCACTCCCCCAACGGCCCCTGCTCATTTTTCATGAGCCTAAATTCAAGCGTCTTTTTCGCTATAAACTCTCGGCCCGAGCAAAAAGCCTCTACACTGCAGCCATGAAAAATAGAACATCCATTTTTTCCTTCCTTGTTTAGCTCTTTTCCAAAATGTTATAATATAATGATTGAAAATTTTATGATAACGCCTGTTTCTTGCCAAACATATGTTCTTTTGATAAAATGTCATCAAGGGTGGAGATAGATATGCAGTTCAAACTAAAATCCGAATTCAAGCCAACCGGTGACCAGCCACAGGCCATAGACAGGCTTGCCGAAGGCATTAATAAAGGTCTTAAACATCAAACTCTCCTTGGCGTTACCGGCTCAGGTAAAACTTTTACCATGGCCAATGTTATAGCCAAGGTAAATAAGCCTACTCTAATAATAGCTCACAACAAGACATTGGCAGCCCAGCTCTGCGGGGAGTTCAAGGAATTTTTCCCTGATAATGCGGTGGAATATTTCGTTAGCTACTACGACTACTACCAGCCTGAAGCTTACATCGCACAGACTGACACATATATAGAAAAGGATGCATCTATAAACGAGGAGATTGAAAAGCTGCGCCACTCGGCTACAGCAGCACTCTTTGAACGGCGTGATGTAATCATTGTGGCCAGTGTTTCATGCATATATGGCCTCGGTGATCCTGAGGAGTACAAGAACCTGGTGCTTTCCATCAGAAAGGGTGCCGAACTGGGCAGGGACAAAGTTTTGCGTAAGCTGGTGGATATTCAGTATTCTCGTAATGATATGAACTTTGTCAGGGGTACTTTCCGGGTGAGGGGAGATATCGTTGAGATCTTTCCAGCCTCGTATACTGAACGGGCTGTAAGGGTTGAATTTTTTGGTGATGAAGTTGACCGCATTGTGGAGATAGATACTTTAACCGGAGAGATTATAGGTGACCGTAGTCATATTTCTATTTACCCAGCTAGCCACTTTGCCACATCCAAGGAAAAGCTGGATAGGGCTATTATTGATATACAAGAAGAGCTCAAAGAAAGGCTGGCCCAGCTTAATAAAGAGAATAAACTTCTGGAGGCTCAGCGTTTAGAGCAGAGGACTAACTTTGATATAGAGATGATGCAGGAGATGGGCTACTGTTCAGGTATTGAGAATTACTCGAGACATATAACAGGGCGACAGCCGGGGGAACCGCCATTCACCTTGATGGACTATTTCCCGGATGATTATCTTATAATCGTAGATGAATCACATGTTACACTTCCCCAGGTTAGGGGAATGTATGAGGGCGACAGGGCAAGGAAGCAGTCTTTGATAGAACATGGGTTCAGGCTTCCTTCTGCTCTTGATAACAGGCCCTTTAGGTTTCCGGAGTTTGAGGAGAGGGTTAAGCAAATAGTATATGTTTCAGCTACTCCCGGGCCTTATGAACAGGAACACAACCAGCAGGTGGTGGAACAAATCCTCCGGCCTACAGGTTTACTGGATCCTGAGATAAATGTGAGGCCTATAAAGGGTCAGATTGATGACCTGCTGGAAGAGATCAGGGAGCGTGTCACAAAGAATGAAAGGGTACTGGTTACTACGCTCACCAAGAGGATGGCTGAAGACCTGACTGACTATCTTAAGGAAACCGGTATAAAAGTAAGATACCTTCATTCTGATATAAAAACCTTGGAACGGATGGAGATAATCAGGGAATTGCGACTTGGTGTCTTTGACGTCTTAGTGGGTATAAACCTGCTGCGGGAAGGACTGGACCTGCCTGAAGTATCCCTTGTCACTATCCTGGATGCCGATAAGGAAGGGTTCCTGAGATCAGAACGGTCTCTTATTCAGACTATCGGTCGGGCGGCCAGGAACGTTGAAGGTAAAGTTATAATGTATGCTGATAAAATTACTGACTCCATGGCCAAAGCCATTGGTGAAACCACCCGACGGCGGGAGATACAGTCGGAATATAACCGGGTTAACAATATTACACCTCAAACTATTAAAAAAGCAGTCAGAGATGTTATTGAGGCCACGAGGGCGGCAGAGCCTGAGGCTGTCTATAACGCACTGCCCCGGGTAGATAAAATGTCAGGCCGCGAACTGAAAAAGTTTATTGCCGGACTGGAAAAAGACATGAGCGAAGCAGCCAAACACCTTGAATTCGAAAAAGCTGCGCAGCTTAGGGATATGATTATTGAGCTGAGAACAAAGGCGAGAAAATAGTTGCTTGCAATACTTAACGGAGGTTAACATGGCAAAAGATAAAATTATAGTTAAGGGAGCACGGGTCCACAACCTTAAAAATATAGATGTGGCTATTCCACGAGACAAACTGGTGGTTATCACCGGTTTGAGCGGCTCAGGCAAGTCTTCACTTGCCTTTGATACCATTTATGCCGAAGGCCAGAGAAGGTATGTTGAGTCTTTGTCTGCCTATGCGCGGCAGTTCCTGGGTCAGATGGACAAACCTGATGTGGACTATATTGAGGGTCTTTCTCCGGCTATTTCTATTGACCAGAAGACCACCAGCAGGAACCCGCGTTCAACGGTGGGTACAGTAACAGAGATATATGACTACCTTAGGCTGTTATTTGCCCGGATTGGACATCCTCACTGCCCGGAGTGCGGCAGAAAGATTTCCCAGCAGACTGTTGAGCAGATGGTGGACAGCCTTTTGGAGCTCCCGGAAGGAACACGGCTTCAGATACTGGCTCCCCTTGTTAAGGGCCGTAAAGGCGAGCATGCTAAGGTTTTTGAAGACATCCGCAAGGCCGGCTATGTAAGGGTGAGGGTCAATGGGGAAATGCGCGAGGTTTCCGAAGAAATCAAGTTGGAGAAGAATAAAAAACACACAATCGAGGCAGTGGTAGACCGTATAGTGGTTCGGCCTGACACCGGTTCCCGGCTTGCTGACTCCCTTGAATTGGCCCTAAATCTGGCCGGTGGAACTGTAAAGGTTGATGTAATCGACGGAGAAGAAAAGGTTTTCAGCCAGAACTTTGCCTGCGCAGAGTGTGGAATCAGCATGGAAGAAATCTCACCACGGATGTTTTCCTTTAATAACCCTTATGGAGCCTGCCCTGATTGCAGCGGATTGGGGATCAAGATGGAGATAGACCCTGATCTTATAATAACTGATAGGTCCAAACCCTTATCTCAGGGGGTAATCCAGCCCTGGAGTTCACCGGGCAGCTGGTACTTCCAGGCTCTGACCAATGTGGGGAAGGCCTATGGCTTTACTATGGATACACCTATTGATCAGCTGACAGATACACAGTTAGAAGTGGTTCTTTATGGTACAGGCGAGAAAAAGATTGAATACCGCCTTGAAAAGGAAGGGCGCAGTCATGTTTTTCAGGGAGCCTTTGAAGGGATTGTGGGTAATCTGTCCCGCCGATACAAAGAGACCGACTCTGAGTACATGAGGGAAGAGATTGAGACATATATGAGTACTAAACTCTGTCCCAAGTGTCAGGGGGCAAGGCTGAAGCCTGAGAGCCTGTCAGTAAGGATAGATACATTGAATGTTCATGATGTGACAAGACTAACTGTAAAAGAGGCTTTGAAGTTTTTTGAAGGGCTGCAGCTTACTGAGAGGGAAAACATTATCAGCCGCCAGATTATGAAGGAAATAAAGGAACGACTTGGTTTTCTTGTAAATGTTGGTCTGGATTATATCACCCTTGACCGGGCCGCTGGTACGTTATCAGGTGGCGAGTCCCAGCGTATAAGGCTGGCTACCCAGATAGGCTCCAGTCTCGTGGGTGTATTATATATACTGGATGAGCCCAGCATAGGACTTCATCAGAGGGACAACCAGCGGCTTATTAAGACCCTGGAGCACCTTCGTGATATCGGGAACACCCTCATAGTGGTTGAACATGATGAGGATACTATGGCAGCTGCTGACCACATAATTGACATAGGTCCCGGAGCGGGGGAACACGGTGGACGTGTTGTCGCTGAGGGTACTTTGAAAGAAATATTAAAGGTGAAAGAATCTGTTACAGGCCAGTATCTGAGCGGCAGGAAGAAGATACCCGTACCGGTTGTAAGGAGAACGCCAAACGGTAAGTGGATTGAAATACTGGGAGCAGTTGAAAACAATCTCAAGAATATAAACGTAAAAATTCCGATGGGTGTTTTTGTTAGTGTTACTGGAGTATCTGGCAGTGGCAAAAGTACTCTCATAAATGAGATACTTCATAAACGCCTTGCCCATCAGCTTCACGGGGCAAAAGCAAGGCCCGGAGCACATAAGGATATTTTAGGTATCGAACATCTTGATAAGATTATAGATATAGATCAGTCACCAATCGGTCGTACACCGCGATCCAACCCGGCCACTTATACGGGTGTATTTGATGGTATCAGGGAGATATTTGCCATGACTCCAGAAGCAAAGGTCCGTGGTTATAAAGCTGGACGATTCAGTTTCAATGTCAGGGGAGGCCGCTGTGAGGCATGCAGGGGAGATGGGGTAAATAAGATTGAGATGCACTTCCTTCCTGATGTTTACGTTACCTGTGAAGTCTGCAAAGGTAAGCGTTACAACAGGGAGACCCTTGAGGTAAAATATAAAGGCAAGACTATCTCTGATGTGCTTGATATGATTGTTGATGAAGCAGTTGACTTCTTTAAAAATATCCCTAAGATTTACCGTAAATTAAAAACATTACAGGATGTCGGGCTGGGCTATATACGGCTTGGACAGCCTGCCACCACCCTGTCAGGGGGAGAGGCCCAAAGGGTTAAGCTGGCTACTGAACTAAGCCGCCGCAGCAACGGTAAAACTCTGTATATTCTAGATGAGCCAACAACAGGACTTCATATAGCAGACATTCATAAACTGCTTGGTGTACTGGACCGTCTGGTGGAAGCCGGTGACACTGTTCTTGTAATTGAGCATAATCTTGATGTAATAAAGACAGCCGACTACATTATTGACCTCGGCCCTGAGGGAGGGGACAGGGGTGGGACGGTAGTGGCTGAAGGAACCCCGGAAGAAGTGGCTGATGTGTCTGCTTCCTATACGGGTCAGTTCTTAAAGCAGGTACTGGAGCGTGAAAAAATTGGACCTGGCGGAAAAGCTGAAGCGGTTACCGGATAGCCCCGGTGTCTATTTATTTAAGAACGGGGCAGGAGATATAATATATGTTGGCAAGGCCGTATCCCTTAAAAACAGGGTGCGGTCTTATTTCCAGTCCACAAGGAACCACAGCCCCAAAGTCACAAGCCTGGTAAGCCAGATTGCTGATTTGGAATACATTCTCACAGACACCGAAGTAGAGGCCCTTATACTTGAGTGCAATCTCATTAAAAAACACAGGCCCAGGTACAATGTAAGGCTGGTGGATGACAAGACTTATCCCTATGTAAAGGTGACTTTTGATGAGAAATTTCCCAGGCTTTTTATGACGAGGAAAGTTATCAGGGACGGGGCGCGTTACTATGGGCCATATACAGATGCGGGGGCTCTTAGGGAGACCCTCAGTATCCTTAAAAAAACTTTTCCCATCAGGTCATGTAAGCAAAAATCCGTGGACAGGCAGAACCGTCCGTGTCTCAATCATCATATAGGCAGGTGTCTTGCTCCCTGCTCAGGAGAAGTTGACCCCCAAATTTATACCGAAATGATAAACAATGTATGCATGTTTCTTGAAGGAAGGCAGGAGGACCTGGTAAAGCATCTTACCATCCGGATGGAAGAAGCGGCTCAGGACCTAAGGTTTGAAGAGGCAGCTAACCTGAGGGACCAGATAAGGTCGATAGAAAAAGTGGTGGAAAAACAAAAAATAGTATCTGCCGAACTGACAGACCAGGATGTTGTTGCATCTGCCCGGGAGGGTGAAATAGCATGTGTTTCTGTCTTCTTTATTAGAGGCGGCAAACTGTTGGGAAGGGAGCATTTCATTCTTGATGAAACAGCGGAAATGGATGAGAGTGAACTTCTGACAGCTTTTGTTAAACAGTACTATATTCAGGTGGAATACATTCCAAAAGAAATACTGCTATCGTCGTCGCTAAACGAGGAAGATGTAATCACAAAGTGGTTAGAGCGTAAACGAGGCAGCAAGGTGCGCCTTAAAGTACCCCAAAGGGGTGAAAAAGTCAAGCTGTTGGAAATGGCGGAGAAAAATGCTGCTGAGGAATTAGCACAGCACCGTGCCCAGGAGGAACAGGCCAGACTTAAGCTCCAGAGTGCACTGCTGGGTCTGAAGGAATATCTGGAATTGGCCGCGCTGCCGAGGCGAATAGAGTGCTATGATATATCCAACATACAGGGAACTGAGTCAGTAGGTTCAATGGTCGTTTTTGTGGATGGGAAGCCGCGTAATGATTTGTACCGGAGGTTTAAAATAAAAACAGTTGAAGGCCCTAATGACTTTGCCAGTATGCAGGAAATAATAAAAAGACGCTTTAGCAGAGCTCTTAAGGAAATAGAGGCTATAGAACAGGGAAAAATGGACAGAATCAATGCTAAATTTGCGGAGCTACCTAGTTTGGTCATCATTGACGGCGGTAAAGGGCAGTTGAATGCTGCCAGGGAAGTGATGTATGAACTGGGTTTTAAGCCAATTCCCACCTTCGGCCTGGCCAAAGAACATGAATACCTGTTTGGAGAGGGTAATCCTGAACCTGTAATTTTACCAAGGAATTCTGAGAGCCTTTACCTGGTGCAGCGAATACGGGATGAAGCCCACAGGTTTGCCATAACTTATCACCGTAATTTACGGGGCAAGCGTTCCCTTAAATCCATTCTGGATGATATACCAGGGATAGGGGTCAAGAGAAGAAAGGCTTTGATGGAACACTTCCGTTCTATAGCTGCTATCAGAAAAGCTGCAGTGGAGGAACTGGCTGAGGTACCGGGATTTAACCGTATTGTGGCTGAGACAGTTTACGAGTATTTTCAGCAGGAAGAGTAAGGAGTGGAGAGTGACGAGTGGAGAGTGGCCCCCCAAAGTAGCCATAACGTAGGATAGAAAGCATAAATTTGGCGTCAGCAGTCACTCTCTGCGTTTCTTTGCGTTCTTTGCGGTTGTCTTTTCTTTCAGCGGTTTGTTAGTGCTAGTTAGTGGCGATTTGTAGGTAGTGGACGTTGAAAGGAATGGGATTTTCTTGGAGAAAATAAAGACATTATGTGGTATGATATAGAAAAAGGGGTTTAAAAAGGAGGAATCGGCATGAGAGGTCTTGCAGTGCGTTGGATTCTAAATGCTTTGGCGCTTCTAGTTACCGCATGGCTTTTGCCTGGTATTGAGCTTAATGGGATTAGTGCAGCTCTTTTGACCGCGTTGGTCCTGGGGGTGGTAAATGCAGTGATTAGGCCTATTGTTTTGTTGTTTACCCTTCCTTTTAACATCTTAACCCTTGGTTTGTTTACCCTTGTGATAAATGCTTCAATGATGATGATTGCAGCTTCAGCCGTGAGGGGGTTTGAGGTATCGGGTTTCTGGTCCGCTTTTTTTGGGGCAATATTCCTGACAATTATCAGTGGGCTGATAAGCGCTCTGGTCTTGGACCACTCAGGAAAGCGTAGATACTAGAAAGTGCAGATACTGAAAAGTTCATGAAGTTTTGCTAACAGAAGTACTTAGGAGGTTTGCAATATTGCCGGGATATAAACTTATTGCCGCTGATTTGGATGATACACTTCTAAATGACCAGTTACAGGTTTCGTCAAGAAACAGGAGAGCTTTTAGCTTGGCCCAGGAAAAGGGTCTCAAAGTAACCATAGCAACAGGACGAATGTACCGTTCGGCCCTTCGCGTTGCCGCTGATTTAGACATAAAGGGGCCAATTATAACTTATCAGGGTGCACTTGTTAAAGGTGCGGCGGACGGTAAAATTTTTTTTCATCGGCCGGTTCCTTTGGAATTTGCCAAAGACGTTCTTGCTGAAGGCTACAAGGCTGGTGTACATATGAATATCTACCTTGATGATCAACTTTATGTTGACCATCTTACTGAAGAGGCGCAATTTTATGTTAATCAGGCTAAAGTGGACGTGTTTGAGGTGGGTAATCTAATCAATTTTTTAAATAAGGAACCCACTAAGGTATTGTATATGGGAGAATCATCTATGTTGGACGACCTTCAGAAACAGTTGAAGGAAAGATTCAAAGATGAACTTTACATAACCAAGTCAAAGCCCTATTATCTTGAATTCATGCATCCTAAGGCAACTAAAATGCACGGTCTTGCTGCAGTAGCCAAACATTTCAATATACTTCCTGAAGAAATCATAGCCTTTGGTGATAGCTACAATGATATAGAAATGCTGGAATATGCCGGTTTGGGCGTGGCTATGGGAAACTCCCCTCAGGATATAAAAAATGTGGCAGATTTAGTTACTGAGACCAACAACAATGACGGTGTAGCTGATGTTATTGAAAAATTTGTTTTTGGAAGTTAGAACCGTATTTAGAAAAGTATATTAGATAAGAACTTAGGAGATCTAACATTGTCATTAAAGCGGAAGAACTTTTATAAAATATTTATAGCACTGTTTGTGATACTTATTATTGCCTCGGTGCTTTATTACCAGGCTGAGCGTAGATTTAATTCTGAAAAGATTATCTTTTCAATGAATGATCCCAAAGGGGACGATTATGGGCCGGGTACGTTCAAATATCCCTGGGCGGCTATTTTTGACCCTAAGAAGGAACATCTGGATCTGGTGAAGTTTCGTATGTCAGAGGTGGGGAATAAGTATTGTTTTGACATGGTTTTTCCCCGGGTCACTAATCCGTGGGGGGCACCTGAAGGATTTAGTCACCCTATCACAGAGATTTATCTGGCAGATGGCACTTTATCTGGCCGATCTGAACCGCTGAGAAAAGGGAGTAATGTTTTATTTAACCATGAGCGGCCCTGGCAGTACATGGTCAAGGTAGTCAGCTTTAATGGGACTGCTGTTTACTCTGCAGGAGATCACGAGGAAGCTGAAGGAAAAAGGGAAGGTATCACCACCAGGCTTATGTCTGATAAAAAAACCATACGGGCAAGTATACCCAAAGCTCTGCTTCCGGGTGACCCCGGAAGGTGGTACTTTTATGTTATTGTAGGTTCTCAGGACGGTTCGGGCCCTGATAATTTTAGAATCGTAAATGCTTCTCCCACTCAGTGGAACTTTGGGGGAGGGACAGATACTGATTTTGACCCAAATGTTATTGATCTTTTGGCAGCCAAGGGAGAACAGGAAAGGGTGCTGAGCTCCTATTGGGTTGACAGCCGAAGTCTTGCGGTTATCAGCCCGGTAAAAGGTGTGCCGCCGGAAAACAGTTTTTGGGAAAATTTTTTAGACTATTTAATAGATATTTTTCATGGCCAGGAGTAATGTTAATAACAGAGGTGTATCTTAAGTGAAACCATTTTTAAATACAGCTATAATAGGTAATGGACGGATGCTGGCCACTCTTGATTCAGCCGGACAACTGCACAGGCTATTTTGGCCGGGTATTGATTTTGCCCAGAATATTAACAGTTCCTGGGCTGCTATTTACTCACCGGTATTGGGGGATGAAGCTGTTCGTCTTGATGATACGGATAAGTGGAACCACAAACAGCAGTACGCATCCGATTCCTGTATATTAAGAACTGAAGCTGCAGCTTACAATGCAGATATTCAGATTGATACCTTTGACTTTGTAGCTGTCGACCGAGATATTTTGGTAAGGCGCTTTGAAGTCAAAAATTGTTCTGCCGACCAAATGACGGCAGTTCTTCTTTATTATAATTCTTTTCATATTGATGAAAGCTCTCTTTTTAACACTGTGATTTTTGATAATGAAACAGATGTGATGCTTCATTACCGGCGTGACAAGTGGTTTGCTGTTGGGGGCAGCCCTGCCGTTTCCTCATACCAGTGCGGCGGTTATTATCAGGAGCTCCCCTCAGGGAGGCTAAATGGCAATGATAATGCAATGTCACCGGAAGGCTGCCAGACCTGGGATTTGGAGGTTATTGAACCTGGCGAGGTGAAAAGGGTTACGGTGTTTTTTGCCGCCGGGCGTAATAGGGCAGAAGCGCTGGAAAACCTTCTTTATGCACGTGGGTATGGCTGGGATAAATTTTTGCAAGAAACAGAAGCATTTTGGGAAACTTATTTTAGAAAGGGATATCAATTAGACTCTTCTGATAAAGAAATACCCCGGTTATTTAAAAGATCTGTAATGGTTTGTAAGCTGCTGATGAACCGTGACACCGGTGGTATTATTGCCGCTCCCGAGTTCGATGAAAAATTCAGCCGCTGCGGCGGTTACGGCTACTGCTGGGGCAGAGATGGAGTATATATTGCCCATGCCATGCTAAAGGCAGGCTACCCGGAGTATGCCCGTGACTTCTATAGATGGGCTGCCAGGAGCCAGGAAACCTCAGGCGGATGGCCTCAGAGACAGTATACTGATGGCTCTCTGGCCCCGGTCTGGGGAAGTCAGATTGATGAAACAGGTACAATATTGTGGGGGATATACCAGTATTGTAAGGAAACCTGGGACATGGAGCTTTTGGAGGAACTCTGGCCAACAATATCCAAAGCTGCGGGATTCTTGCTGGATTCACTTAGTCCTGATAATCAGCTGCCCAGTCTGACCTTTGACCTCTGGGAAGAACGTTTTGGTGAACATGCCTATTCCTCTGCGGCTGTATATGCGGGGCTAAAAGGGGCGGGCCTGCTGGCTAAAGCTTTTCATGAACCGGAACTGGCAGCAGAGTGGCTTGAGACAGCAAAGACGCTGCAGCAGAAGATAATCGAATACTTCTGGGATGAAGAGCTAAAGAGATTTATACGTTCAGGGTGGGTAAGAGTAGACTATGCTGTATATCTGAAGAGGAAGCAAGCCGGTGTCCCTGTTAAAGAAGTCACCAATTCCAAAGGCTATACCCATTACCTGGTTTTTGGCGATTCAGTCCCGGATGCAAGCCTGTTAGGCCTGGCAGTTCCCTTTGGGTTAATTTCTCCCGATGATGGGAGAATGAAGAAGACTGTTGATAATCTGGTAGAAGCATTGACAAATACGAATACTGGTGGAATAGGACGGTACTTTGGTGACTGTTACGCAGGGGGGAACCCGTGGGTCCTTATAACTCTGTGGGCAGGTTTGTACGAAGGAATTGTGGGCCAATGGGATAAGGCATTAGCCCGTCTTAAATGGACGCTGGATCATCAGACAAATTTAGGACTGCTTCCTGAGCAGGTGGACTGTGAAACGGGTGAACCTGCCTGGGTTGTTCCTTTGGCTTGGTCTCATGCGATGTTTATTTCACTTGCTGTAATGTTATCAGATGCTCAAAAGCTCTAATTTGTTTCTTGGGGCTTGATTGGAGGGCCTATTATGATTTTTAGCCGTGACGAATTAGGTAATTTTGATACTTCTGCAGACAAACAATGGGTTGTTACAAATGGCCTTGGAGGATATGCTGCATCTTCTGTAACCGGAGCTAATACCAGTAAGTACCATGGGCTTCTTTTCGCTGCATTGAGGCCTCCCGGAGAAAGAACGCTATTACTCGCCAAGCTGGAAGAAGAGGTTACGATTGATGGCCGGTCTTATCTGCTGGGGAGTAACGAGACAGGTACAGGAATATATCCCCGGGGGCTTAACTACCTGCAGAGCTTTGAATTAAGGCCATATCCGACATATACTTACTCCATTAAGGATGTAATAATAGAAAAAGTAATTTTTATGCTAAGGTCTGCCAATACGACGGTTGTAAGATACTCAGTTTTCTCTGGAAGCAGCAGACCGATAAATTTTAAAGTTACTCCTTTTGTGAATTGTCGTCATTATCATCATACTGTTAGAAAGAATGGTTGGCAGTTCAGGCAGGAGACGACTCAAAATTCTACTCTAATTGAGGCTTATCCCGGAGCCCCTACTGTTAGAATATATTCCGATAAAGCGGATTATAGCGCCGACTTAGGCTGCTGGTTTGAAGGTCTTTTCTACAGACAGGAAGAGAAGAGGGGGTTAGATCCTTGGGAAGACCATTTTATGCCCGGAAGTTTCCAATGCGAAGTTTCCGGGGGTGAGTACTTTGGAATTATTGCCTCAACGGAAAATGAAAAGGTGGTAACTAATCCCTTCCTGGAACAAGTCTGTGCAGAGCGCAGACTGGCAAATTTGGTAGAGATGGCCGGTTTTCATGAAGAATTTGTTAACCGTCTTATCCTGGCTGCGGACAGCTTCATAGTAAAACGCGAATCTACTGATGCCAAGACCATTATAGCCGGATACCCCTGGTTTACTGACTGGGGCAGGGACACAATGATTGCGCTTCCGGGATTATGTCTTGTTACAAAGCGGTTTGAAGAGGCTAAAGAGATTCTGCGTACGTTCGCAAGATATTGCCGTAAAGGGTTGATCCCTAATATGTTTCCAGATGAAGGGGCCAAGCCTCTTTATAATACTGTTGATGCTTCTCTCTGGTTCTTTCATACCGTCTGTAAGTATCTGACCTATACAGATGACAACAGATTTATAAAAAATGAAATTTATCCCGTTCTCAAAGAAATAATAAATTTTTATAGTAAAGGAACCAACTTTAACATACGAATGGATGAGGACGGATTAATCAGTGCAGGTGAACATGGACAGCAGTTAACATGGATGGATGCCAAGGTTGGAGACTGGGTTGTTACTCCCCGCCACGGAAAGCCTGTGGAGATCAACGCATTATGGTTCAATGCCCTTGAAATCATGAATAATCTGGCCAAAACCTATGGTGACAATGCGGCAGATTGTGCCCAGCTGGTCGAAAAAGTAAGAAACAGTTTCGTGCAGAAGTTCTGGAACACTGAGAAGAATTGTCTCTACGATGTTGTTACAGAAACCGGGAGGGATGAAGCTATCCGTCCCAATCAGATATTAGCGGTTTCACTCACATACTCTCCATTAGATCATGGCAGGCAGGTAAAATTAGTGAATACAGTATGGCGTGAGCTATACTTCTCCTTTGGTCTTAGGAGTCTGGCTGCAGAATCACCTGATTACAAGGGTATTTATCAGGGAAATGTAGTTGAAAGAGATGCTGCATATCACCAGGGAACAGGGTGGGCTTGGCTGATTGGACCTTTTATTACTGCCTTCCGTAAGGTTAATGACTATTCCTCAGAGAGTAGGACTACTGCTGAGAAATTTATAGCGCCATTTAAGGCGCACTTGTGGGATCATGGTGTCGGGACAATATCCGAAATATTTGATGGTGATCCGCCACACCTGCCGAAGGGGTGTTTTGCGCAAGCCTGGAGTGTCGGAGAGGTCTTACGGGCATATGCCGAAGACATTTTGGAAGAAGGGCAGGAACATATAAAACAGGGTGTCGCTACAGCCATGGAGGAATCGTTAAGATGACCCGAATGCCGGTTAAAAATATTTATCCGGAGGTGATAGGTTGAACCGCGAGCTTGTAATAGGGTTAGACCTTGGCGGTACAAATATAAAAGGGATACTTCTTGACAACTGTGGAAATATATATGCCAAAACAGATGTTGCAACTCAAGCCAAGGATGGGCCTGAAGCAGTAGTGCGCCGTATGACGGGAATGGTATCTGATTTGGAAGAAGCAGCTAAAAAGGCAGGCAGTAAAGCTATTGGTATTGGTGTGGGGATTCCCGGACTTCCTGACCAGCAGAGCGGACTTGTTGTTTTTGCCCCAAATCTGGGATGGAAAAATGTTCCGATCTTAAAACTCCTTACAGCAACAGTTACCCTTCCCGTTTTCCTGGAAAATGATGCAAACGTAGCAGCTCTCGGTGAACAATGGCTGGGGGCCGGACGGGGCTCTGCTAATATGGTTATGATAACTATAGGCACTGGAATAGGCGGAGGGCTTATTCTAAACGGTACACTATTTAATGGTGCCAGTGGCAGTGCCGGGGAAATAGGGCATACTGTAATTAATCCCGAGGGACCTTTATGCAGTTGTGGGCGGAGAGGGTGTATGGAAACTTATACATCTGCTACTGCCATGATAAGAATGGCCCAAGAAGCCATAAAACAGGGAAATAAGACTTGCTTGGCGTCAAAAGATAAAATTGAAGCGTTGGATATTGTTGTAGCTGCAAGAGATGGAGATAAGATAGCTGCTGGAATAGTTAACTCTGCTGCCTACTATCTGGGAGTTGGAGCTGCCAATATAATAAATCTTTTGAGTCCTGATACAATTGTAATTGGTGGAGGGGTTTCCGGGGCGGGCGATATTCTCTTTAAGCCTCTGGAACGTTCCATCAGGCAGTGGTCTCTTGAAGCTGCCTATGAGGCTGTAAAAGTAGTACCAGCCCAATTGGGAAACACTGCCGGTTGTGTTGGAGCGGCTCGGTTAGTATTACAGCAGACATTTGGATAACCAGAATTTATTGCCCGAAAACCTCACATACTAAAGTGAGGTGTTTTTTATGGAATTTTATGCCGACTGGCATACCCATTCAAAGTATAGTGATGGCAGAGGCACAATTGCTGAAAATATTGCAGCCGCAATAGACAAGGGACTAGATGAACTGGCCATCACTGACCACGGGCCCAGTAATATTGGGGTAGGTGTAGAAGCTCCTGGGACCTATCTAAAAATAAAAGAGGAGATAAGTGCCCTTAATGAGAATTTCCCTGAGATAAAAGTAAAGGTTGGTGCTGAGGCTGATATCGTAGCTCTTGACGGATCCATTGATATACCATACGAAATAACCAAAAGCCTTGACGTTCTTATTGTGGGAATGCACCCATACATAGTTCCTAACGAAGTGGATGGAGTCTGGAGTATCGTAGGTATCAACCAACTTGCCAAACTGAGCAGTGACGCCAGAAAAAAAGCCATGGTTAACAATACAAAAGCTCTTAAGGAAGTTGTCTCCCGTTATGATGTTGACTTTATAAGTCATCCTGATTTACAGATGCCGGTTGATATTAAGGAATTGGCGGCCTTTTGCGCCGAGCACGATACTGCCCTCGAGATAAATACCGGACACCACTATGATAAAGAAGAAATGGTGAGAATAGCACTTAAGGAGGGGGCCAACTTTGTCGTTAGCTCTGACGCTCATTTTCCGTCCAGCATAGGTGAACTGGCTTCCGGAGGTGAGTTGTTGGAAAAATTTAATGTGCCGGTGGAGCGTGTCTTAAACGCCAGGCATAACTGTCATTGAAGGAGAATAGGTATTGGTGGCGAATAATTGTAGTAGTTGTTGCGTGAATGGGGTGGAGAAATGAATAACATTAAATTTGTAATTGTAACGGGACTATCCGGTGCAGGTAAAACTCAGGCCATTTGGTGCCTTGAAGACCTGGGATTCTTTTGTGTAGACAATTTGCCGCCTACTCTTATCCCGAAGTTTGCCGAGCTGTGTGCACAATCAGAGGGTAAAATCAATAAAATAGCATTAGTTATTGATATTAGGGGTGGGGGATTTTTTGATTCAGTGTATGAGTCCCTTGAGCAGCTAAAGGCTTTGGGCATTAAGTGCGAAATATTATTCTTGGAAGCATCTGACGAAACTCTCGTAAGGCGTTTCAAGGAATCCCGAAGGCCGCATCCATTAAACCCGCAGGGTCAGATCTTGGAAGGAATAAAAGAAGAGCGGAGCCGTTTAGAAGAGTTAAAAGGAGAAGCTAATAAAATTATTGATACCTCTAACTTGTCTACCAAGCAGTTGAAGGAACAAATCAAAGCAATGTACGGGACTGAAGAAAACGAACATAATCTTAAGATTACAGTTATGTCCTTTGGTTATAAACACGGTATACCGATGGATGCTGACCTTGTATTTGATGTCAGATTCCTTCCCAACCCCCATTACATTGATTCATTACGTCCATTGACAGGTAACGATAAAGATATCCAGGATTACGTAATGAATTCCACTATTAGTAAAACTTTTATGGAACGATTCTCCGACCTCATAAAATTTCTTATCCCCCATTACGTTAATGAGGGCAAGAGCAGTCTCGTTATTGCCATCGGTTGTACTGGTGGTAGACATCGGTCTGTTACACTTGCCAATAAGCTTGCCGAAATTCTTGAACAATTGGGATATAGAATTAACAAACGGCACCGAGACTTAGAGTAAACACTCAGGAGTGTTGCGAAAAAATGAAAAAACTATTATGGCTTTACCCCGGAATGAGAATCAAAAGGTGGATGTTTTTGTCTTTTCTAGGGGCCATGTTTTTTGGAGCAGGATTGATTTTAATTACCAATGCTGAGGCTTCTTCTTTCCTCAGGTCTGTGTATCTGGTCAAATTTAGTTTTGCGAGAGAGGGGACACCCCTCGGTACCGGTGTGCTGCTTCTGGTGACTGGGGTTCTTCTTGGTTTCATCGGTTTCTGGAACACTATGAATTCTGTAATAAAAGTACTTGCACCCGAACAAGAAAAAGATGTCGCTGAATTTATATATCAAAAGCATCATTTGAAGAGGGGGCCAAAGATTGTAGTTGTTGGTGGTGGAACAGGGCTTTCTGTGTTATTAAAGGGACTCAAAAGTTATACAAGTAACATAACAGCTATTGTCACTGTAGCAGATGATGGCGGAAGTTCAGGGAAAATACGGGGAGAATTCGGGATTCTTCCCCCGGGCGATATACGAAATTGTTTGGTTGCATTGGCAGATAAAGAGAGTCTTATGGAGGAACTGTTTCAGCACCGGTTTTCCAATGGGCACGGATTGGCAGGACATAATACCGGTAATCTCCTTCTAACAGCAATGACCCAGATAGCAGGTGATTTTCAGACTGCAATACGGGAACTGAGCAAAGTATTGGCTATCCGCGGTCAGGTCCTTCCTGCAACTTTAAAGGATTGTGCTTTGTGTGCAGAACTTGAAGATGGAACTGTCATTGAGGGTGAATCCAAGATACCCCGAACAAATAAGCCTATCAAAAGAGTGTTTTTGAGGCCGGGGAATTGTGAACCTGTCCCGGAGGCAATTTCTGCAATAAATGATGCCGATATTATAATTTTAGGCCCCGGCAGCCTTTATACAAGTATTATTCCCAACCTCTTGGTTTGCGGAATGGCTGATGCCATTAGACGATCAAGTGCAGTTACCGTCTATGTATGTAATATCATGACTCAGCCGGGTGAAACAGACGGATATACGGCTTCGCAGCATATAAAAGCTATCCACCAGCATGCGGGGTCGGGACTCGTTGATTATGCAATTGTAAATAATGAGAACATACCAAATAAGTTACTGCGGAAATACAAAGACGATGGTGCGGTTCCTGTCAGGCCGGATATTAAAAATATAGAGAATATGGGGGTTAACCCTGTTAAGCGGAATCTAGTTTACGAGACTGATGTGGTGCGGCATAATCCAGGAAAACTTGCCAAATCAATAATTGAACTAATTGGGCAGCTTAAGAGCAGTCAGGAAAAGTTCCTGCTTCCGAATCTCTTCCTGGCAAGACAGAAGTTCAGGGAGATGTAACGAAAAGTTTTCAGGCTGGTGTTTTATATGGATTATTTGGCTGTTGCAGTGGCCGGGTTTTGCGGTGCGGTGCTGCGCAAGTTTTTAAGTGGCATATTAATATATGGTGAGATACCTGTTTTTCCGGTTAACACCTTCGTAATAAATCTTACCGGATGCTTTGTTCTCAGCTTCTTTATGACTTTAACCGCTAACCGGTTCAGAATTTCACAAAGGCTTAGGCTTGGGGTCGGGACCGGTTTTCTTGGCGCTTATACTACTTTTTCTACGTTCTCCTATGAGACAGTGAGCTTATTGGAGAATAACCATATATTCATGAGTTTTGTGTATGTTACTTTAACATCTGTGGGATGTGTGGTTTCAGCATTGGCGGGAATAGCGGCTGGAAGGCATATTGAGGACCGTAACCATAACAAAGAGAGTAACTCCTGAAATAGGACTTTACTCCTTTGTCACGTCTCTGGAGGGAAACACCTTGGATTACCTTTTTATTGGAATAGGCGGAGCTTTCGGAGCGCTGGCCAGATATATTATTGCAAAGTTGACAAGCCGTTGGTGGCGCGGAAGTTTCCCAGTGGCTACTTTTGGCATTAATATAACCGGTTCTTTTCTGTTGGGGTTTCTTATTCCCGTTTTTCAGGTTTTAGGTCCCGAACTGTCTTTCCTCAGGAACATTTTAGCCACGGGGTTCCTGGGGGCTTATACTACTTATTCGACGTTCGCATACGAAATAGTAAACTTATTTCAGGATAATAAAAGGGATACGGCATTAAAATATTGTTTGGCAAGCATTGCTGCCGGTATTCTATTGTCAGGTGCCGGTTTTGTGCTTGCCCGCTTTTGTTTGCAGGAGATTCATTAATTATTTTTGGTTTAAACTGCTGCCTACCGTATAAATAGCACCTCCTGAGGAAAAATATTCACCGAGGAGGTGAAAACATGAAGAATATTAGAAGCAAGTTAGGCGCCTTTGTTATTTTGATTCTTGCCTTGGCTATCCTGGGAGGATGCACTCCGCAGAAGAAATTGATCCCACCTCCAGGTCCTGACCCGGTTCCGCCGGATAGAGTTCCCAGAATGTTTGTCAAACCTACTCCTGGAGAGGTCCCAAGACAATCGGCGGATGTAGCGGGTGATGTATCAAAGGAGGCTCAAGCAGTTACCGGAGTCAGGAAAGCCTATACGGTTGTTTTGGGTAATGCGGCCCTTATAGGAGTTGAAACTGAAGGGTTAATCAACGATATGATAGGCCTTAGGGTACGGGTTGCTCAAATGACCGAGCGGGACCCACGTATTGCCCGGTCTCATGTGACCAGCGACGCTGAAGATGTTGCCAGGATAAGAGATGTTGCTGCTGCTGTCCAAAATGGTAAGCCGGTAACGGATTATTTACAGGATGTAACTCAGATAATCCAGAAAATCTCCCCCAATACTCGTTAATTGGAACGGGTCTGGTTATATTCCTCAGCCCCGTCAGTTTATAGCTGGACATGTTAATTTATGTTATAATAAATTTAATATTGTCCTTGGGGGAAGCAAAATGTCTTTTTCGGTTAATACCAAGAACGAACTCGCGAGAATAATAGCCAGAAAACCATGCTGCCAGCTTGCCGAATTAGCTGCTTTGGTAAAGATGGACGGCCTTATTCAGATTAGTGGCCAGCATAAAATTTCCCTGCACCTTGTAACAGAGACGGCTGCGGTTGCACGCAAGGCCTTTAGATACCTTAAAAACCTTTTTGGTGTACACACGGACATAGTTATTAAAAAGAAATCACGACTTAAAAAAAATAATGTGTACCTTGTAAGGATGGGACCCCAACCAGGAGTCACCCGAGTATTAAGCGATATCGGACTAATCGGGGACCAGGGCCAATTGATTGACCGTGTTAATCCGGTCCTTATTAAAAAAGACTGCTGCAGGAGGGCGTTTTTGAGAGGGGCTTTTCTTGGAGGGGGTTCGGTTAGTGACCCTGAAGGCGACTACCACCTTGAAATACTGGTTAATGATGAAGTATTTAGCTACACCCTGTGTGAACTGATGAAACGATATGACATTAATGGGCGGATTAATCATCGCAAGAATTGGGATGTTGTCTACCTGAAAGGAAGCGAAGAGATTATTAAGCTTCTTAACTTGATGGGAGCACATAACGCGCTGCTTAATTTTGAAAATACCCGTATTTATAAAGATATGAGGAATCAGGTGAATCGGCTGGTAAACTGTGAGACAGCCAATCTTAACAAAACTGTTAATGCTTCGTTAAAGCAAGTTGAGGATATAACACTTATCCGTGATTCAATAGGTCTTTCCAATCTTCCGGAAAATCTTAAAATAATTGCTGAACTCAGATTACAGTATCCGGATACTAGTCTTAAGGAATTAGGGGAAATGTTAAATCCACGAATAGGAAAATCGGGTGTGAATCACCGACTTAGAAGATTGCAGCGAATTGCAGAGGACATAAGGGAAAAGCAGAATCCTGTTAATAAGGGGATATAAGCGAGCCGCTTATGTCCTTTTAATCTTTTAAATAAACGGGAACAATTTTTAGTCATGAGTATATGTACATGTTTGATTTGAATAGACTGATAGTAACTATAAGAAGACAGGAAAACTTTAGTTGGAAGAGAATGTCACATGAAACTTTGGGAGAGACCAATATGCGTATAGAATTTGGACTGAAGCAAGAACAATCTCAAAAACTGGTGATAACTCCTGAGCTTAGGACAGCAATAAAAATTCTTCAGTTTTCGGCTCTGGAGCTGGCCGAATATGTGGATGAACAACTGGTAGAAAACCCTGTTCTTGAGGTTGAGGAAGAATCAGAAATTAATCATGATACTGTTTCCATTGAAAAGGAAGTGCAGGATCCTGATGAGGCTAATTTTGATTGGGAACAGTATTTTCAGCACCAGGGCGAGATAAGAAATGAAGGCACCTTATACCAGGAATCTGAAAGCTGGCGGACTGAAAATTTAACTCCCCAGGTTTCTACGCTGGATGACCACCTTATGTTCCAACTGTCACTTCTCCATTTGGATAAGAAGGAAGAAGTGGTGGGGAAATTTCTTATTGGAAACATTGACGACAATGGGTATCTGACTTGTTCAATGGAAGATGCTGCCCGGCAGTGTCGGGTTGACCACGAGACTGTTGAGAAAGTCCTTAAAATGATTCAGGGCTTCGATCCGCCCGGTATAGGAGCCCGTTCCTTAAAAGAATGCCTGTTGATACAGTGCGAATACCGGGGCTTTAAAAATGATCTGCTCAGTAAAATAATTAACAGTTATTTACAGGAAGTTGCAGATGGCAGGATCATGAAGGTTGCCAAGAAGTTAGGAGTTTCCCTTAAGGAAATGCAGGAGGCAGTAGATACTCTTAGACTGCTCGAGCCAAAGCCGGGCAGGCGTTTTGCTGGGAGCCATGGATCTCATTATATTATTCCTGACATACTTGTGGAGAAAGTGGGCTCTGAATTTGTAGTTTTGGTTAATGACATAACTACTCCGAGATTATCCATAAATTCTTTTTACAGGGATATGTTGAAGTCCAGTAATCCGGACAATGAGGGGCGCAAATACATCGAATCTAAAATGAATTCCGCAGTTTGGCTGCTAAAAAGTATTGAACAGAGGCGTTTAACTCTTTATAGAGTAGCAAGGTGTCTTGTAGACTTTCAAACTGATTTCCTGAACCGCGGAATAAAGTTTCTTAAACCGCTTACCCTAAAACAGGTCGCAGAAGAACTGGGAGTGCATGAGTCAACGGTGAGCCGGGCAACTGCAAATAAATATATGCAGACACCCAGAGGAGTTTTTGAGTTGAAATTTTTCTTTTCCACCGGGGTATCAGGCAATCAGGGGGATGCCACATCTGCAGCAGCCGTTAAGAAAATGATTAGAGAACTGATTGAAAGTGAAGATCCTAAAAAACCATTGAGTGATCAGAAGATTGTTGACCTGCTTCAGGAGAAGGGTATTGAGATATCAAGGCGAACAATAGCTAAATATCGTGAGGAAATGGGGATATCGGCTACCAGCAAACGGAGACGGTACTAATTACTGCTTATTATCAATGTACTACTTATAAATAAAAAGTACTACTTATAAATAAAAAATTTGGATAAATATTTGGATAAATAATGAAGGATTTTGAAATTGTCTGAAGAATAAAAATACTTGGTGTGGTAAATTTTTCGTTTTTCTTTTCGCAAGAGGCGGGACGTTTTTGGTTACCGCGGGACAATAAATGACCATATTTTTCCCGGAGGAATTAAATGAGGCATATTATTAATCTCCTGCAAAAGATTTCCCCTGAATTAATAGAACTCATAGAAAGAAGATATACTATACTCCGACATGTATCTCACTCGCAGCCTATAGGCAGGAGGCTGCTGGCCAATTCACTAAAGATAGGAGAACGGGTGATACGCAGTGAATTGGATTTTCTAAAAAACCAGGGCCTTTTAGGGGGCGACTCATCGGGTGTTAGCCTAACTGGCGAAGGGGAAGTTCTTGTCAGGGAACTTTACGAATTTGTTAAATATTTTCGGGGACTGCATGAAATTGAATGCAGTTTAAAGGAAAGCTTGGGTTTAGGGCGGGTTATTGTAGTCCCTGGCGATACAGACCAGGATGAACTGGTTAAAAAAGAAATGGGAAGGGCAGCAGCCCGGTATCTACAAGAGATAATGAAAGAAGGGCATATTATTGCTGTTACTGGTGGCACCACTGTTAGAGAGGTGGCTGAAGCGATTCCGGTATTTTCCTCGGAACGGGATATTTTGGTAGTCCCAGCCAGGGGAGGGCTTGGTGAGGCGCTGGAGATTCAGGCTAACACTATAGCTGCGAAAATTGCCAAGAATTTAGGAGCCCAGTACAGGCTTTTACATGTACCTGATAACATAGGCGAGGAAGCTATGGAGTCGTTAAGCCGGGACCCGCGTATAAGCGAAATTACAACGACTATAAAATCTGCGAATATTCTGCTCCATGGAATTGGTAACGCCAAAGAAATATCCGGTGGCAGGGCTGACACTCTAGAGGAAACACGCCGGCTTGTGGCTGCTGGAGCTGTCGGTGAGGCATTTGGGCATTACTTCTCGCGTGACGGTAGTATTGTTAAGACTATTCACAGTCTTGGTATCCGTTTAACAGACCTGAAGACCATAGAACAGGTTATCGGAGTGGCTGGCGGAAAGAAAAAGGCAGATGCTATACTAGCTGTAGTCTCTAATAGAATGGAGACTGTGCTAATTACAGATGAAGCGGCTGGGCGAGCAATTCTCGAATTGCTCGGGCCACTGTCAACTTGAATACTTTGGTGTGAATTTGATATCCATTGAGGAGGTGCTATCGGTTTTTAAATAAAGGTCTTTTTATTAAATTTAATTTCAATTAAGGAGGATATTCTAATGACGGTAAAAGTTGGTATTAACGGATTTGGGAGGATTGGAAGGCTTGTTTTCAGAGCTGCTTTCAATAATCCGAATGTTGAGGTTGTAGCAATTAATGATTTGACTGACGCAGAAACAATGGGTCATCTTCTTAAATATGACTCGGTACATGGTATTTTTGATGCAGATGTAAAAGTCACAGATAATGCAATTGTTGTTAATGGTAAGGAAATTAAGGTATCCAAGGTTACTGATCCGGCTCAGCTTCCCTGGAAGGAACTTGGAGTTCAGGTCGCTGTTGAGTCAACCGGTAGATTCACTAAGCGCGCAGATGCCGCTAAGCATCTCGAAGCCGGCGCGAAAAAGGTTATAATTTCTGCTCCTGCCAAAGAGGAAGACATTACTATAGTTTTGGGTGTAAACGAAGATAAGTATGACCCGGCCAATCATCATGTTATTTCTAATGCATCCTGTACTACCAACTGTTTGGCTCCTTTTGCCAAGGTAGTAAATGATCAGTTTGGCATTGTAAAGGGATTGATGACCACTGTTCATGCCTACACAAATGATCAGAACATCCTGGACCTGCCCCATAAAGACCTGCGCAGGGCAAGGGCTGCCGGAATGTCAATCATTCCAACAACCACAGGAGCTGCCAAGGCTGTAGCTTTAGTTCTGCCGGAGTTAAAAGGTAAACTCAATGGTTTCGCTATGAGAGTTCCAACTCCTAACGTATCAGTTGTTGACCTGGTAGTCGAACTACAAAAATCTACTACTGCTGAAGAAATAAATGTCGCTATTAAGGCTGCTGCTGAAAACGAACTAAAAGGTATTCTTCAGTACTGTGAAGAGCCGCTTGTATCTAAAGATTTCAATGGCAACAGCCACTCATCAATTGTCGATGCTCCTTCTACTATGGTAATCGAAGGAAACATGGCTAAGATAGTATCATGGTACGATAATGAATGGGGCTATTCTTCCAGGGTGGTTGACCTCATCAATTATATTGACAGCAAAGGTTTATAATATTACCGACCAGGGAGGTCTGACAGTGGATATTAGAACTATCAAGGATTTGGACGTTAAAGGCAAACGTGTTTTTGTCCGGGTAGATTTTAACGTACCTCTCAATGAAAGCAAGGTAATTACCGATGATACAAGAATCAGGGCTGCAGTACCCACAATAAATTACCTGATGGAGCAGGGGGCAAAGGTTATTCTTGCCTCCCATCTAGGTCGACCTAAAGGTCAGGTGAATGAGAAATATTCTCTGGCTCCGGTAGCTGAAAAACTTGGTCAGATTCTCGGAAAGAACGTGTTTTTTGCTAAAGATTGTATTGGTGATGAAGCCCAAAAGGTGGTTTCCGGATTGAGTGGCGGAGATGTTGCTTTGCTGGAAAACCTGAGGTTTCATCCTGAAGAAGAAAAAAACGAAGCGGGTTTTGTAAAAGAACTTGCAGCACTTGCTGATGTTTATGTAAATGACGCCTTTGGAACTGCACACAGAGCTCACGCGTCAACAGCCGGGGTAGCCGGTCAGCTGCCAGGCGCAGCCGGTTTTCTGATGGAAAAAGAAGTAGAGTATCTTGGTAAAGCGCTGACAAACCCCGTTAAGCCCTTTATGGCCATAATAGGAGGGGCCAAGGTTTCTGATAAAATTGGTGTAATAGAAAACCTCCTGGATAAAGTTGACACTTTGGTCATCGGGGGTGGAATGGCTAATACATTCCTGAAGGCAGAAGGCTTTAAAATGGGTAAATCACTTGTAGAGGAAGATAAAGTAAAGCTTGCTAAAGAAACCCTGGACAAGGCATCTGCCAAAGGTGTGAAAGTTTTGCTGCCAAACGATCTGGTGGTAGCGGAGAGTGTTTCACCTGATTCACCTCATAGAATCGTGGCTAGGGACCAAATTCCTGAGAGTTGGGCGGCAGTTGATATTGGGCCTGAAAGTGCAAGACTATTTGCTGATGAGGTCAGAAAGGCTAATACTATTGTATGGAATGGACCAATGGGTGTATTTGAGATGGAGCCTTTCGCTAAAGGCACAGAGGCTGTTGCAAAAGGAGTTGCGGAATCCGACGGAACTTCAATAGTTGGCGGCGGTGATTCTGTAGCTGCTGTCAAGAAAATGGGGGTGGCAGAAAAGGTAAGCCACATCTCCACCGGAGGAGGAGCTTCCCTTGAATTTCTTGAGGGTAAAGAACTGCCGGGAATCAAGGCCCTTGAAAACCAAAAGGTCACAATATAAATGAGCTTAAGAGCAGGGGAGTGAGAAGATACATGCGTAAGCCGATAATAGCCGGCAACTGGAAAATGTATAAGACGGTCGAGAGGGCTATAAGCCTGGTTAGTGAATTGGCGGGCCTGGTAAGTGATGTAAGGGATGTTGAAATAGTTGTATGCCCGCCCTTTACTGCCCTGGACGCTGTAATTGATGTCACGGCAGGTACCAATATAGCGGTAGGTGCCCAGAACATGCACTGGGAAACTGAGGGAGCCTTTACAGGTGAGGTGTCTCCTATGATGTTGAAGCAGATGGGCTGTAGCTATGTTATCCTTGGGCATTCTGAGCGCCGCCAGTATTTTGGTGAAACCGACGAAAATATAAACCGGAAAATAAAATCTGCCTTCAGATACCAGCTTATTCCCATTGTGTGTGTTGGGGAGTTATTGGAGCAAAGGGAGAACGGAGTAACCGAACAGGTTGTCAGAACCCAGATAGAAGCAGGACTCAAGGGACTTGAGACTTCAGAAATCCCCAAACTTGTAGTTGCATATGAACCTGTTTGGGCTATAGGCACGGGTAAAACAGCTTCCAATGAGGACGCCCAACAAGTGATTAGTTTTATCAGAAAAGTTGTCTCCGAGATGTATGGACAAGAACTGGCAGATCAGATAAGAATCTTGTATGGTGGCAGTGTAAAACCTGATAATATCACAGGGTTGATGCAGGAGAAAGATATTGATGGTGCATTGGTAGGAGGCGCCAGCCTTGAAGCTGAGACCTTTGCTAAAATAATCAGGTTTAAATAGGTAAAAGTCATGGAGGTATAATAGTGGCGACTGAACGGAGACCGGTAATGTTGATGATTCTTGACGGCTGGGGCATACGACTGGATACTGAGGGAAATGCAGTCGCTGAGGCTGAGACACCGTATTATAACGGTTTATTAGCTGCATATCCCCATACTGTTCTGTCAGCCAGTGGAGAAGATGTAGGCCTTCCGGAGGGACAGATGGGTAACTCTGAAGTAGGACACCTTAATATTGGTGCAGGTCGTGTCGTGTATCAGGACTTTACCCGCATTTCTAAAGCAATCAGAGAAGGAGAGTTTTTTAAAAACGAGACAATCCTTTCTGCGATGATAAATGCCAGGGAACGGGGAACTGCGCTTCATCTGATTGGACTGCTGTCTGACGGGGGTGTTCACAGTCACATAACCCACCTGTATGCCCTGCTTGAAATGGCCAAGCATGAAGGGGTAGAGAAAGTCTATGTTCATGCTTTACTGGATGGAAGGGATGTACCTCCGGCTAATGCCCGGGAATACATCGATGCATTGGAAAATAAACTGAAAGAACTGGGCATAGGAGCTATTGCAACAGTTATGGGCAGGTATTATGCAATGGACCGTGATAAGAGATGGGACAGGGTTGAGGCGGCGTACAATGCTATGGTTTTCGGTGAAGGTCTTGAGGCTACACTTGCTTCCGGTGCTGTTGCAAGGTCTTATGAGGCGGGTGAAACAGACGAATTCGTAAAGCCTACCATAATTATCAGGGAGAACGGCGAGCCTGTGGCTACCGTCAGGGACGGTGATTCAGTAATTTTTTATAATTTTCGTCCCGACAGGGCAAGGGAAATTACCCGGGCATTTGTTGATGAAGATTTCGCAGGATTTACCAGAAGACCTGGGTTTCCCGAAGTTTTTTATGTATGCATGACCCAGTACGATAAAACAATAAATGCTCCCGTTGCCTTCAAACCTCAGGTCCTTACCAACACTCTTGGAGAGTACCTGAGCAAAAATGGGTTGAAGCAGTTAAGGATTGCAGAAACTGAGAAGTATGCGCATGTAACTTTTTTCTTTAACGGAGGCGTAGAGCCACCTAACCTTGGTGAGGAGCGGATTCTGATACCATCGCCGCAGGTTGCTACATATGATCTCAAACCCGAAATGAGCGCTTTTGAGGTTACTGAAGCCGTTCTCGGCGAAATAAAGGCCGATAAATTTGATGTAATAATATTGAACTTTGCAAATCCGGACATGGTTGGGCATACAGGGGTACGGGTTTCAGCCATAAAAGCAGTTGAGGTAGTTGATGACTGCATATCCAAAATAGTGGAAGCAGTTAAAGCTAAAGGTGGTATAGTGTTTATCACGGCTGACCATGGAAATGTTGAGCAAATGGAGGACCCTGAATCGGGCCAGCCATTTACCGCTCATACTACCGGCCCTGTTCCGTTTATTTATGTGGATGATCAGAACAGGGACGCTGTATTAAAACCTGGCAGCCTGGAGGATATTGCCCCTACTTTACTGAAGATACTGGGACTTAATCAACCTGAGGAGATGACCGGAAAGAATCTAATATAGGATAATAAATAAACGGAGGTTATCGAAAATGACCATAATTGCAGATGTTTATGCCCGTGAAATACTCGATTCCCGGGGGAACCCGACAGTGGAAGTTGAAGTAGTACTTGAAGATGGTATAGTCGGCAGAGCAGCAGTACCCTCTGGGGCTTCAACGGGAGCTTATGAAGCGGTGGAGTTAAGAGATGATGATAAAAGCCGTTATCTGGGTAAAGGAGTACTTAAAGCAGTAGAAAACGTTAACTCAGTAATCGCACCGGAGATCATAGGTTTTGATGTTCTTGATCAGGTCGGTATAGATCGGACTATGATTGATTTAGACGGTACGCCCAATAAAGCCAGACTGGGCGCTAATGCAATCCTCGGAGTTTCTATGGCAGCGGCAAAGGCGGCAGCAATTGCTCTGGATATGTCCTTGTATAAGTATCTTGGAGGAATTAATGCAAAAGAGCTTCCTGTACCGATGATGAACATTTTAAATGGCGGGAAACACGCGGATAATAATGTGGACATTCAGGAATTTATGGTTATGCCTGTTGGAGCTGCTGATTTTGCTCAGGCTCTCAGGATGTGTGCCGAGATATTCCACAACCTCAAGACTGTTCTTAAATCCAAAGGACTAAATACTGCTGTAGGTGATGAGGGAGGCTTTGCACCTAACCTGAAATCCAATGAAGAAGCCCTTGCGGTCATTATTGAGGCTATAAATAAGGCAGGTTACAAACCCGGTGAAGATATTATGCTGGCCCTTGATGTAGCTGCAACAGAACTCTATAAAGACGGAAATTATGTTCTTGAGGGAGAAGGAAAAACCAAGTCTTCTGACGAAATGATTGATTTCTATGAAGAACTGGTCAACAAGTATCCCATTATATCCATTGAAGACGGCCTTTCTGAAGATGACTGGCAAGGCTGGCAGAAGTTAACCTCACGGTTGGGTAAGCGGGTACAGTTGGTTGGAGACGACCTCTTTGTAACCAATACTGAAAGGTTATCACAGGGTATAGAGAGTGGGACTGCAAATTCAATTCTTATTAAAGTTAACCAGATTGGCACTCTTACTGAAACTTTTGATGCAATTGAAATGGCCAAGCGTGCAGGGTATACAGCTGTTGTATCACACCGTTCAGGAGAGACGGAAGATACAACAATTGCAGACATAGCAGTTGCAACTAATGCCGGACAGATAAAGACAGGTGCTCCTTCCAGAACTGATAGGGTGGCCAAATACAACCAGCTTCTCAGAATTGAGGAAGAGCTTGGTGAAGTCGCTCAGTATAAGGGCCGAAAAGCTTTTTATAATATCAAAGGATAACGTAATATCTGTATTCTTACAAAAAAGAGTAATATATAGAAATATATAGTGAATAAGAGTGATATATAGGGACTGCCCCCTAAGATATAAGGGGGCGGGACTTGTATCTGTTTAAAGTTTTTAGAATCTTCTATACAATTGGCACATCAATTGCACATCAGCATTGAAATTTTGTCCATGATATGGTATAATTGGCCATCATAGGTTATCCTGATTAGGGGGTGATAAATGTACATACCCGGGTTCTTAGGTATCTAATCAGGAACCATTATGATTGGGGAACAAAAGAGAAACAGTCCCCGAAGAGTCAGAAAAAACAAGAATAGGAGAGTGAGAGTGTCAATGAATTTGAGTGACCCGACAGTTGGTTTGGCATGGTTAGCGTTTGGCGCCGGTATTATTTCTTTGATTGTTGCCTTCCTGTTCCTGGGTAACGTGCTGAAGCAGGACAGTGGAACTCCCAGAATGAAGGAACTTTCAGACGCTATTTTTGAAGGTGCTATGGCTTTCCTGAATCGCCAGTACAAGTCATTAGCCCCGATTGTAGCAATTATTTTTCTTATTATGCTTGTGGTAGGTTGGGTTAATCCCCATCTTCTGATGGAAGTTAAAGACGCTAGTATTGACTTTGATAGTGTTAAGACAAAATTAGCCATTCCGGTTTCCTTCCTGGTTGGTGCTATTGCATCCGCTATTGCAGGATACGCAGGTATGGTTAGTACTACCAAGTCAAATGCCCGTACTACCCATGCTGCTAGAACAGGTCTTCAGCCTGCACTTACTATCGCGTTCCGCGGCGGTGCAGTTATGGGTCTGTCCGTTGCTGGTCTTGGTCTCGCCGGTGTTTCCGGTCTTTACCTGTTATTTGGTCATCCCGCAATAATTAACAGTTTCGCATTTGGTGCCAGCGCCGTTGCTCTTTTTGCACGGATTGGCGGTGGTATTTATACCAAGGCAGCTGACGTAGGTGCCGACCTTGTTGGAAAGGTAGAGGCAGGTATCCCCGAGGATGATCCGAGGAACCCCGCTGTTATTGCCGACAACGTAGGTGATAACGTAGGTGACACTGCCGGTATGGGTGCTGACCTCTTTGAATCCTATGCAGCTACCGCTATTGCTGCCATGGTTATAGGTAACAAAGTTCTTGGTCTGGCAGGGGTGCTTTTCCCACTGCTGATAGGAGCTATTGGTATTATTGCATCAATCGTTAGTACCGCTTTTGTACGTATGAGCAGTGAGGATGGTAATCCGCAAGCTGCTCTGAACATGGGTCTTTATGGAACTAACATAATTACTGCTGTTGCCGGTTATTTCCTTGCCGCATCGCTGTTTGGCGATAATGCATTGGGTATCTTCATTGGTATTATTGCCGGTCTCCTAACAAACGTTGCAGTTGGTTACATTACTGAGCTGTATACTTCTTATCATAAGCGTCCGGCCCAGGAGATTGCTGAGGCTTCCGAAACCGGACCTGCTACAAACATCATTAAGGGTCTTGCTGTTGGTCTCAAGTCAACAGTTTACCCGGTTCTGGTTATCGTAATTGCAATCTGGGTTTCTTACTTCTTTGCTGAGAATTCTGAGGCTGGACTTGGAATTTATGGTATTGCTATGGCTGCTATGGGAATGCTCTCAACTGCAGGTATGGTTGTTGCTATCGACTCCTTTGGTCCTGTTGCTGACAACGCCGGTGGTATTGCTGAGATGGCTGAGCTTGGTCCCGAAGTTCGTAAGAACACTGACAAGCTGGATGCTGTTGGTAACACTACTGCTGCTGTAGCGAAAGGTTTCGCTATCGGTTCAGCTGCTCTGACTGCTTTGGCTCTGTTTACTGCTTATGCAGAGTCTGCAGGTCTTACAGAGACCGGAATTAATGTTCTTGAGCCTATCGTTATAATCGGTCTTTTCATCGGTGCTACCGTACCTTTCCTTGTAGCTTCTTATGCTATGGAAGCTGTTGGTAGGGCAGCGTTTGAGATGATTGCTGAAGTACGTCGTCAGTTCCGTGAAATCCCCGGCCTGATGGAAGGTAAAGCAAAACCGGATTATGCTAGATGTGTTGATATTAGTACAGCTGCAGCTATTAAGGAAATGGTTGCACCTGGTCTTGTAGCTATTGGTACCCCTGTTGTAGTTGGATTCCTCCTTGGTCCTCTGGCCTTGGGAGCAGTTCTGGCTGGTGGTACAGCTTCCGGTGTTCTTCTGGCTCTCTTTATGGCTAACGCCGGTGGTGCCTGGGATAACGCTAAGAAGTACATTGAAACTGGTAAGCTTGGTGGCAAAGGTTCAGAGCCCCATAAAGCTGCAGTTGTTGGTGACACCGTAGGTGACCCCTTCAAGGATACTGCAGGTCCTGCGATGAACCCGCTGATCAAGGTTATGGGTACTATCTCCCTTATCCTTGCTCCAATAATTGCCAAAATAAATCTTTTCAATATGTAATTAGTTGAAGGGTGTTGGAGAAATCCAACACCCTTTTTGTACGACGATGAAATAGCGAGGATGCTAGCAAAAACAAAAGAATAACCGATGATATTCTTCTGAGAACCCCAAATGACAGGGGTTTTATTTATTTTTGGCTGCACTTAGGTTTTGATTTTTTGGATATAATAGAATAAACTAAATGTGTACTACAAGAGTAGTACACTAATACAACGATACACTAATACAGCAGGGTTAGATTATTAAGTAAAATCACTGTGAAACATCAATGGGCAGAGGGAGGCGAATATATTGTGGTTTCATGTTGACCCTTCAGATGGATTACCGATATATATGCAGATAATCAATCAGATAAAAAGAGCTACAGCTAACGGATTGCTCAAAGCAGGTGACCAACTGCCCTCTGTAAGGGAAATGGCTGTTCAACTAACTGTAAACCCTAATACCATTTCCAAAGCATATCAGGAACTGGAGCGGGACGGAATAATTAAAACTTCACGTGGGATCGGAACCTTTGTTGCGGAGAAAGAAATTAAAATTGTCTATGAAGAGCGTACAAAAGAAATGATGGCTGCAATTGACAGACTTCTGGTGGAAGCACACCATCTTGGATTTTCCCGTGATGAAGTTTTCAAACTGCTTGAGGATAGGATAAAAGACTGGAAGGTGAGCGATAAATGACCATGGATGGAGCAATTGTAACGAAAGGTCTGACAAAAATATATGGTAATAACCTGGTTGTCAATGGGCTTGATCTAATGGTACCCCAGGGTAGTGTATATGGTTTTTTGGGTTTAAACGGAGCCGGTAAAACAACAACAATCAAGATGCTTTTAAATCTCGTATATCCAACTTCTGGTGAAGGAAAGGTTTTGGGTCACGATCTTGTTAAAGAAACTGTTAAAGTGAAAGAAAAAGTAGGATATGTTGCTGATACGCCGTTTAGGGCATTTTCACTGTACTATCAGATGATAGGATTAAGTATATATAATGGCGAGGCATTCCCATTTGTACCCTTTTTGGTATTGGTAACAGTTACCGCCGTAATTTATAAATTGGCAGAGAAAAAATTTGTGCATTATGATTTTTAACTGAAGTTATTTTAAGAGTTGTATGGAGGAGGGAGATTAATGAAGACATTTAAACCAGTTCAGGGCAGAGGGTTTATTTGGGGGTTGTTTTTTCTGATATTTGTCGGTTTAATTGTAACGATTCCTGTTACAATTAACCTCGTAAGCGGTAAGATAATTCCGGGTTTTTTAGTTGTAATGGGAACTGTATCAGTATTGGTGACAGCTATGATTGGGTACTTTGTCTGGTCCGCAAAAAGTATGGAATACGTGATTGATGATAAAGAAATTACAATCAAGTGGGCTTTTAATAAGAAAACCATTCCTCTTGACATTATCCAGGGAGTTACGAAAAGTATTGGAACAAGCAGTATGAAGGTAATGGGTGCTAGTTGGCCGGGATTTCATATGGGGTCTTTTACAGATCCAACAGGCAAGGGGGCTGTTAACCTTTTTGCCACCAGGCTATGGGGTGAAATGCTGCTAATTCGGACAAAGTGGGAAGTAGTTGGTGTTACACCAGCCGAGTCTGACCAATTCTTAAATGAGCTCAACAGACTTATCCCGGATTTGAATGAGGGAGGTTTTTCTCAAGGAGAAATTGCTGAACCTTACTCACCATGGAAGGACAAAATAGTAATAATTTTGGTATCACTCTCTGGACTAATTATTGCAGGAACGGGACTGTTCTTGTATAGTATCATCCCTACACTGCCGCCACAGATACCCATGCATTATAATTTGGCAGGAGAAATTGACCGTTACGGTTCTCCAAACGAACTATATAGGCCCTTCGGCATAGGGGTCCTTGTAATTATTATGATGCTTGGCATCAATACCTTTCTGGCCCGTAACAACAAGGCAACCTTCCGTATGATGGCTTTTGTAAGCTTATTTATATCACTGATTTTCTCCCTTATCGCCATCGGCATGGCACTATCTGCATGAAAAGTTCTAGATTTCTTTTATTTGGTTTATACCGCTGTCAGTGTAAAAGTTATTTGGGTGCCTGTTGTTCTCGGACTTTCTTGCTTTTAAGTACGGGTTACTCCTAAATTTAGTGTAGGAGTAAACAGTCACTTCCTCGCCAGAGTTTGGAGTAACCCCGGCCTCAGGTTGAAACATTGAAGCAAAAAGTTACCCAAATAATCTTGAC
>JAENZX010000025.1 GCA_016841045.1 Thermincola carboxydiphila
GCCAGGTGAGCAGCCTGCGGACACAAAGTGTGGGTTATAAGTGGCCAATTAAGAATTCCCGGAAGTTTAGTGGTGATGGGCCACTGAACGGCCCAGTAAAAACTTATCAGTTGTCCGAGGAAGAATTAGAGCGTTACAGGAAAACGGAAACCCAAAAACAAAAGGAGGGACGAGAAGTGAGCCCAAAAGGCGCAAAGAGTGAAAAAATGCCGGCACCGGCAAAAGACTATCTCGAAGAGTTAATCATCAAGTTTAATGGCAGCGTCAACGCTATCGCCAAAAATGAAGGCGTCAGCTGGCCAGTGGCAAACGGCTGGCTAAAAGAGCATGGGCTAACGGAATTAGCCAAGGCACAAAGAAACATGCTGCCTCTGAAAGCATCAGAGCCGCCGGTAACAGAACCAAAGGCTGAGCCTCAGACAGAGAACACCGACCCGAGTCTGGACAGGCTGGCTGCACTGCGCGACATAGCCGCATCAGATGCCGGTGAAGGGGTGACCCCTCAAGATGATTTACATACAGAACAGGGTGATTCGTATATGGTATTAGGTGAACCGGAGCCATGGGAACCGGACCTGCCGGAGCCGCCGCAGGAGCCAGACGATGAGGATAAGCCTTATCAGCTGATTGCTGCAGGTGGACTCAAGGGTTTCGATACTCCGGAAGAAGCCGCAGAACATGTACGGCTCAATTATCCACTGAAAGACGTATTGGCCGGCAGGGTGCAGCTGTATCATAAACTGCCCTTGGTGATGGGAGTCATGGTGAAAGTTGAGGCGAGCTAAGACATATGTTTATTAGCTACGCAGACCTTGAAAAAGAGCAGGCCCGCGATTTAGACTATAAAATCGCCACAGCCATAGCCGCTATAAAATCAGCTGTTAAAGTATGCCGTCATCGCATGGCAATAGCCTTTTCGGCAGGCAAAGACTCTACCGTCCTCTGGCATCTCATTGAAACATATTTTCCGGAGATAAAAAACAGGCTAGTAGTTATATACGGGAACACAGGCGTTGAATACCCGGAATGCGTGAAGTTTGCCAGACAATTGGCAAGGGATTGGGGCAAAGGCATATTTTATCAGGCCATTCCTGGTAGGACGGAGGAAGAAGGCTTAAAGTACGAAGCACAAAAAGCGGTTTTGGATTTCCTCACAAGAACAAACCGCGTTCAAGAAGTGCTTAAACCAGACGGCAAACTTAAAAGCACAAGGGCCTTAGAAGCTATGTGTCCTCCCGGCATACGCGAAGCGGTTGAACAAGAAGGGCTTATTTGGCCTGCCGGGACCCGAAAAGGATATTGGTGGTGTGTTGACCAATATGGCTGGCCGCTGCTGGGAAAAGCAAAGTCAAAGCTTAAGGCCCACCGTATTAACATTGACTGTTTCCTCCGGTTCTCCAAGAGCCAGAGTGAGGACCAAACATTGCTTAATTACTATGAACTGCTTAAGCAATGCAAATTCTCTCAGGCTTGCTGTGATATCTTGAAAAAAGAACCGAGTGAGCGGCTGCAGGCAGAGCTTGATGTCGATGTGATTTTCAAGGGACTTATGGCAGCGGAGAGCAGGCCACGGCAGACTAACTTTATCACCCGCGGCTACCTGTTCAAGTCTCATCGGCCACACCTGGGAGGAAAAAACGGGGACCCGTTCTGGCATTGTAATCCTCTGCAGATTTGGACTGATGACGATATTTGGGCCTATATTAACCGATTCAACGTTCCATACTCTTCCCTGTATGACATGGGGTGGACGGACAAAAACGGTCACTATCACAAAATCAAGCGTAATGGCTGTATGGGTTGCGGAACTGATTTGCTTTATCCGAATAATCACATGGCTATGCTGAGACGGACCCACCCTAACCAATGGATGAAATTCATGAGCAAGGGCATGGCCGAGCAGATTAGGAATATCCAGATAGCCAGGAGAAACGGGCAGGTATCGATTTTGGACGTATACGAGGCGAAGGACCTGCTGGAAATAAGGCCTTGTGCATTTGACCGAATAGACCATTTAGTATGGGATGATGAGACACTGGAAGATGAGGTGCAAGGTTTTGACCCGGAAGTGGCTTGATTTTAGAGGGGAGGCCTGACCATGTCCAAGACAATATTACTAATCTTCACTCATTGGGCGGTATTCATGCTGGGTGTGATGCTAACTGCTTTGTGTGTTGCCGGTAAAGACAAGAAGGAGGCCTGACCATGGCCTGTAAAAAATGCCAGAAGTGCGGCTGGCTGAAGATTGACTGGTGTGGCGGGATGAAAATATTTGACCCGGCAAGGTGTCCGGTAAGGAAGGCGGCGGGATAGATTATCCACTACGCAAAGAACAGAATCCCTGACCCGAGGTGGCAGGACAGGCCATGCAAGGTGTTAATCCGGTCCGGAGGTAGGGGGCCAAGGAATGTATTGGTACAGACGGATATTGGAAAGGTGGTAGTACCAAGGTGGAATGTGAGGGAGACGAGGGAAGGGGGAGTGTGAGAGATGCCTGATTTACTACAGTCCAAAAAAGTCAAAACCCGAAAAGCGCATACCTGCCAGGGTTGCGGGCGGCGAATTGAAAAAGGCGAAACGGTGCAGGCGGATACCCTGGCGGATGGCGGCGAAATATACCGGCTTTACCACTGTGACGAGTGCCAGGGGTATCTACAGAAGCACTGCAACCACTGCCCGGACCACAGCGAGACATGTATAGGGGTGCACTATCCAATTGGGCAGATTAGGGAGTGCCGGAAGGAGCGTGAAGCCGATGCCAAAGGTTGAGGTAGCCACCTGCACCAGATGCGGGAACGTCACCCATACGGCAGAAGTAGTGTCGGGCGTGAGAATATGCTTCAAGTGTGATGAGGAGATATATCAGGTATTGGCCGCTATGGAGAGCAGGCGGCTGAGTGAGAGGTGGGCGAGTTGATATATACGCCAACCAAGGGATATTTCGACCTGACTGAGAGGCCAAAATCCATGTCAGCTAAGTTTCACAAAAAGCTACAGGAGACGCAAATGACGCTCATTGCTGAAGTTGAGAAATACAAAGACCCGGAAGTCAGGAAGAATAATTCTGCGACCTATCAGAAATTAGTCCAATACATGGCTGAGTTGCAGTCAATTGTACTCAATCATTACCCACATGAAATGTTGTTTAAGGACTGAGGTGGGCGAGTTGAACTGCCTTAATGAAATGGATGAGGTCACTCGTAAGCGGTGTGGTGAATGTGACTATATGAATAATGATGTGGCTATAAACAAAAAGAGACCAAACTGCAAAGATTCTTATAAGCAGATAGAGTGTGAAGTTTATCTCCGGACACACAAGCTAGAAAATAGAGTTAAATACCTCAGAGGAGAAATTGGACCAATATTTTTTTGTGGTAAAGAGAGGACTGATGCCAATTGAAGCAACCAAAATTAACAGTAGTGCCATGTACGATTGCTGAAGCCAATGAGTACATCAGAATATATCACAGACACCACAAACCGTTGAAGGTAGGGTACTATTTTGCGGTTGCTGTAGCTGATGAAGCAGGAGAGATAAGAGGGGTTGCCATGGTTGGACGGCCGGTAGCTCGGGCCTTGGAAGATGGGTGGACAGTGGAGGTTAGGAGAGTGGCAACAGACGGGTGCCCGAATGCATGTTCAGCTTTATACGGAGCCTGCAGGCGCGCAGCATTCGCCATGGGATATCGAATGGTGATTACTTATACCCTGAACACGGAGCCAGGAACGAGCCTGAGGGCGGCGGGTTGGAAATGTATTGGGGAGATACGAGGAAAAACATGGAATTGCCCAAGCAGACCCAGGGTGGACAAGCATCCGCTACAGACAAAATTACGATGGGAAGTAGATGCCAATGCAGGAGTATAAATTCACCGTCCCCGGTCGGCCGGTACCGGCGGTAAGGATGACCCAGAGAGAGGTTAGGGCGGCAAAGTTAGCCCTGAAAGGTCGCTGGCCTGACTCGAAAAGCCTGACCGACAAGATTAACGCGATACACCGGTATTGGAATTACAAAGAGACTGTCGCCTGGGTGGCCAGGTCGGCCGGGGTGAAGATGCTGAAGGGCAGGGCAAGCATATCGGTTACAGCCTATGTATGCGGCGGCACTGTCGGGGACTGGGATAATTATGGGAAGTCCGTTAGTGATGCGCTAAAAGGGATAGCCTGGAAGGATGACAATGGTCGGTATCTGAAGGGCGGCCCGGCGGAAGTGGAGTTTTGTGACACTAAGGCCGAGGAGCGGACGGAAATAGTTGTGAGGGAGGCGTGATAATTGACACTAAAGGTGAAAGCCCATCAAATAAAAAATGCTCTAAGTAAGAAGCATAGAGACGATTTCTTTTTGACAGAAGTTAAAAATGGACCTTCCTGGAGTGGTAATAACCTATTGATACTAGATGCCCTGGCAATAAAGAAAAGCTGGAGCAAGCCGTGTATCACAGGATATGAAATAAAGGTAGATAGAGGCGACTTTTTGCGGGACCAGAAATATGTCCACTATCTACAGTATTGCCACAAATTTTCATTCGTCTGTCCGAAGGGACTCATAAAACCAGATGAACTTGACCCGGCCATAGGCTTAATTTGGTACAACCCGGAAACCGGCGGATTGCATTCTCGAAGAGCGGCGGTCTATAGACCGATGGAACAGTTGCCAGAAACGCTATTAATGTACATAATCATGAGCCGACTAGAGTCGGACAGGCACCCTTTTTTCAGTGACAAGCGAGAGTTTTTTGAAGAGTGGTTACAGGATAAACGCGATCGGCGGGAACTTGGTTGGAAGGTGCAAAATAAGTTAATGACTCAAATAAAAGATGCCGAAAAACGAGCCAGGGAGGCAGAGGCTAAAGCTGATGGTTTGGAGCATAAAGCCAATAAATATGAAAAGCTAATAGAACTACTGAGAACTGCTGGAGTTAATACTCATGGATGGCGATGGGAAGAGGATTTAATTGAACGTTTGAAGTCTGGAAGCGGGAAACATGTTCAGATGGTTGTAGATAATATAGTAAGGCAATTGGAGAGTCTACAGAAAATGGTTGACAGTGAAATGTAGGGGAGGCGGAGTGAATGAGGGTGGATACCTACAGATTCATGCAACAAGTCTGCCGAAAATGTAAAAAGTATACCGGCAGTAAACCTGTGTTTGGCAAGTGCATGGCAACAAAAACGGATATATACAGATGCGCCGGGAGGCGCATGAGGGAGGCGGAGTGAGTGTATGATTTATTTTTCTCAGACATCGCGGTAGACTTACTTATCTGGGCATATCAGGAAAACAACAGAGTCAAGGCATCAAAACTTATGCGAGCGGCGTGCAGAATAGAGCAGAAATTCCGCGTGCTACAAGTAGGCTGTTACCCCAGAAGCCTGAAAACGATTAAGGGAATTGCTTTAATGCACCCGCCACCGGGAAGAATTATAAGGGAAGGTGAAACGCCATGACCCGAGCCGAACAAATGCGCCTCTACCGGGAGCAGCTGCGCAAAGAAGGCCGGTGCACCAGGTGCGGCGAACCGGCAGACAAAAAGCCGAATGGCGAATATTACAGCCAATGCCTCAGCTGTCGGGACGAAGTGAAGAAGTATGGCGAGGAATTCAGGGCCAAGTATCCGGATTACAACAGGCAGTATTGGGCTGAGAACAAAGACAATATCAACCAGAGGCGGAGGGAAGTATATGCCGAGGGTAAAACCAAAGCTTCATGAGCAGATTCAAAAAGAGATGGGTAAGCCGGTTGCCCAGGAGGAAGTTGACCGGGTGACGCATGGAAAGATAATCTTCTATGTGCAGGACGGGAAGCTTTTGAGGGGCGAAGGCAGGAATAGTTGGCTGGTGGAAGATGAGAAAGAGGATCCGTCGATGAGGGGGTTCAGATGAAGCCGGTCCTAAAATACCAGGGAGCAAAATGGAACCTGGCCAAATGGATAATATCACACTTTCCCCCGCATAGGACGTACCTCGAACCGTTTTCCGGAAGCGCGGCCGTGCTGTTCAATAAAAAACCAAGCGTTGTAGAGACAATAAACGATATTGATGGAAACGTGGTGAATTTTTTTAAAGTGCTTCGGGAAAGGCGAGACGAGTTAGCGGAGGTAATTGAGTTTACTCCTTATGCCAGGGAAGAATATGAGTCGATTCAAGCCAGTTGCGCGGATGAAACATATTTTTTTCGTACTGGCGATGAACTGGAAGATGCCAGGAGGTTTTTAATCAGACCCTGGCAGAGCAGGGGAAGCAAAACGAGTGACCGGAACAGTTGGAGGCATGATATTCAGGGCAGGGGCGCGAGGTGTCCATCTGAATGGCTGAGATTGCCGAGCATTATTAGAGAAGCCGGGTTAAGGCTCAAACATGTGCAAATTGAAAACCAACCGGCCGTAAAATTAATTTCACGATATGCGTTTCCGGAAGTCTTAATATATGCTGACCCTCCTTATGTGTTATCCACCAGAAACCAAAGAATCTATGCTCATGAAATGACCGACCAAGACCACATAGAATTGCTTAATGCTTTAGGCAGTCATCCTGGGCCCGTAATATTAAGTGGATACGCTTGTGGCCTATATGATAAGAGGCTAAAGCATTGGGAACGAGTTGCGACGAAGGCGCTAGCTGAAAAAGGGCAAACAAGAGAAGAAGTGTTATGGCTCAACCCAGTGTGTGCAGAAGCAAACAGAAATCTATTTACTACCGCCAAATAGAATAACAATCTGACTGACCAGTAAGCTGGAGGTCACTAACTCTTTAGGGAGTGGTGGCCTCTTTTTATACAAGCGGAATCCGAAAGGGGGAGAAAAATGTTTAAGTTAATCAGGGAGTACAAAGCTACGCTGAAGATGGTCGAGAAGGCCAGGGAGACGGCAAACGAGCATGATGAGCCTATCCTGGGCAATGTGGCGACCGGGTTGCGGTATTCGATTGAATATATGGTCATGGGCAAAATACCGGGGAACCGGCGCGGGATAACCAATCTGTCGTATGAGCAAAGGGAAGTGCCATGGGACCCGGAAAATCATCAGTTTGTCAAAATGGCCGCTCTACAGAAAAAACCGGTATCTGCCCTGAGTCCGGCCCAGCAGGAGCTCCTGGATGATTTACTGGATATTTTGACTCCCCGAGAAAAAGAAGCATTCGAGTTGGTCAGGGGTCAGGGATATTCTTATAACGAAACGGCCCAATTAATGAAAATAACCAAAGCATCAGCACAGCACTTCGTGATTCGTGCCGAGAAAAAGCTGCATCTTGTCATACGCCAACCACCTAATAGTAGAGAGAGAATTTCTGACGAGAAACCAGTTTTAAAAAAACCTGTTCAACGGGTTTTATTTGCTGAAGTGATGTGAGGTTAATGTCTAATATTCGATTCCCAGATGACAAAGAAATAGAGAGGTCTGTTCGTAGGTTTAATGGTTTCTGGTACCGGCTCCGGAAGAAGCAGGAGGCAGAGCGTGAGAAAAAAGAGAGGGATAAAAAGCTCCTGTTCGATAGCAATAAAAAAGGGGAAATATTGGACAAAAATAAAACCTGATGTGAGTAAGTGTGGAGGGGTCTTTTGTTCAAAAGATTTCACTAAAAAGATATTTTGGACAAGTAAGATGGTGGATGGTGAAGCATTGTTGTAAAAACAAGGGAAGTGATTCAATTGGCAAGGAAATGGTTTAAAGTTGGGACAGTTTATGGCCACTGTGGAGCTGGCCAGGGGATAGATGTATGCATTCCCATTTATGCTGCAAATGTGATGCAGGCCAGATGCAGGGTTATCAAGATGAGCGGTGTAAAGAAGAGATTTAAATATATGTGGAACGTCGAAGAAGTTACCAATGAGTTTGAACTTAAGGCCATCAGGAAGCGGTGGATTGAGTTTAAGCTTAGGATGTGGGCCCGGGAAAGGGCCAGGAAAACAAGAAGGTTTAAGAGAAGAGTTGGGTAAAATAAAAAATCCGCATCCAGCGGGTAATTTCATATATTTATAATTATTGTGGCCTAACACCGGAAGGTTTTAACCTTCTGGTGCATGGGGCTGTTACTACTGTAATATAAGGCTAATGATGGTTATAATGCTCATACAGAACACCATTAGCGCAAGTAGGTAACTACCTCCCATAGTGGCCACCCCCTTATTTTATTGCAACCATTATACCAAATAAAAAGAAATAGCTGAACAGGAAAATAAAGAGGAATACACCTTCTTTTGTCGAAGATGGAAGAAAACGGCAGGAGGAGGTGGAACGATGCCGGAGTGTAAAGACGTTATTTACTATGTTATTTCGGTTGTCGGTATTATGGTAACAGGCTATTTTAGTTATTTATTATATAAGGTGTCTCAAAGAATGGCTGAAATTGCAGATGAAACTAAGCGTATACAAGAACGAATGTCTATAAATGATGAAGTCAGAATGACATATGGAAAATAGAGTGCACTTAGAGCTCCTAACCGGGCTCTTTTCTTTATACCCAAGTCAAACAATATCCCCCGGAGGTGGGCGGTGATGTAACGTGGCAAGAGAACGAGACCCAAATAGAGATAAGGCGTATCAAATATGGTTGGAACATAAAGGAAATATCACCAACCGCAGGATTGCAGAAACCCTCGGAGTGAATGAGAAAAAAGTTGCTGTCTGGAAGCAGCGTGACCAATGGGGTAAACAATCAGGGTGTGTTGTACAACAAAAAAAGAAGGGAAAGAAAAATGTTGTACAACGAAAGGCCGGTGCCCCAAAAGGCAACAAGAATGCGGTTAACCATGGAGCCCCCAAAGGCAATAAAAACAATGAAAAACACGGCTTTTTCGCAAAGATATTCCCTGATGATCCAGACGTGCGGAATATCGTTGAGCATATAGGCGAACAAATCCAAAACCCGCTTGATATCCTCTGGGACCAGATAGTTATTCAGTACACAGCCATAGCCAGGGCCCAGAAGTTGATGTATGTCAGGGATCAGGATGATATCAAGAAGCACCTCAAAAAGGTACAGACAGGTAAGGTCAACATGAAGGAATGGGAATTCCAGTATCCCTGGGACCGTCACGCTAACTTCCTACAGGCTCAGGCTAGGGCAATATCGGCCCTGCTTAGCACCATAGAGAAGTATCAAAAGATGCTGCCCAAGACACTGGAGAACGAGGAACAGCGGCTTAAGGTTGATAAACTGAAGGCTGAGATTAACAACCTCAATAACACCGGCAATGAAGATGCCGATGATTGGGTGAAGGCTATCCAGGAGGTAGCCGAACGGCGGAAGGCTCAGGTGAAGGCCAATGAGCAATAAGCCGTATAATGTTGTAGTTGACCTACTTGACCTATATTGGGATGAACCGGTTGCTTTTTCTGAGGATATGTTGGGGTTTTACCCGGATGAAGAGCAGGCTGCAGTAATGATAGATGTTGCAAGGCATGGCAAGGTTAGTGCCAGATCAGGTCAGGGTGTAGGGAAGACCGCTTTAGAGGCGGTCTTAATTATTTGGTTTTTATGCTGTCGGCCATTTCCGCGGGTAGTGGCCACAGCTCCAACGAAACAGCAGCTGTATGATGTGCTTTGGGCAGAAGTTGCCAAGTGGCTAAGCAATTCCAAGGTTGAGCGGCTGCTGAAGTGGACCAAGACAAAAGTATATATGGTTGGCTATGAAGACCGCTGGTTTGCCACTACTAGAACGGCTACCAGGCCCGAGAACATGCAGGGCTATCATGAAGACCATATGCTTTTCATCGTTGTTGAGGCATCCGGTGTTGCTGATCCGATACTCGAGGCAATCATCGGTACCTTGTCGGGAATTGAAAACAAGCTTCTGATGTGTGGTAACCCTACTAAACTCAGTGGGGTATTTTACGATAGTCATAACCGAGATAGGGCTGATTATAAAACCCATAAGATATCGGCCAGGACATCAAATCGTACCTCAAAAGAAAACATTGCTATGCTGGAGCGGAAGTACGGTAAAGACTCTGACGTGGTACGTGTCAGGGTAGACGGTGAGTTTCCCAAGGCTGAGGCTGATTCGTTTATTGCCCTTGAAATTGCCGAACTGGCCGCACAGTGTAAGGTGGCCTTAGCCGGTGGAGTATTGCATCTAGGGGTTGACGTTGCCAGGTTCGGTGATGATGAGACTGTCATAGCCCCGCGGATAGGCGGCAAGGTGTTTAACCTAAGATGTTACAACAAACAGGATACCATGGTTACGACAGGATGGGTATTGTCTGCAGCTGCAGAGTTCCTTAGCTTATTCCCCAATATTGTACAGGTACAGATTAAAGTAGATGATGACGGTGTCGGCGGTGGAGTTACCGATCGGCTAAATGAGGTTATAGCAGAGAGCAGCTTCCCGGTACCGTATATTGTTATCCCGGTACACAACGGCGGCAAGGCCAATGATGAGCATTATGATAACATGGGTACAGAGTGCTGGGCGGTAGTCAGGGAACTGCTACAGCAAAACTTCTCTCGGCATATGCAGGGCAACGAACCATTTGTCGAGCTGCCTGATGATGAGATGCTTATCAGTCAGCTGACCACCAGGAAGTACCGCATGACCAGCCGCGGAAAAATTGCGCTGGAGCGAAAAGAGGACATGAAAAAGCGAGGGCTTAAGTCACCTGACCGGGCTGATGCGGTAGCATTGGCGTTTGTTGAAGGTGTGGTCATGGCCTATGATGAGATTCACGAAGATCCCGACTATGATATCCACATAGAAGAGTAGGTGAGACGATGGTATCAATATTAAAACCACTGGCAGAGCGGGTATTAAAAGATGACCTGTCCGTGATGCAGGAGAGTATCAATAAGCTTACCGAAGCTGTGAGCAGCCTGCAGATAGAGGAACGCGGGTGGATAAATGTATCCCAGTCTTTTGTTCCATGGGAAGTGACAGGCGAAGAACGGCAAAGGGTTATAGAAAAGCTCCGTAACGTGGCAAAGAAAAACCCGCTGGCCGGACGCATTGTGGAAATCAAATGCCATTTTACTATGGGCCAGGGTATCAGCTTTAAAGCTGAGGACCCGGAAGTACAGGAAGTACTCAAGGAGTTCTGGAAGGATGAATCAAATAAGTGGTTCCAGCGACAGACTCAGCTCTCCGACGATCTGGAAATCGATGGGGAGTTTTTTCTGCGGTTTTTTACAAACGAAATCACTGGCCGGGTCCAGGTGCGGTGCATTCCAGCCTGGCAGATAACTGATATCGTAACTGACCAGGAGGATGCAGAAACACCACTATTCTATAAACGCGAATGGGTAGAGCAAAAATGGGACCCGGAATCCAAGTTGTATGTCATCGTCAAATACCATACCGGGACAGATGCAGACTATATCCCGGCAAATGAAATTCTGCATGTTAAAGTTGGTACCCCGCTGTATGCTAAGTTTGGCAACTCACCACTTTACCGGGTGTACAACTGGATTAATGCATATACCGAATGGCTGGAGGATAGGGCCAAGTTAAACAAAGCCAGGGCAGCATTTGCCTGGAAAAAGAAGGTGAAAAGCATTGTATCCGGAGTGGCTAATGCAGCGGCTAACGCCATATCGGCACTAAATAAGATTGTTACCGGTACAGAAAAAGCAACACCTCCTAAGATTGGTGGGGTTATCGTCGAGAATGATGGCGTCGAGTGGAGTATCGTTAACTCTGATGTTAAGGCAGACAATGCCAGCGAAGATGGCAGGGCCATTAAACTGATGATTATAGCCGGAAGCGGGATATTTGAACACTGGTTCGGTGATTCCAAGATATCTACCCGTGCCGGTGCTGATTCAATGGAAATACCGATGGTCCGGATGTTCGAGTGGCGCCAGAAGTTTTTTGAGGAAGCGGTCTTTAGGCCAATATTCCGGCGTGTAATCCGCGCGGCGATTGATGCTGGCAAACTGCCAGAGAAAACCAAGGTAACTCGACAGGAAGAGGGCAAAGAGTACGAACTAGATATAGACACTGAACAAGTTAATATCGACATTGACTTCCCGCCGTTGGTGGCTAAGGACATCGATAAGATGACCACTGCCATAATTAAGCAGATTCAGGAGGGGCTTAAGTCTAAGCAAACTGGTGCTATGGAACTGGGTGTTGAGGATTGGGAGATGGAAAAACTCCTGATGATGGAAGAAGAAGAGGAAAGGGCCAATAAAGCGCGGGAAGATGAAACCAATAAATACCCGCCGTTTAACCCTCCTAAGCCTAATGACAAGGGTAATGACAAAGGTACAGATAATGGTACCGACGATGGTAATAAGCCTGTGCCTCCCGATGATGAGAGCGGTGATGAGTAATGCCACCGTCTGATATTGATAAGCTGGAGAAACTCCATGATAAGCTCAACCGTAAACTGGAGAAGTGGGAGCGGAAAAAGCTTAAGGCCCTACTCAAAAGCTTCCGGGAAGCAGAGAAGGAGATAAAGGCCCTGCTGGTGGACGCGGCTGAATGGGAAAAGGTCCGGCTTGAATCACTCCTGGCCGAGGTTGACCGTATCATTGATAAGCTTGACCATAAAGCTGAAATGTGGGTTAAGGGCCAGGGCGATGTGCAGCCTGGGGATGTGGCCGCAAACCTGTCTCAGTACCCGGCACTGACCGGTGGAGAAGCAGCCTTAACATCGATCGGTATATCAGCTACATTTACAGCTGTACACATGCCGGTGCTGTCCTATATGCAGGATTACAATCTGGGTCTCATAAAGAATGTTACCCATCAACTGAGGGAGCAGATAAAAGAGCATCTTAAGCGCGGGTACATAATGGGTGATAGTATCCCAGACATAGCCAAGCGGCTGCGTGACACTAAGCTGAATAAGGGTGTGTGGCCAACTATTGAAAAACGGGCCGAGGTAATAGCCAGGACTGAAATACTCCGGGCAAGTAACCAGGGGGCTCTTACGGTATATAAGCAGTATGATGTTAAGCGGGTGCGCTGGCTGACGGCTGCAGATGAGCGAGTGTGCTCGGTGTGCGGTCCGTTGCACCGAAGGGTGTTCCCAATTGACCAGATACCGTTCGGTGGACCCCCGGCTCATCCACGGTGTCGATGCTTTGCTACAGCTAATATTGCAACGTCTGAAGAAGAGGGCAGATTGTTGGATGATGAAGCTAGGCAAAATGCTGAGGAATTTAAGGTGAGGGAAAATGAAAAGAGCGCTAAGAGGCAGGAAAAAGTTGCTGAGAAAATTAAGTTAGAGGAAGAATACCGGGCAGATATTAAGTCAGGTAAATATAAATTAACTGTAAGGGAAAATATTCAAAAGAGGCACATAGAAGGGACAAAAGAGTATCTGGATTACGTTGCAAGGCTCGAACAAAAGGGAAGCAAAGTTAAACCTAGTATTCTGTCTGTAGATGCCCAGGCATTGATTAACAGATTTGCGGGAACCGGTAGGATTATTGTTCAGAAAAAGGGGGGACCTCCTAAAGAAGTAATAGACGCTGGTACAGTAGTCGGTAAGTACTTTGATGAAGGTAGTGGGAAATTTCTTGAAAGTACCAGGGCAATGATAGTATACTCAAGTAAAGGGATACATGTTTATCCCGCCGCCCCAGCCAAGGAGTGATTATAGATGACGGAACTGATTAACAAGTTAAATAGCTTAAAATACAAAAAGGTAAAAATGACTTATAGTGATGGCGAGGAAGTAATTTGTAAACCGTTGCAGTACCTTGAAGAGGATTACGAATCATACCTAGTCGAGGTCTTGGAGCAGTCTACAAACTTTCCGCCAGGGCAGCTTCTTGAAGTAGAAGGGGATGAAATCAAATCGATTATTGAAATAACTCAATAACTAAATGCAGCATAACCATAGAGGATTAAAAGGCCAGTAGGCCTTTTTCTTTTTGCACAGAAAGGACGTGATTATATGGCGAAAAGGTGCAGGGCACCAACCAATACTTTTGTCCAATCAAATTGGAGGTGGAGATTTTGAAAAAATTGTATAAGGCATTACAAAACTTAATAAGTCAGGGTAAACCGATACCTGAGGACCTAAAAGAAGCCATGTCTTTCGGGGATATACGTGACAAGCTGATTGATATGATTGACCCGAAAAATGAACAGGGGAACCGAACTTACCGTTATTGGATCAGTAATGACCGTATTTTCCCTGACCATGTAATTGTTGAAGATGAACATGAGAAAAAACATTATCGAGTGGGATATTCGGTAGATGCTCAGGAAAACATCACCATAGGTCAGTGGCAAGAAGTCGAACAGGTATGGCAGGTTAAGCCGGGAGGGGCCACAGTACCTTCACCAGATTCTACACCCATTAAAGAGTCAGCCCAGGAAAATGATATAACCGGACCCTCGTGTTTACTGGAGGCCATGGCCGAACCTGACGGAAAATCGTTCCGAGTCACGGTGGTAAAGCCCGGCTGGAACAGGACTTTGGACGGTAAGCCCGGCGATAAGTATTACACTGTACAAGCTTGCACATCATTGGTGCCACTGTTAGAAAATCGCAAGGCTTATGCTGATCATCCGACAAAACAGGAAGAAAACATGCGGCCCGAGAGGTCTATCAGGGATCTGGTGGGTTATTATAGTGATGCCAGACAGGAGACTGATGGTCGGGTTACAGCATTGCTCCATGTTATCGAATCTGCTTCATGGCTTCGTTCCCTTCTTAAAGAAGCAGGACACTTAGTGGGACCCAGTATTAATGGTCATGGTCTGACCCGCATTGGGGATGCTGATGGCCGACGTGGGAAAATCGTTGATTCTGTTACTTCTCTTCGTTCAGTTGACATTGTCACAGAGGCGGGGGCAGGAGGCAGTATAGATGCGCTTGTTGCGAGTGCGCGAAATGTAAAGGAGGATGATACCGTGGATTGGAGCAAAATCTCAATTGACGAACTACGTCAAAACAGACCTGACCTGGTAAAAGTCATCGGTCAGGACCGCCTTAAAGAGGCAAAGGATGAGTTTAAGACAGAGTTTGAGTCCCTGAAGGAGAGCGTTCAGGCAGTAGATGCTGAGAACAAAAAGCTGCGTGAAGAACTGACCGTAGAGCGCATTAAGGTTGCTGTGAAATCGAAGATTGGTGATCTGCTCCGTGAGAGCAAGCTGCCGGATGTGTCCCAGCGCAGGCTGGCAACCGTACTCGAAACCCGCGACTTTACAAAAGAGGGTGCCATCGATGAGGAAGCCTTAAAAGAGGCTGTCAATGCCGCTGTCACCGAAGAGCGCGAATATCTGGCAAAGATAACCGAATCCGGCAAGGTAACCGGTATGGGCGGAGGCGGAGAAAAGCCCAATGTTGTTGAGCATGCCGCCAAAATACAGGACAAGTTTGACGGCCTCTTCGGTGTTGAGGCCAAGAAGGATGACACTCAAGAGTAAAATCTTGTAGAAATGGAGGGGAAGCTGAATGAAGAACCATGTTCAAAAGGGCCGGTACCTTTGGCTCAATGTCGGGGTCGGAGTCAAATCAGGGGACCCGGTAGCTGTCGGCCAGATTACTGGTGTGGCAACTATCGATGCTGATGCAAACGGTTATGCCACTGTTGATACTGAAGAGGTTTATGATCTGTCAGTGGCTGCAGTGGATGCCGGCGGAAACAGTGCTGTGGCAATCGGTGATAGCATCTATTATGTAGATGCCGACACACCGAAGCTTAGTAAGAAAAATACCGGTGTTTTATTCGGCACCGCCCTGGAGGTAATCAATGCCGGGGCAACTGATACCATTAATGTCAAACTTAAGTAAGGAGGGGATGACCAGTGCTTGAGAGATTAAATGAAGCACAACAGGCAAAACTTAATGAAGCCCTGGAAATAGGCAGTATCAGAAGAGTATATGAAGTACTGGCAGAATCGGCCAGTACTTCTGACTTTCCGTTCCTGCTAGCCAATACACTGAACAAAGTTCTGCAGAGGGCATACAGGGCTGTACCTGACCAGTGGCGGCAGATTGTTAATATTGCTACCCTGGTTGACTTTAAGCCGAAGGAAATCATTCGGATGTCGGAAGCAGATGACCTGGAAGAAATCATGGGTGAACCCGGAGAATACAAGGACAGCAGCCTGGAAGAAGCCAGGGAGACCTATAGCCTGGCTATCTACGGCCGGACGTTCTCTGTGCTTTGGAAGGCAATCATTAACGATGACCTGGATGCTATCCGGAAGATGCCTGATAGATTTGGTAGGGCTGCAGCAAGACTGTTGAATCAGCTGGTTTTCGGCATTCTGGAGTCAAACCCAAACATGGGCGATAGTAAAGCCTTGTTCCATGCAGATCATGGCAATCTTGGGGACAAAGTCCTGAGTGAGACAAGTTTGACAGCTGCCATTACTGCCATGAGGAACCAGGTTGATGACAAGGGCAATAAGATTTACGTTGAGCCGAAGTATGTTGCCGTACCGACTACCGAGCTTGAATGGACGCTCCGGAAGCTGTTGAACGGGGAGTACATCCCTACCGATGCCGCCAATGCCAAGGTCATTCGTGAACTGAATCTGCAGCCGATTTATTGCCATTGGTTGACAGATCCAAATGCCTGGTACGTGATTGCTGACCCGGGCTCTATCGATACTATAGAAGTCGGTTTCCTTCGCGGTGTTGGAGAGTCCCCGCAGTTGTTCCTGAAGTCTCCCGGCTGGACAACCTTAAGCGGGATGGCTGTTGACCCGTTCAGTATGGATGATGAGCCTATCAAGTATAAGGTTCGTCATATCACCAAGGCTAAGGCTGCTGACTGGAGGGGCGTGTACAAGTCCACCGGCACAGTACAATAGGTATAAGTAATTATGGGAGGGGCACCGAGCCCCTCCCAACATTTGAATAAGGAGTGATCGTGGATGGCAGAAAAGAGCAAAGAGGCCGATAAAACTAAAAAACAAGAGGAAGCAAAAGATGGCGAGGCTAAAACAACTGCTGAACCTCAAGGCAAAGAAGAAGATAAAAAAATAATTAAGATCCAAAAGCCTTGTGTAGGGCGGATTGTCCATTTTGCAATCGAAAAAGATGAAATCCTCCCGGCAATTATCGTTGGGGTGAATGATGATGAAACGGTTAACCTAAGAGTGTTTACCAACGGAGAGTTTGCTCAGGCGGCAATGCTCCTGAGGAATGTCAAGGAAGGCACAAAGGAAAAACAGTGGAGTTGGCCGCCCAGGGACGGTGAGTAACATATGACCGATATTGAACTGGTTCGGTTAAATGTGCAGGACCAGACGGAACCTTTTACTTTTCATGATGAAATAATAACTGACCTGTTGTCCCAGTCAGGCAACGATGTTAACTTGGTAAGTGCTCAGTTGTGGCTTGCCCGGGCCGGAAATGCGGCATTGCGCAATTTTAAGTTTTCCGTTGATGGTCGGACAGTTGATAAGACCATGACTGCCAAGGAATGCCGGGAGCAGGCAACTGTATTTAAGGAGATGGCCATGCTCTGCCCAGGTGATGAAATAGCGGAGATAACCTGGACAGATGCGTTTGACCCGCCCGAGGAGGTGTAGGCCATGCTTAGTGACGCTGACATCTCTTATATCCGCGAATGCATGGACGATGTAGCCGGTGACATAGAGGAACCCATAACCTATAGGCAATATACCGGCACTGTAGAAGGTGACCAGGTGATGGGTACGGCATATTCAGCTGATTATAATGACCTATCCATTACGGCCAGTGTCCGGGAGCTGTCACTGGAAGAAGTGCAGGCCTCAGGCGGTACCTATGTCCTTGGTGATATTCAGGTGAAAATCAGGCAGACTGTGTTGGCAAATCAGCCAGCATATGCAGACCGGATTAAGTATCTTGGGGCATCGTTTAAGCCGAAAAGCATTGGCCATGCATTCCTGGGCGGTACAATCAATTGGGTTATCCGGGCAGGTAAAGAGTAATGGCACAAAATAAGTTGTTTGAAATAAGGTTTCGCGGAATAAAAGAGGCTATGGAACTTGCCAAGACACGTGAAATACTCTTGGGTATCAATATACGGGTAGCTGTGATACGGACGGTGCTTTGGGGAGCAGGTAAGGTAGCGGAAGATTGCCCAGTAGATACTGGCCGGCTGAGAAGCAGCATTTTTGGCTATTTGGCTGAAACCTACGGCATTATGCTGCAAGGTTCCGATCCCAAAGCAATTAAGGATGGCATAAGTCAGTCAACAACCAAGGTCGATGGACTGCAGGGCCGGATAGGGACCAATGTGAGTTACGCGCTATTCGTAGACCTGGGCAAGAGTGGTAGCGGGAGGAAAAAGCCTCTCACCGTGAAGCAGCTGCGGTATCTGTTTTATAAGGGCATCCTAAAGAGGGTGCCTGGTAGCAAAAAAGTGGTTTATACCTATAAAAGAAAAGGAACCCGGGGTAAAGGGTTCTTTCGAAGCAACATTCCTCTTATTGACAGATATTTTCACACTCAGATGGAGGAAGCTGTCAAAGCGACAAAGGAAGGACGGGAATTATCCGTCACGTTTTAAAGGAATCACATCAGCAGGCTTGTCCTGCTTCTTATCTTTTCCATATACACTCCTGGTAATTTCGCCCAAATCATGCTCTATAACAACTGTTTCAAGGCCCGGGGTTCTTTTGTCATGGACAATGAATTTCCGGGTATCTGCTTTTTTATCTTTCAAATCAGCACCTCCCAAAGGGTTGATTCGATAAACTGATACCTGAATCCTGCCAAGAGGTGAAAATGTAATGAACAATACCATGATTAGTATTGGTAAATACATAGAAAATAACTACACCAGTTTCGGCTTATCTGCGGTCAGCGAACTGCAACTGATTGAACATAGCAAACAGGCTCTGCCGGATGGGGCTAAACGATTGATAATGCTGGCACTCCGGACGATGACAGATAGTGAGCTGGGGGTGCCGATAGGCTATCGCATTGCAGGAGGGCTTAAAGGGGAGCGGTTCCTGACCGTCATAGAGTTTGAATGTAAGACCAGAAACCCCGAACCGAGCAAAGACTTCTATTGGAATAAGGTCCGCCAGATGCGGGACAAAGTATACGAAGCTCTGGCTGGTACCGGAAGGAGCGGGATAGTAATTCCGCGCTATGACTGGGCTGACCCGGTAAACCCGGTGGAGGCCGGGGAAATCTGGTTTGAGGTAAACCCGAAAAAAAACAGGCCAACGGAAGATCCTTTGGAAGATCCTGAGGATGTTAATAATAAATCAATCTTCTTAACATATCAGGTCCATTGGTGGAGACCGGTAGCATAACAGTAAGGGAGGTTAATGTTGTATGACTATTAGGAAAAAGGTTGGAAATGATGGGGACATGGTTATCCTATATGCCCAAGACCCTGCTAATCCTGACCAGTTTGTCCCGGTTAAGGCCACGCCAAACGGTGATGGTACGTATAGTTTGGATACTCAACTAAAGGGAAGTAAAGCGGAAGAATATGAGTCCGTTACCGTTGACAATACTGTCGGTGGAGTTGGACTTACCGCACTCACCTACGGCACAAACACAAAGGCAATGATTACTGTTGAGGGCGCAACTTTTCGTTTCCGCATAGACGGTGGTGCGCCAACATCTACTGTAGGACATCAGGCTCAAGTTGGCGATGTAATTCAACTTACGTCCAATGAAGATATAGCTAATTTTAAAGCTATACGTGACACAGCAACCGATGCGACAATACACGTAACTTACTCTAGTTAGGGGTGAGGACATGGTTGATATTTTAAGAAGTACAGGCAGTTCAATATTGACTGTTGATTCAGATGCCCAAGCTCCCGCAGGTTCGGTGTATATAGTTCGTAATCTTGCCCCAACTGCTCCTGTAATATCTGGTGTAGCAGGAGATACGCTTATTACAATCATAGTAGATTCAGCCGCAACAGACGTAGAAGATGGCACAGTCAATTTGTACAACGTCTATGTAGACGGTGTTCTTCACGCACAAGACGTGACCATTCTCCAAGGTGCATCTTATGATGTTACCGGCTTGACGAACGGAACTGAATATGACATTACGTTAAAGGCTAAGGATTCGGCAGAAGCATTATCAGATGCGTCAAATACGGTTACGGCAACACCTGCTACAGGAATAACAGCATTTATTGACCCAAGTTTTGAGACAATGGATTTTACTGGTGATATGACCATCGGATGGCTGGCACAAAACAGTGCAAACTCAACAATAAACATTATAAGTCCCACCGGTGGTCAAACTCCTCCCGATGGGGCTAAGGCAGTAAAAATTGTAACAACTGGAGATGGAGCAAGTTCACAAAACAGTGCTTTTTTACAAGAGATTCCAAGTAGCAAAAAAGATTTACTTGCTAATTTTGCTTGTAGTTTTCATATTATAAGTGCAGAGAGCACCGCAAAAGCTAGCATACCATACAATAACGGCAACAAGGCTTATGTCAGATTAGAAGTTTATGCTTATGATGCATTAGATGCAAATATTACTAATACTGCTGACGGTAATCATATAATTTATTTCTACGGATATGGTGGGTCAGGTGCTTTTGGAACTTACAATACTGATATTAATTTTGATGCCTGGATACGCAAAGCCTTTGACCTTAAAGCACATATAACAAACATTCTAAATTCAGGTAAAACATGGGCAGATGTAGACCATATTGAATTCAGATGTCGGTCTGGAATGATTAACTATGCTGGTACATTCAGTGTGTTGTTTGACTTATTTGAAGGATAATGCAAATTTACCAGCGAATACCTCCAAAACTAAATAAATGGTAATGGAGGTAAATTCTATGGTAAAAAGATATTTAATACCAATTATTATTATTGCTTTATATATTTTTGGTTGCTCAGGAAATGAGGTGAAAAATATGTCAATATCAGCCCCAGCGGTTGATTTTATATACCAGACAGAAAATGAAAAAGAACTAGTTGTTTCTGGCACATTGCCAAATGGGGCGACACACCTTAAAGTTTATTTCAGTTTAGTGCAAGGGCAATTGGGGAATATAAGTTACACTGCTTTACCGGACACTCCTTTTTCTACAGCTCTTGCAAACAATAAATATTATGCCACTGTAAGAGCTATTAATCAGAGCACAGGTGAAGAAAGCACTAATACCAATCAATTAATTGTACTGCCTTATAAAAAGTTATCTCACGGTTTAGAAGGACTAACTTTTGGACAAGACGAAGGTGCTTCATTATTATATGCTGAAGGTGATTTGGCAGGGTTTATGTACGGGCCTAATAATACCGTATATGCAAGAGTTTGCGGGGCACATGTACTTGTGAGAAGCCACGATTGGGGCGAAACATGGGAAAAAGTCTGTGATATGCCGGGTAACTCAGGACAATGTTATGCTTACGGTGGATTTGCGGTTGACTCAAAAGGTTATCTTTACTTTGCCAATTATCCTGATATTCTTATTTCACGTGATGACGGGCAAACATTTGAAGATACAGGAGTTGACTTACAAGACCCTTCATCTTTTTGGGCAACAAACTGGAATATTACAGAATTAATGCCGGGAGAACATCCTGATTTTCCTGATGGGGGAATATTTCTTAGTGTTTATGCGTCAACGGTCAGGGGGGTATTAAGTGGTGATATAGTTGGCACACATATTTATTACAGTACAGATGCCAACAGGGAAATATGGACTGATTATGATGCGAGTGCATTATGTGCCAGACATATCCACGGATTTAAAATTAATCCATATGAACCTACTGATTGGTGGTTGTCTAATGGAGATATGTGGTACGATGAGCAAAACAATATTCACGCAGACCCTTCCGCATGGACGCTATTAAGGACACAGGATAAAATGGCAACCTGGCAAAGCGTTAGCCATGTTCAGGGGCCAACAGGACAGGCATTTTATCCGAATGGAGATTTATTAATTACTGATGATTTACAAGCATCTCAAGGAGGACGCATATGGCGAGTAACCAGGGACACTTTGCAAAAAACAGAACTTTTTAATCCTGCGTCTATTGATGCCGGATTTAATGATGTTCTTATGTATGATGCGAGATTCATAGAAAACACTGAAACTGTTTTTGTAACTATGCACAATGATAATGTTGCAACTTGTGACACTGGAATATTAACCAATATTAATGGGTCTTTCGTTCCGCTTCTTTGGTTGCCCGGTGATTATCATAATAGAACAGGGAAACAAAACACGGTGAGATTTTCACACGACTCTAGGTCAATGATACCTTCTGACGTGCCTTATGTCTTTGCGGATGGTTTAGGTGGTATAAGGATACCTATTAAAAATGCTACACTTGAAACATTAGGTACAGTAAACGGACAAACCATAAAAAAACCAGTTTTTGGCGTGTCGGATGTTCAATATCCATACATAAGAAAAAGGACTGAAAGTGAAGTTTTAGCCTTCAACCTTCAGCCTGTAGACCAAACAAAACATAAACACCGCTGGAAAAGAGCAGATGGAACTGTGTTTGGAATTGAGGATTGATATTCAACAAACCAAGAGCTTTAGTTTAACATTGAGAGGCCCAGTGCCTCTTATTTATTTTGCGTCCAAAAGTCCTCTGTGGGCTTTTTATTTATTGAAAGGAGGGAGTCAAGAATGTCCGTCTTTAAGAAGCAGTGCAACAAATGCAAAAAGTTCGACTTCGTGTTCGGCGCCAAGCCTGACAAAGAAGTCGAAGTAATCTGCCCAAACTGTGGGGGGAAATCCAAAGTTGACCCGGCTGAGCTTACCGAGGTCAAAGAGAAAGGAGCTGATAAGTAATGCCAGGTGTACTGAGCGTAAAGGAAAGTGATTTTACTATCATAGCCACCGCTGAACTGTATGGAGCTATAGACGAAATTCAGGCCTTTGGTTATGATCCTAAAGGCGAGATTAAAAAGTATGATGGTGGTCTGGGGTATGAAGGTACCAAGTATATCTCTGCGGTGTATCAGGATGCAGACGGAGACTTCTCAGTGCAGAACACTATTGCCCAAAAGAACCTGCTTGCCTATCTCCAACACGTTGCCCCGGCTAACTATGTCGGTTTCCACTTAAAGAACGCTAAGACGTTCTATATCGTGGCCCATGCCCGTGACGATATCGGTGACCTGATTAACGCCAGTTTTGTAGAAGGAGCAAGGATTACCCAAAAACCGACCAGATATAATGACGGCCAGCTGCAGGTCAACTTTAACGCACCCAGTGCCATGGACCTGGCCAAAGAGATTGCCATTGAAACATTTGACGGCAATGCGATCCCGGTAACATCACTCACTCTTGGGGAAACGGCCATTGCCGACCCGCTTGAGCGTAACGTTATGCTGGTGCTGAAGGATACGGCTACTGTAAAGGGCAAGGTGTTGGTTGAAGGTACAGATTATACTGCTACTACTTCAGCAGTTACCCTTACTACCGGACTGGGTACCGGTGAAAAGGCACTGGTTGTCTATCTTAAGGCCGGTGCGTAATCAGTTTTAAGGCAGGGCTAATATGACGGACCAGCTACCTCCGCGGCGGGTCCGTCTCCTGCTTTATTTATTATGCGGAGGCAATATGAAATGCGGAGGATGATTTGTAATGACTGAGCTTGAAAAGAAGTTTGTAGAACAACGGCTAACAAATATAAAGAACGGGGAATATGCCCCGCTGATAGATGGACTACCTGATTTGCTTTTCGTTAAACTTGATAACAGGGTTAAAGGTATCACGTCCCGGACGTACTCCAAAAAGTTAATGGAGTATATCAAGGAGGGCCTGCCGTCAGAGGCGCTTCTGCCGCAGTTGCTGAAGCAGGCTTGTGCTGATGCCGGACTTGATATAAAGGTTCTCAACAAGAAAATGGAACTGATGAAGAAGATCCACGAAGAGGCACCCGGTGATTTGCAGGGGCCTTATGACAGCCTGACTCCGGAAGAAGTGGCACAACTCACTGATGAGGAGCGGGAAGCCCGGCAGAAGGGCATTGCCGAACGTGGTAGGCGGATATTGGAGTTTACCATGAACCTCTACTCCCCGGAAGAAAAGGAAATGCTCGAGCAGATCCAGCAGATAGAGGCGATAGAACGCAACCTGCGGAATAACACAGCAGAGAGATACGCCAGACAGGATCAGGCTTTACTTGAGCTGTTAGATGGCTGCCGGAGGGTAGATAAGCCCGAGCAGCCGTATTTTGCCTCAACTGACGAGATAACGGCACTGGATGAAACCAACCGCGAAGCCCTTGTGCAGCTGTTCATGAAATGGCAGCAGTTTAAGGAGGGCAAACTTCCGGAATACTTTCGTGCCGATAGTGCTACACAGCAGAGAATGGGCTGATATATGGAAGGCTCAGAAGGTCAATGTATTCGGCTTAACAGTAACTGAGTATACAGCTGACCAATTAAGTCTGATAAACATCACCCGGGAGTATAACAACATCTTCCGGGCTGTATCCAAGGCGGTTTGTTCAAAGTGTGAAGTCCGGAAACCAGAATGTCAAGATACATGCCCGCATTGGCCAAGGCTGGAGATGCAAGGAAACTACTACTGGTTCCGGAAGTGGTGGAGCAAATGGAAACCGGGACAGCCCCGGAAGAAGTACAGTCACGGTTGGGTGTGAAATCGTTAATTAGTCCTGCATTATGTGCAGGTTTTTCTTTATGTAGGCACCCGTCTGCAGCGGGGGAGGGTGACCCGCCCTCCGGCCTACTCCAATAATGGGTAATGCACAGTGGGTAAGTGCTTTCACTTTACCGCAAAAGGGGTGAAAGCATGTCCGAGGACATAATTGGCGTAAGTATAAAGGCCTTTGAAGAGTTTGAAGATGCATTCAATAAGTTCCATGATGGCTTAAACAAAACTGAACAGGGAGAAAAGCGGATAGTAGAGTCAACCGAATCTGTTAATAAGGCCATGTCCACTATGATTAAAATATTAACTGACATGGCTCAGGAACAGAAAAAAGGAACCGATACTTCTGAGAGGTTCTACGAAGCATTCAGGCAGCTTGCTTCCGCTGAAAAGGCCGCCGAACAGCAGATAGAAAAACTCAGTACTGCTCTCAACGAACAGGGAGACGAACTTAAAAAGGCTCAGGCTGAAATAAAGCGACTTAATGACCAGATGGACAATAACAGGAAATCATCACAGAATATGCGGGGTTCTATAGATGATCTCCTCGGAGTACTCGGACAGGTCGGCATCCTGTATGCCTTTAGCCAGGGCCTTCGCGAGATACTGCGGGTAGGTACTGAATTAGAAGCCCAATTGACCAAAGTTTCTGCTATCACGAAGGAGTCCATAAGCAGCTTTGAGGGATTTATCTATGGCAATAAGGGCAGTTTATTTGCACCGGCAGAGCAGGCTGAGGCAATGATTGACCTAGGCGCCGCCGGTATGCAATCCGCTGATATGCTTATGGCCCTGCCAGAGGTTTTTGACCTGGCAACCGCCGGTCTTGTTGATTTAGAGCAGGCTACTGTCCCTGTGCTGAACGTACTGAAGACATTTGAAGAGCCCATAGAAAACACGACGCACATTGTCGATGCTTTTGTTGAAGCGGCCAACCGTTCAGCTTTGCAGGTTGAAGACCTGAGCCTGTCCATGGCTATGTCCTCGGCAGCTGCTAAACTGGCCGGAATGGATTATCAGGAACTTACAACCATCCTTATGATTCTCCGGGATGCTGGTTTACAGGCATCTGACGCCGGTACCTCGGTCAAGTCTGCAATACTGGCCATGATGAACCCCAGCAAGGAAGCCATTGAATATATGGACCAGCTGGGGATTTCTATTTATGATGTTCAGGGCAATATGAAGGACTGGGCCGATATCGTTGGGGAGTTTGAACGAGGCCTTGCCGGTCTGACGGAACAGGAGCGCAACCTGGTATTATCAACAATAGCTGGGTCAGACGGTATCAGGGCATTGTCCCTGAGTATGGGCAAGGGCAGCAGTTATATCAGACAGACCACCAATGAACTCAAGAATGCAGATGGTGCCGCCAGAGAAGTTGCAGCTGTCATGGAAGAGACTTTTGATGCTACCCTGAAACGGACTAACAACAACCTACAGCTTATGGCAGCCACTATCTTTAATGATGTTGAACCGGCATTGACTTCCATACTAGGGGTGTTCAACGATGTGGTAGAAGGCCTGACACAGATGGACGAAGGCACCAGGAAGATGGTAGAGGGCCTGGTTGGCACTGCAGGCTTGGCAATGGCACTGCTTTTTATCATTGATATAGTTAAAAGGCTTACAATTGCCATGAGGGCGTTGTTTGTCGGCATGGGCCCCTGGGGCTGGGTCATCTTGGCCGTGTCAGGTGTGGCCATGGGGTTGATGCAGGCAGCCGGAGCAGCTGAGGAGGCAAAGCGGAAACAGGAAGAGTTGAACCGTGAGGCCGAGGAATATAACCGGATCCAGAGGGAAGGCATAGATAAGTCACAGATAGAGCAGACCAAACAGCGGATTGCTGAAATGGATAAGGAGATTGCCAAACTCCGGGAGCTGAAGGCGGCAAGAGAAGAAACACTGCGCAATCTCCAAGGTAAGACCGGTGAAAATATGGCCGCTGGGCTTGCTATGGGTCGGGCTTCAGCTGAGATAAAGGACTATAACAAACAGATTGACGATCTGATAAAGAAGAGAAATATCCTCAATGAAGCAACGGAAAAGGCTATCGCCCTGGACACTGATTTAGCACAAAAAACGGCCAACAAGGCCATTCAGACAAAAATAGAGATAGAATCCACGGTTAAGCTCATTGATGAGTATGTGAACCTTGAAAAACAGGGGAAACTCACCGGGGACCAACAGCAGAGGCTTGCAGAGCTGGCCGGGACATTGGGCGACAAATATCCATACCTAATCGCTCAGATTGATGAGCATGGCCGGGCAACCCGTCTGAACACTAAGGAGCTTGAAAACCAGAAAACTGTGTTGAAGGCTCTGGCTCAGGCTGAAATCGATAACGCCAGGGCTACAATGCAGGCAAACCTGGCTAAAACTCAAACAGTGCTTGACCAGGCCAAGAAAAGGATACGGATTCTCATTCAGGAGCAGGAAACATTGCGTAGGATGGCTGCTTTTATCGGCGATGGTATCGGTGGTCAGGCAGAAGCACAGATGACTGATTATGTTAGTGAACAGATCAGAAGACAGCAGGATGAGATAAACAATGCCAGTGCAGCGGTTGAAATATATAAGGCCGGCCTGGAATCGCTGAACAATATTAAAGTAGGTCCGGCACCTGTTAAAACCCTGGGAACCACTGGCTCAGGTAAGGGGTCAAAATCTACCGGCCCTGACCCGTTCACTGAGGCCATGAACTTGTTTAACTACCAAAAAGAGTTATCCGACATGTCCACTGATGCCCAGATAGCCAACCTTAAACGGATCCGTGATGCATTTATCCAGAGCGGGAAGTGGACACTTGAACAGCACCGGCAGATTGATACCCAAATAGTCCAATTACAGCGGCAACGGATGCAGGAGCAGCTCAATTATTCCCGAACATGGATTGAGACCGAGCGGTCCCTAAACAGGCTGACAACTGAAGAGGAAATAGCTGCCTGGGAGCGGGTGAAGGCCAAGTATAAGCTCACCCGTGAAGAAATGATGCAGATTGACGTAACCATCTATCAGTTGCAGGACCAGGCCAGACAGGAGCAGGTTGAAAAGGCCAAGGCGTGGATAGATGAGCAGGTGTTTTATGACCGGATGTCGGTTGAGGAACAGATATCAGCCTGGGAGAGGCTTAAAACCACCTACAGTTTGACCGCTGAAGAAATCAAAGACGTTGACCGTAATATCTATTCCCTCCGGAAGGAAATGCTCTCAGATTATATGTCAGACCTGCGAGAATCCTATTCCCAGGAACGGGATGATAAGCTGGAGCGGCTCCGGGAAGAGGAAGAGGCTGAGCTTGATTCCTTAAACCGCCGGCGCAAGGCTTATGAAAAGGCGCATAAGGCCAGAATGGACCAGCTAAACGCAGAGACTGAAGCCGCAGTAAAGGCACTCCAGGAGCAGATAGAGGCTATTGAGCAGCAGGGCAGGGATGAGGACCAGGCCAAAAAAGAGGAGGACCGTAACCAGCGACTGCTGGACCTGCAGGCTGAATATGAGAAATACCGCAATGCCACTTCTGCTGCCGGTATCGCGAAACGTGAAGAGATAGAGCAGGAGATAGCCGATATCCAGTGGGAAATTCAGAGGGAAGCCAATGAGCGGGCGCGTCAGGAGCAGATTGATGCTCTTCAGGAAGAAATGGACAATATAAGGGACCAGGCTGAACAGAAGAAGGAACAATGGCAGGCTGACTATGAGGCACAGCAGGAGCACTTTGCAGAGGAGCAGGAGAGTATCCGCGATCATTATGCCGAAATTGAAGAAGAAACCCGGAAGCACTATAAAAACCTCTTGAACGAGGCAAATTTACAGGCCGAAGCGGCTAAGGCACTGCAACAGCAGAAACAAAACGAGACAATCACCATGTTGCAGGGTTTTGGCCCGTTGTATAAATCTGCAGGCTCGCTTCTGGGGAGCATGTTTGCTGATGGAATCAGGTCACAGTTTGCTGCTGTTGTTTCAGCTGCACGGTCTTTGGCCGAGGCAGCCAGTGATTACCTTGAACTGCATTCACCAGCCAAGAAAGGGCCGTTGTCTACCCTTGATGAATGGTGGAGGCCAATGGGTCAAATGTTGGCCGGGGGGATGGACCGGGGCCCTGTGGAATCTGCGGCTGGCGGAATAGCCGGGGCCGCAGCTGCCGGAGGCGGTGGAAACTTTACGCTGGAAGTGTATATTGAAAACTTCTATGGCACCCAGGAAAACATTGATGAGTTAAGCGCAGGATTGAGACGGGTTTATGACTGGAAAAACAGATCCAGAGGGAGGCGGGGCTAGTGCCTGAACTCGGTATGACTTACAGGGGAAAACATTCCTTTAGAGACTATGGGATGAGGATCAGTAAACTGTCCCGCCCTGTTATGCCGCAAGTCCGGGAAGTGCTTGAAGAGATTGCCGGCCGTGACGGGTCTTATGACTTTTCCGCGGCCAATCCGGCTCTTCGGCCTACTTATAAAGATCAAGATATTCCTATGGAGTGCAACCTGGTCGAGGAAACTGGCGACTTCCAACTGTTTCGACAGAAGCTACGCATCATCAGCGACTGGCTGGCACCACATAAAGGAGCAGGTTACTTAGAGTTTGATGATGACCCGGGGATGTATTATTACGGCAAGTTCAACAATCTGGTGTCCTTAGACCAGTTTGCTGCTGATGGAGAGTTCCCGCTTAACTTCCGATGTGACCCTTTCGTTTATGGCGACGAGGTGACGGTTTCAAAAGAGATGACGGCCGGGGACAACTCCATGGTCATTAGCCATGCCGGATTAAAAGAAAGTCCATGCATTATATCTATTACCGGTCGAACGATATCTACTGTGCATACGGTTAACCCTGTTCTGACTATTGGTTCGTTGTCGATTAACTTTACCGGCACCTTGCAACAAGGCGTTGAGTTACTTATTGATACGGAGAGCCCCTCAGCAGAGATTAGCGGGGTTAATAATATCGGAAACATTGCCGGTGCTTATGATCTTAAATTACAGCCAGGGGAGAGTATAGTTTCCTACTCAGATTCAGGTTGTAATGCTGCGCTGGTGGCTATCACATACAGGCCGAGGTGGTAAGTAATGCTTACGGTATTGGACAAAAACACAGAGGTGGTTCTGGCGTACCTCGAAAAAGCCAAGAATGTTTGTGTTTCGGAAAAGATTAATGGCGAATACATCCTCACCTTTTGGCTGCCCCGGTCTGACCCGAAATGGCAGTATATAGAGACGGAAAACTATGTGCGGTGTGAGGGCCAGCTTTTCATTATCCGGACAACTGAAGAGGAGAGGGATGCTTCTGGGCGGTTAACGGCTAATGTCCAGTGTGAGCATGTATACACCGAATTGATAGATGAATACCAGGACCAGCTGCTTAACTTTGCTGGTACCTCAGCCGAGTTTGCTCTCACACAGATACTCCAGGGAACACGGTTCACCATTGGCACGGTAGATGACTTTGGTTTAAATGACCTATTTGACCTGGGCGAAACTAACAAGCTGGATTGTACTGAACAGGTGAAGGATACCTGGGGCGGGGAGTTCAAATGGGACAACCGTGAATGCAATCTGCTGACTGAGCGGGGTGCAGATAACGGCGTCCAGTTCCGGTATGCAAAGAACCTCAAATCGATTAAGCGGACCGTAGACAGCAAGAACCTTATCACGCGGCTGTACGGTTATGGTAGGGACGGGCTTACGATTGAGGGCCTTGATACTTCAGCATGGACCCAGGATGAAAAAGACAGGTTATTGGTTGGTGTTACGGTTGATGGCAGCGGAATCATCACAAGTAAGTATATCGACAGTAAATATATCAATAATTATCCTATCCCGAAGTGCGGTAAAAAGGAAATTAACGATATCAGTGACCAAAAGACCCTGCTGGAGAAAATGCAAGACTATATGACTGCCAATGAGGTGCCCAAGGTTACATATGAAGTGGACTTTATCGAGCTGAAGAAGCTCGGCTATAAGTTTGAGGATGTTGCCCTGGGTGATACCGTCACAGCCATTGATGAGCCATTGCAGGCCAATATAAAGGCCCGGATATATGAGTATGAATATTATCCCTATGAAGCTGAGCGAAGCAAGGTACGGCTTGCCAACTTCCGGGAGAATATCACTGACCTATTGGGAGAGTTCCAGGATAGCAAGGATCTGGTTGACCGGTGGAAGTCATCGACCGGGAAGGTAAGCTCCAGCATGCTTGAAGGAGCTATTAATGTCCTGATTAACCAGCTGATTGCCAGCGGTGCATACGCATCAGCACAAGTGGTGGACGGTAAAGGCTGTCTGTTTGAGAACACTAAGATTGATAGTCCGGACTATGGGGCTTTGTACATTGGCCCAGGGATATTTGCTATTGCCGATGAAAAAGTGGACGGCAACTGGAATTGGAGGACATTTGGTAAGGGCAGCGGGTTTACCGCTGACCAACTTATCGCCGGGAAGATACTTACCTCGCTGGTGCGCATTGAGGGGAGCACTCATTTTTATTGGGATGGGGACACCTTGTACTGCATTGACCCAGCTGACCCTAACAGGCAGATAAGAATCAATAAAGACGGTATCAAATACACTATTGATGGAGGCGTCACGATAAACAATGCTCTCGACTATGACGGCCTTCACGTGGGAACGCAACCGGGCACGACATACGGCTTGGACAACGACACCGCCGCCCTTTTCCACTACGACACCCACCTGAAAAGCACCCGTGGCATTGCCCCTGTTGGCACTCCTGTAGCAACACTTCGTCCCGGTGAAGGCAGATTTGGCGGTGCTGTAGCAGTTGAAGAAGGGACAACAAACAAATTATTACAAAGTCAAAATTTTGCTGATGCTGTATGGACAAAAACTGGCTCTCCTGTAATAACATCTAATTCAACTAAAGCACCTGACGGAACTATAACAGCTGACATTATTGAAGATGATAATAACGCGGGGTATGAATATATAACTCAAACCGCTACATGTGGTGATTCAGAAACATGGACAGCATCTTTGTATATTAAAAAAGATGAAAATATTTCACGGTTTCCAGAATTACAATTGTATTTTTCCGGTGTTACAACTATCTATTATCTTGCTCAATTAAATACTAAAACGGGAGAAACAATAGTAAGAGCGGGATATGAGACTCCCACAGTCGAAGTTAAAGATATTGGCGATTATTGGAGATTGTGTATAACCGGAACTAATAGTGTAACTGGAAATACAACTGTAGGATTTAGATTACATCCTGCATTAACAAGTGTTTGGGGGGGCGTAGAATCTACGGTAACAGGTTCATGTATAATTTGGGGGGCACAATTAGAAAAGAAATCTTTTGCAACAAGTTATGTCCAGACAACTACTACAGAAGTAACACGTGACAACGGTTTATTACAATACTCAAAATCAGTATTAAATCTTGCAGAAGGTACAATATATGGATTTTTTAAAATGTCTAATGTCGATAGTACAAATTATCAAGCACTATTGACTATTGGTTCAACATCTCCGCGATTTTTAATAATGAAGAATATGACAACAAATGCACTTAGAATTTGGGAACATGATGGAACATCAGAAATAGAGATTGGAGATGCTACTGTATTAACAACTGATAACTGGTATTCTTTTGCATATACCTGGGGCCCTGCTGGTCGTGCATTGTATCTAAATGGAGAACTGGTGGCAACGAATCCAAAAACTGGGCCTATTGGGTTTAGCTACGCTGACGGAAATATACAGATAGGCACTTGGCTAAACGGTAGTTTTCTCAACGGCCTCATTGACGAACTACGCATCGATACCGTCCAGCGCACAGCCGAAGAGATAAAAGCCTGGCACGAATCGGGTGTACCGTTTGTTGATGAAGGGCAGACACAGATAGCGGATAATACCATTGTTACAGCAGAAGGGTTAAAGGTGCTGCATAATGACGGGTCATATTCAACTTTCACGTGGGAAGGGCCGATGAGGGTTATTGCTGGTGAGAATAAGCCATATTTTTATCTTTGGGACTACCAGCAACTTGAACATCCTGACCCTAAAAATTATACCTGGACTGACAGTTATGATGGTTCATGGAGTGACCCTGCCGGATGGTACTTATGGAGTAAAGAAGAATGTGACCAGAAACTACCGCCAGTAACCGTGCAATTGCCGGCCGCTTTTGTAGGCAAGCAATTTAAAGTATTTCCTACCGGGCGAGTTGGGTATCAAACTCAACTCGCCCTTGAATATATGTTTTTTACAGCGACCAATATGGGTTGGTATGATTTGTGGTATGATTATCGTGCGTGTGTTATTGAGGTAATACCTGATTCTTATGATTATGAAAATGCAACTTTTCAGGTAAGAGCTTATGTACATGTAAAATTTGATGGAAATTCGAGTAGTGGCTCAAAGCGTAGGCAATATCTAATTTCTATTGATTTTGATGTTTTGGTTACTTATTAATAAAAGGGGTGATATTAATGAACAAGGTTATTGTACACACTAAAACAGGAAGCATTATTGGCGTGAATGATAAAGGTAAAACAATAAAGGAATTATTGCCTCATATAGCCCCTGAGCATATACATATGTTCCAAGAAATAGATGCTGATATTAGTGCTGAAGATGCAAATTTATACCAAGTCAATCAAGGCAAAGTTGTGCCCAAGGAAGAAGCAAAACTATTGTTGGCAGTTAAAGAAATACAACAGTTATTAATCCGCAAAGGCGAAACATTGAAAAATATATTATAATTTAAACAAATTAAGGGAGGGTGCTCAATTTAATCAAACACCCTCCTTGTATGTTGCCAATTTACATTGCTAATTAACAGATTTATCTAATTCCATCAAATCAATTAACGCATCACCTCTGAGTCGCTCATATTCTTCAAAATAATCAATAGTAAGTGCTGTTCGTGGAAATTTACCTTCTATCCCATTTACGACTTGGGTGTAATCTTGTCTGATTTGAACTAGTTGTTGATATTCTTTATTCATTCCAACAGTATCTTTATACAAAGCCAAATTACGTTCAAATCTTTTAACAGTTGCTAACCATCCCTTCGCTCTTTCTATATGAGTATTTGAGTAAAGATTATCATACATAAATGCATCAGTGAGATGATATTCAATTTCATACAGTCCTTGAATAGCGAAGGACAATTCATTAATAAAGTCTTCTTTAGAGTTGTAAGTCCTTAGTTCGCTCTGTGGGGTAGCAATATGTACAGTTTTTGTGTCATCATCCCATCTGACATTCATATTAAGTGATTCTGCAACGGTTCTGATGGGGACCAATGTTCTGCCTTTTACAATTTGCGGTGGAACGTCTGTTTTTGTCTCTACTCCATTGACGATTAACTTGATAGGGTCGGTTGCGAGGGCTGTCCCAGTCATTAACAGTAACCCTGCAATTGTTAAGCAAATAATCATTTTTTTCAAAGCAAATCACTCCTTTAAATTAATTATAGCTTAAAATTTTGTCGGATAATACCCTATTAATCAGACTAAATAGGTTGTTTGCTATATTTTACCATAGAAGGGGTGTGATTACAATAATTTACATTAGAGGCCGGGAGGCTTCTATTTTATTTTGTTACCAAAGGAGGCTGGTGTGGTGGAACAGGCTTTAATAAACAAGGCTTGGGTTGAAGCGGGCATCTTTGGAGTGTTATTTGTAGTGCTGTTTATTTACACAATTCGCGATGGTCGGAGGCGTGAAGATAAGATGTCAGACGAACACAGGCGCAGGGAAGAGGTCCTTATGGCGCACAACGAACGTATCACATCAGCCTTTGCCGACCTGGAAGAGAAAGTCACAAACCAGATTGAGAAGGGTATTGGCGAAATCAAAGAGGTCATCAAAAGTAAGTAAACACCCCTACCCTGGCCGGTACGCGATTGCCGGGGAGCCGAGAGGAATCCGGCTGGCCAGTGTGGTCTTAACGGCCAGGCCGGGGACAAAAAGAAAGGTGATTTATTATGAGTAAACCCGTGAAACTGTTTTATAAAGGTGAGCCAATACAGGTCCAGGGCGATAACGAGAGCGGTACCACAATGGTGCCGCTTCGTGCTTTTGCTGAGGCACTAGGGCATAAGGTGACCTGGCGACCCCCGGATGAGGTGTGGCTTGACGGTGATCCGCCAGTGAGACCAGTTCCGGAAGGACTGACTTTATCCGGTGAATTCTTTGTCATCGATGCCGGTCATGGTGGCGGTGACCCGGGAGCGGTGGACGGTATTAATCCTGCAGAAGGAGATGCGATAAGCACCAAAGAAGCTGAACTCAATTTCCTGTATGCCGTCAAGTTGGCCTCCACACTGAAAGCCCTGGGTGCTGGTGTGGCCCTAACCCGGACGAAGCAGGAGGAATACCTGTCACCCCAGCAGCGAGCAGCCAGAGCAAATGACCGATACCCGCACGCGACAGCTTTTATTAGCTGGCACAACAATTCGTTTAAAAACGCAAGCGCTTGCGGTTTTGAGGTCTTGCACTACTATACTACCGGGAACAGCTACCGTATGGCTAAATCTATAGTTGCACAGGCCAAAGCTGCAGGCATCCCACTGCACGGTGACGGCCTGGTTGATGGCCGGAAAATCGTTGTATTGAACTCAACAGATATGTCAGCCATACTCATCGAGGCCGGGTTTATATCTAATCCCCAGGAGGAGATAAACCTACATGATCAGGGCTACATGGAGCGGGTCATTATGGCTGTTGTCCGCGGCATTGTGGATGTTTACGGGAAAAAACTGCAGCCGCAGATTGATTACCGCAAATTCCGCCATAAAGGCACCGACATACACCTGGCGGTTGTCCGAAATCCACAACTAAAAACAGCTGCCGCAGATCCCGGGAAGCGTCTCAATGTGGCAGCTGTGGCCAAACAGTACGGCGCAAAGCTGGCCATAACCGGAGGGTATTCTTGGCATCGCAAAGAGGATGACACACACTGGCCGGTAACGCCGGTAATAGATAATCATGTGAGCGTAGGCAAGCCTGGGCCGCTGGAGGTACCCAGGGCGGCATTGTGCCAAGATGTCGACGGTTCCCTGCTTATTCGCAAGGCTCAGACTCCGGAAGAATTGTTGATATATAAAAACGCACTTGGCGCCGGGCCCATGCTTGCCGTAGACGGCAAGCGGCAGATTGGCCATGATGAGAAGTTTCTGGCCGACATCATGGAGGGGAAGAATCCCCGAGCAGCTGCCGGGCTAATTGATGAGCACACCCTTGTTTTGGTGGCTGTCGAGGGCCGTACATTAACTGATGCCGGGCTTACCCTGGAAGACCTGGCAGATTTTCTGGTCGCCTTTGGATGCAAGGTGGTAATGAACCTCGATGGTGGGGGTTCCGTGAACCTGTGGATTGACGGTAAATGGATTGTCAAAGGTAGGGACATTGTTAATATCCTGATGGTGCTGTGATGATGTCGAGTAGTAGGATAGGGCCGTGTGATACTACGGCCACACGAAAGGAGAGATTTATATGTTTGCTGAGGCGGATCTGGCGATCTTTATCGTCCTGGTGGTACAGCTTTTTAAACAAAGGGCGAAGCTAAATAAAATAACTGTCGGCCTGGTACTGTTTGCAGTGGGAGCCCTGGTTGGACTGACAAATGCGGCCCTGATTATGCTGCCATGGGTATGGGCGAAAACCGGGGCAGCTGCCGGTGTAGCACTTGCCATTAAGGCCGGCGGGTACTATGGTATATTCCAGTTGGTTAAGAACGATTTGGCAGATAAAAAAGATGACAATCCTCCCGATATGCCGGTGCCCCCGGAATTCACCGCCCCGGAAGAAAACAAGATACAAATATAATACAGTTAATCATTAAAGCCCTCAGCTGATGCCGGGGGCTTTTTTCGTTATTTCATTTATGTGGTTTAAATAACATTATTTACTTGACAAATTGGTGATAAAAATGTAAAATTTTTAATATAAAGGCTGTTAATGTTTTTCCATTAATGTGTCTAAAATGTTAAGTGGGGTGAAATGTAAATGGATGCCCAAGAAACTCTCAATACGTTTTTTTCTGATGAAGCTAAGAAGCAGCTGGTAGCTAGAATTCATGCAGCTTGCCGAATGGTTAGAGAGCAATGTTTGCCTGAATTCGCAGATACTCCAAACCGCGCCAAAGTATATGGTAGAACTGCATTGCACTTTTTTGTGGACAGGTTGCTGGCAGAAGCAATCAACTTAGGGTTATTGCCGTTTAAAATTACAGAAAAAAAAGTAAAGGCAAATGGATATTGGTATATGGAGTATTCGTCGGATAAGGTTAAATGGCAGGTCAAGCGTGTAAAAAGAAGGGGCCAGTTACCAAAAGGTTCAAGCTTTCGCGTTTCAAACAGCGTCTACAACCAATTATTTTTTGATTTCGGACCAGAATTTCAGTTTAATTCTGAAGAAAATAGTTTGCCTTTTGCCATTGTAACATATGGTCACAACAATTTCTATCCACAATTTGTTATGGTTGGTTTTCCTGAACCAAATTATCGTGAGTGGGCAGCGACATGTGATATTACCAACGTTTCTATAATAGACTTAGAAGAAAGAATATATGAGGATAACGCTCCGAAACTTAAAAAAGAATTTCTTCAAAATAAAGTTCAAGAAACTCTCGAGGGTTGAGATTTATGTCAATTAAAAATAATAACATGAAAGCATATCCTTTGCCGGAGCGAATTAAGGAAGCTAGGTTAGCCCACGGATATACCCAAATTGAAATGGCAGAATTACTAGGTGTGACCAGACAGGCTATATGTCAGTATGAAAGCGGAAGTAGCCATCCCAAACCTGAAGTTATTGGTTTACTTCAGGACTTAGGTTTTCCATTAGATTATTTTTATAAAGATGTGGCATATCAAATCAATACACCTATTTTTTTCAGGAGCTTTAAAACAGCTGAAAAACGAGAACGAGAAATGTTACGAGTAAGAATTAGATGGATGGTTGAAATTTATTTCTATCTAAAAAGCTTTTTTGATTTTGCGGAGTTAAAGCTTATTAGAAAAGAACAAGAATTTTATTCACAAGAGGAAATTGAAAAAATAGCTTTAGAACTTCGAAAACTTTGGGGTCTTGGTTTAGGTCCCATCAGTAATGTAAACTTGCTTTTGGAAAACAACGGTATTATATTGTCAAAAATTAGCTTGGGGAAGCGTAAAGTTGATGCTTGTTCTATCGTTAATACTTCCCAATATGAGTTTCGCCCGTTAATTTGCCTCACAGCAGATAAATCATCGGCAGTCCGGTCCAGGTTTGATGCTGCTCACGAACTAGGCCATTTTGTTTTGCATTCTTGGGTAGACGAAGAGTACTTATCTGTAAAAGAAAATCAAGATCGCATTGAAAAAGAGGCACACTCTTTTGCTGGAGCGTTCCTTCTACCGTTAGAAACATTTTCTCATGAAGCTTATTCGCTAACATCGATTGATTCTTTTATTAACCTTAAACGTCGGTGGAAGGTATCTATTGCTGCAATGATCAGAAGATGTTACGATAATAATTTAATTAATAAAAGTCAATATGAATATTTGCAGCGGCAAATGAGTGTTAGACGATACAGAGCCACTGAGCCTTTAGATGATGTGTTACCAGACGAGCAACCACAGGTTTTAAGAAAAGCAATAGAAATGTTAATAGAACACGAAGTTCAGTCACCTGAAGAAATAAGAGAGAGTATTAAACTCCCAATAGAACAATTGGAGATGTTACTAGCAATTGATAAACAATTATTGAGGAAGAAACAGGAACCTCATTTAAAACTAGTAAAATGAATAACAAAAAACCAGTTCTTGTGAAAGGGAACTGGTTTTTTGTTATTCATTTTACATCGTTATTGATGAAGCACCCCCACAGACTGCTAACTTAAATAACCTAAAGCCAATTGAATAACTGAAAGTCGATGTTTGTGTAATATAAAACTGCCAAAATAATTATAAAATTGACATATTGTAATTATTCTGGTAAAATTTAAGCAAATTAGGAGGTGGACAAACATGGCAACTATTAATGAAGAGTTTAAATTGAAATCTAGTCACACTATTAGAGTTAATGATCAACTGATAAAAATTTGTGAAGAAACAGGGTTATCACTTAGCCAAATAGTGGAGAATTCTTTGGTTAATTATTGCACGTTTGATGATGAGCAAAAAATAAAATTCTTAGTAGATAATGATCCAGATAAAGTGGAGGCATCTGAACTGAAAAGACCTAAGTTTAATTATGCGGAAAGGGCGAAAGATGTTGCATTACAAGAAGTGGGAAATAAGCCTTTGGGTAGGTCCAGTGAGAAGATATTAATAGCAATAGGATTAGCCTTACTCGCAGCTTTATTTTTTAAGTTCATAGGCAAAGACTCTTCTTTTACGGAAGGAGGTGAAAACAATGGCATTAGGCGTAGTTAATGGTCCAGGTAGCGGTTTTCCTGTTCATGTATGGGAGATAATCTTGGTTCTTGTAGCGACTTTTATGACAGGATGGTTACTTAGGGGCCAAAATGAAAAGAGCACCCATAACCCGGTTTCTAGGCTTTAAGATGCTCTTGCCTGAGCGATGGGACTAGCGCTCCCACCGCTCACCTCTATTTAGTTTATTGTAACATAGCATACAATATTGACACAATATTAACAGCTATAACATTGGTAAAATAGATGATAGGGGTATATCAAATGGAAGACCATGTCTATATGACTTCATGCCCATTTTGTAGAGTGCTTTTGTTTCTGACGGATATTGAGGCCATGAACGGCTACGCTAAGTGCCACGATTGTGGGCGACTACTTAAGGTGGCGAAGGTGATTAGATAATAATTAAATATCTTTCTGGAAGTGCGAGCCTCGGCTAATGTTGGGGCTTTTTTGTTTGTTTATAAAAATCCAAAATTACCTACTCCAGCGCGAGTGGGTTATCTGTTTCAATCAACTTACTTCCTAATTATGCCTGCAATAAAACAGAAATGGGAGCAAATTTTATTAATCTTATTTTGTGATAACACTTATGATTTCTGTGTAGGTGAACCATCCTATTAAACTAATATATGCCATAGTACTTATTGCTGCAATTAGGTTTAACCTGAAATTATAAACTCTTCTGCGCTTCGGTTTTATGCCAGACATAATATTGACCACTATAGCGGAAACTACCAAGAGTACTCCGTAAATTAAAAATCCCAGCAGCATAATTCCTCCGTCGGTAAAGAATAATATGTGTTTCAATAGTTCCCACATACGTTTTCCTCCTCTACGTTTATTTGTAAGAAAGTATTCAGGTGATTTGTACGTCGATGCTAGTTAATTTCTGGTAAAATGTCGGAATTTTTGTCAAGGATATCCCGGTCCAGTGGAGAAGTATTTGACCTGGTGATGGTGATGGAAAACAACCTGAAGGCCTGGAGGGAATCCCGGGGACTTTCTCAGCAGCAGGTAGCAGATATATTCAGGCAGAAGTATGGTAAGTCATCGGTTAGGAAGCAAACTATCAGCCGGTGGGAGCGGGGACGACGAGACGGGAAGTTGAGTCTGCCTGATTTAGAAAATGCTTTTATACTGGCTAAAATATATAATTGCAAAGTAGATGATCTATTCTGCCTGGAGGATTAACCTCCGGGCTTTTTGCTTTCTATGATAGGTGTCATATTTATGTCAGTAGATAAATATAATTTAACTGTAATCCAAATGGATGACTTAAAAAAGGAGTTGGTGTCAATGGAATGTCTTGATAAGCTAATCCGGAAATGCATTACTGTTTCCTTGGGGCAATTTCGTTACGGTGAAGCGAAAGGAGGGGGGAATTTCAGCCGGTATATACAGACCTTGATCACAAAAGAGCTTGCAAAAGATGAAATTGTTAATCCTGATTTTGTCCGTCAGGCATTAAGAGAAGGTGCTGGGCTAAATGCACGACAAAAAAAGCCAGCGAATACGCTGACCTGGACTTTCCCAAAATAAAATAGCCCCATGGATTTAACCAGGGGCATACCTTCCCTCAATGCTCATAAAGAGCATATGCGTGAACTGTTAAAATAATACCTGTCTTATCTGATTTTAGCCTAAAGCAAATTTTGCCAACTGCATCATGGTTATTCCTATAATCCAAAGCGGCATATCTGACTCACCTCTTATTCTAGTCTGGCCATTGGAGGTGTTATTTATTAAAAAACTTCTGTGGGATATTTTCTGGATACTGGTTTGGTGTACCGGGTTCTCACTGGTTATTTACGATCTGTTTTTAAAAAGGAGGAATCGGCATGGCCGTTGAGGTCCTGAATTGGGTTTTCTCTCAACACTGGTGGCTGTGGTTTAAGACAATATCGTCAATCGGTGCTCCCATCGTTTGCGTGGTAGGAATTGTGTGGTTCGTTTATGACCGATATACAGGAGGGATATAAATGAAGACGGTTGCCTTAGAATGGACACCATTTTTTGAGGGCTCCATCGTACCAAAACAGGAGCAATCAAATATTAACTTCCTGGCTGCAGGTGCCGGCCTGGGCATAGCAGAGGCGCTTCATCCCTTTAAGCTTATTATCGCAGAATGTTCTGACCCAGTTTGTTTTGTTGGCGGGGCCATCGGGCTCTACAGGGTGGCCACAGGTGACCGGGAAGGTGGTTTTAAGCAGGTGCTAAATGCAGCGATTGCCCAGATAGGATTCTTTGTATGGCCGAAGATACAGCTGGCAATAAGAATGAACCTGGGAGTGTGAGATATGGCTGCGTGGGTTTTAAAACTTCTGGCAGCTGGCGGCCTTGGAGTAGGTTTAGCCAAAGCCAGCGGCCCGGTGCTTATCAAACTGTTAGCCGGTACCTTTGAAGTAACTGCCGGTGTGCTGGATGTATTAGGTTACATCATGTTTATAGCATTTATTCTTGGGTCTAAGAAGGGGGGAGAAAAAGTTGGTGTTATCTGGCCGCTTTCCATCATCCTTGAAGCCGTGGCGGTTAGTCTCTGGAAGAGTTGAGCGGCGGCAGCTGACTACGTTCCGGCTGGTACCGGGAAGAAATACAAGTAATAAAGGTAGTTACCGGGTGTTGCATGCAATTCATGACTTAGGTGATCTAAAACAATCCCTCTGGGCTAGGATATCATTTCGCCCCTTCCGGATACTGGAGAGAGAACATATATGGTGGGACATGATTATTACCCCTGACCATGCCAGGTTTTACATTACTCTACCTGCAGGTGAATGGTCTGAATGGGCCAAGGCAAAAATTGAACGAAGATGGGACGGTATAGTTATATCGGAAGCTACTGACGAAGATATGGAATTACTGCATATCTCAGAAAATGCTGAGGTATGTAGACTCAATCTAAAACGCCACAACATGTTTTCCCTGGCTGTTGACCGCCGTGAAGAGACTCACCCTATAGGAGACCTGTTGGGAATTATTGATGATTTGAAGGAAAATGAAAAGGTAAGGTTGGCAGTTAAAATGGATCCGGTTGACCGGTTGCGTTGGCAGAAGGCGGCAGAATCAGCGCATAAAAGATTCCGGGATGGTAAGATGCCTAAACGCGGAGGGTCCAAACTGGGGGATATAATTAAGGATGCACTCCATTTAATTATGTGGTTTATATCTGAATTGTTTTTTACATTGCCTCGGCTTTTTCCGGGAGGAAGCAACACTGAAAATGTTATTAACTTTAACCGTGATGACAGGCAAAGAACTGAGGTTTTGGTTAATGGCCGCTTATCCAGGTCCACATTTGAAAAGGCCAATCTACCGGTATTCAGTTGTGAATGCTATCTAATGGCCCATGCGAACAATGACGTAAGGGCGGAAGCTCTGGTAGCTTCTGCGACCGGCGCCTTAGCTTCGGAGATGGATGAAAATAATGAGTGGGTAAAGATTCATTATCGCTCTTCTGAAAAGAAAAAAATTATTAAACGAGTTAATGAACGGCGGTTTCGGTTTATGCGAATTGATAAGACAGTGCTAAGTACCAAAGAACTGGGTAAGGTTGCCCAGTTACCTAGTGCAGGAGTGCAGGATCAGTACCGAAAACAGGTAATGGCTTCTGAAAAACTGTCCATTGATTTACCGGCGGCAATAACCGGTGAAGGTATACCTTACGGTGTATCCGAGAGCAGAGGCAAAAAGGTAGCCGTGAACTTCCCGGTGAAAGTCCCGGATGAAACTGTCAAGGTATCCGTATTCATCGGTGAGAGCGGCAGCGGTAAAAGTACAGCTGTCATTAACCGGGCCCTGGGGGCATTGGAAAAAGGGAAAAGTGTTTTTATGTACGATTTCACTAACCGGCGGCCCCTGGATCAGTTACTTAATGCAGTGCCGGCAGATTTCCCGGAAGATCATATAGTCTGCCTTAACTATGGTAACCGTGCTTGGCCGATAGGAACGGCATGGAATGAAGTGGCCTATGGGATAAAAGGAGGTTGGGAAGACGTTCTGGCCAGTGAATTCTGGGTATTCTTCAGCAGATATGCAGATGATGGCGTTGCCAGGACCAGACGATGGATGAAGAAGGCTGCTCTTGCTTGTGCTGAGGCCCAATGCCTGAACCCGTTAAATGTCACCCTGATGCTATTGTCAAAGAAATTCCGGGCAAAGGTGTTACAAAAGGTTGAGGACCCTATTCTTAAGGCAACCTGGGCACAGTGGGAAAAGGCAAGTGAAGCCAATCAAATAACCATGGCAGAACCGATATTGTCACGGATAGATTACTTATTAGACAACAGGGCCCTGAAACATTCTATTTGCCAGCAGCCTAAACTGGGGGCCGACGGTAAACCTCTTCTCGATTTCAGGAAGTGGGCTGACGGTGATGAGCGCGGACCGTACCTGGTACTTATTCATGTCCCTAAGACTGTTTTCAGCGCTTCCGGTCTTGATGCTATGATGGCCTGGCTGAATGCCAAAGAGTGGCTGATGACCTTGACCAGGGATGATAAGTACCCGGAGTGCCTGATAATAAAAGATGAGGTTCATCAGATACCGTCCCTTGCAGCCAAAGCAGAAGAGCAAATAGTAGAAAGCAGAAAATACCGGGTGGGTCCGGTGTGGGTGTTTCACTCACTGGCCCAGGTGGAGAAAATCAGCCCCAGCATGATTAAGATACTGAAGGCAAATAATCCCCATATCCATCTGCTTAAGAGCGATGAGGATACATATAAGCTTTTACGGACACAGTTGCTGCCATTTACCGTTGAAGATGATCTGCTACCAATGGAGCGGCACTGGGCAGTGAATCGGTGGCATGTTGACGGGAAACCGCAGGTGTTTATGTGTAAACTGAATAGGCCTCCTAAGAAGGTGAAAGATCGGTCATACCTATGGGAATTACACTCAAGAGTCTATGGTAGGCCGTTAGAAGAAGTGGTTAAGGAGATATCCGAAAATGAAATGGCCCTATTTGAGGTCGAGGAGAAGAAGGGGCAAAAGAAAAAGGCATGACATATTAATAGGAAGTATGTAATTATTATGGGCTAATTCAGCCCAATACTTTTTAGCCTAAAATTAGCCCATTTTTGCACACTTATTATTTATTTAGCCCATTTTTGGGCAACAAAAAAAGGGCCTTCAGCCCTTGATATCATTCATTGGTGCGGTCGAGAGGACTTGAACCTCCACACCCCAATGGGCACTAGAACCTGAATCTAGCGCGTCTGCCAATTCCGCCACGACCGCATCTCGTATTTGGTACATTAACGATAATAGCATAAACAAAAACAAAAGTCAACTGAAAACCTTACTAATGTACATCCACAATTGACTGCAATTTGTGGTAAGATTGGAACGTATTTTTTCACCGGGATGTGGAAAACTAAAGTGTGATGTATTCAAATAAAGGGGGGGATAGTATGGTCCGGAAGGTTGTCGGCAGAATCAGCCGTGAAATGAACCGTGAGATGGTTAATTACAGTGGTCCCAAAACCGCAGGCGGTGCCAGGCGCCGCAGGTCGGGAAGAGTATCTGCTCCTAAATTTGCAGGACTGGGCACTGTTTACCGTGATGATGAAGACATTTAACAGGCACATTTACATTTGACAGGCACATTTGCGAGAGGCAGAACTTAATGTCCGCATAGAGCTTCTATAATTACAGTAAGGGGCAGTGGTACCACCGGAAATCCGGCAATTTCCGGCAGAAACCTGCCCCCTTCAATTGAAGAAGTGCTCATAAGATAAAATATATCAATATTCCCCAAAAGATAAAACAAAACAACAGGGCTCCGATCAGACCGTAATTAAGTTTCAGCATAAAATTTCCCACCTCAGTAACAGTATTACTCGAAAATTACCAAATGATACCTGTCACTTTTATCCGGTGAAAGGAAATTTCAAGAATATAAGAGGGTCTTTTGTTTACCCCTTAAAGAACAAAAGTTTCTATCGAAACTTTAAGGAAACTTTTGTTGATATCCGGAAATTATACTTTGAGGTTATCTATAATTTTACCTCAAAGTATAATTTCCTAAATATTAAAAAAACGGCTTCAAGCCGTTACGTTCACTTTAATGGCTGGGGCGGCAGGACTCGAACCTACGCATGGCGGAGTCAAAGTCCGCTGCCTTACCAACTTGGCTACGCCCCAATAATTTAATTATAAATAATTAACAGTTAACAATTGTCAATTGCCCGTTATTAATTGTAATGGTGGAGGGGGCAGGATTTGAACCTGCGAAGGCTGAGCCGGCAGATTTACAGTCTGCTCCCTTTGACCACTCGGGAACCCCTCCATATATGGCGGAGCAGACGGGACTCGAACCCGCGACCTCCGGCGTGACAGGCCGGCATCCTAGACCGACTAGACCACTGCTCCTGACCTTTGGTGAGACCGCACTAAGCGGAGTCACAGAACATATTATAGCGAATTATATTATGGTCGTCAAGAGCAAAAACAAAGGAAATAATTAAAAAAAAAAGAGTCCAGTGTTTCCACTGGACGGGGAGAGATAGAACTCACCAAAGCGGAGTATTAGTATTATGAGCAGGCCTGGTGAAAAATATACTCAAAATGCAAATTTTTTTTTGAAAACGTTAAGTTTTTCACTAACTTCTTGATGTCACTACGGGGGTAGTATATAATAAAATCAAGAATACAAAAATTGGGGGGATCAGGATGTCTCCTGAAAACACGCTGGGTCCTTTGGAAGCTGATATTATGCAGGTCATCTGGAAACGTCAGATGGTAACAGTCCAGGATGTTTTTGAGGCGCTTTCGGCAGAGAGGTCAATTGCGTATAATACTGTCATGACTGTTATGACAAGGCTTGCTCAAAAGGGGATTCTCTACAGGCAGAAACAGGGACGCGCCTATGTCTATTGTCCTACCACTACCAGGGCTGAAGTTGCCAAAAGCATGCTTCAGTATGTGGTTGACAAGATTTTCGGAGGCTCACGGGCACCGGTCTTTTCACACCTGCTGGAAGATAAGAGCCTGAGTGATGATGAACTTGCTTACCTGAAAGCAATTGTGGAGGAGAAGAAGAGGGAGGAATAATCCCATGGATGTGGCAGTATCACTGATTTATAATAATATATTGCCCAGCATCCTCTCCGGGGCAGCTGCCCTGCTGGTGGTCTTCATTATCATGCTGATCCTCAACATCAGGGGCAGTTCCCTCAGTTCCAACCTTAGATTTAAGCTGTTGGAACTTCCGCTGATAAAGGCTTTTCTGGTTTTGTTGGGCCTGAATCTTTCCGGACTGCGTGTTTCCTGGTATACGGTAGCATTTGTCTACGGCTGGGGTGTGGCGTGTTTTGTTTACCGGTGGATTACTTATGAAAAATTTAAGACAGAGGTTTTTCATAGTGAGAAACTGGATGACGAGAGAACGAAAAAGATCGAGTACATGATTAAAAACATTGCCGCAAAAGTTGATACAAAACCCCCGAAACTGGTATTGGTAAAAAATTATTACCCTTCACCCTTTGTCCTTGGTTTTTTTAACCCGATGCTTGTCCTGCCCCAGCACCTTGCTGACAACCTTAATGATGACGAGATGGAGGCATTATTGGCACACGAGGTTGCCCATATGGCCCGCTGGGATAACCTTTATATCTGGCAGGCTGTTTTGTTCAGGGATATCATGTTTTTTAATCCCGTTGTCCAGTTGGTTTATACTTACCTTCTAAAAGAGAAGGAAAAGAACTGTGACGACCTGGCCATCAGTATTACCGGGAAACCTGTCCAGTTTGCCGAAATGCTGCTTAAGGTCTATAACCTGATGAAAGAACGGACGGCTACCAAAACCATTATGACAAATACCATCATGCAGAGTTTGGTTGGTTCCACTTCACTTTTCAGTGAACGTGTCGAACGAATTGTCCGTCTGCCCAAAGACTATTTTGAGGTATCTCCGGGGCGCCAGCTGATATATTATCTTAAAATTGTGCTTGTGGTTTGTGTGACAGTTGCCCTTTTCAGCATAAATATATTTGGCTGATAATTGGACTCGACCGGATAATTGGATTTGGTTTATATTTTGGCTTTGTGCCAAATTTTTTTGAAGTTATTTACTACGATAGTAGTAAATATGCGGCGCTGATTATATCGGAGGTGAGCCGGATGCATTATCTGCTGGCCGCATGCAGCAGGGAAATGGCAGGAATCATTTCAGGCAGGACTGACAGGAAGTCAACCATATTATGGACAATCCTTATTGTTACCTTTGGTGTGTTTATCCCCATGAGCCAGGCCCCTTATTGGCTTAAGGAGACTCCCCTGATTACTGTTCACCTGATTATGATACCCCTGATAATTTCCTATTGGTATATATTCTCCGGACCCGGCAGGAAGGGGCCTGCACTGGGAAACGGCAGTCCTGCCACATTTTATGGCCGGGTTTTTGCCGGATTTATCGTGTGTTATTTTCCCTATATCCTGATATGTTATACCGGTCTGCTGACCCTGAACTATGTACTTTACATGAATGGCCAGTGGCAGGGGATATATATTTATTCAGCACCGGCTCTGTTTGCCTTTTTCTTCTGTGGAGCGGCCGCGGTATTCTTTGGTCTGGTCAGCGGTTACCTTTTGACACAGCGGATCCCGGGCATAAAACATGCCCGGCTGGCAGGAGGCCTGATCTGTACATTCGCATTTTTGGTCCTGTTATCAGGGGCATTTAAGATTTCATTTACCTGGAACTTTGTATTGACCATGTTCCTGGCATTAATTGCAGCAGATTTAATTTTGTTTAAGGTCATTCAGAAAAACCTTCAATATCAGTCAGCGTGTGAGGCTTCACTTAAGTGAGGTCTTTTTCTTTTGCGGGACGGGCTGCACAAATATATTCTCTCTTAACTGCCTATAATATATTAATAATGTCAAGGGAGGTATATCGTGAAAAACCTGTTAAAAAAATCGATTCTGATTGGTATGGGGGCAATCTCCATTACCCGGGAGAAGGCAGAAAAGCTTGCCCGGGAATTTGAGGAAAAGGGTGAAGTGACATCAGATGAGGCCAGGCAGTTTGCTGATGAGCTCGTACAAAAAGGCGAACAGGAGCGCAGTAACCTTAAGGAAGCGGTTAAAAGGGAAGTAGACAACCTCATTCGTACAGCGGGACTGGTAACCAAACAGGAATTCGACCAATTGGATATCAGGGTCAGACAGTTGGAATTGCAGGCATCCAAAGGAGATGCCGGAAATTAAGTTAAAGGCCGGCCTGAAAAATGTTCAGCCGGCAGGACGGGGGCAGCTTAGTGCCCTTTTCCTTTTTAAGGTGGTGGGATTTTGAAGTCATTATTTACCAACAGGTACAGGCATATCGCACGGTACAGGGAAATCGTGAACATCCTCAGCAAGCACGGTCTCGGACATTTACTGGAAGCCGTCGGCCTCTCCAAAGGGTTGGGTTTTCCGGGTAAAAAACAAAACATGGAAGACATTCCCCTGAATACAGCTCAGCGGCTGCGGGTGGTACTGGAGGAACTGGGACCGACCTTTATAAAACTGGGGCAGATTCTGAGTACCAGGCCGGACCTGCTGCCACCGGATTACATAACTGAACTGGAGATGCTCCAGGACAGGGTTCCTGCAGTAAGTTTTGCTGAAATCATAAGTACCATTGAAGCAGAAACAGGCTCCCCGGCAGCCGGGATTTTTGCCTCACTAAACGAGGAGCCACTAGCAACGGCCTCAATAGGGCAGGTACATGAGGCCTGGCTTCATACGGGTGAGCATATTGTTGTCAAGGTGCAGAAGGCCGGAATACGCCGGGTTATTGAAACCGACCTGGAGATATTGTATGATATGGCCCGGGTCCTGGAAGCCCGTACTAAATGGGGCAGTTTCTACAAGGTTGTGGATATGGTTGACGAGTTTGCCGCTTCCATTAAAGAGGAGTTGGATTATACCATTGAAGCCAGGAATGCGGAAAAACTGGCTGCCAATTTCAGCGACGACCCCGGGATATATGTGCCCAGGGTTTATTGGGATTATTCTTCCCACCGAATTTTAGCACTGGAGTATATTGAAGGGATCAAAATAAGCTGTGACGAAAAACTTGTTACTGCAGGAATTGACAGGAAGGCACTGGCCCTGAGAGTTGCCAACGCGGTGTTTAAACAACTGCTTGTGGATGGCTTTTTTCATGCTGACCCCCATCCCGGCAACCTGGTGGCAGGCTCCGAAGGCCGGGTAATTTTCCTGGACTTTGGGATGGTGGGCAGACTTGACGAGTGGATGAGGGACCGCCTGGGGATGATGTTACTGCACATTGTAAGAAAAGATGTTGGCGGCATTATCAGGGTCCTCATGGATATAGGATATGCACAGGAAAAAATTGATAAAAAGAAACTGCGGCGCGACATTTACCGCCTCTTTGAAAAGTACTACAACAGGCCGCTGGGAGAGGTGAGGATAGGTGATGCCCTTCGTGAATTACTGGGAATGTCATTTGTTTACCGAATCAGGGTTCCGGTGGAGCTGGTGCTGATGGTAAGGTCGCTGGTGCTTCTGGAGGGGATTGTTGAGCGGCTGGATCCTGAAATCAGTGTTATTGACCTGGCAGAACCTTTCGGAAGAAAGCTGGTCAGGGAGAAATTCTCTCCGGAAAACTTGTCCAGAGCGGCCCTGGAATATCTCCTGGAGATTTCCGCTATTTCCCTGAGCCTCCCCCGGCAGGTCAGTGCATTTCTAGAAACAGT
>JAENZX010000026.1 GCA_016841045.1 Thermincola carboxydiphila
TGGGAAGCGAGTGGCTCAGGCTCGCAGCAGCTACCCTGGCCAAAACCCCGTCCCTGTCGCCATTGATGCCGGAACCGGCTGCGTTGGCTGTCGTTGTAGTCCCGGCCTGCATGGGCTGGGTTACGCGTACCACCACCGTCACCGCCTCTGCCCGGGTAGCGTAAGCTAGCGGGCGGAAGCTGCCGTCCCCGTATCCTTTAACGAGGCCGTCCTTGACCGCCGTGGACACATATTCCCTGGCCCAGGCGGCAATCGAGTCGGCATCCCGGAAAGGCAATTGTCCGGATGCCGGGTCCTCCCCTTGTATCTGTTGTAAATCAGTGCCAACGTAGGACGCCCTTACCATTATGGCTGTCATTTGCTCCCTCGTAAGCCGATCGTTGGGGCCAAAGCGGGTGGCGTCATACCCGTTGACGATGCCATATGCCGCCGCCGTGGAAACCCAGCTCTGGGCCCAGGTCCCCCGGGTATCGTCAAAGATCGGGCCGTCCTTGGGCGCAAGCTGAAGGGCCTTCACCATTACTGCAGCAAACTCCGCTCTGGTGATGTCATTGTCTGGGCGAAAGGTACCGTCCGGATAGCCGGTAATGGCACCTCGCGCCACCAATTCGGTGATGAACCCTTGTGCCCAGGTACCTGCGACATCGGCAAACTGTGGCTCCGTCGTTTTTATCAACACGGCAAAATCGGTGAAATGATCTACCTGCACCGAGATCAGATTCCCGGCTATGGTGCCGCCTAAATTAACCCACTGACCCGTCCTGTCGTCATAGTAGCCCACTGTCGGGTTTTGTCCCGCGAGTACCCGGGATGGGTCGAAAGCAAACGTCAGGCTCAGCGGCTTGTTGAAATTATAGTGATCCTGCCCGTTCACAGTGAACCGGTAGACCTCGCCCTGGATAACGAAGCCGGGTGAAGCCTTAAGGGGTGAACCGGCAATCCGGATGGTTACCTCGGCGTCTGTCGATCCCTGAAGCGCCCCCGGAGGAATGATTACCTTGGCGCTGTTGCCCAGGCTGATCGTGCCACCGGACCTTGGGGAAACCAATGCCGAACCGTCGCTGCTGGAGACTGGTGTCGGGGAGTGTGAGCTGCCACCGCCCGAGATCGTATAGCTAAAAGAAGCGATATCGCTGTCCGTATAGCCCTCCGCTGCCGCCAGCGCCTGCACCGTTACCTGCTGGCCCCGGTAGCCGCTGATCCTTACCGAAGTCCCGCTGGCACTGCTCGTTGTCGGTATGCTGCCGTCAGTCGTGTAGTAAATTGTTGCACCCGCTGTTGTTACCGCTAAGGTGATGGTCGAGTTGTTGGCAATGACACTGCCGCTCGCCGGGGTCGCGGTGGGCATCGCCACCTGCTGACCGGATGCTGCAGCGGTTTCAATGGCGAGCTTCTGGCCGGCAAGGGGCTCCCCCTGGGCGGATCTCAGAGAGCCAACAGGAATATCGACCGTATAGGAGGCGCCGTAGGCCAAACCGGAGTATGCAAGTTTGAGCACATTGTCCGAAATGCTTGGAGTAAGGACAACAGCCTTCTGTGCCGCATCGCGAAGTGTCAAAGCCTTGAAGGCGGCACCCGGCTGGATGGTGCCGGTAAAGGGTATGGTGATAGTACCGGAAACAGGAACGCCGCTCAGGTTATTCACCAACATGGCCGGTGTTCTGCCCTCGGTGGTAAAGCTGCAGACAAAATCCTCTGTCAGGGCGTCCCCGGACTGTCCAGCCACCGCATTGGCCGGGACAGTCAGTGTATAAACGGTGGCATAGGCCAAAGGCGCCTGTGGAGTAATAGTCAGGACGTTGCCAGCCATACTTGTTTTTATGGCGACCGGGGTACCGCCGCTGGTCGACAGGATGACCATCCCAGTTCCCGGGCTGATCACATCGTTAAACTCCAAGGCAAAAGCATCGCTTACAGGGAAGTTGGCCATCGGCGGGAAACTGGTCATGGTCAGTGCCTTTATCGGGATAACAAGCCCGTCTTCAATGCTGTCTTCAGAGTAAAACCGAAGCCCGGCAGGCGGGTTAACCTCGCCCAAAATAATGGCTTCGTCGTGATTAAGATATTCGGCAGCCGCCTCCCATAACACCGGAATTTGGGTGGACTGCCCAACACTTAGTTCCACCGGCTTTGTAGTGATAACATCCAGACGGCCTGTAGTGTGGTTCAAGCCGTTCAGGGTCAAAGTGGCACCGGTGATATCAATGCCACCGGTATTGGTGACCTCAGCGGTAACAACATACTGGTGTGCCGCTACTTGATCGTAGCTCAGCTGCAAAGCCAGTTCCGGCTGCACCACAAGCAGAGAGGCTGCTGAGCTGCTCCTGTCTGCTATGGGTATCTGATAGAGCGGATCCACAACGACATAGACCTCGTGGGTCACGCGGCCGCGAGGTATCAGCCAGTCTATCTGCGTCAAAGCAGCGGAGCCGGGCACCAGGGGACCGGGAATCGTGGTCGAGCCGATGGCCTTGCCGCCGTTCCCGGGGTCCCCGTCGTAAAAACCTACTACGATATTATTTTCGGTGAAGGATCCGGTGTTGTAAACCTGAGCAGTGATGGTCGCCAGGCCGCCGGCCATAACGTTCCCCTGCAGAACGCTAAGACCTTCAACCGGGACAGACAGTTTGTGGACCACCGGCAGGTCGACCGCGTAAAGGTCAGTGTCGCCCAACGTATTATAGACCTGGCCGCTGTCCAACTTGGCCGGGACAAAGTTATCTTTATTGTAAACGGTTACCAGGTGGCTGCCCCCGGCAAAAGCCGCGCTCGGCGACCGTAATAAGGCACCGGCTGACACCAGCTCGGTCGCGCTGCCCCAAAGCCCCGCGGCGGCATCGTACGGCACAGTATAGAGATCCCGCCCGTTGGAGGATCTGCCCGTACCCACGACTTCAACCTTATGCAGGCTGTCACTCTGGGCGAGCATAAAATCCTGACTAATGGCCCCGCTGGCTTCTGCTACCCGGACAGCCAGGGTGTCCAGGTCGTCACAATAGACTATCTTGCCGTCCGCCCACCACACGAGAAGTGGTCTGCCGTCCACATAGGTAACCCGGGGATTGGCGTTCTCCGCGGCGTTGTTGCTGACCTCAATTGGGCTGCCCCAATTTGCGCCGTCATACTTCATTATAAAGACTCTATTAGCTAAGCCGGGCTGCCCGCCATTACTCACGCCAAAGGCATATATTCCTGTACCGTCGGAGTTGTAAGCCAAAGACGAACTGACAATTCCGCTTAAGTCAGTGTAAACCGCTTCAGGTACACTCCAGGTCGAGCCGTCGAAGCGGGAAAAAAGAATACTTTCGTCACCCGACGGCATGGCTCCGGACGCCTGTGCGCTGACCACCCAGACCAGGAGCCCCTTGTTGTTACCGCCTGCAATGGTAGGCATCAGGCTTACACCGTTAGTGCCATAAACAAATTTTTGCGGGTTTCCCCACTGCCGGGTCGCGATATCGTAATTGCTTACCGCAATCTCTGTGCTCGACATAAACTCGCTGGGGCTGGTGGTGTCGGTGACACCCGGCTTTAGGTTTATCCAGGCTGCGGATAAGATATTCGGCGCGACCTGGGCCACCACCGGGTTGAAATCACCACTGCTGTCAACCGGCGTAATGGGCTTCGGCACCGACCAGGTCGAACCGTCGTAAGAGGAGTAATGAGCCTGGGTCCGATTAATGGCGTCATGAGCGGGATTATCCAACAGCAGGACCATAAATGCGCCATTCCCGGTGCTGATGACGTTCTGGGCAGATTGCGGGAAGATGCTGTACTTCAGAGGCGTCACGACGACTCCGTCGTAAACGGCACCGACTACAGAGCTATCATAAGCAGCATTTTCAAAAGCTTTTATCCCGGCATCCCGTGGCATCAGCTGCAGCGCAGCAAAAAACCGGTTTTCGGGCAGCCATCCTGACTGGTGTTCCAGGTAATCACGGCTGGCAGGAGTAAGCTCAAGGTTCCTATCCTGCAGCCCATCGTCAACGGACGAAACGGACATATCCTGAACCAGAGCCACCTGCTTAAGGGCACTGCTCGCGTTATAAGACCCCGACCATCTGTATCTGAGAATAGGCCAATCTTCAGTATATGCTCCCCATCCAAGTGAAACCCGTGCTCCGCCGACAAAATCAAGGATATACTGCGTCGGTCCGGACGGAAGATCCCATACAATCATCGAATCGCCTGTTAGTGCCGCGTAAAGGGAGCCTGAGGCGGCACCATAAAGGGCACTAACGCCGCCGGAGATCTCCGCCCGGGGGATCTGCAAGAGCAGTTGACCGCCGGCGGGGACCAGGGCTCCATCCCGCAGCTGAGTCTCGGAGATATTGTTCAACTTAGCAGTTAAGATTGCGGTTAAGTCTAGGCTGGCCCCGTACTTTTCGAACATCTCCTTAGTCTTTTTATCCTTAAACGGCACGAAGGACCGGTTGTAATAAGCCTCAATATCCGTTATAAAATTAGTGAACCCCTCATCCTGAATCCAGCTTTTTGTTTTCAGGTTGTAGTGATACTTGTTCAGCACGCTCCGGGAAAACTCGATGAGAATCATGCCGACCTGAGCAGGACTTTTCTTGCCGGCTAATTTCTTAATCCCTTTGTAGGCCAGGGTACCATACTTTTCCATAGCGACAATATCCGCCATTTCGTCGGCGCTGAGGCCCGGTTGGTTCGGAACGGTGATCACCAGTCCCTTTGACCCTAAAACGGCGCTGCCCTCAGTCACTCCCCCCACCAGCTTAGCCGGCGCTCCTGAAATAACCGGGATATTAGATATAAGCGGGGTTACAAAGGTCGGCAGGTCAATGGAGACGGGAATCGTGTACTCGCCTTTCTCGCGTTCAAACGTTATCCAGTCTATTTGCTCTTCTGATACTTGTAACCCTCCGGGCAGATTATTCACACTGACGATTAGGACCTTCGCGTCGACCGTGGAAGACCTGGTGCCATCGGCAGATACGGCATGAACCATAATCATGTCAAGCGGATAATCACGGAATAAAACGGTGTAACTACCGTCGGGGCGGGCGATATAATCCTCCACCTCAATTGGCTTGCTGGAGTAAGGGCTCCAGCTTGAGAACTTCACATAGCCGGGAAGTCGCCCTTTCCAGTCAATGTCAACCTTAAAACTTATACCAGCGAACCGTGTTGCTTCACGCAGGAAATAAGCTGATTTGCCCGTACTGGTATCGGTATAGTCCGAATAGATTCGGGACACGACTGGACTCGGCCAGGACCGATCCACTCTGTCTATGATGATGTTCTCGTTAACAGCTATCTCGTCGGCCCCGATGTTGACATATCTCCAGGTTGGTTCCCACCCCGGAGCCCTCGCCTCCACCTTGTGCGGCCCCGCGGCAAGATTCTCGAACTGATAGAAACCATAATCATCTACAGTAGTCGTAGCTTTTCCCCCGTCAAGAATGACGGTGGTACCGGCCGGAGGCTTAACGTCGTAAATGGGCTGATCGGGCCTCAATCGAAGACGAACCACACCCAAAATCATCGACCTGCGCTCGGTTTGACAAATCATGCTGCTAGTGGCCTTGATTTTGCCGCCAACGGAAAATTTATAGATCAGGGTATAGCCGTCGGATTTATCTGAAGGCATGGTGTAGCTAAAAGAGGCATCACCAACGCTATTGGTAGTGAGAGTTCCAAAAAGCTTAGGAGGTAAACCCTTTTCTTCGTTTTGTGGCAATGTAGCGTAAATTTGGATTTTCTGATTCCCCGCGGAAGCAGCACCGTCACTAAGGTGGAGTCTATATTCAACTCTTTGCCCTGGTAAAACGAGAGTGTCGCCCCCCGGCTGAACGGTAAGGGTGGCAGTTTCTGGATTAAAAAGCACCGGGGGTGCCGGGGCCGGTTTTACATTGAAGGTCTGACTGATGGTAAAATAATTTTCCACGAACTTGCCCTGTACATACTGAATTATTTTGAAAACTAGGGTGATGGTGTACTGCCCCGGGTTGGAGTATTTATGTTGAACAAACCAGCCCGTTCCCGTATCTCCATCGCCGAAATCCCATATATACTTATTAGCAATAGCGGTACCGTTTAAGGTAACCAGTTGTCCTTGCGTAGGAGAGTAGATGAGAAAAGGTTCAGGTCCGATTCGCGCCCCCACATGCCGAGTTCCCGTGGTGAAACTGAACGAGTGGCTGTCATTGGGTGTACCGTCCTGAGCAAGGACGGTGCCGGCAGGTACCTCGACCGTATATGTTGTCCCCGGCTTTAATAACTGGGATGGCGTGATAATAAGTGTCTCAGCGTCGATAATGCCCCTGGCGGGCACTTGGACGCCGCTGGAATCCCGGAGTACGATAGCGTTAAGTTGGGCTCCAATAACGGGCTGCCCAAAGACTAAGGAGGGCGCGGCATCAATTGGAACATCACCGGTCCCGTTAGTGGGGCTGGTACTAACTAACATTTGCTTTTTGGTCGTGAAGGTGAAATCGTAAGGATCCTTTAACCAATTACCATATACCGAGTCGGCCACAGCGCCGGCAGGGATGCTGACCGCATAAGTCATGTCAAAGGACAAAGCTGCGGCCGGGGTAATGATCAACTGGTCGGAAACAATCTGTTTGTTGACTGCGACCGGAGCGCCGGATTGATACACGGTTAAGGCAACGCCGTTATAATTGGGGCCCGCGACTATGTCGTCATTAAACGTAATCGAGATGGTCTGATTGACATTGATGCTCTTTGCCCCGCTGGCAGGCGCCGAAAAGTACACCTGGGGCAGGGTCAAAGTCTGTTGAGTCTGGAAGTCAAAAGAATAATCCGCGTCCAGGCGGTGTCCGGCCGCGTCCTCTACCGCCCCGGCCGGTATTGTCACCCGATAGTCGGTAGCCGGCTCCAGAATCCCCTGGTAGGTAATCGTCATCCGGGTCCGCGTGTTGTTGTCAATTCCTGACAATTGGACGGAATTTAAGGGCACCGGGGCGCCGGGGTCGTCAACCGGATAAAGGCTAATTCGGTTAAAGTTGGTGCCCTCCTTGACTATATTGCTAAAAGCGGCGGTAAGCGGTGTGTTGATGGACACACCGCTTACCGCTTGGTCGACTGGATAGGTCTCTGAGACGACGAACTTGGTGGTAAAGCTGAATGTATAAGGAGCGGCCAGGGTCTTGCCCCCCGCACCGTTGATTGAGTCTGCCGGCAGGGTCACGGTATATAGCGTATCGTAAGCCAGAGTATCAGGATTGATTGTCAGGGTATCCCCCCACACGCCGCACGTCGCGGATACGCTGTGACCTGTGGCGTCGGTAATCCTGATGGCAGCAAAACCGGCCCCCTTTTGGATCGCCTGATTGAAGGTGACCAGAATGTTAGTGTCAGGATAGACACCGATCTGGCCATCCCGGGGTAAGGTCTGCTGCGGCCGCACATCGACGCGGTTGAGAATCGACGCAACGTTAGGTAAAGATAACTGAGCAAAAGCAGCCTGTGGTATTAAAATAATCAAAAACAAAGTAAAAATAAAAAATGAAATTACACATTTAGCTCGCTTTAGCATACACATATCCTCCCAAATAAAACCATTACCGTAATTAACGGATTCAGGTTTTATACATTGTTTATCATTCTATTCTCTTGATTTCCTCATTTCCCTGCAAATTCCATTCAATTCCCACATTTTAGACAAAATAAAACAAATGCTCTTTGCTCCAATGGGCAGCCTCCAAAATTGCGGACCTTACATATGGCTCTAACGAGGTGCTTGACTTTAATCAGGGTACTATCTTTGAAATCGGGCACAACTAAGGGTGCCCCAAATGGGACACCCTTAAAAGGTTGGCTATTATTCTGTGTGACAGGTGGTTGTACAAGTAGTTTTTGCCCAGTTACCCGGTGTATTCTCTGTTTCCGCTGTTTCGTCAATCAGTACCCCATCCCTGTATGGCTGAGGGTCTGCTGTGGTAAACAGTGATAATCCGCCACCATCACTATCTGATTTACTCCATCCATGCGGTACTGCCCCATGACAACTTACACAGGCTTTCCCTTGGTGAGAACCGCCATGGAGGTTGTAGTCGCCTTCAGTTGAAAACTGGGATCGAACATCAAAACTGCCGACGTCACTGCCTGTGTAGAAATTGTAATCATGACAGTTGAAACAAAGGTGATCTGAGGTCGATGCCTCACCTGTTGTGTTATCCCAGGAATCTTTGAGGATGAAACTCTTTCCTGAACCATGCGGTCCATTGGCAGAACCTGCAGAAGGCCCGTGACAGTCGGTGCATTTCATTGAACTATCGGCCTTCCAGCCGGGTATAAATTTGCCATAATCATAGGTGTTTTGATCTACGGTAAAAGAAGGCATTTGGCTGTTGCCCTCAACAACATGCCGCGCCGGGTTCGCGGGGTTAAATTCTTTAGCCACATCCGTCTGGTTAAAGACACCCTGCCAGGAACCAGTCGAAGATGGTGTTACCGGCGGTGTTGTATTATAGGAAAACTTGCTATGACACTTATAGCACAGATATGCCTGGCGGCTGCTGTTGTTAGTTTCCATTATTGCCAGCGTAGCTGATGAAGAAGACCAACTACTCCATGGTTCCTGACTAAATCTTACTCCTGACACTCTACCCAGATTATCCGTCTGACTGCTTCCCGAAGCTTTGACTGTATGAGGATCATGGCAGTCGTAACATTCAGCATGCCGGTTTTCTACAGTCATGTTAGAGTAATCCTCAGTATCTGAATGCTTTCCCGTTACACTTAGTGTAGTATGTCTGAATTCGGCATCTAACTGGTTGGTATAAATATCCTTCCCTGAAGGTGCTGCTCCTCCGCCGTGGCAGCGCAGGCACACACCACTTGTTGCAGCAGGCTCCCCTGTCGAGTCTTCCTGATAAAGAGTAAGACGTTTGTAATCGGACCCATGGGGATCATGACACCTGTCACAGTCAATCCCCCTTGTATAATGTATGGAGTTTGTATAGGTAGTTTTATTCCACCCGGTACCGTTTGCAAAATCTACGTCAGGCAACTTAACTGTAAAGGGTACCAGTTCACTTATACTCCGGGTCTGTGTAACTGTTACATTACTATCTGTATCATGGCATTTAATACAAAACTCCGAAATTGACCCTGAAGATTTATTCCAGTTCTTCCTGGTATTTGACGGGTCACTGATATCTGATGGTAAATCTGCCCCTGAATCTGCAAAGCTCCGTGCTGCAGTGCTATGAGGCTCATGACATGACTGGCAGCTTAATCCAATAGTTTCCGGTTCGGTTATATTATGTTTGCTAGTGGTCCCGCCTGCAGCCTCGAACTTCTGTTTTATGTCAACATTGTTCAGTGAATTAAGATTGGTGTCATGACACTTATAGCAAAGTCTCTCTGAAGTAAAACCTGCGACACTGTTGTCTATAAGTCCGGACGCTGCAGAGCCATGGCGTTCATGACATTTATTACATGTTATATTGGTTTGTGATAATGGGTTAAGTGCACTAGATCGGATGTCGTAATGAGCTGAGTTATATACATCATCAACTATAGTCATACCGCCACTATGGTCTCCCAGTGTATCATTCCAATACGAACCAAATCGATAGTCGTACTGTGGGTTTACATTAGATGAACCATGACAGGCTAAGCAGAACCTGTTGCCATCCGCTGATGTATAAGTATTTCCTTCAGCATCCTTCGCCTTCAGAAGTTTGGGTAAAATATCATTACTTCCAGAACGCCTGACACCGTGTGGGTTATGGCAGTCTACACAGGTCATGTCATCATAACCGGGAGAGTCTGAATCAAGCGCCTTATGCATGGAAGTCGAATATCCACCCGTTTCGGACCGGTAGAATTCAGATTCTACCTTGTAGCTGCTCATACCAGTACTTCCATGGCAAACAAAGCAGACCTTTTTGATGCTGGAACCCGTTAGCAGCTTATTCCCAACAGCTTTATGACTTGAATGGCACTGGGCGCAAATCCTTGCTGAATTCCCGGCGGGTACAGGATAAGATGCATATTTACCATGGGGTGAAAAGGCGTCAAAGGACCGTACTGTGTTAGGCGGGTTAATTATATTTCCCGCAATATCAGTTACACCGCTGATACTAATTTCATATCTTACAGGGTTGGGATACTGATTCCCGGTATCCATATTATCACCCTGTAGGGTAATCCTGACTACCCTGCGGTCACCACTTAAGATTACCGGAGTCTCATAGGGTACATCGTAAACAGCTTCACCAACATACTTTTTCAATGTCCATCCCGTGGGTGGGTCGGGATCAAACTCTATGTTCTCGCTAAATTTAAGATAAAACACCTGTTTACTGGTTGGTTCAACCGATTCAAGATAGGGTGATGTATAATCTGTACTTCTGAATTCAACCATAACAACTCCCATCACCGGAAGTACTTCATCCACTGTACCGGTAACCACCGATGTTCCTGTTGCACTTGACTTTAGAGTCACTGAAGCGTTACCGCTTGCATCAGTAATAGCCGTGGCAGCAGTCAATTTACCAACAGCCGCACTGAAGTTAACCTGTTCACCTGCCAGTGGCTGTCCGAACTGATCTTTGAGTTGGGCCGTTATTATGGATTCCTGCAAAGTCTCAGAGATGATTTCCGGGGATGTGGCAGTAAGTGTAAGGGAAGCTCCTGTTCGTTTTATAACGGTAATAACCTGTTGAGCTGATTCCTCTCCGGAATTAGCCGTTATTTTTATTTCCCCCGATATTGAGGACTTAAAATTCACCACTGCTTCACCAAAGCTATCAGTAACTACCTTGGTCGAATCTATTGTTCCCCATGGTTTATCCTTGCTGAAGGTAATAGTCCGGTTACTAAAAGGACGACCAAACTGATCCAGTAGTTGTGCTGTTATGATAGCTGGTGTTGATCCATCATCAGGTATTGAGGCACTAGAAGCGGTCAAAGTTAGATTTTGGGGGACCCTGGCAATAACACTCACATTGGTATTACCCGTGGCAGTACTTCCTAATTCACTACAGTTTGCAGTTATAGTAACAGTGCCTGCCTGATCGGACTTGAATTTAACTGATGCTCTGCCGTTTGAATCAGTAGTGACAGAACCGTCAATAGGTGTAAAACTTCCTGAATTTGTTGATTTTGTGAAGTTAACAGTGCGTCCACTCATAACATTTCCGAGCTGATCATACACTGTAGCTGTTATAGTTGCCTCAGTAAGATTATCATCGGGAACTGATGATAGTGAACTGTTAATAATGATTGTCTTAGGAACCGGGGACTCTACTGTTAATGTATATGGATTTATATTTGTTAATCCTGTCCTCACAACTGTACCAACAATGGTTGCTGTACCACCAGTATCTGATTTAAAATCGGCTGTCACCTGACCGTTGGTATCTGTCACCAAATTGTTGACAGTATTTGTTTCTGAGGAAGTAAATACGCCCAAATCTGTAGTGAGACTAATCTTTTCACCTGAAATAGGTATATTATCCTGGTCCTTCAGGGTAGCTGTAATGGTTGAAACAGTTTTGTTGTCACTTGGTATAACTGTATCTGAAGAGCTGAGGGTTAAAGTAGTCGGGGCGACAACTTTAACTGCGGAGGAACTGTTTACAGTTGGAGTTCTATATACAGTCCCTGTAATAGTATACGATGAACCCTCACTTGATTTAAATGTAACCTGTGCTGTACCATTTGACCTTGTTGTTGCACTGGCAGATGATAGCGTCCCTGTCTCGGGTGTTCTGGTAAAAGTAATAACTTCGCCATTCATGTCGTTACCTGATTGGTCTGTAAGGTGTGCGGTTACTATTACCAGGCTGGAATTATCGTTAGGTATAGAACTCTTATTCACAGATACCGCAAGTGTTTTTGGTTCCTGAACCACTACTGTTGTGGTTTTGGAAATACTTGTATCGGGGCTTTCGTATGACCTTGCGGTAATATCATACTCAGCTCCAACATCTGACTTGAATAATGTTTGTGCTTCTCCTCTTGCATCTGTCATGTCAAATGAAGCACTCAGACTACCAGATACAAGTACTTTATTAAATTCCACCTTAACTCCTGGTAAGACCTGCCCATTCTGGTCAAGGACTCGTGCTGTAATTTTTGCTATTGTACTATTATTATTAGGAATTTTAGCCATAGAGCTGCTGACCGTAATTGAAGCCGGATACAAAACGTTAATATCAACGTAGTTAGATGCACTTCCAGAGGTAGCGGTTAACCTAATAACCCCCCCTGTATCTGAAGTGAAATCAGTTATTGCTTTACCATTTATATCAGTATCAACACTGGCAGGAGAAAAAGTTCCCCAAATCTGGTCTTTAGTGAAGTTAACAGCCTGACCACTCATAACCTGTCCGTTTTGATCATATACTGTAGCCGTTACAGTTGCCGCAGTGATGGTGTTATTTGGTATGGAAGTTCTCGAAGTACTGATGCTAACAGCAGCAGGGGAGGCAGTATAATCAGCAGTAAGTACAATATCATCCCAATTGACTGACATTGCAGCTCCATCCTGATTAAGCGTCTTCCCGTCCGCATAAAGCCTTAACACATAATTATAATCAGGTAATAATCCCGAGATGTTGGAAATCTGATATTGAGTCCATGAATGCTCCGATGCACTGGAACTAATTGTCCCCCCGGCAACTTTTACAGTTTCTTCTGCGTTCATGATTTCCCACTCAAGATTTAAACTACTACCACTGGTATTTTGATAATAAAGAGACAGCGATATATCAGAGAGTGGACCCTTGGGTGTTGTAAATGCACGCTTAATACCTGCAGATGTATAAACTGCAGCACCTACAGTTTGAGTTTCAATCATAGCTGACGTGCTTCCACCCGTAGTATGATTATTAACTGAACTGGATACATTCACTGTAGCATTATTAATCCCGTAAGCTGTCCAATTACCTCCGTCACCGCTTTCGAAGGTACTGTTGATTATATCAATAGTTACTGCTCCAGCTCCGGTTCCTTTCCAGATGACCCCTCCCAGAAAAACCAACAGCACTAATAAAGCCGCAACGGCCTTACGAGAGAAACGTCCAGGGAATCTGTTTAATTTTCCTGTACTGTACCTGGATTCCACATACATAAATATTACCTCAATCCGATATTAGAATTTTATTTCAAATTCCACACCTGAATCTTGTTATTACCCTGATCGGTGATGTAAAGGTTATCTTCACCATCAACGAACAGTCCGACAGGAAACTGTAATTCAGTTCCTAACTCATTTTCCTGGCCAATGCGCTCGATGTTATTCCCTTTACTGTCAAAGACTCTGATAATACTTGATAGAGTATCTGAAACATAAATCCGGCCTCTATCATCGACAGCAAGTCCTTTAGCTGAACTTAAAGGTAAGTCAGGCCCACCATCGAAGATATTCAAAAGTTCACCATTTTTACCGAGCAGTTTAACATTATAATTTCCGGAATCAGCTACCCAGACCGTTCCGTCAGGATTTACCCATATACCCTGAGGAGCATCCAGTTCAACATTTCGGGGTTTTATCGCTTTCAGCAGTTTTCCCTGCTCTGTAAATATCAGTATCTGCTTTCCGGCAAGATCACTGACATAAACTTCCCTGTCTGGTGTCACAAATACCCCTGCAGGTTTAAAATTACCGCCGCTGTGCCAACTTCTCCTGAACTTTCCTTTAAGGGAATACTCCAGAAGAGCCCCTGCTTCGATATCAGCTACAAGCAGACTGTCCTTACCTATAAGACCTAAACCATATGGATAATTAAGCGGCTTTTCTGATTTCGGTCCACCAATTTCTGTTATGAACTTGCCGTTACTGTTTAATATTACGATCCGGTGATTACCTGAATCAGCCACGACAATGCGCCCTTTATGATCAGTTACGGCAAGAGAAGGTTCTTTGAACCGGTTCTTCTGGCCTCCGTCAAACATATGTAAAGGCTTTGGCCCTTCAACGGTGTCACCGGATAATAGACCAAAATATACAGCAGAGGCGGCAGCTCCAACGATGATTATGATAAGCAGAATATGTTTTACCTTCACTCTGTTACCCCTTTATTCACCACTATTACTTTTTGTGGCATGATTCACATACGCCATAATTGTCAAGTCTCAATAAATTTTTACCGGCATTTTCGCTTCCTGAAACAACGAAGCTCTTCCTGGTACCATGTGCAAAATGACATGTCTCACATACAACAGCGGTACGTTTATCACCTGTTTTACTTTCACCCTCTGCGTAATATTGAAGAGGCAGATTGTCCCCAGGAGCAGGGTAAAGGTCTTTTAGCGGTGACGAGGAAAACACCGAATAAACACTGGTGCCGACACTTACGGGATGCCTTTTATAAACGTCATATTCGCCTCCCGCTTGCACCGAGTTTCCTTTATCATAATCAAGGTGGCAGGCAGTACAAAACTCAGTACCGCCTTCCACAAAACTGACTTCCTCACCCTTCGAAAAATCCGTTACGACAGCATAGGCAGCAAAATGCACTGTCTTTTCACGCCATTTAGTATTCGAAGGATAAAGATTTTTCCTGATAAGCCGGTAATTGTCGTTAGTACCCCCATGTGCCGTATGACAGGAAATACACGTAAAAGTCAGCACTTTAGATGGGTCAGGGTCGCTTCCCGGTACATTTACAGTTGTATTAAACTTGTCGTTTACATCATGAGCAGAAGTACCAACCCCAACTCCGATAGGTCCCCCCGGAGAACTAACCCATTTATTCAGCGGACCCATATAAACCATCCCTATTTCAACGTCATATTTGCTTTGGGAATTACTGTTTGAATGACATAACATACATAAATCATAATAAGTTGATTGTTTTAATAACTGTCCTTTTAATGAAGTATGAGTACTATGGCAAGTACCACACATGGTAGTGTCCGGAGTAAAATTACCGTGAGCATAATCATTTTGCTTACGCCCGGGATTAACCGGGTTGTTAAAGTCAGAAGGATATGACCTTACAACAGTAACCTCAGAACCATTGGAAATTTTAAAGTAATAGTTTTTATATTTAGTCAAAGTAACTACCGCATAATTATCAATGGTATTTTGATTAAACCTTTCAAAGCCGGTATTCATCCAATTAAGATCACTACCGCCGGAATTCATCTCATGGGCCCAATTAAAATCATAGTGATTGGTATCATCCCAATAAACTGAAGCCACAACAGAGCCTTCTCCCTCATAATAACGGAAATAAACAGAAGGTCCTTCAGCCGACGCATTTACTGCAGCGTAAATAAGAATAACGATAGAAACCATCAGCATTAAAAGGTACTTTATTCTGATTGTAAAAGTCATAAATATCACCACCCCGGACCCCCGGAATTAATACCCCCAGACCTGGACCCTGTCATTCCCCCAGTCGGCGATATATATCTTACCGGTGCTGTCAACAAAAATCCCATTTGGATAAAGAAATTCTCCATCCTTAAAACCCTGCTGCCCAAGACTGAATAAATACTCTCCGTTTTTGTCGAACACTCTAACAGAGCAGCTTAATGTATCAACGACATAGAGCCTTCCGTGTTTATCAGCAGCTAGTCCCCTAATCATAGTAAACCGGCTGCCTGGCTTCCATGTTTCAATGAGATCGTAACTATCATCCTCTTTAGCCAGGTCAAAAACCCTAACCGCAATCTTTCCAGAATCCGCTACATACAACTTATTATTCTGTTCATCTACCGTTAACCCGTGTGGATACTGAATCCCTTTGATTTTTCGAATTAGTTTCTTGTTTTTGTCAAGTATTATCACCTGGTGACCAGACAAGTCTCCGATATAGATTCTGCCAAGGCTGTCCACAAATAAAGGCCCTGGTTTTCCTAAACCAATTTTATTTGATTCTCCAACAACAGTTTGTATAAACTGCCCTGTCGATGAAAATTCCTGAATACGTAAATTACCTGTTTCAGCTACCAGGATGTTGCCATTGGGCAATATTCCAATTCCGTATGGGAAGAAAAGCTGCCCCTTAGCACTTCCTGCCCCCCCAAAAGAATTAATAGCTTTTCCTGTATCTGACACCACCTCAATGGTGTGAAGGCTGTTATTACTAACATAAACTTTCCCGGTCCTGGCAGCCAAGGATATCGGGCGCGAAAACCTGCCTTTCCCTTCATAAATGCTGTAAAGAATATGAGGGGGCGTGGTCAGGGGAACCAATTCATCGTCTGCCATAAGCTGTTTACCGCGCTGATAAAGGAACCCAAACATCAGTGCGGTTATAGCAATACCAAGAAGCAGCAGAGCCAAGGCTGTCTTAATACGCATTGTTTTGGGGCGTTTAGGTCTATAATTATCATCTCTTTGGGTTCTACGGTATTTAGCGTGTTTGGCTCTGAACGATCCCCGCAAATCGAGGATTTTTGGAGTCTGCATCAGTAGATACACCACCTTCCGCAGGCTTAGGTCAAAAGCTGCAAATATTACTTTTTATGTGCCTTCTTTATTAGCGATGTGAGAGCCCTGTCTGCCTCAATGTATCCACTATTTATTTCAAGCGCCTTTTCATAAGACTGAATTGCTGATTTTGTTTTTTTAAGTTTTTCATAAGTCTGCCCAAGAAAATAATAGACTACTGGGTTACCTGGGTCTCTATCCGACGCTATGGTCAGGTTCCTTAGAGCCAGGTCGTAATTTCCAACAGCCAGATAATTTTGTCCAAGATAAAGATAGGCAATTCTTGTTTCAAGACCCTGATTCTCTTTCACGTATTCACTGAGTAATACAATAGATTCGTTTGTTTCTTTCCTCTCACTGAGAATTACTCCCAAAATAAACTTAGCATTATTGTTATGAGAATCTTTGAGCAAGATATTTCTTAACTGATTAACTGCTTTCTTGGTGTCCCCATTCAGGTAATTAGTCATCGCTATTTCTACCTGAACATCCTTTGCACCGGGATGTTCTTTTAGAATCTGTTTGAGGCCGCCTATCTTATTTTCATAATAGCTTTTGTTTTCAATCCAAAACCACTCTTTCCCTATATAGAACCCTGCCACATTCAGCAGAAATATAAATATGCCAATGACGGCCAGCGTCTTATTACGGTTTATTCGCTTATCAAGATTTAATCTTTCAAAATTTGATTCTTCACGACTTACTTTTTCAGGTTTTTTTCGTCTTTTAAAATTTATTTCAACTTTATATTCCAACACTGAGTTTATACGCTCAACGATGCCCATGTGCTCTCCTTCCGGTCTTAACCATTATGTCCGTCAAACACTGATAAGGTTTATTTTTTATGACACGACTGGCAGGTACCGTAATTATCAAGCCGTAGAATATACTTGTTTTCTCCACTTTCGACATTAAATTGTTTGGTTGTACCATGAGCAAAATGGCAGGTTGAACAGACTACCGAGGTCCGTTTGTCAGTAAGTCCTTCCTTTGCTTCCAAAGCATTATACTGCAAAGGCAAAAGACCCCAACTGCTGGGACTAAAATCTTTGGAGCCATCAGACCCAAAAATTGAGTAAACAGAACTCCCCACAGTAGTCGGGTGACGGTAAACTGCTTCACTGGTTGTCAGCCGTGAATCCCGCCCAGTTTCTCGGGCATTCCCGTCATCATAATTCAGGTGGCAGGAAGAACAGAATTCTGTGTTTCCCTTAACCATATATAACTGTTCACCGGAAACTGCTGTGGGTGTAATAGCATAAGCCTCAAAATCAATATTTATCGTCTTAAGACTCTCGGTTCTGGCATCGTCAATATAAATGTTTTTACGGAGCAGGCGGTAATTGTCATTAGTTCCGCCATGACTGACATGGCAGGATAAACATGTCAAGCTTAGAGTTTTGGAAGGGTCGCTCCCCGGAATAACTGTAGGTCCCCACCCTGGACTGCTGTCATCAGAATCATGCTTTGATGTTACTCCGTCAACAAAAGGTCCAGCCAGCGATGGAACTGTAGCCCCACCAGCAACGGTTACCCTCCCCCCCTCTACATCATACTTACTTTGAGTAGAAGCTGTTCCGTGACACAGTTTACAGAGTTGGTAGTAGGTTGCCTGCTGAATAAGTTGCTCTTTTAGTGAGGCATGGTTACTGTGGCAGTAGCCACACATAGCAGTATTACTGTTAAAATTACCATGGCCGTACTCGTTAGTTTTGCGAGCGTTACCGGTATCAACCGGAAACACCCTTACTTCAGATACTGCCTGTATTGAACCGTCATCATGGACTACCCGGAAATAGTAGTTTTTAAATTTAGTCAAACCTGTTTTAGTAACTGTTTTTTTCCCGGTAGCTGTCGTAATAGCACTGTCTATATTGTTATAATCGAGACCTGAACCATCACTAAGCATACTATCAGACCAGTCTGCGTGGTAAACTCCACTGCCATAATCATCCCAGGTAAGGGTAACATCCACACTCCCGGCAGTCTCATTAGAGTAAGAAACAGATACCGAAGGGGCTTTTACAGTGGCATAGACAGAATTAACAGCCACCAGTATCGTGAGGAAAACAAATATTAAGATGGCTATATACTTCTTCATACGCCTCACCGCCGTTCTCTCAACCACAAAGAGTCTACAATCTAGTATCCCCACACCTGAATCCTGTTGTTTCCCCAGTCAGTTATATAAATCTTTTCTTTACCATCGATAAAAATTCCGCTGGGATAAACGAATCTGCCGTTTTCCAGTCCGTATGAACCAAAACTGAAAAGATATTTTCGTTCCTTATCAAATACGCGTATTTGACTGGAAATGGTATCAGGTATAAAAACTTCTCCCCTTGAGTTTACAGCAATACCCCGAACCATAGAAAATGGACGGTCTGAGCCCCATTTGTCAATTGCCGTAATCTCCTTACCTGTATCATCAAAAAGCACTATACGGTTACGTCCACCTTCTGTCACCCATACCTGTCCTTTTTCATTGGCTGTAATACCGTGAGGATACTGTACACCTGTAAAGCTCCCCAGTTTAGTGCCTGTTTCAGTTATAACCAGGACCTTATGGGTAATCAGATCACCAACGTAAATTCTGCCCTTCAAATCTTTATAAAGAGGGCCTGGTTTTTGCAACCCCAGTTTTTCATTTTCCCTATCGGCAAGGACTTTTATAAAACGTCCATCTGAAGTGAATACCTGAATACGTCCATTCCCTGACTCTGCAACCAGAATGTTTCCTTGACTATCCTCAGTTATACCGTAAGGAAATGACATTTTTCCAGGTGCAACCCCATAACCTCCAAAGGAAAAAGCAAAAGAACCAGTAGGATTAAAAACTTCAACCGTATGGCCTTCGGTATTTGCAATATAAATTAGTCCTTTTTCAGTGACATATATTGCCATAGGAGCTTTTAATAAACTTTCCTTTGAACCATAAATGTTAAATAAAAATCTCGGCTTCTTGTTTAAAGCAAAACTTAAAGTTCCTACCGGGCCTTCGCCAAGTTTTTGGTATCGAAAATAAAATAGAAACCCAGCTGCAATCATAAGGATTATTAGGATAATCAGTATCAGGTTCATAACAGAAATTGTTTTCTCTTGTCGTCTGTCTGCAGTATAATATCTATTCATTGAAACGGCACACCACCTTTTGCCGGTTTCAGAGTTTTTTATTTTCTATTCTGCTTGCCGAATTGTTTTTTGAGTTGACTGTCTATTTCCTGTAAGGCTTTATTAGCTTCGGAAGGATTTTGTCCCAATTTCACAGCTTTTTCGAGGGGTATTCTGGCATTTTGATATTGCCCCAGCTTAAAATAAGCCATCCCCAAATAAAAGCTTGCTGGTCCTGAACCGGAATCTACCTCTGCAGCCACTTTAAGATTTTTTGCAGCTTTTGCATAATCACCGGTTTTAAAATAAGCTATGCCAAGATTGTAATAAAGTAACCTTGGCTGAAAAACCGGATTAAAACTCACCACTTTTTCGAGAAGCGGTATTGCATTCTGATAATCCTTCATATCTACTTTAATTAGACCCATGTACAACAAAGCAGATGTATTTTGTGGATCCTGCTTCAGTATGGATTTATATGTATTAAAGGCATCCCCCGTTTTTCCCTGGAGATACTGGGAGACAGCCAAGTCAAGCTTTGTATTAATATCGGCTGGATTCAGACTCAGCTTATCTTGTAATAAATCATTACTAAATTGATATACGTCACGTCTTTCTGTTTTCAGCCAGTCGCTGGCAAACAAATAATAAGCACCGGCACTGATAATTAAAGTGAAAATAATTACTAGAGTAAACGCTTTCCCCTTTCCAATTCTGATTTCAGAGAGCATAAGGTTCAACTCCGTAATATATTTTAATTGCGCAGATTGAGAAAAGCTGCTCATCCTATATATATATTAGATACTTAAGCCAATTTCCCTCTAAAACAGATATTTTTTCACATCTTATTTATACATCTATACATATATATTATAATTTAAAAAAATACTTTTTGGAATACCTTTTATTAGCAATCACTACTACTTAGGCCAAATTAAACAAAGTAAAATTCGTTGAAAAAGGGCCAGAAGTTCAATCCCGGCCCTTTAATATTCCTGATACCCATTTTACCAACCGGTATCGTAATTTCCGTTATACTTGTTAAATTCAGCAGAGCCGTGACATTTAACACAGACTTCACGCTCAGGTAGTCTGAGCAGCGCACTCTGATTCGCATCATACACGTAACTGGAAACCGAGTTGTACGTCTTAAAACGCGGAAAGCCAACACTTACATTAACTGAACTTCCATGAGCTCGATGACATGTCATACAATTAATTCTCCACTGCAGCATGCCGGTTCCAGTCCCTTTTGTATCGGTAGGCATCGGTAATCCAAAGCCAAGGTCAGTTGAAAATATCTGTTCATAAACAGCTACCCCAACCTTGTGCATATACTTAAACTCAGGTGGCGCCATACCGTTACTTGTGCTAGTTGACCCTGTCCTGATATCACCTTCTGTATTGAACATAGAATGGCAGCCTCCACACCATTCATTAAACCCGGCTCCATACGCCAGAGGCAAATTTGTTTGTCCATAATCAATGGACATATAAACATACCTTGGTACACCATCAAGAAGTGTCTTTTTGAGAAGTCTCGGATTTCGGTATGGCGTTTTTGGATACTGACCGCCGCTATGTGGATCATGACAGGAACTACACTTGAAGGTGCCAGTCCAACTAGCTCCTCCCGGTATATCACCGTCCTCCAGCTGAGATAACTGCCCCAAGCGAAGTGCTTTTTCAATACTATGTACCGAAGTGTTATCGTAGACCTTATTTGCTATGTAAGATCTACTGGGATCAATACTCTTTTCAAAGCCGCCTGCATATGAAGGCCTTGAGACCCCACCTTGCCCGACTATCATTCCAACTTCAACATCATATCCGCTTGTAGCAGCCCTACCCTCCCCGTGACAGTAATAACACAAGTCTGTTTCGGTAGGTCCTAACGCAAGCAGATTATCCGCCTGAGCAAAATGAACTACATGACAGGAACTACAACTCTCGGAATTTGAGGTAAACTCGCCATGGAAATACACTGACGCAAAAACAGGGGTGCGGCCGGAAAGAAGATTAAGTGCCAACAGCATTCCTACTAGTACCAACATAGTTGCAAAGCATTTTGAAAACCTCATTTCACCACCGCCTTTGCCGAAATATCATAAAAATTAATTAACTATTAAATCTCGTATACCAACACTCGTGACTTACCAAACTCAGTTACATAAAGGCGCCCTCTATTATCTATAAATACCGAAGTGGGTAGATTAATTGTATCATTTACCCTTGAATTCCAATTTTGAGGTTCCGCATTTCTAAACCTACGGGTTACCGATCCTTCTCTGTTTGTTATTGAGATAGAATTAATAAGCCCTTCCGCAGTAAAAAGGTTTCCCTCACCGTCAAACGCAATTCCCCGAGGTACGGAGTATTTCCCTTCCCCCAAAAGGTCATGTCCGGTTAAAATTTGAATTAACAGTCCTTGCGAACTAAACACCTGTATCCTATTGTTGTTGGAATCGGCAACATAAACTTTGTTATCATCTGTAACATAAATAGAGTATGGATAATAAAACTCACCAGGAGCCATGCCTTTCCCACCAAAGGATCTTATCTTTTTGCCATTAATATCAAAAACCAGCACTTGCATTGTGCCTTTGTCCAATACAAAGAATCGCTTGTCTCTGTAAAAAATACTGCATGGTTCAATAATAAGACCTTCTGCAAAGTAGCCCGTGAACTTCCCTTTTATGTCATATACGTGAATTTTTTTTGTACCCACATCGGCCACTAATATTTTATTATCAGAAAAAGAGATGCTGACAGGGTATACAAGTTTGCCGCGGCCAGCAGTACCAAACTCCGATAAATATCTTCCTGTATAATTAAATACTGCTATCCTCCCGTTGTTCGTATCCGCCACAAAAATTTTATTATCCCTCACCACTGTGTGAGACGGACGTCTAAAATTAATACCGTTACCACCATAAATGGAGTATAAATAACGTGGCTGGCCTTTGGCAGGCACATATTCAGCTAACCAGTCCCTAGGACTCTTTCTTGAAAAGTACCACCAACCGAAAATCAGCAGTTCCAGAAGTACAATAATTAATGCTGCATTAAGAACACGGTTCAAGGTTACCTTTTCATTCAAATCAACCAATTTTACCACCCCGAACGATACCGGAGTTTGTACACCTCCCGCTTATTAAGGATTTATTATTTAGTATCCAGCGATTTTTTCAGATTAATAGCATCCTGATAACCAGGAACATACTTGAGCGCTATTTCAATATTCTTTAAGGCTTCATCCTTTTTTCCGGTATCAATATATATCCTGGCAAGCTCAAGGTAGACATCCGCTGACCCAGGCTTAATTTTTAGGGCCATTTGATAACTCTTTACAGCTTTATCATATTCTTTCAACTTTTGATACGCAAGTCCTAAATTACATTGGCCGAGAAAATGAAACGGAAATTCTTTAACAAGTGGTTCAAGAATATCTACCGCCTTTTGGTATTGCCCAACCTCCCGGTAGCCAAACCCAAGGCCAAACCTTGCCGCCTGGCTCTGGGGGTCCAACTTGTACGCTGTCTCAAACTCCCTTAAACCCTCATTTCGCTGTCCTCTGGCAAGAAACTGAAAACCAAGTGCAACATGGGCTTCTGCATTATTGGGGTTATTTATTACAACATTGTGTATTCGTTGAAAATCAAATTCAGATTTAGTTACCGTTTCTTCTGTTTTCCAGAAAAATTTGTTTCCTATAGTGACTCCAATAGGAATTAACACAATTGCGAGTACAACTATTATTAGAAGTGCATACTTAAGTTTAATATTTCGTTCACCAATGTCAGAATGACTCATAACCTCCGCACCTCCATGCCAGGTCTTGAAACCCTGCATGTCAACTCATTTAAAAAATATTTTAGTTTTTCTTAAAAATCCTGACTTGTTTATTAATGGTTTCTGAGATTGGTTCCCTTTTATAATCAGGTACCTTTGTAGATATTCCAGAATCCTTATTTTCCGTTCTTGGTGGTATAAGCCTGTGAATGTCATAATTCTTTGACTGCTTAAGCTTCTTACCGTGGCACTTGAGACACAATCCGTCCTTAGGAATGAGCAGGAATTTCCTATTATTTGTCCCGTGGGGTCCATGACAACTGGCACAATGCATTTCGCCTCCATGCCAGGCATCCTTGTACTCGGTGCCTACAGGGTGATTATATCTGGCTAGTCCTATGTCCGTATGACACGTGTTGCACAATACCTCCTGTTGCCTCCACAACAGGGGCTTCCACTCAGAACCATGCGGTACATGACAGTTTGTACAGGCTCCCAGCCCGCCCCTCCCCCTGGCTCTTGTAGCATGCTTTAGCTTTTCATATGTACTTTTAAGTCCCAAATGACAAAGATAGCAAAGTTCATTACCTGGCTTTTTTACAAGGTTTGGAGACGGAGCAACATGAGGGTCATGACATCCATCACAATGAAGCAGCCCATTCCCAACCGGGTGATGCGACGGGCTCTGGAATTCATTCTTTATTTTAAAATGACACTTATAACACAGGTCTGTTCGCGACTCAGGAAGCAGTGCAGGTTTGGCCGACGCATGCGGCAGATGACAGCTGGTACATTTTGCTTTTACAGGAGTATGGACATAACCAGTTTTAAGCCGCTCTCCCAAACCAACATGGCACGCCAGACAAAGACCATTTCCAGGGATAAGCAAAAGCTTATCACCAGGCGTTGCATGCGCACCGTGACAGTTAGTGCATTCCCCGGTATTAAAAGGCTTATGCTGAACAGGAAGATTCAGTTCGTTTTTCCTGTCGAAATGGCAGGTGTAACAAAGCTGTTTCCCTGGCAGCTTAGTCATTCCCTTATATTTGGAAGCATGAGGAACGTGACAGTCAGAACATGCTCCTATCTCATATGGTTTATGTTGATACCGAAAATTATAAACTAAATCCATCTTGTGGCATGCGGTACACAATTCTTTCGGCGAAGTCCTTAGCAAATGCTGGAAGTTGGATGAATGAGGATCGTGACAATCCACACAATGTCCCAGTTGGTAAGGCTTATGCTGATAAGAATAAGTTGCTTTATCCAACCTGTTAAAATGGCAGGTAAAACAAAGTTGGTCCAAATCTACTACATATTCATGCCTTCCTGTTCCAACCGTATGAGGGACATGGCAGTCTCTACAGTACCAGTTCGTGAACGGAGCATGCTGGTACGGTTTAAGAAAATCCCGGCTTTTATCAGAATGGCATAAACCACAAACCTTTTTGTCGTTTTCACGGCTGGGAAGTTTCGGTTCGCCTACAGAAGTCTCCTGAAGAATATAGTGCTGCAGAATGTCGCTTATATAGCTTCGAATTGCTGGTAATGATAGCAGTACACTAAGCATAATCAGCACAGACAGACCGAAGACCAAAATCCTGTTTTGTCCCATTTGGGCAGGCTCCTTTCGCCGAAGTTGATATCCGGCGACTATTCAGTGATTTCCATGAGAAATAATTGGAAAACCTGTATTTCATAAAACATTATATACTAAGGCAAAAAGCTAGAAACCGCTTGACTACAGGCAGTTTACACTTTAAGGAATTCGCCGTTAATGATAAAAGTTCCTTCCTTTTCATTGTCTTTTTTTACGACATTAAGACGAGCCCGCTTTGATTAAAGAAGCAGGGGCTACACCCCTGCTTCTAATATCACATGATTATTAAACTTAATTTAAAGCTTATTCGTATGGCACTTCGAACAATGTGTCGTGTCATGACAGTCCCAGCACCCCTCGTTAACTACACCTTTTTCTTTCACGATTTCGGGATGTATCTTTCGCCAATCGGGCGGATGTAATTTAGAGAAGGTGGCTGCAGTCCGTGAATCTGCATTTTTGCTAAAAGAGTCTTGATTGCCATGACATTTTGCACAATAAGTCGGAACTGCCCGTTCCTGGATTTCTGCTTTTTGTACATTATGGCAAACCACACAGCCTGAGACATCACGATTTGTGATATTTTGTTTGTGTACCATCTTCCATTCCTTGCCATGTCCGATAGGCCTGTTCTGATGACAGTCGTAACAGAATACGTTGCCCCTGGCATATCTTGCTACCTGGTCTTTCACAGGTACATCTTTAGCGTCAAGTGAATAGGAGTGGCACTTGTTGCAGTAAGCTAGGTCAGCTCTGGCCTTCTTACCATGTGTGGTCCCCCAGCCTTTTTCTTTATGATCAGAAGGAAGGCTGATACTGGTATGACAAGCCTGACACTCCTGGGTAACCTCACGTTTTATATGACACTCAAGACAGACATTCATTTTGGGCTCCGTAAATTCTGGGGACATCTGCTGCGCTCCGAATTCAGGTGTCCACATCTTTGCTGCGACAGTTTCAGTAACTTTACGGGCGGCAATATTACCATGGCCAACGCCACTATGACAATTCATACATAAAACATTTTTTGCCGCATGTTTGTTATGAGGTACAATTAAGTCTCCCGAAGGAGTAATCTCTCTTCGGCTTGAATGGCATTTGTTGCAGACATCGTTACCGATCAATTCATCCATCTTAACTGGGCCTTTTTTGCCAGACATAAGAGATGAGAGAAGTTTCTTAGCTGCATGGCAGTCCACACAGGCAACTTGCAGGTGTGATGATGCTTTCCAGGTCGCAAACTCCGGCTTCATAAGATGACATGAAGCACAAAACTCTGGGTTTTTGACAATACGGGAAACACCAAAAGTACCCAACAGCACAGCAAATATTAATCCGCTGACTAAAATAAGCACTTTATACCGAGTGACGGTTGATGCCATAGCTTATTGTCTCCTCCCCGTGGCGCTTATGTCAAACAGACACAGTGCACCACAGTACCAAAAGATTGCCCATTTAAAAGAATTCGAATATCGGTAATGGGTAACTAATTATTTAAACCAGTGACAGTTGTTGCAGGCTACTTCTTTAGCAGGTGATTTAAGTGGTGCTCCATCAGACTTCTGGATGCTGTGACAAGCAGCACAGTTATTCATTCCTTTACTTGCTACAGCATTTCTGTGATTCGGCATCCAAACATTCTTATCTTGGTGATCCTTGGGTTTTTTACTGTGGCAATTAATACAGAATTGGTTGCTCCAGGCAAAATCTTTAGCCTGAGGACTTACTTTTACAGTATTATTCTTCACACCGTCAGATTTCAAATTCGGGGAAATCCCTATAGCGTGACAGCTTGCACAAGCTTTAACGTCTTTAGCAGCATCTTTACCATGGGATCCAAGCCAGGCAGCAGCAGCATGTGACTTAGGTGTAAAGATACTCTTATGGCAGGCCTCACAGGCCCAGGTCACACTAGTGACACCTTCAACACCGTACTTGGCAGGTGTTATGTGACAGTCAACACAGACATCCATATCAGGTCTGACAAACTCTTTGCTCATGTTCTTAACACCATCTGCCGGAGACCATGCGCCAAGGTCGTCGCCTTTTTTAATTACGTTCCGGCTGGCAATATTTCCGTGCGCAACACCCGAATGGCATTTAACACATGCCACGCCTTTTTCACCATGTCTTTCGTGAGGCACTATCAAGTCACCTGATAGAGTAAAGTTTCGGGTTTTTACCGAATGGCACTTTTCACATTGCTCATTAGGTAACTCATGCTTCATCTTAATAGGCATTTCTTCCTCATAATGACCACTAAGATAGGCATATAGATGTTTTGTAGCCATTACTTTCTCAATTAAGATATTAACGACTCCTTCTTCCATGTGACACTCAACGCAGGAAATGTTGCTGTGGGATGAAGCTTCCCATGTTACGTACTCAGGCTGCATAGCCTCATGACATAACTTGCAGAAACTTGGTGACATGGTCAGTGAAATACCTCCGACGGTAGCCACCAACAGAAAAAGCAGTGTTCCGCTGGCCAGAATAAATAGCTTAAGCTTGTCTTCAGTTTTCGACAGGTCAAATTTGAATTTGTCGCGTAAACCCATCTTAAAAAATCCTCCTCACCAATAATTATTCAATCATTACATCAAAACAAAAAGAACCCGTTAATAAGATACAATAAGTCCGGTTCTTTCTACGTGAAAATAAATTCTTCGGTAATAACCAAAAACCCTTCTTTTTTCTAGAATTTTTTAACCAAATCTTAATATTCCTTTAAAATTTTCTTTCACCGATAAAGTCAGCAATTAGGGCCAGGCTTTCAATGGCTTTCCCCCGCGGCAGACCCCGCAGCCTATCCTTAGCCTTCCTTAAGTAACTATTGGAAACATCAACTGCTTTTTCGATTGCCTCACAATCCTTTATTATATTAATTGCCTCTAAAACTTCACCCTCCTTTTTATCTTTTTTGCTGACGATTTCTGCCAGGCGATGGCGGTCGGGTGAATCAGCCAGAGCAAATATAACAGGTAAAGTTACAATTCCCTGCTTTAAATCACTTCCAACCGGCTTTCCCAAAACAGTTTCATTTGATGTTAAATCCAAAATGTCGTCAACTATCTGGAAAGCCATACCCAAATAATAGCCATACCTGGAAAGTGTTGTAACATGATAATCCGGTGCCCCGCAGGCCACCGCCCCTAACTCACAACTCGCTGAAATCAGCAATGCTGTTTTGCTCTTTATCCTGAAAAAATAATCCCGAACTGTCTGTTTTGGGTCAAAACTGGATACTATCTGCTGTATTTCGCCTTCACACATTTTGACACTTATGTCCGCAAGAATTCTGCTAATCACAGGATCTTCACATTTGGAAATAAGTACTAGTGACTGAGCTAATAGATAAGTGCCGGTATAAATAGATATCTGATCGCCCCAGTTAGCCTTGACTGTAGGAATACCACGTCTTGTATACGAGTCATCAATAACATCATCATGTACAAGACTTGACATGTGAATTAATTCCAATGCCATTGCCAGCGGAATAAGTTTTTTCGGATTATAATTATAAGTCTTACCGGCAACCAAAGCAAAAGCTGGTCTTAAACGTTTCCCACCAGCATTTAGAAGATGTGCTGAGGCTTCAGCTAATAAAGGGTCTTCTATTGCCACTATCTTTCTGAGTTCACGTTCTACAATTTTTAAATCGTCTTTTATAATATTGAATAGGACAAGTCTTTTCATGATTCCACCCAACTCATAGTAGTAAGCCCTCCATATTAAACGGTCGAGCCCACTCATTTGCAATATATTCGCTGTAGCAGATAAAATTCCTGCTATTTAAGAAAATAAGTGTTCACTAAAGTGTTGCTGTAAGTAAAGCCAACTATAATTTGACAGACTTAATAAATAAATTTGACAGAAAAATTTCACAAATGGGTTATTTTACTTGCCATATTTCTAACTCCCAAGGTTTACTTTACGATTCAAGATGTGTTATAATATATTCTGCTTACGGGAGCGGATTGGGCCTGGTGGCTCGCCTGGTCTTCAAAACCATTGACGGGCAGTGATCCTGTCCGTGGTGGGTTCGATTCCCACACGTTCCCGCCATAAATTAAAAAGTTAATTTAACATTTTATCAAAAAACGAAGCTTTCTAAAGCTTCGTTTTTTATTATTTCCGTTTTTTGCTATGAGATTCAAGCAGCTAATTTACGTTTAAAGAATCCACTTATTTTACGCTTGTAATCATCAATTATTGTATAAATTACAGGGATGACTATAAGGGTAAATAGGGTTGAAGTCAACAAACCACCAATGAGTACCCAGGCCATACCTTCTCTGGTCTCTGTCCCTTCGCCAATTGCCAGGGCAGTTGGCAGCATACCAAAAATCATTGTAAATGTCGTCATGATGATAGGCCGCAGTCTTGTTTTTCCAGCCTCAACCAGTGCCTCGCGAAGTGTTAAACCTTTATCCATTAGTGTATGTGTATAATCCAGTAACAGGGTCCCGTTCTTGGCCACCAAACCGTCCATCATTATTAGGCCTATCATCGAAAACAGGTTCAGCGTATTTCCTGTAAGAGCCAATGCCACTAAGGCTCCCACTACCCCAAGAGGAAGTGCCATCATCCTTATAAACGGAGTTAGGAATGATTCATATAACATAACCAAAACCATATAGACAAGAACTATCGAAAGGATTAGAGCTGCGAAAAGGTCGGCAAAGGTCTCCTGCATGCCCTCAGCCTGTCCTGAAAATTCGATAGTGTATCCAGGGGGAGTTTGTATTTGATTAACCTTTTCCTTGGCCTCCTGAAGAAAGTCATTTAGAGACCTGTCCCTAAGCTTTCCCGTTACCGTAATCGTCCTCTGACGGTCTATACGTTTGATTTCGGTAGGCCCGCTTCCGGGACCAATGTCTGCTACCTGCTGAAGTTGTATAACTTCACCTGTCATTGTAGTTAGAGACAGGGTTTTAAGAGAATTGATATCATCTTTATTTAATCCGTCTAAACGAACCCTGATATCCGTCTCTTCATTACCTTCCCTGTATTTGCCGGCAATATCCCCGTTTAAACTAGCCCTTGCCGTACGTGCAATGTCATTAACAGATAAACCGAAAACAGCTGCTTTGCGTCGGTCTATCTTTATCTGGACTTCAGGCTGACCTATCCTCCAGCCGACGTCCACATCTCTGGCTCCATCAATACCAGAAATAATACCTTTAACTTCTTCAGCCAATACTAAAAGCTTTTTGGTGTCAGGACCTGATACTTCAATTTCTATATCGCCACCAGGAGGGCCCATATTATCTGACTCTGAAACACTTACTTTTCCAAGGACAAACCCTTCTCCCCAATTTCTTATCTGGTCGCCTACTTCCCACATCGACCTTTTACGTTCCTTTTTGTCCAGGAGTGTTATCCCTATCCTCCCCAGATGAGACCCCGAAGAACTGCCACCCATTCCGCCTGAGGAACCCAGGGTAGTGTGATAGTACTTTACCTCCTCAATTGTTTTAATGTACTGTTCCATTTCTTTTAATGCATCATCGGTTTTACCGATAGGTGTTCCTACCGGCGTTTCTAAGCTAACAGTCAGTTCTCCAGAATCGGTCTTTGGCATTTGTTCAGCCCCGATTATATTCATTGCAGGTAATAACAAACTGGCAAAAAACACTGCCGCAACTAAAAGAATGACAGTCTTTCTATGGCCAAGAGACCACGTTAGTAGTGATAAATATTTTTCTTTTGTTTTAACTCCCAGAGGACCTGTTCGTTTCCACAACCAATTCAACAACGACTTGCGCGAGGTTTGACCGTTTTGGTCCTGGTTTTCCGGTTTTTCTTGTTTAAATAGCCGCGAAGCCATCATGGGAGTTAAAGTGAAGGAAACAAAGAGAGAAAACAGTGTAGCAAAAACAACAGTGAGCCCAAACTGCCGGAAGAACTGTCCAATCATGCCATCCATAAATGCTATGGGTGTGAATACCACAATGTCCGATAAGGTAATAGCAACTGCTGCCATACCTATCTCCATACGTCCGTCCAAAGCAGCCTGCTCGGGTTCTTTGCCCATTTTCAGATGGCGGTGAATGTTTTCCAATACAACTATTGAGTCATCTACCAAAATACCGATACATAACGCTAATCCCATCAGAGACAACATATTAAAGGTAAATCCTGAGAAGAACATCATCATTAAAGCTGCCAGCAACGAAGTCGGAATGGCAAGAGCCACAATTAGTGTAGAACGCCATTCCCTGAGGAAAAGGTACAACGCCAGGGCAGTGGTTATTATACCTTCGATAATAGAGGTTCTTGTATTGTTCAGTGACGCCCGTATGTATTGTGATGTATCACGGGAGACAATAATCTTTACATCGCTGGGAAGTTCTTTTTGCAGCTTTTCTATCTCTTTCTTAACCCTTTCTCCTACTTCCACAACAGATGCATCGCTCTGCTTAAAAACCATCAGGGACACGGCGCTTATTCCGTTGACCCTGCTGTATTCCCTTCTTTCCTGGTAACCGTCGGTAATGGCTGCCACAGCGCTTAAGGGTATAGTTGCCCCACCGCTTAAGGGTATATCGAGATTACGAATTTCATCAATGTCCTGAAACTCTCCTAATACCCGCACGTTATATTCCGCATCCGGCCTGTCAAGTCGCCCACTGGGCTGATTAAGGTTTTCAGACTGAAGGCGGTTAATAATCTGATTTATTGACAAGTTGTATCCTGCCATTTTTGACCTGTCCACGGAAATAAGGATTTCTCTTTTTTCCCCGCCTACAACAGTAACATCAGCAACACCCGAAATTCTCTGCACACGGTTCTTTATTATATCTTCAGCCATTTCTTTGGCTTCATAAAGAGGGCGATGGGTTTGAAGAGCCATGATAAGTACAGGTTGGTCATTCATATCAAATTTATAAACAACTGGGTCTGAAGCATCCTCAGGCAGACGGCCCTTAACCATATCCACTTTTTTCTGGACATCCAGGGCAGCCTGATTGGCGTCTGCGCTCAGCTCAAATTCCAGGGCAGTAAAAGTAAACCCTTCTGACGCCTGTGATTGTATCTTTTTTAATTTACTTAGTGATGCCATCTGGTCTTCCATCGGCTTTGTAATCTGGGTTTCTATTTCTTCTGCCCCGGCACCAGGATAGTTAGTAACTACATAAACCGCCGGCAAATTAACAGCCGGAAAAAGTTCTACACCCATCTTGTTATAGGTATACAATCCCAAAACAACAAAAACCATGATTATCATAGACATCATGGCAGGTCTTTTAATGGCAATCTTGGTAAGATTCATATGAAGCCCTCCTTTTTCGACTGACTAGTCGGTCTTCGATTTCGATTTTAGCACATTGTACCAGCCATTGTCAATTGAGGAATTTTTCATACTTACAGTATTCTTTGAGTGAACAGTCCGAACATTTGGGGTTAACAGCCCTGCAGGTACTCCTTCCATGGAAAATAAGCCAGTGGTGGGCTTTGTTCCAGAGACCTGGAGTTATCACTTTTTTTAGGTCTTCTTCTGTTCTTTCAGGTGTATTTGAATTGGCCAACCCGAGCCTGTTTGCCACCCGAAAAACATGGGTATCAACTGCAATTGCCTCTTTACCGAAGGCATTGGCTAACACCACATTAGCAGTTTTTCTGCCTACCCCAGGTAAGGAAATCAGCTCTTCAAAACTATCTGGAACTGCAGAATTAAACTTTTGTACCAGTATTCTGCTGGTTTCTATAATATTCTTAGTTTTATTCCTATATAAACCACAGCTTTTTATGTATTCCTCAAGCTGTTCAGGCATTAGCTGAGCAATATCCGCAGGAGTTGAATAATCCCGAAAAAGTCTTTTAGTAATTCTGTTGACCTGCTTATCAGTTGTCTGCGCCGATAGAATGGTCGCCACCAACAATTGAAAAGGGGTCTCAAAAATAAGTTCTGTTTTTGGATCAGGGTATAGCTCATTTAAAGTGTTAATAATCTTCGAAACATCTGCTTTTGCCCTGCCTTTGTGAGCTTTTGGCTTTTTCTGCATGTTTAGTCCCTCAGCTCCTAACAACTTTTCCGAGAATAACTGTTCTGTTTCCCTTAGCTTTCTCACATTCTTTACAGGAATGATACCAAAAATAAAAGTCGGAAGTTATAATATTCTGCGACATTAGATACCCGTCGAACTCCTTAAGAGCTTTCGGAACCAAGTATTTGGGACCAGTATAGCTTTTCGCTATCATCCTAACCGGTCCAAAAGTTTTTACACTGCTATCTCTGGAGTCCGGCTTTTCTATTTCAATAAAGATTGAACCCATTAGCATTCCATCTTCAAACATTACAAACAAAGGTGTGACAGTCCGGTATCCCTTTCTTTCAATCTCTCTTATGGTTTTTTCTATTTTAAGTTCCGGATTAATGGGAAAATGGGAAACCATCGGCGCCTTTGCTATATAAAATATGCGACCGGACAGGTCAATTTCCTTCAAGTCAAGGTCCTGAAATTGGTCATGGGTTAAATCAGGACAAAAACACTTGTATTTCATGGAGCAAAGCACCTCATTTCCTTTCTTGTAAAACTTTATTATATTCAGGCATTTGAAGAGTTTTAAGGGCCATACCGACTCCGAGGTTAATTCCAACTCCAATAGGCCACATGAGCTTTAAGGTTTCAACAGGTATATAAAAAGCAGTTATTGCTAGGGAAGCAGTCCCAATTAACCCCCATTTAATAGTGTTGCGTCCCTTTTCATAATAACCTAGATTGTTCCAGTTGGCAGCAGCCAAAAAACAACCTAAAATAAAGTGAGGGAATGAAACAATCGGTATTAGAACAGGATTATACAATTTTTTCACCGCGTGAACCTTCTTTCATCCATTTTAATACTCATTTATTAATACTTGTATATTATAACATAAATTAAGATTATAATATCATTAGTATCGCTAACATAATTGGGAATAAATAGGAGGGGTGTAATGATATCACGGGAACTAATTGAAAGGATTAACTCCCTTTGGCACAAACAAAATACAGTAGGGCTTACTGAAGCAGAGCAGGAAGAACAGCGGTTGGCAAGAAGGCAGTACATTGACGCAATAAAAAGCCAGGTCAGGGACATGCTTGAATCTGTGAAAGACCCTGAGAACACCACCCAAGATGAATCGGCAAATCACAACAATGGAGAATCTTGCTCCTGTAACCAATGTAAACACTAAAAGCGGTTGACTGCCGCTTTTATCTTTTTGCAACTTTTTCCAACTATTAATGACAGAATATTTGATAATGACAGAATATTTAAAACATGCTATAATAACCATCATATATTTAGCTTTTTCCTTAATTTTTTACAAGGTGAGAATTTTTCTTGTGAGTATAGTTAGCGGAGGCTTTTGATGAGAAGAGTATATCTTGACGAAAAACTAATAGGACTCAGACTCGGAAAACCCATTATAGGAATTAATGGGCACATGCTTCTTGGTAAGGGAACTGAATTAACGAAACATTTTATTAAACGTCTTAAATCTTTGGGATATACCCAAGTATATGTTGAAGATGGCTTAATTGACGACAGTACTCCCGATGAATTAATTTCAAACGCAACCAGAGTACAAATTGCGTCAAGCATCAGTGAAATCACTGCAAACTTTAGGCTGACTAATAAACTGAATGTGATTAAATTTAATAATGTAATGCACACTATATTAACTAATGTCCTGAATAACAAACGCATGTTGGCCAGTCTGACAGATATCCGAACTTCCGACCCTAACGATTTTCTCTTTAACCATTCTATAAATGTTTCTGCTTTATCTGTCCTAATAGGTATCCATCTCTACTATTCTGATCAAAAGCTCTTTGAACTAGGCATGGGCGTATTGCTTCATGACATAGGTAAAGTTGCACTTCCGGATAAGTTTCTAAGTGTTTCCTTCAATGAACTCACTTCAGAAGAACAGGAGATCTACCGTCAGCACACATGGAACGGATATCATATTCTTCGGGCTAATCCGGAAATCAAACTGGTCTCAGCGGCAATTGCTCTTCAACACCACGAGCGCTTTGACGGCTCAGGGTATCCAAGGTCACTTAAAGGGACATCTATTCTTGAGTATGCCAGAATAGCATCTATCGCTGATACTTACGATAATCTAAGTAATGATAAGGGCACTTTTAAAAGACTCCCTGCTCATAAGGTTTACCAGTATTTACAAAGCCGCTCAGGAATTGACTATGACCCTAAAATTCTCGATAGGTTTATCCAAAAAATAGCTTTGTATCCTCAGGGCACTAAAATAATCCTCAATAACAAAAAATCCGGCTTTGTTCTGAGGCAGAACAATTCTAATAACAGCCGCCCGGTTGTCCGTTTATTCTGGCTTGAAGACAAAGAACTTGCACAGCCTGAGGAAGTGGACTTATTAAGGGAACCCTCACTATGTATCGAAAAAGTTGTTGAATAGAAACGCGTGACCAGTGCTAGGTCACGCGTTTTTTGCAAAAAGTACTTATTCCTCTTCTTTAATAGCCGCCGTAGGACATGCTTCTACAGCTTCATGGGCAAGAGATTGCTGTTCACCGGGCACTTCTTTGGATTTTGCAACAGCCTTGTCGTCATCGCCCCATTCAAAAATTTCAGGACAAATAGATATACACTGACCACAAGAAATACAAAGATCATCAAAAACTTCTACTTCCATAGATTCTCACTCCTAAAAAGTTTCTTGGATTTTCGAGATTATTATGGACTTTCTTCTTGAGAATTATTCAGCCTGTCCCCTACGCTACCCAGAAACTTTCTCACTCCGGGAAATATGATAATTTCCTGAATTGAATCTTTAAATTCCTCACCCATCGGCGTGTCACTTACATAAGTAAGTTCAAACTGGTCCTTTGCAGACACAAATTCTACTGTGTTCACTTGAGCAAACCCTTCCAGAGTCTGCCTAACCCTAGTCACTCACCCTCCACACAGCAATCCTGTTACGTTTATTAAAGCCCGGCGTTCCCCAGGCTTTATTTCAACATCTGAAAAGACCGCCACTTCCGGGGTAACCATTATATTTTTTACGGTTGGTCCACCACAGCTTTCCTGACCTTTCTTCGCAGCAGTTTGTGCCGGACAGGACCTGCATGAACTTTCTAAGGCCTTAGAAGCTGCTACGAAAGGCATGCTCACGAAATCTTCGGCAACATCAACCATTTGTTTAGCGCTGGTGTTCTTATCATCCACCAATTGACGTATGGCCTTAAATGGAAGCTGCGCCAGTGACTGATTGAGTTTTAAGCCCTCCTTGATAATATCAAACAACTGTTTCACCACCCTGAAAAGCAACCTTTTTTATATTTTCTCCTGATTAACAACAGTTATTGATATTAATTTTTGGAAGAACAAACAATTTAAAACAGCCGAGTTACTCTTCCAGATTACCAACAGCATTTCTAAGCAATTTTCTAATAGGAAGCTGATAAGGACACTTTTCCTCACATTCACCACATTCTATACATTCAGATGCCTTTACTTTTAGTGGTTTATATCGTTCAACAGCCCATTGTTTCAGACCATACCGTGTCCAATATCCGTTCAGCAAAAAAACCATAGGGATGTCAATTCCCCGGGGACACGGCTGGCAATACTCGCATCTTCTGCAAAAGGTTTCCCCAAGCGTAGCTGCCTCAGCAAGAATTTCTGACATTTGGTCCTCTGTCAGAGATTCAGTTTGTTCCCCCGCCCGGACATTTTCTTTTACCTGAGCCAAAGTATCCATTCCCGGTATAACAGTAGAAAAACCTTGCTCCAGAATGTACCTGAGTGATAGGATGGTTTTTGTTATTGCTCCTCCGGCAAAGGGCTTCATGGCAATAGTTCCGATATTTAATTGCTTTGTCAACGGAATTAGTTCCACACTTCCTGAGGTTTCAACCGGGTTAAAGGGGAATTGCACAGTATCAAATTCGCCGGTACCAATTGCTTTAACCAAAACGGCCGGTATATGCCCAGTAATGCCGATATACCCTATTTTCCCGTTCAACTGAGCCTCTTTTAAAGCCTCAAGAGCACCGCCTGGTTCAAGTACAGTCTTTAATGAAATCTCATCCTTCACGTTATGTATCTGATATAAATCAATGTAATCCAATCTCAAAGCCCTAAGGCTCCTGTCGATGTCCTGAGCCATTTCATCCTTAGTTCTGGCCATTGATTTTGTTGCTGCAATTACTTTATCTTTGTATCTAGGAAGAACTTGTCCAAACTTAATTTCACTATCAGTATAGGCTCTGGCAGTATCAATAAAGTTAACTCCCTGGGCAATAGCTTCCTCTATTATACTGACAGCTTCCTGAGCATCGATTCTTTGAACCGGAATTCCTCCCATGCCAATGACTGAAACATTTAACCCAGTTCTGCCTAATTGACGAAATTGCATTTTTTGGACACCTCCTTTAAGTTTTTAGATTCATGTTATCATAATAAGCCTGGAATCGTCAAAATAAAATAGCTCGCCATCAATTAATGCCTTGCTTATGCTAAGGATTCCAAAAGAGGGATAAAGTTGTTTCCGGCGGTCTGTCGGCGAACCGGGGTTAAACATGAGAATTCCGTTAATCCTTTCTGCAAAAGGAATATGACTATGGCCATAAACAATACAATCCGTTTTTTCATCTATAAATGCCTTGGCAGCACGTTTAATGGTAGTTCCACCAGCGCCGTCACCGTGAACTACTCCTATCAAAACCCCCTCGATACTCAGTACCCGCTTTTGAGGGAGTCGTTCTCTTACAGAGGCCAAGTCTACATTTCCGTATACCGCTTCCACTGGTGCAATTTTTGAGAGTTCTTCAATCACCTGTAGGTCAATTAAGTCCCCCGCATGAATAATCAGATCTACACCATTCAGTTTTTTACAAACTATATCTGGGATATATTTGGCTCTGCGGGGAATATGAGTATCAGAAATAACTCCTACTCGATATGGCATGTGCAGCCTCCTACTGCTTTATTGGTTAATTTCATCCAAGAGTTTTCTTAACTGGGCGTAAATTTCAACTTGCTGTATAATTGGCATACGGTTCAATCCACTTGTTGACGGTGCAACAAAATCCAAAATTCCCTCAACTACCTGATCAGGCTGCAAACCCCAGGTGACTTTTCTTATACCTGAAAAGGCCTGATAAACTCCTATGCCCACATAGCAGGCCACAGCCGGTCGGTACTTCTCAAGTTTTTTTAACAGCTCAAGCCTTCCCTGTTTATATTCGTCATTTGTTAATTCAGAAGCTGACTTGGAGGGTCTATCAATTATATTTGTTGATCCGTAGCCATAATTTATAAGTTCTTTATCACGAAGATAGTTAAGTTTATCGGGTGTAAGCCCAGATTTGTATAAAATATCCCAGAACCTGTTGCTGTTTCCTGCATAGTGATGCCCTTTTTCTGCTGACCTCAGGCCAGGATTATAGCCAATAAATAAGACTTTAAGCCCCTGTTCCACAATGTCTTTAAGGGGCTGGCTATCTGTTTCATTCATTTTTATTCTCCATATTTTCTTCAATATTCGTTTCAACATAATTTTCATTTATTTCTTTAACTATTCTGCCAAGAGTTAAGTGTATATATGCCGCATATTGAAAACCATGAAGGGGACAATATAAAGAAGTTAAAAAATTATTATGGAGGTCAATTAAATGGTAGAGAAACAAGCAAAAGAAATACAAGAAGAAGTGTCAAAAAAAGCTACTCAAGGTAAAATCAAAGCAAATGCAGGCAAACCCCTGGAAACATACCAGGCGTCTGGTTTCACTTCAGCGGGAGATAGAAAAACACCTTATGAGGCTGATGAAGACCTTGGTGAAAAAGGAAACATCCGGGAATAAAAAAAGGGACTGCCAATCAATGCTGTTCACATCGTAGATAAACCGAATAAAGCTAGAGGAGATGGGATATTTCCGTGGCGGCTACAACTCAGCCTGTTACCGAATCGCTCCTTACGTCACTCTTCGACAGGCGGATGTCAGACTCGCCACTACGGAAAAATCCCATCTCCTCTTACATTTAAAAAGTTTATCTCTTTAAATGAGAATCACTCTGGACAACTGTCCCTTGTTTTTTATTAATAAAAAACTGGAGATAACTAAACTAAAATGTCCTGGGGCGGAAGGTTGTTGTGGGTAATGCTTTTGTTTACAGCTTCTAAAGCCTTGCTTAGGACAATAATTGCTACTGCCCACTTGATAATAAAGAAAAACGGTAGATCTGGGTATACAAGGTTTTTGGCAGCATCTAAGATCCAGGGTAGTGTCAAAGAATATACGGCAATATTCCATAATTTGCTGAAGTCAACTTTATCCTTGTTCTGACTTTTAACCATGAAACTACCAACTGCAGCAAGGAGTACTGAAGTTATTAAAGCCCATACTGTTGAAAAGATATATAATACTATGGCTACCGGTATAATAATCCACTTAAAAGCAGGAATCAATCGGATTAATTTTTCCTTGTCGAGATTAAAATTCTTAAAATTATTAAATTTTATTATCCTGGTCTCAAAGTTTTGTTTCGTTACCACCATTTGACTGGAGATAAAAACACCCTCACTATATTTGCCCAGAACAGACTCGTTGGTTTTGCCTGTAGTGTCAATAATCACTACAGTGTTATTTTCTCCCTCGAGTATCACGGGCTGTTGTCCTTCAACTTTTAGTACCCCGTTGGCAAAACTAAACTCGGGCACTTTATCCCGGGCAGTTTCAATCATTGTTGAAATTCTGACATTAAAGTCGTAGGCCACCCTGAGGCTGCCAAAAATGAATAATATCGTGAACAGAATAAAAAAGTATTTCAAGGTCTGACCCTTTTTTTGAAAGGCAATTTCGCTATACATTTCAAAATTCGTAAAACTGTCCTTTATCCGACCGAAAAAAACCATCTTGCACCTCCTTCCGTTCATCTTTAATAATAGTCTATTCAGAATCATCCAAGTCAAGCAAATTTTTTATTTTTTTCCACATCTCATTATCTTTCTTTGAGAGGTTAACAGGTCGACCTGTATAATCTACAAAGGCATGTTCCGTATTGCCATAGGCCAAGACTTTTTGATCTTCGGAGAGGATTTGGTACCCGAAATGAATCCTAACCGGGCTAAGCCGTGTGACCCACGTTTTGATTGTTACAATGTCATCATATCGCGCTGAACTCTTGTATCTGCAATCTGCTTCCGTTACTGGAAGCATAATCCCTCTTTCTTCAAAACTTCGGTAAGGTAAGCCAAGTTCCCTGAACAATTCCGTTCTGCCTACTTCAAACCATGTAAAGTATTTTCCGTAATAAACGAATCCCATTTTGTCAGTCTCTTCATACCGGACCCTAATGTTTATTTCATTGATAAGACTAAATTGTTTGATGCAGCTTTCCATCTTTACCTCCCCTCATTTCGAGTGTTTCATCAGATAACTATGATAGTCCCATCCCTTAAAGAATTTCAATGCCGCATTTTCTCCTGACTTGTAGAGTGCATCCTTCTTTTCGCGCGAAATTGCAAAGTCAGTAGATTTTATACCCAGGGTTGGAATGACTATGGTGCGATCAAAATTCTTTTCTTCAATAAACCTGTTATCATGGGCATCCATCATAGTTCCAAAAAGCGCTTTAAACATTGTCAAAGGCCCGGTTATTTTGTTTGGAGCGCCATCCCTGGGGCCAACCAGTTTAAATCCGAGGGTAGGTGTCGAATCCCACTCATTTCCCGTATCAAAGAGCCAGACGGGGAAATTACTCAATACTCCTCCATCAACAATGTAGCTAATCTGTTCCTTACCGTTTAAATCCCTATACTTTAATGGAACAGGTTGGAAAAAGAACGGTATGCTCATACTCATCCTGACAGCCTTGGCCACCTCCAGGTAATCGGGGTCAAAGCCGTAATCAGCAATATCCTGAGGGAGTATCAACATTCTACCGGTGCTGATATCAGATGCAACTACCCTTAAACGATATCGCCACTGGGATTCCTTAGGAAACCCAGAAACTGCCAGGTCTCCAAAGCGCTCTACACCTTTTGCCTTTAGGATTTCTTTTAGCCATGACTCAATATAGTTTCCTTTATAAAGTCCCAGTTTGAACTTAATGCTGAGAAAAGGTCCTACAATCGGAAAGCAGTTTGATTCAACGGGATCCTCAAATTTCTTATAGTCAATATCATAAACCAGCTCACAAATTTCCTGTCCCGAGTAATCTGCTGCCACCGCAGCAGCCACAATTGCTCCTGCTGAAGTGCCGGCAACGTAATCCCAATTGTAGTGTTGACATGCCACTGACAAAGCTCCGGCAATACCAATACCTTTAACACCACCGCCTTCAAATACGGCATTAGCCTGCTTTTTTGCTTTTTTACCTGAAATTTTCATAACATCTTCCCCCGGAACTATAATATTCAGATCCGGAAGAATTGGAATATAAAACTTAAAAAACCGGCTTGACCGGTTTAATCAGTTAGGTTTTAGGACATCTCTACTCTTGTCTCTTTATTTACTTCTATAAATAGTCCAGTTGCCTCAGCTATTGTATTGCCACTGGTATCAGAAATAACAGCTCTGGTTTCATAAAGCTTTCTTTTTCTATCAGTTATAAATCCTTCGATAACCAACTTACTTCCAATTCGGGCAGGCCGTTTAAAACTGACCTCCATTTTAGCTGTCATTGTAAGAACTCCTGCACTTCCATCGACTGTTTTCCACATTACTTCATCCAAAAGGGCACATAGGATTCCTCCATGAACGATTCCCTTAAAACCCTCAAATTCTTTACTAGGAGTATATTCTGCACGGGCTCCTTCATCTGTCGTTTTAAAGCTTACCCGCAGCCCGTTTTTTGAATCCTGGCCGCAAACAAAACAATTTTGATACTGAAGCATTTTTGTCATATTACTCTTCTTCTCCTAAATCATAGAAATAAAAGGATTTAAAAACTCTTTAGCTCTTTTAATACCATCTTTATATTTTCTGAATGCATCCTTAGCATTGACCCTGTAATTGGCTCATCCCGATACTTTAAACCTTTTAGTACTTCCATTATCTCATGTTCCTGAAGGCCTTGGATAAACAGGTCTTCCGCTTTTTCTACCATTTCAGAAAGATATGCTTTATCGTTTTCAATTCGGGTCAAAATTTCCGTTTGCCCAGCAGCAACTTCACCATGTCCTGGTACAATGTATTCTATTTCATAGTCTGCTACCAGTTTACGGGCAAGTTCCAATGATCTTTGATATGCCTGAATATTGAAATATACAAAGGGGAACTCCAAATCTGAAAGATAATCGCCGGCAAACATAATGCGCTTCTCCTTGCTTATTATAATACAGGAATCAGCTGTATGCCCAGGGGCGTGAAAAAGTATAAGTTCATCATCTTTAAGATGGATATGCTGGGTGGTCTCAAAGGTGATATCAAGCTCCGGATAGACAAAAGGAAATCTCCTTTTTATGTAATAGGTCTGGTCAATTTCTTTTAGTTGGGCAAGCTGTAGGGAAGCATCACAAAATTTCATTTCCTCCTGAGCTAAAAGCTTAGCACCCTTGAAATACTGATAACCAATCACATGATCGAAATCCGAATGGGTGAATATAATCAATTTGTTAAAACTCTTCCTCCGATTTACAAAGTCAGCAATAATCTGAATCTCCACCGGAAAATAGCACGGATCAATGATAATATTTGCAGCTTCATTTGTAATCACCACGGCATTAGTCTGCCAGACGGAACTTTGAAAAATGTTGATATCACGTAGAATCTGATATGGCACATTAACACCCCAATCTGTTAATGTAAATTAATTCGTTAATGACCGGTTATCTCCTTCTTTCATTGTAATAATACATAAACACAAGCAGGGACCATCCCGAGTTACAGGCCTGATCCCTGCTAAAAATGCAGTTAGTGATTAACTGAGGTGCTGCTCTTCATCAGCAGAACCCGTAAGCTCACCTTCTCTGACCTCTCCCATGGCAATCGCCTGGCTTTTTAGGCCCGCTTCCACATAATATGGTGTTATAGTCTTATTACCGCTTAATTCCTGGTTGAGCTTGTAAAAGTAAGAACCGTTATCCATCACGTCATTTTCTTTATCCATTATTTATTCTGCACCCCTTAAAGATATTTATATTAATTTATCCTCTCCAGTGTGGAATATACAGTTTCGTCAAACCAACTAAAAAGAATTCTGCCAAAGGACAGAATTCTTTAGATTTCTTCTTTATCATTTTTGACCTGGTCACTATCAACAGAGATGAGTAATATCATCCCAAGCACCACAATTGTTAATATAATTAAGAATACAAAGACAACAGCCAAAGGTATCACTTGGTTTTTCTGAAATAAGCATAAGTCATGGCATCGCGGTCTTCAATCATAGCACCATCCATAACCTCAGCTACAAACAGAGTATGCGTGCCCATATCTATACATTTTTCTTTAAGCACTTTTCCCTCCAGAAATGCGATGCCCCCATTGATAACCGGAACCCCGGAAGGTGTTTTTACATAGTCAAGTCCTTCGAATTTATCTTTATCCCGTCCCGAACTATAGCCAAACCTCCGAACCAGGTCATGACCGTCTTCCCCTAAAATGGTAATTCCAACTGACCCGCTTTTCTCAATAAACTCATGTGTCAAATTTGACTTGTTAATTCCAAGAGCTATTGTGACAGGGCTGCTAGTTATCTGGAATACTGTATTTGCAGCCTGCCCGTTAATTTTTTCACCGTCTATTGAAGTTACAATGAATAGTCCATAAGAAATCTTAAACATGGCTGATTGAATAGCTTTTGCATCTTTTTGACCGACAAAAGTGGAAAGGTCTGCTGTCGATATTGTTTCGGGCGCGCCCTTTCCGGTCTGATCTTCTTCCACAGGATCAAAAAATTCCGGTCCAACACCACATACCGGGCAGACATCAGGTGGATTTTCCCCCTCATGAATATACCCGCAAATTGTACAACGCCACTTTTTCATTTTCATTTCCCCTTTAATAATCGTAATTAATGCAGCAATCATCCTCTTTCCCTAAAGGATAACATAACTTACTTAATAATCTCTTGCGTAAATATTAAATTTTTATCAATAAATGTTAAGGGTATTTTTTTGGGCACTGATTAACTTTGTTTATTATTGTTAGTAATTTCCCAGCTAACGAAAAAAAATTAGCCACAGACACACACCGATGCACACGGATATTAATGCTAAAACAGGGTTTTATCCGTGTTAATCAGTGTTCATCCGTGGCTAATTGCCCTCAGACCATTGAGCAGTACCTTAATCTTATTTTTATCTATGACCCAGGTCAAATTTGTACCCTACACCCCAAACAGTTTTGATAAAATTCGGGTTATTGGAGTCCTCCTCAATTTTTTCCCTTACTCGGCGTATGTGTACTGTAAGGGTGTTTTCGTCTCCGTAGAAATCAGGCTCCCATAAACTCTCAAGAAGCTGCTGTCGCGTAAAAACCTGAGGTGAACCCTTGGCCAAATGCCACAAAAGATCAAATTCCTTGGCAGTAAGGTCTACCTCTTTACCCCTGACCTGAACTGTCCGTGTCCTGGCATTAATTACTAGGTCTCTGCAGGAGATAGTTTCCTGTAAACTATCAGGAACAGCCGACTGTTTACAGCGGCGCAGAACCGCTTTCACCCGCATCAAAAGCTCGGTGGGACTAAAAGGTTTGGTCAGATAATCATCAGCTCCTAGTGTAAAACCAACGACTTTGTCCAACTCTTCCCCACGGGCCGATAAAATAATAACGGGAATATCCCGAAGAGCTTTAATCCTGCGACAGACTTCAAATCCATCAAGCTTTGGCAGCATCAGGTCAAGAATTATTAGTCCAGGGCGTAATTTTTCTTCAAGCATAATAGCCTGCTCTCCATCGGCAGCAGTGAAAACCTGATATTCCTCCCTGCGAAGAGAATGTTCTATTACTTTAAGGATCTTGGGGTCATCATCAACTACAAGTATTTCTTCCTTCATTAAACAGCCTCCTCTGTAGGAAGATTCATCGGTATTGTAAATGAAAAGATACTCCCTTTACCTGGGTCACTGGATACCCATACCCTACCATTGTGCAATTCTACAAAATGTTTTACAAGAGTAAGCCCCAGCCCTGTTCCATGCTGTTTATTAGTTAAAGAATTTTCCACTTGGTAAAATCTGTCGAATATTCGGGTAACTTGTTCTCCTGATAATCCTATCCCATTATCTAAGACTCTTACTATTAAGTCCTGCCTATCCTGAGATATTTCTGATTCTATAGCTATACTACCTCCCTGAGGAGTAAACTTATGTGCATTTGAAAGCAGATTAACTAAAACCTTTTTAATTTTTTCAACATCCATCACAATGGCAGGAATATCAGAGGAAATACCTGTTACGATTTTCTGATTCTTTTGGTTAAAGACAGGAATGAGTTGTCTTAGGACAGAGGAAATAACTTCTTCAATCATAGCTCTCTCCAGATGGACTTTTACCTTCCCTGCCTCTATCCTGGAAAGATCCAGAAGATTATTAATTTCACGCAAAAGTTTCTGGCTGCTGTCATTTATCTCCTGAAGATAATCCTGCTGTATCTCGTTTAGGGGGCCAGTTTCCCGGTCCATAAGAAGTTCGGTAAAAGCAATTATAGCTGTCAGGGGAGTACGCAGTTCGTGATTTGTGTTAGCCAAAAAATCAGTTTTGAGCTTGTTTATCCTGGCAAGCTGGGTATTGATCTCACTCAGCTTCTGCTGTTGTTCACGCAGTACTCGGTTGGATTCGTGAAGCCTTATAACCGAAGTAACAAAAAGCCCTCTTAGAATACAAATAAAAGACGCAATCTTGTAGATGTGTCCAACCAGATTATATGTGTCATACGCACTGGAATACATAGTAAATGCGACTTCACTGAAAATGCCAAATATGAGTGCTGCTTCAAGGTATATTTCTTCAATATCTTTGTGCTTTTTTAGCACCATGTACACCAGGGCAGCCATTTCAACAACAATAATTACATACTCGAGAACAACCTTAGCAGTTGTCTGCCCAACCCCCGCTTTATACATTGGCGGCCATTGAGGGGCACCAACTGCTATGTACGCTACCAGTGCCGTCGACACTATTACAGTAATGAAGAAAAAGACAGCCACATTAAGTTTGGATTCTATTTTTAGGCGTTTTGCAGAAACTACTGCCAGAATGCCTACAGCCTGGATAATCCGTGCAGTTACCCAGTAAGTGGATGCTTTATTAACTGAATTTGGTGTAAAAAAGTCAGGCATACCGTTATAGGACATGCAATGAGCAAAGTCCATGAGACTGACAGCCAGGAATACCAAGCAAATAAGTAATTCGGGCAGTTCCCGTTTTTGCTGGTAATTATACCAGGCCACTATAGAGACAGTCATGCCAATCACTATAGATAAAAGCTCTGTAAGAGTATGCAGGGTAAGATAAATATTTACGGGAAAAATAAGGTAAAGTGAAGGATAAAAAGATACAAAAAGAATCCCCAAAGCCGATACCATAGTCAAGGTTATCAAAACCCAATTAATTTTAAGCCTTACAGGAATTCTTGATAAAGGTATTCTCATTTATATTCACCTTTGAGACTTTTTGGATTATATTTTCCTTTCAGGTGACATATTCCTTCCTTCTTCTAAAATTTTTTTAACATTAGAATTCAGCTTCACAAGCGGAATTTCTTGAGATAAAAAATAAAAAAAAGGTACCTAAAGGCACGGTTTAATATGGAAACTTGTTGAACCATACCCAAACCGATACGGAAAAGCGAAAAGAGAGGCAATGCCACAAAGGTATTGCTTCTCTTTTTGAGTTTTCAAATATTAAACGGCAGAATTAAAGTTCTCTGAACTCATATAAATCTGTACGGCGGTGTTTAAGCAGAGGAAACTCATCTCTCACTTGTTGAAGCCTATCCAAATCAATCTCAGTAGTGATAATGCCCTGTTTTTCATCCAATTGATCTAACACTCTTCCCCAGGGGTCAACCACTATTGAATGTCCATAAGCCACATAAGGAGCCGATTCATTGCGGGCCGGTGAAACGCCTGCAACATAAAACTGGTTATCAATAGCTCTCATTCGCATAGTCAGCTCCCAATGAGCCGGTCCTGATACCATGTTAAATGCCCCTGGGACCAGAAAAGCCACTGCTCCCCTGAGAGTTGCAGCTCTGGCTATTTCCGGAAATCTTATATCGTAACAGATTCCGATGCCTATTTTTCCGTAGGCCGTATCTACCACAGTTAATTCATTTCCACTGCTGAGTACTGCTGATTCTTTAAAACTAATCCCTTCACTTAATTCTACATCAAAAAGGTGTACCTTGCGATGTTTGGCTAGGAGAACGCCATCAGGCCCAAAGACAAAACAAGTATTGAAAATCATCCCGTTCTCCCGTTCCGGTATCGACCCTCCAAAAATGTAAATCCCACGTCCTGCCGCTGTTTCTGAGAGCATAGAAATGGTTGGCCCGGCAGGAAATTCCTCTGCAAAGTGTGGGAAATAAGAATTGTCATAGGGACAGTTAAACATCTCCGGTAGAGCTACGACCTGAGCGCCTTCATTAGCAGCTGTGTTTATCAATTCCCGCACTCTGGTAATATTGTCAGCTTTATTATCACTCACATCATTTTGAATTGCACCTAAAATAAACTTTTTATCCATTTCCCATCACCCATCACCTAAAATAACTTTTACTCAATGATTTTAATCATTGAAAATGAAGCAACCTTACCATTATCAATTTTTACGTGGAGCTGAATATTCTTCTCACCAAGTACATCAAATATTAGCAAATCACTATGAGCGATATTTGCTTTACCAAATTTTTTTACGACATTACTAACATCTGAACCTACAGTCAACCCTCTTGGCCCTTTCAACTCCTGCCCCGTCACAGTTATCCGTATAACCTCTTTATCTTTGTCTGATTCGACTTCAAAACCTTCATATTTTGCTATCCTTACTTTACGTTTTAGATTTTCGTTATATACGGATTTGACCTGTGGTTTCCCTGCCTCTGAAGCTAAAGGCAGCGGTGCAGAAATTTTAAAACCGGCAATGTGAAGTTCTTGTGCCTGGATATCCAGAACTTTACCCGACAGGCTGTCAACTTTTACAAACAAAATATCCGGAATCTGGTTGGGATAAACCTGTCTTAACTCAACTAGCCAGACCGGATATTCCCTGGTAGGGGGTTGGTCAGCACTGAAAGTAACCTTATATCCCCGGGAAACAGCATACGCAGCCAACTCCTTGACCACCGGAAGTGCTTTTACTGCATTTACAGCAGCCTCCCCCGTAATAGATCCTTCAACAGAATTGGCAGCAGCAGAAGTGTCTGAAACATCCTCACTGCTATCAGAACTACGTTCAATTGAAAACCAGGATATTTGGTTCAGCTTAAATTCCGGAAACTCCAGGCCTGAAATAAAGCCCTCTATCGAGCTGGAAAAATAACCGGAAAGAAAACCTGTTACAACAGCTACTGCGATTATAATTATTTTTTTATACAAAATAAGCCCTCCGGCTGGAATCATTTTTTCTTAAAAATAATTAATTCCACGGCGGAAGCGGGCTTTCCTTCATATCATTTAATTTTTTAGCAGTCTGGCTGGCTTTTGTGTCCCTTAGTTCTTTTAAACATAGCATACGCTAATCCTCCCAAAAGAAGAAGTCCTGCGTAACCTACTGCTGGGTATAGAATTCTGACTAGAGTGGTAAAACCAAGCTGACTGGCTGCCAATGCCGCTAAAGCAGTTCCGATAATATAATATTTTACATATACTGAGTCTTGTGAACTTATCCTGGTAACAAAGCCGTAAAGATTACCAACCGCAGTGGTATAAATTTCGGCTAACAAAACCAGACTGTAACCCACTGTAAGAGCTGGAGCAAGCCTACTGGCCACATATATCATAGGAATCTCGTATCTTGCGGCTTGGGGAAGGTTTGGAGCCAGCGCAAGAAATATTGCAAGTGCTCCAAGCCCGAGGCCAATCCCTCCAAAAAGTGCTCCTCTCTTGAGAAGTTCGGGTCTCTGGTACTTTTTGCCCAGTGGTGCGAGGATAGCAACAGACATTACAAGAGTATAAGAAACATAGACAATAGCTGAAAAAGGCCAGTAAGGCACTGGGGCTTTCA
>JAENZX010000027.1 GCA_016841045.1 Thermincola carboxydiphila
ATGGGTTAAATTCCAATTATAAATACCTAGTTATTGGTTAGTAAAGGAAAAAATTACCATTAATTAAATTCGAAATTTTACAAAAAATAAAGCAGGAAATTATTTTTAATTGCCAGAAAACCTGCACATACTGACAACCTCCCTCATATACTATTACGAGGAGGTGGCAGACTTAAATGGTTAAGATTTCAGATCTTAGAATGCGTGAAGTTATTAATGTGACTAACGGCAAAAGACTTGGATTAATAAAAGACATTGAGATTGACCTGGATGCCGGCCGAATAAAATCGGTTGTGCTGCCCGGTAACAGTAAGGTCCTCGGTTTTCTAAGCCGAAATGAGGATGTTGTGGTTCCGTGGAACAAAATCAAAAAACTGGGGATGGACGTTATCCTGGTAGAAGTATCAGACTATGCAGATACAAATCATGAAGCAATTTATCAAAATAATACGTGGAGTTAAATAAATACTACCCGTACATTAAAAAACTACCTTGCACTCAAGGTAGTTTACTTTTATTACCAGTCAAAAAGTTCCAGAACTTTAAATTTTATTTTAATATTCTGGGGCTCTACATCGGTATTTTCGATATTGATACCATTAGAACCGGGTGATTCAGTAGTATATACAGCTTCATTGACAACCTGCTGACTTACAGGATTCATTGCTCTAGATACATCAACAAAACAAAGGGGCGGGAATAAAACACACCACCAGTTAGCGCCCTGACCTTGTCCTATTACAACTCGGACAGCTTCATAATTCCCTGCAGGCAGAGTGATTTTTCCATAAGTTTTAATCGGAAAGTCAAACCTACCAAGCTGCACCGTTATCGGGTACTGTTCACCCCAGCTGCTTACTTCTTTAGTGGCAATCTGTTTGATGTCTTGAAGATGTGCTTTAACAATCTCTCGAGCCTCAGTCAAGCTCCCGGCCTTAGAAAACTCGGGACTCATCCTTTGAACTATCCGATCCCTTATTCTTCTTTTAAGTGCCTGATCTCTATCACTGTCACTATTAGCTATTACATGAAAACGAATAAGGTTATGCTGGTTATAAGCTGTAACGTGGGGCTTGTCGGTTAAACCCTGCAGCCCGGCAATCGGTTCTCTGGCTTGTGCCCATATTTCTTCCCCGGTAACCGACATTGTAAGCAATGCTGCAATAGCTGCAACGCTTAACACTAATAATGAAATTAATGAAATTCTTACTACTTTACTCCGCATGACTAATACCTCCCGGTAATTTCTATAGAGCTTTCACACAGCTCTTTTTCTAATAAATTTTGTGTATTATGTTTTATATAAAGCTACATATATTTTCGCATATGTTTTAAGGCCGCTTTTTCAAGTCTCGAAACCTGTGCCTGTGAAATTCCTATCTCTTCAGCAACTTCCATCTGGGTTTTGCCTTCAAAAAACCTCAATGACAAAATGTGTTTTTCACGGTCACTAAGCTTGCGCATCGCCTCTCTTACCGAAATCCCCTCAAGCCAATTCCTGTCTTGATTCTTTTCGTCACTTATCTGATCCATTACAAAAATGGGGTCTCCTCCATCGTGATAAATCGGCTCAAACAGCGAAATAGGTTCTTGTATTGCATCCAGAGCAAAAACGATTTCTTCTCTGGGCATTTTGAGTTCATTTGCAATTTCATTTATAGATGGTTCCCGCGAAAATCTATTTACCAGGCTGTCCCTTACCTGCAAAGCCTTATAAGCTACATCCCTAAGAGACCTTGAAACTCTGATGGGGTTGTTGTCACGTAAGTATCTACGAATTTCTCCGATAATCATTGGTACAGCATAAGTAGAGAACTTGACATTCTGGCTTAAGTCAAAGTTATCGATAGCTTTCATCAGACCAATACAGCCCACCTGAAATAAATCGTCAACATACTCTCCTCGGTTAGTAAATCGCTGGATAACGCTAAGCACCAATCTCAGATTACCATTAATCAACTTGGAACGTGCCTCTGGGTCACCAGCCTGCATAACTTCAAATAACTTACGCATTTCACTGCTTGGTATAACAGGTAATTTAGACGTATTAACTCCACATATTTCTACCTTGTTTATCATCATCAGCACTGACACCCTTTCCGGATTGGCATGTTGACATGTTCATTAGGATTATTGCCCAAAGAAAACAGGTTTATACAAAAATAGTGAGGAGTGAGTAGTGGGTAGTAGGTAGTGAAAAGATCAAAAAAAAATCACACCGAGTGTGATTCTAGAGTAAAAGATGTTAAATATCCCATCCCCTCTCGCCTAAAATTGAGGGTTTGTTAAAATATAAAAGGGGCTGCTAATTCACAGCCCCTACTCCATACGATGTATTTCTTTTCGCAGTCTCTTTAAAATTCTTTTCTCAAGCCGGGATATGTATGACTGGGAAATACCCAGCATATCCGCCACCTCTTTTTGTGTCTTTTCGGCCGCCCCTGTAAGACCAAAACGGAGTTCCATAATCTTGCGTTCACGTCCGTTAAGCTTTTGTAATGCTATGTTAAGCAGCTTTTTATCAACTTCTTCCTCAAGGCATTTGTATATAATGTCATTATCGGTACCAAGAACATCTGAAAGCAGCAGTTCATTGCCGTCCCAATCAATATTAAGGGGCTCGTCAAAAGAAACCTCCGATCTTGTTTTGTTGTTTCGTCTTAGATACATCAGGATTTCGTTTTCAATGCATCGTGAGGCATAAGTTGCCAGTTTTATCTTTTTGTTGGGGTCAAAAGTATTAACAGCTTTAATCAAACCAATAGTCCCGATAGAGACAAGGTCCTCAATTCCAACCCCGGTATTTTCAAATTTTCTACCGATATAAACAACAAGTCTTAAATTTCGCTCAATTAAAATACTCTTTACTGTTTTATCCCCTGCCTCCAGTCTTGATATAAGAAAAAATTCCTCGTCACTGGATAACGGAGGAGGTAAAGCTTCACTACTTCCAACATAATGAACTTCTGATTTGATCCCCAGTTTCAGAAAAAGCTTAAGTATATTTAGCCTCACTATCCATTTAAAACGAGTCAACTTGTTCACACTGCTCATCTCCCATCACCTCATGCTGTCCTAAGTTCTAATAATTCTGGATGCAGTAAAGCCCTGTAATAACCTTCAGGACTTAACTCCTGCCGATAAACACCGATAATTACATTCTTAGTGCTGACCCGTATATCCTCACTGTAAATTTCAAGCCTGTCGGGTTTAAAGCCGACCAACATACCATTCTCTTTCCCCAGCGAAGTAAAAGGAATAACCCTAAATCGCCTGGACCAGGGAGTTTGAGCAATTGAATCAAGGATGAGCATAAGATCCGGGTCTGAACTTATTTCAAAGGCAGCTCTAACTTCTTGTGGCAATAAGCCTTTAATGGCACTGTACTCAATCACAATAACAGGTATTTGACTCAGGGGATCCTGCAGCCTATTGCCTGTATCAATAAGCGCACTAACCTCAACCACCAAATCTCCAAATACTACTCTGACCGGAACCACAAATAGGCTTTGAGTTAATTTTTTCTGGAGCATGCGTCTCAAAAATTTAGTCCCCATTACGTATATAAGAATTGTGAAACCCAGGCCGGGGTAAAAATACCTTGCTATAAGGCCTGAAAAATCAGTTAAATAATAATGTAACGGGGAAGTATTGAAGAAATAGAGGCTTCCTATAAAAAAACCGCCTAATGACAAAGACATAAAATAAAAAACCATCAATGTTGCTGCAAACCTTTTAAAACTTACCGGCAAAAATACAGCGGCTACTATGGAAATCGAGAAAGGTACTTTTAACCAAAACTTTTGCAAAAAATACATTTGAGGAAAAGCTGCTGCAAAGGAATACATGGCACTATAAACTGCTCCCCCTGCCAGCCTCCATAATCCTGTACCCGTCTTATTTAACCGGGCAGTACCCCATAGAATCAAAAAATTCATTATGAGGCTAACCGCAAAAGCAACATCCGGGTAAATGTAAGCCACCCTTTGAGGTGTCATTTCCCCACCACCATGTTATGTAGTTCATCACTACAAATTATATGTTTACCCGCTTGACGATATGATAGGGGATAACACCCCCCGATTAACTATCTCATTCATTATACAACGGGGCTCGCCTGAAATTTGTCAATAGCTGAACAAGCAAAAAAAAATCTCTCGCCATTTTTTTTGCTCCATGGCAAGAGATAACAAAATCCGCTAAATATTGTTAATAATAGATAAGAGCTGCCCAACTGGACAGCTCAACATAAAATCTAAATTTACTTCCTGCGAAGGAATGCTGGAATATCAAGGTCATCGGAAGATGTGAACGGCTTAATATCAAGCTCTGAATTAATTTCCTTGCGGAAGAACTTCTGGTCAAAACCTGTAGCAATAACAGTTACCCTTATTTCATCCTTCATTGCTTCATCAATTACTGCACCAAAAATAATGTTGGCTTCAGGGTCAGCGGCCTGGGAAATAATTTCGGCAGCTTCATTGACCTCAAAGAGACCGAGGCTAGATCCACCTGTTATGTTGAGAAGAACACCCTTAGCGCCCTCAATGGAGGTCTCCAGAAGCGGACTGGAAATTGCAAACCTTGCTGCCTCAGCAGCCCTGTTTTCACCAGCTCCGACACCGATTCCCATAAGCGCGGAACCGGTCTCAGTCATGATAGTCTTAACATCAGCAAAGTCAAGGTTAATTAAACCCGGTACAGCAATAAGGTCTGAAATGCCCTGAACACCCTGACGTAATACATCGTCAGCAATACGAAAAGCTTCCACAATTGATGTATGTTTATCAATTACCTGAAGCAGTCTGTCATTCGGTATGGTAATCAAAGTATCAACTTTACTCTTTAAGTTTGTGATACCACCTTCGGCCTGAGTCTGTCTTTTGCGTCCTTCAAATGTAAAAGGTTTGGTAACGACACCTACTGTAAGAGCCCCCAGTTCTTTTGCTATCTCAGCAACTATCGGAGCTGCACCTGTACCTGTTCCTCCCCCCATACCGGCTGTTACAAAAACCATATCTGCACCACGAAGAGCCTGTTCTAATTCATCACGATTTTCTTCAGCAGCCTTAGCTCCTACTTCAGGATTAGCACCGGCTCCCAGACCTTTTGTAAGCTTCCCGCCAATCTGAATCTTGTTTTGAGCCTGAGAGAGATACAATGCCTGAGCATCTGTATTAACTGCAATAAATTCTACACCTTTAAGTCCTGCCGTAATCATCCGGTTAACAGCGTTGCTTCCGCCACCGCCAACACCAATGACTTTTATATTAGCAAACTGATCCATATTAATTTCGAATTCAAGCATCTAATTGTTGCCCTCCTTTTGGTTTACCTCTCCTATAGAGCTTTTCATCGGGAATAAAAGCGGCAGCTAATTTACGGCAACCGCTGAATTGACAATGTGACTTTAAATGGTAAAATTCCACATGGAAATGAAATTCCCTCTTTTTAGAATTTAATTTTTTTCTTATTTTTTTAAAATATGGCGCCTAATAATGGCGAGGTTCTGAAATATTCTCACGCCAAAGGCAAAGATCGCAGCAGTATAAAGAGCTACCCCGACCCGTTCGCCTATATAAGCTAGTCCTGCAGCCAACAATACATTACTGAAGAAACCGGTGATAAAAATCGTATCATCGAACTTCTTTTCCATTGCGGCCCTAATACCTCCAAAAACAGAGTCCATCGCTGCAAGCACAGCTACAGACATATACTGAGCATAAGCTTGTGGAAGGGACGGGGCCCTAAAACCGATAATAATACCTATAAGTAACCCTAAAACAGGCAGCCACATTGTTTATTCACCCTCTTTGGCAGGTTTTGAATAGTTAAATGTCACCGGGCCGGAAAAAGCCGGAACAACCACGTTATCCATCTTTTTGACCTCGGCTACCAGTCCCCAGAACTGAAGTTGTTCAAAAATACCACCTTTAATTTCAAGCCCGCTCTTTAATGCATCCGGATCTCCTGTGGCCAGTATTACTACAGGCGGCACGATTTTTTTGGTGTTTACGAGAATAGTATTGCCCGCACACCTTATCTCTGAAGTAGCCAGCAGCCTCTGACCATTAATAGAAATAGCCTCGGCTCCACCAGCCCTTAGTTCATTAATTACTTTTAAAAGGTCTTCCTCGTGGAGGATATACAGGTTTGGATCTTCACCGGGGTTAAGTTCCTTTGGGCTATCATTTAATGTAACCTGTACACCCGGGCCATTAGCTGAGACCGTTCCTGCTTGCATCCTTGCTTTATCAAGCTCGTCCCGGAGAGCCTTATTAGCCCCCCTTTTGCCGGCACCAGCTTCATCCAACTTATTCCGAAGGTCTTTGACCTCTGCTAGCAGGGTATCTCTTTCTTCCTTAACTTCTTTTAGCCTAGTCGTTAACTCCTGCGCCCTTGCTATAGGGGTGTTCTGCTGTAATTTTTGAGTTGATCGGAACTGTACAGCCACCATCATTCCCAGAAAAAAAAGTACGACTGCAATTGAAATTCGACCTCTGTTCACTGCTTTATCCCTGGCCTTTCAATCATAGATTTCTGTGTCAAACTGCCTCGTGTTCCTTTGTGACACTGACTCTTCAAATTTTATTACAGGTCTTCCCTTGTAGCTTACATTAATATACAAGATTCTATTTTGGTATTTTTGGCTTATTACTTCCTGGAATAATTTTATCTTTTCCGAAACCCGCGAGTCATCCCCAAATTTTACCTCAACCCCGTCAATAGTAAAGACTCTTATGTTATTAATATCTGAAACATTCACTTCTGAAACAGCAGCCCACATATTTGCCGACATGCCCAGGAGGTAATTCAGGGCATGTTTCAGACGTTCATCAGCTATCTTCTGACCCGGCATTCCGACCGGCTTAACACCTGTGATGATGGGAAGATTAACAGTTGCAAGACTGGCAGTCTTTCTCAAATAAGTACCATCATCCCCAACTATAATGAATGCACCACGGTCAGGCAGAATCCCAACCGGCCTGCGTTCAGTTACAGCAATGATTATTGTTGCCGGAAGGTCACGTTTTATATCCACCAACTTTATCATAGGGTGTAAAGCAGCCCGTCCAGCAGCCTGCTCCAAGTTCGCCTTGAAAATATTTATGTCTTTCGTAATCCCGGTAAGCCTAATGATTTCGTTACTGGCTAGCTGTTTATTGCCAACGACAGTTATCTCTCTCACCCTAAACAGAGAGGACTGCAGTAAAACATAAGCCGCCAGACAAAAAACAAAAATAAAAAAAAGGCTCTGCAGTATATGCCCCCGCCCGCCTTTGGCGGAACGGATCCTGACAGTACGAACTTCCGGCATTGTCTACCACCTCGTTTTTATTATAACAAAGCGGTTGTCTAATGACTAGTAGATTCAAAATATCTTTTTTGACCAATTTGTGAATGAACACTCATTCGCATCTTTAATGTACCAAGAAGGAAAGCAAATAGCAAAAAAATAGCAAAAAAAAGGAATTTAACCTGTTTTTAATGAATATTAAATTATGATTAACAAAGATAAAAGCCACACAGCTTTTTATAAAATGATTGCAAACATAAGGAGACAATTAATCCTTACTTTTTAAATAATGTACAATCCATAATTCATAAACTTAATAAATATCAATAAGGAGTCCAGAGACTTTTAGTCCAGAGGCCAGCGCAGGTGTGCTGGCCTCTGGACTAATTTTTTACTCTGATTAGATCCAGAGACAAATATCTAGATTTGAGAGGTTGGTCAACGTGAGATATGTCGATAAGGCAATAGAACAGTTAATTGTGGAGTTGATTAAACTACAGCAGAAAGAAAACGATTTACGCACCATATTGAAAAAATTAACAGTAACAAATGCTTTTTTGTTTTTTGATAATAAATGGAAAATTGTGTACCTTAACCATGAAGCAGATAGGATGTTTATTAAGCCAAAAGAAGAAGTAATTGACAAATGCGTTTGGGACTTATTCCCAGAACTCATAGATTCAGAAGTATATTTAAAATACCAAGAGGCCATGAACAAACAAATTCCTGTTGCTTTTGAGGTTGAATGTATTTATACCGGCAAGTGGTTTGAGGTGCGTGCCTATCCTTTAGATAATGGTCTTTCCGTATTTTTTAATGATATTACTCAACGCAAACACCAAGAAATAACATTTAAAAATATACTGAAATATTATTATAACAAAGCGCTCTACTGATGACTAGGCATAAATCATCAGCATTATAGAAATCACCAATAAATAAATAAAAAGAAGGATTTACACCAAATTTGTTGAATACTACATATAATTAATTAGATAATTAATTAGAAACTTCATTAAGTAACCAAAAGTAACCAAAAGAGCCCGGAGACCACGAGTCCAGAGGCCAATCTTTTATTGCGATGAATTCAGCTAAAATTTTTTATGAAAAATATACCAAAAAAGAGGACTTATTTTAAATTCGTTGAATATTAAATATTAAACAAAAACTTAATAGCTGATATTTATTAAAATGTAAAAGCTTTTTTTATAAATCATAAAGTGTTCAACTCCAAAATATCAGCTAGAAGTCCGGAGACTAAAAGTCCAGAGGCCAGCACGTGTGTGCTGGCCTTTTATTTATCTTAGACTCCGACTAACTCCAGAGACTAATATCTTAACTGGTATGTTGTTAAAGTCCAGAGACTGTAAGTCCAGAGGCCAGCGCATGTGTGCTGGCTTTATTTTATTCTGGCGGAGGGGGGTAAAGAAAATATAAGCTAAAAAATACTTTGCGAAAAGGGAGTGGTATTTTGGACAACAATTTACGGTGTAAATGTGGAAAAATCGTATGTCAATTGGAGAATCAAACGGTACTGATTAGATGTCGACACTGTAAGAGAGAAATTATTCTGGAATTTAACAAGCCGGAGGAACACGAAGACTCAAGCATGACTGATCAAAAAAAGCCAAAAATTCAATACAGGTAAGACAGTCCGGAGACATCCAGTCCAGAGGCCAGCAAATGATTGCTGGCTTATTGTGTTAAGGCCAGCTTTTTTAGTTAATTACAACAAAAATCCATTCACCCCGGTCTGAAACAAGAACAGGCGCTGGACTCCGGTAATGTAGTTAAATAATTTAAGAAAGGGGGATTAGCCTATGTCAGCGCTACTCATTTTAGGTTTGGCTTTAATTCTGATTTTCTCGTTCAGCCTTAGCACTTACATCATATGTTACAAAATCAGAATCCAGGATTTGCTTGCAAGAGTAACTTCTATCACTATCCTGGGGTCGGTTATTTCCGCAGTTACATTTACTATTTCTCTTATACTTATATGGCCGCCTGTAATGTGAATCATGCAAACTAAAGCAGCACGAAATACATAAGCACAACGCTGGCAACCGATGTTGGCGTTCTTCTGAACACGAAAGGGGTGAAATTCCTATGGGCAAAAATAAAGTACGGCTGATGTTCATGATAGCAATTACTATAACAGTTGTCCTGCTTATAGCTCCTCCTGGCTTTGCTGAAGACCTGCTGCAAAAGTCAGCCCGTATAAATGAAGCCTGTCTGCGCTGCCATGGTGCCCAGGGGTTAAAAACCAAATTTGACGGAAAAACAGTCTCACTTTGGGTAGATGAAGAAAAATATAAAAATTCAATGCATGGGACAATGCCCTGCATATACTGCCACACCAACATTACTGATTATCCCCATAATAATGCGTTAACAGGGGCAGCCCTAACTGCCCAGGTTAATAGTGAATGCCGTAGATGTCATAAAGATATGACCGCAGTATACGTTAAGGGAATCCATAGCCGCATCAATCCTGAAAAAGGAAGGCAAAACGCTTATTGCAGCGACTGCCATGGCATTCACAATATTTATAAAAAAGAAGTTGCCGCAGCGACCATCAATCACAATCAGGTACCACATACCTGTGCCAAATGCCATGAAGAAATCATGCATGAATATGAACTGGATTTTCACGCAAAATCAGTGCTTCTAGGCGGTAAAGAAGCTGCCAGTTGTGTCAGCTGTCATGGCAGCCATGACATTCTGGGCCCGGAAGAAAAAACTTCCATGGTATCAAAGGAAAATACACCTAAAACTTGTGCTAAATGCCATCTTTATCCCCTGGAGAACTTTGCCAATGGTAAAATGCATTATAGTTTAGAACCCACAGGTGATGGCGCTGTTTCCTTCTGGACTCTGATATTTTTTACCTGGTTAACCATAGGTACGGTTGGCTTCGTAATGGTCCTTATGCTAATTGAATTGAGGCGTAAGTGGATCAATGCCAGTAAGCCAGATAGCCACTAATTCCAAGTCTGACGACTATATAAGTTAAGAATGACTTAGTAATTCGAAAAAGTTGAAAGGAAGTAGGTGAGTAAATTGGCTGAAATCAATGCTGATTTCCCACAAAATAAGCCAGTGTATCAACGTTGGAACATCCACCACCGTTTGACACACATTGGGATTTTCACCATGTTTATTCTATGTTCCCTCACCGGATTGCCCATCAAGTTCCATCATTCAGGGTGGGCCAAAGGCCTTGCCTCTTTTTTCGGAGGAGGCGACAAGCTGCTTCAGTGGCACATCTTTGGGGGCATAATGCTATTTGCAGTGGCATTCTATCACCTTGGGTATTCTGGGATTTTTGCCATCAAGAATCGTCATAATCTGGAAATACCCATACTACCCTGGTCCAAGGGGACCTGGACAGCCTTGAAACAGTATTTCAGTTACCAGTTAGGATATAGTGACGAACACCCTAAATTCGGTCGATACCAGTGGAAAGAAATGTTTGACTACTGGGCGGTCTTCTGGGGGATGGCTATAATCGGCGGTTCCGGCCTTCTAATGTGGTTCCCTGAATTTACAATGCAGTATTTTCCCAAGTGGTTCGTGGATGCTTATCGCTGGGGACACAGTGATGAGGCAGTACTGGCGGTATCCTTTATTGCCACCTGGCACTTATACAATGTGCACTTCCAACCAGATTTCTTCCCAGTCAGCTGGGTCTGGTGGGATGGTAATATTTCACTGGAAAATATGAAACTGGAACATGGACTGGAACTGGAAATGCTTATGGAAAAACAGGCTCAAGCCGATAAGGGAACGACTGTTACCCCAAGCAAGGGTTTCCCCACCTCGGGTTAGATGGTCTTCCAGTGTGTAATATGAAAGGAGGAAATCTAGATGTCGGGGCGTTTCTCTAAAAGTAAGACTCTCATAGCAATCGAGTTTGTTTTTTACAGTATTATCCTAATTAGCTTTTTAGCCTGGATGCTGCCGATGGGGTTCGGCAAACTCCATTAATTACATTAATTAATAATTATCAAGTATCTTTGAACGTGAATTTTTAATCCCAGCCTTTTTAATGAAAGGAGGTTCGGCAAATTATGAAAGTTTTAAAGCTTTTTGCTGCCATATTCTTAGTAGCTGTGGTGGCAGCCTTCCTGTTTAACGCTCCTTCCTTTGGCAGCAAGGGATCTAAAACAGAAGGTTTCTGTGCTAATTGCCATGAGATGAAGCCTAATTACTTCACCTGGCTAGTTAGTTCCCATAATAATTTTAGCTGCTTAAAGTGCCATAAAGACCTTAAGCCCACCACCTTCGTATATAAGCACTGGAAAGGGGCTTTTGCAAACCCCATAGAAAAAAGAAATATTATACCTGACGGGGTTTGCCGGTCCTGCCACGCTATCGACCGCAGAAACGTATCCGCTCCCGGAGATGTTATCTTCCCTCACCAATTGCATGTTGTTAAGCAGATAGATTGTGTTGACTGCCACAGTAATGTTACACATTTTCATGTTTCCGATTATCTCAAAACTAATCAAGATGTAGCCGCAGCTTCTTTTGATAGCTCTAAAGCTGAAACTTTAATAAAAAAAGGCAATCAAATCCTAATGCCGGTATGCATGCGCTGCCACAACGGGGATATGGCCACTGAATCCTGTAAGGCATGTCACAAGAATGCAAAGACAGAAGATAAGATTGTCGTGAGATAAGCTTGGTTGTGAGATATGAAAAGGATTATGTTTAAATAACCAGAAACTTATAGAGTCGAAAAAGATGAAAAACCGCTCAACAGGCGGTTTTTCTTTGGTATTTATATGTTTGCTAAATCATCAAACAGTTCCTTTGGAGACTCTGGACTTATTATTTAATTTCAGGTTTACCGTTTTCCTTTAAAACTTCATTAAATAAATCCATCTGAACAAAATCATCTATGGTCTTACCCTTAACAACACCCTTACGCGCCATAAAGTTAAAAACGTCAGTTACAAATTTCATATTGGGGTCGTAAGTTATTTCTGCCTCTTTCCAATTCTTCTTGTAAAACTCCAAGGTATGTTTGCGCAAAATGTCATCCATTACTGTATTCTTTTCTTTAAAGTATAGCAGATACTGTTCCCGGTTCAAAGCCGGTATTTCCCCGGCGTTGGCTAAAGCTTTTTCTGTGAGCAGGAGATGTGCCTTTAATACTTGTTTTACAAGTTTGGGATTATCTTTGATCAGGTCTTTTCTAGCTACCAGCCATGTTCTAGGCTGTTGCTTGCCAAAAAGACCGTTTGGGTTTAGAGTGGTCAAAATTTTACTGCCCGGTACCGACTTAAGTGCCGCCGAAAAATTTTCAGGGCCATACAAAACGATTCCATCATATTTACCGTTTTTGAAATTCTCCAGCTCTGTCAGAACAATATCATCATATAATGTTTGAACAGTCCCCCCCATAGTTTTTGTTGCCAGCCCCTGGGCAGCTAGTACCTGGTTTAACTGAAACTCGTCGGAATACCTAAGATTAGCAGCTCCTACCTTCTTCCCCGCCAGATCTTTTAGAGACTTAATTTCCGGTCGTACAATCAGCACTGTTGAGTTGCCGTTTGAGCTGCCGGCAATTATTGCATAATTATTGCTTCCACCAAATCTTGATGTCTCTGTAATGTAGGTAGCAAAATTGGCTGATGGAATATAAACAAACTCTGGGCCGCCTTGCACCTTGTCCATCATCGGCCATATGTTATCCAGACTTCTGGTTGATACAAAATTAACCGTTTTTCCCAGCTTTTTCAGTTCCGTACCAAGGATGTCGAATTTTTTATTGATTAATGCCTGCGGGGAAGTCTGTGGCATAGCTATGTAGGCAAATGTAACTGTATTGGGATCCTTCCCCGGTTGTTGATTTTGGATTCCGGCATTAATTTGTTTGTCAGTTTTGGTTTTTATCGAACAACCGGTAAAAATCAGAATTACCATAAAAACAATTAAAACGACCAGGGGCATTTTCCGCATTTTAACCACCATCCTCAATAACTTACGGCCACTTTTCCAAAATGGCTCTCTATGTCCATATTATTCGGACAGCCTTCACTATATTACGATAATCGTGCCAAAATCATAACCACCCCCTTGCCTAACATATAAAGGCTTGAGCTCTTTGGGCCCACCTGTATTGTAGGCTGGCACTCTTAGACAAATGAAATAAAGGGGAACCGCAGTTCCCCTTTAAAAGACTATTTACGTATCTGAGTTTTATTTATACAGCATCTCTATCCTGTAGCCCTGTTGTGCCACAGGTGTGTCATTGTGGTTAGAACCACCATAAAAACTAATATTGACCTTATGGGTGTCTTTGGTGAATACGACATTAAAGAACTCAAACACACCCGGAGCAGGAGATTGCAATGTCCAACCCATAGTAGTCATTTGGTTATAATAAAAATTCCAAACTTGGTTTCCTGATAAGTCAGGATAACGCTTTGATACTACCAGCTTGGCGCCTACCGAAAATTCCGGTATCATCCAGAACTCGTTGGCGAAAATCTTGGAATCCAGAGGTTCCGACCATTCTATTCCCGGGTATAGTGGGATATCAGAGGGTACTTTGGGTGCTAGTTTAACACCATGGCCCTCAGGATGGCATTGTGAACACGATGGATTCCCGGATGTATAAGCGCTGGTGGAATCATTCCCAACAGGATGGCAGTTAATACAATCGAGTCCCAGTGTAGGTCTGTTATCTAAGTGATCAGCAGTTAAAGTTTCACCATGGCATGTTTTACATGTTTGATCCAAGCCGCTTTTGTGTAATTGCTCGTGGTCAGCATTAGTCCCATGACAGGCTGTACACGATCGGTTTTGTCCGATAATAGCGGCCTTAACATCGGGATCTGAACTTTGGTGACATGTTAAACAACTATAGGAAACTCCTTTCCCTTCGACATATAAATTGTGCTCCCTGGTAAGGTATTGGGAATGACACTTGCGGCAGTTTTCACCTAGTAGGGTATAGTCGTGCTTGTTTAGTTCATTGGCGCTGCCATGAGTCGGCACGACATCCCAGAAAGTTTGGTTATGGCACTGTGTACAGGGAACATTTCGCACTGGTGGAGGGTAATACTCATCATGCCCGTGACAATAGCAGCACCCCGGATCCCAGTCAATTCCTCTTCCGTGGCACAGACTGCAATCTTCTGAACCCTCAATGTGCCTGCGCTCAATGGTATCTATACTTTCAGTGTGGCAAAGGCTGCATTCACCTCCAACAGCCATATCTCCGAACTGATTAACACCAAACTGCCAAGCCTTCTGTTGTTTGTTTCCGGACCGGTCAAATACTGTCACAACAGCAGTGTGCATACCATTACTTAAAGCTTGCGATGGAACTGCATAAACCAGACCGGAAACTATGGACCCCGGTGAATCCGGAACAAATTTTGTACTAAGGGCAGCACCGTCAACACTTATGGATAGCTTGCTTATATTTAGTCCGGCAGTATCTGAAATTGTTGCAGAAACTTTGGGTGTGGTTGTGCGGGTGCCTGACTGAGGTGAAGGGGACAGATTTTTTATCTCGGGTAATCCCAGGTGACGAATATCAAAACCCCAGTTTACTGAGCTGAAGTTGCCGTAGATATCATATGCTGAAACAACCACTGTGTAGTGACCGTCCAAAAGAGGCACAGATGGTTTATAGCTAATAAGCTCTTTTATAATGTCGAAGGAGCCAACAGTTTCTCCATTAACAGTCATCGTTATTTTATTGGGGTCAACGCCGTTATTGTCACAAACAACAGAAGAAATTGCTGTGCCTGCTTCTTCAGTTATGCTGCCCGGCAGGGGTAACAAGGTGGTTATTTGGGGGCCCAGGTCATCATAAGTGGTAAATGACCAGTTATGGTTTGTATTGTTGCCAAGCTTGTCTTTCAGAGAAATCTCCACGAAATGGTCCTGATTATTCTCCAAATTCCTGGCTTGAAAATATATTTTCCCCTTGGTATTATCTTCCCCTACCTTAACTGTGTAAGTGTCACCGCTGCAGGAATCCTGATAAGTCTCGTATATACCTTGATATTCAATGGCTGAATTGACAGCAGCTCCGTCAAGTTTCATGACAACAGAATTTTTATCAACCTGGCTTGCATCACTGAAATTAAGTGATATAAACGGGCTTGTGGAGGTTACCTTTGAACCTGCGGCAGGCTCAACATTACTAAATACAGGTCCGGTTTGGTCCGCAGCAACTACAAAGGTCCATGTTTTTGACCCAAGGTTGCCTAAACCATCACGTGCGGTAAATTGTAATGAATGTTGGCCGTTAGTCAATCTTGTAGTTACAGAATATGTAATTGATGCAGTATCGATATTATATGCAAAATCTACCTTCGTTCCGTCAAGACTCAGATAAACACTATCTGCAACAATAGAATTGCTTTCATTTAATTTAACAGTAATAGTTGGCTTATCACTATTTATAGTCACTCCAGCTGCAGGATAACATTCTGCAATTTGTGGGCCTTCGTTATCATAAATATCAAATGTATACGTTCCCTCTACAATATTCTCTGTCTTGTCCATGACGTAATAGTACATCGTATGACTTCCCTGCTCTAAAACCGGAGCCTGGGCATTAATAACACCCTTGGTATAATCATTTCCCACCCGCACAGTATAGGTATCCCCAGTGCAGGAGTCACTATAAGTCTCATAAATTCCGTCATAGGTAACTGAAGCATTTACAGGACTGCCGTCTACCTTAATCAGAACACTGGCTGGGTTGATCCCTCCCGGGTCGTAGAATCTAAACGATACAGTAGGAACCATTGAAGAAATTGTGGAACCTGATGCAGGAACCATATCTGACAGCAGTGGTGGGGTTCGGTCTGTATACACGTTAAAACTCCATTTTTTAACAGTTACATTACCAAGAGTATCTGCTGCTCTTAATTCTACATTGTAGATCCCGTTATCTAACACCTGCGGTACAGAATACGTTACAGCAGATGTTACAATGTTATATTCAGCATTAACCCTGGTTCCATTGATATGGAGATATATACTGTCAGCGACAATCCCGTTTACTTCAGTCAATGCAGCCTTAATTATAGGCCTGATTAAATCAGTTGTTGAGCCATCCAATGGAGAACAGTCTGTAATCAGCGGGCCTTCTGTGTCAGATACAGTAAATACATGTGTTCCCTCTATAATATTTTCCGTCTTATCCATGACGTAATAGTACATCATATGACTTCCCTGTTCTAAAACCGGAGCCTGGGCATTAATAACACCCTTGGTATAATCATTCCCCACTCGCACAGTATAGGTATCACCTGAGCAGGAGTCTCTATAAGTCTCATAAATTCCGTCATAGGTAACTGAAGCATTCAGAGTATTACCGTCTACCTTAATCAGAACACTGGCTGGGTCTATTCCTCCGGGGTCGTAGAATCTAAACGATATAGAAGGGGCCAGTTCTGCAATTGTTGAACCTGATGCTGGGCTCATGTTAGACAGCACTGGAGGGGTTCGGTCTGCATAAACGTAAAAAGTCCACGATTTTACAGATGTGTTGCCAAAAATATCTGCTGCTCTTAATTCCACGTTATAAGCTCCATTCGCTAAAACCTGTGGAAAAGAATATGTTACAGCAGATGTTAAGAAATTATAGGCAGCATCTACTTTAACTCCGTTGATGCTGAGATAAACACTGTCTTCTACAATGCTGTTGTCATCCTTCAATGTTGCTCTGATCACCGGTTTGATAACATCAATAGTCGAACCGTCAAGGGGGCTAAAATCAGTAATAATTGGGCCAACAGTATCTGCTATAAAAAAGTTGTAGGAATCTTCAGCTATATTGCCAAGCTTATCAGATATTCTGTAGTAGATCGTATGCTGCTCGGCAGTTAATGTTGGAAACTGAGCAGTAATTTCACCGCTGGTGTAATTGTCCCCTACACGAACAGACTCGATTTCTCCCGAACAAGAATCTACATAGTCTTCATAAAAACCATCCCATATAATCGTTGGAACAATGTTTGTACCATCCACCTCCAAAATTACCTGCGAATTTAATTCATCAGGATCGTAAAACCTCAGACTGAACTTAGGATTTAGGGAAGCAATAGTAGAATTGGGTTGAGGACTCAACGAACTTACACTGGTGGGGGCACTGTCCACAGATGATGAGCTCAGACTGGGTTCACTGTCCACAGACGATGAATTCACACTGGGTTCACTGTCCACAGACGATGAATTCACACTGGGTTCATTATCTATAGATGATGAATAAACATCCGTCATTACAGGCGCCGTATCCTCCGCTGTAGCTATACCAACATTGTTTGCCAACAATGCTGCGAATAAACCAGTTAGTAAAAACAGTACCAAAGCGTATCGTTTAACCAATTAATACCCCACCTCTCGTGGTTTTCCCAGACATTTTTACTCCTCCTCTCTTTTCCGTTTAACTTAGCAAATTGATTTATGACTATTACAATGTATGACAAGTTTGGACATATAATTCTCCTATACAGCCATATAATTTTCCTATAATATTAACAATCCATATCGAAAAAGCAGGAAGACCGTCTCTTTTAAATTTAGAGACGGTCTTCCTACCATGAAAAATCAATAATCACTAGTTCGATCGCTATTTTTTCATTTTAAGATGGAATATTTTAGTCAAATCTTAGGATAACATATAAGCAATTGAGGCAATGACAGAGACACTCATAAACAGCCCCGAAATAATTTTAGCCCTTGGTGGAACAGTTCGTGTTTCCTGCCAACTGATTATTATCGGGCCAAAGTATTTATTTTCAGCCAGGTAATTATAGAGCCGGGTGGAACTTTTGGCAAACAGAGCTGCTGCCAATAATATGAAAGGGGTTGTTGGCAGCAAAGGGAGTATGACCCCTAAAATCCCTATAATTAAAGATAGAAATCCGAAGGTCAGCCAAATTAACCTAAACAAAATAGTTACCTCCTGATTGCTTTTCCTAAAGGCTACCTCGACAGGTCTGGTCCTCACATACTTATTAAAAATTCGTCCTCCGGCTATCTGACCAAGTATCGCCAAAGCGAAAAAAAAGGGTATAGTCCAATAATTAAGACCCTGACTAACTCTGAGATAGTAAATCAGAGGCACAGCCGTATGAATAGATATAAACCAGCTCAAACTAAATTTTTTGGTGGTTGCCCGCCACAGGCCAAGGGGAATATTGAGGCCGAAAGATATTAGGGCAACAACCATAAAACCGATGACAACAGATAGCATATCCATCAAAAGACAGCTGCCTCCTTTTTGGGTTTTGCAGGAAAAATATTATATTAGTTACAACAATATTTTGAACGTCTTCATAGTAACAGTTATTATTATTAAAGTCAACACTGCTTTACTAGCATTAAACTAAAGGTGGTGCAACTAGCTGATACTACCGGACTATCTCTGGGCTATATCAGCCAAGCGGAGAATGATAAGGTTCTAAAATTGATGCTAGCCAAAAGAAAAGCAGCCCCCGGCTGCACCCACTTATAATTTCTTCTTTTCTTTCTTTCTACGATAACTTCGAACTGCTAACTGCTAACTGCCAACTTCTATACTCCATTCACCCTCATAATTCTTGCTCCAAGGGCTACATATTTTCTCTCAATATTTTCATATCCCCGGTCAATATGTGATACATTCTCTATTACAGTTGCATCTTCTGCCACCAGTCCGGCCAGCACCAGTGCGGCTCCGGCCCTCAAATCGGTTGCCTCTACAAAGGTGCCGCTTAGTTTGGGTATCCCTTTGACGATAGCCGCCCGGCCTTCTATTTTGATATTAGCACCCATACGGCGCAATTCATCTACGTGCTGGTACCTGTTCTCAAACACTGCTTCAGAGATAACTCCTGAAACAGGATATGCACTAAAAAGAGCTAAGTATCGTGAAAATCGGCAGCGAAAAAAATCATTTAGAAAGCATCAACTATTTGCTCAAGGTCATTAACGTCTTTATCTCGTTTCAAATAACTGTTAGCAGTACTTTTGCCAACTAATTCCCAGAAACGGTTAGCTAGTAGCCCCCTATTAGTAATAATTAATCTAAATATATATCAATGTTATCCCCAGTAAGCATCCCTGATCGTACAAGTTCTTCTATCAAGAATTTGACCAACTCGGGTGATAACGCATAATGTTCTGCTATTTCATAAACAGTATGGGGAGTTTTTGATAACAACCAAAGAATTGCTTCCTTAGCACAATTCATTTGTGATTTACTTACCTTCTTCGGATCATTAATATACATTGGCAAGTAATCATCCCTGTTTTTTTTCTCTGTGCACATAGGCCATAGGGCAGTGATATTAGGAAAATTCAAGCTCATCAGTATCCCCCACTTTAAAACGCTTATTCAACCCCGGAACAATTACCTCTTTGTTAACCAGATGACTCGAGTTTGTCTGGGGGTAAATTGTATAACCATGGTACGGTTGCAGGCGTGCCGACCCATAGGCCTGCGCTGAATATACGCAAATAGTCGAGAGAAAAGGCTTCCACCTCAGGAGCACCCTGTCTGATATCAACTGGACAGCAATCCTATTGCCGCCCAGTTGAGCTCGGTCAATCCAAAAAACGTTGTACCCACTTCCTGGTTTCCTAATTATTTTTTTGGCCGGAAAGCCCACATCACCCGGTTCTGGGGCGCAGGCACTACTACCAGCTCCACCGTCATGCCCACTACCATATCCTGCGGGTCAACCTCAATTACCCTGGCTATAAAACCCACCTGGTCGGTCAACTGAATCCGGGCAAAGATCATCGGCAAAGTGAAGCCGGGGGCCGCACCCGAAGTTTGGATAGAAAAGCCCCGCACTTTTCCGGTGGCGTGCAAGTCCACCCATTCTAACGTATCGCTGTAGCAAGTGGGGCATACCGTGCGCGGCGGCCAGAAATCCCTGGTACAAGCCGGGCAGCGGGTGGTGGTCAAACGGCCGGCTTTCAGATTCTCAAAAAAGGTATAAAGCTTATTGTGTTCCTGACTTTGCTGAGGCACGTAATCGACAATATAGACGTAGTTTAGATTAAATTCCCGAATCATTCTACAGCACCTCCTTGCTGCCGTAAATTACCACATGGTGTTCAGCGATTCCGCTCAGGTTATGGTTCAAACCGATTTTTGCATTGGCGACCTGGCGTTCTCCGGCTTCATTGCGCAACTGCCGAAAGACTTCAACAGCCTGAGCCACGCCGGTGGCTCCCAGCGGATGGCCGCAGCCGATTAGCCCGCCACGGGGGTTAACCACAACCTGCCCACCGTAATCAGAGCACCCTGAGGCTACGAAGTTGCCTCCTTCCCCCTTGAGGCAAAACCCCAGAGCTTCGTATTCAATAATTTCCGAAATGCTGAAGCAGTCGTGAACTTCGGCTACATCAACATCTTTGGGCTTGATCCCGGCCATTTTATAAGCTGTTTGAGCAGCCTGATTTAAGACATCCCAGTCGGCCCAGTCATCGGGGATGTTGGCGTAGTTGAAGCCGGAAGCTGCCTGGCAGGTACCTAGAATATAAACCGGATTATCGGTCAGTTCTTTGGCTAGCTCTTCGGCCGCCAGGATGACCGCCGCTCCCCCATCTGTAATCGAAGAGCAGTCAAAGATTTTTAGCGGACTGGTAACGGGCTTCGAGGCCAGAACATCGGCTACGGTGCAAGGCTTGGGAAACTGGGAGTAGGGATTGCGGGAAGCGTTCAGGTGATTTTTGGTGGAAACCAGTGCCAGTTGTTCTTCGGTGGTGCCGTATTTACGCATATGAGCCTGGGCCGCCAGTGCAAACTGCACTGGGGCAGTGAGGCCGGTGCTGCCTTCCCATTCCCGGTCGACGCCAGTAAGCATGTTTAACATGATTTCCTGAGGATTGGGAACAAACATTTTTTCCGCACCCAGGACCATCACCAGATCCGCCAATCCGCTGGCAATCGCAGTATAGGCGGTACGGATACCAACAGTCCCGCTGCCGCACATATTCTCCACCCGGCAAAAAATACGATTGGGTTTTACCCCGGCGCACTCGGCAGCCCATGGCGCTGTATGGGACTGGTAGGCGCTGCGTTCCGGAAAAACGCTGCAGAAAATAAAACCCTGAATTTGGTCGGCTTTGATCCGAGGGTTAGAGTCAAAACATGCCTTAGCAGCTTCTGAAATAATATCCCTCAATGTGCCGGGATAAACTCCCCATTTACTAGTCGTCCCGCCAGCAACCAGTGCTACTTTTCTGGTCATATTCTCACTCCCTATTTCTGCTCGTAAGCCTTATATATTAATTGGCCTTTCATTTCATAGCGCGGCAGCGTTCCCGGAGGAACCAATTCAACCAGCGGGGAAAAGATTAATTTTTCCCGTAAAGCATTTTCAATTTCTTTTTTAAGTTGCTTAAGATCCCCGTTGTCAGTGCCATGTTCTACCCTGATTTTTAACGGTGGCTCAACTTTTGGACCAGGCTGGTCAAGGACAACTTGCATCTCTCCGGTAACCCGAGGGCGGAAACCAGACACTACGTCTTTAATTGCCGACGGAAAAACATTAACTCCAAGGACGATTAACATATCGTCGGTCCGTCCGATACAGCGTACTCTGAAACCGGTCCGTCCGCATGAACATGGACTGGTCCAAACCGTGACCCGGTCACGGGTTCTAAAACGCACTAATGGCACGCAGTCGCGATCTATATGGGTAGCTACCAATTCGCCGGTAACACCATCCTCGAGCTCCAATGCCTCTCCCGTGTCCGGATCAATTACTTCAAGATAAAGATATTCATGACCCAGGAAATGGTTGCCGCTTCGCTCTTCACATTCAGCAGCATAAACCGGCAGGATATCTGCATTACCTAAACTTTCGGTTACAGTGGCTCCCCAATCTTCTTCAATGCGTTTGCGCACTCCCGGTACCCCGCCACCGGGTTCAGCACCGCACATTATCCGTTTAATACCTAACTCCCGTGGGTCGCGGCCCAATTTGCGGATATAATCCGCCAAGTAAATAGCGTAGGATGGGGTACAGGTTATGATGTCGGCCTTTATATTGTCAATGGAACTAAGGATCCGGTCCGAAGCGCCTGTCCCGATGGGAATAAAGGTTGCACCGATATTTTCAATCGCATCATGCAACGGAAGGCCGCCTACAAAGAAACCAATCCCAAAACCCATAATAACTTTACTGTTGGGTCGAACCCCTTCCGAATAATAACAGCGCGAAACAACCTCGGTCCAGATATCCCGGTCACGAGCTGTAATTCCTACAAAACTTGGAACCCCTGTAGTTCCGGAAGAAGCATGAATTCTAATAATGTTATCCAATGGTTGGGCGGCATGAAGCCCTAATGGCGGTGCTTGTTTTTGACTGTCCCGGAGTTCGTCCTTGGTGGTGAAAGGGAACAATTCCAAATCTTTTAATCGATTAATGTTATGGGGTTTTACTCCGGCTTCATCAAATTTCTTTCGATAAAAAGGAGAATTTTCGTAAACATAAGCTAATTGCTTTTTTAATTTGGCCAGTTGCAAATCTTTTATTTCCGACAAAGGCATAGTTTCTGCTTCTTCATTAAAGTAATTGGAAAACATAGAATTATTAACCTCCCTCACTAAATAAGACTATATTAAGCTAAAATGAGCAAACTAAGTTTATGGTAACTGTTAAGGTTTTAAAAAGCCGGTAAAGGATTTCTCTACCGGCTATTTGCATAACCGCAATAATTTTACCAACCCGGGGGCCTAGATACTGTTATATGGGGTTGGACTTCCTCTTCTGTGGGTTCCCAGCTAATTTTAATATCCTCAGTTAAAGGATTGACCTCGAACGCCCCTTTCCCCCGTGGAAGCGGCGTTTTGCTTAATTCAGCCCGCATACGGTTGGTGCTTTCATAATCTATTTCGTAAAGACAAGCATCTTCATCAATTACCTTGATCTCAACACCATAATATTTCCTGGCAGCTTCCATTGTAAGCCATTCATCAATTACGTCTTCCAAAACCAGTTCGGGGTCCCTCTCAAGCGGATTACCGTACCCACCGCCGCCACTGGAAGTATAGTAAATTTGATCACCGGCTTTAAGCTTCACTCCGGTAGCATACATCCCACAATCTCTTTCACGGTCCGTGCCGACGTTTATTTTCAAGGCGCCCGCCCCAGCATTGGTTCCCCCGGACATTCCAAAGGGCGTGAATTTTTCACGGTCCCCGTGGATAGTCATTGACACATCGGCCAGTACGTTTAGTTCACGCACCAGAGCAAACCCACCGCGGCGTTTTCCATGACCACAACTGTCTTTTCTGGCCTCGTAGCGGGTATAAACCACCGGAAACCAACGTTCTTCCAATTCCTGCGGGATAGTTCTAGCGTTACAGAACCGCATGAAAATTAAAGACTTGCCGTCTTTGAATACCCGGGCATTTTCACCGCCGACAGCCCAGGTATATTGCACAAACGGGCGATTGGTACGAGGATTGGTTCCACCGAGGCACAAGTTGGTTAAACTTACTGCTGCCGGGTAAACTCGCCATGGTTTAAGTCCGCACAGAGCTTTCCCCAGGCAGGCAATGGTAACAGCTTCTATTTTGTCGAATGCGCCGGAGCAATAACCGGTGGTACCGGCCGGAAACTCCACATCCACACAGGTTCCCTTCTTGGAAATAACTTTGATGCTTCTGGTTACTCCATGGTTAAGCGGGAAAAGATGGGGGAAGCATATCATAAAGCCCAGGTAAGTTGCCCCCAGAAGTGTTGCTTTAGAGCACCCCCAAGATGCGATTGGCTGGGGATCGGAATCCGACCAATCGAAAGTAATGGTATCTCCTTTAACCGTCATCTTGCAGGCAACCCGGATCGGCGTTTGACCGGGAGACAAAACATCTTTGTCACCAAAGTCTTCAAAGAAATATTCACCGTCCGGAAGCTCCTCAATATCTTTGCGAAGCATCCTCTCGGTATAATCAAACTGTTCTTCCATTGCCGCCCGGACCGTATCAGGACCATATTTTTCAGCGAGTTCAACAATCCGGCGCTCAATCAACCGACCGGCTTCAAATTGAGCCGTGATATCGCCACGCCGTTCAATAGCGCCTCGAATATTAGTTGAGATCAAGTTCCAAATTGGAGTAACCAATTCGTCATTTTCATAAATCTTCAAAGGTGGGATACGTAAGCCTTCAGCATAGCAGCTATCTGCATGGGGGTTAAAGGTTCCTGGATACGGACCTCCTATATCCGGCCAGTGTACAACAGTGCAGGAGAAGGAGAGCAGTTCACCCTTATAGAAGATGGGCCTGATAAACCGGGTATCATTAACGTGAGATCCCGTTCGGTAAGGATCACTAAAAATATAAGTATCCCCAGGTTTCATGGTTTCTGCCGGAATGTCCTTCAGCAACTCTTTAATCGATTCCTCAAAAGAACCGTAGTGGGCGGCTGCGTCTGTATGACCGTGAGCAACCAACTGTCCGTTCGCTGATAATACGGCATTGGAGCGGTCACGCCCCATCCCTATCACCGGATGATAAGCGATCCGTTCGATCGTGGTACTGGCTTCATATGCTGCAGCAACGAAAGCATTACGCAGCACCTCAAAAGTTATCAGATCCAGTTCCTTTTTTCTAACCATATTTATACCTCCTCAGTTTAACTCCTTGGAATTAGCCGATTTATTTGTGGACTTTGATAATAAGGTTGCCGTAAGGATCGACAGTGGCGGTGCATCCGGGGGGCATTACAGTTGTTGTATCTGGCTGCTCAACTATCGCCGGACCGCTGAAAGTAGCCCCGGTTGGGAGCAAAGACCGCTCGTAGATAGCAGTATCGGTAAAGCCCTTGGTTTCTTCAAAATAAACCTTACGATAACCTTTTAACCCCTTCTTGGAGTCACCGGTATTAATAAATTCCTTTAAGACAGGTTTGTTAACAATACCCCAGGCAATAACACGAAGGTTAACAATCTCAAGTTGATCATGACCAGGAGGAAGTACGTAACCATAACGGTCCTTCATTGCCACAAGGAAATTCTCAGAAATTGTATTCAAATCTCTAATTTCACCTTCTGGGACATCCACCGTGAAATATGAGCTCTGGCTGAAATACTTGACATCGACGAAACGCTGTATCATCATGTTCTTATCAGCGATGCCCTCACTACGCAAAGTAGCTACAGCTTCTGCTACCAAATCATCCATTTCAGCGTTCAGTTTGTCAAAATTCAATTCGTTTTCAGACTTGTGCATGGGCCTGGTAAACTCATGTTTAATATCCACCCGGGTTGCCCCAAAGGCTGAAGCATAACCAGGCAGAGGAGGAACAATAACTGTGCCGACACCAACTTCCCGGGCCAGATCAACTGCATATAACGCTCCTCCGCCACCATAAGGTACAATGGCGAACTCACGCGGATCCCAGCCCCTGGCTACAGTCTGAAGTCTTAGGGCCATCATCAGGTTGGAAGTAGCTACTTTGTACATGTTATAGGCGGCTTCTTCTGCTGTCCAGCCATATTTGTCACCAATTTTTTCTTTCAGGGCTTTACGCGAAAGATCGGCATAAACTTCCATTGCCCCTCCCAGGAAATAATCGGGACTAATCCGGCCTAAAACAATCTGACAGTCGGTGTTGGTAGGTTCATCGCCGCCCATTCCATAGCAAGCCGGTCCGGGAACCGCCCCCATACTATGCGGGCCAACATTCAGGATATTACCACGGTCAACCCAACCAATACTGCCGCCACCGGCACCGATATAAACGGTATCAACCGAGGGCAGGCAGCACGGTACATTCCAGAGAATTTTCCATTCATGGGTTATGGCCGGCTGCCCCTGATAAATCATTGATACATTATTGGTGGTGCCACCGGTTTCAAAAGCAATAATATTATTAAACCCTGCTAAACTGCCAATATATCCTGCCATGCCGACAGCTCCGGAAACCGGGGAAGAATGGAAGGTCCGCGCCGGCATTTTAATGGCTTCTTCCATCCCAACAATCCCGCCACCACTGGTTGTAAGGAGGAGCTGCCCTTTGTAGTTCCAATCTGTTCTTAGTCGGTTAGATAAGCCTCGCAGATAATCTTTCAGGATCGGAGAAACATAGGCGTTTAAGACAGTGGTAGTGGTTCTTTCAAATTCCAGCATTTCGGGACGAACTTTGTACGAGCAGGTTACATCTATTTCCGGGCATTCTTCACGCAAAATTTCTTCAGTGCGTCGTTCATGCTCGGGATTCATAAAAGAATCCATGTAGACTATAGCTATCGATTGGATGCCTCTTTTCTTGAATTTCCGTGCTGCATCCCGCACGTGATCTTCGTTAATCGGAACCAAAACGTCTCCCCAGGGACCAATCCTTTCCTGAACTGTAAGCACATCCCGCCGGGGAATAATGAGCGGTGGTGGATCCCAATCCAGTTCGAAAGCAGATATTCTTTCTGCGCGACCGCCACCTAATACATCACGGAAACCCTCAGTCGTGATCAAACCGGTTTTTACCCCTTTTCTTTCTAAAATAGCGTTGGTTGACACCGTAGCTCCATGCCGGAAGGAAATGCATTCATCTCCGGAAATCCCAGCACGCTCCAGACCGTTGATTACACCGTCAAAAAAAGTTGGGGGAGTTGAAGGAACCTTTCCAACTCGTTGTTCCCCGGTTTCGAGATCAATACCGATAACATCAGTAAAAGTTCCACCGATATCAGTACCTACAATAAATTTACCCAAACTTATCGCCTCCTTGGATTTTTCTTTTAGAGATTATTCCCTCTTTTATAAATCGTTTAATTAGTACGCTTAAACAAAACCATTGCTTGCACACCTCCTAATTCTTTTAAAGTCATTATAGGCCAATGTTACGGCTATTAATATGTTGACATTATCCAAAACAAAGAGCATCTTTTGAGTGTAATTAAACAAAAAGCGACCGGATAAGCGGCCGCTTTTTCAGACTGTTGAAAAAGTCATATCATAATTCGAGCAAAAATGGGCTCGCACCTTGAAAATCAAAGTTGTGCGAGCCATTCTTAATGCGTTACTTCAATTCATCAGGGTTAATATTTTTTAGAATTTCTTGATCTACCAACTTTGTTTCGTGTGCCACCGGATTAGGGGCAGTCTTACCGTTGAGAACATCGAAAACAGTCTGAATGCCCAATTGTCCCCAGCCGTAAGGTCTTAGGACAGTGGTGACGGTCATTTTACCACCCTTAACAGCTGCCAAACCTGGCGGCGTACCATTATAGCCGGTGATTAAAATCTTATTTAACCGTCCAGCAGTTTCTACTGCTTGCAAACTACCCAAAGCCAATTCATCGTTAGCTGCATAAATGGCATCAAGTTGAGGGTTTGCAGTGAGAAAATTCTCCGTATTTTTCAATCCCTGTTCTTTGGTAATAGCAGAATTTACTTCTCCAACTATTTTGATTTCAGGATACTTGGCAATTGCCTCTTTGAAACCTTTTTCCAGGTCCATGGTGAAGGATGCACCTGCAACTCCTTTTAACATAGCAACCTTTCCCTTGCCATTAAGTTTTTTTGCCAGCCACTCTCCTATATTACGTCCGTCTTGCACTATGTCCATACCCACATAAGTAGTCTCAATATCTTGGCGCTTCAAAGTTCTGGCGATACTGATGACCGGTATACCTGCTTCTTTCGCAGACTCATATGCGGGAATTGCGCCTTCAAGTGTAATAGGTGAAACCAGCAGCGCATCAACCTTGGCCGTAATTAAATCCTGAATTCCGTTATTCTGGCGTGTTTGGTCTTCATCAGCAATTACAGAACGGATATTTACGCCTAGCTCTTTAGCCTTATCTTGAATCCCCTTGTTCATACTCACATACAAAGGATTAGTCGAACTCGCTAGAACCACACCAACGGTAAATGTTTTAGTCTTAGACTTTGTGTCCCCGGATGTCTTATTCTCAGAGGTTTTTTCACCTGGAGTTGGAGACGAGGAACATCCAATCATCAAAGTTGTAAAAAGAAACATCATTAATAGTGCCAGTCCCAAAATTTTTTTTCTTTGTGCACTAAACATTTTTATGCCTCCTTTATTCTCTTCATTTTAATATTTCTTCACCTTGTATCCTGTTTTCGAACCATCCCTATGCAGGCAGCAAGAATAAATACACTGCCGATAACGACCTGCTGCCAGTAATAAGGTACATTCATTAAGTTCAAACCATTTTCCAATATGCCGATAAATAATACCCCCAGAAGTGTCTGGCTCAAAAAACCCTGACCTCCGTGAAGAGAGGCCCCTCCCAAAATAACTGCGGCAATGGAGAATAGCTCCATGCCTACTCCAGCTGTAGGGTCCCCTGATCTGAGACGTGCTGCCAGCAACACCCCTGCAAGAGCAGCGGTAAAACCACAGATTACATATGTAGCAGTGATAATACGGTTAACTTTTACCCCCAAGAGACGGGCGGCTTCTTTGTTGCCACCAACGGCGTAAGTTTTGATGCCAAAAGTCGTATTGCGCAGCACTACTATGCCAATCAGGAACACAACCACAACTATGAATCCGGACACCGGGATTCCTATAATGTGTCCACTACCGAGCCAGGCAAAATGTTTAGGCAGATTAAGAACAGAGGCCCCCCCTGTAACCCCGAGTGCTACTCCCTTGGTGATGACCAACATCCCTAAGGTTGTGATAAAAGGAGATATATTCATTCGGCTAATCAAAGACCCGTTGATGAACCCTACCAATATTCCTGCTAACAGCCCTGCGGCAATGCCAGCGCCTACCCCATACCTGACCATAACTATGGCAGACAGAGATCCTGAAAGAGCAACAACAGAACCTACAGAAAGGTCAAATCCACCACCAATAATAACAAAGGTCATTCCGGCAGAGATTATAGCCAGAATTGATATTTGTTGCAGCACATTTAGCAAGTTCCCCAAGGTAAAAAAATATTCATTAAAAAACGTCAGCCCTGCTGCTAAGAGCAATAACATTACAGGCACCAGTAATTGACCCCAGTCTCTTTTTTTCAATTGTGTCTTTATTGTGTTTGACTCACTTGTCATGCTATTTTGTGTTTGGTCAAGTCCAGCCAACCCGTTCATACGCCCACCTCTATTTCTGGGGTAGAATTTGTTACGTTGTTATCTCCAAAAACCTGATCTAAGAGTGTATTATGGGTAATATCAGACGACAACACCGCTTGACATGCTTTTCCTTTATTAAAAATTACAATTCTATCACTAACGTTAATCACTTCCGGTAACTCGGAAGACGAGAAGATCACGGCTCCCTTCCCGTTTGCAAATTCTCTTAGCATTTTGTACACCTCTTGCTTGGCACCTATATCAATTCCGTGAGTTGGCTCGAGTAATGCCAATATTTTGGCGTTACTGGCAAGCCAACGGGCAATGATAACTTTCTGTTGGTTTCCACCACTGAGGTTTTTGACCGGCGTGCACGAGTTGGGTGTCTTAATCTTGAGGGCTTTGATCAATGGGTCAACAAGCTGCCTGCATTGTTTCCTCGATACAAATCCCCAACGACTGATCTTTTTAAGGCTGGCAATGACTATGTTTTCTTCTACCGAGAGGTTCATGAGTAATCCTTCTTTTTTGCGGTCCTCAGGTATGTAACCAATGCCATTATTAATTGCCTCATAGGGACTGCGAATGGACTTTTCACTGCCCGCTATTCTGATTTCCCCATTGCTTGCAGGTTCGTGCCCGCAAATTACCTTTAATATGTTTGAATATCCGGAACCTATAAGACCCGTAAAACTCAGAATTTCATGCCTCTTTAGTTCCAAGTTCACTGGCTCCCGGATACCTGAAGACTGGACACCTTTAACTTTGCAGATAACGTTCCCAGTTTTGAGAGATTCCCTGTTAAACGTGATTTCCATATTTCGACCGGTAATAAGCTTAACCAACTGGTTAGCGTTTAGCTCCGACCGTGTTTTCGTTCCTACTACCTGCCCATCCCGAAATACTGTAACCCGGTCTGCAATGTCAAGGACTTCATCAAGGCGGTGAGAGACAAAAACAACGCTGGTTCCCCTGACTTTCAGCTGGCGGATAATGTGGAATAGTTTTTCTACTTCGCGGGTCTCAAGGCTGGCAGTCGGTTCGTCCATAATTATTAACTTGGCTTTAGTAGCTAAAGCTTTGGCTATTTCCACCTGTTGTCGAACAGCACGACTTAGGCATTCCACGGGAATAGCGGGGTCGATATTAAAACCAAGGTCAGATAAAAGTTCTGCAGTTTTCTCGAGCAGTTGCCTGGAACGGACAAAAGGTATCCTGGCATATCTTCGGGTTGGAAGTTCGTGCAAAAAGATATTTGCGGCCACCGATAGCTGGGGGATTAGATGAAGATCCTGGAAAATCACCGATATTCCCGCTTTTAGTGCATCACTGGGATCCTTTGGTCGGAAGACCTCTTCCCGGAACAAAATATCACCTTCGTCAGGCTTCAGGGCGCCGGCAAGAATGTTGATCATGGTACTTTTACCCGCTCCGTTTTCCCCTACAATCGCGAGGACTTCTCCTGCCAACAAATCGAAATTAACGTCTTTTAGGGCGGAAAGACCATAAAAGTATTTGGTGATTCCACTTACCTTGAGCAGCTTCATTTACGTATCAACCTTCTTTCAGTCGTCAATAATGGCTACCGTTTGCAACTACCGGTGCCCGCTGCAAAATTATTCAACCATTCCGTATTTCATCCGCCTTGCTGCCATTGACTTTAATAGGGACGGCACACTATTCCACTGCTGTGGTAAGCGCCGCCATCCCTAAAATACAAAGTTCCTTCACCGTTATCAATAACCGGTCACGTGTTAGACTTTTAGTGCATCCAATATCCTTTCCGGGGTCAACGGCAAGTCTTTTACCCTTACCCCAATAGCATCATAAACGGCATTGGCGATAGCGGGCGCCACCGGTACCAATGGGGCCTCACCAATCCCTTTGGCCCCGAACGGCCCGGTTTGTTCGTTGGTTTCAACTATTAAAGACTTAATCGCGGGAACATCTACTGCAGTCGGAATCTTATAATCCAGAAGAGTGTTGCTGATAATTTTCCCGTCCTTTACTTTGAGATCTTCAAACAAAGCGTATCCCACCCCCTGGGTAAAACCGCCCTGAGACTGTCCCTCCACAGACAAAGGATTAATTGCTTTACCGACATCATGAGCAGTAAGAGCATTAACCACCCGGACCAAACCTGTTTCATGATCAACTTCAACTTCAACGGCATGAGCCCCATAGTTATACGCCCCCAGAACCCTGAAAGGAAAGCCTGTTACTTTAACATCTATGCTAAAGGGTTGTTCGTTAAACATCCATGAGTTGTTACCGATAATCTGACCGCCTTTTACCCAGTGACTGATGACACCTAATTCTGCATAAGATATTCTTTTCTGCGGTTCGTCAACCGACACTACCACTTTGTTCCGAGCGGATAATTTGTCAGCCGGAAGCCCTAAAACCTCCGCCGCTAAATTAATCAGTTGTTGTTTTGCATCAGCTGCCGCCCGGCGCACTGCATTACCGGCCATATAAGTCAGACGAGTCGCCGTCGTCGCCCAGTTATAGGGAGTGGAATCTGTATCCTGGCTAACAACAGCCACATCTTCTATGGACAATCCCAATTCTTCGGCGGCAATTTGAGCCATAGTCGTATCGGAACCCTGACCAATATCAGCTGCCCCAACCGCTACATGTGCCGTGCCGTCTTGGTTAATTCTGACATAAGCTGAACTGGCCAAAAGACCACTCAGATGATGGACACAGGCAACTCCTCGGCCACGATTCTTGCTTTTGGGGCTCTCCCAATCCATCCCTTCTTTTATCGCCTTGAGGCATTCTTTGATGCCTACACTGAATAAATTTTGTCCACCGACAGTTTTGTCACCCGGATCCAAAGCATTTCGCAATCTGATTTCCAGGGGATCAATCCCCAACTCCCGAGAAATGATATCCAATTGCGATTCACAAGCCCAGGCAGCCTGCGGATTGCCAAACCCCCGGTAAGCTCCGGTAGCGACTTTATTGGTATAAACACAGTAACCTTCAATTTTATAGTTAGGTATCCGGTAAGGACCGTTCGCCATCAGGGATCCGAAACCAACAATGCCGGGTCCGTCATCTGCATAAGCTCCCGTATCATAAATCAGTTTAATCTGTCTGGCTACCAGAGTGCCGTCTTTTTTTACCCCGGTTTTAACTGTAACTATGGATGAATGTCGTGGCCTGGTAGCAACCAACTCTTCTTCCCTAGTCAGGATTATCTTTACCGGACGCTTGCTAAGACGGGCCAGGGCCACACAATATGGCTGAACGGTTAGTTCAACCTTGGCCCCAAAACCTCCGCCGACCCGGGTTTGAATAACCCGTACCTTAGACATCGGCATATCCAGAGTTTCAGCGATCCTAATCTGGTTTAAATGGACTGACTGGGTAGAAGCCCAAACCGTTACTCTTCCCTGAGCATCAATTGCGGCTATAGCTCCGTTAGTTTCGAGATGACACTGATGAGCCATAGGGGTGGTAAAGGTATCTTCAAAAACAAAATCTGCAGTTTTAAATCCCTGTTCTATATCACCATCTTCAATTGTGATTAGAGAGCAAATATTACCGTGCCGCTGAACCGGAAAAACTGCCGGGTAAGCATCGAGATTCTCATGGACAACCGGAGCATCCGATTCCATAGCTATCAACGGGTCGAGAACCTCAGACAACCGTTCATAATTTACTTTAATTAGGCTCAAAGCCCTTTCGGCTACCTCAAGACTAACTGCGGCCACAGCAGCTACCGGTTCCCCAACATAATTAACTTTTCCCCGCGCCAGCAGGGGAGTATCCTGAACGAACGGACCATGCCTCCTGTCAGGCAGATCTTCTGCTGTAATGATCGCCTTGACCCCAGGCAGCGCCTTGGCAGCGGCTGTGTCAATAGCAACAATCCGGGCGTGGGGGTAAGGGCTTCTTAGTAGTTTGCCATGCAGCATATTGGGGAAATTTAAATCATCAATGTATTTAGCTTGACCAGTTACCTTTTCCTTACCTTCCAGGCGGGGAAGGTTTTGGCCGACAACAGAAAAACCCATGATTTCAACTCCTCCCTTCTAACAAATTAGCCGCATATTTGATTGCTTCAACTATTTTTGTATAACCCGTACAGCGGCACAGGTTACCGGCAATGCTATCTCTGATTTCCGCTTCTGTGGGTTGGGGATTTATATCAAGAATTGCTTTGGCCGATAGCAACATTCCGGGGGTACAATAACCACACTGCACAGCACCGACTTTTAAAAAAGCCTCCTGAAGCGGATGTAATTGTTCGGGATCACCCAGCCCTTCAATCGTTAGTACCTCCTGCCCATTAATTTTGCCCATTGGGGTCAGGCAAGAGTTAATAGGCTTACCGGCAATTAATACCGTACAAGCCCCGCAATCCCCTTCATCGCACCCTTTTTTGGTTCCTGTAAGTCCCAGATCTTCCCGCAACACGTCCAATAGGGTTCGGCTGGGGTCAACATTAAGAGATACATGTTCACCGTTAAGAATAAATCTTATTTCCTGTTTCATTTATTACTCCCCTCCGCTCTTCTCCAAGCTGTTTCCAGAACCCGACGAGTAATAACCTCGACCATTTGGCGACGATAGTCGGCTGAAGCGCGAATATCACTAATCGGCCTGACTTCCTCTGCCGCTATCCTGCCTGCCTCAGCCAGCACTTCTCGAGTTAGTTCCGCTCCGATTACTGCCTGCTCTGCCTGAAAGGCCCGAACCGGTGTAGGTGCCACGGCACCCATTGCAATCCGGCATATAGTGCATTTGCCGGCGCTGTCTAACCTGACATATGCGGCAACCCCTACCACAGCAGTATCCATTGCCCGCCGGGGACTTAATTTGATATAGGCGCTGCCAGATCGGGCTGGCTCTGCCGGAAGACTTAGTTTGGTAACCAATTCGCCGGGAGCCAGGCTATTTTTACCCGGCCCGGCAAAAAAGTCTTTGATAGCAATCTCTCTGCTATCCCGGCAGCTGACAGCCGTGACTTTGGCCTCGTAAACCAGCAAAGCCGGTGCTGTTTCAGCCGAAGGAGAAGCATTGCAAATATTACCAACTACAGTAGCAAGGTTACGTACTTGCCTGGAACCTAACTGGCCGGCCCCTTCTTTCAACGCTGTATATTTTTGGGCAACAATCGGATGACGGACAATTTCGTTTTGGGTTATTGCTGCTCCGATAATTAAATCTTGATTATCCTCGTTTAAAATCCTGAGATCATCTATCCCGGTAATATCCATTACCTTGCTAACATGGATTGCTTTGTGCTTTATTTTTACCAGTAAATCTGTACCACCGGCTAGAACATTCATTTGTGGACCATGTTCAAACAATAATGATACAGCTTCCTCGACACTGCCTGGTCTAAAATATTCAAATCCCATATCAATCCTCCTAACCAAATTCTTTATTTTGATGTTCTTTTGGGGAAAATTTCTAAACGTCAAGCGGCAAAGTTCCCGCCGGCCACCCTTTAGCAGAAAAGTTCCCGCCGACCACCCCTTTTAGAAACTCCCTTCCTTTAGGCGTTATTTGTAAACGGCGCCTAAACAAGCCGCTATCAGTTAAGTACCCTTGCCGATGTAAACCCGTAAGTACTGGAACTACATCCAGCGGTGCCATACCTAAGGAAAGAGCAATATCTTCTGTAACAAATTTATCTTGCTTAGAAGCAGCTTGCAGAGCTTGCAATCCCCGATTGTCCATACCTTGTTCCAAAATTTCTTGTTGATCCGGAATTGTTTCATGTAATTTCTTGCGTCCCAGCTCAGTTAGCATAAAGGTATAAAATTTGGCACCGAAAAAACCTTCACGGATTATGCATCCATGTCGTTCCATCGTTTCCACATAAGCATTTACGAGCTGCCCATCCAACTGTGTCGTATCAATAAAATCACTGAACCGGTTAGCACCTATAGCTATCGCATTAAGAATGCCGATTTCCTTAGGATGTAATTCGCGGTCGTTTAAATAATTCGCAGCCTCAGGTTTATATTGTTTGGCTATGGCGTAATACTTAGGTTTTGTAACCAAACTGATGACAACAGCAACTACTAAGGACACACCTACAGCAATCCAAACTTGATGGGCTATTGCAACCAGCGCCGGTGTAAAACCCCAAACCGATGTGGCGATTAGCCCGGTAATTGCAGCAGTAAATGCGGCAGTCGAAGTCATACGTGGCCAAAAAGCCGCTAAAGAAACCAAAGTACTTGAAATTCCTATAAAAGATAAAAACATTCCCATCAGAAAGGTAACATCCCCTATAAAAATTGAAATGAGCCCGGTTACAACAATAAACGCGGCCGTCCATAGTCGGGTAGGAAACAACATTTCTTTCGGAGTGGCCTGGGGTTTAAATAAACGCTGATGAATGTCCCTGGAAACAGTAGCCACTCCACCCATTCCGGCAGTGGTGTAGGTTGATATAGTGGCAGCGAGCATAGCTAAAATAAGCAGTATGCCCAAAACCGGGGGAAGTACCGATGCCAATACCCCAATCGCCCCAGCCGGGTGAATGTTGCCGCCAAAATTAAGAAAAACTTCGGGTTTAATTGCAAGTGCGTATAAAGCGACCCGGGGCATGAAATAGACCATCAGGACCAAGCCTAAAACTCCAGCGACGATAAAACCATTCCGGGCCGCCCGGTCACTCCGTGGGGCAACCGAACGCAGCCAATAATACGGGCTACCGAAAATCAGAGTAAAAATCCACATAAAAGCCCAGGTTATATAACTATTTCCACGTAAAGAGAAGTCAAAATGGCCCGGAAAAGTTAGACGCCAGCCGGGTTCCGGAATTCTAGTCTGCAGCCAGTCAAAACTACCATAAGTAGCCATTAGATATACTAAGACTATGGGTATTACCACATAACCAAAAAGAGTCTGAGCCAAATCAGTAACAGTGACCGACCACATCCCGCCAAAGATCATGATAATGCCAATCACCAAAAGCATGGATATTACAGAAAAGGTAACCGGCCATCCGGCAAAACCCAATAACATCTGGGCCATCCCAGTAACTCCCGCCGCCGCTACAAGGATTACCGCCAGAGTAAGCACAACGGCCATTACTATCCGCGTCCCTAGATTGAATCTGAGTTCGTACCATTCCCCAATAGTGAATGTACCAATGCTGCGAATCATTTTCGTAAATAATAGACCGTAAATAATCCAGCCGATATACACAGTCCCTAAGCATAATGCCGCATAATAACCAAATTGAACGGCGAATATTGAATACATTGACGTAATATCGGACGCAAAACCAATCGCTAAAATCCCTGACGTAGTAATAAAGAAACTTAATTCACGGGTTGCAATTAAATAATCTTCACTATGGTTAACCCACTTACTGGTTTTAAAACTCAGGTATGCCAATACCAGATAAAATAAAATTATTAATAATGTTAAACCAACTCCGATAGTCAAGTCATCATCTCCCCTTTCTTCCTTTATTACCACTCCTGCTTAATCTTTAGGATTTCTGATTAAAAACGAGATGTCGTAATACGCTAACTCACTCTTATCAATAACCCCCACCACCCTTACATTTATTATTAAAATTATAAGCCGTCCGTCATTAACTGAATATGTTGACTGTCACCAAATCCACTGGAGACGATTTAGTTGTTAAATACATAATTAAAGGAATAACCTAAAATGGTAAGGTTCTATGATAAATGATTGGGGTGGCAGGAAAAATAAAAGCATTTGGTAGACAAACTAATCCTTCAATGAAGGAGGTATTCACCAAATGCATCTTGGAATCTTAATTTAATTAAACAATGTTTGTATTAACGATATTCAGCAGTTTAAGATTACTCTGAAATCTATTTATCTTAAATCCTTTTTCCTTTTGTTTCTTTTATAAACAAAATTATTATAATCACACTAATTACTGCTGGGGCCGCAAACACAGATAAAGTAGCATTAAAACCTAAGCCTATTTGCTGCACGTAACCTGCGACTAGAGGCCCGACTATTGAACCGACACGGCCTAATCCCTGAGCCCATGAAACACCGGAATTGCGGAATTCAGTTGGGTATGTCTCAACAAGTAACGGTTGTAATCCAGCCATCGAAAAATTCATTGTAGCACCAACTAACATACCAAAAACGACAATTGCCCATTGATTTACAGCATTTCCAAGTAAAAAAAGAAATACGGCAGTAAGAGCAAAAAAGTAAGCTTCACTTTTCCTGCGGCCTATTTTATCTGCAATAAAACCACTTAGAAAACATCCAATAATTCCGGCAAAATTTTGGGATATTGAAAATGAATAACTTTTTACCACTGAATACCCCTTTTGAAGTAGAAGTGTGGGCAACCATCCGGAAACTCCATAGGCTATCATCAAGCCACAGAAATATAAAATTGAAAGATTCAAAGTTGCAGAAAAATATTCCTTTGAAAATAAAGCGCGAATACCAACAGTTTGTGGGGGAGACGGAGCAATTAAACTATCAGCATCCCACTCCCGCGCCACGCCTTTAGCAGATCTTTCGATAGACTGTATAACCTTGACAACTTCTGTTTCACGACCTTTGCTCAGCAGCCAACGTGGAGATTCCGGCATGTATTTTGCTAATACTATTGCATAGAGGCAAGGTAAAATTCCGATAAGGTAAATTAATCTCCACCCCATTGCGGGAACAACTGCCATGGCTATGATTCCGGCCAAAATCCAGCCGCCAATCAAAAATCCAGATAAAGCAGTTACAAAAAAACCTCTGTTTTTTGTGGGCGCAAATTCAGACATCAACGTAACTCCAACAGGGATGGCAGCGCCATAACCAACGCCGGACAAGATTCGCAGTATCGCGTATGTCGTAAAGTTCGGTGCAAAATATGTTAATCCAGAAAATATTGAATAAACCAAACAGGCTGCAATCATCATCTTTTTTCTACCTATTCTATCTGAAAGAGAACCTGCAATTATTGCTCCCAAAATCGAACCCACAAACCCCCACGAAACAAGTGAGCCGGTTTGTACTTTTGTTAAAGCCCATTCTTTGGCAATCTGAGGCATAGTATATGGAACAACCATATTGTCGAACCCATCTAAGAGATGGGCAAAACCAATAAGAAAAAATATAATCCACGTATACTTTGTGACACCTATCTCATCAATAATGTCAGAGATATAATTTTTCACTAATTTCGCCTCCCTGTGTTTTTTTAAACTAAAGTATACAGTACTATGCCTTATTAAACCCAATCCGTTTTAAAAAGAGAATACTGTCGAAGTTTAGCCGTACGTGAATATATAACCCTAATCCGTACGGCAAGCCTCATGAAAAAAATCGGTTTTTCTCCGTGGATTTTTTACTTTGACCTTACGACTTGTTTTACCAGATGAGGGTAGTCTTTTTTGATTTTGGCAAGTTGTTCGGTATCATAAACGGTCTGAGGAACCTCGTTGCCCCAGAATTCATAATCTTCTTTCGGCACTGTTGCATCTATTCCTAGTCCGGACTGATATCCTTTTCCAGTTAGCGGGCTGGCAGGGTCAAGCCACTGCCCTGCTCTTCTGGAAGTTATTGTAACATCCCGGTCAGCCATTACCCGAGTTGATAAAGCCCAGTGGACAGACTCATAATCCCAGATATTCACATCTTCGTCAACCACAATTACATGTTTATACCTACTATAAGTAGAACCCCAAATAGCATCGATTACCTGTTGCGGATGCCCTTTGAACAATTTCTTAATTTTGACAATTGCTTCATAACACTTGTTGCAGCGCAAATCAATTATTCCAGGAACGATCGATTTAAGAGTTTTGTAAGCTTCCGCCTGGCTGGTAGTACCGTTAATATACGCGCTTTCGGTAAGTTCCCATTGTTCACGGGTTCCCTGGAAAATAGCATTTTTCCGATGAGTAATATGTTTTATTACCACCTCTGGCAGCATTCTTTCTTCTCCATAATGTCCGGTATATTCCCCAAACCATTCGGTAACTTCCTGGCGCTGCTGACGCGGATAAATATAGCCCTCAAAAACCCATTCAGCAGTAGCTGGTACATAGATATCAATTGTCTGGCATTTAACCATCTCCAATGGTTCCCGCCTTAAAGCCCCGGCTAATTCGAATTCATCAACGTCGGGTGGAGTACGGGTTGCCCCAACCATCAGAGTTATCGGATCAACACCCGTGACAATAGCGATTGGCATTGGTTTGTTAGCTTCTTCATATTGGAATAAATGTTGACGACCGTGGGTATACTCCGGCGCTCCCCAAGAAACACTCTTGGACGGATTATCAAAATTCTCGCCACGATAAATGCCGGCATTCTGTTTGCCAGTATATAAATCTTTGGTAATCGATAGACCAAGGGTTACGGAAAAAGGTGACTTATCCTTGTCATGCCAGATAATATTGCATATTTTATTAATATCAATATCTTTTTCTTCGATAACACATTCCTGGCACGGAGCATCCGCGACAATCTTGGGTGGAATGAGTTTTTCAGTCCTACGGCACCATTCTTCATTAAATTGATCCATCCGATCAATACCCAACGCCCATAATAAACGGTCCTGGGTAGCAATTGTTCCTGCTACGCACGGGACATCTGTCCCCTTAATATTTTCGAATACAACTGCGGGGCTCCCGCTGTATAAAGAAATTGCTGTCAATCCACCGGCAACCTTCGGATCAACTTCATCATAAACATGAACAAGTTCACCTTTTTCCTCAAGAAAAGCCATAAATTCTCTCATATCATACCAATTTGATTTCCCCATATACACTACCTCCCCTTTCTCTGTTACCAGTCCTGCTTACCTTTAGGATTTTTCTGATCAAAAATGAGATGTCTTTATACGCTAATTCACTCCTATCAATAAACCTCACCATCCTTACATTTATTATTAAAATTATAAGCCGTCCGGCAGTAGATGAATATGTTGACTGTCACCAAATCCATTGGAGACGATTTGGTTTTTAAATACATAATTAAAGGAACTAACCTAGAAAGCAAAAAGCGAACAATTACTATCAATGCAAGTGTTCGCTTCGTTTTTTCAATATACAATTGTTTAAATTTTTATTGTAATAAATCCTTAATTTTTAAAGCCATCTGCACATTTAACCGTTCTTCTGCATTGCCCAAGTCTATTCCGGTTATTTCATGAATCCTCCGCAACCGGTAGTTTAAAGTATTAATATGCAAGTACGCCGATCTAGAAGTTTTTTGGAGGTTACAATTATTAACTATAAATGCCTCAAGAGTCGTTAATAATACTGTGCCGTTCTTCTGGTCATAAGACACTAATTTACCAAGGATCCTGTGGAAATAAGCTTCAAGTTGTTCTTTACTCTCGATTTGAAATAATAAGCCGTAGACCCCGATTTCACCAAAATTCATCAATACATTTCTCTTATCAAACTTGTTCATTATTTTTAAAACAAGCATTGCTTCCCGATAGGAATTTTGAAAGTCTTTAAGCTGCCTGGTAACAGTTCCAATCCCCATAGATATTGTAATTTCAGCTAAAGTTTCTGTGATTTTTGCCTTTAATCGGTGGGCCAGATCATTAGGGTTGAGATAGTTTCTGGAACTATTTTTTGGTGGAACAGCATCGGCAATAATGACAATTTTATCACTTTTACTTATCACGATACTCCGGGGAGACCGGTCCATTACCGTGTTATTTACCAAATTAAACAATGATTTTTTCACCTGGGCAACTTTTTTCTCATTTCCAGACTGTTGCTTGACGAAATCACTAAAATTATCAATGTCAAGAATAATAACCTGATAAGGTAAATTAATGTCATAACCCAGAAAAGTAGCCCGCATTAAAATTTCTTCATCTGATTTAAAGTGACCGTTTAATAAATCATCAACCCAATCACCTTTGAGCTTGGATGTCACCTCATCAGCTATCTTTTGTTTCATCATTTCCAAAGCATAAACTGTAGCAGCATGTTCAATCGCCACATAGTCAAGCTCTTCCAATTCATGAGAAGACCGGGCAATTGAAACATAACCCAGGGTCTTGTGTCCAACTAAAATCGGGGATATTACCTGGGGTCGAGGAATAATGCAATCGGAGTCTGATGGTAAATCCATTGGACGTCGCTCTTTTTCTAATTGTTTAAAGAATTCCTTAATACGAGGATTATTAACAAATTGTGGCGGAAACAACTTGTGATTTTTTTCAAAATCTAATTTCTCATTAATTCCGAACTGGGCCGAATGCAGCAAGCGACAGAATTTATCCGTCACCGCAACAGAGGCTTTAAGTAAATCAGCCAATGTTTGCGTTATAGCTTCAATACCCTTATCCTCCAGAACCATCTTGGTAAGTTGCTGGTGAATTGAAGACGAACGTTTAAGAAGAGCATGCTGAGATTCAATTAATTGATTAAACTCTTTGAGTTTGGCAACTGTTTTCAGTTCTTGTTCGTATAAACGGGCATTTTCAATGGCTACACCCGCTTGACGTGAAAAACGACATAATAGTTCAATTTCCCCAGTCAAAAAAGGAACTGCATTAAGGCGCCAAACATAAAGGACCCCGACCACAGTATCAGCATTTTGTAATGGAACCGCTACTAAAGTTTTAAATCCCTTAGACCGGGTTTTTAAATCTAATTCATCTAAATCATATCGGTTATTACGGTCTTCTCCGGCATTCCAAATAACCGGCTTTTTGGTATTGTTAACTTCAGCGGTTATTCCTCGATTTACATCAATTACCAGCCCACGGAACTCATTGAATTTATCACTTGCCGTAGCAGCCATTACTCCCTTTCTGTGTTGGTTATCAAATAAACTTATCCCAGTCATATCACAGCGAAGTAAATTTCGAACTTTCTGAACAACTGAATTTAAAATCTGTTCCAAACTCACCAATGAGGATATCTCTGTCGCGACCTGATAAAGAGCGATGGATTCCATTTGCTTCTTCTGTACCTCATCAAACAAACAAGCATTTTTAATTACCATTGACAATTGTGACCCTAATACCGTTAGCAGTTGAACATCATCTTGAGTAAAGCAGCCATTTTTTTTATTAATGACCTGCAGAACTCCAATACCCTGCCCTTCAGAAACCAATGGAACAACCAACATGCTACGAACCCCATATAACCGGCAATAATATTGATTAACCCGCGAGTCTGTACGAAAGTCGTTACAAATATATGGCTCACCCTGTAAAAAAACCTCAACAGCCAAACCGCCTTCCTTTAAAGTCGGATGACAGACGGCGATTATCTCTTTATCGGTAATCCCGAAAGAAGGCTTTTGCAATGCTAACTCCTGGGTTTCTGGGTTATAAAGCTGAAAACCACCACTTTCAACATCCAATAAATCCCCTAAAACTGATATGATTTGAGCTAATACATCTTCAAGCCTCGGCTTGGAAGCTAACACCCTGCCAATCTTTATCAGGGCGTTAAAGTCTTTGCTCATTTTTTTCAGCTGGACTTGTCTTAGCTGTTTTTCAATAACCAAATTTATTGTTTTATCCAGGTTAAGTAATTCATCCCGCAAAGTGTCTAAACGGAGCACTTTATTTCCCAGAATGATAAATCCATAAACTTCACCGGAATCTTTTTGCAATCTGCTGACAGTGGTCCATTGGAATTTTTCAGCACTAACCATCTCTAAAAGTTCGTTGCCCATTTGACTTTTAATTTTAGTCTCATTGCCAAACTTATCAATAACGCGGTGAATTTGCGGAAAAAGCTTGTCTGGCGAGATAATTTCGGCCCCCTTCTGGGAACAGCAATATATCTTTAAGTTGTTTACAGTCCTATCCTCGTAAAGAATAATTACACAGATATCAACCCTCATCACAAGCCGGTTCGATTCCATGATCCCCAGGATCTCATCCTCGATCTTGTCATAAGACGAATTTGCATTTGTCAGAAACGTATCATTTTCGGGTAATATTGTTTCAATTTCCCTTTGCCCCACCTGTCGCTACCTCCCAGTTCTCATTTTTCCATATACTGGCCGCCTAAAGTTAGCATTATGGGTAATCCAAATACCCCTGAAAAAACGCTTTTAAAATTAAACCCGCCCCGGGTATAAAATATTAAGATCCGGCGGGTAATAAGTTACCACTCGGATTGCGGTAATTACGATAAGCATTGACCATCTTATTCAAATTTTAATATTGTGCCGGAAATTTTATAAGAGGATGTCTGTGAAATGACATAATATGGCTCTAAACGGTTTCAAATAGAGGTAACACTCCCTGCTGCTGCCCGAATCAATTGTCAATTGAGTTTGTCCCCCTATAAACCAAAAAAAGCAGCCCCTGGCTGCACCCTCATATTTCATCTTTCCCTTTTCACTACCCACTACCTACTACTATACTCCATTCACCCTCATAATTCTTGCTCCAAGGGCTACATATTTTCTCTCAATATTTTCATATCCCCGGTCAATATGTGATACATTCTCTATTACAGTTGCATCTTCTGCCACCAGTCCGGCCAGCACCAGTGCGGCTCCGGCCCTCAAATCGGTTGCCTCTACAAAGGTGCCGCTTAGTTTGGGTATCCCTTTGACGATAGCCGCCCGGCCTTCTATTTTGATATTAGCACCCATACGGCGCAATTCATCTACGTGCTGGTACCTGTTCTCAAACACTGCTTCAGAGATAACTCCTGTTCCATCAGCAACAGTCATCAGAGCCATCATCTGTGCCTGCATATCTGTCGGAAATCCGGGGTATGGCAAGGTCCTCAGGTCTACGGCCTTAACCCGCTGGGGGCCTATAACCCTTACCTGATCTTCTCCTACCTGAACAGTTACTCCGGCTTCCACAAGCTTGGCAATAACGGCTTCGACATGTTCAGGGATAACATTCTCAACTATCACATCCCCACCTGTTATAGCTGCTGCAACCATGTGCGTTCCAGCCTCTATACGGTCGGGTATAACTGTATGTTTAACCGAACCTAACGGAGTGGGGCCTTCTATCTTAATGACGTCAGTGCCCGCACCTCTGATTTTCGCTCCCATACCATTTAAGAAATTCTGCAGGTCAACTATCTCAGGCTCTTTGGCGGCATTTCTGATTATCGTCTGCCCTTTAGCCTGAGTCGCTGCCATCATCAGGTTCTCCGTTGCGCCGACACTGGGAAAATCAAGGTGAATCACATCACCTTTCAGCCCCTCAGTTTCCGCCAGGACGTACCCATGTTTCTCAGTAATCCGTGCCCCCAGTTGGATAAAACCTTTAAGGTGCAGGTCCATCGGTCGGGAACCGATAGCACACCCACCTGGGTAAGACCCTACAGAGATTTAAAATTATATTCAATAAAAATCCCGCCGTCTTGACATAGGCGTTCAACAGCAGCTAGATTGGTACAAAGTTTTAGCCCAACAGCACTTTTGTCGGCCTCTTTTATATCTCCAGGCAGGAATACGTAAATCTTCTTTACGGCTCTTTCTAACAATTCTCTTGTCAGTTGGCTGTTGCGTATGAATCTGGCAAAATTCTCCATTATCATTTGCTTACTTTGGCCTAGCTCTTGCTTCTGCAGGATTTGCTTTTCAAGATTTCTCTTTTGCACCTTGAGATAGTCAATCTTTTTTTGGATCTCTCCGGCCTTATTCTGATAGAAGCCCAGTGATATCACGTCGTTTAATCTATCCTCATATAATACCTTCAACTGCTGCTCAAATTTCTTAATTTCCTTGTTGAATCCTGTTAGCTTTTTTATATAATCTGTTTCCATGGATTGTTTATCAATATAAGTTTCAACTGCTGCTTCAATATCTGACGCATCCAACTGAGCTAATATATCCTTGTAAACAAGTTCTTCCAACACTTCATGTCTGACATAGTGACTTTCACAGCCTCCGCTTTTACCTATTCTCTTTTTACCAAAATGAAAGTAATTCGAACAAATATATCCTAATGGTTTATCTCTAACCTTTCGGGCACATAATGATCTTCCACATGCCCAGCACTCTAAAAATCCACTAAATAAATAAATGGTTTTTTTATTCCTTGTCCCTTTTCCGTCAGCTCTTTTCATGTTAATTTCATTGGCTAATTTCCAGATTTCCCTGCTGACTATTGGTTCGTGAGTATTCTCCCTAATGTACCAGGTCAATTCTGGTCTTCTTCGGGTCTTCTTTGATTTATAGCTGACTCTTTCTGAGGTCCCCTGTACAGTATCCCCACAGTAAACCCTGTTTTTAATTATCCGCTTGATATGGTCTCCCGTCCATCTCTCGCTTTGCGGTCTATTATAGTTCTTATACTGCGAGGGGTTAGGGTACCCTTTTTCCTGCATTAAATCAGCTATGCTCCTATAGCCATGGCCGTTAATATACAAATCAAAAATCTCGGCAATTATCGGTCTGATTGTTTCATCAACTATTAGTTTATTTATTGGTTTAAGTTTGTTGTTTCTAACCACATATTCTTTTTTATATCCAAAGGGCGGAGTGCCGAGATATTCGCCTTCTTTCAGCTTTTGGTGAACATTTGAACGAATTTTAACAGAAATGTCTTTTATGTACCTCTCGTTATACCAGGTCTTGATTCCTATGAGATCATCATTGTCTTTCACCGAATCATAATTATCATTTATTGCAACTAATCGAACATTTTTATCCTCAAGATATTCAATAAGGGTTAAAGTCTTAGCGTTACTTCTTCCTAATCTGGATAAATCTTTAACGACAACAGCATTAATTTTTTCCTCTTCAATGTCATCTCTTAACCTGTCCAGGTCTTCTCTCTCAAAAATAACCCCTGAGATGTCGTCATCAAAATAAGTATCCACTATAACACCTAAACTATTATCATTAATATACGCAGCGTTAAAATTCAACTGAGTCTCACGGCTATCAGCTTTCTCGCCTTTTTCGTCTTTACTTAACCTGCCGTAATTACCGAATAACCAGGTCATCTCCAGCCTCCTGTTTAAAGCAAAAACCCGTTTAAACTCACACGCCACTAATCAGCTTAGTTACGACCACTGTATTTTAAGGCATTTTCTAAAATATATAACACTATTTGTCTGATTGAACCCGTACCGACAAAACTTCTGCCTTGTATCGTTAATGGCACCGCAATCTTCTTTTTCTTTAGGGTCATTTGATCACCTCATAATAACTTATTCCAAAGAGAATTTGTCCTAAAACTAATTAACTGTCACAAAAAAGCAAAAAGCCCGACCACCGTTTAAGTGGTCAGGACTTTTCGCTTTTTTACAGCTAGTTTTATAGCTTTTTTATTTTGATAACAAATTGTACAATACCTGTGCCATTTGCGCCCGTGTCGAAGTGGCTGTCGGGGTCAGCATACCATTGCTGCCACTGATGGTTCCGGTTTCAGCAAACAATGACATGGCTTCCTTGGCATAATATGCTATTTTGTCTGCATCACTAAAGCTTGACAACGCTTTGCCGACCGTGCCTTCGGGTAATTCACCGAGCCCTTCCAAAGCTTTATACAGCAGAGTGAACATTTCCTGTCTTTTAATTTCCGCATCAGGGGCGAACATATTATTTCCGACCCCATTTGCTATGCCAAGGCGCTTTGCAGTCGCAAGATAATTGGAATAATAGGTGTTACCCCCATCTACAAAGTTGTCTGAAGGATTTTCGTCCGGGATTATACCATAAGCTCTCATCATCATGACGATATATTGACCTCTGGTAAGCTTTTCATTCGGACTAAAGTTTCCCTTACCGGTACCCACAGTGATATTTCTTGCGGCTACAAACTCCACAGCTTCCTTGTGCCATACTGTATCTGACACATCGTTAAAGCTGACTTCATTATATCCGATTGTATACTTTGAAAAGTGGGTAGTCTTAAAGCTTACAGCACCTGCTGCAGGGTCGTATTTACCCCTGATGGTATTTAGCTTACCACTATCATCGATGTAGTAGACAATGATACAGTTGCTCTTTTCTCCTTGCTTTGGTGAGTACGGCACAGTTATTTCTAAGTTTTCTCCAGCAAATGTTGATATTTGGGTGCTGCCTGCCTTGACAGAGAAGTCAAAAACCGGTCTGTCACCTACTTTTTTCTGCACCTCATCTTTCAAGGTGGAAGCCTCTACTTTCGCTATAGATATTAGTATTTTTCCTGCATCTTCCGCATTACTTATAGACTCAACTGCCTTTACGCCGAAAGTAATGGTTCCAATTCCTGCATCTACTTTCACTTTCGCCATAGTTTCTTCGGCCACCCTATTAAAGGCTTCCCTTGGCAGTTCAACCTCTACTGTCTTTGCGTTAGATGCAGCTTCCGCTTTAATTTCCACTATAGCCTTCTGACCTGCTGTTTCGAACTCCTTTGCCTTTGCAGTAATCTTAGCCATGACACTTGCTTCTACTCTGGTCAAAGATTTACCGGTTGTTGCATCATTGGTTGCAGATAGGTTTGTAGATACCGTGGTTGTGTTCTCCTTCTCTGATGTCGTTATGGTTACAGGCGTTGAGGGTGATGATGAACCTCCTCCACCGCTGCTATCATCACCACCGCCTGTATTTCCGGTGGTGTCCCAGCCTGCTGCCGACACTCCCATCCCGTCTGTGGCCATAGCATTGCCAACACCGTCCTGCACTGAGCCGTTACCGCCTGCCGTGTAGGTGACAGTGACTCCCTCTTTGGCTGAAACGCTCATGTCAGCGACTGTCAGCACCACATGTTGGGCATCAGCACCCTGGGTAATGGCTGAAACTGCATAAGTAGTGCCCGGGACTCCTGTTTCTGATACAGTAAATCCGCCGTCATTGGCCTTGGATATATTAACTGAGTTTTCGCTGAGGGTTACTGTTATCTGGGTGTTTGAGTCTCTTACCGCACTTACTAAGGTCGGGGCTATATTATCAATGTCAAATATCATCGTCTCGGCTCCGGCATAAGCATTCCCGGCCAGGTCAGTCCCTGCTACTGATACAGTTGCTATACCAGTTCCTGAAGGCACTGTCCAGACATAGGTCCATGTAAGGCCGTCCCCACTGTTGGTCATGGTTTCTCCTGCTGCTCCGCCATTTTCAATGCTGATTATAGGAGCGTTGGCCATGGCTTCACTAAAGGTTGCAGTTATTATCACTGTGTCATTTTGTTTCATCAGGTTATCTGCATCATCGTCGCTTAGTGTAACATTTGGGGCTGTGTTATCTATAGTAAAGTTGAGAGTATCTGCCCCTGTGTATGAATTTCCTGCAAGGTCACTTCCTGCTATTGATACAG
>JAENZX010000004.1 GCA_016841045.1 Thermincola carboxydiphila
CATTATCTGTAATATTGTATGTATTCCCGTCTGTTGGTACTGCCCCTCCTGTATTTGTATTTCCATCATACGTTACTGTATAGTCTATAGGGATCCACTGTGCATATAGTGTTACATTGCTGCTTCCGAGTGCAAAGGTATCTCCTCCCGCATAGCTGATTCCGCTTCCGTCTGTTGCGGTGTTCCACCCGCTGAAGGTATATCCTGTTTTCACCAGTGTTCCTGTGTTCCCCAACACCGTTGCAGTATCTCCAAAATTATAATTAACTCCGTCCGTCGGAACTGTTCCACCTGTTTTTGCATTCCCATTGTATATTACCGAGTATGTGGGAACATTATTAATAACAGCTAGGGCTCCGAAGCTTGCCAATATACCTGTATCTGCTGCCAATACATCCCCGGCTGTATAAGCTATTGTAATAACCTGCCCCGATATTATCGGTATGGTTAAGGTTAACTCTAATGTTTTATTATTATCTGCATTAGACACAGCGGTTACCGGATTTTCCTCCCCATCTACCTGTATGTTAAACTGCGTCTCTTTCCCACTGAGGTCTGTCATCATATTTTTATCGAATGTCACAATTACCTGAGTCCCCAAGGCATTTGTCGCCGCACTCATAAAATTCGGTGCTGCCGCCTCAACAGCTATTGTGCGTATATCCTGACCAGAACTACCTGCAAAGTCAGTCCCTGTAAAAGTAACAGTTCTGGTTCCTTCCCCTGCCTCAGTGGTTGAAAAACGTAATGACTGCAAAACTTCCTGGACAATGGAGTTTGTGGCTGTGCTCTCAAAAGTTATTGTCAACTTAGTTGTGTTGCTTACATTTCCATTAACACTGGAAAGTACCCCTATATTAACCCCATCAGCTCTCAAGATTGTGGTTCCCGGAACCACAGCAATAAGCGGAGCACTTCCATCAGTATCAGAAATACTGATTATATCCGCAGCATTCGCATTACCGGTAACTTGTACACCAAGAGTTCCGTTGTTCCAATGACTGTCACCATCATTGTCACTTATTGTTCCGGTAGAGTCTATTTGAACAGCTGCCGTGCCCGCAGTATAATTTAACAAATCATTATTTGTGCTGACAACCGGCGGAGCATTTGGAAGGCCAATATTACCCGCATCATTTATTAAATCTCCAATAGCAACATTAATAAGATCAATGTTACAACCTTGGAAAACAATTCTGGTATCATCTAAATCGCCATCACCATCATAATCATTTGTTGAACCGGTAGCTAAGATGGCATCAACGTCCAGTGCTTGTATTAAATTCCCACCTGTTTTTAGTTGTAGTACATCACCGGGTTTAAAATCCCAAATCCGGTTTGCAGCGGGAGAATCATCAGATTCAACAACAAAAGTATTGCTGCCTCCCAATCCGAAAAGCTCGTTACTTCCGCTTCCCCCATCAATAACATCATTTCCGGCACCATAATTAGGATAATTGCTTAAAACTGCACGAAGTACCGACTCAGTAAAATAGGACCGAATAGAGCTATCTGTATCAATGTATTGGTGTACATTCGTATCACCATCTTCCCCTGCAGCTCCTCTTCCCGTTCCCGTGCCGCCTGCGCCTCCTGCTGCTCCACCGAAACCACCTCCACCGCCGCCGGAGTATATTCCTGGAGCACCACCCAAACCGGTGACACCCCCAACGGTAGTTGCACTGTCTCCACCTGGGCCGGCACCGTTCCCACCACTATTGCCGATTCCTGGGATAAGCGTACCTCCACCTAAACCGTATGAAGTGTTGTTGGTTATAGAACCACCTCCGCCACCTCCACCACCTATTCCACCGATACCGGCATTAGGTGCAGTTCCAAAGTTTCCTCCAGTGGCTCCACCACCTCCACCACCGAGGCCCCCTTTTACACCATTCCAACTGGTATAGTTCTGTCCGTGAAAACCGTCACCAAATATTATATCATCGCCGTCTGCACCGCTAATAGTATCATTACCGCCGCCACCAAAGCCACCTCTGGTGTTGATTACATCAAACGACACGCTTCGGCCCCCGGCACCGCCGCCGCTGCCATCGCCAAAAATAATGTCGTCACCGCCCCCACCATTAAGAGTATCACTGTCACCGCCACCATTACCGCCAGCCCCGCCGGATCCTGCACTCTGCTGACTTCCACCACCTCCACCACCGCTGCCGTCTCCAACAATTAATAAGCCCGCAGTGAGTGCCCTTGCGTCTGTTGGCAACATAAGCATAAGTACTATACTCAAAACAAATACCCAACTTAAAGCTTTAATTAGTCTCTTTTTCATGTAAAAATCCCCCTTGAGCGACTTATTTCGACAAAATTATACATTTATTTGATTCCATACAAATTATGCTAATCCTTCCTTTAATTTAAGAAAAGTAAAAAGACCCTCAAACACATAAGTTTGAGGGATATAAAAGAGACTTTTAATTCATAATCCTCTATAGAAAACCAGGGATGGAAAGATTTCGTAGTCCTCCCTTCTCTTATACTACAACAAAATAGTATCCGGACAGCATCATGAAATTCCATGTGGCATGAGCAATGATCGGAACAATAAGCGAATCATGCTTTTCGTAAAGATGTGCTAAGACGGCACCCCCTGCGGCAATCGGGACAAGACGAAATAGATCAAAGTGGACTACGCCAAAGAAAATTCCGGAAAGAAGTATTGCCCAAAGACGACCAAAACTCTTACGTAAAACCGGGTAAACCATGGCCCGGAAATAGAGTTCCTCACTTACGGGGGCTAGAATAACAACGGCTATAAAAGGAAGCAGTAAATCTGCGGCAGTTTTGATCCCGGTAAACATTTTTTCAACATCCTGAGGCGGTGGCGGGCCTGTTAGGAGAGCAATAATTATGCCAATACCCCAAACAAAAATTCCAACAGCAAAACCTCCATAAAGACCGCTGAAGATATTCTTTAGAAGCTTGTCAGTTTTCAGTCCCAGATCTATTAAAGTTGCACCCTTGCGGCGGGTAATTATCAAAACAGAAGAGGTAATAATAGAAGCCTGCAAAAAAGTAGTAATAAACAGAAGAACAGTCTGCAGGTGTTCTCTTTCTATACCCGAAGCCAGTACAAGACTTCGTATAGAATTTCTAAACAGAGCCACAAAAGCAAGGGTAACGACAAGTATCAAAATAACCAAAAACAAGTCCCACCAGGACCACTTAGGACGTTGTTCCACACTTGTTTCTCCAATATACTCCATGTATATCTCCCATTTAATAATAAACTTTATTTAATAATACTCTTAATACTATGAGTTATTAGTAATTGTATAATTTTCTTCTGTTTAATTATATAATCATTATTCTTTAATAACCATACTTTATTAATATTAATGAAAACTGCCTTTGAGCCTTTTGAACTTCTCAAGATATTTCTCCACTGCGAGAACAAATGTTGAATGGGACCAGGTAAGAGGAGAAACTGATAATTCTTCTCCGGTATATGGATGCACCTGCTCAGGCAGCACACCGCTCGGGAGGGCATATCTGACAGCCCATTCTATGAAACTTTTGCTCATGTTCAGCTCATCAAATGTTAGTGCTTTATCAGCATACCATTCTGCCAGCCATAATGTACAAATCACCCACGGATTTCCCGGGACGTTCTCAATATCGTCACTTTTCTTGCTATAATAATCATTAGTATACCGGGCTATTCCGCCTATCTCGGTTTTGACCCATAAATCTTTTCTAATAGCTTCCATGGTTCCTGCAACTTTAATATCTGAAGCCGGAAAAGCACCAAACTCAAATAAACCATACATACTGCTGTCAATGGTGTAATCATTATCGATACTGCCCGATGGGCTTAAATTTATTCCACGTAGAAATCTGCCATTTTCCGGGCTATACAGGTATTTTACCATGGCTGTCTGCAGCTCTTCGGCGGCTTGACCGTATTTTTCAGCGGCAGTCTTGTCTTTAAACAAAGATGCAAACACCTTAGCTGCCTTTAGGGCCCCATAAACAGCTGAACAGGTAAAACTAAATATCCCCCACCTCTCTTCCCATAAGTCAAAACTGGGCAGGGGCAGCTTAGTTACAGGATCCCTGTAAGAGACAAGGAATTCGGCTGCTTTTTTAATCAGGACCTGATAAAGAGACTCAATAAATTCAACATCGCGATACTTTCTATAGTGAGCCCCTAATGCAAAGAGCACAAGGGCTGTCTCATCTTCCTGGATAGGAAGCTGCGACCTGCCCTCTTTCCACCACGGGTGCCAGCTCGAACCTAAGGTTCCGTCAGAATTATATTTATGCAGAAAGAACCCACCTTCAGAAATAATCTTTGTACAGAATTCATAGAACCTAGCCGTTAATTCGGGATAACCGGCATAATCCAAGGCATATGCTACCAGTGCTCCATCCCTTGGCCAGACATAACTATAATGATCGGGGTAGCTAAGAAGAACATCGGAATCATTGGCTGCTAAGATTGCACCATCATTATCCGTTTGAGTCCTTATCACCAGCAGGCTTCGATGATACATCTCAATAACATCATCAGATAGGTCAAAAAAGCTGTGATCTTTTCTGTGAACCCATGCATTCCAGTAAGAACTTATTTCGTCAAATATTTTCTCAGGTCTCTGTTCTATAATGAAGTCATTTAAGTCCCAGACTTTACGAATATTCTCACCGGCTGCAATCCAGTAATAAAGTTCAGCTGATTCACCGCCCCCAATCACAGCCCGAAAGCTGACAGCACTGTCAATTAAACCGTGGGAAATGGGATGCTGTTCCAAGATACCATCTTCGGCATCCCGCCAGGTGCCTTCAGCCCCACCAAACCTTTTTGTTCCAATAGAATACTGATACATACCCTCGCTGCCAAAAAAACCATTAATTAAAAAATACCTGTCTCTTTTATAATGGCATAAGCAGTGACGGGAAGGCTCATATATTGCAGTATCACCAACTCCGGATTCATTTATGGTAAAGTCATGACTAAAAAACACCCTTATCTCTCTGCTATGAGAGCTGTTATTAAAAACGGTTATTTTTTTTAGCAGGAAATTCTTTCTGTAATGTACAGTGTCATTTATGTTAAGTGATATCTGAATATTATCATTAATTGCTTCTGCTCTGCTTGTTAGAGTATCTTTCGTATACCCAAGTTTTATCTGCCAACTCCCGTCATCAGTCCATGAGAAATTTCCGTCTGTCCAGATTCCAATCTTATTACGATGTCCGGAAATATGATTGCTCAAACCAACCCTTGGATAAAACAAATCCCTAACATTAAGTTTCCTGTCTATGTTAACTAACATCGAACCATTGCCCAGAACAATGTCTCTTGGCATCCTTTCACCCCCGTGAAATACTGAGATAAATTTCTTTTTTGATAAAATTTCCTTGATATTCAAGAATGCAAATAAACATTAACTAAATAAATTTCAAATTCCGTGACATAATAAAAAAGTCGATTTAACCGAACTCATATATCAAAATTCATTATTCCACAAAGTCCGGGAAAATATAAAATCTATGATAATTCACCAAAGACATTAAAGGAGGAGTGAAAGTTGGAGCTAACAGGCCTACTACTTATGTTCGGTCTGCTGGTACTAGGCGGCGGAATTTATTTGGCAACTCAACTTCCTAACAGAATCGCAAAAAAACCAGAGCTGCCGCTCAGGGGCGAAGATAACTTTGAAACTGCCGAAGATTTATTTCCCCCTATTGAATTTCCGCCAGAGCCCGTAGAAGAGTTTGTACCGGAACTCCCGAAAGGGTATAACGAAGACAAAATAACGGTTATGGCCAGAGACCCGGAAAATATTTTTGCATACTGGGAAGTAACGGAAGAAAAAGAAAATAGACTTAGGCAAAATCATGGCTTACAATGGGATAATTCACATCCTGTTGTCCGCATTCACGATGTTACCGGAATTAATTATTTTAACGGTGAAAACGCTAACGATTATAAAGATGTTTATGTAGATGATAATGCCGATAGATGGTACTTTCATATTGGCACTCCGGATAGGGTATTCTGTGCGGAACTTGGAAGAAAGCTGGAAGATGGTACATTTGTAGTTATCGCACGTTCCAATTTGACGCGCACTCCTCGAAACACATTATCTGACAAAATAGATCCGGAATGGATGTTGGTAACTGAAGATCAGAAAAAACTATATGCACGCATAGGACAAACCGGTGAATTCAGCTCTTATCACCTATTTCAACAGAAACAATAAAAATAACAAATAAAATTAAAAGTAAATTAAAAGTAGAAGAAAATTACAATAAAAGAGTTACACATACAAAGGAAGGAATGGTCAGATGAATAAAGGTTATCTCGCAATTGTGCTTCACGCCCATTTACCTTATGTTCGCCACCCGGAACATGAGTTTTTTTTGGAAGAGCGGTGGTTATATGAGGCAATAACAGAATGCTATATTCCCTTGATTCATGTCTTTGAATCTCTGGTTAATGATGGTGTGGATTTTAGAATTACAATGTCCATAACACCAACACTTATGTCTATGTTTACAGATGAACTGCTACAAAACAGGTATTCCAAACATATTACCCAGTTGATAGAATTAGCTGAAAAAGAAATTGAGCGGACAAAATGGGAGCCGCATTTTAACAGGCTTGCTCATATGTATAAGAACAATTTTATATCAGCAAGCCAGACATTTCATGACAAGTATCACAAAAACCTGCTAAATGCCTTCAAAAGGTTTCAAGATCTTGGAGTCCTTGAAGTAATAACCTGTGGTGCAACTCACGGTTACCTGCCATTAGTTGGAATTCATCGCGAAAGTGTACGGGCCCAGATTGGTATCGCAGTTGATTTATATACTAAATTAATGGGCAGAAAACCAAAAGGTATCTGGTTACCGGAATGTGCTTATCATGAAGGTGATGACCAAATTCTTGACGAATTCGGTATCAAGTATTTCTTTGTTGATACCCATGGGATAATGTACGCAGATACCAGGCCTAAATATGGAATATATGCCCCATTATATTGTCCTTCCGGAGTAGCTGCCTTTGGCCGTGATACAGAGACCTCCAAGCAGGTCTGGAGTTCCCAGGAGGGTTATCCTGGTGATTTTGACTATAGAGAATATTACCGTGATATAGGCTGGGACCTTGATTATAATTATGTCAAACCATATATTCATCCAAATGGTTTGAGAATAAATACAGGTATAAAGTATTATAAGATAACCGGCAAAACAGACGATAAACAACCCTATGATCCTCAGGCAGGTCATTATAAAGCTGCCGAACATGCGGGAAACTTTATGTTCAACAGGGAAAAACAAGTTGAATTTCTGTCTGAAATGTTCGACCGAAAGCCGCTCATTATATCACCATATGACGCAGAACTATTTGGTCACTGGTGGTATGAAGGACCTAACTTCCTTAATTACTTGTGCAGGAAGATAGCTAATGATCAAGACACTATAAAACTTATTACTCCAAGTGAATATCTGGCTGAATACCCTGTTAACCAGATGACTGTACCCGGTTCATCCAGTTGGGGACTTAAGGGATATCATGAGGTATGGCTGGAAGGAAGCAATGACTGGATTTACCAGCATCTTCACAAAGCAGGTGAGCGTATGACAGAGTTATCTTCGATGTTTCCTAATGCCAGCGGCGACCTTTTAAGAGCCTTGAATCAGGCAGCCAGAGAGCTTCTGCTGGCTCAAAGCAGTGACTGGGCGTTTATAATGAAAACCGGGACCATGGTTGACTATGCTATTAAAAAGACAAAACTGCATCTACATCGTTTTACTGAATTATATGAAGACATCAAGTGGAACAAAATTAACCCGGAGTGGCTGGGCGAATTAGAATACAGGGATAATATTTTCCCTGATATCGACTACAGGTATTATTTGCCTTATAAGCCTGTCAGCAGCCGAGGAATTGCAGTCAATTTATAAAGATAAAGATTTTATTAGAGTTTTAAGGGCCTAGTTTGGGCCCTCTTTTCTTTTGACCCCTTAATTAATTTGGAAGGACTTGGTCGAAAACTGTCGAAATTTTTATATATTATGTTTTTATGTGAGGAGAGATGATAGTGCGTAAATTGTTTATTATTCTGATGTTAATTGCAGTATTATGTCTTCAGTTCTTAGTAGGCACCGCCGCCGCTAGTGATTCTGAGTCTAGGATATCTTTTAAGGACATGAGTTCCAGCCATTGGGCCTACAAAGATGTTGTAAAATTGAACCTCAGAGGAGTAATTAAAGGTTATAATGATTCAACATTTAGGCCTGATAAACCCGTTACCCAGATTGAGGCCATTTTGATGGCTGTCAACAATATGGAAGGTCCAACCGGCGCAACTATTGATGAAGCTTCGGAGTCACTTCCCATTGAAGTGCCTAACTGGGTGGAAGAAAATTGTAAAAAAGAAGTTTTGTTTAGTTTGCAAAAAGGTCTGATCGTCCCTTCGGAGAACAACTTCAATGCCACTGCTCCGGCCTCCAGGGCATGGATAGCTAAACTTCTCGTAAGAATGATAAACAAAGAAAAGGATGCTCTTGGAATTAAAGGACCTGTATCAGATATAAAAGACGCCTCTTCAATTCCAGCCTGGGCCAATTCTTACGTGAACCTGGCTATTAAATACAAATTACTAAAAGGTTATCCAGATAAATCTTTTAAGCCTAGCCAATCAGTTACTCGCTCTGAAATAGTATCTATTCTTAGTCGCAGTGAACAGTTTCTCCCGCTAGACAAAGTAACACGCGGAAAGCTTCTGGGGGTTTATGATCAAAATTTGTTTATGGTTTCAGATGAAAAATTAAATATCTATGATTTAGCCGGCAAAATGATAATATTCAATGAAGAAGGAAAACAGACTGATATGCAATCCCTGACAGAAGGCCAGGAAGTGTCTGTGGTGGAAAACGGCCCATTCATTGATTACCTGGAGGTGCTGCCTGCCAACTTCCCGTTGAAAACATTCGGGGGTACTGCTGCCAAAACCCTGCCCGAAGAAGGAGTTTTAATTACCAGAGATGAAAACCTAAATGTTTTTGCCTGGACCTTATCAGATAAGGTTTCTATCAATTCACAAGCAGGGGAAATAGAAACCCTAGCCCAAATCCCATCAGGTATTCCACTAGAAATCGGTATAAATGGTCAAAACAAGATTGTTTATATAATGGTCCTCAATGGGAGTGAAACCGAAGCTCCTCCTTCATCAGACAAGCCTGTCAACAACAAACCTGTCGATACAGACAGCATTAGTGTCACAGGAACAGTTGTCAGTGTTAATGATTTAAACAGGACAATTTCTGTTATAGATGATGAAGATTATTCCCTTAAAACTTACGAAGTACATAAAAATGCAGAAGTTTATATAGATAACATCAAAATGAACTTAGAAGATATTATGCAGGGCATGAAAATCCAGATTAAACTTGAAAATAACAGGGCAGTATATCTCGAGAGCACTCATATGGTGTCTGGAATAATTAAATCCATCGATAAGGCCCGTAACAAAATTACCTTGAAAATGACTTCAGTCTCACGGACTTTTACCTTCACCGATGATATTGAAATTAATATTGAAGGTCTGTCAAATAGCGATATAGATGACATCAATCCACAGGACTATGCCGAATTAAAAATTGAGGATGATGAAGTAACCGAGATTAATGTTCGGACAATGTTCTCCTTTCAGGTTGTCACAGCAACAAAGGGTGCAGGACAGATCGTAGTGTGGGACGAAAATGGTTTCGCCAAAGAACTAACTCTCGAAAGAAACACTACTGTTGTTATACCGGGCCTGAACACGCCATCGCCAGAAGACCTGCTGGTAGGTGATTATATAACAGCAACCTATTTTGGCAGCAAAATTCGGAATGTTGAAGTGGTTCCGGTTACTCGAGGAAAAATCTCACAAATCAATACTAGTAGGAATACCCTTACAGTAGAAAGCTTCAATGGTAAGACTGAAACTTTTTCATTTAATGCTAAAAGTATGATAATAACAGGCAGCAGCAAAAATTATGATTTGGATTCCCTGCAGGTTGGAAACCGCCTTGAAATTAGCCAAACAAGTGAAAACGGCTATTCTTTCAAAGTGATGACAAAGGACTCGGGAAAAATCCAATCCCTGACTAATACTACCTCCAAAATTACAATTGTAAAAGATTCCTCTTTCCAATTAAACCGTTATCTGGCTTCTGATATTTATATACATGAAGGTGAACAAACTAAAGGCATCAGCGACCTGGGACCTGATATCCAAGTAGAAGGTTATTCACTTAATGGAATCATCTATGAGGTTGAAATTAAATAAAGGATCGATAAAACAGCACCCCCACGGGTGCTGTTTTAGATTTACCGCTATTCAGTTTGCAGCTGGTTGATCTTTTGAATATAAAAATCTGCCAGGCTTTCGGCAAATTCATAAGAAAAGGCTTCCGAAAAAACATTGTAACGTGGTTGTTCTGCATCGGGCAGGACAAGAGCCCAGCCATTATCATGATACACCTTTATCCCGTCCATCAGCTCAACTTTTTTGTCCTGATTTTCTTCTATTAACCTTCTTATCACTTTCCCCTTCGCTGTCCAGGGACAATCGGTCTCCTTTTTAATCATGTGAAACTCTGGAATCTCATCAACAATTTGCCCCAGTGAACTTTGCTTTAGAGCCATATATTCAATTATTTTAACAGTAGTCGAAATGGCATCATAAATAAGAGTTGACTGGTTAAGCATACCTTGTCCCTTGACAACATCCGGTTTTAAAGTCTCTTTCATCAAGGCTACAGGGGAAGTCTTAGTCCTAATAACCTTACCATTTCGTTTTTCAGCCATAATCTCAATTACACCGCTCCCGGTGACCGGTACTGCAACTACCGGTTGTTGAGATGAATCAAGATAAGCAGCAGCTATAATGGCCTGCAGTAATTCATCTTTAATTATCCTCCCCTGTTCATCGATAATCGAAACAAGTTCCGCATTTTTATCAAGAACTATTCCAAGGTTGGAAGAAGAATTAACCACTTGGACAGCTGTTAATTCTGCCAAACTTTTGCGGTCTGCGGGCAGTTCTGGGTTTAATCGGCTAGTAGGGATATTTTCAATTGAACATCCCAATAAACTCAAAATACTATTCATAAGCCCTGATACCTTCGGTGTGGCGTATAACACCGTTTTTAGCCGGCTGGCGCTGATTTTTTGAGTGTCAATATTGTTCACCAGGAAACGCATGTAAGCATCTTTAAGCCCCGGAATATAGGACACTGTTCCGATATCTTCTCTTCCACTTCTCTGGAAGTCTTCTCTCTCAAATAGGTTCTCGATTTTTCTTTCCTTTCCGCGCGAAATCACAGACCCATCACTTTCAAAAAAATTCAGGTTAAGAACATCAGGTTCGTTAGAAGATGCCTTAATATGAATTCCGCCGTCAGCCTCAAGGGATTTCACCGAATATTTGTGTATAGGTGTAACGACACTTCCTCCGTCAAGAATAGTAATACCTACTGACATCAACCCTGCCTGAACTGCTGATTTAATCATCTGGCTACTGGTTTGACCATCACACGTAACAAGTATTTTAGAGCCAGACCCGGCAACGCTGCCATATACCGCTCCAATTTTGGCAGCACATTCGGGCGTAAGGTTATGATTAACTGTTCCTGATATCCCTTCACTTCCGAATAGGTTTTTACAGGCCTTGGTCCCCCAGATTAAATGACTATCCAAAACAGACCCTTTTTCAACCAACTTGCCCGGCCATATTTTGGTATCTGCTTTGACCTTAACATCTTCTTCCAGTATACCCTCATCACCTATAACTGCACCTTCAAAAACAGCAGCCCTGTCTTTAACCAGTACTTTGCTGCAAAGCACAGCACCTCTAATCTCAGCCTGCTTTCCGATATACGTTCCATTCCAGACAACCGACCGCTTTATTGTAGCACCGTTATCAACCCTGCAATTATCTCCCAAGACGGCCTGAGGGCCAATGACGGAGTTTTTGCCTATTAAGCAGTTATCACCTATTATCACTGGACCTTTAATATCCGCTGTTTCGTCAATCCTGCAGTTCTTACCAATAAATATCTGGCCTTTTTTCATCTCCCCGGGAATTTTTACTCGGACCTTCCCGTCAATGGCTGCAAATTGTGCTTCCTGATACTGTTTCAGATTGCCTATATCACACCAATAACCATTTAAACTTACCCCAAACAAAGGCTCTCCATTGTTAAGCAGTAAGGGGAATAGTTCCTGACTAAAGTCAAACTTTTTCCCTTCGGGAATCAAATCGAGTACTTCCGGTTCAAGAATATAAATACCAGTGTTAACGGTGTCACTGAACACTTCGCCCCAGCCTGGCTTTTCGAGGAACTGCCGTATCTTACCATCCTCTGCGGTAATAACAACACCATACTCAAGAGGAATCTCCACCGGTGTAAGGACTAAAGTTGCTACAGCGCCCTTAGCACGGTGATAGTCAATAGCTTCAGAAAGGTTAAAATCAGTTAAAGCATCCCCACTTATAACTACAAAAGTGTCTTTTAAAAATGACCCGGAATTTTTGACACTACCGGCTGTGCCTAAGGGAGTTTCTTCAATAAAGTAATTCATACTCACCCCAAGCCGGGAACCATCACCAAAATAGCTAATGATTTCCTGCGGCATGTATTGAAGAGTAACTCCAATATCAGTAATACCATGCTCTTTCAGAAGTTCTACAGTATGTTCCATAACAGGCCGGTTAACCATTGGCACCATCGGTTTGGGCCTGTCACAAGTTAAAGGTCTAAGTCTAGAGCCTTCTCCACCAGCCATAATTATTGCCTGAACCATTTTAAATTCACCTCTTTAGTGTGCATGTTGGTTAAAGTTATTCTTGCCTAAACTTCTTATTTTTGCGTATAAAGCGGATATTGGGTCTGACGCCATCCATGTATCTGTATGCCAGTTTTCCCTTTTCGACTGTTGAATAACTTCTTCATAGAGTAAAAGAGTTTTTCCGGCAATGTTGAACCAGCTATATTTGTTTTTAGCCTTATCATAGCCGTTAATTTTGAGCCGTTCAGAAAGGTTTGGTTCACCTAAAACAGCCATAATATTATCCGCCAGTGAGTCTGAAGAATTTACATAACATTTCATTCCATCATTCCTGTGTTCCACTATCTCGCTTAAGCCACCGGTGTCGGAAACGACTACAGGGGTTTGTGCAGCCATAGCCTCAAGTGCAACGATGCCAAAGGGTTCATAAAGGCTGGGGAATACGGCAACACTGCTCTGCGCGTAAAATCTGTTTTTCGTCCTGTCATCAATATATCCAGCGAAATAAAAACGATGTTCCAACCTACGCTCACGAACCATAGCCCTAAGATGTTCTTCATAAGGACCTGTTCCTGCCACTATAAACCTGGCCTCAGGGAAATTTCCAAGAATCTTGGGTGCGGCGTCAATCAAGACCTGCACACCCTTCTCTCTTACAAGCCTGCCGATAAAGAAAATATATTTTTCGTTATTTGGTGAGGGGGTAACCTTCTTTGTTGAAAATTCATCCATGCTGACACCATTGGGAATAACTGTAAGTTTATCGGCCGGGAGCCGGAAAAAGCCTTTAAGTTCTTGTTCCATGTAAGAACTGCAAACAATAACCCTCCAGGCTTCATAAGTAAGCCACCACTCAACATCACTTATATATCTCTGGTCATTATTATGAAGTCCATGGTTCCTTCCATACTCTGTGGCATGAACTGTTGCAACGAGAGGCAGTCTGAAAGAATGTTTCAACGCTCTACCAGCATATGCCACCAGCCAGTCGTGTGCGTGTATCATGTCAACTCCCTTGAGCGAATTGATAAGTGTAACTGAGTACTCAAGTAAGCTGAAGTTAAGGTGTAAAATCCATGTCCTAAAATCCGGTGCAGAAAGACTATACGGATTAACTCTATGTACTTTGACTCCTTCATTCTCCTCATAGGGAACCGCATCTTGTCCTCCAACAGTTATTACGTGAACCTCGGCCCCATGTTTAGCCAGCGCTTTAGAAAGATAATATACGTGCTGAGCTAACCCACCTACAGTCTGAGGAGGATATTCCCATGACAACATTAAAATTTTCAAATTTTTCCCTCCTTAAAATCTCTCCCGCTTATTTTTCCTAGGTTACTGCCCGTTTATTCCCTAATTACCAAGGAACTGATGTATCTTTGATCAAACAATAAAAGAAGGCCAGACAAATAGGCCTTCTTAATCAACCTTTACTTTTCTTTTTTACATTTTGCCGTTATGGATTTCATAACTCCAGTTATGGCCATTGTTGTTATCCCAGTTGTTGGCACTATCCTTGAAGCAGAAGTTTAGCCTGCTTGGGTCATCAACTTCAAACGTCTGCTCCCATCCGCGACCGGTGCGAAGCATTTTGACATCTCGTACATTATGCCAGTTTTCGTGTCGACCATATCCAACATGCAAGTATAATTCAGTTGCACCTGAGTGAAAAAGGAGCCCGTCATATACAATGTTAATATGCTCACCCAAAGTAATGGGAGTCGGGTAAACATTTACTCCTCCGACAAGTTCGTGTCCACTAGGATCACTATGGCTGACATTATCATAGTCAAGTCTATCCATATCTCTTCCTCCTTAATCTAGTTCGTTCCATTAAAAGCAAGCGGTTCCCATTAATTATTATTTATTTAAGGGTATTTTTTTATTTGTGGTAAATAATTCACGTAATAAATTACATGTAATCAGCCTGAAATAATTAGCCCAAATAACAAATGGACTAACTCTAATTTGAGTCAGCCCATTGAATTGGAATTTAGTTTTGGGAAAGTTTTACTATTGATCTGACTATGGCATCTATCGAATTCATATTAAACTTCGAATCGATTCGGAAACCTCCAACAAGAAGCCGGTCAATAGCTTTCTGTGCTCTGGTAATTGTTGCATTGATAGAACTCTGAGCACTGAGGTTTTTAGCATTGGCTTCAATCACCATTAAATTATTACCTGCCTTTTCACATCCTTTATAGAGAATGAGTCCAAGAAGTTTGTCATATTCTTCAATAACTACTGCACTATGATACAATTGACTCAGCGTTTCTGACTGAAGGTACAGATTTCTGTAAATGTTGTAAGCCTCAACTTTTTTCCCGGTAAGGTATAGTCCCCACGCATAATTTTCTATCATATCTTTTGTCTTGGTTGGAAAACTATAAAGCTCTGAGGCCAGTTTAAAACCTTCTCCGGTTTCTCCGACTGCCAACAGCACTTGTGACAAAGCCAGTTTTTTGAATGGGTCAGAAGTATTAATTCTCCAATGCTCTCTGGCTGTTCGTATGTACAATTCTTTTTCTTTTTCATTTAATCCGTTGATAGTATTTTTATAGTCATATGCTTCGACTAATGTTTCTAACAGTTTTTCTTTCACCGTAATTAAACTGGGAACTGAAGATTTATTTTTTTGTATTGTTAATTCAGCCTCGGTAAAAGCAGCGTATGCGGACTCACCTACTGATATCGCCTTATCCCACTCACCCAAGTTTACTTTTTCAACCATCTGATCAACCAATACATCAGTGTTAGCAATGATTTTCTCAGGTGGGTCACCTACCTGTTCTTGATTATTAACAGCATTCAATGATGTATCTTTATCTTTTTGAAACCATTTAATTGAGTCTATCGGCGAACAACCTGAAATAATCATGATGCCCAATATCATAATAAAAATCAAGAATAACTTTTTCTTCATCCTATATTCCCTCCCTCAGGGTTAATTACAAAATATTTAATATAAATTTTGAATTTGATAACACCAATATAAAATTTTAAAGCGATTTTATCTAAGATGTTTCACCTCCATAATAACTCCAACCGAAAAAACCAGCCCGACTTCGACAAATAGCCGAAGACAGGCTGGTTTGAATAGCACCTGGCTAAACTTCGGCAACCCGGCTATCTTTAGTGGGGAGTGGGGAGTGAGTAGTGAGTAGCTTTTGGCTGAAATCTTATGCCCAAACACTACCCACTAACCACTACCCACTAATCACTATTAAGACCCGTGGCTTTGCGTCCCTGCCTTTCGACAGGTTTGCCTTTTCGGTTATTTTTAAATATGATTTCTATGTAAACTCTTTTATATTATATCGTAAATCTTTTTTATTTTCACTATTAATATTCAAATTTTTAGTATTCAATTTTCAAATTTTTTTCAAATTTATTTCTAAAATTTTTTAATCCAATTATTATATCTTTTTTCGATCTCATCTTATTTAAGAACCATTATTAATAAACCAATAAACAGGAGCTGCATCTTGTACTGAAGCCCCTTTAAGGTTAGGAATTGAAGAAGCAAAGCAGTTATGGTAAACTTAAATAAGTTACAACAACAGTTTAGGGAGAAAATTATGAAGCGAAAAAAGCTGCTAATTTTAGTCGTAACTATAATATTATTATTAACTTTTGCTGCCACAGCAATATTTGCGGACGGTGACGAACCACAGGCCGTTGATTTAGATACCAACGGTGATGGAGCTATAGATTACCGAATAAGTTTCCGCGGCCCGGGTTCCGTAAAATGGAGCCTTGACAGACAGGAAAAAGAATACAAGTTCATGTCAGAAACCATTTATACTTACCAACTTAAAGAAGATGACGAAAAGGTCGGAACCCTAAGTCTTACCTTGCGTCAGATTGAAGAAAAGGACGTAATTTATTACCTTAAGTATGAATATGATAAACCTGTCTCAGACCTAAGAGCGGTTATTACGTCAATAAATGAATCTGCCCGCACAGGTCGTAATGGAGCAACAAAGATCAAGGGTCACCTAATCAAATACGGCTCAGTAGTAACTAACCAGAATTCATCATGGGGCACTTTTGATCTTTCATATACCCATGGTGAAAATCTTCCTTTGAATGCAGTATTTCTTGACAGTCCTACACATCACCTAAGACTTGGACTGGTTGATGTATTCAAACCCTTAAAAAATCAAGTTCGCCAAGAACATATTGAAAAGTCCCTGCCTATTGAAGTTTCTAGAGTAGAAACAGATCTTAACTACACTATTATTTTCCCAAGGGAACCCGGTTACTTTGTTGAAAACTGGGGGATTCTCGGAAGCTCTCCCCTAATTGACTGGACAGACCAGTTAGCTGTAAATGCTGCGAAAACGGGCGATCTTGTACGTTACCGTAAACTATCAACTGACGGGATATACTATCTGACGCCATGGAATTACTACCCCAGTGAGAAGGATGCCTTCTGGTTAAACCCCGCTTCAACATACCACGTAGCCGGTATGTTCTCACGATATGATTCAGGCAGCTATTTCAGAGATATCGCTATCGTTTCAATGTACAGCGCAATAGAAACCCAGACAAAGGATCACTATTGGGTATCAACCCCCCGTTCAGACTGGCTGTATCAGGATTATGGCATACCTTCCGGTTTTTATGATACCCGGTTTAATACAGATGTTGCAACATACCTTTTGGATATGTATGAAAAAACTGGTGAAAAGCTTGCTTTGGAAGCTGCCGAAAACTACGCTACCTGGCTTAGAAGCTATGTCAAAGATCAGGGAATACCTACTTCAGGTGGGGGCATGTTGGTTCCTGATTACTTCAAAAAGGGTTATAAACACAAAAAGACCAACGTATCCCTGAATCACCTCGTAGCAGAAATGAACTTCCTTTACAAGCTTTATTTAACAAATAATGATTTTGCAAACTTTAAAATTGCCGAACTCATCCGCCGTGGAGTCAGAGACACGGGCAGAAACTGGATAAGAGATGACGGCAACCTGCATTATGCTTATCTGGGTGATGGCAAATACGGTATGCAGGACTATCCGTTACTGACTCTCAATGATCTGCGTCTTGGTCAGGAACTTATAATGAAAACCGGCAAGGACGGTAAGCCTGATGCTGTATTCGAAATGCTGATTAAAGCTAAGGAAAACTACTTGATTAAGAATAACAAGCCAATAAGATAAATTAACAGCATACAGCAGGCTTGCTGATGTTCCTAACAGTAAGCCTGCTGTATTTTTTTGAGAGGTGTTTTTCATGAAAATATCGCGGCGTAAATTTATAGAGATTGCCGGGTTTGGCGTTTTTTTCTCCCTAATGGCCCCTGGAGCCTTAAAACAAGCTGAGAGCACCCCTTTAAGGCCTCCTGGCTCACTTCACGAGAAAGATTTCGTACGGAAATGTATTAGATGCTTTAGATGCGGTCAGGTATGCCCGACCAGAGCAATTCAGTTTGGGGAGTGGCAGGATGGTTCCTTAGCGGAAACCCCAATTTTAGCAGACTTGCAGACTAATCCTTGCAACCTCTGTATGGAATGCACCAATATCTGTCCCTCCGGGGCTATTAGAAGTCTGGAGCCGACAATTTCTGATGTCAGAAACTATGTAAAAATTGGTGTAGCACAAATTAAAGAATGGGAATGTGTGCTCATAAATGGTAGGCGACGAATCTGCGGCTTCTGTCTCAGAGCTTGTCCGCTTATGGGAGAAGCTATATATATAAATGAGCAAGGATGGCCGGAAATCTCCTCTAAGTCCTGTGTTGGGTGCGGTCTTTGCGCCCAAGTCTGCCCCCCTAAAGCTATCGACATCCGGGGGATATCCTATGAATAGAAATACGCCAAGGATTATGGTGCAAGTAGTCTCCATACTTTTCCTAGTACTACTTCCGGCTATGGAGAGCTACCGAATATTACTGTTTTACCTGCCTCCCGGTCAAACAGGACTGTTAGCTGAGAATTCTGCATATCTTTCATTTAATTTTCCTGATTATTTAAACGGGGGTTATATATCCTGGCTTGTTAAATTTCTGGACTATGCTGCAGGTATTTTTTCACTAGATACGCAATTGGTTCAGGACTTTCTTTCGTATTTCGGTGGCACATACTGGTCCGTCACTCTGGCCGGCATAACAATTGTTGATCCTCTGGCTTTTCTACAGACGTTACCATTTACGCAACCTTTACCTGCTAAATTTATTCTTGCTGCAGGTATTCCGGTTGCTTTGGCAGCAATTCTGGGAAGATTCTTTTGCGCCTGGATCTGTCCGGTAAATTCAATATTTCAGTTTAGCAGATTGGTTTTTACTAAAATCGGCTCAACACCCAATAAAAAATTGGTCTCAGGTGATCATATTCGCCCCACTTTACTGGTTGTCGGAATAATTGCTCCTCTGGCAGGTGTTGCGATTTTCCCGTTCATTTTACCTTACCTTTCATTAGGAAGGTTTTTGTACAGCCTTTCCATTGGAGATTTTTTGTGGAGCGCCCTCGTCTTTATCATAACCCTGGTAATAATTGATACATTTATACAAAGAGGGTTTTGGTGTAACTTCATCTGCCCGACCGGACTTCTGCTGGCCTTGTTAGGTAAAAGAAGGTTGATTAATATAAAGTATAATAAAGACGTGTGTTTAGGTAATTGTTCTTTATGCGTAAAGGCCTGCCCCTGGAACGCAGACCCCAAAGAACAGTATTCAACAAACTGTACCAACTGTATGAGATGTATTGATAAATGTCCTGTCGGTGCCCTTTCCTATAAAACTAAATTGTAACATGCAAAACAAAATTGTAACATGAGAGGAATCGACCCATAAATGTGATATGCTCCTTCTATAGAAACAGTTTTTTTATTTCAACTGTCTCCTATAGAGGGAGCATATCACTTTGGACACTTATTTTTGAATGTATTTATAATGTCATTACTATAAATTCTTTATTAGCTCGTCTGCAAACCCAGAGCAGCTTACTTCAGTTGCATTTTCCATGAGTCGGGCAAAGTCGTATGTTACAACTTTGCTGGTAATTGTCTTTTCCACCGACCTGTAAATCAGATCTGCTGCTTCCTGCCAGCCCATATATTCCAGCATTAACACACCTGAAAGAAGGACTGAACCTGGGTTCACTTTATCCAAGCCAGCATATTTGGGAGCTGTCCCATGAGTTGCCTCAAAAACGGCGTGACCTGTAACATAGTTGATGTTTGCTCCCGGAGCAATCCCTATTCCTCCAACTTGTGCCGCAAGAGCATCAGAAACATAATCCCCGTTAAGGTTCAATGTTGCTATCACATCATACTCTGCCGGACGTGTAAGAATCTGCTGCAAAAACGCATCAGCAATCACATCTTTAACAATTATTTTACCAGCCGCCTCTGCATCCTTCTGAGCTGTATCAGCCTTCTCAGCACCCTGTTCTGCCTTAATGCGGTCATACTGTGCCCAGGTAAACACTTGATCTGCAAATTCTTCTTCCGCTAATTCATAGCCCCAGTTCTTAAAGGCACCCTCTGTAAACTTCATGATATTTCCTTTATGAACGAGGGTTAAACTCTTTCGGTTAAATTTTATGGCATATTCCAGTGCAGCCCGTACAAGCCGTTTGGTCCCTTCTTTTGATACAGGCTTTATACCAATTCCCGAGGTTTCCGGGAAACGTATCTTCTTAACACCCATTTCACCGGTTAAAAATCCAATTACTTTCCTGACTTCATCTGTTCCCTCAGACCACTCGATACCGGCATAAATATCTTCAGAGTTTTCTCTAAAAATAACCATATCAACTAATTCAGGTCTCTTGACCGGGGACGGAACTCCATCAAAATACCGCACAGGTCTAAGGCACACATAAAGGTCAAGTTCCTGGCGAAGTGCTACATTCAGTGAACGTATACCTCCGCCAACAGGCGTGGTTAGTGGTCCCTTAATTGCCACTATATACTCGGTGATTGCCTTCAGTGTATCAGCAGGAAGCCATTCACCAAATCTATCATAGGCTTTTTCCCCTGCGTATACTTCGTACCATGCAATTTTTCTCTTTTCGGCATACGCCTTTAATACGGCAGCATCTAAAACCCTTGATGCTGCAGCCCAGATATCCGGGCCAATTCCATCTCCTTCGATGAAAGGAATAATGGGATTGTCAGGGACGTTTAATTTACCGTCCTTTAGTGTAATTCTTTCTCCTTCTTTCGGCAAATCGTATTTTTCAAATGAAGCCATGTTTTCTCACCTCTTATAGATTTTAACTCATCTTATACATTTTAACTTATTGGACAAAATTATTCCACAAAAAATCCTATCAAACTATAAATTGCAACAAATAAAATTATAACGGGGCCAAATAGAATAACTACTTGGTCCCGTCAGAAATAACTTTATATCATCCTAGGCATGTTTAACCACTGATTCTTCGTAAATATACATCAGTTCTTTATCAAATAGTGTCCTTTTTAATTCGACCGCCGTTGATCTAACTCTTGCCAGAATTTCCTCAGCTTCTGCTTCAGTAAGATGAATGCCATACTCGGAGAATTTCATCTTTATGGAAGCGGTTCCTGAGTGTTTCCCTATTACAATCTGTCTGGTCAAGCCTACCTCTTCGGGAGTAAACACCTCATATGTTTTAGGATTTTTAATTGCTCCGTCGGCATGAATACCTGATTCGTGAGCAAACATATTTGATCCTACGATTGCCTTCCAAGCAGGAAGTTCACGACCTGATGCAAGAGAAACATATTCGGCAAGTGAACGGAACATTTCAGTTTTAAAACCAAGGTCGATGTTCTCAAGGTGTTTTAAAGCCATAACCACTTCTTCCAATGCTGCATTGCCGGCCCGTTCACCCAAGCCAAGTACAGTTACTCCAACATGATTGGCGCCCGCCTTTATTCCCGCCAGTGCGTTGGCAGTAGCCATACCAAAGTCATTATGTGTATGCATTTCTATATCTATTCCTACTTGTTCCTGCAAGGTTTTGACACGTTCGAAGATTGTAAAAGGTTCAAGAATACCAACTGTATCACAATAACGAAGCCTGTCAGCACCTGCCTTTTTAGCTTCATTAGCAAACTGTATAAGAAAATCCATATCACTTCTTGAAGCATCCTCTGCGTTAACAGATATGTACATACCTGCCTTTTTGGAAAATTCAACTGCCTTTATCATGCTCTCCAATACCCATTCACGGCTGGTTCTAAGTTTATGTTTAATATGTATATCAGAAGTGGAAATTGAGATAGCCACAGCATCTACACCACAATCAATACTATGCTGAATATCAGAGACCACAGCTCTGTTCCACCCCATAATACTCGCTTTCAGGCCAAGCTTAACTATATCTTTAATGGCTTGCTTTTCGTCACCACCCATAACTGGTACACCAACTTCTATCTGGTGAACACCAACCTCGTCCAAAAACCTCGCGATTCGTACTTTTTCTCTATTTGCAAATACCACTCCGGCTGTTTGCTCCCCATCCCTGAGTGTAGTGTCAACAATTTTAATATCTTTATTAAGCACCATAAATCCACCCCTTTTGTGAAAATCATTAAATTGGACCGTCTGTTAGAGAGCCATTTGTTAATATTGTATCATGAAAATTATGTTTTGAGAAGATAAAATTTCTATTTGCAGGAATAAATGGCATGTCACATTTTTTCCCAAAATAAAATTGGCACCTTCAAGATGGTGCCAATATATATAATAGACTATAATGTTATATCTAATATATCCATCACATTTTGAATTCTGTTAAATACCGTTGTTTTATCCGACCCTGCAAACAATAAACCTACAGCCCTGCGCTGCTTATCAAGTACCAACGATCCGCTGTCCCCCCCCTGAGACATCGGTGTAGCTATTATCTGATCACTGAATACAGCCTCTTCTCCATCTCCCATATCTACCTGAACAGTGGCATGAAGAGCTTTAATTGTTCCTGTTGTTACTCCCGTAGTGCGACCGCTTTTAACAACATCCATTCCGACTTCAGCTTCTACAACACCATTTACTTCACCAATTTCCAGTATGTTGGCACTGATTCGCTTTGGGTCAACAGGTTTTGCCAAAGCTGCGTCAATTGTGTTACCGTTTTGAGACTGCCTTACAAGATTTACTTTATAAGCGGGGGCAAAAACGCTGACCATTGCATTGGCCCAAAGCTGGAATGCAGCCGCCTTGGGGCAGGATGACTGGGTATATATCTTTTGAACCGGCTGGAATCTGTAGAGCCTGCCTATTACATTATCCTCCAGAGTTCCTCCATCATGGGGTCCTGGCAGCAGTATGGGGTCACCCAGTTTAGCTTTGTTATCCTTCCCCGAACTTCCATTGGCCAGAACGTGATTGTTAGAGAGTATTAAGGGCTCACCTGTCTTTTTGTCTTTTACTACAGCCCCAAAAGTTCCTGCAGTAATTTTGTAATGTCCGATACTTACCCCGGGTTGTGCCGGGACATTACGATCAACTCTGTTCAGCAGCCTCAAATCACCAACTTCAATAACATCGGTGACAACTCCGTCAACATTCTTAGGTACTATGTTGCGTGCCTCCAGCTGGGCTTCAGGTAATTTTTGTTTAACCAGAACCACAATGCCAGGTTTTGGCTTTTCACCCGTAGAAGCCGCTACCGCTTCTTTATATCCTACACCTACACCAACAACATTCTTAAGACCGAGCAGCTTTTTTTTATGCTTGTTCATTGCTGACTTAGCTTTATCCATTTTATTCCCTCCTGCCGCTAAAATTCAATACATTATATGAAACGACAGTCGTTTTGGATAATGCCAAGATGTACTAAAGGGCAATAGCCATACTTTAATAAGGCATATTTTATTGAAGAGGAGGCATAATGTAACTACTAAAACCTGCACCCCTTAAAGGAGAGAGTAAAAATGAATCGTAATTCAGTCAAATATGGTATTGACCGTTGTCCAGCCACAAAAAATTACAGCAGCCAAGTTTCTTGCCGAAATTGTGATTTTAGGAACAGCGAAGGAAAAGACTGTTGTGAATGCTCATATATAAAGTTTAAGCAGGAAAGCAAGAATGACCACCGGCTGCATTAGTAAAAGATGTCACAGAGAAAAGATCGCGGTGCTTACTTTAGGGCGGAAAAGATTGAACCGCAAAGGACGCAGAGGACGAAAAGAAAGATTGTCCGGGATTGGATTTGGAGTGCAAATAAAAAGGAAAAAGATAAAACCGGTAAAGTATATTGCAACTTACCGGTTTACCTGTTACTAAATCTTAAGATTCGAAATGCAGAAATTTTTTGTAATTAAGTCTTAGGACTCGTAAGGAATAAGATAACTATTGCATTCTTTCTCTTAACAGTTTATTTACCAGCTCAGGGTTTGCCTGGCCCCGGGTGGCTTTCATTACCTGGCCCACCAGGAAGCCGATGGCTCTCTCGTTCCCGCTCCTAAAATCCTCAACGGGCTGTGGGTTTTTGGCCAGAACCTCATCAACGATTGCAATAATGGCACCCTCGTCACTTATCTGTTTAAGTCCTTTGGCCTCAACTATTGCAGCAGGCTTTTTGCCACTTTCGGCCATGTCTTTGAAAACCTCTTTGGCGATTTTACCACTTATTTCACCCTTGTCTATCAGCTCAACAAGTTCTGCAAGGTTTGCCGGCGGAATAGGAAAATCTTCATCCGCTGCACTATGGTCTGACGAGTTAACGAACTTCAGCAGTTCACCCATAACCCAGTTACTAAGTGCCTTGGCATTTTTGGTAAACTCGAGTCCCGCATCAAAGTAGTCGGAAATTTCTTTAACCCCGGTGATAACTTCAGCATCGTATTCAGGCAGACCATATTCCTGGACATATCTTGCTTTTCTGGCATCGGGAAGTTCAGGAAGGGATTCTTTTATTTCATTAACCCAGTCCCGGGAAATCACCATGGGAACCAGGTCAGGGTCAGGAAAATACCTGTAATCATGAGCTTCTTCTTTGCTCCTCATAGAAAGGGTAATTCCTTTGTTTTCATCCCAAGTACGGGTTTCCTGAATAACCCGCCCACCTTCTTCTACGACTTCTATTTGCCGATCTATCTCATATTCAAGGGCCTTCTGCAGGGCTCTAAATGAGCTCATGTTTTTAAGCTCTGTCCTTGTACCAAACTCCTTCTGCCCTACCGGTCTAATGGAAACGTTAGCGTCACAGCGAAGGGAGCCTTCTTCCATTTTACAGTCAGAAACTTCCGTATACTCAAGAATGGCCTTAAGTTTTTGCAAATAAAGCACCGCTTCCTCAGCAGAGCGAAGATCCGGCTCAGAAACAATCTCAATCAAAGGAACCCCGGTCCGGTTGTAGTCAACCATTGAGTACTTAGAGGAGATTATTGTTGCCCCTTGATGAAGAAGTTTGCCTGCATCTTCTTCCATGTGAACCCTTGTTATTCCAATCCTTTTAGGATTACCGTCAACATTAATTTCAAGATATCCGTGTTCAGCTATCGGGAGGTCATACTGGGATATCTGGTAGTTTTTCGGGAGGTCCGGATAATAGTAATTTTTCCGGTCAAATTTGCTGAATTCTGCGATTTCGCAGTTTAAGGCCAGACCGGCCTTTATTCCGAACTCAACTACCTTGTTGTTAGTTACCGGCAGAGTTCCAGGCAGACCAAGACACACTGGACAAACGTGAGTATTGGGGTCACCGCCGAACTCTGTGGAGGAACAGCAGAAAATTTTGGACTCTGTTTTTAATTCAGAGTGTACTTCAAGACCTATAACTACTTCGTAATCTGTAGACATTATTTTCACCTCACTTAAAGGTTGGGTTTCATCTTGTAATAGCCTGTGCTTTGTTCAAAGGCATGTGCCGCCTTAAACAAAGTTCCCTCACCAAAGGGCTTGCCCATCAACTGAAGTCCTACCGGCAGTCCATTACTGAACCCGCACGGTATTGAAATCCCCGGTATCCCTGCAAGGTTTAAGGAGATAGTAAATACATCTGATAAATACATCTGAATCGGGTCGTCCGCCTTTTCACCAAATCTGAAAGCAGGTGTTGGTGAGGTCGGTGAAATAAGTAAATCAAATTTTTCAAAAGCCCTGTCAAAGTCCTGCCTGATAAGGGTACGTACCTTGAGAGCTTTAAGATAATAAGCGTCATAGTAACCAGAGCTTAACGCATAAGTCCCCAGCATAATCCTTCTCTTAACTTCTGTCCCGAACCCTTCGCTTCTGGTTCGCTTAAACATGGTTATCATATCCTCAGCCGTTTCATCCCTGTAACCATAACGAACCCCGTCATAGCGGGCAAGGTTTGAACTTGCTTCTGCAGGGGCAATTAGATAATATACCGGCAGCGCATACTCAGTATGTGGAAGAGTAGCTTCTTCACAAACAGCCCCCATTGCCTCAAATTTATTTATTGCATCCTGAACCAGCTGCAGCACCTTGGGGTCTGTACCTTCTATGAAATATTCTTTGGGTATTCCTATTCTGAGTCCTTTTACATCACCAGTTAGAATAGAGGTGTAGTCAGGCACTTCGAATTCCGCGGAAGTTGAATCCTTGGGGTCATGCCCTGCAATTACATTAAATATCTGGGCACAGTCCCTGACATCTTTTGCAAAGGGACCAATCTGGTCCAAAGATGATGCATATGCAATCAGACCATACCTGGATACCGTGCCATAAGTAGGCTTAAGGCCAACTACCCCACAGAAAGAAGCCGGCTGGCGAATTGATCCCCCCGTATCTGAACCCAGAGAATATATAGTTTCGTCAGCTGCTACCGAAGCTGCACTGCCTCCGCTGGAACCTCCCGGTACACAATCTGTATCCCATGGATTGCGTGTTGAGAAAAATCTGGAGTTTTCGGTGGAAGAGCCCATCGCAAATTCATCCATATTAGCTTTACCTACGATTACTGCACCAGCGGCCTGCAGTTTCTCTACAACTGTAGCACTGTACGGCGGCACAAAATTGTGCAGCATTTTAGAAGAGCAGGTAGTCAGCACTCCTTCGGTACACATATTATCCTTTATGACTACCGGAATCCCCTCAAGGGGCCCGATTTTATCTCCTCCTGAAATCCTGGCATCGACCTCAGCCGCTTTTGCCAGAGCCTGTTCTTTGGTAAGTGTGACAAAAGCTTTAACTTTATCATCAACCTGATCTATCCTTTTAAATACATCTTCTGTTATTTCAACAGAGCTTACTTCTTTATTAACCAGCTTATCATGCAATTCATGAGCAGTTAAACTGTTGAGCTGCAAAATTTTCCCCTCCTCAACAAATCAAAATTGCTACTGTATCTTCGGCACCCTAAAACAGTTTTCTTCTTTGTCAGGTGCATTTGACAGAGCCTTTTCATTAGGCAGATGCTCACATACACTATCTTCCCTAAATACATTCTTAAGCGGAAGAACGTGCGCAGTAGGTGGAACATTTTCAGTATCCAGTTTTTCCAATGCATCAATATATTCGAGAATAGCGCTCAACTGAGTTGCGTACATCTCTTTTTCCTCTTCATTGAGCTCAAGTCTTGCCAGCAAGGCAACATGTTCTACCTGTTTTTTCGTAAGCACAGATATCACCTTCCTTTGAAATTATTCATATGTATTCATATAAAATGCACTGCATCTCCGCAGTGCACGCAAATGCCTTTGGGACAGGCTTCCACGATATTTTATTATATCAGAAACAGGGTATGATGGCAAGTTATGGGCGTGTTTCTGGTTTTTCTTTGTATTGTGAAGAGTTCATCCGTTTACTCCGATTTTTCAGGTGTCTCTAGCTGGGGTTGGGTGTTGTACTATAGCATAAGTTTAAAGTAAGGGAGTTAGCCATTTACTCCGGTTTCATGGGTTCCCATCTGGTCAACTAAAACCGTCTCAATTTTCAAATCCTTGGGTCCCCGCCCCAAGCGCCCTCCTAGCGCTGGGCGGCTCCGGCCATCCGTGGCCTTCGCCCTGCGGATTTGAAAATTGAGGCGGTAAGTTGACAAACGATGGTAACCCAAATGAAACTCTCCGCAAATGGCTAACTCCCAAAGTTTAAGCAATTTTTAGAAAACACCCAACCCTAGGATTAGGTCTCCCTTATTCATTTGGACGAATCCTCTATACAGAATTGAAAATTGCTATATAGGAGACCTGATACTGACACAATCGAAGCCTCTGCAAACGGCTAAACTCTCTATTTTAACTAAAAAACCAGTAACAACCAACCTGTGGAGTGACAGAAGAAAAAAACCTCCTCAAACAGCCAGCCGTTAGATATGTATGATATTTTTTGTCTAAATAGGTAAAAATATCTGTATGGAGGCGAGCGAGATGTTTGAGCTTAAGTATGTTACGATTAGGGATAAAAAGACCGGGAAAAGCAGGAGAAGGTATTATGCCGAGGTACATCTGTCCCATGGGCGGAAGATACCGTTGATTCTGTGTGAACGTCCTATGGATTTTCTACAGAAACTACCCCGGTAAACCCAAAAAACGAATCAACACAGAGAAAAATTTGATTCATCTAGGGCTACAAGCAAGAGAGGGCACAGAGTACACAGAGAGTTACTGCTTTCCCCGACATTCGCCCTTCTTCCCAAATAAAAACTATTCGGTTAACGTATTTTGAAAATCATTTAATAAACATACCCTTAATGTTTATTAGAATTTAAAACAACGCTTTAACCTACACTACCCACTCCTCACTCTCCACTCTATTGCCATATATTTTCAGGGTAAAATTTATTGGAGAGGGAAAAATATGGACTGAAATTTTATTTGGAGGTGCTTATATGTTTCTAAGAGCTAACCATGGCCAGGGAGACTATCAGGCTTTTTCAGGAATTAAAGTGGAGCCCCAGTCAACCGACGGTAAGGATGTCAAAGTAATCTACGATGGTCTCCTTTTCAAATCAGGTGCCCAGGAACTCTACATGCACACCGGTTTCGGTAAGAGACATCAATGGGAAAACGTATATGACCATCGGATGGAGAGAACCGGTCGCGGCTGGGAGAAAACAATTCATATTGAACAGAACCATAATCAGCTGAACTTTTGCTTTAAAGATTCTGCCAGTAACTGGGACAACAACAATGGAGAAAACTGGACTTATGCAGTAACTCAATAGTAAAACTAAATTGGCTGGCGAAAGCCAGCCCAATTTATCTAATCAGAAGGTTTGCATCCGCTAACCTTTCATTTTTACACTACCCACTCCTCACTACTCACTCCCCACTAACTCCTCAAACTCCTCCTCACTTATAACCATAATTCCCAGCGCCTGAGCCTTGTCCAGCTTAGACCCGGCATCCTCGCCTGCCAGTACATAGTCAGTTTTTTTGCTCACACTTGAGCTTACTTTGCCCCCCAGTTTCTCAATCAACTCCTGGGCCTCTTTACGTGTATATTTGCTCAGGGCTCCGGTCAGAACAAACTGTTTTCCCTCAAGCGGCTGCTCACCGATCTCTTCTTTTTCCTGGACCATGTTAACACCTGCAGACCTAAGTTTGTCTATGAAACCAAGGTTGTAAGGATCTTTAAAAAACCCGACAATACTGTCTGCCATCTTTGGTCCGATTTCCGGTATAGAAGTCAGTTGGTCAACATCTGCTGACTGCAGACTATCCATGCTGCCAAAATGGGCAGCCAGCACCTTACCTGCTCTGGCTCCTACAAGCCGTATTCCAAGGGCGAAAATCAGCTGGGCCAGTGAATTGCTCTTACTCTTCTCAATGGCCTTCAAAAGGTTCTCAGAGGATTTTTTCCCCATCCGCTCTAGTTTGATCAGATCGTCAAACTTTAGGTAGTACAAGTCCGCTGCATTCTGGATTAGCCCCGCCTGGACCAGGGCAGTGACCACAGACGGACCAAGCCCCTCGATATCCATAGCATCACGGGAAACAAAGTGGATGATGCCCTCCAGCGCCCTTCCTGGGCATTTATCATTGGGGCACCGGACCGCCACTTCCCCTTCAACTTTTATCACACCGGTTCCGCAGGAAGGACACTCTCCGGGCATTGTAAACAGGCTTTCCACGCCTGTCCTTTTTTCCGGCAGTATCCTGACAATCTCCGGAATAACATCACCGGCCTTATGAATCACTACATGATCGCCGATCCTGATATCCTTTTCCCTGATAATATCTTCATTATGAAGGGTAGCATTGCTAATAGTCGACCCTGCTACTTTTACAGGCTGCAGAAAAGCAGTTGGCGTGAGCACGCCTGTCCTCCCAACGCGGACAAAAATATCTCTAACAACTGTTACCGCTTCTTCAGCCGGAAACTTGTAAGCAATGGCCCACCTGGGACTTTTGCTTGTAGCGCCAAGCTCGGTTTGCTGGTTATATGAATTGATCTTAATAACCATCCCGTCTATCTCATAAGGAAGTGTGTGTCTTTTTTCCGTCCATTCCTGTAAGTAAACGATAACATCATCAATTGATGAGAATGCTTTTATATTTGGATTGATCTTAAATCCCAGTTCCTTCAAAAGGGTAAGACCTTCAAAATGACCGGCAACCTGTTCCCCGGCAATCTGCCCTATCCCATATAGAAAAGCATCTAACTGCCTTGAAGCAGTAATCCTTGAATCAAGCTGGCGAAGAGATCCTGCTGCTGCGTTACGGGGATTTGCAAAAGTTGCTTCTCCTGCTTCTTCCCGCTCCTCATTTAAACGGGCAAACTCCTTCTTGGGCATGTATGCCTCTCCCCTTACCTCAAGGAGTTCAATGGGTCTGCGCAGTTTCAATGGTATGCTTTTTATTGTTTTCAGGTTCTGACTTATATCTTCTCCAACCCCCCCATCCCCTCTTGTTGCACCCCTTACCAGCACTCCGTTTTCATAGAGGAGGGAGATAGCCAAACCATCAATCTTTAATTCAACGATATATTTTACAGCCTGATTTCCCAAACTATTTTGCACCCGGCGGTCAAAATCCCTCAAATCCTGCTCATTGAAAGCATTACTTAAACTAAGCATCGGAACAAGGTGAGCCACAGTGGTAAAGCCCTCTACCGGCTTCCCCCCTACTCTTTGTGTTGGGGATTCAGGTGCAGCAAGCTCCGGAAAGGCTGTCTCAAGCACCTGAAGTTCCCCTACGAGAGAATCATATTCTGCATCAGATATCCTGGGAGCATCCAGAACATAGTAATAATAATTATGTTCATTAATTAACTCAGTTAATTCCCGGATTCTACTTTGGGCCTCTTTTCTTTCCATAATATCTACCAACACAACCCCTCCTAGAGCACCCTGGCAATCATTGCAATTATCTGCGCTGCAGGAATAAAAATTACTGGACCTTTTTTAACGGAGCATATTTGGCTATCAATGATTTTATTCCTTCGCCGGGGAACGCGACACTGATTTCTGCATCAGGCCCGCTCCCCTTAACACTGACAATAACACCCTGCCCCCATTTACTGTGCACAACCTTATCTCCAAGTATGAAATCAGTGGTTTCTCCTGTTGTACCCGACTTAGCTGGGACTCCCCAGCCGGAAGATCCTGTTGAAGAACCGAAACCATAGTTACCGGCAAAGGCATCTTTCTTCGCTGGAGCAGCCCCCATCAGGGCTTGCAGTCCTTCTCTGCTGATAAGGTGTTCCGGTATTTCCTTCAAAAATCTAGATGGAAGGTTATGCATATAATTGCCATACAGGCTCCTCTGAACTGCATGCAGCAGATACAGATCTTCCCTTGCACGGGTAATTGCAACATAGCACAGCCTGCGTTCTTCCTCCACTTCCTGATCTCCCTCATAAAGGGATCGTGAATGTGGAAAAATACCTTCTTCCAGACCAATTATAAATACCACAGGGAACTCCAGCCCTTTGGCACTGTGCATAGTCATCAACACAACAGCATCAGAATCTTCATTAAAATTATCTATGTCAGCCACAAGAGAAACCCCGGCCAAAAACTCCTCCAGGGAATTCTCTTCCGAGCCTTTGTCATATTCAGCGGTAACAGTCAGAAATTCCTGAAGGTTTTCTATCCTGGTCTGAGCCTCAATAGTCTGTTCTGCTTCCAATTCCCTAAGATAACCTGACCTGTCCAGTATTTCTTTTGTCAGCATGGTCACAGAAAGCTTGTCCTTCTTAGATCCGATATCTTCCATGAATCCTGTAAACTCTGCCAAAAGCTTGACAGGCCTGCTGCCCAAACCAGGTACTTCCTCTGCCCTGCACATGGCATCATATAAGCTGATTCCTGCTTCTCTAGCATAACCCGAAACCTTTGCTACACTGGCATCCCCAATTCCCCTGCGAGGCACATTCACAATCCTCTGCAGGCTTATACTGTCAGCAGGGTTAGAAATCACTCTGAGATAAGCCAGGATATCCTTTATTTCCTTGCGTTCGTAGAACTTTTGACCTCCTACGATAACATAAGGAATATTATTTCTCATGAAAATTTCCTCTATTACCCTTGACTGGGCATTGGTTCTATACAGGATGGCGTGATTCCGGTAAGGTCTTTTTGAAGCTCTTGTGCCTTCTATGATTTTCTGGGCCACATAGCGGGCTTCACTATGTTCATCATTAGCAGTATAGAGTGAAATCAGTGAACCTTCCTGATTCTCAGTCCAAAGCCTTTTCTCCTTACGGCCCAGGTTATTCCTGATAACCTCATTGGCTGCATCGAGAATAGTTTTGGTTGAACGATAATTCTGTTCAAGCCTGATTGTCTTAGTTTCCCGATAATCTCGCTCAAAATCCAGGATATTCTGGATGTCTGCACCCCGGAAATTATAAACAGACTGGTCATCATCACCTACGACACATACATTTCTGTACTTGCTTCCCAAAAGTTTAATCAGCCTGTATTGGGCGTGGTTTGTATCCTGGTACTCATCAACAAGAATATATTTAAACCTTTCATGATACCGTTCCAAAACTTCAGGGTGTTTTTCAAACAGGTTTACTGTCATCATAATGAGATCGTCAAAGTCAAGGGCATTGTTGGCTTTAAGCCTGGACTGGTACAGACGATACACCTTGGCTACCGTTTGCTGGTAATGGTCATAAGCTTGGGTATCATAGGTCTCTGGATTCTGCAGCTTGTTTTTGGCTCCGCTTATCCCAGCTCCTACGGAGCGGGGCGGGTAACGCTTATCATCTATATTAAGCTCTTTCAGACATTGTTTCAGCAGCGTCTGCTGATCCGCGCTGTCATATATGACAAAATTGGTGTCATAACCTAAGGCACCAATTTCCCTTCTAAGGATACGGACACAGGCTGAGTGAAATGTACAGATCCACATGTCCTGAGCCCTATGGCCGATAAGTGATTCGACCCGCTCCTTCATCTCATTGGCAGCTTTATTGGTAAAAGTAATAGCTAATATACTAAAAGGGGATACCCCTACCTCCCCTATAAGATACCCTATTCTATAAGTGAGAACCCTTGTCTTACCGCTTCCTGCACCTGCAAGAATAAGCAGTGGTCCTTCTGTATGAAGGACAGCCTCCGCCTGTTGTTTATTTAGTTCTGCCGTATAATGCATCAAAAATCCTCCCTTTGTCTCTCCCTTTAAACTGGTTACAGCACACTCAAAATCAATGCGCCCCAGCATTTCTATAAAAATCTAGTGTTTTATTCCGATTCTAGTGAGTTAGTCCGGGGATGAAAAGTCCAAATACTAAAACTGCCAGAACCCCCAGGGCAACAAAACCGAACACTTTATCTCTCTCAATAAATAAAAAAGAAAAAAAGGCTCCCGCAACTCTTAGAAATGGTGTGGAAATGAGAATGATAATACCAAGAGTCATCATTTCAAGAGGTTCCAGCTGAAGTGCTCCGGCCAGAACCTCCCTAAAAGGTACCTCACCAGTTCGCGAAGACATCTGCTCCGGTTTTGACAAAAACAGTACCAAGCCCACAGCCATTAAAAACATGCTGAGCCCTGAACTAACTTTTAAAACAAGAGAAATAACCCGGTTTAATTCTTCAGATTCCTTCATTTTCAGCTCCCAATCCCTTTAATAATCATTTGTAAAGCAACATACAGAAAAACAATTATAAAAAGCCTTTTTAGAGTCCTTACAGAAAAAGCCTTGTTAAACCGCAGTCCCATATTTGCCCCTACAAAAACCCCAAGGGCCACAGGAACAGTCTCCACCGGGCTGACGTTTCCACTTAAATAATAGATAGAGGCACTTGCAGCCGCAGTTACACCAATCATAAAATTACTGGTAGCGACTGCGGTTTTAAGGGGAACACCCATTAAAGTGTACATCACAGGTATTTTTATAAGGCCCCCTCCTATTCCCAGCAACCCTGACAAGATACCGGCAATTCCCGAGAATGCCAATCCTAGAGGTAGATTTTTGACTTCGTATTCAGGTGTATCAACACCCTTCAATACAGGCTTAACTCCCCCCGCAGCAGGCTCAGGCCCACCCGCCGCTGCAATCTGACCTCTTGCCGGCTCATCTTTACGGTACATGGCATATGCATTATACAGCAGCAGAAGGGAAAACAGCAGGTAAAGGACTCGTGAACTTACAAAAGCCGCTATAATAGCCCCAACTATTGCGCCAACAGTCGTACCAAGCTCCAGAAGCATTCCCAGCCTGATATCAACCCTTCCCTCACGTACATACACAACAGCCGCACTGGTAGAGGTTGCAATTACAGCTATTAAGCTTATTCCAATGGCACTATGTATAGGCATATGAAACAGTATGGTGAGTACAGGTATTACCAGAAAGCCGCCTCCAAGACCTAAAAGGGCCCCGAAAACTCCTGCCGCCAGACCAACTGCTAACAAAAGTAAGGTTGTCATTTTAAAAATCCTCTCAGAGATTCTTTTCCTATTATAGCATATCCTGCTTTGCTTATTCCATAACATGAGACAAAGTAAAACCGGCACGTATTATGCCGGTTTACTTTTTCAATAATTCATTTTTTATTTTGTTGTACTCTTCAATAGTAATCTCGCCTTTAGCCAACCTCTGTTTTAGGAGTTCTAGAGCATCGGGTGACTTTTCAGTAACAAACGCCGGTTCGGATCTTCTCAACAATATCATGAGGCCGTATAAAGCAAATACAACCACAGTTGCCATGATTATCCAGCCAACTACCATCCATATTCCCATTCCATAACCGTAGCCGTACATCACATCAATCACCTCCAATTTCATAATAAACCTTAATTGTGGTGAAATTGTGATGAAATGTTGGATTTTTAGTTATTTAATCCTTCTGGTTCCTTATAAACTGCATCTCTTATAATTACTGCATCATCCATATCAAAGAAGTCCCGTCCGCTCCTCTGAGCTTTTTGGACCAGCAGATTGATGGGGGTTGCAGTTATTATAAGATTCTTCGGCGTATTCAGGCTTTCCACGATAGAATGCTGATTAGGCGGGAAAACCACGGTAATCTCCTCATCGTTAAGCCAGTAAATAAAGAGAAGGTATGAATCCGTATCCTTCTTGTAAGACCAGGTATAGTAGTACTGCAGTTGTTCGGCTTTGGCAACCCTCGCCAACTGCTCTTTAAATTCTTTAATGTAAAGAATTACTACCGCTTTACCGTTATCAAGAGTACCGGCCCCAACTTGTTCAGGGCTGTATCCTTTGGTTGAAGGTTTCATTGATATCTCCCCTATCTTCTCTTGGCCAGCTCGTTAAAAACCTCCTGGGGTTTTATGTCCTGTTCACCAAGCAGTACTAGCAGGTGATATAATAAATCACTAACTTCGTAAACGACTTCTTCCCTACTCCTGTTCTTGGCTCCAATAATAACTTCAGCGGCCTCTTCACCGACTTTTTTCAGTATCTTATCCAGACCCTTGTTAAACAGATATGTGGTATAAGACCCCTCCGGCATTTCCCGTTTTCGGCTCATTACCACTTCGTAGACCTCGTTTATAATGTCCGCTCCCACATTTTTTTCTCCCTCAACAGTATGCAGGGGATTATGAAAGCACGATCTTTTCCCTGTATGGCAGGCAACACCTGTCTGAATGGCTTTTACCAAAAGGCAGTCGGCATCACAATCATATGTTATATCCTTAACATCCTGAAAGTGGCCTGAAGTTGCGCCTTTGTGCCATAACTCCTGCCGGCTGCGGCTCCAAAACCAGGTCTGTCCTGTTTCCAGAGTCTTTTTTAATGACTCTTCGTTCATATAGGCCATCATCAGGACTTCATTGGACTCAACATCCTGAATAATGGCAGGTATAAGACCATGAGCATCAAAACGAAGGTTCGAAATTTCTACCGTCATTATCTGACCACCACTCCTCTTTCCTTTAAGAAATCCTTGGTTTCCCTTATCGAGTATTCTCCAAAGTGAAATATGGAAGCGGCCAGGGCCGCATCAGCCTTGCCCTCCACCAGACCTTCCCTGATGTGCTCAAGATTGCCCACACCACCTGAAGCTATAACAGGTATATTTACTAGTTCAGCTACAGCCCGTGTCAGCTCAACATCATATCCGTCCTTCGTGCCATCACAGTCCATACTGGTAAGGAGAATTTCCCCGGCACCAAGCTCTTCACCCTTCTTTATCCATTCCAGGACGTCAATACCGGTCGGGGTCCTTCCACCATGGATATAAACCTCCCACTTTCCTGGCTCCTGTGCTCTCTTGGCATCAACTGCAAGAACAATACACTGGGTCCCAAACTTATTGGCCCCTTCGGAAATTAAAGCCGGGTTTTGTACTGCGGCAGTATTTACAGATACTTTATCAGCCCCAGCAGCTAGCATAACCCTGATGTCTTCAACAGTTCTGATTCCACCACCGACAGTAAAGGGGATAAACACTTCTTCAGAAGTCCTTCTAACCACATCCAGCATAGTAGCCCGTCCGTCAGAGGAAGCTGTAATATCCAGAAACACCAGTTCATCAGCCCCTTCTCTGTCATAAAAAGCAGCCAATTCCACCGGGTCACCGGCGTCTCTCAGGTTGACAAAATTCGTTCCTTTTACCACTCTGCCCCCTGTAACGTCAAGACAGGGAATAATCCTTTTTGCCAGCATTTTTACCCCTCCGTTACTGCCAAAGCTTCTTTCAGGTCAAGCCTGCCGTCATAGAGGGCTTTTCCTGTTATTACCGAGTCAACCCCATAGGCTTCAAGGGTTTTAAGGGCTATTATATCCTCCAGACTTGAGACTCCTCCTGAAGCAATGACCTTAAGCCCGGTCTTTTCTGCAATCTCCCTGGTACTTTCAAGGTTCGGACCCTTTAAAGTGCCGTCCCGTGAAATATCTGTATAAATAATTCGGGTAATGCCCAGTTCCTTCATTTCATTGGCCAGTTCAACTGCCGTCTTGGTTGCCGTTGAGTCCCAGCCGTGTATGGCCACCATCCCGTTTTTGGCGTCAACACCGAGGACAATTCTGTCCCCACCGTATTTAGCACAGGCTTCCTCAACCAGTTTAGGATTTGCGATGGCTGCAGTGCCCAAAATAACTCTATTCATCCCCATATCAAGATAAGCCGAAATGGTATCCATATCCCTAATGCCGCCACCCAGCTCTGCCGGTATTGTTAAAGCGGCCAGGATATCTTTAATTGCTTTCAGGTTTTGCGGCTTCCCCTTAAAGGCCCCGTCAAGGTCTACCAGGTGGAGGAATTTAGCCCCTAAACCCTCCCATTTCCTGGCCATTTCTGCCGGGTCATCGGAGTAGACAGTTTCATTCTCAATCTTCCCCTCCACAAGTCTGACACATTTACCGTTACGCAAATCTATTGCAGGTATTACAAGCATTACCTCAACTCCCCAAAATTCTTAAGTATTCGTAACCCCAAAGTACTGCTTTTTTCGGGATGAAACTGAATGCCGAAAAGATTCTCCGAACTGGCAATGGATGTGAATTTAATCCCGTAGTCTGTCAATGTGGTACTATCCCCAGAATCACCGGGGTCAACATAATATGAATGAACAAAATAAAAAGCGGACCTGTCAGGTATGTCTTTTAAAATAGAGTCGTCTTTTTGAATCTCTATCTGGTTCCAACCCATATGTGGTATCTTAAGCCCCGGAGGGAACATTCTTACATGCCCTGGCAGCAATTTAAGTCCCTCATGGAGACCAAATTCTTCACTGGATTCAAACATTAGCTGCAGCCCCAGGCAAATACCCAAAAAAGGTTTTCCAGCTTTAACAGTCTCTTCTATAGCTTCAACCATATGAGTCTCCCGCAGGTTATGCATGGCATCACCAAAGGCCCCCACGCCAGGCAGCACTACTTTATCAGCCTTTCTGACTTCATTGGGGTCTGAGGAAATCCGGGCATCAAAGCCAACTTTTTCAAAGCCCTTCTGTACACTGCGCAGGTTCCCCATACCGTAATCGATAATGGTTATCATAATTTCCTCCTAACCGGACCCTTAGAGGGACCCCTTGGTGGACATAATTCCTTCAATCCGTTCATCAATAGAAACAGCATCTCTTATTGCCCTGCCCAGAGCCTTAAAAATAGCTTCTATAATGTGGTGGGTATTGGTACCGGCCATGAGCCTGACATGAAGGTTCATACCGCAATTGTTTGCAAAAGCCCTAAGGAATTCTTCCACTAGCTCTGTATCAAAATCCCCTACTTTCTGAGCAGGCATTTTTGCATCAAAAGCAAGGTATGCTCTGCCGCTGAGGTCTACAACTACCATGGCCAGTGCTTCATCCATGGGGACAAAAGCTGTTCCATAACGTTTTATCCCTGCTTTATCCCCTAGCGCACCGCCAATAGCCTGTCCCAGGCATATTCCGATGTCCTCTACAGTATGATGATCATCAATGGCAATATCACCTTGGGCCTCAACTTCCAGGTCAAACATGCCATGCCGCGACCAAAGAGCAAGCATGTGATCCATGAAGGGTACTCCGGTTTCCAGTACGTAACTGCCTTTACCATCCAGGTTTAGTTTCAGATTTATGTCGGTTTCCGTTGTAGTCCTGGTAATCTTACTCTTTCTCTCCTCACTCATCAAAAACACTCCCGTTCTAATTAAGGATCAGCCTTATCAGGGAATAAGCCTATTTTTCAATTTCTCCAGAAAGAGGTCATTTTCCTGCCGTGTTCCCACAGTCACCCTCAGGCACTTGTCCAGCCCATGGGTACTGCCCGGGCTGTTTCTAACCAGCAAGCCGTCTTCCACCAGTCCCTGGTGCAGTTCTCCGGGACTTTGGGGAACCTTAAACAATATAAAATTGGCATCACTGGGATGGTTTTCAATACCAGGTATTTTTGCCAGTTCTTCCTGCAACCTTGTACGTTCAGATACAATTTCCTCAATCTGCTGCAGGAAGGCGTTCCAGTTATCCAAAACCACAGCTGCTGCCAACTGTGAAAAAGCATTAACGTTATAAGGCTGCTTTACTTTTAAAAGCTCTCTTGTTACATCTTTATGAGCCGCCAGGTAACCAACCCGCAAACCGGCCAGAGATACTTTTGAAAAGGTTCGTAAAATAATAAGGTTCGGGTACTTGGATAACAGTGGCAGTGCCGTTTCACCGCCAAAATCTATGTACGCCTCATCAACAACCACCAAAGACCCGGTTTCTCTGACCAAAGCCTCAATTTGACTGAGAGGCACGCTGTTCCCGGTGGGGTTATTGGGTGTAGCAATAAAAGTTACTCTTGTATCAGGATTGTTCATTTCAGTCAGCAGAAGTTCAGTGTTTAAGCTGAAATCCTCATTTCTAGGGACCTCTACAGGCTGTGTGCCGGTAATCTGACCATGTATTTTGTACATTGAAAAGGTTGGGACAGGAATGACCACCCGCTTACCGGGTCCTCCAAAAGTCTGCATAATAAGCTGGATCAGCTCATCAGACCCGTTCCCCAGTACAACATTGTCCGCTTCAGTTTTAATTAATTCAGAGATTTTAGCTTTTAGTTCCCGCCCCCCGGGATCCGGGTACCTGGTAAAAGTGTCTCCGGATAATCGCTCAAATATCTCCCTGATAACAATCTCCGGAAATGTATGAGGATTTTCGTTAGCGTCAAGCTTTATTACATCCGGGTAATCATGTGGTTCATAAGGAATAAGTTTCTTGATATCTTCTCTTACCAAATCACGTACATCCATGCTGCCATCCTCACTTTTCCAGCCTTACCCGTACCGCATTTGCGTGGGCATCCAGCCCTTCGGTCTCGGCCAATTTTATTATGTCCATGCCGTGCTTATAAAGCCTTTCCGGCGAATAGGATATTACACTTGACTTCTTCATAAAAGTTTCAACATTTAGCGGAGAATAAAACCTGGCTGTTCCTCCGGTAGGCAGGACATGGTTTGGCCCTGCGAAATAGTCCCCTACCGGTTCAGGGGTAAAGTGTCCCAAAAATATTGCTCCGGCATTTTTAATCTTCCCCAGTAAAGTAAATGGTTCATCAACTGAAAGCTCCAGATGTTCAGGAGCATAGGCATTTGCAAGTTCTACTGCCTCGTCAAGGTCTTTGGTTATAATTATGGCACTGTAATCCCTAAGAGAGGCAGTCATAATCTCCTTACGGGAGAGGTACCCGACCTGCCTGATGATTTCCTCCCGCACCTGTTCAGCAAGTTCTCGGGAAGGTGTTAACAGTATTGCTGATGCTAAAACGTCGTGTTCAGCCTGAGATAACAGGTCAGCCGCAACATACACGGGGTTGCATTCTCCATCGGCTATTACAAGAATCTCACTGGGACCGGCCAGCATATCTATATTGACCTGACCATAAACCATCTTTTTGGCTAAAGTTACATAGATATTTCCAGGGCCGGATATCAGGTCAACTTTTTTAATAGTTTCCGTTCCATATGCCAATGCAGCAATTGCCTGGGCTCCACCCAGCTTATAGATTTCGTTGACCCCCGCTTCGGCAGCAGCAACCAGTGTGGAGGCCTGCAGTCTGCCATCAGCATGTGGAGGTGCAACCATTACTATTTCACTTACACCGGCTACCTGGGCCGGAACTGCATTCATCAATACAGAGGAAGGATAATTTGCCGTTCCCCCGGGTACATATATGCCTACCCGTTCCATGGGCCTTATTACCTGTCCAAGAATGGTCCCGTCAGGACTTGCGTCAAACCACGAATTGTTAAGCTGTTTCCTGTGAAACTCAGCTATATTATCTCTGGCCTTTCGAATAGCGTTGACAAAGTCACTTTCCACTTCTTCATAGGCCTCTTCAATTTCCTCGTTTGAAACCCTGAGAGTCTCCGGAGTTAAATCCGCCCCGTCAAATTTAGCTGTAAACTCAACAAGGGCCTGGTTTCCATGTTCCCTGACCCTAGCCAGTATTTCCTGTACCCTTTCCTCGTAAACTGCCTGGTCGGAATACTGTTTGTTAATAACACCCTTAACACTGCTATCAGTTGAATCAAGTATCCTGATCATTCTTCAGTACCCCCGTTTTCAACAATTTCCTTTATCTTTTCAATTATGGGGTTTATGCGCTCACTAAGCATGCGATGACTTACCCTGTTTGCTATCAATCTGGTTGTGGAGTTAAATATTGGAGCTACCTCAACCAGCTTATTTTCTCTAAGAGTTCGTCCGGTGGAGACAATATCGACAATCAGATCTGAGAGCCCTACCATGGGTGCCAGTTCAATGTTACCATGAAGTTTTATAATCTCCATCTGTTTGCCAAGACTGGCAAAAAACTGCTGTGCTACCCTGGGAAACTTGGTAGCAACCCTTGCATGATCAAGCTGCCGCCAATCCTTTTCCCGCGCTTTCTCTTCAGGCATTGCCACCATAAAACGGCAGAAACCGTATTTCAGATCGAGCAATTCAAAAACATCTTTTTTCTGTTCAACAATAGTATCCTTCCCAACAAACCCCAGGTCAGCAGCCCCGTATTCAACAAACGTGGGTATATCGGTAGGACGGCAGACAATATACTGAACCTCCTGTTCATCATCTGTAAACAGGAGTTTCCTCGTATCATTTTCCATTTCCCCGCAATTCAAACCGGTTTTTTTCAGCAGGTCTATGGTGGGTTTATACAAAGTTCCTTTGGGAACAGCCATTACAAGATTCTTTTTCAACTACTATCACCTCTGTATAAAATATCAATTTTCACTTTCTTCCGAAATTATAACAGTTGACTTTGCATTTACCGGCGGGTCTGAGTCACCGCTGCCGTTTATACAGTGAGTGACTACAATATTCCCTTCCCCACGCAGTTCCCTGGCTTTTTTAAACGCTGCCGGAGCCTGTGCTGCAGTGTAGATTACGAGATAATCGGGAACTGTATTCACATTATTTTGCCCTCCTTGTTTCTCAAGGGAAAGTAAAAGCCTTTCCATTCCCAGAGCAAATCCCGTAGCCGGACACTCTCTGCCAAATTGCCCCATCAGATTATCATATCTCCCGCCTCCCAGGATAGGAAAGCCCAGATAAGGCGAATATCCTTCGAACACAACTCCTGTATAGTAATCAAGGCCTCTTAAAACGCCCAGATCTATTTCGACGTGGTCTGTAATTCCGTAAGCCTCAAGAGCATCATATACCTGTTCCAGGTCTTTTAGGGCTTTTAGAACTTTACCGTTTTCAGTGAGCCCAGCCACTTTGGTCAGGATCTCTTTACCACCATGACAGGTAATCACCTGCATAAACTTGTCTTTCTCCGAAACCGCAACATTAAACTCATCAAGAAGTTCCTGCAGCCCAACATAGTTTTTGTTACTGACTGCATTCTTGACCCAGCCTTTTTCTTCATTTGGAAGCCCTAATTCCTCAATAATTCCATACAACACGTCAACATGCCCGATACTTAATTTAAAACTCTTAAGTCCGGAGGTTCTCAATATCTCAACGGCAATGGCGATTACTTCAGCATCTGCAAAAGAGCTGTCATCGCCTATCAATTCAATACCCGACTGATAAAATTCCCGCTGTCTGCCAGCCTGAGGGTCTTCAAAACTAAATGCATTTCCCATATAAAAAAGCCTTAAAGGCAATTTCTCATCCTTTAACCGGGTCCCCACAAGCCTCGCAATTGGAGTGGTCATATCAGGTCTTAAAGCCAGGATATGCCCCTGTCTGTCAATGAATTTATACAATCGAGATTCCTCTTCCGCACCCCTGCCCATTGACAACGAAGCATAATATTCGAAGGTGGGAGTTACGATCTCTCTGTAACCCCAGGAAACAAAGGTTTCTTCAAAACAATGCTCAAGTTTCCTCTTACGCAGGGCCTCTTCTGGCAGTATATCACGTATACCAGCAGGAATCTGTATCTTAAGACGGTCCTTTGTCAAATCAATCCCCCTCTTTCGCACTTTAACTAGTTAAAGTAATAAAGTAATGTTAGCATAGTATGCATAAAAAGTCAATTAATTTAGCCTCCCTCTATAAAGGGAGGCATTAGTATTGTTAATCTTCTATTAACATTGGCAATTGAACTCTAAAGCATACACTAAAACCTGGCTCATCCACTAATGAAATACTACCTCCGTAAAACTCTACCAATTGTTTTACGATAAAAAGTCCCAGACCGCTCCCATTTTTGCCTTTAGTGGTAAATCCCCGCTCAAATATCCGTTGAGTGTTTTCAGCAGGTATTTCTGAACCGGTATTAGCTATTAAAAAATTGTAGTGGGAATTCTCTTCACTGATTTTGAGCAAAACCTGTCCATTACTAATGGATTGCTCTTTGACTGCAAAAAAGGCATTGTCTATAAGATTCCCAACTACCCTTACAAGTTTGGTGGCTGGAATTCGCAGTTTCTCAAGATTAGAAAAAATATAAATATCAAACTTTATGCCCTGTTCTGTTGCTAAACTTTTTTTCTTTATCAGGCAGGCGGCAAATTCTATCTGGGTAAGCCCGCTCAACTTACTGTCTGTATACATATCATCAGTAAGAGTTGAAATGTAAGACATCATCTGAGAAGTTTTTTGAAGCTGAGCCAAACCGCAAATAACCTGAATATGGTTCATAAAATCATGACGTTGAACCCGTAAAACATTAAGAAGTTCCTCATTTTTTTTTAAATTTAAGAGCGTAAATTCAGCTTCTACTTCTTTTTTGGACAGCCGCAAAATTTCTCTAGTTTGAAATATTGCAGTGATAGCAAGTACAACGCCGGCTAACAATGAAAAAGTTGTTATATAATAACGGGGAATATTTATCGGAAGGTTAGATTCATATACTCCGTAGGTACCATTAATCACTACAACCAGCGTCTGTGCCAAAATGACATTTATAAGTATAATTGTTTTATGGTTGAGTGTTTTGTTAGGTTCTTGTTTCATAATAGATCCTTTACAGTTTCTTTTATAAAATTAACCCCTTAAACGCAACAGAGAAAAATTAGTCAGAGCAACAAGTAACACAACAAAGATCAGTAATGCATCCCCTACATAGCCTGCCAAAACATGAGTCCATGGATTAGCCCATATCTGCTCAACAGGCATTGCGAGAAGCTTATAAAATAAAGGCATAAGTAATGACTCGCCCAAAATAAGGGTTACTATACCTAGAAGACTGGCAGTTAGTGAGATACCTCCCGGAAGAAAAGTGAACTTCGAAATTAGATAAGCCATAACAAAAACTAAAACTAAAGTATGAGTCCCAAATGGTATGCCAAAACTTTTGTAGAAGCCTCTTACCAGGAAAACAGCCAAGCCATGTAAAATACCTATTTTTATAATATTACGGGTTTCGGTTTTAACTCCCAGAAGGCCTATTCCTGCATAAGCAATGAAGCAGGCTTCAACCCAGTAAAACAAAAGCAAAACTCTGATATCATCGAAATTTGACGCAAGCGTCCTGATTGTTTCCATTTAATTAACCTCCTGTTAGTTACGTAAGATGTCGGGGAACCTCGGGTTGGTAGCCATTGCTGCCGGTTGCAGCTGCAATATTAACCTGGGCCAGTATTGATAAAATTGTAAACAGAATAAAGAAGATTTTTTTCTTCATCATTTACCCCCTTTCGTTAGATAACTTACCAATGTGTCAACAAAAGCTATGAAACGATAACCTGCGGGAGTTAAGCTGAAACCCTGCCAATGAAAACCCAGGACGCTTGCAAGCAAAAATTCGTTGGTAATTCTTATTACTTCGAAATACCCACACAAGACCCAAACCACCCATAAAACACTAATGCCAAAAGAATAACGGCGCAGTTTGTTTCTTTGTCCTTTAGTTGTTATTGGCTTACCTGGAGTATCCGCCGGGGCAAAGCTATACACCGACCAAAAAACGAAAAGAACCACAACTCCCACAATAACGTAAAAAATATCAACCGAACCCGGCGCATGTTTTGCAGTTAAACCAAAAACCGGAAAAATAACGGCCCCTGATAAAATACAGTTCTTTGAACAAGACGCATGAGCTCCTCCGGAAAAAATACGAAGTAAAGACCCGGTGACCGCCGCTGCCAGCGACAGCTTCACAACTCCAAGAGGCCAAGCCGCCAGCACAATGGCCAGATAGCCAAATACCGTAGTTGAATAAACTGTTAGTGAATACTTTACGATGGCTTTATCATTTTCTCCGAGGTTTAGCTCCTTTACAAAAATACCTGTTATTCTATCAATCGTTCCACCCATAATACCTCCAATAGCAAAATCAGTACTCGCCTGAAGATAGAGTGTTGATTTTAGATTAATTAAATCTATGATTCGACAGTTCTTTAGTTTTTCCTGCAAATTTTGGCAAAACAAAAGACCGCTATCAACGGCCTTGTAGTCTTCTTATTCTTTTATTCGGCTAAGGACAAGTTTGTAACCATCAGCCCCGTAATTGAGGCATCTCTTAACCCTGCTGATAGTTGCACTGCTGGCTCCGGTTTTCTCAGCAATCTCACTATAAGTCGAATTTGCCTCAAGCATCTTGGCAACTTCCAGCCTCTGGGCAAGCGATTTAATCTCGGCTACAGTACATATATCCTCAAAAAAACGGTAGCATTCCTCACGTGTCTTAATTGTCAGTACAGCATCAAAAAGCTTATCAATCAATGGATCTTTCAAACGGTTGTCATAATCCAATTCAATCCCCACCCACATCCCGGTGATTTATATCTTGTAAAACTTGCCTTCATAATTTTACCACCAAAGTACAGATTTAAACAACTGCTTCAGTAAAAAAAAAGCTCTTTTCAGAGCTCTTTATAAATGTTTCAACGCTTTCTTTCCGATATCCCGGCGGAATTGTACACCATCCCAGGAAATCTTATCAACTGCTTTATATACATTTTCAATGGCTTCAGGTATTGTCTTCCCTAGTGCGGTCACACCCAGTACCCGACCGCCTGAGGCAGCAATCTTCCCGTCCTTTTCTGCGGTCCCGGCGTGGAATACTGTTGCACCGGTTGCAGCAGCCTCATCCAGTCCGGAAATGACATCACCTTTCTTATAGCTCCCCGGGTAGCCGCCAGAGGCCATGACCACACAAACGGCTGCCTTGTCATGCCACCTTATATCCATCCCGGCCAGCCTTTTATCAATTACAGCATCAATTATCTCAACAATGTCAGTCTCAAGGCGCATCAGTACCGCCTGGGTCTCCGGGTCACCAAAGCGGGCATTATACTCGAGAACCTTGGGGCCGTCTTTTGTAATCATTAATCCGGCGTAAAGGACTCCCTCATAGGTCCGCCCCTCTGTCTTCATGCCTTCAATAGTGGGTAAAAGTATTCTATCATAAACAAAAGGTTCCAAATCTCCGGTATAAACCGGAGCCGGGGAATATGCTCCCATACCGCCGGTATTGGGGCCCTCATCATTCTCAAAAATCCGTTTATGGTCCTGTGAAGATACCATAGGGATAACTGCCGTCCCATCAGTAAAGGCGAGGATGCTGACTTCTTCTCCCTCAAGGAACTCCTCAACAACAAGACGGTTCCCAGATTCTCCAAAAGCTTTATCTTCCATAATCATTTTGACAGCATCTACAGCCGTCTGCTCGTCCATTGCCACAACAACACCCTTACCGGCGGCAAGGCCGTCGGCCTTAACCACACATGGCGCACCGTTTTGTTTTATGTAAGCTATCGCCTTAGAAGCATCCGTAAAATCGGCATATTTTGCTGTAGGGATATTATATTTGTACATAAGCTCCTTAGCCAGAACTTTGCTGCCTTCAAGTTCAGCAGCCTTCTTAGTGGCACCGAAAATCCTAAGTCCTTCAGCCCTAAACTTATCTACTATACCAAGAGTCAGCGGGGCTTCAGGACCGACTACCGTAAGGTCAATTTTAGTTTCGAGGGCAAATTTTAGAAGTGCGTCGACATCTTCCGCACCGATGGGAATACAGACAGCATCCCTAGCTATTCCTGCATTACCCGGAGCACAAAATACTTCCTTAACTCTTGGGCTCTGCTTTATCTTCCAAACCATAGCATGTTCGCGTCCCCCGCCGCCAACTACGAGTACTTTCATTTGAGTAAATTCCTCCTTGCATAACTAATGTTTAAAATGTCTCATTCCTGTCAGTATCATTATCATGCCATGCTCGTCGGCAGCCTGGATGGATTCCTCATCTCTCATTGACCCACCGGTCTGGATGATTGCCGCGATTCCTGCTTTAGCGGCTTCGTCAACGGTGTCCCTGAAAGGAAAAAATGCATCAGAAGCCATAACTGCACCCTTTACATTATCTCCTGCCTGTCCAATGGCGATGCGCGCAGAGTTGACACGGTTCATCTGCCCGGCACCTACGCCTAGAGTACATTTATCTTTAGTGATAACAATAGCATTGGATTTTACATGTTTGACGACCTTCCATGCAAAAAGCAATTCTTCGATTTCTGCCTGAGTAGGCTGCTTCTTGGAAACAACTTTCAGGTCATCATTACCAATTCGGCCCTTGTCAATATCCTGAACCAGTAGTCCTCCGTTGACAGCTTTCATATCCCATCCCTGCTGCGGTCCTTCCGGCATTCCTCCGGTTTTCAGTACTCGGAAATTACCCTTCTGCGCAAAAACCTCAAGGGCATCAGCATCAAAATCAGGAGCAATTACAACCTCAAGGAAGGTCTTAACCATTTCCTCTGCTGCTGCTTTATCAACCAGGCGGTTACAGGCTACAATACCACCAAAAGCAGAAACGGAGTCGGCATCAAAAGCCCTCTTATAAGCATCAACAAGCCGGTCCGCACTAGCTACACCGCAAGGGTTGTTGTGCTTAATTATTACTGCTGTCGGCTCAACGAATTCTCTCACACATTCAAAGGCGGCATTACTGTCCATGATGTTGTTAAAGGACAGCTCTTTGCCCTGAAGCTGAACGGCGGTTCCCATCCCGGGTGCAGCCGCTCCAGGCGTACGGTAGAATGCAGCTTTCTGGTGCGGGTTCTCTCCATAGCGGCAGTCCTGAGCCTTGACAAATGACATGGTCAGCGCCTGAGGAAAAGCATCCTCATTGTTAACAAGCTTGTTCAAATATGTACTGATATATGAATCATACTCGGCTGTATGGGTAAATGCCTCGGCCGCAAGTCTAAGCCTTGTTTCTGCTGAGACCTGTCCGTTGGCCTTCAGTTCAGCAATTATTTCACCATACCTCTCTGGGTTTACCACAATGGCAACACTTTCGTTATTTTTGGCTGCAGCTCTGACCATAGTTGGGCCGCCGATGTCAATGTTTTCAATGGCATCCTGAAAAGTGACATCAGGCTTGGCTATCGTCTCCTTAAAAGGGTAAAGGTTTACTGCTACCACATCAATTGTGCCTATATTATGCTCTTCCAGCTGAGCCAGGTGTTCAGGAGTTCTCCGGGCTAAAATCCCCCCATGTACATACGGGTTAAGGGTCTTGACACGACCGTCCAGAATTTCCGGAAAACCTGTAATTTCGGTAACATACCTTGCCGGAACTCCGGCTTCTTTGATTGTTTTATAGGTACCTCCAGTCGAAACAATCTCGAAACCCAGTTCATGCAGTGCTCGGGCAAATTCTACGCAGCCCGCCTTGTTTGACACACTAATTAGCGCACGCTTTGCCATTTTAACTAAAACCTCCCTTATCTGAGTGGGGAGTGGTGTGTGTGGAGTGGGGAGCAAAAATCGGATGGTTTGCTTCGCAAACCTTCAATTTTAACACTCTCCACTCTCCACTCCACACTCTCCACTGATCATTACTCTTCTTCCCTCTACCTTAAGCCTTCCTTCAGCATATAACTGAATAGCCTGAGAATATATTTTGTGTTCTTCCTTGATTATCCTGGCCGCCAAAGTATCCTCATCGTCATCCTGCATAACAGGTACAACGGCCTGTAATATAATGGGACCTGTATCCATTCCTTTGTCAACGAAATGTACTGTACACCCGGAGAACCTGACTCCATATGAAACAGCATCCCGCTGGCCGTGAGCTCCCGGAAAAGCTGGAAGGAGGGCAGGATGAATGTTCATTATGCGGCTTGGATAAGCCTCCAGAAGAACACTCCCCACTAAACGCATGTAACCGGCCAGAACAACAAGTTCCACCCGGTCTTCTGCTAAAATTTGTACAACTGCTTTTTCGTACTCGGCTTTATTTGTATACTGCATAGGATTCACATATACCCCGGGAATATTATGGTTTTTAGCCCGCTCCAGAGCATAGGCCTCCGATTTATCAGTGATCACTACTTTTACTTCAGCGTCAAGATTACCCGCTTCAATGGTATCAATAATGGCCTGAAGGTTGGAACCGCGCCCCGATACCAGGACTCCCAGCCTTAATTTTGCCATTACACTACCTCCCCCGGCCTGAATTCGACTTCACTCTTACCTTCTTCAACTCTGCCTATAAGATAAGCTTTTTCTCCATTGGCCTCCAGGTCTTCTAACATACTGGCCGCCTGGTCTCTAGGCACAACAATTACCATCCCGATACCCATGTTAAAAGTCTTATTCATTTCCGCTGTTTCAACTCTTCCGATATGTTGGATGAGCTTAAATACAGGTTTCTCGGGCCAAGATTTAGGGTCAAGGACTACTTTTTTACCTTGGGGCAGGATACGTGGAATATTTTCCGTCAGCCCTCCCCCAGTTATGTGAGCCATACCCCGTATTTCGTATTTTTCCATCAGAGGAAGAAGCTGTCTGACATATATCCTGGTTGGTTCCAGCATCTCTTCTCCCACTGTACGTCCAAGTTCTTCAACATAGGTATCCATCTGGTAACCACTTACTTCCAGAAGAACTTTTCTGGCCAATGAATAGCCATTGCTGTGAAGACCTGATGAAGGCAGCCCTATTACTGCGTCACCAACACCAATCCGGCTTCCGTTAATTATTTTATCCCTATCAACAACACCGACTACAAAACCTGCCACATCATATTCATCCGGTGGGTAAAACCCTGGCATCTCGGCAGTTTCGCCGCCAATGAGAGCACATCCTGCCTGGCGGCATCCTTCTGCTATTCCCTTGACAATGTCTGCAACCTTTTCCGGGACTAATCTTCCCACAGCAAGGTAGTCCAGGAAAAATAAAGGTTCAGCACCCTGAACAAGGATGTCATTGGCACACATGGCAACAGCATCTATACCAATTGTATCATGCTTATCCATTTTGAAGGCAACCATAAGTTTGGTACCGACCCCGTCAGTACCTGAAACCAAAACAGGATTTTTGTACCTCGTCGTATTAAGGGAAAACAGTCCTCCAAAACCGCCCAGTTCTGTAAGAACCTCTGGTCTGAAGGTTCTTTTAACATGCTGTTTCATAAGTTCAACAGCTTCTGCACCGGCGTCGATATCAACCCCGGCATCGGCGTAGGTAAGCCCCTTCTCGCCCGTCAATTTACTGTCACTCATTTAAGAATCCTCCTTATTCGAGCATAAACTTGCTCTCGCTGCCGAGGGCCGGTACCTCGATGGGATAGTTACCGTCAAAACATGCCGTACAGAAGGTACACTGTGACAACTCTTTATTAAATGCTTTAAGCAGCCCTTCCTGACTGAGATAATGAAGCCCGTCGGCGCCTATAAACTTCCTGATTTCTTCTATACTCATCCGAGCAGCAATCAGTTCCTTGCTGGCCGAGGTATCAGTCCCGTAGTAACAGGGATAAATATAAGGTGGTGAGCTGATACACATGTGCACTTCGCTGGCCCCAGCTTCTTTTACCATGGCAACCATCTTTCCGCTGGTCGTTCCCCTTACTATAGAGTCATCAATCATCAACACTCTCTTACCTCGCAGAACATTCCTGATAGGGTTCAGCTTTAGCCTAACTGCCAATTCCCGCATTTCCTGGTTGGGCTGTATAAAGGTCCGCCCAATATAACGATTCTTCATCAGGCCTTCATCAAAAGGAATACCCGATTCCTCAGCATAACCACGTGCGGCAGCATTGCCTGAATCAGGAACGGAGATCACCAGATCAACATCGACCGGGTATTCGATTGCCAACTGACGGCCCATTTCCCGGCGCACCTGATTTACCTGAAAACCATCAATTATACTATCGGGACGGGCGAAATATATGAACTCAAAGATGCATGTGGCCTGACTCTTTGCTGCCATTTTCTTTATTGAGCTAATTCCGTTCTTATCAATAGTCACGATTTCTCCAGGCTCAACATCACGGATAAACTCTGCCCCAATGGTATCCAAGGCACAGGATTCAGATGCAAGAATATAAGCCCCGCCCATTTTACCAATACAAAGAGGCCGGACCCCATATGGGTCCCTGACACCAATAAGTTTATCCTCGGTCATGACTAAAAGGGAATAAGCTCCCTTGATATCCAGCATACATTTAAGGAGCGCATCTTCAATCTTGTTCTGGTTGTACCTGGCTATAAGATGGACAATGGCTTCACTGTCATTAGTGGTTTGAAAAACCGAGCCATTTGCAGCAAGAGTATTTCTTAATTCCGCAATGTTAGTTAGGTTACCGTTATGGGCTAGGGCCACCATGCCTTTGGCATAATAGCAAACCATCGGCTGGGCATTTACAACCAGACTGGAGCCTGTAGTAGAATACCTAACGTGTCCCATGGCCATATTACCGTTCAGCCGGGCTAAGATATCCTCGGAAAATACTTCAGGAACAAGCCCCATGTTTTTATGGAGCCGGATACCCTGACCGTCGGTAACGGCTATTCCGGAACTCTCCTGCCCTCTATGCTGCAGGGCATATAATCCGTAGTACGTCAATCGCGCCACATCCAGCCCGGGACCGTAAATTCCGAAAATTCCGCACTCTTCTTTTGGCTTATCAGTAATATAGGACATTCCATTTCCCTCCGCCCAAAAATAAAATTAAACACAGCATAAATATAATTAAATGTGTTGAATCATTCTTAAATTATTATTCTGCAGATCCTGTCAGTCTTTTCAATACTTCCTGATAAGCTTCTTCAACATTTCCCATGTCCCTGCGGAACCTATCCTTATCAAGTTTCTCCTTAGTTTCTACATCCCAGAAACGGCAGGTATCCGGTGATATTTCATCAGCCAGGATTACGTCACCTTTATGGGTACCAAACTCAAGCTTAAAATCAATAAGATCTATCTTCTTATCCCTAAGGTATTCCCTGAGAATTTCATTAACCTTAAGCGCGACATCAGCAATGTAATTCATCTGTTCAGGAGTAGCAAGATTCAAAGTCTGGATATGATAGTCATTAATAAGAGGATCACCTAGCGCGTCGTCCTTATAGTAATATTCAAGTACAGTTTTAGGAAGCATTGTTCCCTCAGGGAGGCCTATCCTCTTAGAGAGAGAACCTGCTGCTATGTTTCTCACAACTACTTCTACCAAAATTATTTCAACAGCCTTTACAATCTGCTCCCTGTCATTCACCTGTCTGACAAGATGACTGGTTATCCCTTTGCTCTCTAGAAGTTTAAAGAAATGTGTGCTTATCTTGTTATTAAGAACACCTTTGTTCATTATGGTGCCTTTTTTCTCACCATTAAAAGCTGTTGCATCATCCTTGTACTCAATCCAGTACAGGTCAGGGTCATTAGTTTTGTATACCTTTTTTGCTTTACCTTCGTATAAATGTTCTAACTTTTGTACATCCATCACTTTTCCTCCTTTAAAGCCCAAACCGGGCAAATATCATATCAACGTTCCTTAAGTACCAATTGTAGTCAAATAGCTCCCGAAGTTCCGCTTCAGTAATAAGTTCCATTACATCTTTGTCTGCCTGAAGCAGATCCAGATAGTTCTCCTTGGTAGCCCAAACCTGCATGGCATTTCGCTGGACAAGCTCATAAGCACGTTCGCGTAAAATACCTTTGTCCACTAGGGCTAATAAAAGCCGTCCCGAGTAAATAAGTCCCCTTGTCTTATTAAGATTATCAATCATGGTATCAGGATAAACCAAGAGGTTATCGATAACTCTTATCATTAAGTGCAGCATATAATCTAATAGTATGGTGCTGTCAGGTACAATCACCCGCTCCACAGATGAATGAGAAATATCACGCTCATGCCACAGTGCCACATTTTCCATAGCGGCCAGCGCATTTCCCCGGAGGACCCTTGCCAATCCCGAAATCCGCTCATTGGTAATAGGATTACGCTTATGAGGCATTGCTGATGAGCCCTTCTGGCCCTTACCGAAGAACTCTTCTGCTTCCCGTATATCAGTGCGTTGGAGGTTTCTCAGCTCTGTTGCGATTTTCTCCAGAGTTGCACCAATCACAGCTATAGTTGACATATACTCCGCATGCCTGTCCCGCTGGATAACCTGTGTTGAAATTGGTGATGGTTTAAGCCCCAGTTTGGAGCAAACCCTTATCTCAACTTCAGGATTAATATTTGCGTAAGTACCCACTGCCCCTGACAGCTTTCCAACACTTATAGTCTCAACAGCTCTTTTCAGCCGTTCTAAGTTACGATCTGTTTCAGCCAGCCATAACAGCATTTTCATACCAAAGGTCATGGGTTCGGCGTGAATACCATGAGTACGTCCAATCATCGGAGTATACTTGTATTCTTTTGCTTTAGCCGCAATTTTTTCCCTTAACTCCTGCAATCGGGCAAGCAGGTGCTCACCCGCTTCTTTCATCAAAAGACACAAAGCCGTGTCACCCACATCCGAAGAAGTCATACCAAGATGCACATATTTTGAGTCTTCACCAACATATTCAGCCACACATGTCAGAAATGCTATTACATCGTGATTGGTGACAGCTTCAATCTCTTCAATTCTTTGAACATTAAAGTCTGCCTTCTCCCTGATAGTCTTTGCAGCTTCACTTGGTATCTCTCCAAGTTCAGCCATAGCTTCAGCAGCCGCAATCTCGATATCAAGCCATTTACGAAACTTGTTTTCCAAATCCCAAATCCGCCCCATCTCGGGCCTTGTATAACGGTCTATCATTTTGAATCCTCCTTATTTCTTCTCGGCAAGATAACCTTCGATTCCTAATTTATCCAGCTTGTCTGCCTTAGCATTAACTTCACCAGCAAGCTGTTCTTTATATGCCTTCAATTTTTCGCGAATTTCCGGATACTTAACACTTAATACCTGAGCCGCGAAAATCCCGGCATTTTTAGCTCCGTCAATAGCCATTGTAGCTACCGGTATCCCAGGCGGCATCTGTACAATTGCGTATAAAGCATCAGTTCCGGATAGGGCACCCGACTTGATAGGTACTCCAATTACCGGAAGACTAGTAAATGCTGCAATTACTCCAGGGAGGTGAGCAGCCATTCCGGCAGCGGCAATAATTACTTCAATCCCGCGTTCTTCTGCTGTTTTAGCATACTGGGCTGTCCTGTCGGGTACACGGTGAGCTGATGAAATCACAACTTCACAACCAATCCCAAATTGCTTTAAGATATCAACTGTACCCTTCATTACCGGAAGGTCGGAATCACTGCCCATAACTATTCCCACCAAAGTTTTTGTCATCATTAACACCCTCCATGTATTGCGCCGTTTGAAATCTGGTGCGCCTAATTTATTTCCTAAAAACAAAATGCCCAGACTGGCAGATTTCATTCATAAATCGAGTGAAACCTACCCGTCTGGGCTTTTATCCCGTCGGTGTATACCGGCAACAAAACCCGGTACTGTGCCACTTGGACCTGACCTGAACTCAGCGGAACCCTAGGCACACTTTCCCTCGTTTTGGGCAAATACCAACCCGAAAAACGAGTATTATATTATATTTTAATCTTAACAAGACACCCCCTTTATGTCAAGCAAAATAACAATTTGGCACGATTTCAGGATATAAAATTTAATATTTAAAATATCCTACTCCAGCTTCAAATATCTTTTGGTCTTTCTCACCGGGGACATTCATATAAACACTAGTCCCCATTCTCTCAGAATGCCCCATTTTGCCTAGAACCCGGCCATCAGGGCTTGTTATTCCTTCAACTGCATGAATAGAGCCATTGGGATTATACGGGATGTCATAAGTGGGCTTCCCCTCATTATCTACATACTGGGTTGCGACCTGCCCGTTTTGTACTAGTTCTTCCATCACTTTATCACTGGCCACAAACCTGCCTTCGCCGTGCGAAACAGCGATGGTGTGAATGTCTCCTACGTTTACATTACTGAACCAGGGCGAGACAGAGGATACAATCTTCGTTCTAACCAAACAGGATACGTGCCGCCCTATATTATTAAACGTTAAAGTGGGACATTCTTCGGTAATATCAACTATTTCACCATATGGAACCAGCCCCAGCTTGATAAGAGCCTGAAATCCGTTGCAGATACCCAGCATAAGACCGTCTCTTTGTTTAAGAAGATTCATTACAGCTTCCCTAACTTTAGGATTCCTGAACATCGTAGCTATAAACTTCCCAGAACCATCCGGTTCATCACCTGCGCTGAAGCCGCCAGGTATCATCACTATTTGCGAATTATTAATAGCCCTGGCCATGGCCTCCACAGATCCTTCAATTTCAGAGGCTGTCAAGTTCCTTATCACAAGGCTATCAACAATCCCGCCTGCCCTCTCAAAAGCCCTGGCCGAATCATATTCACAGTTGGTGCCGGGAAACACAGGAATAAATACTCTTGGTTTTGCAATATTGACAGCAGGTCTTACCGGTTTTACAGCATCACATAATATTTCTACAGGCTTTTCCGTGACAGGCATGGTTTTTGTAGGAAAAACCTTTTCAAGGGGTTTTTCCCATGCATCCTGTGCAGTTTTCAGAGTGATTTCAAACCCGTTTATAGATATTATGGGTTTTGCCACGGTTTTACCCATTAGCTTATAGGTTACATCACCAAAAACCTCATCAAGGTTCACAGCCTCATCGATTTCTAGTACTATGGAACCGTAATCTGGACTAAAAAGTTGGGAGTTATTAAAACTATCTTCAGCAAATACGATACCAACCCTGTTGCCGAAACACATTTTACTGACGGCTTCCGCAATACCACCGGCTTTAACGGTAGTAGCGGCAAGAACTCTGCCGGTTGTGATAAGCTCATGCACTTTGTTGAAATTAGCAATTAAATCACCGAAATCCGGTAAACCTTCAGAATTCCTGGTAACAGGTACAAGGACAACCTTGCTGTTGAGCTTTTTAAATTCCTGAGAAACCACTTTCCTTACATCAAGAGCTGCAACTGCAAAAGCAACAAGTGTTGGAGGAACATGCAGATCTTTAAAAGTGCCTGACATGCTGTCTTTGCCTCCTATAGCAGCTATACCAAGCATCTTCTGTGCGTAAAAAGCCCCTAATAAAGCGCTGAATGGTTTCCCCCACTTCATGGGATCCTTCCCGAGCTTTTCGAAATACTCCTGCAGAGTAAGACGCACCCTGCGAAAATCACCACCAAGAGCCACTACCTTGGCAGCAGCTTCAACTACAGCATATAGAGCGCCATGGAAGGGACTCCATTTGGCCAAACCGGGGTTATACCCATAAGTCATGGCTGTTCCGGTGGTAGTGTCCCCGTTTAGCACCGGTATTTTTGCTACCATCCCTTCAGCAGGAGATGACTGGTATTTACCTCCAAAGGGCATCAATACACTCCCGGCCCCTATAGTGCTGTCAAACCTCTCAACAAGCCCTTTCTGACTGCAAATATTAAGGTTCTGCAGGTTGACACTCCACGCCTTTTCCAAATCCGGCAGGCATCTTTCCACATCTTCAGAAAGGGCATCGAAATAGCTGTCGGCAGTTGGAGCGGCAACAGCTACGCTAGTGGTCTGTTTTACCCCGTTTGTATTTAGGAAATCTCTGCTAATATCAACAATAGTTTTTCCTCTCCAGACCATTTTAAGCCTGCGTTCCGCCGTAACTCTTGCAACAATGGTAGCCTCCAGGTTTTCTGCCCGGGCAAACCTTATAAAACGTTCAGCATCTTCAGACGAAACCACTACCGCCATTCGTTCCTGGGATTCCGAAATGGCCAGCTCAGTACCATCTAATCCTTCGTATTTTTTCGGTACTCTATCAAGGTCAATTTCAAGACCGTCTGACAGTTCCCCTATTGCTACTGACACACCACCAGCCCCGAAATCGTTACACCGCTTAATAAGGGTACTAACCTCAGGACTTCTGAATAATCTCTGAATCTTTCTTTCTTCCGGAGGATTTCCTTTTTGGACTTCAGCTCCACATGTCAGTATAGATTCTTCAGTGTGTTCTTTGGAGGAACCGGTAGCCCCTCCACAACCATCCCTGCCTGTCCTGCCGCCCAGTAAGATAACAATATCACCCTCAACAGGCATTTTTCTAACCACATTTTCTCTGGGTGCAGCCGCTATGACTGCCCCTATTTCCATTCTTTTCGCTATAAACCCTTCATCGTAAACTTCTGCTACTTGTCCGGTCGCCAGACCAATCTGGTTACCGTAAGAACTATAGCCTGCTGCAGCTCCGGTAGTGATCTTCCGCTGCGGGAGCTTTCCGGGCAATGTATCCTCCACGCGGACCCTGGGATCACCACTTCCCGTTACCCGCATAGCCTGATAAACATATGACCTCCCGGACAGAGGATCCCTTATAGCACCTCCCAGACATGTCGCAGCCCCACCAAAGGGTTCAATCTCTGTAGGGTGATTATGAGTCTCGTTCTTGAACATGACAAGCCACTTTTGAGTTTCTCCGTTCACATTAACATCAACAACTATACTGCAGGCATTGATTTCATCAGATTCGTCCAAGTCACCAAGAAGACCCTTTTTCCTCAGTTCCTTCATGCCAATTACAGCGATGTCCATCAGACATATATCTTTTCCCTCGCCCCCGTAAACCTCATTCCTGGAAGCAAGATATTCCTGGTAAGCAATTTCAACAGGCTTGGTAAAATTGCCGGATTCTATATTTACTTCTTTAATTTGAGTCAAAAATGTTGTATGCCTGCAGTGGTCCGACCAGTAAGTATCAATTACCCTTAGTTCCGTGATGGTCGGGTTTCTTTTTTCCGTGTCCCTGAAATAAACCTGCAGGAACTTCAAATCTTCAAAGCTCATCGCAAATCCCATATCGTCCATTAATCGAAGAAGAGCTTCCTCATCCTTATTAATAAAATCCTGAACAATTTTTACATCTTCAGGTATCTCAACTGCCAATTCAAGAGAATCAGGTTTCTCCAAAGATGCTTCACGGGAGTCTACAGGGTTAATGCAGTATGATTTGATTTTGTCGAAATCATCGCTACTAATGCCGCCCTGCAAAACTATTACTTTCGCAGACAGAATGACCGGTCGCTCTTTCTGTGTGATAATCTGGATACACTGCGCCGCCGAATCTGCCCTCTGGTCATATTGCCCTGGAAGATATTCCATGGCAAACACCCGGCATCCCTCATCGACTTCCAGAAACTCGTCATACACATGGTCAACTGTTGGCTCAGAAAAAATTGTTAAGCGGCAATTTTCGTACTCCTCTCCGGAAATCCCGGAGATATCGTAACGATTTACAATCCGCACACCTTCAAGCCGTTCAATCCCCAGATTTTCCTTCAAATCATTAAACAGGCTCAATGCTTCGATATCAAACCCTTTTTTCTTCTCAACAAAAATCCTTCTTACCTCACCTGACATCCGATATCCCCCTTCTTTATAACCGCAAAGGACGCAAAGGGCTTAAAGAAAATTTGCGATCTTTGCGGTTGTCTTGTCTTTTTATAATCCTAAACATTTTTTATACCTCTGATGGCGCCGTGTAGCGGCATGGCATCTATGTGGTTAAATTTTTTTCTTCTTTTCTTTACTCTTAAATCTTAACATAATATAATTAATAAGTATAGTTAATAGTACTAATATGTTTTATAAGGTGGGCTAATATATGGACATAAGTTTTGAGCTTTATAAAGTCTTTTATTACGTAGCCAAATCACTTAGCTTTTCCGACGCTGCGGATCAGCTTTTTATTTCCCAGTCAGCTGTCAGCCAAAGTGTTAAGCTTCTCGAGGCAAAAATGAACTGCCAGCTCTTTATAAGGAATACTAAAAAGGTACAGCTGACACAAGAAGGAGAAATCCTTTTTAGGCACGTGGAACAGGCCTTCAACTTTATTAAAACCGGTGAACGAAGCATAAGCGAAGTCCGTTCCGGAAAACAGGGAGAAGTTCGTATCGGCGCCAGCGATACTATATGTAAATACTACCTGCTCCCATATCTTGAGATATTTAACAGATCCTATCCTCACATCAAGATCAAGGTAACCAATCGGACATCTCCTATTTGTATGGAATTGCTGAAAAACGGAAGTGTAGATATAGCGATTGTTAATTTACCTGATACGAAATTCGAGAGAACTTTTAGTGTAAAAAAAGTTCGAACCGTTCAGGACATTTTCATTGCAGGAAAGAATTTCGATCACTTAAGAGACAAGGTTGTTGATTTAAAAGAACTTAAACATTTTCCCTTGTTAATGCTCGAACAAAATTCAACTTCACGGGTTTTTTTCGAATCTTTAATGGCCAGCTATAATATTAGCTTCAGCCCTGAAATTGAACTCGGCAGCCTGGACCTTATCATAGAAATGACAAAAATAGGTCTGGGAATCTCATTTGTCTGTCGTGAATACATCGAAGATGAACTGATAAGTGGCAATCTGTTCGCTGTCAACCTAAAACAAAAAATCCCTAAAAGGCATTTAGGGATTCTGACAAACCGTGAAATCCCCCTTCCTCCAGCGGCAGGGAAATTTGCGGAGCTATTAGGTTAAGTCTAGATATTGATTTTTTTTATAGCCATATTAAGTTCAAGGATAAATATAGTTACTATTTTTTATACAAAAATCCATTGTACAAAGAAGGTAATTCTACTTTTTGTTGGAATATATATATTAGCTTGTGAAATATTTTATTAGCCCATAACTTTATTCTATGTACCATAAAACAAAAAATGAATGTATAATCACAATGATGGTATCTGTTTTTATGAGCAGTGATGATTTTTTATTCGGAAAGATGGAGGCGTTTTTAAGTATGAAAAAATCCTCTCAGTTACTTCCCAAAGTGATAGTTTTATTCGTCATTGCTGCCTTGAGCATTAACTTCTATTTGGTAAATAAATTTCTAATTATTATCTGGCTGATAGCTTTATCGACAGGCTTCATTTTACATCGGTCTGGAATATGCTTTTCCGGAGCCTTTATTGACATAATTCTTTTTCGAAACTACACAATGGCACGTGCGCTGCTGATAATTATAATGGTCTCTCTCTTAGGAATTAGTGCTTTTCAGTCCTATAGCCTTTCCAAAGGAATGGCTTTACCTGGATTTGTCGGATCCTTAGGAGTAAGCACAGCCATGGGAGCTTTTTTGTTCGGAATAGGTATGGTATTTGCAGGAGCATGTGGGTTTGGTACCCTGCAGCGCCTGGGCGAGGGATTTTCTCTATACATGTGGGTGCTGATAAGCATAATAATCGGTTCTGTTATAGGCGCTTACCATTTCTCCTGGTGGACAAGAACTCTTCCTCGTTTCAGTCCGGTGTACCTGCCTGATATCTTTGGCTGGCCATGGGGAGTTTTGGTTTCTCTGACTGTTCTCAGCTCATTATACTTATTCACCTTATTTGCAGAGAAAGGCTTTGTATCTTTTCAGAAAGGATTAGAGAAATGGAGCAAAAAAGGATAAATCTTTGTGGGGAAGTCTGCCCTGTACCGCTAATGATAATCCAGCAAGAATTAGCCAATATGGCCACCGGTGATACCCTCATAGTTGACATAGACATGGGGCAAACCGTGCGAAATATCCTCAGGTGGTGTGAAAAAAATAATTATGTGTCCGAAATAGATGAAACCGAAGACGGAGCTTGGCTTATAACCATCACTAAGTAGCTCCCAAGTACTTATGTACGTCAGATATTTGAAAATTAAGGTGGTCTGTATATGAAAAAGAAAAAACCATTTACTCAATGGTTTTTTAAGGGGTTTTGGCCTTACTGGGTAGGAGCCATTCTCGTGGGCGTACTCAATATCATACTAACACTTATATATAGGCCTTTTGGTATTACGAGCAACCTTACTAATACTGGGCTGCACATTTGGTCAATTCTCGGAGGTCACCCGGATATTCTGACAGATTATCTTAATGAAATCGGAAATGATTTCTTGCTGAAACGGGCATTTTATAATGAAGCAACGGTACTTAACCTTGGTATATTATTTGGCTCATTATTTGCAGTTGTTATGGCTTCACATTTTCAGTTTAAAAAGATTAAATCGAGTAGACAATTGTTATTGGGTCTAACGGGAGGCCTGCTAATGGGATATGGCGCCCGGTTAGCATTAGGCTGTAATGTGGGTGCACTAATCGGCGGGATAGCCTCCCAGTCACTGCACGGCTGGATATTTGCCTTGTTTTTATTTTTCGGTTGCCTTGCAGGGTGTTTTATTTTGAAGCTTGTTAATAACCGATTTAATGGTTAACAAAAAGCATTCCCCTGGCCCCCAACCAGCCGGACGAACTTCTTTCCCGCACTGTTAAGGGCTTGTTCATTTTTAAATGCTACAAGATAGTTCACTTTAATCGGTATCTCTTCTATGGTCATAGCATGGACAATTCCGCTTTGAATTTCCTTTCGAACAGCAACACGGCTGCAAATGGACAATCCAAATCCCGCCTCCACTGTTGACTTAATAGCATCGGTACTGCTCATCTCCGTTTTTACATTAAAATCCTTTAAACTTAACCCCTGGGAAGCAATTGCTTTTTCAAAAGCTTCTCTTATTCCGGAGCCCTTTTCACGCATGATTAGAGGGGCTTTTTTAAATTCCTCCAGGGTTATTGTCTGCCTGTCCACCCAGGGCTTTTTAGGAGGGGCTATAACCAATAAGTCATCGCTGGAAGCAAACTGAGTATTATAGTTTTTAAGCTTATCCGAAAAAGAAGCCTCCAAAAGAGCAAGATCAACTTTGTCGTCTTTTAGTAATGTTAAAATCTTTTCAGCATTGCCTATTTCAAGATTCACTTCAACATGCGGGAACTTTTCCTTGAAAAACCATATACCACATGGCAGGGCATAACTTCCGAACGAGGAACTGGCACCCACCAACAGTTTTTTATTATCTGTTTCTATCAACCTGTCAATCTCCCGTTCCAGGGCTTCATGCTGTTTCAGAATTTCCTTGGCGTATTTATAAACTAGCTCGCCAAATTCATTTAAAGTAACCCCACTGCTGCTGCGGTTAAACAAGCTTGTACCGTAAAAATGTTCAATAGCCTGAATCTGTGCGCTTACGGCCGGCTGACTCATGTGCAGCAGTTTTGCCGCTTTAGAAAAACTTTTGACCCTGGCAATCTCACAGAAAAGCTCCAACTGATATCGGTTCATGTTTCTCCCCCTTAAATAACTCTTTCTAAGCTATTAAAATTTATCCTTCCAAAAGAGCCACAGTTCTTTAGATGTAAGTATTCTATTGCTAATAAAGACCTTGCATTTCAAAAAACAATGCAAGGTCTTTTCTTCTAATCTTATAAATTGGTCCCGGAAGACTACGGCTGATCTTCATTTGCCTTAGCTTGACCAGTTGTTACATTATCACTACTAGATATTTCAGTTCCCTGCAGTTCTGCAATTTGTATTCCGTCAGTTAGATCCTTGTTTTCGTTCTCTTCATTAGCAGCCCATTCCGGCATTGACCATTGTGTACTGTTATTCACCCAACTGAGTCTTGACTCCTCGCCATCAGTTTCTGATATTTGTGAATCCGTCACTTCGTTTTTTTCTGTTGGTGCCTGCGTCTGATGATTTGAAGTAATATCAGGACCCATTACCATATCTTTAATGCCAGATTTAATATCTGTTTTTATATCTGTTACTTCCTTTTTAATGTCAGCAACATCTTTTAGCTCTGATTCGATATCAATTGTTTGCTTAATATCATTCATTGCCTTTTTGAACTCTCTTAGCCCCTTGCCTACTGACCTGCCTACTTCCGGAAGTTTCTTAGGTCCAAAAACTACCAGACCCACCACTAAAATAAGTATTAATTCCGGAACGCCTAAATTAAACATTGTCCCACCCCTTACTTATCATCCTTTTTTGCATCGGTGGGTTCCTCGTCTGATGCATCCTTTACTGATGATTTAAACTCCTTTATGCTCGTGCCAATCGCCTTACCCAATCCCGGCAGCTTATTTGCTCCAAATAATATAACAACGATCCCGAGTATCAGTACTAACTCTGTAACGCCAATACTAGGCAAAAATCCATAAGTCACGCTTATACCCCCTTGTTCATATTATGCTTGTCCCTCATATCACATTATAGCACTATTACCGAAAATCTGCTATAACTTTGCTTTATAGGGTTACAACTATTTCAAATTCCTTCGGTTTAAACACTTAACAAACGGGCAAGTCCTGAAGTTTCAACACCTCCATCCAACTTCATAGTCTTTGGTTATATGGGTATCATCTTTTACTAATACCCAACTACTGGATTTTTAATAAAATTTACATTATGATTCAATTAATAGAAGGATTTTCAGGGATTTACTCCCAGTTTATTAAGATTTTGAACTTATTAAGATTTTAAAGTTTCTGCAATTTTAGCTTCACATGTCTACTCACCACCCAAATATAAAATTTTTGTTAAAACTGTTAGACCATATCTTGTGATTTTAGCAACAAGAACCTGCAGTTTTTTCTTTTGTCTTTACATGTTTAAATGTCTTACCGCCTTGGGCAGGGGCGTACAAGTTATTTAAAACCCATTTTTAAAGTTACAAGGGAAGAAGGTGAAACACAATAAAGAGTTTGCTTATCACAACCTTTATTCCTTTAAACCTAGCCTTTCAAGGGTGTAAACTCAGTTGACCTCCAGTTTAAAGACTCTTAAATCAATTATCCCAGCTTATTACCAGCTGCTGTTGTATTCCGGAATTTCTTTAACTGTAAAAATCGATATGTAAATTAGAAAGGTGAGGAGAAAATGTCAATTCAAGTCCCTAAGAAAAGTAAAAACAGTGTACTCCCTGAGCAGATAACAATAATAGTTCTTTTAGTGGCAATTGTAACTATAGGCCTGATAACGGTGTACAAATATATAGTTAAAGAGCCAGCCCTAACTCCAGCTGCTATGGATGTCAAGAGACTTAGTAGTGCTGTTAAGGCAAACCCCAGCGACCAGGCCTCCAGATTACTACTGGCTTTTGCCTATCAGAGAGAAAAAGACTACGAACATGCCATTGCTGAATATAACGTGGCCTTAAAGAACAACCCGAATGAAATATCTGCTTTATATAATCTTGGCCTTATTGCCATTGAACAGAAGAAATTTGACGATGCAGAAAAAAATCTTTTAAAAGTTTTGAAACTTAAAGACACCCATGTTCTTGGTGCAATTGCCTTGGGCGAAGTCTATATCGCTAAGGAAAAATACGATGATGCTATAAAAGCCCTTGATAAAGCAATAGCCATTCAGAGCACCCTTGCAAAACCAAGGATTTTAAGAGCACAGGCTATGGAGAAAAAAAATAATAAGAAAGAAGCACTAAAGGAATATAATACCGTTCTCAAGTTTATCCCTGATCATGCAGAAGCCTTAGCTGGTTTAAACCGGTTGAAATAGGACAGGAGGCAAATAAATGAAGACTAAAAAAAATCAAAAATTATTTTACCGGGCTATCATTTTAATTCTTTTAATTGCATTCGCAATACTGGCTTACATTCTATTCTTCATCCTTCCTAAAGGTGTTGGAGTCATTGATTCGACACCGACAACAAGCGGCAAAATTAAGTTTCTTTTCTCCATCTATGGCCCTGGCGGAGGCAAAAGGCCTTACTTCAACAAGCCAATGTCAGTTGCAACAGATAGAGATAAAAACATTTACATTTCTGATACCGGTAACAACCGAATATGCGTATTTGACAGCAAAGGAGCTTTCCTTTTCGAGTTTGGTGAGCGAGGTGTTGCTCACCCTGAGCCTGGACTCAAATCCAACTGGAAGCCGGGTAAATTCAACTTCCCTTATGGAATTGATGTGGATAGTGAAACAGGAAATATTTTTGTAGCTGATATGCATAACAAACGTATTCAAGTTTTTGACGGTGGCGGAAAATTTTTAGACTGGTTCCCAAAAGGTCCGTATGGTGGGACAGCTCCAGATATCTATCCCACCGATTTAGCAGTAAGCAATGGAAAAGTATATCTCTGTAACCCCTATCAGGTTGTTATTTTTGATACAGAAGGAAAATTCATCAAAGACTTTGGTATGCCGGGAAGCGGAAATGGGCAGTTTGACAGGCCCAATGGTATTGATGTCGGTTCTGATGGTACGATTTACGTTTCAGACTGCAATAACTTAAGGCTGCAGGCATTCACTCCCGATGGTAAACATAAATGGACTATCGGTAAAAAAACAGGTATTGAAATGAAACAGGGCAGAGAGTTCGGGCTTCCCCGGAATATTGCCGTAGGTCCCGATGGAAACATTTATCTTTCAGATGCTTTTCATTTTCAAATTAAGGTCTTCTCCCCAACCGGCCAAAAACTTGCCCAAATGGGTAAACGCGGAAGCGAGGGAGGCACATTTAACTATCCCAACGGCGTAGAAGTCACCCATGACAAGACTATTTACGTTGCAGACAAGGAAAACAACAGGGTTCAGGCTATTCAGCTTGACGGTTTTGTTATCGAAAAATAGTTTTATTTTTACCTAAACAGGAGCCTAATCCAAATGAAAGGAGGACAGACATCTAAGTTTGGCACTGTTAGGTATGCATATGAAAGGAGGGAACATATAAATTGCGTAAGTTTGTATTAGTTTTAACATTAGCAAGCTTATTTGTTCTTGTAGTCGCCGGAACCGCTTTAGCAGCCGGCCACTTTGACAACGCCGGTGATAGAACTATGGAAATCACCGCATCTAACTGTTTTGAGTGCCACGCTGGCGCAGCCGGACACACTGGAGGTCCTCACGGAGGTTACGCAACCGGTACTGACAAATGCCAGGCATGTCATGATGTACACAGCACTTCAGCCAGAGCTAATGAAAACCCCGCATTGTTAATGGGCCAAACCACAACTGCAGCATGCCAATATTGCCATGACTTAACTGCAACATGGGCAGGTCCATACAATTTCACGGGATTAAGTTCAATTGGTGCTGCCCACAGGGTAGTAGGTATCACAGCTTACGACTTTACAGATTCAGAAGGTAGTTTAAATGAGTTTGCACCCCTTACAGCAGGTTTAAGTGTTATCCCCGGTGGAAACGCCGCTGATGGTAGTGAAGGTGCTTATACAGCCACCAAAAACCCACTGACAAACAAAGATCCCATTCTCAGTGGCGCAGTATTTACCTGCAATAGCTGCCATACTCCCCACGGTGTTAAGACAGTAAATAAGTATTTAGGTGAGTCTTTTGTAAAATACGCCAAGATTGGTAGCGAAAACAGACTCTATCTGACTAACAGAATCCTGAAGCAAAGACCCAATAACGTTTCTACCTCAGTTTATGAGTATTCTTCAACCTGGTGCTTAGGTTGCCACGCAGGTCGTGACGATCTTACCGGCGAGTACAAACACAACCACCCTGTTGAAGAAACTGCACCTGGTTACAGGCTCGTAGAATTAGCACTCCTTAACGGCAATGTTAACAACGGTGCTATAACTTCACAAACTGACTTCTATACCGCAATCAATGCTGGTACATTTGACGGTGGCCGTACTTACGTTACCTTTGGTGATGCCACTAAAGACTTTACTACCGACCCACGTACCAACCAGCAGTTTGCAATGACTCCTACCGATTTCATGAGTAACGATACTGCACGGAGTACCTGGGATGGATATGATCCCATTGAAAGGAAAGACGGCGAAGGCAACTGGGTTTATGTTGACAAAGGACCTGCCTGCCAGCAGTGTCATGGTAGCGCTCGTGAAGTTGAAGCCAAGTTTGCACAAGACTACTTCGCTGCCGGTGAGCCTGCAAGAGCTAACTTCCCGCACATTAGTGCCAACAAAGCTCTGCTTACCGAAACAGCTGACGACTTCTGCACCAACTGCCACGACCCGAACATCCTGCCTTAATCGGCTGATGGGTTGATTTACAATGCATTAAATTTGAAACCTGGAGGTGTATAAATTGGAAGAAAAGAAAGTCCGTATTTCCAGACGTGATTTCTTAACCGGGACCGGAGCAGCTATAGGTGGACTTACAGCCGGCAGCCTTATAGGTTATACTTCACAGGCAGAGGCATCAACCGGAATCGGCGGCTTCCCATTTCCTGCTGTCGATCTCGAAACTGTAACCATCTCAAGTACCGGTTATACACTAGGACAGCAAATTAAATATAGAGCGCTGGAAGCATATAAAACAATGGGTGGCTGCTGCATTGGCGGCTGGTATGGTATTGCTCAGGCAATGAGGGACTATTACACTCAAGAAGAAGGAGCAGAATCTGCCAATTTAGCTATCTGGAATGAAATTCCTGACGCTATGTTTAAATGGGGCGCAGGTGGAGGCTATAGCTGGGGTACTGTTTGCGGAGCCCTGAACGGTACTGCTTTTGTAGCTCAAGCAGTGGCTGGATCCTCTGTTGGAGGAAAAATAATAGACGCAGTTTTCAAGTACTATCAGGAAACAAGTCTTCCTGATGCAGCCAATGCTGGTGATTACACAACTATCATTTCAGGTCAGGCAGCTTTATCTGCTTGGGCTGCAGTAGAAGACGGAACTGATACAATTTGTAATTCTCCTCTCTGCCACGCTTCAGTAAGTACTTGGTGTGATGCAAACGATCCGTGGACTATTGGTTCCGACCAAAAGAAAAAGCGCTGCGCCAGGGTAACCGCAGATATGGCTTACAAAACAGCCGTACTGCTTGCCGCGTGGAAAGTTAATGCGGCTAATCTGCCAGCGGCCTTAAGTTACTCTGCCGAAACAGCTGACTGTGTGGACTGTCATCAGATTTCACCTACTACTGCTTCCCAACAGTCCAGTACTGGTTTCGGTCTGCAAGACGAGCAGGGTAAGATGGCGTGTGAAGTTTGCCATGAAAATGGCGGCCAAAACGTTGCACCCGGATGTACAGATGCCAAAGCCGGTGTTGGTAACGGCGAACTTTAATTTCGACCCTAACATTTCTTATAACCTTGCAATAGCAAGTTAATTCCAAGAACCGGAGGTGTTACATGTTGGAAGAAAAAAGGATTGACGAGACAATGGATTTGTCCCGTAGAGACTTTTTAATTAAAACCGGCGCTTTGACTGCAGGTATGGCAGTCGCCGGGGGACTCATAGGTTCTCTTGCTGGCGATGCCCGTGCCGCGGTTACTGTTCCTATTGATTTTGAGCAATTAGATGTGGAACGCGTTAGAAAGTACGCGTTAGAGGGTTACAAGGGTTATGCAACAGACTGGAATGGCACCGCTATTACTGGTGCCGGCGGATGTTGCTTTGGGGCTGCTTACGGCCTGCTTAGAGAACTTTGGACAAACGGTAGTAACGAACAATGGAGAAATATTAATGCAACATTGTTCAATTATGGTGGTGGAGGAATTAACTCCTGGGGTACACTTTGTGGTGCATTAAACGGCTCATTATATATAATGAGCATCGCCCAGGGCGGTTATAGTGCTGCCGCTGGTAACGAGCTTATGACATGGTACTGCAGGATGCCGTTCCCTTCAGCTACATTGATAGACGGAACTGAAAATAAGGTTTTAACAAGCCCGCTGGAAAAACGCCAGGTAACCAGTGTGTCCGGGTCACCTCTCTGTCACGCTTCAGTTAGTACCTGGATTAAAGCTGTTAATGACAAGCAATTTGCCTCAGGTGGAGCCACTGTAGGCGGTACAGAAAAGGGTGACCGCTGTGCTAGGCTTACAGGCGATACTGCAGCAAAGGCTGCAATGATTCTTAATTCAATATTGGCAAACAGGTTCAGGGGTTTAGGTCTTCATACTACAGACACAAACTTCTGCATTGACTGCCATAACCAGGGAGCAATATCCACAAACTACACTTCAAAAGGTGTAGCAAACAAGGCTGACGAACAAGGTATGATGCCTTGCGTCGAATGCCATGGTGAAGAACAAGGTCACGAAGCTAGCCACGATGCAGGTGCAGATTGCGCAACCTGTCATACCATTTAATTTCCTTAAACAAGCCGGTTAATAACCGGCTTGTTTTTTTGTATCACGAATATCTAAAAAATTCTTGTTGATTAGATTTTATCCGTGTTTATCAGTGTCCATCCGTGGCTGATGATTTAAAAGAAAAAAGAGTCTGAGGCAAAAAAACCTCAAACTCTCTTTATCTCTAACTTATTCTTATATATTTTAACGCTGGCCCGTCATGTCCCATTTCTTTATGTAAGGATGTTTGGGATCTGAGGCATCCCTATAAGTAAAACTTCCCTTAAATGATTTCCCGTCAGCCGACATGGTTAGGGTTATACTCCCATTGTCAACAGGGTCAATATAATATTTTCCAGTAAAGGTATTGCCACTGACAGTTCCAGTAATCTTACCAAGACTCAGTGAGTCGAAGGCAGTCTCTACTTTAGTACCTGACTGAACAAATACAATGTTGCCCTGGTTTGTTGACCAGGCTCCAGTCCACTTACGGGAATCAAAGGCAACCGCATTAAAGGTAATAGTAACTCTTTTGGTTTTGCCGTCCCAGCCCACTTTAGCACCAAGCTGCTCTGATACAAAACGCAAGGGTACCATAGTTCGTCCATTTATGGACTTTGGGGGAACATCCAGCGGTTTTATGGTCCATTCCCTCTGTCCGGTACTTATAACACCGGCATTCTTTAGATCAAGGCGCATTCTGATCCCCTTGTTATTTGCAAATATCATAACCTGTCTTAATCGGCCGTCCCAGGCAATGGAGCCCCCCATTTGCTCTACTATAGCCCGAATGGGTATCAAGGTTCTTCCGTTAATGATAACGGGTTTAGTTGCCCTGCCAGGGTCTATCTCCACCCGCTTTCCATTTATGGTCATATACGGATCGCCAATTTTTAGGATTGCCGTCTTTGTTTCGGCTGATGCAGAGACTGTCAAAGCCAGGCAAAGTACTGCCGCAACTAAAAAGATGGCAATTATTCTTTTTTTCAATACATTATCCCCCAATCTTGTTTAAGTGAATTTGCGAACAAGGTTGAAACTAGTAATATGCAGTTTGTCCCGACTTTAGTACCACCCCCAGCCTGTCCGAAGCATTTGTAAACTTATATATATTTTAACATTTTTAGCTATGATTATCAATAAAGATGAACACCGGTAATCCTTTAATACTAAGTTTAATAAAGTTTTGACTGATAAAAAATATTTTCTTCTTTCGTGAAGGAACACACCCAAGATTAACGAATTATTTTTATCAATAAATACTTATAAACTAAGCACCAAAAGGAGGAAGTAAATTGAACAGATTTATTATTATGATTATCTCATTAATAACCGTTTTGTTATTCATTTCTGGTTGTAACACAACTACCAAGTCTACAGTATCCAGGAACCTCCCTTCCCAACAAATTAAGGACAATTCTGAAAGTTGGGATGCCATTCCAACTGACAAACAGCCTTCTACGCCATCAGAAGCAGTCTTAAAATATTTTGATTCACTCGAAAAAGGCGATATTTCATCTGCTAAAACATGTTTATCCAAAGCCTACCAGGAACAAATTTCAGACGAATCACTAAAGGCTCAATCATTAGAATATAAACATAACCGCAAAAATTTGCGTATATGGAAAGAAAGCATTAAAGAAGATGTTTCCATGGTAAACTATCTTTATAACAAAGTTAGTGATGATACAATAATTGAGGAAGTTATATATGTGGTGTTAGAGGAAGGTATCTGGAAAATTAACCTTGATACTCCTAACCCAAATCCTTTTAAAGAGAAAAATTAGGCACTGAGCATAGTTTGATCTGATTATTTTTGGAAATAGGAGAGCGTGGTTAGAATTAACTAACCACGCTCTCCTAATTACCTTTTACCTGGGACAGCTGCCACACTCCCCACGATATAACCGGTTGACCGTAGACCGTACTTTGGTGAATCCCAATACGCTATTGTATAACTATGTCTAATTATATTAACCCCCGGCCTATAAATTCACCAAAAAAGGCCTATCTGCCAAAATTGGGGGTTAAGTAGTCATATGTAGCCTTAATCTGAATGGTACCCTTTAAATCAGCAACTACTTCTTGTTCCTTCTTAAAATTATTTTCCTTACCGGACTTGGCACTGGCGCAAATCTAACTTTTGAATTATGAGACATTTCTATTGCCTCATTTGCTGCTCTTTGATCTAACCACCTGTAAACGTATCCTAAGGAAATTCCCCAAACAGAAGCACTTACAAAATTTGAGAATGCATTACTAAATGTGACTGTAGTTATTGTTGGCAGCTTAAACATGACCGCAATTGCATAGATAAAAAACCATACCTTCTTTCCAAAAAACCAACTCTTAAAAATCAAATTCCTACTTGATACTTTGGGGATTAGATAGGAGAATATCACACCCAAAAACCCTATAAAAAGAGTGGTATCAAAAGAAGCAAAAAGTTTCTCTATTAGGTTTTCGGGTGGTCTGCCATAAACAGCGATTGAATCAAAGTACAAAAACATCTTAGTATCAAAAAGCAAATGTGATATTAGATTTGCAAAAAATGTCGGTATTCCTGCCAAAACCCCTGCCCAAAATCCTCTTGTTAGCCTATCCTCTATAATAAACAATGTTAATCATCCCTCTCATGCTTTTAAACCAGTCCCAGCAGTCAACATAGGTGAATCTGCGTTTTGAGCCGAACCAATATGAATATTACCAATTTGCATTTTTTACAAGACCCCATCTGATTTCGGACTTATAGTATTATCCTGAGTTAAATTTCCTATCAATGGCAGCTTCTCACCTTCGTTCATATTTCTATCAGGAAATAAAGAACTGTGACCAAATTTTGCTGCAAAAAGACCGCAGAATGCTCCAAATACAGCATGGTCAATAAAACTTAGGAGAGAAGACAAAGGTTTTTTACTTCTAATAGTTAAACCTAGTCGTGCTGATAAACCATAAATGGCAATCCATAAAACAGAACCTACTCCTGTTCCTTTAATTACTGCATTATCACGTCCAGTAGCAGATAAAAGATACGTTATTATAATGCCTGTAATACTTATAGTCGTATGGTTTGTTAACGAAGCAATTATTTTTGCTTCACTAGTGTTGACCTTATTTTTTGGTATAAACAAACTTGATGCTATTTGACCATACTTTACGTCTGTCAACCCTAAATGGTATTCAACTGAGTTCGTTACTCTACCAGGCAGACCACAAATTACACCTGCTAGTATCCCAAGTAAAACTCTGTCCCTAATTTTAAACAAATATATCCCTCCAAAATACAAAATTGAATGATACAACAATTTAGAATCTTAATTTTAAGTCAATGCAGTATTCATTCCAATTTAAATTCTCACTAAGTTGGAAATCAAACAACTGGTGCTTGAGAAGTCGCTTAAATCAGCGAACATTCTAAACAACCAGTAAAACTCCATTTTCTAAGTACTTGTGCTTATGTTCCTACTTTATCCAGTCTTTTCAAAACATAGGCTAAAACCAAACCATAGACTGATGCAGAGAGCAAATGAGAAATAGTTGCGTTAAATGTATGAACTTCGAGATTTGGTAACCTAAATGCTATTGCTAATGCGTAGGTTACTTCCTGCACAAATACTCCGTAAATCCATCCCTTCAACAAAAGATTCTTACTTGTTAATTTTAGGAGAACATAGGCAAAAGGAATGCCCATAAACCCCGAGAAAAGGATTTGTTCTAGCTGAGTAAACACTACTTCAAATGCTGTGTTGGGTAACCTTCCTAAAGTTATAGTTGATGCCCAATTCAACAATCTTTCGTTATACAAACCTAATAAGTACCCACCCCAATCAATAACAATCATGGCAGCTCCTGCAATTAATCCACTTATAAATCCTACACTAATTCTATCCTTAAACATCTTCTAGGCCTCCTAATCCTTTTAGATTTAAATCACGATATTTAGTACCTATATATCATCAGCCCTGCCAGACCTCCTACTGCAGGCCCAGTCATAAATCCGATCCACCAATTCAGTTTCATAACCATAATCATGCTGGTAAATTCAAAGGCAGAATATCTTGTTAACCCAAAGTACATCGTATTTCATAATCCTTCCTCCATTACCAAGAAAATTATTCTTTTACTTCATCTTTGAGTAAATACAGGCTCCACCCCACCAATTTGGTTTATTCACGGACAACATACTATTTGCTTCGAATAGTGAACTGGGTGATAAATTTAAATACTTCATAATTTGCATCAATAACAAAACTATTCTTTAAATTTTTCCCCAAACTGGACTTAATTACTGTAGAAATATCTGTCAAGTTAACCAGAGCAATGATTCATGGCCAACAAAATTAAAGGTTGACCGAATGGTCAACCTCTGATAAAAAACAGTCTACATTTATAACTCGTTACCTTTTGAGAAGTGATTCATCACTCCAACGGACAACAAAATAAGACATTACTAACCCAAAAATCACATTACCTAACAATATAGTAATATTAGTTGGAAAGTCAAATGGTACTAACCTTGATGCCCCCAGGGAATAGAGAAACCCATAAATAACGGTAAACATGATTAAATCGAAACTATCAAACCTTTCAACCACCAAAATTCTACACCAGTATATCTAATATAAAAAACAGTCACGACTCCTAACAGGATCGCCGTTGACTCCCAAACTATACCTCCAAGTAACAGCCCCGATAAATCATCGGTGGATTTTTTAAGCAAATAGACTGCTCCTGATATTTGAAAAGCGTAATATTTTGAAAAACCTACTTGAACCAATATAAAATCAAATATTAACTGAGGTATTGTAGCCACAATCCCTGCGATAGCACCTAATGCTGTGCCGTCACTTATCTTCATAATTTCACCCATTCCTTTAATCTCACTCAGTCGAGCAACATCGCAAACAATACTGCTATTAAAGGTTTATCGTATTTCATTCTTGTTCTCCAATAAAAAATAGATTGTCCCAGTCATAAATAGGATACTAAAAATAATCTTTCCAGTATTGGCGATGATTATTACAGGAAATGTAAATGTAAATTAAAATTAGGCCATTTACCGGTCAAAAAGTGCAAAAAAAACAGAGGTCTAAGATGTCCTCAAAAATGCAAGGAAATCTTAAACCCCTACTCTAAATCTTAAACTCTCGCAAACCCTGTCAAACCGCTATTTATAAGACCTTCTCCCCTACTCCCACTCAATAGTAGCAGGCGGCTTGGAGGTAATGTCATACACAACCCTGTTAATATCCTTTACTTCATTCACTATTCTATTGGAGATGCTTTCCAGTACATCATATGGAATCCGAGCCCAATCTGCTGTCATACCATCATGGCTGGTTACAGCACGGATAACACACGTATAGTTGTAGGTACGCTCGTCACCCATTACGCCAACCGACCGCATTGAGGGTAGGACGGCGAAGAACTGCCAAATCTCCCTATACAGCCCTGCCTTAATAATTTCCTCATGAAAAATAGCATCGGCTTCCCTTAAGGTATCCAACTTTTCCTTTGTTATGTCACCAAGTATCCTTATTGCCAGTCCTGGCCCCGGGAAAGGCTGTCTCCATACAATGTGTTCAGGAAGACCTAACTGTTCCCCAACAAGCCTTACTTCGTCTTTGAAAAGCCACTTTAAAGGCTCAACCAATTTAAAATGCATATCTTCGGGAAGTCCGCCCACATTATGGTGGGATTTAATTACTGCAGCTGTATCTGTTCCGCTCTCAACAACATCAGGATATAGAGTTCCCTGAACAAGAAAATCTATCTCACCCAGTTTGCGGGCCTCTTCTTCAAAAACCCGGATAAACTCTGTACCGATGATTTTCCTTTTCTCCTCTGGTTCGGTGACACCCTCCAGTTTGCCTAAAAACCGCTCAGAGGCATCAACTGCCACAAGGTTTATATGGAACTGATCCCTAAAGGTCTCTTCAACCTGTTTACCTTCGTCTTTTCTAAGCAGACCATGATCTACAAAAACACATGTCAGTTGATCTCCAACTGCTTTGTGAACCAGCGCTGCGGCGACCGATGAGTCTACCCCACCGCTTAGACCGCACAGCACTTTATTACCACCAACTGCTGCCCTTATTTCCTTCACAGCTTGTTCAATAAAAGACTCCATTGTCCAGTCACCTTGACATTCACATACTTCAAACAGGAAACTGCGTAGCATATCCTGTCCCTTAGGGGTGTGGACAACTTCAGGGTGGAACTGCACTCCATAAAGTTTCCTTTCAGCATTGGCAAAAGCTGCTACCGGCGAGTGGCTTGTCCTAGCTGTAGTACAAAAACCTTCCGGAGGACATTCAACGTAGTCACCATGGCTCATCCAACATGAAAGTTCCTGATCTAGGCCGGTAAAAATTACATCATCAGGCTTAAGAACAGTCAAAGAAGTCTTTCCATATTCACGGTTTGCCGCCTTAGTTACCTTACCGCCTAACTGCTGTGTCATGAGCTGGATTCCATAACAAATACCTAATACAGGAATACCAAGCTGAAGAATTTCCGGATCACACTGAGGAGCATTTTCCACATAAACACTTGATGGTCCTCCGGAGAATACTATTCCTTTAGGAGCAATTTCCTTTATCTTTGCAGCAGGCGTTTTATAAGATAATATCTCACAATAAACCTTTAGCTCCCTAATCCGCCGAGCTATTAACTGGGTGTATTGGCCACCGAAGTCAAGGACCAGTACCATTTCCTTATCTATAGACATTAAGTCTCCTCCTAAACACCAAATAATTATTTAAGTACCATTAACAGGTATTCTTTTAACAGTATTCTTTTAACAGTATTCTTGCAAAATGGGTTTTTTAATCCTTCTAAGCTTATCTTTTACCACCTTATCCATATATTTCTTTTTTCAGTACATACACCCCAGGCAGATTACGGTATTTTTCGTTATAGTCTAGACCATAACCTACAGCGAATTCATCTGGGATAACAAAACCATTGTAATGGATTGAAATTTCTATTTTCCTGCGGGCAGGCTTTTCCAAAAGTGTGCAAACGCGAACTGAACTGGGCTTTCTTGCTTCAAGGTTTTCCAAAAGGTATTTCAGTGTCAGACCTGAATCCACAATATCTTCTACTATTAGTACATCCTTGCCTTCAATACTTCTATCAAGGTCCTTTAAGATTCGCACAACACCTGAAGATTCTGTCGATGAACCATAGCTTGATACTGCCATGAAGTCCAGCTCAACAGGTATAGTTATTTCCCTAACCAGGTCTGATAAGAATAGTACTGCACCCTTTAAAATTCCCACTACTACCAAACTTTTACCCTCATAGTCGCGGGAAATAGCTGCTCCTATTTCGGCAACCTTCTGAGCAATTTCTTCTTTAGAAACAAGACACCTTTCAAGGTCGTTAATCATCTTGAAACCTCCGGCATTTTTATATAATAGATATTATATCAAAGAAACCAAGAGTTGTTAACCTGTTTGTATTCCTAAGTCTTACTTAAGTTTATGAGCCAGCTTATTTAAAATAGTTATTATCTCAATTTCTTCTAGGTATTCTAACGGTGTCGGGCTGAACCTATGCTTTTCGTAAGCCCTGGTAATAAACATGATTTCATCAAAACTATGGTCAAATTTACCGGTGCTCTTTAATTGAATCGCAAATTCGAAAGGGGTCAAAGCTGCATCCTTATGATACCCTTTTCTGGACATTAGTTGTAAAAACTCCTTGTAAAAGTCTTGGGTTCCACGCTTGTAACGGCGTTTGTTCCTTATCTTAATTAGTAACATTATTAGGGTACCGACTGATACAACGAGTAAAACAATCTCGGGAGTGGAAATACCGGTTGCTTTGTTCGTACTGCTCACTGAAGGTTTTATACTTTGCTGCCCCGGTTTCTCGGAAACAAGAGCAGGCTCTATCATGTTGGCTTCAGGCAAAGTAAAATCAGCTGTTGGTTCGAATGGTATCCACCCAACCCCGTTAATATATGCTTCAACCCAGGCATGAGCATCTGAAAGTTTAACCTTATAAGCGCCTTTTTCAGGCAGGTATTCACCAGTAGTAAACCCGGTAACCCACCTGGCAGGAATACCAACCAACCGAAGCATTACAACCATTGCAGTGGAATGATATACACAGTAACCTCTTTTTAGATCAAATAGAAAAAAATCAGTCAGTTCCCGGCCTGGAGGCAGAGGTTTAACAGTAAGGTCGTATGGATATTTTGTAGAAAGAAAACGTTCTATCTCCTTGGCCTTTGCATAAGGCCCTATAGCTGACTGGGTTATTTTTTCCGCCAGCGTCCCGACCCTTGTGGGAATCTTGGGAAGCTGAAGATATTTTGGGTTAACATCTAATAGACTCTGTGAACTGTTCTTTGAATAGTATTTTAGTTTAGAGTTTGTTAGTTCCGGTGGGTTTGTTACTTCCGGTGTATATGAAAGCACCCGGTAGGACAGCACGGGTTTGGATTCTGCAAAATAAAAGTTCCTACCTTCATCAGTTAACAAAGTTATGCCTTGCAGCTCTGTCGTTAGTGAATTAGTATCTATTTGGCTTATACCGGCTATTGTTCCACCAGAGAAAACGGTTTGAAAGCCTATCCCCTGATAGAAGCTAAAAACCTGCTCGATTTTGGAAACTGGGGCACTCTCCGGCAACGGCTCAAAATCTTCGTTCCCCGCTGTTCTAACAACCATAGAGTTCTGCCAGCCCCTGCCGGTATAGAAATCAATGGTCTCGCCCCTCCAGTAGGCAGGTCGCAATGACTTTACCTGCATTATAGGTGTATCGTCAACGGGAACCTGCCCATTAAATTCGAAGTTTTGTAGCTTACCCCAAAAATCCTCATTAACAGTTTTTGAAGCTGCTTTTTGAGAAAAAAACAAAACCGGGTGGAGATTTGCATTCACTAAACCGTCCTTAAGAAACAAGAAAAGTACTGCGCTAAAAGAAATTAATATAATCAGGGATGCTGCACTAATCACATTTTTTTTTATTCCCGAACCATTGACGAATCTAATCCGCGGGTCATTTTCAATTCTTATAATATTCAACTGGATATTTAATGCAAGAGCAAGTACAAGGTTGACTATTATGTAACTCAGGATGCCCTTGTCAGATGCAAAAATAGCCACGACCTGAAATAAACCACTGAGTATAAAGACTTCCCCGGCGCTATTCCTCTCAAGAATAAAACCTCCTACAAGCAAAACAAGCAGAGAATAACAAAAGGTTACTGCGACATATAGCAATGTATGAGAAGCCTGACTTATGGCAGTCGGAACAATTATTGAAAATAATAAAAAGCCTGAAAAGAACCGCACAAGAGATGTCTTCACAGATGGCATCACATAAAAATAAGCCATAACAGCTATCAAAACAATAAGATCGATCCGGGAGTTCTCTAGTTTGAAGGCGTAAAAGACAATGAACTTAAGGCTTTCCAGATAAGCCATGATTAACAGTAACAACATTAAGGAAATTTTCTTCTTATCCAACACCATAGCCAGGCCTCCCTAGAATTTGCCGCAGGTCGGAATCCTTTTCCACTGTGGTAACCGGGATGCCTGAGTTCCTCAGCCGTGAGATAAGCTTCTCACGGTCCTTAATGTCTACATCAAGTTTGCCAAAAGTCTCAAGTAGGAGTAAAAAAATTGTTATGGCATGACCTTTGGCCCTTTTACTTAAAAGTATCTCAACAGCAGCATTATCAATTTCACCTGAAATAAGCATAAAATGCGCTTTGGGTGAAGCTGACATAACCCTGCCAAGGGCTTCTGCCAAGGGAGAAGCTTCTATAGAAACAGCGTGGGTAAGTTGTTTTAAAATTTTTATAAAATTGGCTTTTCCTTGACCGAAATTGACTTTATGTAACTCTTGTGCTGACATGTTTTGCTTGGGAGTACATAAAAACAGCTCTGTACCATGCCCTGCCTTCATCAAAGCTGCTGCGACAGAAGCTGTTAAAGAAACCGCTTGTTCAAAGCTCCCTTCAGGCCCGTTATCAAAGTGGCGTTCCCTGCCATTGTCCAGAAATAATACAGTGTTTAAATACTCCGCCTGCTGATTATTTTTTACAAATAGATTTTGTGTCTTGGCTGAAATCTTCCAATGTATTCTGGACAAGCCGTCAGCAATATCATATTTTCTGACAGAAAAAACTTCATGTCCACGTCCCTGACGCCCTAACAAACCAGCCGCCATTTTTGCCTTCCATCCACGAATATCCGAACCGGCCAAGTAAATAATCTTCGGTAAGACCTCTAATTGTCTGGGATTACCAAATGGTCCGGAGCATGTAAAAACACCTAGAAAACCTCCACCTTTGATAACCCCTCTTCCCCACTCAAAGCTCCCACGGATTTTGCATTCCAGTTCTTCACAAACGACTTTGCGTTCAAAACTCCTAAGAGAAAAAGTATAGCAGCACAAGTTATCGGGCAGACCAAAAGTCATGGGCATTTCTATCCAAATCTGTACCCATGGAATTGGCCAGGGTGAGTTATTTACTATTTCTGTATAGACTTTAACTTTGGTTCCAGCTAATGAATTGATCTCAACTAATGCGTCTGATGATTCTATCCAACTGTCAGCTGCTGTTCTTTTACAGGCTGCAGACCACAAAAAGTCTATTAATAGAAGACCCAGAGCAATATAACATAATAGGTAGGGAATCAGGCCACTTGATAAAAATGATGCAGCAAACAGTGAGACAAGTATAACTGCCGCTTTAAAATAACCTTGCCCTCTCATTATTAACCTCCTATTAACAGAGGTACATTCGCCAAAATATCGCTAATAATAAAGTCTGCCTGTTTACCTGTTATGTCAGCCTCGTGCTTTAGTACCAAACGATGGGCAATTACAGGCCCAAACATGTATTTTAAATCATCAGGTATTACATAGTCCCGGCCATTAAGCGCTGCCAACGCCTTTGAAGTTTTCATCAAAGCGAGAGAGGCTCGCGGGCTTGCACCAAGGGCCACATAGGTGTGGCTTCGTGTCGCATGTATTAACCTGACCAAGTAGTCCTTAAGGCTTTCATCTATAAATACTTCCGAAACTTTCTCCTGTAGATGAATCAACCCTTCAAGATCAAAAACAGGCTTAATATCCTCTACCGGATGTTTCCTTTCAAGCCTCTCAAGCATCTCAATTTCCTCGCCGTAGGAGGGATATCCTAAATTAGCTTTAATCAAAAACCTGTCCAACTGGGCCTCAGGGAGTGGGTAGGTACCCTCGTGTTCAACGGGATTTTGGGTCGCAAGAATCATAAAAGGCTGCGGCAATTTAAAACTGTACCCATCTACAGTAACCTGTTCTTCTTCCATACACTCAAGTAAGCTCGCTTGTGTACGGGGGGATGTTCTGTTTATTTCATCAGCAATCACAATTTGAGCCATCACGGGTCCTGGCCGGAATTGAAATTCGTGTGTCTTCTGGTTATAAATCGATACTCCGAGTATATCTGACGGCATGAGGTCAGGAGTAAACTGAATTCTTTTAAAGGTACACCCCAGAGATTTAGCCAGGGTTCTGACCAGCATAGTCTTCCCCATTCCGGGAACATCTTCTAGCAGCATATGTCCGCGGCATAAAAGTGAGATCAGAATTAGTCTGACTACCTCAGACTTTCCTACGATTACTTTTTCAATATTCCGCATCAAACTAAACGACAATTCCTGAACATCGTTCATTTCGAGAACCTCCGCCATAAATCCACCAAGCTTACTGGTTCTAAATTTCGACACGATTCCACTCAATTCCTCCATTGGTGATTTCTTTCCATAAAAATACCCCCTTATCTAGGGGGCGTAATTTTGATTCCTTTATTGAATTCACTAAACTCCACTAAAAGTTCTAATTTGTTTTGAGGTTTATCCTTCCCAACCCCAGTCAATAAAGCCCTTCTAATCAAAAGACTTTTGGGGGTCAGCCAAAGTCGGCATTTAAAATCCTTCCACAATATTTCCATGTAGGGGTTATTTACGCTAACGTCAGCAGTATAGACCCAGCAATTTCTTCCATCAATTGTTTCCGTTCCTGTGAACTTTGAGTTAATTATTTCTCTATACTTAAAGCTTGCCAGGGGGTTAATCTCCTGCATAAAAATATCCTGCTGATTAACTTCGCCGTTGGTTACTTGGTTCCATTCCCCTGTAATCTGATCTTTATAATATGTGGTTGAATCAATCAGATAGAAATCCACTTCAGATTCAAAGATATTTCCGCTAAAGTGAATCCGGTTGTCCCTTTCCCGCTCCCCTTTTACAATACTGGCTGCTTCTTGTTTACCATCAATAGTTGTAGTCATTTTAATGTTATATTTATAGCTTTTTGCTCGTTCTGTATTCTGTAGTCCCTGGCTAATGGCGATACGGGGCTCAATTTCAGGATCCCCCGGAAACAAAAAATATCCCAATAGTAACAAGATTACCACAATTCCCGTTGCAGCGCCAATCCACTTGGGCTCCAGTCTTTGCACCTGAAACTTCAACACTCATCCCCACCTCCTGGACTATATTTAATTTTTACTTCAGGCGGTTAGAATTTATGTCTTTTTAATTTTTTCCAGGTGGGCAAGAACTTACCTTACTTATAACTTATATCCCTCGATTGCTAATAACTTTTTTTTCATATCTATTCCGGCCCCTGTAAAACCTCCTAAACTGTCTTTACTAATAACTCTATGGCAAGGTATAATCACCGGAATATTGTTGTTTGCCAGCGCATTTCCGACAGCCCTGGCACCATTAGGCGAGCCTGCAAGTAATGCAACCTCACCATAAGTGAGACAACTGCCCACAGGAATTGAAGCTACTATTTTCAGAACTTCTCTTTGGAAAGGAGTTGCCCATGACCAGTCGATTTTACAGTTAAGTTCTGAATGATCACCTGTAAAATAAGCCTTCAGCGTATCCTCCAGCAATTTGAAGCATTCCGGGGAAAACACCGGCATAAAGGACAGTTTCTTAAAAAGCTTCCTTTCTGTTTCTTCCTTGCTTCTCTGAGGCAATACCGAAGCAAATATACCATGATCGGTCGAAACAAGCCCCATCCATCCTAATTCAGTGTGGAAAATTGTATATCGGGACTGACCGATATACATCATAGGAATCGTGCCTCATTTATATACAATTCAAAGTTACATCCCAACTGACTGGCTGCCCTTCGGCTTAATACCATTCTTGTCAGAAAGATTTCAAAATACTCCATTACCGAACTGATACTCAGGTCAATATTCAGCTCCATTGTAATTCTGCGTTCAGCAGGATCAATTTTTAGTTCACCATGTTCAACAGCATAATTTACCCTGTCTCTTGTGGTAAATGTAGAAAAATCCTTCTTACGCACCCTCGCTCTATGAACATCAACTTTATCAGAAATAATTACTGCTGCTCCTATACTGCTTATGGGGCTCCCTGTCTTTTCCTCATGGTTGCCTATAGCTGAAACTACAGTCGCTATTTCCTCCGGATCCATTCCCATTCTAAGCAGAAAGGTAAAGACCAAGACTGCACCAACTCTTCCGTGGTCATATCTGTTAATAACGTTTCCAATGTCATGAAGATAGCCGGCTATTGCAGCCAATTCGGCTTCTCTTTTGGGATAACCAAGCGCTTCTAGAATCCGGCGGCTGTTGTCAGAAACCGTGTTTGCATGACTGTAATCATGAACAATGGCACCCATCTTCCCTAAAAAGGCATTGGTTTTTTGAAAATATGTATCTATCTCAGGGTCTTTTTTTACATCCTCCAGGGTAACCAAAAAACGCCCTCCTCCTAAGTAAAGCTTGGTATTCTCAATTAATATTGTATCTAAAATTCGTACTATCTGTCAAACACCATAAAGCATACGCAAAGATGAACATTCTTTTTCTGCACTATAGTCAATACATTTTCAAAGAAAAATTTATAGAAATTACAATTTTGCTATCATAAGTGGTTGAAATTTATATTAATATGAATTACCATAAAGATATAAAGCAAGGTAATGAGCATATAAAAATATCAAATACCAAGTAAGATGCTTGTTTATTCTTTGCACCTCCGTGTACTTCAAATCAGGTAAATTACCTGTGGTGGGATGCGTAACCTCCGTGAGGACCGGCGGTGCCCCAAATGTAAAAGTTCTTGCATAGCGAGGACTTTTTTTTGCGCCGTCAACATAGATTAATGTTTTAACACAAAAAATCCCGTTTGACAACAATTGAGCCACAACGGGATTACTATGGTTCAGTCCATTTGCAACAGCCCCATTTTTTAATATTAACCTTTCACCCTGCTGTAATCACCCAATAAAACATTAAGTTCATCACTGACGTCCAGATCAGATATGTGAGCGTAACTACTAATGATACTATTGAAGACAACAGGCTTAATATTAGACAATACTACGTTATTCATTAACAAAGAATTATTGGTTTGCACATCATTAAGTTTACTGTCACTGCCTAAAGTTACATATGGCCCCACTTTTGAATCAGTTAGTGTACATCGATCTCCTATTATTACCGGGGGTATTAACTGACAGTTACTCACAATACACTCCTTACCAAGCTTAACCTCTTGGTCTGAGGTTTCAAGCAGGCACCTGTTAGCCTTTAACAAATTCTCGGGCGACCCGGTATCCAGCCACCATTTAGTTGTCCTAACAGTTACTACGTTTTTACCGTTAGTTACAAGCCATTGTATAGCATCTGTAATTTCCAGCTCGCCCCGCTTAGAAGGTACAATGTTGGCAATTGCGGTAAAAATTTCAGGCCCGAAAATATAGGCACCGGTAATAGCCCAATTGCTGACAGCTACCTTTGGTTTTTCTATTACTTTGGACACTCTATCTCCGTCAAAAACGACCACACCAAATTTCTCAGGTTTATCTACATAAGTAACCATTATTACTGCATCAGTAGTAGGTACGAATTTGTTGGTTAAAGTACAGAGATCTTCCGAAAAGATATTATCTCCAAGCAAAAGAAGGAATGACTCCCCCGAAATAAAATCTTTGGCTTCTGACACGGCGGCAGCTATGCCGGCAGGTCTATGTTGAGTTATGAAAACCGGATGGAGGTCTGGAAAATTTGTATCAACAACTGCCTTTATCTCATCACCATTAGGACCGATTACAATTCCAATGTCTCTGATATTTATATCAAGAAGTTTTTCAATGCAGTAACATATCATAGGTTTGTTTGCTAACATAACTGCTGGCTTTGCCTTATTTAAAGTTAGTGGTCTAAGCCCAAGACCTTTTCCTGCACAAAGTATTAATCCCTTCATCACATCAACCCCTGTTTCGGTCAACGGCCGACACCCTTATATTTAAACCCAAAAGCGTTCATTTCAGTTGGGGAAAAAATGTTTCGGCCATCCACAATAATTGGCTTGTTAATTAAGCTCTTAATCTTTTTAATGTCTGCATTGGCAAAAAGTTCCCATTCCGTCATAATAACTAAAGCATCACAACCTCTGATTGCATCATACATGTCAGCGAACATTGTCACGGCAGCAGGAAGCATCTTTTTGGCATTTTCCATACCAACCGGGTCAAAAGCTGAAACAGCAGCTTTTTTCTGCAGCAAATATTTTATTACGGAAATTGACGGCGCAAACCTCATATCATCAGTGTTGGGTTTAAAAGTAAGACCCCAAACTGCTATTTTTTTGTTTTCCAGAGACCCTACCATCTTTTCTAACTTTTCTACTATTATTAACGGTTGGTCTGTATTAACTTCCTGTACCGCCTTTAATAACTGCGAATTTCTGCCGGCCTTTTGAGCCAGATGTAAGAGTCCGCTTAAATCCTTTGGCAGACAGGACCCGCCATATCCGGCTCCTGCCCTAAGAAAATGCGGGCCTATCCGGGAATCCATGCCTACCCCACGGGCAACTTCATTAATATCTACTTTATATTCCTCACATATACCAGCTAACTCGTTGATATAGGATATTTTTGTCGCCAGGAAAGCGTTGGAAGCATATTTAATCATTTCTGCTGCTTCATTTGATGTTATCATTACAGAAGAGTCTATCCGCTGGTATAAAGAACGGGTGATTTCAATGGCTTTTTGGTTGTCTGAGCCTATAACTATGCGGTCAGGGTGGAAGGAATCAAATACTGCAGAGCCTTCGCGGAGAAATTCAGGATTGGAAACAATGTCAAAGTTCTTGCGCTCTACACCAATATCCAGAAGATGCTTTTCCACTATTTTACTGGTACCTACGGGAACTGTACTTTTCATAAGAATAACTTTATATCGCTGCAGATAAGGAGAGATTTGTTTTACAACTTCGAGAACAAACTGTAGGTCGGGAGAACCGTCCTCTGCCGGTGGTGTGCCAACTGCAATCATTACTACATTATCCGTTTTAAGAGAAGAGAGGCTGGTAGTAAACTTCAAATTTCTGCCTGAATGTTTTTGAATCAAATTGTCAAGTCCAGGTTCAAAAAAGGGTACTTGCCCATTTTTAAGAGTTTCAATTTTACCTTCGTCTTTATCTACGCAGGTTACTTCATGGTTTAACTCGGCAAACATCGTTCCGCTGGTAAGTCCCACATAACCTGTTCCAATAACAGTTATCCTCATTTTTTGGTCTCCTTTACTAGAACATGACCATTTAGGATTAATTGAGTATGTTCTTAAAATTTCTTCAGTTTTTTGGGGGGGATTTGCGAAACTTCTGAAATCAGATGTAACTGCTAGTTTCTTGGATGTTTTGAAGAAATACTCTAGACCGGGATTCCACGTATGACTTTTATTATCTCTTCTCAAATATGTATAGTTAAAGCGGCTTGTGGAATAAATGCGATATCCCTTTTTACGTGAATCGATAACAAACCTTATTGCAGTTCCTACTTGTCGATCGACTAGCGGCACCTCTCGAAAAACTTTCTTTTTAGCAACGATGGTTCCACCAGCAATAAGTGGACACCATCTTTTTTCATGGGAAGGATGTCGTAACATCAGTAGTTTTTCATCAGCTAGATACATATGATATGTGCGCTTTCCAACCAGATCAGCATCTGTCAGATCAAAAGCCCTCATGGCCTCAGATAAATATAAAGGAGCGTAGTAATCATCATCATCAAACTTAGCTATATAGTTAAACTTTGATTTATTTACAGCAAAATTGATACAAGCCCCAAGGGAATCCTGTTCCGGCAGCTGGTAGACCGAAATAAAAGCATTAGTATACTTCACCCATTCAGAAAGATTCATTAAATTATTGTTCAATATTACAATAAGCTCTTTCTCGGGCCACAGCTGACTATTGAAGTTTCTTAAGATATTTTCCATGAAGCCAGGTTTATTGGTACTAACTACCACAGAAACGCCGTTTTTCGGATTATCTGCTTTAATCTGAGGCATCAAAACTTCTCTCCCTTGTGATGTAATTCCAACGAGGCTTTATGGCAGCAAGTTCTTGTGTGCCTGGTGAGAATCATATTGTAAACCTGCCTTCTTTTGAACAATAAACATAAGTGATTTTCCAAAATCAATTGCAACTTTCCCTGTTAATTCAGCGATTTGATGAGATAGAACAACTGCATTCACGCCGCAGGATATTAATGCTACATCAAATTGATCTTTTATTAGCAGGACTTTCACTAATGTTTCATTCATATGGTCATAATTTGGGAATGAACAGGTATGAGTAATATTAATCTCGTATGGTTTCGCTGCCAAGATTGGCTGAACCTGATCGGCCCATTCACCGATAAGTAAAATTCTTCTGTCCTTAAGAAGATTCCAAAACTCACTTTTTTGGGTCAATACCCGGTTGACGAAGGTATGACACATCTGGGTTGGTCTAATATCAAAATAATTAAAAATAGCTTCTGTCAAGGGCCTCTTCACCAATTGGTCAGCCAATATAGGGTCGTTATGCCAAAAAGGTATCCCTACAACGTCTGCTTTCTTTATTGAATCTATCATCATATCTCTTAGTTTAAGGTTGGGAAGAGTAACACCCTTTTTACCTTCATTAGCCGCTTTTGCCCATCCTCTTTGAAGCAGCTCATTTATCGGCATCACTGAATCCTGAGCTAAAATAAGATTTTCCCCATCACCAATCCTTACAAGCGAAAAGGGTATTTTTTTTTCAACTGCTTCCTTGACAATATTAAAAACCTGGTTGACTTTCAAAAGTTCCTCGTCTGGACGCACAATATATCGCCTGCCTCTTAAAATACTCCTCTTAAAATACTCCTATTGTAGTAATATGTTAAAAAAGCCCGGGACGTTATAGCTAAATTACATAATCTATGAAATATTTTATACTCCTTCTACAAAAAATCTGGTTATTTTCGTATTCTTTCTCCATTTTTATCTCGTTAACATATAATAACGTGACTCAGTTATCTCCAATACAAATTATTTATATGGAGGGAGATTATGAAAAGAGCATTAATAACCGGGGTTACCGGTCAGGACGGAGCTTATCTGACGGAGCTGTTACTTGAGAAGGGCTATGAAGTGCACGGTATAAAACGAAGGGCTTCCCTGTTTAATACAAAACGCATCGACCATTTATATCAGGATATCAATGAAGAGGATAATTAATTTTTTTTACATTACGGTGATCTTACAGACTCAACAAATCTCATTCGTATTATAAATGATGTCAAACCTGATGAAATTTACAACCTTGCAGCACAAAGCCATGTGAAGGTTTCTTTTGAATCCCCAGAGTATACAGCTAATTCGGATGCTTTAGGTACCCTGAGGCTGTTAGAAGCAATCCGAATCCTGAAGCTCGAGGAAAAAACCAAATTCTATCAAGCCTCAACCAGTGAACTGTTCGGTAAAGTTCAGGAGATTCCTCAAACTGAAAGTACGCCTTTTTATCCTCGGAGTCCATACGCTGCTGCAAAACTGTATGCCTACTGGATTACAATTAACTATCGGGAGGCCTATAATCTTTTTGCTTGTAACGGGATCTTATTCAACCATGAATCCCCACTTCGGGGTGAGACCTTTGTGACCAGAAAAATTACACGTTCTGCTGTCAGGATTAAGTTGGGATTACAAAACAAGCTATTTTTAGGAAACTTAGATGCAAAAAGGGATTGGGGGCATGCCAGGGATTTCGTCGAAGCTATGTGGCTTATGCTGCAGCAGGATTGCCCTGATGATTACGTAATCGCTACAGGAGAAACTCATTCCGTACGTGAATTTGTCAATTCGGCCTTCACCGAAGTTGGAATTCCTATCGAATGGACCGGTGAAGGACTTAATGAAAAAGGAGTGGATCAATCCACAGGACGTACCATCATAGAAATAAACCCCCGGTATTTCAGGCCTACCGAAGTTGATTTACTCCTTGGAAACCCCAAAAAGGCTGAAGACAAACTAGGTTGGAAACCCAAAGTAACTTTTCATGAATTGGTTCGGTTAATGATTCAACAGGAATGGATTGAAGTAATTAAAGATTTAGTTAGCAAAACAAAATATCCTACAGATTCTTTTTCTGAGTAATTGGGGGAAGCATAGGATGCATAAACATGAAAAAATTTTAGTAGCAGGCTCCAGCGGATTAGTCGGATCAGCAATAGTGAGGAAACTCAAAGAAATGGGTTATACAAGTATTTTGACCCCCTCCCACCAGCAGCTTGATTTAATTGACCAGCGAAAAGTTTTTGAATTCTTTGCCTGTGAGAAGCCTGATTATGTACTCCTCGCTGCTGCAAAAGTAGGTGGAATCCTCGCTAACATAACTTATCCGGGCGAATTTATTTATCAAAACATTATGATTCAAACTAACATCATTGAAGCTTCATACAAGTACAAAGCTAAAAAACTCCTTTTTCTAGGTAGTTCCTGTATCTATCCAAAGCTTGCCCCCCAACCCCTCAAGGAAGGATACCTGTTGAGTGGACCTCTCGAATCCACCAATGAACCCTATGCAGTTGCAAAAATATGTGGTATAAAAATGTGCCTCGCTTATAATCAGCAGTATGGAACTGATTTCCTCTGTTTAATGCCCACTAACCTATACGGTCCCAATGACAATTTTGATTTACAAGATTCACATGTACTGCCTGCTTTAATACGAAAATTTCACGAAGCAAAAGTGAATGATAAAAGTTTTACTGTAATCTGGGGTAGTGGCAGCCCGAAAAGAGAGTTTTTATATGTTGATGATTTAGCCGATGCATGTGTTTATTTGCTCAATAATTATAATTTTAAAGATATTAGCCCTTTTATAAATGTAGGTACAGGTCAGGACTTGCCTGTGAAACAATTAGCTTATATTGTAAAGAGCATAGTCGGGTACACAGGAGATATCAAGTTTGACCATAGCAAGCCCGATGGTACGCCTCGAAAATTGCTCGATATCTCTAAAATGAACTCTCTGGGGTGGAAAGCGAAAACCTCCCTTGAAGACGGAATTCGGAAAACTTACAATTGGTTCCTGGACAAATATGGGATGGAATATAGCTAAAAAAAGACAGAACCACTTAAAATGTGGGTTCTGTCTTTTACTTAGATTCGTTCAATAAAAACTCCTGAAACGGTTTAGCAGCGGAAGGCTATCCCAGGGATCATAGGCAATTAATTTTTTAAAATCAATATCGGGTCGTACAAAAGCTGTTGCTTTGTTGTTTAACATACTTGCAGTAAACGAAAAGGTACTATTTGAAATTGCCATAGCATCACATTGGGTTAGCAAATAAAAATCCGGATAAAAACTAGCTTTGGGGAACGAATCAAATAAATCCCGGGAAACAACCGGGCAGTATTCTGAGAAATCAGGAGCCACAACGTCTATCTCGTCACTTGAGAGGAATAAAACCGGGTCATTCAAATTTGGCCATATAGAATTTAACCAATTTTTATACCAGGCAGTCGGTGCAATAAAAAAGACTTTTTTTCTGTCTGAATTCTTATATTTTTTATAATCCCCTCTCCTAATATGCAGGCCAACTATTGTTTTCCCCCTGGAATACAGTTTATTCAGGCCTTTTTCCATTTGAGCATTTATTTTTGGAGCTGGTTTAAACAACGACTGGAAATAATCTTTATAAGGTACAAAATACGAGGTATGAAATTGATAAAATCCGAAAAAATCAGCGTTTTGATACCGCGGTTCAGCTTCACTAAAAATCCTTTGCAGGTTTGTTTGTTCCTCTTCAAGTATCATAGGCAGTTTTTTTGTTATGGGAGGGTCTTTATGCCCAAATAGGTACTGGCCAATCCACTCAGGGGTTTCGACCCGAAAACCAAACACTTGTGCATAAATTTTAAGAAATGCATACTGAAAAATTTGATTACCGAACCGGCCTTTTCTTCCCAACGTAGACATAGTTACAACCGGTCTGTCAGATTCAGTCATTCTTTAAAGCACCCCCTTTTAATTGATTCTTATCTGATTGTAACGGTAATTCATTAGATGACGTATTATGTAGAAACATATTCAGATACAGAAAAGTAAATGGACAGGTGATTAAATGATGTATTATAAAGTCTATATGGATGACGGGGAGGGTAAGGTCTGGCAGGTGCCGCCTCAACTCGCAGTAAAATTCAATCTCAAAGAAAATGATTTGGTAATACTAAAATTCGGTTCATTATCAATTCAAACGAATGTTAAACTAGTAAGTTTATCTTTCGAGGTCAAACAACGCATGGGATTTTCAAGAGAAGTTCTGGCAGCGCTCAAGATTCCAGAAGATTTAGCACTGGCGATTCAACCTGATGGTACAGGACAATTTCGCTTCGGTCCAATAATAGGGATTTTAACTTTTTCTCATGTCATCAGGAAAAAGCAGTTAAACCGGTACATTAATTATGCAAATTTCATGAAGGATAGTGGGCTGCTTTACGTTTTCGAACCTTCAAGTATTCAGCCGCAGACAAAAACTATAAGAGGTTTCCACTATGACAAGATTAAAGCAGCTTGGGAAGAAGGGGAATACCCATATCCTAATGTGGTTATAGACCGAATGTATCCAAATGACTATAAAACCCATTTCGAACTTGAAAAAGTCATTGGAAAAAACAGGATCTTTAATAAAAAAACACTGATAAATAAAATAGAATTCAATACTGCGCTTGAGAAGGATCCTTTACTGAAAGATTATATCCCGGAAACGAAGCTGTTACTGACTTTAAAAGATTTAAATTATTTTTTGACCAAATATGATGAGGTCTTCTTAAAGCCAACGGATTCAATGAGAGGAAGAGGTATCATCTATATAACTGCCAATCAAAACGAATTAATTTGCAGGTATATGGATGGCAGAATTCCTGTGAAAAGAAAAATACACAAAGCTGAATATGTATTCGAAGTCCTAGGGCAGGTGTGCGAATATAAAAGACCTTTTGTGATTCAGGCTGCGATAAACAGGATGAAATTTATGGGACGCCCATTTAGCTTTAGGGTAATGACAACCAAAGACGGCTCCGGGTGCTGGTCAGTTCCAATTATTGTTGCAAAAGCAGCAGGCCCAGGTGAATTGCTTACAAATATCTCAGCAGGGGCTGACTATGTATTGCTAAAAGACCTTGGGAATTGGATCAAAGAGCAGCTGCCTGATAAAAATACCGATTTTCTTAATCAGCTGATTAATTTATCTCTCAAAACCTCAAAAACCCTTGACATTCAATTTGGTCCCCTTGGTAAACTTGGAATAGATGCGGTAATGGATGCATCTGGAAAAATATGGTTAATAGAAGCAAACGGCAACCCGGGTGTTATTTTCCGCAGAGGTCAAAGAGAATTTCCCGCCTGGCACACTCAAGTCTATGAGCATCCACTTTCTTACGCTATGTTTCTGGCTGGTTTCTCTAAATTTCAATAGACAGCAAAAAAACGATTATTAATAAGTTGAGACTGTGGTTCAATGGCGGACATAAAATTTTGTGTAATTAACATCTGTTCCTTATTTGCGTTCAAAAGTCTTTCTGCCGACTCGTGCGATAAGTTTGATATAATATGCTTTTTGGGTTCAAACTGCTCCCCCCTGAAGGAGCCGGGTAAACCGGAATACAAATCATAATTTTTATCATAGCAGGATACTCTTACAAGAGGTGTTCCTGCTTTTTTGAACAAGGAAGATAAAGCAGAGCAAATGCCCATAACTGTATCCTCATCAGAACTGCCTTTTTTCAGGAAAACCTCTTCACCAAAACCGTTGACTTTATTTGTTACTTCCTCAATTACATCCAATGCTGTTTTTTTATTCATTATCTCATCCAGCGGCCTTCCATTAACTTTCACTGTTTCCGGTGGAATAAAACCTGTATGGTTATGAGGACCTATATAATCTAGCGAAATTGATCTTATATTAATTCCTTGTAATTTAAGCTGCTTTCTTAAGAAGAATCTCGCCCTTATATTATCATTCTCACACGGAGATGTGATTGTTTCCGGTTTTAAGCCCGAGAAATGTTGTAAGATACTGTTTGTTGTATCGACTTCATTTATCATATTAAAAATGTTTCCGTTATAATTTTTCAGGACCTGGGATAAGTATTTGACGCCGATACCCGAATGTTCCAGGTTATACAAACGGGTAAATCCTGCCGAAATGCTTTGGGATAATTCGTTTATCGCTCTACGCAGTAAAATTCTTTCATTTAGAATGTGTTTTGAATTAAGAAGAATTTTTTTACGCAAGTCATAGCCTTGTGAAATGTAAAGACTACTTATTCCAGGTATGATTAGTTTCATTCTTGATAGCAATAGCTCAAAATGACTTAAGTAATCAGGTCTTATTTTTTCTTTTTTAGCTTTGTCGATATAAATCAGCTCATCCAAATTATATTTTGCTGCAAGAATTAATACTTTCTTACCATTACCGTTGCTTAATTGAACAAGGTCATCTATACAATTGAACGTCTTAAACTCTACTTTTTCATCTAATTTGTTTAATTCATTTTTCTTAGCCCGCTGCATTAAATAAATTCTGAAGATGTCTTCATTTATGCTGTCCTTTTTATTAATCACTTTATCATTAGAAAGGGATTCTCTGCACCAGACGTTAATCTTCTTGATATACCTATCCAGCTGCTGACCGAAAATGGTCTTTAGCAGTGAAAGAGTAACCCTTCCGTTCCCAACAATATCTAATTGATACATACTATCAGCCTTCTAAATTTTATTTTTTTTGTTCTTTCCTTTGAGGCTCTTAGGTTCACGGTGATGATTTAGTAATGTAGCATATGGCGAATTAGTATATGGCGTTGAAGCGTAACCGCCAGTCTCCCCAGGTTGGCGAAATTCCTTCATTTTATGTCTGTTTCCTGTTTGGTTTGGGTTTCTATATATTTCAATGTCATGCTTTACAGCCAATAAAGATAGAATAGACTGATCATGGCGGTGTTCTTTGAATTCGGGAAGATTCTCCAAACCACAAATATTTTCAATATCTGTTACAATATTTTCATTACAGCAGTAATGCAGCCACTCTTCTACAAAATTCCTGTTTCTTTCATTATTAAGATAAATGGAAAAAGAGCCCATTATCTGTTCTCCATTCCAGTATTTGGTATAATCACAATCCATCATGACAAAACAGTCCCTTTTGGTCCACTTTTTGTTTAGCTGGCCATGAGTCCTAAATAGCATAATTCCATCCTGTTGGCTGCAAATCTTAAAGAGAGGATCCAAGGGCTTGATTATCTCAATTCCACAATCACAGTAAATTACAATATCATCTTCTGGAACCTTAGACATTGTCTGTAAAATAAAGTAAGGCTTCCAAATCCAGTACCCTGCTCCCCTTTTTTTGTCCAATATTTTTTTGTTATTTCGATAAAATTCTGTTTCAAAAAGATCCTTTTCCTGGTAAGCAAAAATCTTATCTACTCCAAATTTACTTGCTGAACGATTTAACTTTTCCTGGGAATCATAAAACCGGGGATTTGCATAATTAACTAAATTAATCATTAATTCGCACCTACTTAAAGTTTTTGAAATCAAGCCTAAAACAAATTACTTGGGCTTAATTTGCTCTTTAGGTTTGTTTTGCTTTTTGAGCTCTAATGCTTTAAATATTTCCTTTAATTTCAGCGCATATTGACCAAAATTATATCTCTCACAAATTAAGCTGCGATTTCTCTTCCCAAATGTTTCTCTTAGTTCCTCATTATCTAACAATTTGTTTATTGCATCTGCATAAGCCAAGGGTTGATCATATTGTTCAATTATGAAACCATTTTGACCATTTGAGATGACCTCAGGCATTCCTCCACGATTTGCAGCCACAACCGGCAGACCGGCAGCCATCGATTCATAAAGTACTCGGCCTAAGGGTTCTTCCCACTGAGACGGGCAGACAAAGATATCACTCATGGTATAGTAGTTTGTTATTTGATTTACAGGTATAAAATTGGTGAAATAAATATGTTTTGATATTTCCGCAGCACTTGCCTTTAGTTCACTGATATAATCATTAATTCCCTTGTTTCCAAACCCCTTGCTGCCGACAATGACCAATGCTGTTTTAGCGTGTCGCTCCTGCACATACTTCATCGCTTGAATCAGGTGATGGCATCCTTTATAATCAACAAGCCGGCCAACAAAGAGTACAATACGATAATCGTCCGGGATGCCCAATTCCTGCTTCATCTGATATGTGATATTTTGGCCTTCCGGCGTAAAACGGGGAGTAAAACGCCAGGGGTCTTCACCGGTATAAATTGCTGTAAGTTTACCCGAAGCTTCCTTATACCTTTTAAGCAAATCTGAAGCTAAAAATTTGCTTACCGTAACAATGTAATCCGCTGTGTTAATAATTTGCTTTGACTTGTTGTCATCCGTGGTATGGCCTAGCCTTAAATTATGAAGGGATAATACAAGAATAGATTTTCGTGCAACTTTTCTAATTCCCCAAATCCATTGGTGGTTGTTATATACCTGTATAAGATCAAAGAACTCTTTATTAAGGTGATCCAATACATCCTTTATGTATGTTGCCTTGGGATAGCGGATAAACTTTACACCATTAACCTTTTCTGAATTGGGTAATGACCGGTCCTGGATGGAGAAAACTGTAACATCATAATTCATGCGGGCCAAATACGGAGCAGAACGATCGATTGTTAATTCTATAGCTCCACTCCGGATGGGAGGGCATGGAAGTGAAGCCGGGCAAATCAGGGCGATTTTCATGTTATTCACCTTCAAATATAGTAGTTTACTATAATATATTAATATGTCACTAAAATGCTCCTTATGGAAAAGATGATTGGGTCACTCACGCCCTGCCATTAAAAACAAACAGAGCCATGGTTCAAAACCATGGCTCCTTCCACAAGCTAACATAATATATATAAGGTTACCGTTGAGATAATAACTAATACAGAGAATGCCACTGGTCCTAACAGGCGATCATTTATCAAACAAAAATCCCCATTTACCAGCCTTTCAACTCTCTGGTCAAGAATCCCGGCATGGCTGACGAAGTTTGGAAACGGAACAAGCTCGTCCATAATACTGCCACGCGACATTTTCCAGACTTTAATGAGTGCTTCGGCAAATGCCATCGGTTTATTTGTAAGCTTAATAGCAAAATCATCAGATGCTTTTTCCTTCTCAGAACTGTAATCCCTATAAATAAAGAATATCAGCGGAGTAAAAAACATGAGGTCCCTCAAAAAGACCACAATCCAATTAGAAAGGGAATCTCCCCGGTATATATGGCCAAGCTCATGAGCTATAACTGTTTCAAGTTCCTCATCATCCAGCGCATTGATCAATCCCTCTGATAGAACAATAACCGGTGAACGATAACCCATGGTAAAGGCTCTCGCAAATACACTTTTTGTAATGACAAGTTTAGGGATATCCATGTCCGCCTTCTCACAGAGCATTTCAAGGATAGAATATACCCGAACATTCTCTGACTTAGTCACGAATCCATATCTTTTTGCAAAATTCCTGGCAGCAAAAATACTTAAACCAGCTCTGGTTACAGCAAAAACAACGGAAGCAATAAAGAGTGGTGTAAGAATTGTTGCTAAAACATTGCCACCAACACAGACCCAACTGCTAACTACATCAGGCTTATCTCCAAAGACAAAACACTGGCTCAGGAAAAAAGATTGGCGAAAAAAATATGAAGCAAAGGGAATAATAAACGGAATGGAGTAAACCACACTACGCCATTTGGCATCTCGAAAAAGCCCAAGGCGTATCAGTACACGGCAAAGCAGGTAACTTATCAAAGTCCCTATTAATACATATATAATCAAGGGATGGATATAATTTTCAATTATTTGTCTGTAAGCCATAACTTATCCCTCCCCTTTTTTCCTACGCTCCTTAATTAGTTGTTCAAGTCTGCTTAGCTTATTTTCATCTTTAGAACTAAGTGTGTCGACAATATGTGAAATAGCCGGCTCTGCAAAATCCTCAAGAAGTCCGTCAAGTACTTCGGATGCAACCTGGCTGGCAAATTCTTCTTCACTAATGGCCGAGGAATAGATAAATACATTTCCCCGGGATTGTTTCTTCAGCAGCTGCTTATCAGCTAAGCGGCTCATAATAGTCATAACAGTAGTATAAGCAAGGTCTTTCTCAAGCCTTAACTTTTCATAAACATTTCTGACTGTAACTTCATCTGAGTTCCAGACGATTTTCATAACATCAGCCTCTAAATCTCCCAGAACCTTTTTAAAACCCATTTTATGAGGTTTAAAATCAGAAATCCCCTTAGGTAATATCATCGTTTACCCTCCTTTTTCTGTAACATCAGTATTTACATTTAAATTTAACTAAAATATTAGCTTAATAAACTTAACTATATATTAGTTTAATATTTATACCTACTACAGTCAATAGTAGTTTTTGCCTGTCTAACTGCTATGCACGTTGTTATTTCGCGTAATAATCAGCTTTTAGTGCCAAATATCATGTAAAATCTATTTAAACACCAAATACGCCGGATTTTGGGGTTTGTGTTTCTTAGAACAAACAATATACAATCATATTGCTACTACTCGTCGTAGTAATACCACTACAACATGTAGTACTACCTATAATAACAGGAGGTAAATTCAATGAGGAAGAATTTAAAGGTATTCAGAATGATGGGGATTGCACTTATTTTAACAATGGCACTTACACTTATCCCTTTCGCGCCACCATCATTGGCCGCACCACAAGATGATTCGTTTGAAGTGAAAACAATGGATTTACAAATCTCACCTGAATATGATGACCCACGAGTACTGGCTGTTATATCTGGTACACTTGTGAACACTTCAGGGAAAGAATACAACGGCAGAGTATATTTTAATGTACCTAAAGATATCGAAGTAAACATGGCCTGTGAAATCGTAAATGGCTCAGGTCACTCATGCCAGCCCTATGAAATTGAGGATAAAGGCAGCTACCAGGTATTAAGCTGGAAAATAACCCGTACCATCAACCCAGGTGAAGAATACCCCATTTGGCTGGAATATTACTACAATCCTCTAAAAGGCACACCTGACAAAACTATGACCCTTGAATATATCCCCTACTATAAGACTCTTGAGTTAAAAACTGCTATAAAAGAGCCTCTTAAATCATCTAATTTTAAACTCGATCCTGCTCCTACAACAACCGGCCAGGATGGTGAAGGATTTAAAAACGACTACTATACCTTCCAAAATATAGACTCCACGACTCCTGTCGTTATTAACATTAGTTACACCAAAAATGATAACAAACCATCAATAGAAAAACAACAACCAGATAGTGGTCAGCAGGCAGGAACATCCGAACTTGGTACATCGGCCTGGAAGAAGCCCGAGGTCCTAATCCCGGTTATCCTTTTTGTAATCGTGTTAATCATATTCATTTTTTACTCTCTGAACTCATCCAGAAATGTATCACCCAAGGAACGTATTACACGGATCCAAAATAAATATGGAGACTCAAATACAAAGCCCAAAAAGCATGCGGGTTCAAATAACAATGCCAGTGAGAAAAAACGTATCCGTCAAATGCTGTTAGATGGCGAAATCAGTGAAGAAACTTACAGAGAGTTAATGGAAAACCTGTAGAGAAAATCAACGCCGGGAGGGACTATTTATGAATAAAAACCTTCGGATGGGGATTGCCCTGATTGTGATTGTCGGGGCAATAGGCCTCCTCATAACAAGTGGATTAAAAAATAATACCGGTTCCTACCTTACCATCGAAGAAGCCTTGGCAGTCCAAAATACTTCTGATGGTAAGTTCATTCAGATGGAAGGAACCCTGGTTGAGGGCAGCGATACCTGGGATGCTGACAATGTAATGCTTAAATTCACATTAACCGATGAAAAAAATAACAAAATTAATATTTCTCATAACGGTGTAAAACCGGATAATTTCAACTCCGGATATCCCATTATAGTTGAAGGCAGATTTAACAATAACACGGAGTTTGTTGCAGAATCTATCAAGGTAAAATGTCCTTCTAAATATGAAGCAGAAACTATAGACGAGTCCAACCAACCATACGGTAAATCGGAATCTAAACAATAATACAGGGGGTATCTCCATGGTAGACATTGGCTACGCTTCACTTTTCATTAGTTTTTTCTTGGCTATTTATTCAATTGTTGGTCAATTGCTGGGTCAAAAACTTGACAATAAAAAATTAATAAAGAGTGCTAGAGGATCGGTACTTGCTGTTTCCATCCTCACCACATTATCTTCGCTTATACTGATCTATTTACTGGTTATTGGCGATTTCTCAGTAAAATATATTTATGACTATACCAGTTCCGACCTTCCTCTTTTGTACAAGATCTCAGCTTTATGGGCTGGAAATGCAGGATCTCTTCTGCTATGGCTCTGGGTTCTAGTTATTTACACGGTTAGTATCACTTATTCTGATAAGCTTAAGGAATTAACATCATACGCCTCTTCAATCCTTATGACAAACGCTGTATTTTTCCTTTTTATTTTAGCCTTTGTTACAAATCCTTTTGAAAAGTTCGATTACATCCCTGCCGAGGGTGCGGGTATGAATCCCATGCTGCAGAACTTTGGCATGATAATTCATCCGGTCACTACCTACCTGGGATACGTAGGTTTTGCCATACCCTTTGCCTTTGCCATGGCAGCTTTAATTATAAAAAATACTGATGACCTATGGATAAAAATAACCCGTAAATGGACAATCCTCGCCTGGCTGTTCCTTACCCTCGGCAACCTTTACGGTGCCCAATGGGCATATGTTGAGTTAGGGTGGGGCGGTTACTGGGCCTGGGACCCTGTTGAGAATGCTTCTTTCATTCCCTGGCTTACAGGTAGTGCCTTTTTACACTCGGTAATGATACAGGAACGAAAAAACATGCTGAAAATTTGGAACGTTTCCCTCATTACCTTAACTTTTCTCCTAACACTCTTTGGAACCTTTCTTGTAAGAAGTGGTATCCTTACTTCAGTTCACGCATTCGGAAATTCTGACCTGGGTATGTTCTTCCTGGTATTTACCGGTATAGTTTTTGTCGCTTCCTTCTGGCTCATTATCGACAGACTTAATATGCTTAAAGAAACTCGAGAATTTGAATCCTACGTCTCTAAAGAAAGCAGTTTCCTTCTGAATAACCTTATCCTGGTGGGAATAGCATTCGCAACATTCTTTGGGACTATCTACCCATTGATTGGTGAAGCAGTCACAGGTTCCCGGCCTACAGTTTCAATTCCCTATTTTAACGCTGTTAACGCACCCCTTGGTCTCTTAATGGTTGCATTAATGGGTATTTGTCCCCTTATCGCATGGCGTAAATCCGATATGAAAAGTCTTCGTGACAATTTCCTTGTTCCCGTAGCTCTTTCCCTGGTTTTTATGGTAACTGCATATATCCTTGGGCTGAGAAAAATTTACGCTCTTATTGCATTTACCACTGTATTCTTTGTGACCGCATCAACCCTAATCGAATTTATAAAGGGAACCAGGGTACGGATGAAAATGACCGGAGAGAATCCTGTTACAGCCCTATTCAAGCTTATGTTTAAAAACAGGAGACGCTACGGAGGATATATCATTCACTTGGGTCTGATAATGCTGATTATGGGTGTTATTGGTTCTAATGCTTACGAAAAGGTTGAACAGAAAACGATCGATTTTGGTGAAACAATCACAATCGAGGACTACACTCTGACCTACACTAATTTAGCGGAACGTAAAGAAGGTAAAAACGATGTGGTTTATGCAGATCTGTCTGTAACAAAAGGTGGTAAAGAATTTGGTATAGTTCAGCCTGAAAAAGTCTTTTACCCAACCCACCCCAACCCTTCCACAGAAGTTGGCATAAAAGGAAGTCTTAAAGAAGACCTTTATGTTATTCTGGCTGGTTGGGATAAAGAAGGCAAAGCTACTTTTAAAGTATTGGTTAATCCTTTGGTTGCCTGGCTTTGGATAGGTGGATATGTAATGGTTATAGGGACTATATTTGCACTCTGGCCGGGACGCGGAGCTGAAGTTGGACCAAAATATGTTAGGGGGAGCTGAAATTGATTATGAAACTGAATTCTATTAAATTCCCCCTTGTATTAATCCTGACTGCTTTATTTATACTGTCATCAGTGCCGGTTTTGGCGGTCGAAGTTGATAAAAACCTGCAGAAGGAAATCGAAGACAGCCTGGTTTGCCAGGACGGATGTGGTATGATTCTCGCAGCATGTGAGAACCAAACCGCAGAATATATGCGTAAAATCGTAGTTGACCGTCTCGCCAAAGGGCAGACCAAGGATGAAATAATGGGTTATTTTGTTGACATCTACGGCGTAAAAGTACTGGCCGCCCCTCCCGCAGAAGGTTTCAATATAACGGCATGGGTGACACCCTTTGTAGCATTAATCCTGGGGGGAGTTCTGGTGTATCTTGTCCTTGATAAATGGGTCTTTCAGGCAAGACTTGAAAGAATGGACCAGGAAGATGAACAAAATAAAAAGGAAATAGATCTTTCCGAGTATGAAGATAAACTTGATACCGAATTAAAAAAATACCTCTAGGTTGAAAAGGGCTGCCTGGAGAGAATCAGGAGGCTATATAAAATGATTGAGGGCATTTCACTGTTTATCATCCTGTTGGTGGTAGCTTATTTCGTACTTGTCCCGTTAATTGTAAACAAACCGGAAAAAAATTCCCGGCTTTTGGATCAGCTGGTTGAAGATGATGATGAAGATACTCTCTCAAAGAACAAGGAAGCGCTGTTTACGACTATCAATGAAATTGAGTTTGATTACAGCATGAATAAGCTTTCTGAAGACGATTATAATCAGCTTAAAAATCAGTACCGTCAACAGGCGCTAAAACTTCTGCACGAGGAGGACGAACTGGAGCTTGAAACTACAGCTCAATCTCCAGGCCCAGTATCTCCAAATAAAACAGATAAAGCAGATAAAACAGATATTGAAAAAGAAATAGAACGTGAACTTGCGGCTTTGCGTAAGCAAGTGGTTGTGGAAAGTGAGTAAAGTTCGGGAGGAATCATTGATGAAACTGAAAAACAAGGTAATTTCTTTAATCCTTACAGTTATGTTTATATTTACGATGACCGGTGCTGCCATAGCTGCTGATTCTGGTTCAGAAAGTCAGCAAACCAATAATGCTGTACCTGCAAAACCTAGTGGAACAGGGATAAAGATTGACCTTCACCATGTACTTTTTGAAGCCACTGTAGGTACTGATGTCGCGGTTAGGGAGACATTAAAAGTCAACAACACCTCCAATAGTATCTATTCAGGAGAAGAAACTGCCGATGGAAATAAAAAAGTAGTATTAAAAGTTTCTCTTCCCGACAGCTATAAAGACCTAAAGGTCACCGGGATCTCTCAAGACTCTTATACCATAACACCTGAAGGTCTGGTTACCACCTCCCCTCTTAACCCGGGAGTAAGCCAGATTAGCATCACATATCTGTTTAACAGTGATGATGTTTTTTATAAAACATTAAATTACCCGACAGAAACAATGTACTTTTTGGCCCCCAAAGGGCAGCTCCGCCTTAAAGGTGAAGTTGGAGTTATCGACTATGGAATTCAAAACTTACAGGGTTCAGAATATCACGTGTTATTAGGAAACCAATTCAGTCCCAGCCAAAAAATTGCGCTGACCATGGATCCTACCAGGGTAGGCCAGGGCTACAGCAGCTCCAGTTCCGGTTTTCACAGCGCTTCCCACCTGCAAAAGTGGTATGAATCCCCACTAGCCTCAACTAATCCACATATGTGGGTAGCAGTAACTATAATCCTCTTTTTTGCAGCAGTGGCTGTCACAGGTTACTACCTTAAGAGAAAATATTTACTTCAGAAGGAAAAAGAAACAGAGGAACGGCTGGCAGGAATGCTGGACAATCTGGTCATCAGGCAAAAAAGGCTTTTGGCCAAAATAAATGCCCTTGACCGGCAGAATGACGCCGGAGAAATTAGTTCAGCCGACTATACTAGTCTCAGGGAACAGTATATGGACAAACTTGTAAAAATCAAGCTCAAAATCAAAGAACTGGAAGCCCTTGAGAATGCGGGTTTGACAAGCTAGAGCCCAAGAACAGGAGTGGTAGCGATGATTAATGCAATGGGAATATCAAAAACCATCGGCCATAAGACTATTCTTCATAACATCCATCTGCATATAAAACCCGGCCAATTTGTTACAGTTTTTGGTCCTAATGGTGCCGGCAAGAGCACATTGCTCAAAATTCTTTCCCTGGTAACCAAACCCTCCAAGGGAGATTTAGTTATAGACGGAAAGAATGCAAATAATTTTGCAGATGAGATCAGGAAAAAAATAGGTGTAATCTCCCATAACACATTCCTTAATGAGAACCTCACTGCAAAAGAAAACCTCTTGTTCTACGGCAAAATGTACGGTGTTACCGATTTAAAGGATAGGATTTTCGATGTACTACACCAAGTTGGGCTTGAACTATCAATGAATGAACCTGTCCGGACCTTCTCACGGGGCATGCAGCAAAGGTTGGCAATTGCCCGCTCGATACTACATGACCCCGCCATCTTATTTCTTGATGAACCATATACAGGTTTAGACCCTCACGCTATCCAAATTCTTAACAATGTACTTGCCCAACTAAATGCTGATGAACGAACGATATTCCTAATAACACACAATTTTGAAGAAGGAGTAAATTTGAGCGACAGAATATTATTTATTGTCAACGGTAAAATCCGTTATGATGGTGAGAAAACAGCAATGAGCAAAGATGACCTTAAAAATCTCTATCTTATGAAAGTTAAGGATACGGCTTGATGAACTTTTTTTCCGGTATCAGTGCAATCATATGGAAGGATCTCAAAGCAGAGTTCCGGACAAAACAGTTGTTAAGCTCAATGCTCATCTTTGCTGTACTCACCCTGATTATATTTGTTTTTGCTTTTGATCCCACTAAGGATGTCGTGAGGCAGGTGTTCCCCGGAATGATCTGGGTCTGCATTGTTTTTGCAGGTGTTCTGGGTGTTAACCGTTCTTTCGTTTCAGAGAAGCAGAATGACTGTCTGACAGGTATACTCCTTGCTCCTATCAACCGTACTGCCATTTACTACGGTAAAACAGGAGGCAACCTTATTTATATGGCAATCGTAGAAGTCATTGCCCTGCCGCTGTTTGCAGTTCTCTTTAACTATAACATTCCTGCTGCCTCAATTTTCCCCCTGATTCTTGTCGTTTTTCTCGGAACCCTGGGATTCATTGCAGTAGGAACTTTTCTGGCAGCCCTGACCTCAAATGCACGCAGCAGCGAGATACTACTGCCAATCATCCTGTTCCCTGTAATGGTACCGGTGATACTTAGTGCTGTCCAGGCAACAGGGGCAATTCTCTCAGGAGCACAAACGGCTGACTGGGTATCATGGCTTAAGATTTTAACTGCTTTTGATGTAATATTCCTTACCGTCCCCGTCTTACTCTTTGAATATGTTCTGGAGGTATAAAACATGACAATTCATAACATAACCTCTAAAGGGAGGTTTCACAATATACTGGCCTGGGCTACTTTTATAGCGGTATCAGTTTCAATCTATATGATTTTCATGTGGGTGCCGAATGAAAAGGTTCAGGGCCCGGTTTCAAAGATAATCTACTTCCATATTTCATCAGCATGGCTGGCATTTTTCGCCTTCTTTTTAGTTATGGTCTGTAGTGTTGCATATCTGAAAACCAGGGATTTAAAGTGGGATGTTATAGCTTACTCTTCTGCAGAAATTGGGGTCCTGTTCACAACAATCGTACTGGTAACAGGCCCAATATGGGGACGAGCTTCATGGAATGCTTGGTGGACGTGGGACCACAGGCTTACAACCACCCTTATTCTATGGTTTATATATATCGCCTACCTTATGATCAGGTCATCCTTTAGTGAAGAAGAGAAAAAAGCAAGGTTTTCTGCAGTATTCGGTATAATAGGTTTTATTGATGTCCCCATAGTATGGATGTCTATTAGGTGGTGGCGCACTATTCACCCTACTGTTGTCAGTTCAGGCGGGTTTGCTATGGACCCGAGAATGGTCGCAACACTTCTGGTAAGCCTGTTAGCATTTACCCTTCTATTTTTCTATCTGCTCCAAAAAGGTATTTTTATTCTGAATATAAAAAACCAAACCCAAATAATAAAACAAAAAATCACAGAAATTCGTTAATGATTGAAAGGAGGAACCTAAATGAGTTACCTTTTTGCAGCATATATGGCTATCTGGATTCTGATTTTCGGATATACCCTAATTCTGGGGCGCAGAGAAAAACAGACACAGGAAGAGCTGTTTCTTCTGAAAAAGACAATGGAAAAAAGATTAGAATGTTAATAGGGAGGTTTAAACGTGACTGATAAAAGATTTAAGATTTCCGGAATCATCCTGTTCTTGGCTGCTTTTTTTGTAATAGCAATACTTCTGTATAATTCATCAGGCAAAAATACAAAGCCTTTTAATGAAGGTTCGTTCCCCAAAAACCTTCAGGGACTAACACTTCAACAAGTAATAACTGGTCCCCAGGCACTGGGTATGATAAGCAAACTTCATGGAACCGATATAACTATAAAGCAGGGGTATATAGCTTCTTATGCTGGCCCTCAGGGTCAGATAATGATATGGGTATCTGAATCAGATAATGTACCAGACGCTATAGAACTATTTGATGTAATGGATAAAAAGATTGCAGCAGTAAATGAGCCAGGGCAGGACAGTAATTCCGGACAACCTCCATTTACTAACCGCCGTGAATTAAAAGAAAATGGTATTAATGTAATTGCGGTTGAAGGAATGGGAATGGAAAACTATTATTATCAGATTGATGACAAGGTATACTGGATTGCGGCGGGAGGGGTTACCCCTATTGATGCCCTCAGGGAAGTTATGAACAAGATCTAATTCCCAGCGCAAACAGATTATCGCTATTGGAGGTATATACATGGATGAAAGCAGAGAAGCTAAACGTGCCAAGTTCCTCGAAGACCAGGCCCTGGTAAGAAAAAAGAGAAATAAGAAAATTATTGGATTTGCAGCAGTTTTAATCTTTGTCGGAGTAGCTTTATTCTCATATTTCACCAGGCCCTATACAAACCCCAAGGGCGGCAACTTTAACATCGGAGATGTACAGAATTATAAAAATAAGAAAATTGATATGACAGATGTTACCCCTGAAATTAAAAACGGTAAAGTCATGATCTCTTTAGATACATTAAGAGAAAAGAAGATTGTATATACTGAGTACAGGGAGGTAAAGAAAAAGTTTTATGGTGATTTTGATTACCTTCCCCTTAATGCCTTTATAACTCCGGCAGGAAGAGTAGTCCTTGCCTCAAGTATTTGTGAGCCATGTTATGGAACCAGGTTTCATATTGACAACACCGACCTTGTATGCGAGGCCTGCGGCACCCGCTGGCGGCTTGATGACTTAATGGGCATCGGAGGAGGCTGTGTAAACTATCCTCCCGAAGAATTTAAATATAAAGTTGAAAACAACAAATTAGTCATAGATGAAAACATGCTTAAGAACTGGAAACCCCGGTATTTCACTGATGAAATGGAATCACAAAGCTCTTAAGCAAAAATGAGTTAATTAAATTATTTTCGGGAGTGTTCGTTTATGAGTAAAAATTCCAAAAAAGGCACTAGAAAAGCAGCTTCCAGAAGCGGCACAAATAAGAATCCCATTATTATCATGAGTGTAATTCTGGTTGGACTGTTTATATGGATCATGTCGCAATTATCCGGTCCAGGCACCCCCTTGGCAACAAGTAACCAACCAGTCACTGCTCCGGTGGTCAACGGAGTTCAGATGCTTTCAATGAACCTGACCGCTGCAGGATATGAACCTAACAATATTACTTTGAAGAAAGATATTCCTGTACAGATAAATACTAATGCAACTGCGGACGCAGGCTGTGTCAGAGGGTTGATGATACCTGATTTTGACATAAATAAAGCCCTTGATGTCGGACAGGACTCCTTTGTCTTTATACCTAATAAGACCGGGAATTTTGAATTTTCCTGTCAGATGCGGATGTCTACAGGGACCATCAATATCGTTTAGAGTAAATATCTGATATTGTAGAAAGTGATTTTCCCGCCTCGAATTTGGGGCGGGATTTTTGTTTTAAGGAGCTATTTTGCAGACTATTAACCGCCAAAATTCCAGCCATAAGAAACTGTATCCTAAACTGAAAACACTAATGGGGGCAATAATTAGCAGCTGCCCTGGCTGAACCCAAGGGCCCATTATTGGAAAACCAAAAGGGCCCATAGCCAGTAACAAACCGGCTGTCAGTACCGCAGCTGAGGCAGTTGCTACAGAGAGCCTCCAGCGGAAAAGAATTAGAGCATTTCCCATGCCCAACCCAAAAAAGCCGGTAGAGAGTCCAAATACCAAAGCCTCCTGAGGAAACATAAAAGAAAGTAAAATTAAAACTACTAAATATGACAAAAATGCGTAAGCTCTGGAAACGAGTACAGCCATAATTACTGGGCAGGTGGCCAGGGGACTTATAAAATATCCTACAGTCGGCAGCAGCTCACCGGCCGACTGTAGGAGAAAAGCAATAACACTCAGCTGAGCAGTTACAACCATTTTCTGCGTACTGCTGTATTTTTGCCATTGTCGGGATAAAGCTTTTGATTCCTGAGTTATATCATTAAATAAGAACATATCTGTTACTCTCGCCTAATGTGCCAAAGTGTTCCCGATTCAGACCAGGGTATTATTTCAGCCTTATTGACTTGTATTTTCCCAAAATCAAGTACATACAACGATTTCCCGTCAGGGCTAAACTTTGCCTCTATTGGTCTTATTGTAGGATGGTCATTGTCGTGCTCAGCACCCGGAGCAAGAAATTCGTGAACAGTACCAGTTTTAAGATTCACCCTGACTATGCGATGACCCGGATGATTAGATACCTTACCGGTCATTGGCGTCAATGAACCAAATAAGGCAACAAAAGCGTCACCTACATAGCCAAACGCAGGATTTCTTGAAAAATCAAATTTCATGGCAGCAGCATGAGGTTCAATGGTGGTCAACAGCGTACCCGAAAGGGGTGGATGCTCCGCGAGGACAAATTCCGGGATATCCTCATTTTCCGGTTTAAACCTTGGGTTTGTAACAGGAATGCCGGCAACATAATCAGGGAATCCGTACCATCCGCCTCTTTTTATTTGCCATATTGGATCAGGTGCATTGGCAATGGGACGACTTCCTCTGGCGTCATAACCCTGGTCCACGCAAATTAATTTTTCTTCAAGTGAAAAGCCAAGTGCAAAGGGATTCCGCAGCCCGTTAGCGTACTGCTCCAGTCCGGTACCATCGGCATTTGCCCTATATATTACGCCATTTGCTTTTAATTTACCTCTTACTATTTCACCAGGCTGGCTTGGAGCTCCAAATTGATGAAAGGCTCCCGTGATGACAGTATTCGGTTCATCTAAATTAAATGGATTTAAAGATCTATAATTTTTCCCGCACAGCACGTAATCACGTGGGGGAATGTCATGCCAATCAGAATGGGAAGCAAGCCACCCCATCATAAAGTTGTCTATACCAACTATTGCCGAGTTTGTGTAAGTACCGGTCCCAAAATACATTCTATCCAGTGAATCAAAAATGATGTTTGAGGTATAATGATCACCGCCAGTTGGCAGCCCATCTATTAAAACCTTACTTCTCCCCGATTTATCCACTCTAAAAACCTTTCCTGGATAGCTGCCTGTAATAGCATAAAAATAACCTTTATGCCATGTAACTCCTGTCAGCGGCCCATCAAATCCTGAGGCAATTGTAGTTACTCCTCCGTCAGGATCAATTCTCTTAATTTTCCCACCGCCTTCAACTTTTGCCGGTCCGTAGGAGTAACCAGCCTCCCCTATATAGATATATCCTTGATCATCAAAAGTCATTGAAGTAGGATAGGTAAGCCCTTTTTTAATGAGACCAATTCTGTACCCTGCTTGAAGATTAAATTTTGTACCCTGCCTGAAAGTTTTTGGGGAACTTTTATTTGACTTCATTAAAGAACCTCCTCACATTTGGGTCCTTATATATGATATTTTAGATTATTTTCAGACGTGACTAGACATCAGAGCACAAAAACAAAACTCCCGTAATCCCTTGCGGGAATACCCTTCGGTTTATTATAACTGATAAAAACATACTTTCATGAGGATTACAATATAAAGTCCCTCCATGACGGTCAGTCTGCATTAAACGATTTTAAACTTGAATACCCCGGAATCGGTAGGCCCGTCCGGCCATGGAAAAAGTACTTTGCTTCATCTAATGGGCGGGCTGGATCGTGCCACTGAGGGCACCGTTATGGTACTAAGTGGCGGCCAGATGCAGAGAGTTGCCATAGCCCGGGCTCTGGCCAACAATCCTGACATTCTGCTTATGGACGAGCCTACCGGTAATTTGGATTCAGCCTCTGAGGCCGGCATTATAGAATTGGTACATCATCTTAATCGGCAAGGTAAGACAATAATTATGGTAACTCATAACATGGACATTGCTCAACAAGCACAGAGAATAGTTAAAATTAAAGATGGACTGGTTGGTGACGACGAACTGCTAAATTGCAGTTAGGTAACAAAAACTTAGGCGAATAACAAAAAGTGCTTGACACGTTGCTAAACAGGTTTGTATATTTATAAAGAAGGTGATAGTGACAAATTGGAGGATAGAAAATGCTGATTTATGAAAAAGGAAAAACCGTTAGCGTTGAACAAGAGGATATAAACATGAAGATTATCGTCCATTTTAAGGACTACTTCCATGAGATAAAAACTACAGTAACCGTCAATAGTAATACTATGGTGATCTTGGCAGCAGAGGCTGAAATAATTAGCGTTCCCTGGGATTTATGTCATGAAATTGGATCAAAAATGGAAGGGATTGTCGGTTTGAAAATCCAAAAAGGGATTAAAGAACAGGTGCGGAGAATACTGGGAGGAGCTCAGGGCTGCGTGCATTTGGTGGACCTTACGATGGACTCAATCACAGCCATGGTTCATCTTGGGGATTTCCATCAAATGCCCAAAGCAATGTCCTATAAAGAAAAAATGGAAAAAATCAAGGAAATAAATAAGGGGATATGCCACACTTACAGCAGCTCTGACAGAAATCCTAAATTATTGAGGGAAAATTTGCAAAGCCAACTTGATTAAATCAATGGAAGTGCACCCTAGTTAAAACCCGTTAACTGTCGTTAACGGGTTAATTAATTTATCTGTATTTGAATTATACATTTTCCCCTTAGAGCCTTTTTTATGCTCTGATATCAATTTGACTACCTATATGCGGCTGAACGGACTGTTCCATAACCCTGGCTTGACCTAACATTTCCACTAGATTGGCAGCGTCGGTTTTAGCGGTATCCATGGCCATATTCATGACAGAATTACTGACTGCTTGCATTACCTTCACCTGGCTTAGGGACATTGAAAAAGCTGCAATATCCATCTAATCCCTCCTTTTATTGCCACAAAACATGGATTCTACACATGCTTCAATTATTCCTGCCACTATTAGCTAGTTTACTTTAATACATCAAGTGTTTAAGAAATGTTTGTTCAAAAAGAGGACCTGTCAATAATTATTTCCACTTTCCACTTAACATTTTACTGGCTGCTTCGGCTCTATTGGAACAATCCAATTTTCGATAAATAGTTGCCAATAAATTTTTTACTGTACTGACGCTAATAAATAATTCTTTAGCAATTTCAGTGTTTGTGTGTCCTTTTGCCACCAGAATTAACACTTCCAATTCCCGCTGTGACAGCTTTTCTTTAATATTTATTTTAGGAGATTGTTTTTTTCTGTTATATACGACAGACCATATAATTTCATCAATTAAAACCTTTCCAGAATCTACTATCTGTAAAATTTCTTCAGGATTTAACAGGAATGAGTCCTTTAATACTAACGCATTTATAGATAAAGGAGAGTCAGCAAGAAACTCACTGCCTTCATTTTCATCGTTTACAAGGAGCAACAATTTAAGATTAGGAAATCTATCTTTTAAATCATAACAAGAATCATATACAGTCAATAAACTTGAATTTGATGTATCTAGAATCAATATGGCAGGAATCTTCTTAAATTCTTTCAGCTTAATATTTAATTTTTCAAATGCTATTGTTTCCTTTATATAAAACTTACCCTTAGTTTTATTAATATGAAGTGATTTTTCGAGAAAAACTGTGTCATTAGTTACTAAGATAACTTCTTTACGGCCAAACTTTAAACTGCTATTTTCCCTTTGCAACGGAAGTTCTATTTCAATAGTTGTACCTGTATTTATTTTACTTGAAATTTTAAATGTACCACCAACCATCTTGATCCGGTATTGCATCGATATTATGCCGCACTTATTAAACATTGTATATTCCTGAGGTGTAAATACTTCCTTTTCAATATTAAATCCTTTACCATTGTCGCTTATTAAAATGAAGAGTCTGTTATGTTTTACATGTATTTTAACAATCACATGATTAGCGCCAGAATGTCGTTTTATATTTCTAAATGCTTCGTCAAAACTTCGGAATAAATTAGCGGTAACAACAGTATCCAATTGGGGTACATAATTATCTGAAACTAAATTGACTTCAATGTTCGTTTGTTCTTCAAATTGGCTGATATATGTACGTATTGCCGATATTATCCCTTCCTCTTTAAAATTAAAGGTATTATGATGTGAAAGGTTCCGCACAGTTGCCAGAATTACTTTTAGAGCCTCAGTCACAGCATTTAATTGCTGTCTGCCAGTAAGATTATAATGATCTTCTTTACAAATCTGTTCTAAGTACAAAAGCTGCGTTCCTAAAGGTTCAATTAATTCATCATACAATAAGTTTGCTAATCTTTCTTTGTCTTTATCCTGTGATTTTAGTATTTGGCTAATTTTACGTTCAAGCATTTCCTGATCGTTTCTTAAACTTATTATTGAGCTTAACCAAAGATCTTCATAAAATCTGCCAATAATATTAACTAATATTTCAAAAACTTTGTATGGGTGTGACAATAATAACTGTTTAGGTAATAAATTTATTATTTCAGAGATAACAATAAGTGGAAATAATTTAGTTCCTTCGAACATCTTATATATTCTTTCGGTTTCCTCTGCCTTAGGAAGGAGAAATCGTTTAGCAAACTCTATTTCTGCACTATTACTATTTAAGCTTTCTTTTCCTGATTTAAGAAAGTTAATTTGTTTAAATAGAATAGATCCAGCTCTTTGTACTACTATTTTCAAAGCCTTTTCAGATACTTTACCATATTTCTCCTCGGAAAACTCTCTCAGTAGTTCACAATCTTTTTCGAGTATTGCCTGATAACGGTCTTCCAATATTTCAGCGATAACGGCTTCTATATTCATTTATACTTCATCCCCCTTAAGAAATTTTTTAGGTATGGCCGGACCTATAAGATCTCAATAGTTTAACCTTAAAAAAATAAATAGGGATGTAGGAAATTCAGGTTCAGATAAGACACTATTAAAATTAACTGTTGGAGCTATATGGTAATCTTATTAAAGTTTCTAATGCACATCCATTACTTTATTGTGAGTTGCAAAATATTACGTTCTAACGGCTAGCCTGTGAGTCTAGTGGTTTTTCGGCCGGGTCCTTTATTAACAGGGAATACCCATAAACAAAAGCGGCCGATAAAAGGCCGCAGAAAGTTGATATTTCAGCTATGATGCTAGTCGCAGATTTGGAATCAAGCAGTAATGACATAGCGGATTGTAGCTATACATGTAAAGATATTAGTTAACGCCCCCAGTTATTTATTTATATTTCCATAAAATCCAGGCTCATCAGTATAACTACCCTGTTTATACTTAGTCGCGGAATCAACGATTAAATCAACAATTGTTTCATAAAGCCTGTTTCCTTCCTCAACTGATGCCTGTGCAGGTGAACCGCAGTATGCTTCTTTTAAGCCCATTTGTTTAAAATCTTTCATTCCCTTATCAATCACTTCTACCAGGTTAATAGGTACATAGGGGAGACTTTTTTTAATATTTTCTCTAACTAAATTTAAGTCTGCAGCCATTACCAAAGAAGTTTCGTAAGAACCGGCATGACATTCACCACTTCTAAATTCCTCACCTAACAGTTCAGCTCTATCTTTTCGGGTAAGATCAAGATAACAAATTTGAACCCCTGTAATTTTACAGATATTGTCGATAATAGAATAAATAAGCTTAACATGTTCAGGCTCAAAATGATTATTGATAATAAATATTTTGTTAAAACCTTGATTAATCAAAGCTAAACAAATATCCTCTACTAAGAATCTGAAAGCATTTTCAGAGATAGATATTGAACCGGGAAAGCATGAAGCATAATTAGCTACTGCATAATTTATTGAAGGTAAAATGAAAGTTTCCATACCCATCTTTCTAAGTTTCTTGGCCGCACGAATAGATGTTTCTGAAGAAATTACCAGGTCAGTATTTAGAGGACCATGAGGTCCATGGGGTTCCACAGTACCCATGGGTAATAAAAGTAACGGGTTTTCTTTTACAATCTCTCCGGCTTCTGCCCATGTTAAATTGTTAAAATAATATGGAAGTGGATTTTCTTTAATTTCTTTCATTAATTAAACACTCCTCTCCCCGTCAAGCAAAAAGTTTTTAAGAGCGTTTCGATCTACTTTGCCCTGAGCGTTTTTAGGTAATTCATCTAAGAAAACTATAACCCGCGGGTACTTATACGCTGCCAATTTACTTTTGACGAAAGACTTCAGCTGACCTGCCAGGGAATCATTGGCCAGATTTTTATCTCTTATCACCAAAAAAGCGCTAAGTGTCATCAAGCCTTCCCCATTGTCAGCGCCTATCACTGTGCAGTCCTTGACATCAGGGTGTGTAAGAAGGCAGTTCTCCACTTCGTAAGGAGAAACCATTACCCCGCTTATCTTGAGCAATTGATCGGCCCTGCCGCTATACCAGAATGTACCGTCGGCATCTTTTTTAAAGAGGTCCCCGGTGTTAATCCAGTCCCCTTGAAAAGTTGCTTTAGACTTCTCGTGATCCTGCCAATAGAATAATGCTGCACTGTCTCCTTTGACCATCAATCTGCCAATTTCCCCGGCCGGTAATTCCTCAAGGTCAGGGCCGACAATCTTGGCTTCATAACCGGGCACTACTTTACCGGCACTTCCGGGGACAACATTTTCCAAGGTATTCGAAAGGTAAACGTGATAAGCTTCGGCTGATCCCACTCCTTCCAGGACTTCAACCCCAAAAGTCCTTTTCCATTCCTTATATATTTCGTCTGGAAGTTTTTCCCCTGATGAAGTACAAAATCTCAAACTTTTAAGGCTGGTGGTTTTTGCAGAAGGACTTTTTAGCATGGCGTTCATCATTGTGGGAACTTGTATTAAAACTGTTGGTTGATGTTGTTTGATCAGATCAAACATAAGCTCCGGGGTTGACCTCTCTGGAAAAATTATGGTAGTAGCCCCTACCCCAAATGGATAAACAAGAGCAGCATCCCTAGCGTACCCGAAAAACAGTTTGGGAACAGACAAGATAATATCATCCTGCCGATAACCGAGAACTTTTAAACCATATGTTAAAAAACTGTAAAGAGTATCATGTTGGCAATGAACCGCTGCTTTTGGCTTTCCTGTCGTCCCGGTCGTAAACTTCCACAGTGCTATGTCGTCTTTGTGAGTCTGCGCCGGTTCCAAAGAAGACGAACATTTCAGGACTTCACTAAAAGGTACTTCGACCCCGTCATCCAAGATGTCATCGTCACCCACTACCAAAATATGTTTTAAATAAGGGGAATTCTTAGCTGCAGACCTGACTTTGGCTAACGTAGACTTGTCAAAAACAACTATTTTGGCCCGGGTGTAGTTCAGGTAATATTCATAGTCCTTTTCTTGCAAGTGTGTATAAATAGTACAAGCTACACCGCCAACTTTAATGGTGGCAAACCAACTAGCAACCAATTCTATTGAGTCATTGAGAGCCAAAAGAACCCTGTTTTCTTGTTCGAGACCAAGTTCTAAGAATTTATTTCCCACACAGTTAGTTAAGCTGCTGACTTCCCCATAAGTATATTTTCGCCCAGCTTGCACAATTGCTGTTTTATTACCTTTTCCTTCAACAATATTTCTGTCCAAAAAATAGGAAGTAATATTAAAATCAACCGGAATTTCAATTTTCATCTCGGCATCTAAAGCGTTCAATTTACTCACCAACCTTTGGCACCGATTCACTCGATTGAGGTTCGGAAGGCCATCCGAAAACTTTGTCATGAAGAGGAGGATCGTCTTTAAATACTACCTCCGTATCTAATAAAACTGCACAACTTGGGCAGAAAAACTCATTTAAAAAGAAATCATTATTAACTGGCCGGAGTGGTCCTGCCTGGCTTAGTGGAGATTTTCGTAAAACAACCCTGTCCTTCCATGATTCAGCTGCACCAGATACTTTGTTACCACAATGGGTACACTGGATATAATTCTCTTCCTTTTCTTTAACCATTTGTAAGTTTGCATTAATTGGGAAACCATTTGCAGCAACTTTTTCTTTTGATCGAATTACTACATTTCTTCCCGATAATCTAGATTTTCTAATATCCTCCCTTTGCTTAAGGGTAGCATCATTTTTGACAACTTGCTCTTTATCATCAATAATTACTCCAAAAATCTCTTCTGCCGCTTTAGCGGAAACCAATCCTAGCAGTGTGTCTTCCAATACTAGGTTTACATCCCGTTCCAGCGGGTCTCCATAACCCCCGCCTCCCATGAAGCGGACATAAAGAGTATCATTTCTTTCTAAATCATAAATGCCCCATTGAGCAGTTTCTTCTTCACCCTTGGTCGAAGGAAGATCAGGAGGTAATTCCCTCCCATTACTATCTCTAAAGATAATATAGTCAACGTTACATCCCGGATAGCCACCAAAAACACCATGACTCATCGGAGATCTGAGGCCTTTGCCAAACAAAACTGTGCCCAATTTGCCATCGAGACTGTCATGAGGCAAAATCGCATATTCATGGCAAACCCCGCCCCTAAATTTTCCTGGTCCCCCAGAATCCACTACGGGACGCCTGAACAGATAAATTAAAGGGAAAGTCATTTCATGGGTTTCTACATTTGCCCATCGAGAAACAACATTTGGTATTTCCCCGCCTATATCAACACCGTCCTTAAAGGCCCTTGCTCCACCAGCGCCGGCAAAGGTATCAGTTAATGGTGAAACAAAATATTCGCCTGTTTGGTTTAATCCATGTAATTCTACGTGGGCATGACTTCCATGCCATACTGCTGTTGCCCTGTCCTTATATTTGGGGCTGGCACCCATCATTTTTGAAATTACAGTTGTTGATAGATTATTTACAATCTGAATTGCTCCCACCGTGGCTATGGAAATAGGGGCAGGACGCTGGCAATTTACTATTGTACCTTCAGGGGCAATAACCTTAAATGCCCTAGTTACACCCTCATTCCATGTTATGTCATAGGCTAATAGCGGAAAAATAGGGGCGAACATGCCGCCTAAGGTTGCCCAGTAACAGCAGTTAATACCTAAAGAAGCCTGTGCACTGGTACCGGTAAAATCATAGGTAAGAGTATCACCTTCTTTTGTCGCTGTTAGCTCTACCTGATACACTTGATCAGGCATATCTATATACTGCCGGGCCTTCCATACTCCATCCGACATCTCACTTAACCTTTGGCGTATCAGTTGTTCAGATTGCTCAATCAATATTTTCCCTATTGTATCTACTGTTTCATAGCCGTAATCCTGATAAAGTCTGTGCATCCGCTCTTTGGCCACATGGTTTGCTGCCCATTGTGACCTGAAGTCAAGAGCAGTCATCCCCGGGTCTCTAACAACGTTCAAGATGGTCTCAAAGATGTCTTTACGAATCTTCCCTTTTTCAACTATTTTAAGGCCTTTGGACACAAATCCTTCTTGGTAACACTCCGTTGCATTTGGACTAAAACCTCCCGGATCAATGGCTCCAATGTCAGTAACGTGAACAAAATTAGCTACAAATCCTGTGAGTTTTCCCTCCCAGTGAATAGGTGATATCATATAAACATCTGGTGGGTGAAGGGCCGCGGTATAGGAATCATTAAGGAAAAATACATCGTCTTCATATATACCAGGGTCTTCAGAAAAGTTTTCTATAACATGTTTAACAGCTTGTGCAGCACTGGTCAGGTGGTGGAGGAACCCCACGCCCCCTATCAAAAGTTCTCCATCTGGTCCGTATAGAGAAACCATCATGTCGTGTCCTTCGTTTGTAATTGGAGAACCAGAAACATTTTCTAAAGCAATAATGGCTTCATCTACAACCCCATAAAGTTTATGCCTGACTATCTCAAACGTAACAGGATCTATCCCTCTTAACATTTAATTTACCTCCTTTGTTAGGAATTAGTGGCATCAGTTATTGGTGATTATCATATTTTTATATTGATCGCAAAACACTTGCTGTCCTGGATGTACCACTATTGTAGTAATTGGTGTCCAAACAACAGCAGGTCCTTGAATAACATTACCAGAACGAAGTTTTTGGAAATCATAAGCCCTTGTTTCAATCAATCCGCCGGCTTTTTCAAAATACACCTGCCTCAACTCCACTAAAGCAGCTTCAGGGTCTTTTCCTTCTAATTTTTGCGGTGTGATTTCCGGTTTATTGAGTATTCCCGTTCCTCTTAACCTGAAGCTCACCATCTCTACGCCGGCTTGTTTATAAGCAGAGTCTTTTCCGTATTTTCCTGTATAAAGCTCTTCAAAGTAATTGCAAACATCGTCAATACTTTGTTCAGTGAAAGCAGATGATGTAGTTACCGGAGTTGTTACTATATGAACCTGACGCCGATACCGCATATCAATTGAACGGCTAATAGTTATATTGCTTCTGTCAAAACCCCCCGCTTCTAATTCTTTCATTACCTTTGTATGCAGCTGATCATAAATTTCGTTTATCTGTTCTGGATTGACCGGCAGCTTAAGCGGATGGGTGATTTGTTCTTCATGAACAATGTCAGAAGTGGCAACACCAAAAGCGCCATTAACTGATGCAGAATAAGGAATTACTATTTTACTTACACCCAACTCCTCGGCATAAGCTGCAACATGCATTCCACCATTACCTCCGGAGGCAAACAATGCAAAGCGCCTTGGATCTAAGCCTCTTTCTACTGTAGTTTTATGAAGCAAATCGTAAATCATACTGGTGGCAAGTTTATACATAGCTCCAGCAGCTTCTACGACTTCCATATTAAGTGGATCTGCAATCTTCTCTTTAAATACTTTAATAGCCTTGTCTTTATTTAAATCGGCCCGCCCGCCCAGGTAAAACCTCGGATCTAAATAACCTAATATCAAGTCAACATCAGTAATAGTCGGTTCGGTTCCACCGAAATCGTAACAAACAGGGCCTGGATACGAGCCGGCGCTGTTGGGACCAATGTGTGGTAAACCGGTGCGTTTATCTAAAGAAATGATGCTTCCCCCAGCGAGACCTATAGATACAACATCCATTTTGGGTAAAGAATAATGATATCTCAGGACCATTGGCTCCCGTTGATACTCTATAAAACCATCCCTGACAATACCCGCTTTAAAGGTTGTGCCTCCCATATCTGTTACTATAATGTTTTCACAATCAATCATTTCGCCCAGCCGTTTGCTGCCCACCAAGCCACTTACCGGCCCCGATTCTATCATAGCTACCGGTCTTGCTGCGGCTTCTTCAAGTGGAAGTAACCCCCCATAGGCCTGCATTACTAACAATGTACCATTAAAACCGTGATTCCCCAGTTTGTTTCTTAAATTTGTTAAATAATTAGTTACCAAAGGACCAAGTGAAATGTTCAAAGCAACCGTTGAAGTTCTTTCATATTCTCCCAAAATAGGTGCAATTTCATTAGAGGCCGTCACATACATATCGGGGTACAATTCTTTTACAATAGCTTTCACTGTTTCTTCATTAGTTGCATTTTGAAGAGACCAAAGAAAACTTATCCCGATGGATTCTGCACCATTGTTTACCAATTGTTTTATTTGTTCTACAACACTTTCTTTGTCTACATCGCACAAGATTTCCCCTTTATAATCGGTTCTTTCCTTGACTCCTTTAATCATAGTTATTGGAATAACTGGGGGTAGTTTATCTGTTTCAATCGGGTTTCTCTTTTCCTCTTCAGTAAGGCCCGACCATCTGCCATACCCCCCCCTCATAGCAAATAATGTTTCTTCAAAGCCCCTTGTTGTAAGCAATCCGCCTTTAGCCAAAGTACCATCAACTACAGCATTTTCAGCAACAGTTGTGCTATGAAGGAAAAATTTTGTGTTACCTAGCAATTCTTTCACGTTAGTGTTTAGTTCTTCAGCTAGTACCTGTATGGCGTTAAAAATTCCTTCAGAAAAGTCTGGGGGTGTTGAAAATGCTTTGCCAAGTGTAACTTTTCCATTTTCATTAACAACGACACAGTCAGTGCAAGTTCCTCCTATATCTATTCCAATTATATATGCCATGAGCGGCCCTCCCTTTTTTATTAAAAAATCACAAAACGAAGAGTTGTAAAATGCCGGCTTTTTAAGAAAAATTTGCTTTACTCTTTTCAGCTAAAAGCTGGTTCTCGCCGAGACTGCTTTTAATAGGTGTTAAATTATTACTAAGAATTTTCATTAATCCTAAATATACAAAAAACCCTGAAATTGCTGAAATAAAGGTTCCACCGTAGTTAATAAATTTCGCCCCTAAGACAATTGATACAATGGCAGCTAATATTGCGACCCAGTTAATCCCCCCCCAAAAATGATAGATACCCGTGGGATTATATAATTCCGGAAAATTGATTTGGCGTTTCCGAATTATCCAATAGTCAGCTACCATAATAAGCGCTATTCCGGCTAAAACTGCTCCTACATTTGATAAATAGATCATCATTGTGTCTTGATGTGCTAAGAATACCCATGGAAAAGTAAACAGAGAAGCGAATGTCGTAACAGCACTTGCTTTCTTCAAAGTCGCTGTTTTCGGGAACAAATTTGCCAGTGTTATCGCGGGAGACAACATGTTAGCTTGCGGGTTTGTAGTAATTTGTGCAACAAAAACTAAAATAAGAATCAAGATTGCAACAAAAGGATTAGGGAATTTCACTATCCAAACAACAGGATTCCATTCACTGCCTAATCCAGAAGCAATAGATAACGAAAGGGTTGTCATACCAATAACAGCAGCCAAAATCATTCCTACTGCATAACCTAATGTTCCAGAGACTGCAATTTTCTTACTGTCAATTTTCATTACCCTTGTTAAATCAGAAAAATTAATAATCATAGTACACCAAGAACCAAATAACATGGCAAAACCGGCCAAGAATTGCTTGCCACCACCCCAGGCAGCGAATTCGCTTCCTTGTTGCCAAACTGGGCCCCAATGTCCTACTTGACTTCTCATCATGAACAGAGCAACTATTAGAACCATGACGCAAATCGGCATTCCCCAAATCGCCGCAACTTTAAAAGCTTTATAACCATAAAACATCAATAAATATTGAACAGCCGAAAAAAGAACAAACAATACAAAAAGACGAGGAAATTGAGCGATTTGTAACCAACCAGAAGACAAAATTCCAAAAATTCCATCCATACTCATAGCCACTATCCACGACTGAATTCCGAAAAAGAAAAGTGCTACACTCGCCCTAATAATTCCTATAATATGGGCTCCGGCTTTATTGCCGAATACCGCCCGCAACTGAACTGTATGAGGAATACCAAAACGCCTCCCCATATCACCATTCAATGCAAATAATAGACCTAATAAAATTGAGCTAAGGATCATTATTAGGATTGACTGAATGTAGTTGTTACCAAAAAGAATTAATAAAGCACCTTGCATAATTAAAATAATATTGAAGGCCATTCCCATTGCTGTGAAAAACATGGTACCCCAACCCCAAGTTTGCTTGTGTTTGGCTATGGGGAATTGGTCTTCTCCTAAAAGATTACCTCTCTGAATCTCAAATTCCCCCTCAATCCCAGCTTCTACCTTAATTAAATTATCAGCCATTTAATTGACCTCCTATTTTCATTATTAGAGGATAACCCCGTTTCAATAGGTAAAACGCTGGCACCGACAAGCTATAAAGCAAACCTAATGCAAATTCACCACGGCAAACTTCATTCTAATTTCCTGCAGTTTTAGATATTCTCGGTACTTCGGTCAGACAACAATTTTTACATATCTGGCCTCCTTTCTTAGAAGCAGTCAACTCATTATTCTTAATAAGAAGATATCATGGTTGTTTTTCCTTTAAAATAGTTCATCCGGACAAATCGGTAGCCATTTGGCTAAAACCCTGATAAAAATACACCAGTTTAATTCTAAAAAGTTCGGCAGTTCACCATTTACTTGAAAAGGATAACCCAAGCAGGAGAGACAATTTTGTAATTAAATGCTTTTTTTGTCTTTTTTATAAAAACAAAAACTCCCGCAATCTCTTGCGGGAGTAATCTTTTCCAATGGAGCCGATGATGGGAGTTGAACTCTCTCAGGTAATTTCAAAAGCAAGAATTGAAATATCATCCTGGGGTTCGCAATCTTTTACATGTTTTTCTATTTCCTCCATTGTTGTTGTTGTAATTACTGATACAGATTCTTTTTTATGAGTATCAAGAATATTCAGCATCCTCTCAAGTCCGAATTGGTTTCCGTCAATGTCTTCGGCCTCAACTATGCCGTCGGTATATAGTAACATCTTGTCTCCGGAGTTAAGATCCAGAGTATAATCTAAATAGAGTGCATTGGGCAAAATGCCAACAGCCGGGCCTCCCCGGTTAATTAATGATAGACTTCCGTCATTAGACATCAGAACCGGTGGAATATGTCCCGCCAAAGAATATGACAAGGTCAGTGTTTTAATATTTAAAACACCGTAAAAGATGGTAAAGAAATCACCGCCGGAATTATCAGTAAACTTTTGATTTAAATAACTGATTGTTTTTGACGGACTGTAGATCTGGTTTCTAATTATTTTGGCACCCATGCATGATTCGGTATCGGAAAAGGCTTTCAACATATGGCTTATTGTTACAGCCTTAAGAGCAGCAGAAACACCATGACCCTTTGCGTCTAAGATATAAATACCAATATTATCGGGGTCAAGAGAAAAAACATTAAGCATGTCGCCAGCCACATAAACTTTCGGCTTAAATTTCCACGAAAATTTGACAGATTCATTATTTGGACAGTTAATTGGCAAAAGTTCCTGCTGAACTTTAGCTGCCATTTCCAGTTCAAACTTCATACTCTTATTCTGCCGGATAATCTGTTCTTCAAAAAGCTTCCGTTTAGAAATGTCTTCAATTATGCCAATATAGTAGTCTGTTTTTCCATTAGCGTCCCTAACCAGTGAAACAGATAAATTTACCCAAACTAATGATTTATCTTTTCTGATATATCGCTTTTCCATAGAAAAATTCTGACTAATTCCCTTGGAAAGCTTCTCAAACTGTTCTAAATTCGATTCCAAATCATCAGGGTATGTTATATCCTTAAAACTAAACTTCAGAATATCTTCTTGGGGATAGCCTACAATTTCGCTGAATCTTTGGTTAACTCTTAAAAACTTACCTTCCGGACTGGCACATACAATCCCAACAGCTACTTGCTCCAAAATTTTGCTAACCATTTTATCCTCTTTTTTAAGTTGTTCCAAAACTATCGCATCCTTATTTACCAAATATTAATCATTTAACAAGGACTGCTGTCGAAATGTGACGAAAATAAATATATATATATAATATTTTACTATTTCTTCACCGTATATTGGCTAAAGGCAACCTTAAGAAACCTTAAAATTCTCTTTAGGTACTTTTCCTTGCATGGAGGTAAGTATGCTTAACAAGCACCGTAATGCATTCTCTTTAATGCTCTTTATTGGGGCCTCATGCTTCTTTTTTCTAATATTAGCATTTAATTCTAAACCTGCTGAGGCAAATGACAAACTTCTGGCAAACAACGGTTTATTAGACCTGACTAGCTGGAACTGGTATCAAAAGGGTACTGTTTCTCTTGACGGTCAATGGGAATTTTACTGGCACCAGTTGTTTACTCCACAAGATTTCCGGAAAAAAAGTGTATTAAAAAGAAAAACCCTGATCACAGTGCCAAGGGCTTGGAATAAATATACACTCATTGACAAAAAACTTTCTGGTGACGGATATGCTACCTATCGTTTGGTGATAAACGTACCCGATAATCGATTATTGGGAATTAAAGTCCCCAGGGTTTTTACTTCGTACAAGCTTTGGGTCAACAGCCAACTCATAGCATCCAATGGAAAAGTGTCATTGAATAGAAATGAAATTGTTCCACAGTATCTTCCCACGGTAAAATATTTCAAACCGGAAACCGATAAAATTGAACTGGTTATGCAGGTGGCCAATTACACGCACCGCAGCGGAGGCATTTTAGAAAGTTTACTGCTCGGAGATGCAACTCAAATCAGTGAACTTTACACCAGGAACTTGGCACTCGAGCTCTTTCTGTTTGGAAGTTTGTTCATCATTGGTTTTTACCATTTTGGACTTTTTATATTTAGAACTAAAGATAAGTCTACTCTATATTTTGGCGTTTATTCTGTCCTGATTAGCTTAAGAACCCTGTTAGTTGGTGAGACCTATTTCATACACCTGTTTCCAAGCTTTAGCTGGGAAATTGCTCATAAAATTCAAACCCTTGCTTACTATTTGGGTGTACCATTAGTATTTATGTTTTTAGAATCAATTTTCCCTAAGGATATATCAAAAAAAGTTGTTCGGTTTATTCAGATAGTTGGTATAAGTTTTACTCTTTTAGTAGTTTTGACACCGGCCAAAATATTTACTCAATTCAATCCACTGTATCAGGTTTTTACCCTAGCCTCAATGCCCTATGCTCTTTTTGTAGTGTTATCAGCCTGCTACAAAAAAAGGGAGGGCTCTTGGCTTATTGGACTAGGTGTGACAATTCTTGTTCTATTTACTATAAACGACATTGTCTTTCTGAGTATCCTGTTTAGCGATTCGGACAACCACTTCTTAAGAAGTATTGTTACAAAAGGCAATTTGTCTTCCTGGGGATTGTTGATATTTGTCTTTGCTCAATCTTTAGTGTTAGCCCAAAAGCTCTCAAAAAGTTTTACTAAAGTGGAAATGATGACAGGAGAGCTTCGGCACCTAAACGAAAATCTGGAACTGAAGGTGTATGAGCGAACTCACGCTTTGGAAGCTTCAAAAAAAGAACTGGAGATAGCCTATCAGGCTGTTCACAGGTCTGAGAAGTCCCGCCAGCACTTGGTACAAAATATATCCCATGACCTGCGTACCCCCTTAACTTCTATTCTGGGTTACGTTAATGCAATATTAGATGGAGCGGCGAGCGAACCAGAACAACAGAAGAAGTACCTGAAACGGGTTATTGAAAGAGTCACCGGTCTTAACCGAATGGTGCAGGATTTAATGGACTTGTCTCAGCTGGAATCCCGTCGGCTTAAACTAAATTTCAAACCGGTTCCAATTAAACTGCTAATTGATGCTGCCGTAGAAAAATATAGCCTAGATCTGAAAACAGGAAAAGTAAGGTTTCAAACAAAGTATCCCTCCGAATGGAAGGTTAATGGTCATTGGAAGGAACATCTATCTGTAATGGTCGACATTGAACAACTGGATCGAGTATTTACCAACCTGTTGAGTAATGCCCTTTCCCATACATCTGAGGGAGATCAGGTTTGCCTCAGGTTTGATTTGATAAATAACGAGAGCAATCTGCTTATAGAAGTTTCAGATACAGGTACAGGAATTCCCTTAGAAGATTTGCCTTACATATTTGAACGGTTCTATAAGGTGACAAAGGCCAGGCAAACCAGTCAAAAAAGCAGTGGTTTAGGTTTGGCAATTACCAAAGAAATTGTGGAATATCATGGTGGTCAAATCGGGGTCGAAAGTGAGGTTGATAAAGGCAGCAGATTCTTCTTTACAATACCGGTATATGGTAAAAACGAGACCAGATTCGTGTAGCAATTAACCAATTGGAGGTTGATACTTTGGCAGGAGAAACCATATTAATTGTAGATGACGACGAGGATATCAGGGAAGTGATTTCTTTATATCTGGAAAAACAGGGTTATCAGGTAATTTCAGCCTGGGACGGCAATCAGGCAATAAAATGTGCACTGACTGATAACCCTGATTTAATTATTTTGGATATGATGCTGCCAGGATTAGACGGAATCGAGGTGTGCCAGGAATTGCGCAAGAATTTGGCTACTCCTATAATATTTCTCAGTTGTAAAGGTGCTCCCCTTGATAAATCCATGGGGTTGACCGCAGGTGGAGATGACTATATGAGTAAGCCGTTTGATGCGTTAGAATTGATGGCAAGGGTGAAAGCCCATCTGCGTAGAAACCGAATGCTGCAAGGCTCATATACCTCAGGCAACATATTAAGATTTCCAGGATTAACAATTGATTTAACGAGCTACAGTGTAATAGTGAATGAGCAACTTGTTGATCTGTCCCCCAAGGAGTTTCAACTTCTGGCCTTACTAGCCCAGAAACCCAATACAGTGTTTAGCAGTGATGACTTGTTTCAGACACTTTGGGGCACAGAAAGCCTTGGAGATCACCGAACTGTGATGGTTCACATCAGTAATATACGAAAAAAAATAGAGCAGAATCCGGGCAACCCTACCTTTATACAAACCGTTAAAGGTATTGGTTATAAATTATGTGTATCAGAAGTTTAGGCCAATTACTTGAGCCGGCCAAAAGCTAAGACCATAGTTAACCGACAACCTCAAAACTAGAAATATGTCCAGTAATAATGCCATCAGTATAAAGCACTATCTTGCCTCCGGAATTCAAATCAAGGGTAGACTCCAAAAAATTTATACATTCAAAACATCGTAAAAACTCCCGCAATCTCTTGCGGGAGTAAGTTTTTCCAATGGTGCCGATGATGGGAGTTGAACCCACGACCTACGCATTACGAGTGCGTTGCTCTACCACTGAGCCACATCGGCATATTCAGTATTACTGCACAAAATATTATAGCAGAGAAAATCATGAAAAGCAACCATAGCTAATGGCCGCTAGATCCCACGTACATCACGATAATTCTATATAAATAGCAATAGGCGCATACAAAACGCATACGCCTCATAAAACCTTCATTATGATATTCTATCTAGTTGGAAAACACCGGTGTAGACAAATATCTTTCTCCGGTATCCGGCAGAATCACGACAATTATCTTACCCTTACTTTCCGGGCGTTTTGCCACTTCCATGGCTCCGTAGAGTGCTGCACCCGAGGATATTCCTGCCAACACCCCTTCCTCCCTGGCCAGGGCGCGTGTGGTGGCAAAAGCCTGTTCATTGGTGACCTTTATAATTTCATCCAGCAGCTTTACCTGTAACACGTTAGGAACAAATCCGGCACCAATACCCTGTATTTTGTGAGGGCCGGGAGAACCGCCTGACAGAACCGGGGAATCTGTCGGTTCTACTGCAACAGCCTTAAAATCAGGCTTCTTTTCTTTTATAAATGAGGAAATGCCTGTGATAGTTCCTCCGGTGCCTACCCCGGCTACAACTATATCCACCTTACCTTCGGTATCCTCCCATATTTCCTCAGCAGTGGTCTGAACATGTATTTCCGGGTTGGCAGGATTATTAAACTGCTGTGGGATAAAGGCGCTGGGAAATTCTTTGTAAAGCCTCTCTGCCTCTTCTACGGCTCCCTTCATGCCCTTTTCTCCGGGTGTAAGTACAATTTCCGCCCCAAAGGCCTTTAGGATGCTTCTTCTCTCAACACTCATTGTTTCAGGCATGGTCAGTATCAGTCGATAACCTTTAGCTGCTGCTATATAACCCAACGCTATTCCGGTATTACCACTGGTAGGTTCGATTATAACAGTATCTTTAGTAATCAGCCCCTGCTCCTCTGCCCTTTTTATCATGTTGAAGCCAATCCTGTCTTTAATGCTGCCTCCTGGGTTAAAGGATTCAAGTTTTAAAAATATCTCGCCCTTTAAATTTTCATTCATTCTGTTTAATTTTAAGAGTGGTGTATGTCCAATTAGATCAGTTATAACAGACGCATATTTCATAAAATTTCCCCCTTTAACTATTGTATTAAATTCCTATCAAAATAATCGGAATTGATTAATTTAAGTGTACCCAAAAAAGCCCACCTTGTCAACCATATGTTTATCTTTATTGGGAAAAATAATACAATATCATCTTCAATTCACTCACAAAAAAAGCCCCTAATGGGGCTGACTTAATGCTTAACCCAAAGATTAGAGAGGGGATGGGATTTTTCCGGAAGGACGAGTCTGAGGAAACATCCCATCCCCTCTTGCCCGAATATGGAGTTTGACAATAAATTAGCCCCCGCATTGCGGGGGCTTTTACTTTTATTAACTCTTTACATCATTCCGGGCATTCCGCCAGGCATTCCACCAGGCATTGCCGGAGCATCCTTTTCAGGTTGATCAGCTATAAGTGACTCAGTAGTCAACAGCATTGAAGCAATACTTGCTGCATTCTGAAGAGCTGAACGGGTTACCTTGGCAGGGTCAACGATACCTGCCTCAATCATATCTACCCATTCTTCGGTAGCTGCGTTGAAGCCAACACCCTGACCTTGTTCTTTAACTTTCTCAACAATAACTGAACCTTCCAGACCAGCGTTATTAGCGATCTGACGAACAGGCTCTTCAAGGGCCTTCTTAACGATATCAACACCAACAGCAACTTCACCGGCAGCTTCGATATTTTGAAGAGCAGGAATAATGTTAATAAACGCTGTTCCACCACCAGGAACAATACCTTCTTCTACAGCTGCTCTTGTAGCGTTAAGGGCATCCTCGATACGCAGCTTTTTCTCTTTCATTTCTACTTCGGTAGCCGCGCCAACTTCGATAACTGCTACACCGCCAGACAGTTTAGCAAGACGTTCCTGCAGTTTTTCACGGTCAAAATCAGAAGTGGTTTCTTCGATTAAAGTCCTGATTTGAGCAACCCTGGCGTCGATATCTGCCTGAGAACCTGCACCACCTACGATAACAGTTTCTTCCTTCTTAATCTTAACCTGACGGGCACGACCAAGCATTTCTAAAGTGGCATTCTCAAGTTTCAGACCGAGGTCTTCAGATATAACCTGACCACCTGTTAGAATAGCAATATCTTCCAGCATTGCCTTACGACGGTCACCAAAGCCGGGGGCCTTAACGGCTACACATGTAAAGGTACCGCGAAGTTTGTTTACAACTAAAGTCGGCAGTGCTTCACCATCAACATCTTCAGCAATTATCATGAGAGGCTTGCCAGACTGTACAACCTTTTCCAGCACAGGAAGAATGTCAGCAATAGCACTGATCTTCTTGTCATAAATAAGAATATATGGATCACTCAGTACAGCTTCCATCTTGTCAGTATCAGTAATCATATACGGAGATATGTATCCGCGGTCAAAGTTCATTCCTTCAACTACATCAAGGGTAATACCAAACCCTTTTGATTCTTCAACAGTAATAACACCGTCATTGCCTACCTTTTCCATGGCTTCAGCAATTAACTTACCAATTTCCTCATCACCAGCTGAAATCGAAGCAACCTGAGCGATTGCATTCTTATCTTCAATGGATTTGGAGATCTTTTTAATTTCAGCAACAGCTGCTGTTACAGCCTTTTCAATACCTCTTTTAACAATCATGGGATTTGCGCCTGCAGCTACGTTCTTCAAACCCTCACGAATAATTGCCTGAGCTAATACAGTAGCAGTAGTTGTACCATCACCTGCAACATCATTGGTCTTTGTAGCAACTTCCTTAACAAGCTGTGCACCCATGTTTTCGAAGGGATCGGGAAGCTCAACCTCCCTGGCAATGGTAACTCCGTCATTGGTGATTAATGGAGAACCAAACTTCTTGTCCAATACAACATTGCGGCCCTTGGGTCCAAGTGTTACTCGAACTGCTTCAGCCAGTTGGTTAACACCGCGCTCAAGTGCACGACGGGCTTCTTCAGCAAATAAAATTTCCTTAGCCAATGTCTTCTACCTCCTCTGGTTACATGATTTTCAATTTACTCGACTATTGCCAGAATATCTCTTTCATTTAAGATCATGCATTCTTCACCGTCGATCTTAATCTCATTACCGGCGTATTTTGAATAAATTACTTTGTCGCCGACTTTAACCTCCAAAGCTACCTTCTCGCCATTCTCAAGAAGTTTTCCGCTACCAACAGCTAAAACTTCTCCCTGTTGCGGCTTTTCCTTTGCAGTATCAGGAAGCACAATGCCGCTAACGGTTTTCTCCTCGGCAGCTAAAGGTTTAATTAAGATTCTGTCACCTAGTGGTTTGACTTTCATCTGTTTACCCCTCCTTTTATTTTTTTTATATTAGTTTTTTATTTGTTAGCACTCAACTTAAGCGAGTGCTAATACACTTTTTATAATATAAAATGAGAAATGAAAAATCAACTTCCTGAATTGGCTAAAATTACAGGAGTTTTCTTCAATATCTCATTTTATCTCCCGTTTTCCTCGTTTTTCTTGTTGTAGCGGCTAATTTTTCCTTATTTTGAAAAAAACACACATATGACCATTACAATATAGATAATTTCCAATTAGTAAAAATTCTATACATAATTTTTCCACTTCAACTACTAGAAAAAGCGGACTTTGTCCGAATAATTTTCAAATAAAAAAACCCCCGTTAGGGTTAGGGGGTGTACTCTATTTTTTAATCCAAAGATATCGCCAATTTTTTTCCGGTGTCTGAACCATATACATTTTGTTGGCAAAATTAACCTTACCTCTTGGTGTAACAATATCAGCAGTATACGAAATCTCTGCCACATGCTTATATGTGATTCCGTTAATCTTATCGACCCATTCCGGAAGTATTTTTGGTTCTTCAGTTATCTTATGGTTCTCGTACGAAACCTTGGCCTTGCCATTAAAATCGACAAAATCTTCTCTGGAAATTGTCTTCTGTATATCAACATAGATATAATCGTAAAGCTTGCTCCATTCCTTTTCCTGCTTAAATTTCAAGACAAGCTCAGCAGTTGTCTTTGGGTCGGTACTGGTTGGTCCGGGACCCTTCGGAACTTCAACCTGCTTTTGGGATTCGACCGTTTTTTCTGTCTTTTTACTTCCACACCCGAATATAACCATAAAGCAAAGTAGAATTATCAAAGCAGATATGAGCTTTTTAACCAATCAATTCTTCCCCCTTTTTTTTACCCTCTTCGTTATAATTCGACTTTTTTTTAAATGTTCCTGCTAGGGGGCAATAAACTGTAACTTAACAGTAGTCACTTATTTTGATATAATTGTGCTATTAATGATTTTAGGAGGCTGCAAATTTTTTATGACCAGAGACCAGCTTTTACTTGCTATCACCACAGCGGGATACGTAAATCCTGCAAATATTATTTCTGAAGAACAGGTCCTAGGCAGATTGCTCAATGATTCTGCCGAGTTTAACCGATTTTATCAAAATGAGAGGAAGAAAATTAAAAAAGAAATCTTTTGGTTTCTTAACCCGATGTTGACTTCAAGTCTCAGAACCGAGCCCATTTTAGGTAAAAAAGATATCGTTCTTGGATATACCATTAATACAAAATTACCTGAAATTGACCCGGCTAATGTATTTGATTCAGCCTATGAATTTATTGATATCATAAGGTCCGAACAGGGTTTCACAGAAATGATAAAATTAACTTCTGCGGCATCCGGGCCACAGTCCGCGTTTTTTCAAAATACCGCCTCAGCTCTTTCAAGTATGCTTAATGGTCCTTCGGTCAACATGATACTGGCTAACTACGGCTTTGATCTATGGCCCTATTATGACACAACCAGTGGTATTCAACGCCAACAGCTGGAACCATTTACAACCGAACCACAACTTCCCCTATGGAAACTATATCAAGTATCTTTCTATGTCCAAAAAGCCCTGGACTGGGAGGTAGCTTGTAAGGTCTCTCTCAGAGAAAATAACGAATTTCTGTCATGGTATGAAGCCAGATACCCGGTAATTTCTTCAGAAGCCAGGGAAGTACTGGAATGGGTTAAGCGAACAGGTTATACCACCCCAAGCAAGGCTCGCCGAATCTTTAGAGAAATGATTCGGAGATATGATGCCGATGCGTATTTTACCGTCAGCTAACAATATATACTAACGATATACTAACGTGCACATTCTGAGTCTGTTCCCTTTAGGATATCCAAACCATGCGGCAGTGAGGGCAGAATCCAGCTAAGGTTTTCACGCACTGCTTTGGGACTGCCGGGAAGGTTTATGATTAGGGTCTGTTTCCGAATTCCCGCTGTTGCTCTCGAAAGAATCGCCCTGGGGGTAATCTTGTAGCTTTCCATGCGCACCAGTTCGGGAATTCCCGGAACCAGACGTTCAATAACTTCCAGAGTGGCTTCCGGGGTCACATCTCGGGGGCTAAAGCCTGTCCCACCCGTAGTGAGTATAAGATCAAGCTTCTTCACATCAGAGAACTCAATAAGCTTATTCTTAATGATTTCCTGCTCATCAGGAATAATTACGTATTCCACGATTTCCCCATCTATTTTTGCTACTTCTTCCTTAATCACTTGTGCGCTTAGGTCTTCCCGCTCCCCACGGCTGCCTTTATCGCTGGCGGTGATAATTCCTACTTTATACATCCCCAACCACCTCTATAGTATCCCCAACCTTAACGGGTCCTCCATTCAGGACTTTAATGAAGATGCCTTCTTTGGGCATTACACAGTCACCTGCCTGGTAATAGATCGCACACCTATCGTGGCATACCTTGCCGATTTGGGTTACCTCTCCTTCTGCTTCAGCACCAATCTTCACTTTAGTGCCAACCGGCAGATCCACCAGTACTATACCCTCAGTGGTAAGGTTTTCGGCAAAATCTCCAGGATTCACATCTAAGCCTTTCTGACGCATCTTCTCAATGCTTTCGATAGCCAGCAGACTTACCTGCCTGTGCCAGTCACCGGCATGACCGTCGCCTTCCAAACCGTGGTTGGCTATCAACTTACCTTCCCCAACGTTCTTTTTGCGTTCACCTTTATTCTTACTTGTACATACTGCGATAATTTTTCCACTTGCAGCCATTATATTTCGCCCTCCCTAACGTATCGACCGCTTTTGCCACCGGTCTTTTCAATTAATCTGGTGTTGTCAATCACCATATCCTTGTCTATAGCCTTACACATATCGTAAATAGTTAGTGCCGCTACTGATACGGCAGTCAGAGCTTCCATTTCGACACCTGTCTTACCCGTTGTCTTAACCACAGCCTGGACGTCTACTTTTGAACTCTGTTCGTCAATATTAAAGCTTAAGTCTGCCCCAGTAATAAAAAGTGGATGGCACATGGGAATCAAAGCACTTGTCTGTTTGGCAGCCATTACTCCTGCTACCTGAGCTACAGCCAATACATCCCCCTTGGCAATTTGCCCTTCTTTTATAGCAGCCAGCGTCTCAGGCCGCATATAAACTGCCCCTCTGGCTGTGGCCACGCGTACCGTCTCATCCTTGGCAGTGACATCAACCATCCTAGCTCTACCATCTTCATTAAAATGAGTCAGCTCACTCATGGAACCCGTCCTTTCATATACAACTAGTGGGTAGGTTTGCTCCATCATCCTCAATCAATTGTCAATTATTAATTGTCAATTGTTCATTCCTACCCTCCTATCTGATTCATTACCCTCCTGTTGCCTTCCCAGCCTGTGGCAGCCATATCGTGCTTCTCTGGTTTACTGTTTATTGCCTGTCTTATTATGTTGGCAAGCTCAAGCTGCGAGGCCCCTTCCCTCAGGGGGGTCCTAAGGTCAATTTCGTGCGGGGAATGCAGGCACGGTCTAAGCTGGCCTTCAGAAGTAAGGCGCAGCCTATTACATTGGGAACAGAAATGATTGCTGATTGGGCTGATGAAACCTATTGTTCCTAATGCACCGGGGATCCTGTAGTATTTTGCCGGGCCGCTGCCGGTAACTTCTTTTTCAGGCACAAGCTCACACTTAGTGCTGATAATTTGTTTCAACTCATCTGATGACATATAGCTGTCGGCGGCCCACAATTCGCTAGTTCCGATAGGCATCAGTTCAATGAAACGGATATGCAGCGGTGACTTTCGGCTTAATTCTACAAATTCCCATAACTCATCGTTATTAAAACCCCTAATCATTACAGTATTTATTTTTACCGGGTCAAAACCGGCATCAAGGGCTTTTTCAATCCCCATCCATACCTTGGAAAGCTCTCCTCCCCGAGTAACTTTTGCAAACTTTTCCGGGGATAATGTATCCAAACTTATATTGATTCTTTTAAGACCGGCCTCTTTCAGGTCAGCAGCCATCTCCGGCAGGAGAATCCCGTTAGTGGTAAGGGCAATGTCATCAATTTCCGGAATTTCATCAATAGTTTTTATAAGATGCATAATTCCTTTTCTGACCAAAGGCTCTCCACCGGTAAGCCGAATTTTCCTTATCCCAACCATGACTGCACTTTGAACTATTTTAACTATTTCCTCAAAGTTAAGCACTACGTCATGCCCAGCCAGTTGAACCCCGTCCTCCGGCATACAGTAAACACATCTTAAGTTACATCTGTCAGTAATTGATATCCTGAGATAATTGATATTCCGTTTGAAAGTGTCATTCATTTCTATCACCCTTCCCAAATACAACGGCTGATTGTAGTCTGTCGAATTAATTTTCCAGCGTACCTGTCCGGTAAACAACCTCTCCTGTTGAGCGTAAGCTATATCCCCCGAGGCTCTCAACACTTCTCTTGAAATGGGAATCATTCATTACTTCAAGAAGAGTGGAAATATACGATGTATCCCAGTATTCTTCGGGAATAGCTAAATCATAGCGTTCTTCTGTTACAGGTATAAAGTCCAGGTTGAGGGCATTGGCCGCCGCCAGGATGCCTAAACCAACATCAGCACTGCCACCTGCTACTGCTGCAGCTACTGCCATATGAGTGTATTCCTCCCGGTCGTAACCCTCTACATGGTTAGGTTCAATACCTTCCCTGCGCAGGTGGTAATCCAGCAGGAGCCGCGTACCGGCACCTTTCTGCCGGTTAACGAATTTTACGTCAGGCCCTGCCAGGTCTGTAAAACTCCTTATAGACCGCGGGTTTCCTTTAGGTACAATGAATCCCTGCTGCCTATACAGCAAATTAACAAGAACCACAGGTATCCCCGGCAGCAGTTTCTTTAAATATGAAACATTATACTCCCCTGTCTCCTCGTCAAGGAGGTGTATACCCGCAAGGTGGGCTTCCCGCCTTCTAAGGGCCAGCAGCCCTCCCAAACTCCCCACATGGGCGGAAGATAGGCTCCTGCCAGGAAAATTCTGCCTTAGAAAGTTTGCAAGTATATCCAGCGATACATCATGGCTGCCAATAATAACTGTTGTATTATAGATTTCCCTTTTATCTCGCAGGAGTTCGACTTCAATCTCTTCGCCTGCCTCAAACCCTTCCCTGAGTGTCGGGGCTTTTAGGATGCCGTCAGCCCTGATCATTGAAGTAAGCACTCCGGCTCCTCTCGATATCGGTGTAGCAATAGTCTTGTCGCCCACTCTGCCCAGTTTAACACGTACGAATTCGTCTACTCCCTGAGGGGATATAAGCTTACGGGATAGGAGAGCTTTCATTGTTGCCCCCTTAGTAGGTGAAGCACCAGCCATACTCTCAATTACCGGTTTAACAAACAGTTCGCTGTTTAATACTGCCGAAACAGGATAACCGGGAATTCCGATAACAGGCTTATCTTGAACCACTCCCAAAATAACCGGTTTGCCGGGTTTGATTGCCACCCCGTGAATTACAACCTCACCCAGCTCCCTGATAATAGAGGAGGTAAAATCCTCAGAGCCTGCAGACGAACCCGCGTTGACTACAACTACATCAGATTCCTGTACAGCCCTGTATATTTTTTCTTTCAGCAAAGGGTAAGAGTCTACAGTAATGTCATATCTTATAGGGTCGGCACCCCATTGTTTAACCAGTCCTCCAATAACCCTTGAGTTATATTCTATGATATCACCCGACTTAAGTTCCGACCCTGGCTGAACCAGTTCGGTTCCTGTCGGTAAAATTGCGACTACCGGGCGCTTTCGCACTAAAATCTCCGTTAATCCACCGGCAAGAATACCTCCAATATCTACAGGACGAAGCAAGTGATTAGCAGGAACTATCATCTCTGTAGCCACGATATCTTCGCCCATTGGACGTATATGCTGCCATGGAGCTGCTGCAGAAATAATCTCAGCCTCTTTGTCCGATATAAAATGTACTTGTTCTATCATTATGACCGCGTTACAGCCCTCCGGCAAAGGGTCACCAGTGTCAACTATGAATGCATTGACCCCTACATTAAGAATTACCGGAGTTGTTTCACTGGCCTTAAAAGTATCCCCGGCATTGACCGCTATCCCGTCCATGGCAGAAGCATGGTAGTGAGGAGAAGATATCCTGGCAAATACAGGTTCAGCCGTCACTCTGCCCAAGGCATCGTCTACTGGTATAATTTCGCCTTCAAGAGGCAGTATTGCATTTAGTTCCCGCAGTCTGCCAAAATATTTTTCTACAGTCTCTTCCAGCGGGGTATTATCGAGGTAAACATTTCTTTTAGTCAAAGTCTTCACCAGCCTGTCAGCAGCAGTCATTGAGATTATTTAATAATAAAATTATTTTCTCTAAAACCTTTTACTAAAATCAACTAAAATCAGAAGAGAACTACATCAACTTCTTCTCCGGCTTCCACACCTTCTTTAGCAGCCGGAATGATGACAATACCTTCAGCCTTAACCATTGTTGTTATCAATCCCGATTTGCCCAATATAGGTTCAGCTGTTTTAAACCCTTCTTTTTCGGCTAGATTTACCCTGATGTAATCCACTCTGCCGCTGGTAGAAGCCATGCTTCTGCCCATTACCGCTCTTAGAGTCCTCCTGTATGGTGCGGAAAACCCTAAGCCGGAATATGCCCTTATCAGGGGAATCAGGAAGATATCCGCCAGGACCATAGCACTGGCAGGGTGTCCGGGCAGCCCAATCACCGGTTTATTATCAACTACACCCAGTATCACCGGTTTTCCCGGTTTTACAGAAACACCGTGGACCAAAACTCCCGGTTTACCAAGAGAATCTATAACTGCCGAACTTACGTCCCGTGTACCTACAGAGCTTCCACCGGATAAAACCATAATGTCAGTCTCCTGGTAAGCCTTACTTAGAACCTGCTCAAGACTGGCAAAATCGTCTTTGGTAATCCCAAAACGTAGAGGGAGGCCTCCAACCTGTTCCACCAGTCCGGATATGGCAAAAGAATTGATATCCCTTATTTGACCCGGGCCTGGTATTTTATCCGGCTCTACCACTTCATCTCCAGTTGATAGAATAGCCACTCTGGGTTTTCTAACCACACTGCAGGCTGTTATTCCCACACCAGCCATTGCACCCATTTCCTGCGGCCTGATTATCGTCCCCTCGGCAACCACTGTTTCACCTTTGGCGATATCTTCCCCGCATCGGACCATATTTTCACCGGGTGCAACCGGTTTAATCACAAGAATTGTACTCTGATCCAACTGCTCGGTATATTCTATCATTACAACGGCATCTGCCCCAGGGGGCAGCATACCTCCAGTGGAAATTCTAACAGCTTTTCCCGGTTCAAGGGATATTTCAGCATTCTGTCCCATTAGGACTTCCCCAATTACATCAAGCATTGCCGGCATTGCCTCTGACGCACCAAAAGTGTCCTTGGCCATCACAGCATAACCATCCATTGTAGAACGGTCAAAGTCAGGTACATTCACCCCTGATACTAAATTTTCTGCAGCAATCCTGCCCAGGGCTTCTGTAACAGAGACAAGTTCAGACTGGGGTGTGGGAAAACTGATATTTTCCCTGAAAATCTCCCATGCCTGTTCAACAGACATAAGCTTGAAAAGTTCGGTCATATTAACCTCCGATTAGAAGCATCCTAGCTGACATTGTTTAATACGCACGTTTAACTCATCAGCGGCTTTTCCTATTAATAGGAGTTCAACTCCCAGCTCTTTAGCCAGAGCATGAGCAGCCTCACAGGTTATTCTGCCCTCCGGGGCAGCAGCTTTAACCGCATCTAAAACTTTATTCGGTATCTTGTCCATTTGAAAAAACCTCCTTAAATTTTAAACTTTTTGATTCTTTTTAGATTCCATATTTTTAGATTCCATATAAAAATAAAGACACCCTGGAAAGGGTGCTTTAAATAGCTTTAATCTCCTTTCCAAATGAGGGAGGCATCGCAGTTTCCCGCAGATACCCTTAACCGGATGTACCGGTTGGAGGCTGGCAATCCATACCTCAAGGCTTAGGATTGAAAGCTCGGAGTAAATATTCATTTATTTGCTAAGCTGTTATTAAACATTATATACTGTCTTGTCTTTTTTAGCAATCTTAATATAGTGTCCTTTTGTAATTTAGAAAGTAATTAAAAGTAATTAAAAGCATTATATTTTATCCAGCACTCTGGCAATTATAGCTGATACCTCTCCCCAGGTAACCGGCGCGTCGAGATCATGGTCACCAAGGATAACCCCCTCCCGTTTTAGCCTTGTATAGTTTTCCTCAGCCCAGTTTGGCTGTTGAACAATAGGAGGGGTAGTAACAAGATTTAGTGCTTTGGAAATGCCTTCAGCGACAGCTCCGGCAATCCGGCCCAGAAACTCGGGTTCCCGCAGTTTAGCAGCATCTTTTTGGTTATCAATAAATAAATTTTCAAGCAAAACAGCAGGCATTAAAGTCTGCTTCAGAACAGCGAATTCAGCCTTCTTCATGCCGCGGTCAGGAAACCCGTTTAAGATATAAAAATCAGCTATTGATTTATGTATTGTTTCTCTGACAAATATAGTTTCAGCCATTGCATAATTATAAATAAAACTCTCAAACCCTGTACCTCCACCTGCATTTACATGCAGAGAAACAAACAAATCTGCTCCCATTCTATTGGCAAATGCAGCTCGTTCAGACAAGCTTACGAATATATCACTGCTTCGTGTTAAGCTTATATCCGCAGTATTTGCCAGCATCCCTCTGAGTCTAAGGGCTATATCAAGATTTATGTTCTTTTCCTGAAGCCCAAATCCAATAGCTCCTGTGTCATATCCCCCATGGCCTGGGTCTATAACGATTTTTTTTGTCATTTCAGCACCCCCTACGATTAACATTTTATTCGTCGCGTGAGGGATATGTGCAGGACTTGTTAGGCTTCTTTTATAATAACAAAAAGCAGTAACCTGTTTCGGCTACTGCATTTTTGTAACACTTTATTAACATAAAATCTAAATCAACTCCGCGGCGATTTGAGCCAGTTCGGAACGCTCACCTTTCGTGAAGGTTACATGCCCGGCTAATTTAATACCTTTAAACTTTTCAACTACATAAGTCAGACCATTACTATTGGCATCCAGATAAGGATGATCAATCTGGTGGGGGTCCCCCGTCAGGACCACTTTAGTACCTTCTCCTGCCCTTGTTAGTATTGTCTTAACTTCATGCGGGGTTAGGTTCTGGGCCTCATCAACTATCAGGTACTGTCTCGGCATGGTTCTTCCCCTGATATAGGTAATAGCTTCCAGCTCTAACTGGCCTTTTTCCTTAAAATACCGAACCATATTTTCGATATTTGCAGCCTTGAACTTTTCATCTGTTTTATCTTTCTTAGTTTCTTTTCCTGTGCCAAATATATATTCGAGGTTATCATAGATTGGACTCATCCATGGGCGCATTTTTTCTTCTTTATCACCGGGAAGAAATCCAATATCACCGCCCAGTGGGATAACAGGCCTGGTAACAACCAATTTTTTATAGCTCTCACGTTCAATTACCTTTTCAAGCCCGGCAGCAACCGCTAACAGAGTTTTGCCGGTGCCTGCCTGCCCCACTAAGGTTACCAGCCCAATACTATCATCCATCAGCAGTTCCATGGCATATCGTTGTTCTTTGTTGCGCGCCCTTATTCCAAAAGCTTCCGAAGCCCCGAACAACAAGGGAACCAAACCCTTCTTATCTGCATTAAACCTAGCGAGAGCGCTTTGACCACTTCCATTTTCGTCTACCAGTGATAAAAACTGGTTTGCATGAAGGACCTGCGGATCATCTTCAGTTTTGTCCCAGGGCAGGAAGTTATTGCTGTAGAACTGATTTATAATCTGCGAAGAAACTTTTAATTCTACTGCCCCGGTATAGAGTTCTTCGATATTCACTTTGTCAGTCTTGTAATCCTCGGCTTCTATCCCGGCAACATCTGCCTTGATACGAAGCCAGGTATCCTTTGTGACAAGAACTACTTTACGTTCGGGAAACTCCTCTTGGTACGCTAAAGCAACTGCTAAAATGCGATTGTCAGCCTTAAATTTTTCCAGAGCTCCCGAGAGGTTTTCCAATTTCTGGTGGTTTAATTCCACCTTCAGAGTACCTCCATTTTCCAACTGAACTCCCTCATAAATCTTTCCCTGCTGCCGCAGGTCATCAATAAACCTGGCAACACGGCGGGCATTTCTCCCGACTTCGTCGGGCCTGCGCTTTTGGTTGTCCATTTCTTCAATTGCTATCAGGGGAATTATTACATCATTATCCTGAAATTTAAATACTGCCTGAGGGTCGTGAAGTAGGACATTGGTGTCAATAATAAACATCTTCTTCAAGCACATCGCCGCCTTTCTTTGTCACTTTATATTATTCGACACAGCACGTCCCTTTTCCTTGTAATATCACAATATTTAATAAATAGTTAACATAAATAACTGTGTTGTTTTTTGATTTTTTCGTTTATTCCTTAGTCTTCGTACCGGGATACAGAAGCTTATGTGTGGTATTTTCAATTAAGGGTATCTCTATAATATTTTTTATAAAATCTGGACCGTATTTAAACAAATACGGAAATATGTTAAATACACGTTCCTGCATGCTTCTTTTGGGAAATAGCTGGTTTTCTATGTTGCGATACCTTTTAACCGCCACATCACATGATTTCCGGTGACTTTGACGGGCTTTACGCTCCAAATATGACATCTGGTGCATTAGCTTCTTAAGGCTCTCCTGACCGTGTTTCTGCAATTCTGAGTCATTGATGGAGATTTTTTCAATAAATTCTTCAAATGATTTAGTCAAATCCCTGGTATAAGTTTCAAACAAACTGTCAATTCCCACAGAATCCTGTTTTTCCAGGTATTCACTCAGTTTTTTCTCAATACCGTCCGTACCATCATTAAATCTAATTCCGTACTTTTCCATGTATTTGGCGGTGGCGCGTTCTAAAATGGTTACATTGGCACGGGGAAATATGATGGGCATTGTCTGCCCAAACAAAGGGTAAATTTCGCGATAAAGCGCATAATATGATATTTCTCCCGGCCCGGCTATGTAGGCTATCGTTGGCAGCAGCGCGTCCTGTGCAACCGGACGCAGGATCACATTAGGACTAAAAATTTCAGGATTAGACTTAGCTGCTTCCAGAAGTTCTTTAAGACTCCAAGCCCCGTTACCGCCTCTAACCTCATACCGGTCCCCCTTCTTTAGGAGAGCCGACCTTTCTCCGTCAACAAGGATAAACATATTGATGTTTTCTTGTTCTTTTTCTACCTGTGGTACAGCACCAAGTTGACGTACCTTCTCCATTCCTGACAGGAGCTTTTCATTAACCCTGTCCGCCTGCTGCAGGAATGACACAAACGTATCGGACCAAAGTCTGCGCAAACCAATATTTAGTGGATTAATCATAACAAGGCCGCTGCCGTTAAACAGCCAGGTCATTACCGCAGCAAACCAGTCGGCAAGATTATCACTCTGCCTGGCTGACTGGGTAAGGAATGAAATTATTTCATCCTTCCACTCTGAGGGGTTTGTGGAAACCCTAAGCTCTTCTATTAAGTCATAAACTGCTTCCGTTACAGGAATATGCCCTACCGGATATTTACCTGCCGGAGTATAGTTCAAACACAAACGAATTAATTCCTGTTCCTTGTTTAAAAGGTTTAGGTGATCTACCTCCGCATAATCATGGTCTTCCGCAGCAACCCAAAACATCGGTACTACATTTTTTCCCAGCCGGGAAGCAGACTCTCTGGCCAGTTGAATAGCGGTTACTGCCTTGTAGATAGTATACAGCGGTCCTGTCAAAACACCGGCCTGCTGTCCTGTTACAACTACAACAGTGCCGGATTCTTTAAGCCTCTCAATATTTGCCGTGGTCTCAGCACCGCAGCCAAGCGATTCATTATATTCCTTCAGAATTCGAACCAGCTCGTGTCTGTCATTATTATATTCCCGCATAACGAGGTCATATCTTTCTACAAAGGATTCTGCGCTATGCGGATTATGTTCAAACAGGCTGCCCATTCTGCCAAAATCGTTCAGATAGTTGTTTAACAACGGACTGCCGTAGTCATAAGGAACCTCTTTAATTTTCAAAAATACTCACCCTTTTTACCAGTTAAGGCAGGTTTGTAACAATTATTTTACCGCTGCCTGCACCGACCTCACCAACGACAGCTGCTTCCCGGACACCACGGTCGGCAAGCTCTTTCATAAGCTGTTGACTCTTGTGACCGGGTACCGAAATCAAAAGCCCGCCTGAGGTGGTAGCATCAGTCAAAACAAGCCTGTCTTCCTCCAAAACATTTTGTTTAAAGTCAACAAACTGGCTTATATACTTCAGGTTTCCCCGTGTTCCCTCCGGTACGATACCCATTTTAGTATATTCGCGGGCCCCTTTAAGGACCGGTACCAACTCAGACCAAATTGTCATTGAAACGCTACTTCCCCGGGCCATTTCAGAAGCATGTCCCAGCAGGCCAAAACCTGTAATATCGGTACATCCATTTACTCCAACCTCAGCCATAGCTTCCGCCGCATTTTTATTGAGGGTAGCCATAACCTGTATAACATTGTCAATTTCCTCCTGTGATGCAAGCTCCCCTTTAATGGCTGTTGTAATAATACCGGTGCCAATAGGTTTGGTAAGCACCAGAACATCGCCTGGCCTCGCTCCGGCATTTGTCAGAACTTTTTCGGGATGAACTACCCCTGTAACAGACAAGCCATATTTCGGTTCATTGTCCTCCACCGAATGGCCCCCTAAAAGAATGGCTCCAGCTTCCTTTATTTTATCTGCCCCACCTCTTAAAATGTCTGCCAGAACCTTCAATTCCAGCTTCTTTGTCGGAAAACAGATGATATTCATAGCCGTCAGAGGCTTTCCTCCCATCGCGTATACATCACTAAGGGAATTGGCAGCAGCAATCTGCCCGTAAAAATACGGGTCATCAACAATCGGTGTGAAAAAATCTACAGTTTGAATCATGGCTATATCATCATTGATACGGTACACCCCGGCATCATCACTTGTATCCAGCCCCACCAGCAGGTTTGGGTCAGGCTCCCCCGGCGGAAGCATACTGAGAACTTCGGCAAGGTCCTCCGGACCAATTTTGGCTGCTCAGCCTGCTGAACACGATAATGATGTAAGGGTATAAATTTCTTTCTTTGTCATTGAAAACGCCTCGTTTCTTAGTCAGTTCCTGGTTAAACTAAATTTCGAAAATTTTCTTCAAATGATTTATTATAATTTCTGAATCACCTGCCAACAGCGTTCTGGGATCTATAAGCAGGCGTTCCTTCTGTATTCTGGCGAGCACGGGAGGGTCCATTTGACGGAGGCTTTCCTCAAGGGCATTTACACTAATGTCTGAAGTGCTTATAGCTACCAGACAGGTTGGAATATTTTCTTCGGGCAGTGCACCGCCTCCTACCTGTGAATAACCATCTTCCACTGTCGCTTTAATACCTGATCCACACTGTTTATTAATATCCGCTGCAAGTCTTTTAGCTGAAGCCGATATTAGTTCTCCATCCATAGTTATCATTCTCAATGTGGGTATCTCTCTTATGGCCCTGTCTTCATCTATATATAACCTTAATGTGGCCTCCATCGCAGCCAGGGTAAGTTTATCGATTCTTAATGCCCTGGTAAGGGGATTCTTCTTCATTTTGCTGATAAGGTCTGCCCGTCCGACAATAATTCCTGCCTGAGGCCCGCCAAAGAGCTTGTCCCCGCTGCAGGTTACCACATCTGCGCCTGCCCCGATACTTTCACGTACCGTCGGCTCATGAATAACTCCGTATTTTACAAAGTCAACCAGCACTCCGCTTCCCAGGTCTTCATACACAGGAATATTCTTTTCCCTTCCCAGTTTTACCAAGTCGCTAATGGGCACTTCTGCGGTAAACCCTATTATTTTATAGTTACTGGTATGTACTTTTAACAAGAGAGAGGTCTGATCAGTCATCGCCTGTTCATAATCCCTGAGGTGGGTCTTGTTAGTCGTCCCTACCTCAACCAGGGCAGCGCCGCTCTGAGTCATAACATCAGGAATTCGGAAAGAACCGCCTATTTCGACAAGCTGCCCCCTTGAGACAATTACCTCTTTATCTTTCGCCAGGGTACTCAGCACCAGAAGAACTGCCCCAGCATTATTATTTACCACCAGAGCAGCTTCAGCCCCTGTAAGACTGCAGACCAGTTCCTCTACGTGGGAGTATCTAGTGCCTCTTTCCCCTGTAGTAAGATCCAATTCGAGGTTTGAATAGTTTGCCGCTATATCTTCTATAGCCTTAACAGCGCTTTGGGCTAAAACTGCTCGGCCCAGGTTTGTATGCAGGATAATTCCGGTAGCATTAATAACTTTTTTAAGTTTTGGTTTTGCCTTCTCCTGAAGCCTGTTGACCATTAAACTAACTATTGAATCCAGGTCTATTGGATGGGTGAATTCTCCCTCCTCTAAAATTGCTTCCCTGATACCCTGAACTACCTCACCGGCAGTATCAGATATAACCTGGTGAGAAAAAGAACCGGTTAATTTTTTTATGGCCTCCTGTTCAAGTATTACGCTGATAGCAGGAAGCTGTCTTAACAAATGCTGTTTGGTTACCATAACTATCTCCAATCACATACTAAATAATTTCCGAAACTTTTATTTCTTCTACAAAAAAACTACATTTCCTCCAATGTTTGCGTAAGACTAATTTACACAGGGTTTTGTGGTTTTATTCCTCATAATCCATTTATTTCTATTTTCCTTTTATCCTTTAACCTTTACTACTCTTAGGGGGAGTATTACACCATCCTTTAAATTTCCTCCTTTAATTTCTACCGTCCAATTTTCATCTGGGTTTCCTTTAGGAACGTTAATGATTACGGTCCCTTGCGATAAAGTCCCTGGATTAATTTGTACAGCGGGCTGCTCCCTGGCCTTTAAACCGTACCGTCTCCCCTGTGGGTCTATCAGGGTTATGTCAGCATCAAACTGAACGGGTGCCGACCCCTGATTGGCCACTAACAAGTCTAATACTTTTTGTTCTTCTTCTGCGGCGGCAGCCGACCTGGTTTCCAAACCAATAATAGCTATACCGATTTGACCGCTCCATCTTCCTTCAACAGTGCCCAATCCAGCTACAAAAACCCGGTAATTGGGTTCATTTACCAAAACGCCTGTCTCCTTTCTGCTCCATAATCCCGTCAATACTAATACAGCACATATTAAAATCCCGGTTATCAGAAACATTTTGTCCCTTATTATTAAAATCACAACATCCCCTCCCTGCTACAGAGATACGCTAACCAAGCTCGTTTCATTCATTAAAAAACGCATAAAAAAAACAACCGGAAAATCCCGGCTGACAGGGTGAGCTTTAAGCTTGTTTCAGCTTTAATAGAGGATAAAAGGAGCGATGAGCAATAATGGTCTGCGCCAGTGTTGCTGCAATTATTTTCGCCATGTTATAAATGGTGTTCATACGTGTATTTTGAATTACCAACTGAGGTAAGAAGCCTCCAACATTGACAATCCCCTGTATGTTGACGTTTCCTACTTCCGGAAGGTCTTTATTTACACCCATCCCCGGTTTTAAAGGTTTATTAAGAAATGCTATCTTCTCTACGTTAGCTGCTTTGCCGAGGCAGGCATCCACGGCAATTATAAAAGCCTCAGGGTGATTTCTTTGTATTACGGCCATGGTTTCAGACAGGTTTTGGGCATGAACAGGGTCACGAAGTGTGCCATAAACCTTGGCATACCTGCATTCTTCAATAAGCAATGTGCCCACAAGAGGACCAAGGCTGTCACCAGAAACACGGTCTGTTCCGACACATAAGACAACTATTTCTAATTGGTTTATAACAAGATTGGATAGAATATTCAAAAGTTTTTGTTGTCCTTCAATTTCAGTGTAATGAAAAGATAAGTCCATAAGCACCAACCTTTAATGTTCAAAGTCCAATCATATTATATAAAAAATACCATGTCGAATACCTAAAAAAATAACAGCTGTTATAAAGAACTTATCGTGGTATTGTGACAATATGCCTAAAAATAGGAGGTGTCTCTTAAGAGACACCTCCGTTTTCACTAATTACAGCTTTGATTAATAACTTCTGACCTGAAGCGAACAAAAAATGTAGTTCCAGTATCGTTGGAAATAAAATTTACAGTCGCGTTGTGCCGGGTGGCAACACTGTAACAGACAGCAAGACCTAACCCGGTTCCGGTATTTTTTGTAGTAAAGAAAGGGGTTCCTATTTTATCATGTATGTCTTCTTTTATACCAGAGCCCTGATCAATTATTTCCAACACAACATCATTATTATCAACATACGTCCTTATTTTCAGTGCACCCCCTTTTTCCATTGCCTCCAATCCATTGAGGGTTAGGTTCAAAATTAGCTGCCTTATTTCTTTTTCGTCCAGATAAAGTACAGGGCATTCATTTAAGTCCATCATCAAGCGTTTGTCCTGTCTAAGCCCTTCCGCCTCGATAAGCGGCAGCAGATGGTTGATAATCGAATTTAAGCACTGCAGCTTCCGGTCTGACTTTTTATTTTTAGCTAATGTCAAAAATTCTGTAATAATGGAATTAGCCCGCTGCAGTTCATCCAACATTAAATTTGCATATTCTGAAGATAGTGTTTTACCTTCCAGGGTTTGCAAAAATCCGTGAACAGTTGTCATAGGGTTTCTTATTTCATGAGCGATTCCGGCGGCCATTTCACCTACCAGGTGTAGTCGATCCAGCCGGGTTATTTCCCGATCAATCATTATACGCTCAGTAATGTCTGTAACTACATTAAGAAAGCATTCTTCACCCTCGATTTCAATCTTTTCGGTGGACAATAATCCATAGCGAAGATTACCTTGCTTTGTATAGTACTTAACTTGAATATTCTTAATCTGATTTTTTCTTTTCTGCTTATTGTCTAAAGGAAAAAGGAGTGTTAAAGAACGATTCTTCATTTCATCGCGAGAGTACCCGGTATTGTTTTGCCAACTTTGGTTAACATCAATAACTCTGCCATCTTTTAGGGATCTGATTGAAATCAGGTTAGGACTGGACTCAAATATCCTACGGAAACGTTCTTCTGACAAACTCAATTCCCTAGTGCGCTCTTTTACAAGTTTTTCCAGCAGTTCATACTTTCTTTCGCGCACTTCTTCTAGCATTTTAGCATCAGTTATGTCACGAATTGATAAAACAAGGAGGTTTTGATTCTCTACACAAGACTGTCCTACATAGACAGATGCATAAAAATTGCTTTTATCCTTTCGATAGCACAAAGTTTCAATTGATCTACTCTCGTTAACAGAACTGTTTAGAGTTAAAATGCTTGCCCATATCTCTTCTGCAAAAAGGATGTTAAGGTGCTCTCCTATAAGTTCCTCCTTTTCAAACCCAAACATCCGGGTTACCGAAGGGTTAACTGCCAGTATAAGTCCTAGTACATCAGTAGTACAGATAGTATCATTTGATGTTTCACCTATAACCCTGGCAAGGGCCTCAGCCCGCGCCAGGTCCGTAGTGATAGCCTTTAACTTCGCGTTGGCTTCTTCTAGTTCCTGTGCCCTCTGTTCCAGTAATAGACTGTGAATTTCCACCTGCCTCCGGCTTCTATACATTTCTACAAAAGTTCTAATTTTTAATTTCAAAGTCCTGGGATCAAAAGGCTTAAAAATGTAATCAATGGCCCCCTCAGTATAGCCCTGCCACACGTGTTCACTTGCTTTATTAATGGCTGTTACGAAAATTATCGGTGTATTCTTTGATTTCTCACGTGATTTAATAAGTTTGGCTGTTTCAAATCCACTTAGACCAGGCATCTGAACATCCAGTAATATCACAGCAAAATCATACTGTAAAATATATTTTAATGCCTCTTCACCAGATGAGGCACAAATAAGATTATATTCCGGGTTCTTAAGAACAGCCTCCAATGCAATTAAGTTCTGGGGGAGATCATCCACCAATAAAATATTTACTTTTTCAATTTGCATGGTAACCACCGTTTTCATAGGATTTTGCGAAATATCTTTTCATCAGGAGCAAATCTATCATAAAACTTATTCCAGGCCGTAAATTTAATATCTTCCTTTGCACCCAGACCCAAAAATCCCCCGTAGTGAAGACTATCATGAAACAGGTTCAGAACACGCTCCTGAAGAAAATTATTAAAATATATTAAAACATTTCTGCAGATGACAACGTGAAATTCATTGATTGACTGGTCTGTTACCAGATTGTGGGGAGCAAAAACAATGTTTTCGCTAAGATATGGGGCCAAGGCCACCTTCTTGTCATTTGAAACCATATAATACTCTGAAAATGCCTGAGTTCCTCCGGCAGCATGATAGTTTTTTGTATAAACTTTCATCTTTTCCAGGGCAAATACTGCTTTCTTTGCTTTTTCCAATATATTTTCCTGTAGATCAGTGGCATAAATTCTGGTCTTTTGATAAAGCCCCTCTTCGTGCAATAAAATTGCCATAGAGTAGACTTCTTCCCCTGTAGAACAGCCCGCATGCCAAATCCTTATGAAGGGATATTCCCTGAGAACGGGCACAACTCTCTCTCGAAACGCCAGAAAAAACTCCGGGTCACGGAACATTTCCGTTACATTAATTGAAAAATCACTTATGAATCTATTGATAAAACCAGGTTCATGTAATACCTTTTCCTGCAAACCAGATATGCTTTTTAGGTTTTCAGCCTGCATTCTATTGGCTATTCTGCGGCACAGAAAGGAGTATGAATAGTCGCGGAAGTCGAAACCGTACTGCCGGTAAACTCCATTTAGCAGCAGCTCTATTTCTAGTTTTTCTAAGTCTTCATCATATGTCATGGCAGTTAGTTTCCTTAACTTTAAATTGAGAATTCTATTTACATAACCAAACTAGAATAAGTGAATATAACTGTTCAATGTTAATGGGCTTACTAATGTAATCAGACGCTCCTGCGTCAATACACTTTTGCCTATCGCCTTTCATAGCCTTTGCTGTCACAGCTATAATAGGAAGCTGCTTATACTCAGGCATCTGGCGAATACAACCGATAGTCTCGTAACCATCCATTTCAGGCATCATAATATCCATTAAAATCAAGTCAATATCGGGATTTTCTTCCAATATCTCAATTGACTCCCTGCCATTTTCAGCAAAGAGTACTATCATGTTGTGACGCTCCAAGACAGTGGTGAGGGCAAAAACGTTTCGCATATCATCATCTACAATGAGTATCTTTTTCCCGTCAAGGAGTTCCTTGTCACCGTCCTGCATTATTTCACCGTGCACTTCTTTTGCTTCAACCGGCTGAATCAATGACGGCATTTCATAAGAACCACATGCTGCCTCTTCCTCAGATGAAAAGTCCTGTTCTATCAGATCCCCAATAGGCAGGTATAACGTAAACGTACTTCCCTCCCCCTCTGCTGTTTCAACCTCGATATGGCCGCCCAGCAGCTGAGCCAATTCTTTACTTATCGACAGCCCAAGACCGGTTCCACCGTACTTTCTGCTAGTCGTGCCATCAGCCTGACTAAATGATTCAAAGATAAGGTGGACCTTGTCCCGGGATATACCAATACCCGTATCAATCACTGACATCGCCAAAGTCTGATCATCAACTGATTTTATATCAAGAATCACAGACCCGTATTCCGTGAACTTAATGGCATTAGACAGTAAATTGTTTAATATCTGTTTAAGTTTTTGTTCATCTGTATAAATGGCAGTTGGGATATTTTCATCTAGCCGGACATCCAGCTTTATTCCCTTCTGCTCTGCAACTGCCGAAAACTGGCTTCTGATAAACGTTTCCAGTTCATCCATAAACAACTCACCCATTTCGACATTCATCTTACCTGATTCGATTTTTGACAGGTCAAGGATAGTATTAATTAATCCTAATAAATCATTACCTGAACTATACATTGCACCGGCATATTCGACCTGCTTATCATCTAAGTTCCCATCCGGATTTTCTTTAAGAAGCTGTGCCAAGATAAGAAGACTGTTTAAGGGGGTTCTTAATTCGTGTGACATGTTGGCAAGAAACTCCGACTTATATTTTGAAGTGAGAGTTAACTGCCTGGTTTTTTCCTCAAGAGTTGTTTTAATCTTCTCTAACTCCTCAGCCCTCTCTTCGGAACAACGGTTTTGTTCCTGTAATTCCTCGTTCATACTGCGAAGCTCTTCCTGCTGAGACTGTAATTCTTCAGCCTGGGACTGAAGTTCTTCAGTCAATACTTTTGATTCCTCCAGCAACTGCTGAATAGTCAGGTGACTGTCAATGCTGTGTATGACTATTCCTACATTCCCCAATACCTGCTGGAACAATGTCAAATGGAGTTCACTAAACCGGTCCAGGGTAGCAAGTTCTATTGCACCTACCACCTGACCCTCAAATTCAATAGGCAGTATTATAATCGAAGCCGGGGGAGTTTGTCCGAGACCTGACGAAATTTTTATGTAATTCTCGGGAACCTCTGGTAGAATGAGTATCTTACTCTCCAAAATACACTGTCCTGCCAGACCTTCCCCAGCTTTTATTCTTTCGACGCCAGGTTCACCTGCTGTATCGGCATACGCAGCGTATTTCTTAAAATATTGAGGCTCACCAAGAAAATCCTTTATGTAAAATGCCCCATAACTTGCCCCTGCCAAAGGAGTAAGCTTATTGATGAGCAGAGAAGACATTGTATCAAAATTCTGCACTCCCTGGCAGAGCATTGATATCTCCGCCATAGCTGAATTGAGCCAATTTTGTTCCTCCATAGTATGCAAAAACTGTTTTTCAGTACGAGTCTGTTCTTCAATAGCGGCGGCCATCTCATTAATTGCAACAGCTATCTGTTTAAACTCGTTATCACCTTTAACTTCAAGCCGGGGAAGATTATCCTTCTCTCCATATGCAATACCGTTAAGAGCCCCTATTAATTGCCTAAGACTTTTGTTAAAGCTTCCGACAAACCAATAAGTAAAAAAAAGCCCGATTATGAAACTGGCGATAATTGTCATATATGTCAGTTTACTTGAATTACTAACAGTCTCTTCAATGCGGCTGTAGGCCCTTTGCGTTCTTTTTTCATGAAGGTCTCTTAACTCGGCCATTATCTTAAAAATTTGTAGTCGTAGATTTTTACCCTCACGAAAAAAAAGCTGAGCAGCCTCTTCATTGTTACCCCCGGCAACCTGTTTTAGGATTTGGTCTTCAAGCCGTCCATAATTTTGATGGGCCAGGCTTAGTCTGCTTATAATAACTTCTACTTCAGAAGTTTTATTATTCTTTTGCCCAGATTCCATCGCAAGGATAGTTTCCAAAGTAGTTTCCACTTCAAAACGGGATTTATCCAATTCATCTCGCATATTTTCATTATATTTCTCGTTAACAACGATTTGCATCAGTTTTGATTCAGATAAATTCAACCCATTCTCAAGCTTATTTACCATTCTAAGTTTCTGCAGTCTGTCAGTAACTATCTCCTTGGTATCTTTTTGGAGTTGGTCAAGGAAAAATACCTGAATAGACATAAATAAAGCCATTACAATCAAGACCGCGCCAAAACCTAGATATAACTTACTGCTTATTTTCATATCCGATCTCCTTATAAGAATAAAAAAATATCTACCCCTTCGCATAAATTAGCTTAAATACACTATAAAACCCCATTATTTTTTAAAAACCAAACTTTATTATAATAAATTATAAATACTAAGTCTTGAAAAATTTGTCGAAATAATATCCATATGTTGGTCTTCATCTTATGTCATGGCAGGTATCTTCCTTAAAATTAATTTGAGAATTCTATTTACATAACCAAACTAATATAAGTGAGTATAACTGCTCAATGTTAATAGGTTTGCTGATATAATCAGACGCTCCTGCGTCAATACACTTTTGCCTATCGCCTTTCATAGCCTTTGCTGTCACAGCTATAATAGGAAGCTGCTTATACTCAGGCATCTGGCGAATACAACCGATAGTCTCGTAACCATCCATTTCAGGCATCATAATATCCATTAAAATCAAGTCAATATCGGGATTTTCTTCCAATATCTCAATTGACTCCCTGCCATTTTCAGCAAAGAGTACTATCATGTTGTGACGCTCCAAGACAGTGGTGAGGGCAAAAACGTTTCGCATATCATCATCTACAATGAGTATCTTTTTCCCGTCAAGGAGTTCCTTGTCACCGTCCTGCATTATTTCACCGTGCACTTCTTTTGCTTCAACCGGCTGAATCAATGACGGCATTTCATAAGAACCACATGCTGCCTCTTCCTCAGATGAAAAGTCCTGTTCTATCAGATCCCCAATAGGCAGGTATAACGTAAACGTACTTCCCTCCCCCTCTGCTGTTTCAACCTCGATATGGCCGCCCAGCAGCTGAGCCAATTCTTTACTTATCGACAGCCCAAGACCGGTTCCACCGTACTTTCTGCTAGTCGTGCCATCAGCCTGACTAAATGATTCAAAGATAAGGTGGACCTTGTCCCGGGATATACCAATACCCGTATCAATCACTGACATCGCCAAAGTCTGATCATCAACTGATTTTATATCAAGAATCACAGACCCGTATTCCGTGAACTTAATGGCATTAGACAGTAAATTGTTTAATATCTGTTTAAGTTTTTGTTCATCTGTATAAATGGCAGTTGGGATATTTTCATCTAGCCGGACATCCAGCTTTATTCCCTTCTGCTCTGCAACTGCCGAAAACTGGCTTCTGATAAACGTTTCCAGTTCATCCATAAACAACTCACCCATTTCGACATTCATCTTACCTGATTCGATTTTTGACAGGTCAAGGATAGTATTAATTAATCCTAATAAATCATTACCTGAACTATACATTGCACCGGCATATTCGACCTGCTTATCATCTAAGTTCCCATCCGGATTTTCTTTAAGAAGCTGTGCCAAGATAAGAAGACTGTTTAAGGGGGTTCTTAATTCGTGTGACATGTTGGCAAGAAACTCCGACTTATATTTTGAAGTGAGAGTTAACTGCCTGGTTTTTTCCTCAAGAGTTGTTTTAATCTTCTCTAACTCCTCAGCCCTCTCTTCGGAACAACGGTTTTGTTCCTGTAATTCCTCGTTCATACTGCGAAGCTCTTCCTGCTGAGACTGTAATTCTTCAGCCTGGGACTGAAGTTCTTCAGTCAGCGCTTTTGATTCCTCCAGCAGTCCCTGAATAGTCAGGTGGCTCTTAATACCGTGTATAACAATACCAATATTCGCCAGCACTTGCTGCAGCAAAGTCATATGAAGTTCGGTAAACTGGTCCAGGGTAGCAAGTTCAATTGCACCCACAGCCTGGCCCTCGAATTCGATAGGCATGATTATAATCGACGCAGGGAGAGTATGTCCAAGACCTGACGAAATTTTTATGTAATTCTCAGGCACCTCAGGTAAAATGATTGTCTTATTCTCTGAAATACACTGTCCTATCAGGCCTTCACCGACCTTTATTCTTTCAACGCCAGGTTCACCTGCAGTATCGGCATACGCAGCGTATTTCTTAAAACATTGAGGGTCGCCCAAAAAATCCCTTATGTAAAACGCTCCATAACTTGCCCCTGCCATTGGGGTAATCTTATTAATGAGCAGAGAAGACATTGTATCAAAATTCTGCACACCCTGGGAAAGCACTGATATCTCCGCCACAGCTAAATTGAGCCAGTTTTGGTCCTCCATGGTCTGTAAAAACTGTTTCTCAGTTTTTGCCTGTTCTTCAATAGCGGCGGCCATCTCATTAACTGCATCAGCAATTTCTTTAAACTCGTTATTACCTTTAACTTCAAGCCGGGGAAGGTTGTCCTTCTGTCCATATGCAATACCGTTAAGAGCCCCTATCAATTGCTTAAGACTCTTGTTAAAGTTCCCGACAAACCAATAAACAAAGGCTAATCCTATTATAAAACTGGAAATGACCGTAACATATATCAATTGGTTCGACTTAAGAATAGTTTGTTCAAAGCTGCTGTAAACCGCATTCGTTCTTTTTTCATAAAGTTCTCTCGTCTCTGCCATTATCTGAATCATTTCCATCCGTAGATTCTTACCCTCATGAAAAAAGAGATAAGAAGCCTCCGCATTGTTACCAGCGGCAGATTGTTCTAAAATTTTTTCTTGAAGCTCTACGTATTTTTTATTCATCAGTCTTGATCTAGTAATAATATCATCAACTTCGGAAATATTGCTTACGAGAGCCTCGACATCGGATGTGACAGCGAGTCGTTGAAGAGAATCAAAGGTTGTTGCTACTTCAAAACTTATTTTATCTAATTCGCTTCGCACCCCTTCATTATATTTGCCTCCAACAACAAGTTCCGTTAGTATTGCTTCCGAAGAGTTCAGATCGTTTTGAATTTTGTTTAACAATCTCAGTATCCGCACTCTATCATTGACTATTTTCTTGGTATCATCGTGAATTCGGTCAAGAAGAACTGCCTGAACAGCCATAAAAATAGTCATAACGATCAATAACGAGCCAAAACCTAAATATAACTTTCTGCTTATTTTCAATACTCCCAACTCCTTATGAAGATAGGTCTCCTTATTAAAATAGGATATGCATCTACTCATTCGACATAACCAAGACAAAAACATCACAAAACCACATCATTTTCAAATGCCAGAATCTATTATAATAAATTATAAATACTAAGTCCTGAAAACTTTGTCGAATTAATAGCCATATACTGCCAAATGATAAAAGGGAGCGCCCTCATAAGTTTTTAACTTATGGGACGCTCCCGCTCCCTTTTCTTAATAATAATATATTTATGAAATATTTTATAATATTTTAACTAATTTTTTCAACTTTGACCGCAGCCACTTTTAATTCAGGTATCTTGGCTATTGGGTCACGGGCAGTATTGGTAAGGAAGTTTACAGCCACTTCTGAGAAGTGGAAGGAAGTAAACACCATGCCCTGAGGAACCCTCTTGGTAACGTTGGCCTTTGCCATTATGCTGCCTCGCCGCGAGCTTACCTTTACAGTGTCACCATCACCGACCTCAAGACTGCAGGCATCTGCAGGATTGATTTCAATAGTTTCTTCACTGTAGATGGTGTTAAGTCCTTTGGCTCTTCTTGTCATAGTACCGGTATGGTAATGGTACAAACGGCGTCCGGTGTTTAATACAAAGGGGTATTCCTCATCAGGCAGCTCTGCCGGCGGCTCAAAGTCAACTGCAGTGAACTTGCCCAAACCTCTTGAGAATTTACCTTCATGCAGGTACTTGGTTCCTGGGTGGTCTGCTGTGGGACATGGCCACTGAAGACCTCCCTGATCCAGACGGGCAAAACTCATGCCGGCATACTGGGGAGTAATAGAGACCATTTCGTTAAATACATCTGAAGCACTGCAGTATTCATGAGGATAGCCCATCATTGTCAGCACTTCTGAAATAACTTCCCAGTCAGCCTTTCCAGCAACCGGTTCAACAGCCTTGCGCACTCTCTGGACACGACGCTCAGTATTACTGAAGGTACCGTCCTTCTCGGCAAAACTGGCCCCTGGCAGGACAACATCTGCCAGCATGGCTGTTTCCGTCAGGAAAAGATCCTGAACCACAAGAAATTCGAGATTGTCAAGGGCTTTCTCTACATGGGAAATATCCGGGTCACTCAGCATTGGGTTCTCACCAAGGATATAAAGAGCCTTCAGATCCCCGTGATGAGCAGCATCCATCATTTCACCAACAGTAAGACCAACCTTCTCGGACTGCTGAACACCCCATGCTCTGGTAAATTTCTCAATATTGGCAGGATCAGTCACAGCCTGATAACCGGGGAATACATTTGGCAGGCCACCCATATCGCAGGCACCCTGAACATTATTCTGTCCACGCAGTGGGTTAACCCCGCTGCTGGGCTTGCCTATCTGCCCTGTAAGCATTGACAGGTTAGCAATTGCCAGAACGTTTGTTGTGCCCGATGTATGCTGGGTAATACCCATAGTATAGAATATAGCAGCATTATTAGCTTTTGCGAAGCCACGAGCAATTTCCCTGATAGTATCAGCGGATACGCCAATTACACCGGCATATGCCTCAGGGGTAAAAGCGGCTGTTGCCTCCTTCAATTCATCGAACCCTTCAGTGCGGTTAGTTACAAATTCTTTGTCATAAAGCCCTTCTTCAATTATTACATTACACATTGTCATAACCAATGGAATGTTCGCACCAGGTTTCAGTGGAACGTGCACTTTGGCTAATTCTGCTATCTCAGTTTTACGTGGATCAGCTACTACAAGAGTTGCCCCATTCTTAAGAGCCTTTCTCATTTCTATACTGATGATGGGGTGAGTCTCTGTAGTGTTTGAACCAATTACAAGCATGTAATCACAATCTTTGATTTCACCAATAGAGTTAGTCATTGCTCCACTACCAAATGAAGTTGCCAGACCGGCAACAGTAGCGGAGTGTCAGAGACGGGCGCAGTGGTCTATGTTATTGGTTCCAAAAGCCACCCGCGCCATTTTGTTCATTAGATAGTTTTCTTCATTGGTACAGCGTGCGGAAGTTAAGACTCCCATCGCTTCACTGCCGTTCTTTTCTTTAATCTCCTTCATCCTGTAAGCGACATAACGGATTGCCTCATCCCAGGAAGCTTCCACAAATTCGCCGTCCTTTTTAATGAGAGGCCTGGTAAGACGGTCAGAACTGTGTATAAAATCATATCCAAAACGTCCTTTGACACAGAGATGGCGACCGTTAACCTCACTTGAGGGGTTAGAGGTTACCCCTACTACTTTTCCGTCTTTAACATTAAGGTCAAAATTACAGCCACATCCGCAGTAAGGACAGGTGGTTTTTACTTTCTTAACTTCCCATGGACGGGCCTTGCCCATCATGTTTTTCTCCACGATGGCGCCCACAGGGCAAACTGCCACACAACTACCGCAGCTTACACACTTGGATTCATCAATTTCACCTAAGCCCACATCAAGAGCCGGAGCAACTTTGGTGGTAAAACCACGGGAGGTAAAGTCATAAACACTGCGACCAACTATCTCGGCACAAACCCGGACGCACTTGCCGCAAAGAATACACTTGTTCATATCCCTGTAAAGAACTGCGCTTGATTCATCAACAGGGAAATCGCTCTTATCACCAACAAAACTGGCTTTTCTGACCCCGTAACGATAAGCATATTCAGCCAGTTTACAGTCTCCGAACTTCTGGCAGGTCATGCAATCTTCAGGGTGATTAGCCAAAAGTAGATCAAGAATGGTACGTCTTGCTTCCACCACGTCTGCCGATTCTGTCTCTACTTCCATCCCTTCCACAACTGTAGTTACACAGGACGGTGGAAGATTACGCATCCCTTTGATTTCGACCACACATATCCGGCAGGCACCCGGCTTGGACAGCTCGGGGTCATGGCAAAAAGTAGGGATATCAATTCCTGCCTGAGCTGCCGCTTCAAGTACAGTAGTCCCCGCCGGAACAGTAACTTTCTGGCCGTTAATTGTCAGGGTTATAGACATTCCAGTCTCCCTCCTTTTTCAACAGCCATTGAAAAACTCGCTTGTTTTAGAATGGCCTTAGTAATAATTATTCTGATAACAGGCATGTTTTGTACTTTTACTTCTTCTGCGCAGTTAGTTTTTCGATAATGGGAGCTATTCCGAGTGCTTCTTCCCATGAAGTTTCTACAAACTCGCCATCCTTGTTGATAAGAGGAAGTTCTGACTTATCCGGGTTGTAAATCAACTCAATGCCAAGACGGCCTTTAAGGCACAGGGGCCTTCCCTGATCCGGTGATTTGGCAGTAACACCCATGAATTTACCGTCTTTATAATTAACATCAAATTTGCACCCTGAATCACAGAATGTGCAGGTCACTTCTTTCTTCTCAAGCTCCCATCCGCGGCCCTTACCCATCATGGTTTTATCCACAATGGCACCTACAGGACAGATTGCAACACAGCGGTTGCAGTATACACAAGTTGAATCCTTCAGGTCTGTATCCATAAATGTTGCGATCTTGGTATTAAAGCCCCTGTAAGCAAAATCCAGCACGTTCCTGTCTGAAACCGCTCTGCAGGTGGCCACACACTTGCCGCAAAGGATACACTTGTTTAAATCTCTGTAAATATAGGGGTTACTGTCATCAATACCAAATTCGTGCTTTTCACCCTCAAAACGTGTTTGGCTTGCCACCCCGTATCGGTATGAGTAATCCTGAAGTTTGCAGTTACCGCTTTTTTCACAAGACAGGCAATCAAGCGGATGATTGGCAACAAGCAGCTCAAGAATTGTCTTCCTGGCTTCAACAACTGCGGGAGATTCGGTTTCAACTTCCATACCCTGTGCAACAGTAGTTATACAGGACGGAGGCAGGTTTCGCCAGCCCTTTATCTCAACAACACATATACGACACGCACCGGGAGCTGTCAGGCCTTTTTCATAACAGAATGTTGGAATATCAATCCCAATCTGCTTAGCTGCCTCCAGCACTGTTATTCCCTCAGGTACTGTAACTTTTTGCCCGTTAATGGTTAAATTGATATCGGCCATATTTTAGACCTCCTTAACCCTTAACGATGGCGTTGAATTTGCATTTTTCTATACAGCTTCCACACTTGATACACTTTGAGGTATCGAGAGTGTGAGCCTCTTTCTTCTCGCCGGTAATTGCGCCAACCGGGCAGACGCGGGCACATGCGCCGCAGCCTTTGCAATTCTCAGCGACAATTTTGTATTCAAGCATGGCGGTGCAAACACCTGCAGGGCATTTCTTTTGATAAATGTGAGCTTCAAATTCATCCCTGAAGTATCTAAGAGTTGAAAGAATCGGGTTTGGAGCACTTTGTCCCAGAGCACAGAGAGCAGTATTCTTAATAACTTTACCCAACTGTTCAAGGGTTGTGATATCCTCAGGAACACCATTACCGTCACAGATTTTCTCAAGGATCTCAAGCATCCTCTTGGTACCTTCACGACAAGGTATGCACTTACCACAGGACTCTTTCTGGGTGAAGTTAAGGAAGAACTTGGCAACATCCACCATACAGGATGTCTCGTCCATAACAACAAGACCACCAGAACCCATCATAGCGCCAAGAGCTGTCAGAGAGTCATAATCAACCGGTGTATCAAGGTGCTGCTCAGGAATACATCCTCCTGAGGGACCGCCTATCTGAACAGCCTTGAATTTTTTATCATCCATGATACCGCCACCGATGTCGAAGATAATTTCCCTAAGTGTGATGCCCATGGGAACTTCAGCAAGACCGGTATTCCTCAGCTTTCCGGTGAGGGCAAATACCTTGGTCCCTTTACTCTTCTCAGTTCCAACACTGGCATATTTATCTGCACCGTGGAGGTAAATTACCGGAACATTGGCAAAGGTCTCAACGTTGTTAATATTAGATGGTTTTTCCCATAAACCCTTGACTGCCGGGAATGGCGGCCTTGGGTTGGGCATACCGCGGGAACCTTCAATTGAGGCCATGAGAGCGGTTTCTTCGCCACAGACGAAAGCTCCGGCACCCTCTTTAATATGAAGTCGGCAGCTAAAACCTGATCCCATAATATTTTCACCAAGCAGGCCCATTTCCTCAGCCTGGGCGATGGCAACTTTAAGGCGCTTGATAGCAAGGGGATACTCAGCCCGCACATAAAGGTAGCCTTCGTCAGCACCAATAGCGAATGCTGCGATCAGCATACCTTCAAGTACGCTGTGGGGGTCACCTTCGAGTACGCTTCGGTCCATAAATGCACCAGGATCTCCCTCGTCAGCATTACAAATAATATACTTCTTGGGACCAGGAGATTTGGATGCGAATTCCCACTTTAAACCGGTCGAGAAACCGCCGCCTCCACGTCCCCTTAAGCCTGCCTTTTTCATATCCTCAATGACCTCATTGGGGGTCATGCCGGTCAGCACCTTGGCCAGTGCTTCATATCCGTCGCGAGCGATATATTCCTTAATATCTTCGGGATCAATGTGACCGCAATTTCTGAGAGCTACCCTCTGCTGTTTCTTATAAAAAGCAATTTCCTTGTAAGAGGGAACCTGTTCTTCAGTGACCGGTGCCTTAAATAAAAGACGCTGAACAATCCGGCCCTTGACAAGGTGCTCTGACACAATTTCGGGTATGTCTTCAACAGCTACACGGCAGTAAAAGGTGCCTTCCGGATAAACGATTACAATTGGCCCCATTTCACAGAAACCGTGACAACCTGTTTCTACAATCTTAACTTCTTTATCAATATTCTGCTTAGCCAGTTCGTCGGTAAGAGCCTGCTCAATCTTCTTTGATCCTGAAGAAACGCAACCCGTACCTCCGCAGACCAGCACGTGAGCACGATACAACTGCATTAAAATTACCTCCTTTCTAAAGGACTAATCAAGTTTTGCAACGACCAGGTCTTCCACTATCTGACCATTTATTACATGTGAGTTAATAATTCTGGATATATCCTGAGGTTTTACGCGTCCGTAAGTAATTCTTGTTTCTCCCGGACGTACAACATCAATCAGGACTTCCTTTTCACACATTCCAATACAACCGGTTTGAGTAACTCTGACGTCAGTCATATCCCTTTTTGCCAGTTCATCCAAAACGGCACTCATTACTTCTCTGGCTCCGGCTGCAATCCCGCAGGTACCCATCCCAACAATTATCTCAACACCCTGTCCAGCACGAATGTTGGTGAGTGCTTTTGCTTCTTCCCTAAGGCGTCTGAGGTCTTCAGCGCTTTTAATCACTAAAGGTCACCTCCCTTATTTTAGTGACTAGTTACTAGTAGCTACTATCTAGCATCCAGCATCTAGTTTCTATCAACTATCATTTATCATCTCTTACTGTCAACTATCATTTGTCAACTGCTAACTGTTAACTATCTAACTATCACTACTTGTACTGTTCCAAAAGGCCGGCTACCATATCAGGCGTGAGACGACCGTGAGTATCATCATTAACCATCATAACAGGAGCCAGACCGCAAGCCCCAAGGCAAGCCACCGACTCAAATGTGTACCTCAGGTCTTCAGAAGTCTCGCCGTCCTTAATTCCGACTGCCTTTGTGACAGCCTCAGCAACTTTCGCCCCGCCACGCACATGGCACGCGGTACCGAGACAAACCCTGATAATATTGCGGCCTCTCGGCTTCAAATGGAATTGGGCGTAAAAAGTAACGACTCCGTAAATCTTGCTGAGAGGAATCTGCAAATTAGCAGAAATCTCCTTCAACACTTCAGCGGGCAGGTAACCATAAATCTCCTGAGCCGCCTGAAGAACCGGGATCAATGCACCTTTTTTACCAGCAAATTTGTTGAACACCTTTTCCAATTCCAGGGCTTCCTTTGTTTTTGTTTCGGCTGCATTACAACATTGACACATGATACCTTTTCCCTCCTTCCTTAATAACTGTTGCTTAATTTATAGGTTTATCAGACAAATTTTGTATAAACTTTGAATCAAACCCTAAAACTGTACAATAGGTATCTATTAGACAAAATATCTCGTAATTCCTGCCCGAAAAAGTCTTAATTTTTTGAATTTAAGAGGCAATTTGAGGAAGGAATCATAATTTTCAAAGCGAAACTGTAAATGGGTGAAAAGTCTACCAGTTAAATGTTTAAATAAACGTTAAAGAATTTGACAAATCTCTTAGAAATCCTTCCTGATTTGTCCTGAATTTTCAGATTCAATAATATACTAATACCCCAGAAAATTATTTTATGGAATAAAAGAGCCACACAAGTTTCCTTTGATCCGACGTAACACTAATCATAAGGAGTGTGCTGTATGAACCTGGCAAATCTTGCTAACATTCTGGAAGCTGAGCTTATATGCTGCGACTTTAATCTTGAAAAGGCTGTAACATATGTCAGTGCCGGTGATCTGATGAGTGATATTCTTACATCCACGCATCCCAATGCCCTCCTTGTCACTGGATTGGTCAATGTTCAGGTTGTCAGAACAGCCGAAATGCTGGACATCGCAGGTATAGTATTTATAAATGGAAAAAAACCTACCAAGGAAATGATTGGACTAGCAATCAAAAAAGGCATCCCTCTTTTTGTTACGGCCAAGTCCCTTTATCTGAGCTGTGGACTCTTATACACAGCAGGTTTGAGAAATCCTTCCATTGCTTAAGGGTACAAAAGTCTGTTATACTTCTTCCGAAATCCCGGCGAGAGTGAAAGGCGGTCAAACCTATGGATAAAAAAGGACCCAAAGAACAATTAACAACGTCAAAAGACATCAACCTTCAATACGCCATAAAAGGATTGGATCTTCTTGCCGCAGGAGAAGCTTCGAGTAATATAAAACATACACTGCAGCTGATAGGTTTCAGTCCCGCAATTATCCGCAAAGCGGCTATTGCTGCCTATGAAGCAGAAATGAATATTGTTATCCATGGCAGGCAGGGATTTTTAAAAGCTGTTATAAATCCTAAAAGAATTGAATTAATTGCTGAAGATACCGGTCCGGGTATTCACGATATCGATCTGGCAATGACAGAAGGTTACTCAACTGCTCCGGACTATATCCGGGAGATGGGTTTCGGGGCCGGAATGGGGCTGCCTAACATTAAAAATTGTGCCGATGAACTTACTATAGACTCTTCTGTAGGCAAAGGAACAATACTTCGGATAATCATTAATAACTACTAAACGTTTGGAGTGACCACACTTGAACAGGAATTACCTCTTTTCTAATACTGTAGATGCCCAAAAATGCAAAGGTTGTACCAACTGTGTCAAAAACTGCCCTACAGAAGCTATAAGAGTTAAAAAAGGCACTGCCACAACTATTGAAGAAAGATGCATAAATTGCGGTAACTGTATCAGGACATGCCCGTATCATGCCAAGATCGCCATAACTGACCCTCTTGACCTGGAACGTCTCAGGGAATTTAAATATACAGTTGCTCTTTGTTCTTCAGTACTATATTCCCAATTCCACAGGTTAATACCGCCAGGTATAATTTTAAATGCTGTAAAATCCCTGGGGTTTGATGATGTATATCAGGAGGCCGTTGGTGCAGATGCGGTATCTGTAGCCACATGGGAGCTTCTTAATTCCAAAGAAAACAAAAAGCCCATTATCTCAACTTCATGCCCTGCAATTATAAAACTAATTCAGGTGCGTTTTCCGACCCTTTTGGAAAACCTTTCACCCCTTCTTCCGCCAGTAGAAATCGCTGCAAAGCTCGTCAGGGAAAAAATCAGCAAAAAACAGAACCTTCCTCCAGACGAGATAGGAATATTCCTTATTACCCCATGCGTAGCCAAAGCCTCAGCCATCAAACATCCAGTGGGTATAACCAAATCTAATATCGACGGCGCAATCTCTGTAATCCGTCTCTATAACCAAATTCATAGTCTAGTCAGCACCACCCCTGACGATAAAAGTCTCGCATCCGCTTCCGGTCCCGCTGTTGGCTGGGTCAGGTCAGGCGGCGAAACAGCCGCTCTAAATCCTCCTAACTATGTTGTAGCCGACGGAATGAGCAATGTTTTGAAACTTCTTGAAGAAGCTGATATGAGACATTTTGACGATGTCGATTATATTGAGTGCCATTCATGTCATGGCGGCTGTCTTGGCGGCCCGCTTACGATAGAAAATTCTTTTGTGGCCAGGATTTTGAACAGGAAACTGGTGAGAACTTTACCGGCTGCAATTACAGAAAAAGAAAAGACTTTTTACAAAAAGCACTATTTAGAAGGTTATTTCTACTTCGACAAAGAAATTAAGGCTCATCCGATGATGCCTTTGGATCATGATATTGCCAAAGCCATTCAACTGGTTAGTAAGGTGGATGAAATACTCAAAGACCTACCCGGTCTGGATTGTGCATCTTGCGGCTGTCCCAGCTGTAGGGCCCTGGCCGAAGATATTGCCAGGGGAAGCGCTGCATTGACTGATTGTATTTTCGTCCTGCTCCGCACAATCCGCGACTCTGCTCAGGAGACAATGAGCCTTATTCAAAAGGACCACAGAATTTCCAAAAATGGAAAGGAGCCTAATAAATGAAGCTGTCAGAAATCGTAACAGAACTTGGAGCCGAAGTGAAATGCTGCGCAGAATCCCTCCAGCGTGAGGTAAAGTGGTGCTACTGCTCCGATCTGCTCAGTGATGTGATGGCTAACGCAGAAAAAGACAGTATATGGATTACCCTCCAGACTCATCCAAATACCATTGCCGTGGCCTCTCTTATTAACCTGTCCGCTATTTTAATATCCAGGGGGGCTTCCCCGGATAACGAAACCGTTGAGAAAGCCATTCGTGAAAATATACCTGTGCTTACTACCAACCTTCCCACCTTTGAAGCAGCAGGAATCTTATATAAAATGCTGTCAAAGTAATGGGAGGTGGCGGGATGAACCCGCTCAGGAATGAACCGTACCTAATCGACCTTCATATACACACCGCCTTATCCCCCTGTGCCGAAGAAGAGATGACCCCTCCGAAAATCATTCATGCAGCCAGGGCAAAAGGCCTGAAAATGATTGCCGTTACAGATCACAATACCGCAGAAAACGTTGCGGCAACCGTCAGAGCCTCTGTTGGAAGCGGCATTATTGTTATCCCCGGACTAGAGGTTCAAACCAGGGAAGAAGTTCACATGGTATGTCTGTTTCCAAATATTGAATCATGTCTTAAGATGCAGAATCTTGTTTATGCAAGCCTGCCCGACCTTCGTAACCGAAAAGACATTTTCGGTTCCCAGATTATTATGGATAGTTCTGGTAATGCTGTAGCAGAACTAGACAGGATGCTTCTCATATCTGCCGAAATGACAGTAGAGTCCTTGGCAGATAAAACCGCCCAGTTAGGAGGGATTTGTTTCCCGGCTCATATCGACAGGCCATCCTTCAGCCTCCTGGCCACTCTGGGTTTCATTCCTCCGGAGCTAAACATTCAAACAGTTGAATTATCAAAGCATATAACATCCGACGAAGCCGGTTACCGCTTCCCTTTTCTAAAAAACTATACATTATTAAGTTCCTCAGATGCCCATTGTCTTAAGGATATTGGTTCCAATCCAACGACATTTTTTTCCGTTTCAAACCCTGATTTTAGCCAATTAAAGCTGGCTTTGGGCAGTAACTTAGGTCGAAAGGTGCTGGCAAAAATGAAGGACCTCTCAATGCATATAATAGACATAGTTCAGAATTCAATAGAAGCAGGAGCTTCCGAAATCAGGCTGACTATTAATGAAGAGACTGAGTCTGATTGCTTTTCTCTTGAAATTGCCGATGACGGCCGCGGTATGAGTGAATCCGAACTGAAACAGGCTGCCGATCCTTTTTTTACAACCCGTACAACAAGAAAGATAGGTCTTGGAATCCCTCTTCTAAAGGCAGCCGCAGAACGGTGCAACGGGAAACTGCAGCTTTCTTCCACTGTGGGAAAAGGAACAACGGTAAGGGCTACTTTCAGTCACAGTCACATCGACCGGGCTCCTCTCGGTAATATTATTAATACAGTCGTCAATTTGGTTGCGGGCACTCCTGACTTAAACCTATATTTTTTACACATAATAGACAACCATGAAGTCAGATTCGATGCCAAGGAACTCAGAAACCAGTTGGAAGATATACCATTAAACAATCCTGCTGTGCTTAGCTGGATTAAGAAATACCTTAATGAAAGTTATAGTGCAATAAAGTGAGTAGTGAGTGGTGAGTAGTGGGTAGCGGGCAGTGACTTAGTATTTATAATTTTTTACCCTCTTCGACTTTTTTCGCAGGACAAGCAATTAAAATGTTATTATAATAGATTTAAAATACCCTGCAGGAAAGGTTTTCATCATGAGATATCATCATAAAACAAAAGAAGAACTGATTAAAGAACTCTCAGAGCTTCGTAAAACGGAAAGTGATATTGCCCGGTTGGATAGACTAAATCTTATCGGGCAAATGGCTGCCGGCATCGGGCATGAAATAAGAAATCCCATGACAACAGTCAGGGGATTTCTGCAAATGCTTGTTAATAAAGAAGACGATTTAGAAAAAAAAGAGTATTATAATATAATGATTGACGAACTTGACAGGGCCAATTCGATTATAACAGAGTTTCTTTCTCTGGCTAAAGACAGGCTGGTAAAGCTAAAGCCAGTATGTATAAACGTGATGTTAAATAGCTTGTACCCAATGCTTTCAGTTGAAGCCCTAAAGCAGGATAAGCGCATAATTCTTAAAAAAGGCGACGTCCCTAAATTGATGGCCAGTGAAAAAGAAATTGGCCAGCTTATACTTAACTTAGTCAGAAATGGCCTTGAAGCAATGGAGCCAAAGGGAACCCTTAGAATAGGCACGTTTTATAAAAATAATGAAGTAGTTCTCACTGTTGAAGATGAAGGGACAGGTATTCAGGCTGAGATTCTTGATAAGCTGGGAACCCCTTTTGTTACTACAAAAGACACTGGAACAGGGTTAGGACTTGCTGTTTGCTATAGTATAGCCAATCGCCATAATGCCAAGATAGATGTAAAAACAAGCTCCGAGGGCACAACCTTTATAATCCGTTTCGCACTTCCTTCAGCCAAGTTTGCTTCAGTAGAAGATTTGGTGGCATGTGGTTCAATTGACAATTGACAATGTTTAAAACCAAAATGCTTCGCAGAACCAACCGTTTATAAGTAATAGTTAAAGGTGTGACACCTAATTATTTACTAAAAAATCCAGAAAGGTTTGCGTATGCAAACCCTCCTACTACCTAAAAGCGGCGGGCACCCGCCGCTTTAGCTTATCTTGTTTTTTCCATTGTCAATTGTCAATTGTCAATTTATTTGCACTTCATCACCCTGTCCTCAGTCACTACATAATGCACAGGATAATCATGTTCTTCCGGGCATACATCATCTCTAATCTGCATTTCAAAGGCAAGAGCGGCAAAAACTGTATCAGGTCTCATAAGTCTTAGAAAACGGTCGTAAAAGCCGCCTCCATAACCGAGCCTGTTGCCTTTCTCATCAAAAGAAACACCCGGTACAATCACAAAGTCTATTTCAGTTGGCTCAACCGGCCTTACACACTCTGGCTTTGGTTCGAGAATACCCCAAGTGCCGCTCATTAGATCGCCAGGGAAATCCTTCAACTCGGAAGGAATAAGCCTGATATTTTTTGTATCGGTAATAGGAATCACTACTCTTTTCCCCTGCTCCAACGAGTACTTTATAAGTTCTCCTGTAGCCACTTCTTTTCTAAAGTCGATATAGAACATGACGAGACCAGCCTTCTGAAATTCAGGGAGGCTCTTTACATGTTCGGCAACCCTGGCACTTTTCTCTACTACTTCACTATCAGACTGCCCCATACGAGCAGCTAAAATTTCTTTTCTCAACTGTTTTTTCATGACCCAGACCCCTTTTCGTAATTTTCAGACTATTAATCTTATATTTCTTTGTTCAATACAAAATTCCTCCTTCATTCGGGGTTGTAATTAGCCGACTAATATGGGAAAATTAGAAATGGCATAAAATGGCTGGCTATCAGCTGATGGGGAAACCTCTAAAACAGTTTATTATTGGAGGGAATTGCAAAAAATGGACAGCACAAAAGTGCAGAGCTGGGCTAAAGTTAACGCTGCGGTAATTACTTCAATAGTGGTTCTCTGGATTACCATTGCAGTCACTGCTTGGATTTCTATAAATAAAAACCAGGGATATCTCGTGTATGCCCTGGATGATGCATATATACATATGTCAATTGCAAAAAACCTGGCTTTAAACGGAGTATGGGGCATCAATGGGGGTATGTTCTCCTCAGCCTCGTCGTCTATTCTCTGGACTTTGTTAGTATCATTGATATTTTACTGTTTCGGTACCAATGAGTTAGTTCCTTTGGTACTAAATATCATTATGGCAACAGCAGTACTTTTGGTTGTTCATTATATACTTAAAAAATATTTTATAAACGGTTGGCGCGAAGGGGTGATCTTGTTATCAATTGTATTTCTTACCCCTCTACCTGCCAATGTCTTTAACGGAATGGAACATCTGCTGCAGATATTAATAACCACATCAGCTGTATACCTTGCTGCCGTATTGTTAGAGGATCCTAGCTTTAGATTCAGTCAAAAGACAGCACTTATAATGTTAATTCTTTCTTCATTAGTTACAATGATCAGATATGAAGGGCTGTTTGTAATACTTATTATCTGCATCCTGTTTTTGTTAAGACACAGATTCTTGTACGCTGTTTTCCTGGGGACAATGGGCTTGCTGCCCATCGTTATCTTCGGATTAATTTCTCTCAGAATGGGCTGGTATTTCCTGCCAAACTCTCTAATGATCAAAGGAAGCTGGCCTGAATTTGCCTCTTTCCAAGAAGCTCTTCTGGCCTTGGGGTCACGTATTGGATTATTACTAACATCCGCTCCCCATCTTGTTTTTTTGGCTGCTTTAGTCTTTGCGGTTTTTCACTATAAGTATACAAATGACAGAACCTTTTGGAACAGAAGTACAATAATGGCTACCATTTTTGTTGGATCTACAATCCTTCATTTATCCTTTGCCGGTGTTGGTTGGTTTTATCGGTATGAAGCCTACCTGGTAGCCATAGGGATTCTGACACTAGGTTTAGCAGCCAGATTTGATATTCCTGGCAGCTTTGAAAAAATTTCACTGCTGCGGGCGAAGCCGACAGCCTTACTGATGATATTATGCCTTGTTACACTACTCTTACGAGGAGTATCAGCCGTTTCTTCAATTCCACTGGCTACTGCGAATATTTTTCAACAGCAGTACCAAATGGGCCTGTTTCTGCAGAAATATTATACCGGCGCAAAAGTAGCCGCAAATGATATCGGGATTATCAGCCTCAATGGAAACATCCATCTGTTGGACCTTGTTGGTCTGGCAGACATGGAAACTGCAAAAGCAAGACGAGCCGATATTTATAACAGTGAATTTATCTATCGACTCGCGCAATCCAGAGACATAGAAATTGCCATGGTTTTTGATTCGTGGTTCGAATCATCCGGTGGTATACCGAAACAATGGTATATGGCTGGAAAATGGCGTATTCCCAATAATATAATTTGCGGTGACGATACAGTGACATTCTACTCGGTCAGACCTTCAGGCAGGGAAAAGTTAGTTAAAAGTCTGAGGGATTTTGCCAAACAGATGCCCCCGGAAGTAATACAATCCGGCGAGTATACTATCGGCAATGATACTATAGGTCAGTAAACTAATAACTCTACTACATTAGACTATTCAGTTATTTTAAGCTCGCCAGGGCCGCCTTCCTGCCAAACAGTTACAAATACCTTGCCATCTTGCCTAAAACCACGGACCAGCTCACAGTGACGAAGGACAGCAAAGTTTTTCTCAAGCTGCCATTTGGCAAGCTTAAATTTTGTCATTATCTGCTCATGGGTTATCGGCCCTTCAGCTTTTATATAATTATAAATGTCAGTCTGGAGTTCTGTAAGACCATCGGTTCCTTCCTGACCAGCCATTTTACGTGCTACTTTGGCGCTGTACACCGCAGTTACATCACATGTACGAGGTGGTTCAATGGCCTCAATGTAGCAGTCTTCACATAAAGTTTTGCCCAGGTGCTCAAATTGCTCCCCCTCAGGAATAACATCCTGACATCTTTCACAAATCATTTCTTCTCCTCCTTATTTTGTACGAAGTTTATTTAGTAAAGCACGAAGTTGTTCCTGCTCTTCAGGGGTTAAACGATCGCCAAGGGCCAGCTTGACCTGACCAAGACCATCGAGTATTTCTTCCCGTATACCGTCACCCTTCGGTGTCGTAAACAACACCTGTGACCGACGGTCTGCCAGGTCTACCTCCCTCTTAACTAAACCAAGCTTCTCCAGTTTTTCGACTATTCCCCCTATGGTAGTTCGGTCAACATTCATCAAATTACCCAGCTCCTGTTGGTTCAAACCATCCTTTTTCCATAAAAATGCCAGGGTGGCAAACTGGGGCGGTGTAAGTCCAAACTTCTCAACACAGCTTTTCATCAAACCACAGGTATGTTGATGGCTTTTGGCCAATAAGAAAGGCAGCCAATTTTCTATATCAAACAAAATTACCAGATCCTCCTAAACTAATCAGTACACTGATTATATTTTAACTCAGGATGATGCTTAACGCAACCAAGATATAAAAAAAAGATATGTCCAGCTTATAAGAAAAAAATAACAAGGCTTGCGGCACCTTGTCATTTAAAATCACGACTTATTTTTCTCACAAGTTTTGATACATATCCGACCCCTGCCCTGCCAACCTTATAGAAGCCTTTCTCTCTAACTCATTAACAGGGCAAAAATTCCAGGCGTCAGACGGACCTCCATAAACGCAGCCAATCCAATTGATAAAATCAGTAGTAATAAAACTTTTAGACTCGGGTTTTTGTGATCTTTTTTTCCTATATACCTGAGGGTAACTTCCATTCCTACCGCACCAGCCATTCCTAAGGCTAGTAGTTCAGGGACACCATGGGGAAAAATTATTCCCAAAAAGGTGAGGATTCGACCCTTTTGAATCTGACCTGAAAAATCATTGACAACAAGGGCAAAGCGTATAGCTTCACGGTTTAAAAAGATGGTTGGAAATGAGTATAAAAGAAACCTTTCACGGATTGACAGCAGTGAATTACAGTCCCTATACTTTTCCCATATTTTTCGCAGAAAAAGGGCAAATGGTGTAAAGTAGACCAAAACAAGAGCAATAAAGCTGTTGTTTAGAAAAATTATAAAAAACTCGCGCACGTAGTTTTCCCTGTAATACCTCAGGAACTCAGCCAAGACCTGCCGACTAAGACCATTACCCATTTCACCGGCTGAAAATAATGCTGTTGACAAAAGGGTAATCGTAAAAAACAAAATCGGCAGGCCAACACACCATAAGATTAATCCAACATTAAATTTAATTTCGCTTACCTTTTCAACCTGTTCCATGTTTTCCCATCCTGTATTCAGAATCGCTATCTAAATTTTACCAGAATGAGTCTGTCCAGTCAAAACTTTTGGACTTCGCTTTACCCAATTGCGTAAGTCATCCAGCAGGGTGTAAGCCACAGGTATAAGGATTGGAGTCAGCACCGTTGATGTCAGAAGACCACCTACCAGTACTATTCCCATGCTTTTTCTTATCTCTGCTCCGTCAGCCAGAGCAAGGGCAGTGGGAAGCATACCAAATATCATTGTGGTAGAGGTCATAAAGATTGGCCTCAGTCTCCTGGTTCCAGCCTCAAGCAGTGCATCCCGTAAATTCATACCCTGTTTCATCAAAGTGTTGGTATAATCAATGAGCAGCGTACCATTCTTGGCAGCTAATCCTTCTAGCATTATTATCCCTATAATAGACATCATATTCAGAGTGTTATTGGTAAGATACAGTCCAGCCAAGGCACCTATAATCCCAACCGGAAGAGAAAGCATCCTGATAAAAGGCGTAAGAAACGACTCATAGAGGATAACCATAATCATGTAAACCAGCACCCAGGACAATACAAGCACCTGACCTAAATCAGAGTTGGACTCATTCATCTGCTTAATCAAACCATCATATCCAATATCATAGCCGTTAGGTTTATCAAGTTTAGCAAATCCATCATTAAATGTTTTCTGGACTGTTGAAAGGGATACATCCTTATAATTGGCAACAACGGTAATCATTCGTTCCCGGTCTTTGTGCCTTATTTCGGAAGGTCCGCTGGCCATTACTATAGAAGCAACCTGTTTAATTAAAACCGTCTGGCCAAAACGGTTGGATACCGTAATATTTTCGATGTCCGTAACATTCCTTCTATCGACATTACTAAGCTGAACCCAAATTCCGATATCTTTGTTATCTATCTTTATTTTCGAAGCCTCATCACCAGCCACCGCGGCCCTCAGTGCCTGAGCCACCTCACCGGCCGTTAGTCCAAAGCTGGAAGCTTTGTCTCTATCAATTACCACCTGATATTCCGGCTTGGCATCTTCCTTCCAAGACATAGACACATCATTTACACCGGGAGTGTTCTCCACAATGTTCTTTACTTGTTTGGACAAGGCGACCAGATTCTCTTGATCGCTGCCGCGCACTTCAACTATAATCGGGGCTTCAAAATTATTTAGGCCTGTCATTTGAGCCTCAATGATCTTCAACTTAGCACCGGGGTAATCACCAGTCCAAACCCTAACCTGGTCTGCTACATCCCACACCGTCTTTTTTCTCTCTTTTTTTGGTTTCAAAATTACGTCAATTTTGGCCAAGTGGGAAGAACTCACATTTAACAGATTGCTGTTTTGACTGCCAACCGTGGCAAACAGATGAGATATTTCAGGTATCTTACCCAGACGTAACTCAAGGTCTCTTACCACCTTATCAGTTTCCTCAATTGCGGTACCAGGAGGCATCTCTACATTAATTTTGAATTTACCCTGGTCTGTTTGTGACATAAACTCAAAACCAATGGGTTTAATCAATAAAAGTGAAGCCATTACCCCAAGAACAATTACTGTGAGAACTTTTACTCTGTTTTTTAAAGACCAGACAAGGAGATTCCGGTAAAATACCACCACTAAGTCTCCCAGTCTGCCAGATTTATCGCCTACTAATTCCCACAGTCTGTTCTTTCTTCTGCTGCTCCCCTGTTCAGGATTGTCCTTATAAATCTTGGCAGCCATCATAGGATTCAAGGTAAAGGAGACAAAAAGAGAAAACAGTGTTGCAACTACAACAGTAAGACCAAACTCTCTAAAAAACTGGCCTACCATACCGTCCATGAATGCAATTGGTCCGAATACAACCACGTCGGATAAGGTGATGGCCACAGCCGCCATTCCTATCTCGGCCCTTCCATCTATAGCAGCGCGGACAGGCCCTTTACCCATACTCATGTGACGGTGTATGTTTTCAAGTACAACGACGGAATCATCCACCAGAATTCCAACGCAAAGTGATAGACCCATAAGGGACAGAATGTTAAAGGTATAGCCGAAGAAGTACATCATCATAAATGTTGCAATAATCGATGTCGGTATCGCCAGCATAACGATTACCAGAGAACGCCATTCCCTGAGAAAGAACAAGAGAACTATCCCTGTCATAATAATACCTTCAACAAGTGTACGCTTGGTATCATCAAGAGAGTTGTTAATGAAAACAGAGTTATCATCTGAAATCATTATTTTAACATCAGGTGGAAGCACCTTTTTAAGATCTTCAAGTTCCTTCAGTAAGCCACCAACAGTATCAACAATACTGGCATCACTTTGTTTCTGAATTGCCAGCCCCACCGCTTCTTCCGTATTAGCCTGCCCCGGTCCGGCGCTTATACTGGTGAGACGGCTGTATTCCTTAGTTTCCGAAAAGCCGTCATAAACCCGGGCGATTTCCCGCAAAGGTACAGTAGAACCAGTTGCCAGAGGAACAGGGAGTTTTGATATATCTTCAATGGTCTTAAATTTACCGACGAGTCTGACATCAATTTCCATTGACTGACTTTTGATGCTGCCTCCCGGAACATTAAGGTTCTCTGCCTTTAACAACTGTATTATCTGATTTACCGATAACCCATAAGCTTCCATCTTTGCCCTATCAATATCAATCCTGACCTGGCGCTGCCGACCTCCAATAATGTTAACTGAGGCCGCCCCTGGGACAGTTTCGAGACGGGCTTTAATTGTATCCTTTGCTATGTCATATACTTCATTCAGAGGCCTCTTTGCAGAAACTGCAAGAGTAAGTACAGGTTCGGCATTCATATCAATTTTTTGAATAACAGGCTTTTCAATATCTTCGGGTAGTTTTTGCATTACTTTATCAACGGCTTTCTGGACATCCATTGCCGCTACATCTACGTTAGTAGACATGGCGAATTCCAGAATAGTAAATGAGACACCATCATACACATAGGTCTTTTGGCTCTTTAGACCACTGAGGGACGAACATGCTTCCTCAATATTCTCAACAACTTGGTTCTCAATTTCTTCCGGCCCTGCTCCCGGATAAGGTGCAACAATTGTTACAACAGGTATATTGGCCTTAGGAAATAAATCGGAACCTATTTTAGAATATCCGAATAAACCCAAAACAACAAAAAACATTATTACCATTGTCATGGCTGCAGGGCGTTTTATTGCCAGTTCTGTTACTTTCATTTAGAACCTCCTCAGTTTCAATTAACAGGATTCTTAGTTCAGATGGAGTTTAAGACTCAACAGAACATTCCCATTAAAATAGGGCCTGGGCAGTTGCCCTTTTCTTCAATACCTGTGAACAGCAGCCCGATTCCCTGCCTAAATATAGATTCTAAATCCTGCGAAGTATCACACAGCCATGTAAGCACACTAAAATGATAAAATCCGAGAAACTGCCGGGTCAGTACTTCAATCGGGGCCGAACGGGTAACATCCCCTAACCTCTGTCCCATTGATAATATTTCGGTCATCAATTCCTCAAGTCCACTCCGAGGTAGATCAGCCATAAAGTGTCCGCATATGTAGCTTCGGGGATCGAGTTTTAGTGTATAGACTTCAGCTAAAACAGCGTTTTCACGCATCCATTGAGCTGATATCCGGCAAAGGAAGTGCAAGCGTTCACGAGTTGTATCCAAGTCACACAGCTCTTCCCAGTGTTTCTCCTGCTCGTTTTTCACTGACATTTGTACATATGTCGCAACTATTGCTTCTTTGGAAGGAAAATAATTATACAGTGTCCTCAGAGCTATATCAGCTTCCCGGGCAATCATCTGCATGGTGGTTTCGTTAAAACCCTGTTGGTTGATTAAGTCTATGGCTGTATTAAGTATTGAGGCTTTTGTAGCTTCTTTTTTTCTCTCCCGCATCGTCCCTTCAGCCAACTTTACTCCCCCTTAGTTGAAATGAAAATATTTTTTGCACATTATGCATTTTTGCTCTCCATGTAAAATTATAAGCTGTGCAAGTTTATTACGTCAATAAAAAAATTGAAGGCGAAGTGTCAGCAACCACTTCGCCTTCAAAAAAATGAGAGGAAGATCCAAAATAAAATTTAGAAATCTCACTGTATTACTACAGGTTAAACAGCAGGTCTGCATATGTGGGCAGCGGCCAGAGGTCTTTATCTACCAGGGTTTCAAGTTTATCAGCATCGGACCTCAGTGCATTCATGGTAGTAAATACGCTGTCTCTATAGAAAACAGCTTGCTTGTAAGTATCACCATGCATGCTCTCAGCCTCAGCCTGTGCCTTCTCCAGGGCTGTAATATTTTTCTTCAAAGATGCCAGAGCGGCAGAAACTTCTTTGAGCAGTTCTTCCTGAGCGCTGGTATCGGCTTCTACCCCGGTGGCTTTTATAGAGTTAATAGAACCTGCAACCTCGGTGGTAAAAGCAATACCGGCAGGCAGAATCTGTCTCTTGGCCATTTCAAGTGAAGTTAAGGCTTCAATATTAATGGTCTTGATATAACTTTCCAGAGTGATTTCCTCCCGAGCTTCCAGTTCTGTTTTACTTAAAATCCCGTGCTTTTCAAATAAGCGAACGTTTTTCTCAGCTGTCAGCTGAGGGACGGCCTCAACAGTTGAACAGAAGTTAGGAAGACCGCGTTTTTCTGCGAGCTGTACCCACTCATCAGTGTAACCATTGCCGTTGAAGATAACACGACCATGGTCTTTAGCTATCTTCTGCACTATCTTTTGCGCTTCGGCATTAACATCGTCTTTGCCTTCCAACTGATCAGCAATTTCACTAAGAATTTCGGCAACAATGGTATTTAAAACAAAGTTGGGCCCTGACACGGATTGTGTTGAACCAACCATACGGAATTCGAACTTATTGCCAGTGAAGGCAAAAGGTGATGTACGGTTTCGGTCGGTATTGTCTCTGGGCAGCTCAGGCAGTGCGGAAACTCCCAGTTTAAGCTGTCCACCGTTCTTTTCGCCAGCCTGACCGCCTTCAGCAATCTTCTCGAGAATCTCGGTCAACTGATCCCCAAGGAAGATAGAGATAATAGCAGGTGGTGCTTCATTGGCGCCTAACCGATGATCGTTGCCAGGGCTGGCAGCTGAAACCCGTAGTAAGTCAGCATAAACATCAACAGCCTTAATTACCGCAGAAAGAAATACCAAGAACTGTGCATTACTCTGGGGAGTTTCACCAGGGTCAAGGAGGTTTTGCCCATCATCAGTACTTATAGACCAGTTGTTATGTTTGCCTGAGCCGTTAACCCCTGCATAGGGTTTTTCATGAAGTAATGCTACCAGGCCGTGGCGGAGCGCTACTTTTTTCATAGTATCCATGACCAATTGATTATGATCAGTTCCGACATTTACGTCGTTATAAACAGGGGCGATTTCATACTGAGCGGGCGCAACTTCGTTATGCTTAGTCTTGGCGGAAACGCCCAATTTCCATAATTCAACGTCCAGTTCCTGCATGAAAGCGGAAACCCGCTCTTTGATGGTTCCGAAATATTGATCCTCTAATTCCTGTCCTTTAGGAGAGGGAGCGCCGAAAAGGGTCCGACCGGTCAAGATTAGATCCCGGCGCTGTTCGTAAAGTTCTTTGTCAACGAGGAAATATTCCTGTTCAGGACCAACAGTGGCTATTACCTTCTTAGCTGTGGAATTACTAAAGGCGCGTAACACACGGAGGGCTTGGTTTGACACAACTTCCATAGAACGAAGCAGGGGAGTTTTTTTGTCCAATACCTCACCAGTGTAAGATATAAAAGCAGTGGGAATATACAGGGTTTTGTCCTTAATAAATGCAGGAGATGTAGTATCCCACGCAGTATAACCCCTTGCCTCAAAGGTAGCCCGAAGCCCACCGGAGGGGAAGGAAGATGCATCAGGCTCCCCTTTTATAAGTTCCTTTCCTGAAAACTCAAGGATTACCCGACCGTCAGAAGTAGGGGAAATAAAAGCATCGTGTTTTTCGGCAGTAAGACCAGTCATGGGCTGGAACCAGTGGGTGTAGTGTGTAACACCTTTTTCGATAGCCCAGTCTTTTAATGAATTAGCTACAACTTCAGCCACGTTGGGATCAAGCGGCATCCCTTCGTCAATAGTTTTCTTCAGCGCCTTGTATATTTTTTTGGGCAGGCGTTCCTTCATTACCGCTTCACTAAAAACATTGGAACCAAATACCACATCTACTCCTTCAATATCAGTCATTGTTTTTTGACAAACTTGGTTGCTCATTTCCTAAATCCCCTTTCTACTAATAGCAAATAAAAAAGACGCACCAAATCAACATTTGGAACGCCTTTGTCCAACCTCTTAAAACATAGAACTCCATTGTTCTAAATATTCTTTTTCGAAAACATATAACTTCTACAAAGTTTCTACAGAAAATACGAAATTCCTTCTACAAGAAAATCTTTTTGCTGGTTTTTCTTAATAGATTGTCAAATACTTCTCAATTTCCCATTCAGTCACCCTAAGTCTGTATTCATCCCATTCCTTGACTTTTCCTTCGCTAAACTTGGTGAGAACATGCTCGCCAAGCATTTTCTTCATTACTTCATTTTCCCTGAGTTCACTAATTGCCTCGTTAAGGCCTGACGGAAGACTCAAGATACCTTCTTTTATTCTCGCTTCCTCATCCATATGATAGATGTTAGCAGAGGTTTCGACCGGGGGCTTAATCTTGTTTTTTATACCATCCATACCTGCGGCCAGCGCGGCTGCAATAGCAAGGTACGGGTTGCAGGAAGGATCAGGGTTTCTGAGTTCTACCCTGGTACTAGGGCCTCTCTTTGCCGGAATCCGTACAAGAGCACTTCTGTTGGCCGCTGACCAGGCAAGATATACTGGCGCTTCGTATCCCGGAACGAGACGCTTATAGGAGTTAACAGTCGGGTTGGTCAGAGCTGTAAAGGAACGAACGTGTTTTAACAAACCACCAATGTAATAAAGGGCGTCTTCACTAAGTTGTTTGTATCCGTTGGGGTCAAAAAATGCATTTTCTCCATTTTTAAACAGAGACTGATTCAAGTGCATTCCAGAACCGTTTATACCAAAAATAGGTTTAGGCATAAATGTGGCATGTAAGCCGTGACGCTGAGCTATTGTCCTTACGACAAACTTAAACGTCATAATTTTATCAGCAACATCAAGAGCCTCAGAATACTTAAAATCAATTTCATGCTGCCCTTCAGCTACTTCATGGTGTGAAGCTTCAATCTCAAAGCCCATCTGTTCCAGGTTGAGGACCATATCGCGGCGGGCGTTTTCACCCAGATCAATAGGACTCATATCAAAATAACCCGCAGTATCATGAGTGATTGTGGTCGGTCTACCCTGCTCATCAACCTGGAAGAGGAAAAATTCCGCTTCTGGACCAACATACATTGTATAACCCATATCAGCAGCTTCTTTTAGAGTTTTCTTAAGTACATACCGGGGATCACCCTCAAAGGGTGTTCCATCAGGTTTATGAACATCACATATCAGTCTTGCAACTGCGCCATCCTTAGGTCTCCATGGAAATACCAGGAATGTGTCAGGATCGGGCTTTAAGTACATATCTGATTCTTCAATCCTGCTGAAGCCTTCGATAGAAGACCCATCAAACATTAGTTCTCCGTCTAAGGCCTTATCAAGCTGTTCAACGGTGATAGCAACATTTTTGAGCACTCCGTAGATATCAGTAAATTGCAGTCTCACGAACTTGACATTCATCTCTCTGGCCTTTTCCATTACCTGCCTCTTATCCATATTTATCACACCTTTCAAATTAGTAAGAATCCCGTTACCTTTTTCATTGAAGAATCACTTGATAATAATGTCACTTATTGATTTCGTCAGCCAGTATAATAGCCTTCGCCACAGATTTCATGGAAACACGTTTATTCATACTCTGCTTTTGTATTCTCTTGAAGGCTTCAGCTTCCGGAATTCCCAGAGAATCCATCAAAATCCCCTTGGCCTTCTCAACTAGTTTCCTTGTTTCTATAACATCTCTAAGCTTAGCCACTTCTTGTTCCAAACTTCTGATTCGCCTATAGTTGCTCATAACAATATCCATTATCGGAAGAAGGCTTCTTTCTGAAACAGGCTTTGATATATATGCAAAGTTCTTATTATCTCCACCCTGCTCATTTATCCTGAATTGATTTTCGGATGTCATCATAACTACCGGAGCCAGCCCATCTTCTTCTATGATATCTGCCAGTTCCGCACCATCCATTACTGCCATTCTGGCATCTAAAATAACCATATCAGGTTGTCTCGTTCGCACCAGTTTAAGTGCAGTCAAACCATCCTCTGCTTCACCGACAACCATGTGACCAGCCTGAGCCAGAATTGCTTTAAGACTTTTCCTGCTCTGTGTATCTGCATCGGCTATTACGACCCTGATTTCTCCCAAGCTAAGCCCTCCTTCCCTAAAAATTAAAAGCCCCGGAATTTCTGAGATTAACTCAAAAATTCGCAGGGCTTCTTCGCCTGTCAGTTTATGATACGCCATTGTACCACTTGATATATAGTTTCTATATACATTATTATATCAAATATTATTTCCAATGCAACAACAAATTTTATGATATTTTGCCTACTCCCTCAGACAATTGGGTAAACGGTCTCACATGAGAAGCCTCTAGACCAGTATATGCGGTCATGCCATGTTCACATAAATCCATACCATCCAGCTCATCATCAGCACTGACCCTGATACCCACAGTCTTTTCTAGTATATAAAATACAGCAGCAGTTGCAGCAAAAGCCCATAATGAAACTGATAGAACTCCCAGTGCCTGGATTCCCAGCAGTTCGAAACCGCCTCCATAGAGTAATCCGCCATTTTCTGCAAAAATACCTACTGCCAGTGTACCAAAGGTTCCACAGACACCGTGTACGGCAATTGCTCCGACAGGGTCGTCAGCCTTAATCCAGTCAAAAAATTGAACCGCCAAAACAACCAATACCCCAGCTGTTCCACCTATTACAACTGCACTGGCCGGAGAAATAAAAGCAGTACCTGCAGTAACTGCTACCAGTCCTGCCAAAGATCCGTTAATAATCATACTCGCATCAGGTTTACCATACTTCCACATGGTATAAAGGGTACTCATAGTACCTCCGGCAGCAGCTGCCAAGTTGGTAGTTACAGCAATACGAGCTATATTAAGGTCTAAACCGGACAAAGAACTTCCCGGGTTAAAACCAAACCAGCCAAACCAAAGCATAAATGCCCCCAAAGCAGCCAGCGGCAGATTATGAGCTGGGAGTACATTCATAGAACCATCTTTGTTATACTTTCCTTTTCTTGGTCCCAAAACCATCACTGCAGCAAGGGAAGCCCATCCACCTACAGAGTGCACTGCAGCTGAGCCCGCAAAATCCAGCATACCCATTTGGGCAAGCCATCCCGATGGATTCCATACCCAGTGCCCAGCTATAGGATAGATTACAGCAGTTGCAAGAACGCTAAATATAATGTAAGGACCGAATTTCATCCTTTCAGCCACAGCACCCGAAACAATTGTAGCAACAGCTACAGCAAAAGCTGCTTGGAAAATCCAGTATGCATAAAGAGGAATATTAAGTTTTAAGTGGGCAAAATCCCCTGTCAGAAAAGAGCCATTTGTCCCGAAAAGACCTGCACTATCGAGACCGTACATCAGTCCAAAACCGATTGCCCAGTACCCCAGCATACCTACTGTACAGTCGGCAAAAACCTTCATAATAATATTCAAAGAGTTCTTACTTCTAATAAATCCTGCCTCAAGAGCAGCAAAACCGCCTTCCATAAAAAATACAAGTGCAGCACATAATAATACCCATACCGTATCAATACCCTGGGCCAGGCTTGTAATGTTAATCTCCATTGATTTACCTCCCCTCTCCCGTGAAGGAGAAAAATTCAGTTATCCCTGTGTAAACAATAATATTAGACTTTGTGCTTACTTAAATTTTACGTTTCTTTAAATTATCCGTATCCTTTACTCATGGGCGGCGTCTCCCTTCCTTCGAGTATTTACAAAACAAAAAGATGCCTAACACTAAGGGCATATTTATCCCTTGGTGCAGGCATCTTTGCCGGTTAAATAACAACCCTGTTTATTCACTTAGAGGCTAAATAGCATCCTCGCCACTTTCCCCCGTCCTGATGCGAATGGCCTTTTCAACCGCGTAAACAAAAATCTTTCCATCACCAATTTCACCGGTTTTGGCAGCAGTACATATACGATTCACTACCTGTTCGACAAATTTGTCTTCAACAACAATCTCTATTTTTATCTTATCAAGCAACTTGATTGAATATTCCTGACCACGGTAAACAGAAATATGCCCCTTTTGGGTACCGCATCCCACTACCTGGGATACAGTCATCCCCCAAATCCCGATCATTTCCAGGGCTTTCTTAACTTCATCCAGTTTTGCAGGCCTGATGATTGCTTCTACCTTCTTCATCTGAACCCTCCCCCGCATTGTAGTCTAAAAACAATTCTCCATATATGACAGATATCCTTTTTGGGGGAAACAAAAACATAAAAACCCGATAAAAGAGTAAACTACTCCTCCACCGGGCTACATCGCCACAAATAACACAACACTGTGTTAAAAATTATTTTTCTTCTAGAACCTATTATAATCCAGAGTTCTTTCGGGGTCAATACGAAAAATCCCGGATCTATTAATTCCGGGATTCTTGCTTTTCGTTCTTAATTTTTTCTTCTAATGAGGAATTTATTAAACAGATTCTTTGGCTACTGGAGCTGCAACATTAGCAGCAGGCTGCGGGTTCATGTTAACCCCAACCCGGGCTGAAGCACCCCTTAATATAAAGTCATTGTAAGCAGCCATACCATGCTCACCGATATCCAGACCTTCAATCTCTTCTGCTTCAGTAACTCGGAGTCCAACAGTGTATTTTATAACTGTAAAGAGTATACCCGCAGTTACTACCGTCCATGCAAATACAGCTGCGACCCCGGTTAACTGGGTAACAAGGAGCTGCGTGCCTCCACCGTAAAAAAGGCCTCCTTCTACGGCAAAAAGTCCAACCATTGCAGTACCAAACGCTCCACATACGCCATGAACTGAAATCGCTCCTACAGGGTCATCTATTTTAGCGACTTTGTCAAAGAACTCAACTGACAGGATAACAAGTATTCCGGCCATCGCACCAATAACAGCCGCTCCAACATTGTTAACCGCATTACAACCTGCAGTGATAGCTACCAAACCGGCCAGAGCACCGTTTAATGTCATACTTACATCAGCCTTACCATACTTGAACCATGTAAATATCATAGCCAAGACTGCTCCAGCAGCAGCTGCAATGTTTGTCGTTACTGCAATATCAGCGATTTTGGGGTTAGTTGCAGCTATTGTACTTCCAGGGTTAAAACCAAACCAGCCAAACCAAAGGATAAATACGCCAAGAGCAGCAAGAGTTATGCTGTGACCGGGAATTACATTTACCTTGCCGTCTTTACCGTACTTTCCAATCCTTGGTCCAAGAATAGCAGCCCCAACCATGGCAGCCCAACCACCAACGGAGTGAACTACAGTAGAACCGGCAAAGTCAATCATGCCCTTTTTAAACAGCCAGCCATCCGCATTCCAAATCCAGTGACCAACTATCGGATAGATAATTAAACTAATAACAGCACTATATATGATATAAGAGCTAAACTTAGTTCTTTCAGCCATTGCGCCCGAAACAATAGTTGAAGCAGTAGCTGCAAAAACTGTCTGGAATATTAGAAATGCCATCAATGGAATTGACAGTCCAAGATGATCAGTATTTCCCGTTGCGCCAAAAAGGCTGGTTCCGAACAATCCCACTTTACTAGCACCAAACATCAAACCAAAACCGACCAGCCAATATGCGATTGTCCCTACAGAAAAGTCCATCAGGTTTTTCATGATTATGTTTGATGCGTTTTTAGCACGCGCAAAACCGGTCTCCACCATTGCAAATCCAGCCTGCATAAAGAATACCAGAAAACCTGCTATAAGAGTCCACATGGTATCTATCGCAATTGCATTAGCTTCCGCTGTTGAGCCATCAGCCGCCCATACTAATCCAGTCGTACTTAAAATAAGCAATATAGTTGCAGTTGATATATTAAGTAATCTTCTAATCATCTAAAGTCCCTCCTTGATTTGTAAAATTAAATGTCGAAGCGCCACTGCTCAACCAACACAAGTTATTCCATATACTTGCTGCAAATTTTTAGTTTAAATCAAAAAGACGCTCCCAGGGTGTTTTACTTCCCCCAAAAGCGTCTTCGCCTTTTTTTACGTCTTAGTAGTTAATTTTATTTGTCTTACCTTCTTAAATATGGACTAAATTGCTTCTTCCCCACCCTCGCCGGTTCTTATTCTTACCGCGTTTTCAAGGGCATATACAAATATCTTTCCGTCACCGATTTCACCAGTTCTAGCAGTGTTAATTATAATCCTGATTACCTCGTCAACCCACTTATCACCTGTTACAATTTCTATTTTGATTTTGGGAAGAAGATCGATTGTATACTCTGTACCTCTATAGACTTCCTTTTTGCCTTTCTGCAGACCGCATCCAATTACTTCAGTTACCATCATCCCGTGTATACCGAATTTACCCAAAGCTTCCTTGAGTTCATCAAGTTTGGACGGTCTTATAACTGCCTCAATCTTTTTCATTTTTCTCCCCCTTTTCAATTCTACTGATTGTACGAATATAAGCTTTTATTTATGAGATATGCACTGGCACAGACTTAGAATCAGCAATCCGCTCCTTCAACCGGCCACGCGAAACAGAAACAGTCATCACCGCATCCCTGTAGGCTTCTTCACCATGCATAGTCAGATCAAGTCCGGTAAGTTCCTCTTCAGTTGTAACTCTAAGCGGTGTAAATAACGCCACAACTTTCAGTATTACAACTGTACCTACAGCTGCAAAGGCATATGTAGCAACTACACTTATTAACTGAGCCTTAAGTAAAGCAGGATTACCGTAGAATAAACCATCAGCTCCACCAGAGTTTATTGTTGTTGTAGCAAATAAACCAGTGGCAATAGCTCCCCATGTTCCACCTATACCATGGCAGCCAAATGCGTCTAGCGAATCATCGTAACCCAGTTTTGCTTTAAGTACACTTACACCAAGATAACATACAACTCCGCCTACCAAACCGATAATAATTGCAGCTAATGGAGTTACGAAACCAGAAGCCGGAGTAATAGCCACGAGCCCCGCTACAGCACCGCTGGCTGCGCCAAGAACTGTGGGTTTACCGTGGTGCAGCCATTCAGCAAACATCCATGCTATAGCCGCAGCTGCTGCCGAAGTATTTGTAACAACAAAAGCATTTGTGGCCAGACCATTTGCCGAGAGAGCACTACCTGCATTGAAACCAAACCACCCAAACCAGAGCAGAGCCGCACCAAGCACAGTCATGGGCAAATGATGTGGTAATAATGGTTCTTTTCCGTAACCTTTTCTTTTACCCAATACCAAGGCGGCAATAAGGCCTGATACACCTGAACTGATATGAACCACAGTACCGCCCGCAAAGTCCAGGGCTCCAAGATTACGGATCCATCCATCCACACCCCAGACCCAGTGTGCAAGGGGGTCATAGATAAACGTAGCCCAGATAACAGCAAAAGCAAGAAAAGCAGGGAACCTCATTCGTTCAGCGATGGAACCTGTGATTAAAGCTGGTGTAATAATAGCAAACATCAGCTGGAACATGGCGAATATCTGGTGGGGAATAGTTCCTGCATAATCAGGGTTGGGAGACATTCCTACGCCGTTAAAACCTAACCACGTCAGGCCTCCAATCAGATGTCCCTTGTCAGGGCCAAAGGCCAGTGTATAACCTATGAGCACCCACTGTACAGAAATTACAGCAATTAATATAAAACTTTGCATAAAAGTACTAAGGACATTTTTTCTTCTGACCATACCACCGTAGAATAGGGCTAACCCAGGTGTCATGAGCATTACCAGCGCACTGGCGATAATGATAAAAGTTGTATCACCACTATCAATAGCTGATGAATCAGCAGCAAAGGCTGCTTCTGACATAGCCAATAATAGCAATAAAGTCAGAATAGATACCATTCTCTTAGATTTCATCGGCGTCACCCCTTAAATGGTAATTATGCTTAAACAAAAACACTCTCACTTAGGAACCGGCGCCAATTCCTAATAGAGAGCGTCTTTGCTCAACCCGCAATGATTTGGGGTATAAAAACTAAACAAAAAAACGCTTTTACGGGAAAATCCCCACAAAAGCGTCATTGCTATGATACTTCAATGTATCTGATATTTAATTAACGTTATTATAGCATGGTGGATTATTACGGTCAATAGATTTTTGCTACAAAACGCTTTTTCCTCCGGAGAAACCTTGCATTTATTCCAGCAACCCCACCTATGCTGCCAACTGCCAGGATAGGACAAGCCAGAATTAAACTTACCTGGTCAAAGTTGGATTCGGGGAACAGAAAAAACCTTATTATGGTCGAGATTATTATGTACATAAGTGCGACCATAAATCCATGAAGCCATCCCTGCGTCCCTGCTGACATGCCACCCTTGATCCCCCCCATGAACACACTGACTATAGTAATACCGATTAGAGCCTGAGGGAGATATACTACTTTTTGATTTGTTATCAAGATGTATAATAGCAGACCAACTCCCCCAATGGCTGTAACCTTCATTGCCATCTTTCCGCCGCTGATAAGGGCTGCAGTTAAAGTTTTATCTGTCATTTAAGACCCTCCTTAATGAGCTTTAGACCTTACCTCCGATGACCAAAAACAGGAACAGGGCATAAAAGGCACCCCCAGACAGAAGTGTGTAAGCTCGCAAATAGCCCTTCCATAAAATCATCAACAGCACCACAGCAGCTGATGAAAGAGCAACTGCCGCGCAAGTCAGAGCAACGTTGCTAAGCACCCAGGGAGTCATGGCAATACCGATAGCCGGTATGATAGAACTTTGAAATACCATAGCCCCGGTTATATTCCCTAGGGCAAGTGTATCTTTACCCCTGCTTACCCATATAATACTGTTGAATTTTTCCGGTAATTCAGTTGCGATGGGAGTAATTATAACTGACAAAATGAAAGGTGAAACATTAACAGTCTCTGCAATACGTTCCATCGAGTGGATGAAAATTTCCGCTCCTCCGATGATACCCCCGACGGCACATAACACCTGCAGCAGAATGATCCGTATTCTTGGCACAACCGCCCTTTTATCAAACGTAAGCGGATTAAGTTTACCAGATGCTACACATTCTCCTCCGGTAATTGTTTTATAAGCATAGGTCATATACGCCATAACCAATCCGGCAGCTACAAGCAGCTTCAAATTATGATCTCTCAAAAAGGCTGCAAATATGGCAAAGGTATATACCAATAAAAAGAATTTCAGGTCCCGCTTCATAACACATTCATCAATCATCATTGTAGCTCTTCTTTTCCCCGCCAAAGCCAGAATAAGGGCAGTAACACCGGTTACAAAAAGAGCCAGCGTCCCGAGCATGAAGGGAGCCCCCAGAATCGCCCCAACTCCTATTTCTTCCGTGGCTTTACTGGCTCCGAACCCTATAGCAATTATCGGAACTAGGGTTTCCGGGAGAGCCGTGCCTACTGCCGCAAGAATACTACCGACAGCACCCTCTGATAGTTTTAATCTTCGGCCCAACCATTCAATCCCGTTAGTAAATAACTCCGCACTTAAAAGAATTATACCCAGCCCCAGAGCAAGAGTACCTATGTTCGTCACCAATTAGCAAACACCCCTTTTTGACTGCACATTAAAGGATTATGCACCATTGCAGATTTTAATGCTTTATTTAAACAATCTGCGTTGCCTTTATTTATTTCCAAAATAATAATTTATCTTACTGGATTTTTTCCGGGTCAGGTAACCCTGTACTAAGTGTTCAAAAACAGAATCGTGATGACTGTTCGGTGCGAAAGGGTCCGGTGAAAAATCAGTAGCGAAACTTTTGATTGTTAGCTGATGCTTTATTTCTTCGAAGGTTTTCCTATCCGGAATGGAAAAAAGAATTGTCCACTTGCTTGACCTCACAGCATCAAGGCAGAGTGATAAATCTTTAAGCTGCCATTCTGCACACCCAGATACAAGAATCGGAATATTTGACCGGCACATTTCTTCATAACAGGAATTGGGGGTCCCCCCCTCTGCATCGGCCATCCACCGTAGATCCGCAGAATCCATACTTTTATGAATTTGCATATCATGGGTTGTTAATAACCTACCCAAGTCAATTATCACAAAATCATATCCACCTTGCAGGGCTTCTGATATGATTGTCTCGCCCTTGTACCAATTCTGCCAATAAAAATCTATGCCTGTTTTTCTGAAGTACCCTTTAAAAAACTTACTGCAAGAGCTATCTTCGCTTAGAGTGGAAAATACCGGATTTTCGTTCTTTTCAACTACTGCAACCTTACAATCCTGCCTTCTAAGAAACGATGCCAGGGCTATAGATGTATATGTACAGCCAACCCCCCTGTTAGTACCGCCGACAGCTATTACAACAGTACCTATGAAGTTATCTGCAAACAGTGATTTTTTTCTGTTGGGCTTTTGCAAAGTTCTCCTGAGCCTTGCAAAAAAACCCTCCGCATTTAACCTTCTAATTGAATTGATATTCTCTAAATCAGTCAATAATTCCTGAGCGCTTTGATATCTATCATCAGGATTTTGTTGAGTGCATCTGATAATAATTTTTTCTATTTCTGCTGACAAAGAACTGTCACCTTCTCTTACCGGAACTATTCTTTGTGAGTTATGCCCAGGTTTAATGCCAGTAAGTACATGGTAAAGAGTTACTCCCAGTCCGTAAACATCGGTTCTTTCATCAGCCTTGGTGCCTATACTATATTGTTCCGGCGCTGCATAACCAATTGTCCCTATAAAGGTACTGTCACTGTCCTGATCACTCCTGAACTCCCGAGCAATTCCAAAATCAATAAGCTTTACATTATTATCACTATCTATGATAATATTGCTCGGTTTCATGTCTCTGTAAATAATCGGGTTAGGCTTGAGATTGTGAAGGTAAATCAGAATTTCACATAACTGTTTTCCCCAGGTAATCACGTTATTCTCACTGCATAAATCCCGGTACTGTATTAACTCGCTAAGGTTTCGCCCTTCAAAGTAATCTTCGATAATATAGAGAAAATCATCGGACCTTATTACATCTATGATTCGCGGCAAGCTCCTGTGATTGAGAATTTTTAGTATCTCCGGTTCGGCCTGCAGGTTTACCCTCAGATCACTTGTAAGACTAATTTCTTTAACAGCCCACCTGTTTCCGATCTTGAGGTTCTCCGCCAAAAAAACACGCCCCCACCTCCCCTTTCCTATATACTCAATAATATGATATTTATCATCCAGTATATCCCCCGTTTTGAGCATAAAAATAATAACCCCCAATATCCAATTTTTATGTAAATATATGGTATTTTCTACATATAAATCCATTTTCCTTTTTTCTTTTTCTCTTAATCCTTAATAGCAAAGAAAAAAAGAGGCTTATTTGCCTCTTTAATCTGGTTTCGATATTTCGTAACTCATTATAATTGCCTCTGCTAAGTTTTTCATTGTTGTACGCTTCTTCATGCTCTGCTGCTGGATTCGTTTGAAGGCTTCTTCCTCGGTTAACCCATAAGCCTTCATGAGAATACCTTTGGCTTTTTCCACCACTTTTCGGGTCTCTAAACCACTTTTTAACCGGCTTACTTCCTGTTCAAGACCCGCGACCTTGCTAAATACCATATATGAGTAATCAATAAGAGTAAGAAGGTTAAGTTCCTCAAAGGGTTTGACTAATATTGGGATAGCCAAGTTTGCATCCTGATTGTAAACAAGATCCTTTTCGGCATAGTCGACCACCAGTATAACAGCAGCAATTCTGGTCTCCTCTATAGTTTTTGCCAGTTCAATTACTTCAGCCCCTCCCTCTAGAGAAACAATACATAAATCAGGCTGTACTGTGTGGACAAGGCGCAGAGCGGAGATTGCATCTTCCGTCTCTCCTATAACCCCATGTCCGGCTATACTAAGGGTCTCTTTCAATTGTTTACGGAACAGGACATCCCTCCCCGCAATGACAATCCTCAATTTATGCATATACAGCCCCCGTACTGGACACTGAGAAAAGAGCCGTTATACGGGCTCTTTCCTATTTCAACCTATATAACCACTTAATATTTCCCAAACCTGATCCTTACCCTGACCTGTAAGTGAAGAAAATATTACGACAGGAGTGTCTGGTAATGCACCAAGACTTTCACAAATCAATTTTGTATGTTTTTGCCACTTGCCACGCGTGATTTTATCTGCTTTTGTCACAACAATAATAGTCGGAATCTCATAGTGAATAAGCCACTGATGCATCTCAACATCTTCTTTGCTTGGAGCATGCCTGATGTCTATGAGGTGTACCACTGCCCGGAGGTTCTCCCTCTCACGGAGATACCCTTCAATCATTTTACCCCACTGAGCCTTTACGTCCTTGGCTACTTTGGCAAAACCATACCCGGGCAAATCCACAAAGTAAAAGTCTTTGTTTATCCAATAAAAGTTCAAAAGTCTGGTCTTTCCGGGGCTGCCGCTGGTTCGGGCCAATCCTCGCCTGTTCACCAGTTTGTTAATAAGTGATGACTTACCGACATTTGACCGCCCAGCAAAAGCTATTTCCGGCTGTTCACCTTCGGGATACTGTTTTGGCCCCGGAGCACTGATAATATAATCTGCTGAAATAATCCGCATCCTAAGCCTCCTTCAAGGCCATAGGTAATACTTCATCCATGTGTTCTACAAAGAAAAACTCAAGTTTACTTTTAACCTTCTGAGGAATATCCTCTATATCTTTCTTGTTTTCGGCGGGCAAAATAATTGTTTTGATTCCCGCCCTATGAGCTGCTAGAACTTTTTCTTTGACTCCGCCAATTGGAAGAACCCGTCCACGCAAAGTGATTTCGCCAGTCATGGCAACATCACTCCTGGCTTTTCTGTTAGTAATTGCCGATGCAATCGCTGTCGCCATGGTTATACCGGCTGAAGGGCCATCTTTTGGAATAGCTCCTTCGGGTACATGAATATGAAGATCAAATTTCTCGTAGAAATCAGCAGCAATACCTAATTCTGAAGCTTTGGAACGAATGTAAGTATACCCAGCCTGTGCAGACTCCTTCATAACATCTCCAAGCTTTCCAGTCAGGGTTAGTTTACCTGTTCCTTTCATAGTCGTAACTTCTATAAAGAGAACGTCACCCCCGACCTCAGTCCATGCGAGACCGGTAGCAATTCCCACTTCATCTTCTTTTTCTGCCACACCGTACCTAAATCGTGGAATACCAAGGTAATTTTCAAGGTTCTGGATAGTAGCCTTTACTGACTTAGTTTTTTCCTGAACTATTTCCTTGGCCGCCTTGCGGCATACTGCCGCAATCTGTCTCTCGAGATTCCGAACTCCTGATTCCCGGGTATATTCACGAATTACCTTACGAATTGTATTTTCGGAGATGGTGAGCATTTTTTTGCTGAGTCCATGCTCCTTTATTTGCTTGGGAACAAGATATCGTTCAGCTATTTTAACTTTTTCTTCTTCCGTGTAGCCGGAAATATAAATAACTTCCATCCGGTCAAGTAATGGCCGGGGAATAGTATGCAGAGCATTGGCAGTAGTGATAAACATTACGTTAGATAAATCAAAAGGAGTTTCAATGTAATGATCGCTAAATGTATTATTCTGCTCCGGATCCAACACTTCTAATAGTGCCGATGAAGGATCACCCCTAAAGTCCATGCTCATTTTGTCAATTTCGTCAAGTAGAAACACCGGATTATTAGAACCTGCCTGTTTAATTCCCTGTATAATCCTGCCCGGCATGGCACCCACATAAGTACGGCGATGGCCCCTGATTTCAGCTTCATCTCTGACACCGCCAAGGGACATACGAATGAATTTACGTTCCAGTGCTCTTGATATAGATTTAGCAAGGGAAGTTTTACCAACCCCTGGAGGACCAACAAAGCATAGAATAGGCCCTTTCATCTTTTTAGCCAGTTTTCTAATAGCCAGATATTCAAGAATCCGCTCTTTTACCTTATCCAGTCCATAATGGTCCTCATTAAGGATATTTTCTGCCTGGTCGATATCAATACGGTCCTTGGTCTTTTTATTCCACGGGAGAACTAACAACCAGTCAAGGTACGTCCGGATAACACCTGACTCAGCAGCCATCGGAGGCATCTTCTCAAGACGTTCAAGTTCTTTGAGAGCTTTTTCCTCAACTTCTTTTGGAAGCTTGGCTTTTGCTATTTTATCCCGGTATTCCTCACTCTCAGCCTGCTTTTCGTCTTTCTCACCCAGCTCTTTTTGTATTGCCTTTAGCTGCTCCCTCAAATAATACTCTTTCTGAGTTTTTTCCATCTGCTTTCTAACCCTGAGGTTTATTTTACGCTCAAGTTCAAGAATTTCCATCTCCTTTGCTACGATTTCGCAAAGGATTTCAAGCCGCTTAGAAACATCAACAGCTTCAAGTATTCTCTGTTTATCTTCAATTTTCAGAGCAAGATGGGATGCGATAATATCTGCCAGCCTTCCCGGTTCTTCTAAGTTAACAACAGTCACCACCGTTTCAGGAGGTATCCTCTTGCTCATTTTTACAAACTGCTCGAACTGACTAGTCAGGCTTCTCATCAAGGCTTCTATCTCTGGTGTAACAACTTCACTTTCAGGGAAATCTGCGACTTCTACTTTGAAATGGGGCTCATGTTCAATATACCTTTCAATCTTACCCCGGGACAAGCCTTCGACCAGAACCCTGATAGTTCCGCCCGGTAGTTTTAGCAGCTGTTTAACTTCTGCAATCGTCCCAATCTCATATATATCTGACTCTTGTGGTTCATCCGTTTGAGCTTCTTTTTGAGTAGCCAAAAAGATAATTCTGTCCTGGACCATTGTTTCTTCAATTGCTTTTACTGATTTTTCCCGACCGACATCCAAGTGTATAATCATGTATGGGAATACTAGAATACCGCGAAGAGGAAGAAGCGGTAACTGCCGGGTTGAACCATCAAATGATTTGGTGGTAATACTTTGCACTATATCCTGTGGTAAATTTTCTTCAGCCATTTCTGACCACCCCCGAATCCTTTATCAATCTTCTAATTTTTGAGTTATACTAATTATATACCGATACGAGAATGCCTGCAAGCTGAAGGTTACTTTAAAAGCCCCGGTTTAAGCCTCGGGGCTCCGCCAACAACCATATAGCCATAAAATGGCATCGGCATATTCGCAAACTAGTTTGATGGTGTAAAAACCCTTCTTAAAGCGGGGAAGCGCTTAATGCATCTGTTTGGAAGTAGCCTTCCGGAACTCTTTCCTCAGCTGTTATTACTGAATACCTTATAACATCTGTTAGGGTATCCACACAAATAATTTCAATACCTTCCAGCTTCTTAAACATAGCCTGGTAATTTTCTCTTGGTATAAGAATCCGCTTCGCTCCGGCCTGCCGAGCCGCCTCTACTTTGGCTACTACTCCGCCAACAGGTCTGACGCTACCCCTGATGGAAACCTCGCCGGTCATGGCTATTTTATTGTCTATTGGTTCATTTTTTATTGCCGAATAAATTGCAGCGGCTATTGCAATTCCGGCTGACGGCCCATCAATAGGAACACCCCCCGGAAAATTAACATGTATGTCATAATCCTGAGTTTCCAGATTCAAGCTGTGCTTTAGTGCGGTTAAAACATTTTCCACCGACCCCCTGGCCATGCTCTTTCGCTTAACCACTTTACTTCCACTGCCAATTTCTTCTTCATCCACCACACCTGTCGTAACCAGTTTTCCTTTACTCCCGCCAACATGAGATACTGTGGCCTCCAGCTCAATCAGAGTTCCCATATTCGGCCCATAAACGGCTAATCCATTTACAAATCCAACCTGAGGATGAGGTGGTATCTTTTTATCGGGGCGCGGCGAATACTGCCCGCTGTTGACAACCCATTCAACATCTGCAACCCGGATATCTTTTCGATGTTCAGCAACTGCAATACCGGCAGAAAGCTGAATTATGTTAACAGCTTCCCGCCCATTTGAAGCATACTTTTTAAGGACATCGACTGCCCCATCTTCCAGTTTGAAATCAATCTTTGAAGCGGCATTTTCGGCGATCCTGGCAATTTCATTCGGCAGCAGACTTCTAAAATAAACTTCCAGACATCGTGACCTTATGGCAGGAGGGATATCTTGAGGCATTTTTGTAGTAGCCCCTACCATACGGAAGTCTGCAGGCAAACCATTCTGAAAAATATCGTGAATGTGCACAGGGATGTTGTTGTCTTCTGAACTATAATAGGCGCTTTCCAAAAACACCTTGCGATCTTCCAGCACCTTAAGGAGTTTATTCATTTGAACTGAATGAAGCTCACCTATCTCATCGAGAAACAACATACCCCCGTGAGCTTTAGTCACAGCACCCGGTTTAGGCTGAGGTATTCCAGCCATACCAAGAGGTCCTGCCCCCTGATAAATAGGGTCATGCACTGAGCCGATAAGCGGATCTGCGATACCACGTTCATCAAACCTGGCAGTAGTGGCATCCAGTTCTATAAACTTTGCTTTTTCACCAAAAGGAGAATCAGGATTTCGTTGAGCTTCTTCTAGAATCAAACGAGCTGCAGCTGTTTTCCCCACACCGGGAGGACCGTAAATCAGAACATGTTGAGGATTAGACCCACATAAAGCAGCTCTAAGCGCTTTTAAACCCTCATCTTGTCCTATAATGTCCTCAAACTTGGATGGTCTTGTCTTTTCTGCCAAAGGTTCTGTTAAGCTAAGCTGTCTCATCTGTTGAAGCTTGTCCATTTCCTTTTTAGACTCTTTTTCTACTGCCACCTTATTGCCTTGCTGAGCCCTCAGTAAATTGAGGAAATAAAGGCCAATTACAATGGCAAAAAATATCTGGACAAAGCTAAGGAACCCTCCGATTCCATTCAAATAACCCAATATGAACCCTCCTTGCACCGATTGCTTTCTTGTTACCAAGGATAGTATTACCAAAGTGGGAAGGTTTTATAAGTTAACAGTTGGCAGTTGAATTAACAAAAAAATTAAGCGGGTATTATTCTCGCTTAATTTTTGGTCGAAACATTATATAAAAATGTGCGTAATATTCATCATATTCTTATTCACCTGTCATCACAGCATGTGGAAGTTCGACCGCAGCGTTTCCTTTGAAAACCACTGCTTCATCCTCATTATAACCGTCGAGAGCTTTGTACATGTAATAATTCTGAACAGCCTGGGATACTAGGGTTATAAACAAAACCAGTTTACCGAACCCTCCCAGCATCTCTATTTCACCCGCAGGAAATCTCTGAATTAAGCCAAATGAACTGATAGAATAAATAAAATTAAGAGCTACCACCAGTAAACCAATACTGAAGTATCGGGTCAAATTTTTAAAAAATGTCGTCTTATGACGATTTCTCTGTTGTTTTACCATCAAATAAATAAGCACCATACTAACCAAACCTGCCAAGAGGCTGACAATAAGAGATACTACAAATATTCTCTGATTGGTCAATAAGCCAGTCATGTTTACCGGTATGGAGAACACCCACCTAATAACAACAAAAATCAGTATTATCCGGCCCATACGATTGGCGGACAAGGGACCATCATCGTGAACAAACTTGTATCTCGCCAGGCCGTAAACTAAAAGGCAAACAGCAGCTGACGATATAGTCAAATCTGTAATAGACCTCATTGATGCCAGGATAAGGTAAAGCTTACCGGTTCCCGAAAAACTGTTTGTAAAAGAAAGGATATTGCTTTTCTGAACGACCCTAAAGACGAGAACAATGAAGTCGTTAATGAGTACAATGGAAAAATACCATTTGATGATGTTTAGCAAAGGGTTGGGAATAAGTTCATATTTTCTTATAGATGTGATGACGAAAATAAAACTGATAATTAGCATTCCTACCATAAACTGCATGGGATCAAAAACAGCCCTAAAAGCATCTGGCAAATTTTCCAAACTGAACGCCCCGGCATCAACCACCTGACCCACAAAAATTGCAATACTTAATAAAATCACCGCTACCAAGTACCTGTTCTCTTTATACGCTCCATCTAACTCATTCATAGCTCAAACACCTTCTAAATTAGTTATGAAAATAATATTCAACCTATAACACCCTATTTCCTGCTTCTATGCCATTTGTTTCGTCTTTCGCTGCCCTAATGGCAGCTTTCGTGCTTGGAGAACCAATTAACCTAGTGAAAAACGGCCAATAGTTTAATTTTTCCTTGCTATAAACTTAAAGGTTAGCCATTTACTAAGGTTTTTCATTGGGTCACCATCGTCTGTGAACTTACCGAATCAATTTTCAATGCCGCAGGGCGGAGGCAGGACGCCGAAGCCGCCTAGCGCCACGGATGGCGCTTTGGCTCAATTATTTCCGACAAAAAAGAAACTGCCCTTAGGCAGTTTCTTCCTTCTTCTTCTTTCGGTCGACAGTGGTTAGGAGAACAGGCTGATCTTTTTTATTGACCACTTCTTTTGTAATTGTACACTTAGTAATATCATCTCTGGATGGAACCTCGTACATCATATCCAGCATAATATCTTCAATAATGGCCCTTAAGCCCCTTGCACCGGTATTTCTCGCCATTGCTTCCTGAGCAATTGTCTGCAAAGCATCCTCCTTGAACTCAAGGGTTATACCATCCATTTCAAAGAACTTCTGGTATTGCTTGACGAGAGCATTCTTGGGCTCTGTAAGAATCTTAACCAGTGCGCTTTCGTCAAGAGCTTCCAGAGTTACAATTACGGGGAGACGGCCAACAAACTCAGGAATCAAACCGAATTTTAACAAGTCTTCAGGTAAAATGTGTTTAAGAGTTTCACCCACATTCTTTTCCTTCCTGGTCTGAATCTCCGCTCCGAAACCAAGGCTCTTCTTACCTATTCGGTTTTGGATAAGCTTATCGATACCATCAAAGGCCCCACCGCAGATAAACAAAATGTTGGTAGTATCCAGCTGAATAAATTCCTGATGGGGGTGCTTTCTTCCACCTTGTGGTGGAACACTGGCAACAGTCCCTTCAAGGATTTTCAACAACGCCTGCTGGACTCCCTCGCCGGAGACATCCCTAGTTATAGAAGGATTCTCAGACTTACGGGCTATTTTATCAATTTCGTCGATATATACAATACCTTTTTCAGCTTTTTCTACATCATAATCTGCCGCCTGAATCAGCTTGAGAAGTATGTTCTCCACATCTTCCCCAACATAACCGGCTTCAGTAAGAGAGGTTGCATCAGCGATGGCAAAAGGAACATTAAGCAGCCTTGCAAGTGTCTGCGCCAGCAGAGTCTTGCCGCTTCCGGTAGGTCCAAGCATAACGATGTTACTTTTCTGAAGTTCCACGTCGTCCACTTTACTACCGATATTTATTCTTTTGTAGTGGTTGTACACAGCAACTGAAAGTGCTTTTTTGGCTGATTCCTGGCCGATTACGTACTGATCCAGTATTTCTTTGATTTCCTTCGGTTTTGGAAGGTCACCCATTTCCATACCGAGGTCTTCACTTAGTTCCTCTTCAATTATTTCATTACATAGTTCAATACATTCGTCACATATATAAACCCCCGGCCCTGCAACCAGCTTTTTCACTTGATCTTGGAGCTTTCCGCAAAACGAACACTTTAATTGGCCCTTTTCGTCGCTGAATTTATACATCCGAAATCACCTCTGCTCTTTTACTTCCGATTGGTAATCACCTCATCGACAATCCCATAATCCTTTGCTTCCTGGGCTGACATGAAGTAATCGCGTTCAGTATCCTGTGCGACTCTGTCTAATGGTTGACCTGTATGTTTTGCCAGCAACTTATTAAGTACATCTTTCATACGCAGGATTTCCCTGGCATGAATTTCTATTTCTGTTGCCTGACCCTGAACTCCTCCCAAAGGCTGGTGAATCATGATACGGGTGTAAGGTAATGCAAAACGTTTACCCGCCGCACCGGCAGCAAGTAAAAATGCTCCCATACTAGCCGCCTGTCCCAGACAGATGGTCGAAACATCAGGTTTTATATACTGCATTGTGTCAAAAATTGCCATCCCCGCCGTAACCACTCCACCCGGAGAATTTAAATACAAGTGAATATCCTTATCAGGATCTTCAGCCTCCAGAAAAAGAAGTTGTGCAATTACGAGGTTTGCAACCATGTCATCAATGGGACCACCAATAAAAATGATTCTGTCTTTTAACAAACGTGAATAGATATCGTAAGCCCGTTCTCCTCTGTTAGTCTGTTCAACAACCATTGGAACCAGATTCAAAAAAATCCCACCTTTGCCTTTAAATATTTAACAAAGAGTTAAACTGATAAACAAGGCGGGTTATTAATCCGCCCTATATTTATCTATATTAATATTTTATAACAGATGTTTATTTTATAACAGCCTTTTCCTGAAGTAACTCTACAGTTTTATCAATTTTGATACTATTTTTTAGGGGCTCCAAGTTTCCGCCATTTTCAATCCACTGTCTCAGTACCGCCGGTTCGGAGTTATATTGTTTGGCCATTTCCTCGATCTTGGCATCAACATCCTCATCTGTAAAAGTGATGTTTTCTTTAGCAGCAATCGCCTCCAGAACAAGGTCCATTTTAACTCCCTTTTCGGCAGCAGGGCGGTAATCGGCTTTAATTGTATCCATATCAGAATTGGTGTATTTCAGGTAATCTTCAAGCTTCATTCCCTGCATGCTTAATCTTTGAGCAAAGTTCTGGAGCATGTTATCAATTTTCTGCTGAATCATCACTTCAGGTACTTCAACTTTAGAATTCTCAACGGCTTTGTCAACAAGAGCATCTTTAAGCTTCATATCTGCCTGTTGGGTTGCCGCTTGTTTTAGTCTATTCAGAATGTCATTTTTTAATTCCTCAAGGCTTTCAAATTCACTGACGTCTTTAGCAAATTCATCATCCAGTTCTGCCATTTCTTTTCTCTTGATTGCCTTGACAGTAACTTTAAAAACCGCATCCTTACCGGCTAATTCAGCAGCATGATAATCTTCAGGGAACTTCACGTTAACATCTTTGGTTTCTCCTACCTTAGCGCCAACCAATTGTTCCTCAAAGCCTGGTATGAATGACCCTGATCCAAGTTCCAGAGAATAATCTGTTCCTGCACCTCCGGGAAAAGCGACACCGTCAACAAAACCCTCAAAATCAATAACTGTAGTATCATTTAGTTCAGCCGGACCTTCTTCAACGTTAATCAACTGGGCATGGCGTTGTCTTAACGATTCAAGCTCATTAATAACATCTTCGTCATTTATCTCAGTTTCCGGCTTTTCTACCTCAAGACCTATGTACTCACCAAGTTCAACCTCTGGCTTGACTTCCACTGTAGCTTTAATGATTACCGGCTTACCCTCTTCCAGTTGAACCACTTCAACTTTCGGTTTGTCGATAGGTTCAATGCCTGTCTCCTGTACTGCCGCAAAATAGGCTTCGGGCACCACTTCATCAAGGGCTTCCTCATTCAAATATTCTTTACCTACGTGTCTTTCAACAATAGCACGCGGGGCTTTGCCTTTTCTGAATCCCGGTATGTTTACCTTTTTAGAAACCTTTTGGTAGGCTTTTTCTACAGCCTGACTCATTCTTGTCTCTTCAATCTCAATTTCTAGTGCAACGACATTACCTTCTAGTTTTTCCAGATTTACGCTCATTTATTCTCCTCCTGTATCTCTTCATAATTATATAAAAACAAGACTAAATTGTTTCAAACACAAAGCAGTCTAATATAAGAACACCCCGGTATGATTATATCACTACCGAGGTCAGATGAATACCATCTTTGGTTTCGATGGAACCAGACTTCCCAGCGTTAAACTCCGCATCCATAATATGTATATCAATAAGAATATTAAAATGGAGCGGAAGACGGGATTCGAACCCGCGACCCTCGCCTTGGCAAGGCG
>JAENZX010000066.1 GCA_016841045.1 Thermincola carboxydiphila
TGTGCCGCGCGGATGCTCGGGCGGTGCATAAATGGAATACAGTTTTAATGGTATACGTCCTGTATTGATCAGATTGTGCTAGAACAGAGAACCGTCCCCTGTTCTATCCCCTGTTCTACGCACAGGAAGAGAGCCTGTCGGCAAGTGAAAACTGCAAATGGCGTATCCGTAAGCAGTTTGAAAAAGGTGAACTGGCCAATCTGCGGTTCATGTTTGGCTACCAAATTGTCAAGGGCAAGGTGGAAATCGAACCGGAGCAAGCCGCCGTGGTACGCATGATTTTTGCGGACTATATCAGTGGTATGGGTGGCGGCAGGATAGCAAAGAAGCTCAAGGAAATGAATGTGGCCACTGTGCATAGCGGTGACTGGAACGGTGAGCGCGTGATTGCCATCCTTAAAAATGAAAAATATACTGGGAACGCATTGCTGCAGAAAAAATATGTGGCTGATCATTTGACAAAAAAGCTGGTCTGGAATAAGGGTGCTCTGCCGATGTATTTTGCGGAAGACACTCATCCAGCCATCATTGATAAGGAAACCTTTGAAAAGGCGCAGGCAGTCATGGAGAAGCGGAGCAGGCTTTACGGGGCAAAGAGTGATACCCGTAACCGATACCCCTTCAGCGGCATTATCCAGTGCGGAAACTGCGGCAAAAAATATAAGAGGAAAGTCAGAGGTGGAAAGGCGGCTTGGCAGTGTTCCACCTTTTTGCAGGAAGGCAAAGCTGCTTGCCACGCCAAACAAATACCGGAATCGGTGCTTTATACAACCAGTGCCGAGGTTCTCGGTCTGGAAGATTTTGATGCTGATATCTTTGAAGCTGAGATTGCACAAATCAGGGTTCCTGAGTTTAACAAGCTGGTCTTTGTGTTCCGAGGCGGCCATACAGACGAAAAGGTCTGGCAGGACAGGTCGCGCAGCGAAAGCTGGACGGACGAGATGCGTCAGGCTGCCCGTGAAAAAGCGAAAGGGAGGCGGTAATATGGCATCAAACGTAAGAATAATACCGGCAACTATTCGCCAAAAATCTGCCAATGGTACACATTTGAATGCCAAACGAAGAACGGCTGCCTACGCCAGAGTTTCCACCGACAGCGAAGAACAATTGACCAGTTACGAGGCGCAGGTGGATTACTATACCAAATACATAAAGGAACGGGCGGACTGGGAGTTTGTACGGGTCTATACGGATGAGGGAATCAGTGCAACAAATACAAAGAAACGGGATGGCTTTAAGCAGATGATTGCCGATGCCCTTGACGGCAAGATTGATCTCATCATCACCAAAAGCGTATCCCGCTTCGCTAGAAACACAGTGGACAGCCTGGTAACTGTGCGCCAGCTTAAGGAAAAAGGCGTAGAGGTCTATTTTGAAAAGGAAAACATATATACGCTGGACAGCAAAGGGGAGCTTCTCATCACAATAATGTCCAGTCTTGCACAGGAGGAAAGCCGTTCCATATCCGAGAATGTCACATGGGGACAACGCAAACGCATGGCCGACGGAAAGGTAAGCCTTCCATACGGTCAATTCCTCGGTTATGAAAAGGGCGAGGATGGCCTGCCGAAAATTGTCGAATCTGAAGCCGAGATTGTGCGGATGATATTCCGTCTGTTCATAGAAGGGAAAACCCCATCAGCAATTGCCAAACACCTCGCCAGCCAGGGTATTCCGTCGCCTGCAGGAAAAAAGACATGGCAGGTTGCTACGGTGAAAAGTATTCTGACCAACGAGAAATATAAAGGGGACGCGCTTTTGCAGAAGGGCTTCACGGTAGATTTCTTGACAAAGAAGCGAAAGGTTAATGAGGGCGAGGTCCCCCAGTACTATGTACAGAACAGCCATCCTGCCATTATCGAGCCTGAAGAATTCGATGCGGTTCAGGCTGAGATTGAGCGGCGAAAAAGTCTCGGCAGACCATCCGGCTGCAACAGCCCTTTCTCAGCGAAAATTGTGTGTGGCGACTGCGGTGGTTTTTACGGCTCCAAGGTATGGGGTTCCAATACAAAATACCGTCGGGTAATCTGGCGGTGCAATGAAAAGTACAAGGGTGATAAAAAGTGTAAAACACCCCATGTAACCGAGGATGACGTAAAACAGCGTTTTCTCCTTGCGTTCAACTCGTTGAAGGAATGCCGGGAGGAACTAATCGCCAACTCCCGTCTCTCCCAGAGTATCCTTTGTGATTGCACCGAGATTGACGATGAACTTAAGGAACTTAGGCGGGAAATTGAAGTGGTTTCCGAACTTTGCAAAAAGGCAATCTATGAAAACGCTCGCGTCACTATCAATCAAGATGAGTGGAGTGAGCGCAACAACAGCTATCTGGAGCGACATCGCAAGGCTACGGAGCGGGTTGCTGAACTGGAAAAGCTCAAGTGTGAGCGCCAGAATAAATCTCTGATGCTTGAAACCTTTATCAAGGGCATTGAATCACGCCCGCTTGTTTTGGAGATATTCGATGATAAGCTCTGGGCGGTGGCGGTTGAGAAGGTTAAGGTAATGCCGGATGGCAGGGTGGTGTTCAGTTTTAAGGATGGCACACAGATAGAGGAGTAATACAAAACAGCCCACAGTAGGTGTTTTCCCCTATTGTAGGCTGTTGTTGACACTTACTGGAAGGGTTTTTTGCGCTATTCTTTCTTCCAATAGCAGAGTTATTTCGGCAAAAAAGGGTATAATGCTCTATAATGAGGGAATTATTTAACTTTATGAGAAATTTTACCCCTTGGAAGAATTGAAGGAAGTGTAATCATGCCAAATTTGCTTACAAAAATTGTGGGTTTTTTGAAATACAGCAGACCAAATAATGAAGAAGGTTTTGAATTACTGGAAGATAAGTATGAACAGGGGAAGACCACGCAGATGGATTCCTCTGAATATGAGGATGATAAAAGCCAAAATCAACAAAAGGATACACATTCTAAATCAACAAAAATAAGAAAACCAATAAAAGTGGAAGATTGGAAGTCTAAGCAGAACAGTAATGCCAAAGACAAGTCTTCCATTCAAACCCCTTCTGTTTCTAATGTTTTTAAGGATGTAGCAACTAACAAGCAATATATTGAAGAGATCTTTAGTATGCCCAGGAATCAGGATGTGGTTATCAGGGAGTTTAAAATTGCTAGAAAAACAAAAGCCTTTTTGGTCTTTGTGGACGGTATGGTGGATAAAACTTCGGTAAACCAATTCATACTTCCACAATTAATGGACCCAGATAATTTTGCGGACGCATCTAATAGCTGTCCAATTGATTATATTATAGATAATGTATTATCTATTACGCAGCTTACAAAGGCCTCTGATTTTAATGAAATAAAGCCTCAAATCTTAAATGGACTGTCGGTCTTGTTTATCGATGAATGCTCGGAAGCGCTAATGATGGAAACCAGGGGATTTGAAAAAAGAAATATTGATAGGCCTATCGCAGAGCAGGTAGTAAAAGGCTCACAAGAAGGATTTACAGAAAACTTAAGAACAAACATCACGCTGCTGCGAAGAATAATCAAGAATGAAAAACTTATTACTGAAATTATCCCTACGGGAAAATTGAACAAGGTCAACAGTGCAATATTATACATTGAAGGTATCACCAATCCCAAAATAGTGGAAGAGGTTCGCCGACGCATTAAAAAGATTGACACAGACTTTATTGCAGGGAATGGTATGCTTGAGCAATTGATTGAAGATGATTATCTTATGCCCTTTCCGCAGGTCGTTTCCACTGAAAGACCGGATAGAGCGGCTTCATTCCTGGTAGAGGGACAGGTAGTAATTATTACAGAAGGGGATCCCTTTGCGATGGCTGCTCCTGTGACTTTTTACAGACTATTTCATACCTCGGAAGACTCAATGCTGAGATGGCAATACGGTACCTTCTTAAGAATTATTCGATTTATTGGGGTTATGTCCGCTTTGCTCATTCCAGGCTTGTATGTTGCTTTAGTGCTGTATCATCACGAAATGGTTCCATCGCCTTTTTTGGAGTCTATTGTAAAATCCAGAGAAGCTGTTCCCTTTCCAACCATTATTGAACTTTTACTAATGGAACTTGCCTTTGAATTGGTCCGTGAAGGTAGTGTTAGAATACCTGGTGTGATTGGGCAGACATTAGGTATTGTTGGTGCTTTAATATTGGGTCAGGTAGCAGTCCAGGCAGGTCTTGTTAGTCCAATTCTAATTGTAATCATTGCATTAACAGGCTTAGGCAGTTTTACCATGCCTAATTTTTCTATGGCGTTGGCCATTCGAATATTACGATTCCTCTTTGTTTTTGCCGCAGGAATAGCAGGCTTTTATGGCATATCCCTTGCGTTTATTGTAGTTGCAGCTTTGGCTTGTTATATGAAGTCTTTTGGTGTGCCTTTCTTGGCACCCGTTGCACCCAGCGCAAAAATTAACCCCGATACCATCATTCGCCAGCCTTTATTCAATCAAAGTATGCGCTCAGATCCCTTTAACACACCCAACCGTAAAAGAAATGACAAGGATAACGGAGGTGATGCTAAATGATAAAGGATGGCAAGTTTGGAGTCCATGAAACTATCGCTTTGTTAACGATAACGATATCAGCAAAAGTGTTTTTTTCCAGTCCTTCTATAGTCGCAGCGAAAGTAGGGACGGCTGGCTGGTATATGACACTTATATCTGGATTTGTTGCCTTTTTGGCAACTGTTTTGTGTGCGCCCGGCATGGGCGATAACTTGGCGGTGAAAGTCCGCTGTGGACT
>JAENZX010000028.1 GCA_016841045.1 Thermincola carboxydiphila
CTATCGAAGAAGGTCTTCGCTTCGCTATTCGCGAGGGTGGCCGTACAGTTGGCGCTGGTGCAGTTACTGCTATTATTAAGTAAGGTGTTTAACCTAGGGAGTATAAGTACTATGGCCCTGCAGCCGTAGTACTTATCTCTCGTCTATTTTTAACTAAATACATAAACAGATAACCCGTAACTCACAAGGTGATGTTTGAACATTGCGATGATGTGGAAGGTTGCTAATCACTGAATTAGGTATTTTTCACTGAGAATGTCCGTGATAATCGGGCGAAAAGGAGGTACACAAATGGCAAAACAAAAGATTCGGATTAGGTTAAAGGCTTTTGATCATAAGATTCTTGATCAGTCTGCGGAGAAGATTGTTGATACGGCGAAGAGAACAGGAGCAGGTGTAGCCGGCCCGGTTCCTCTGCCAACAGAGAAGAATATTTATACAATCCTTAGGTCTCCTCACGTAAATAAGGACTCTCGGGAACAATTTGAGATGAGGACACATAAACGTTTAATCGATATTTTGGAACCTACACCTAAAACGGTAGATGCATTAATGAGACTGGATTTACCTGCTGGTGTTGACATAGAAATCAAGCTTTAATTTCAGAGTAACTAAAAGTTAAGCATAAGAAGTGTCGTATGTCAGCGGGACAATGTATTCGAGGCTGACCACTGGGCACCAGAAGTTTAGGGGGTGGCAATTATGAAAGGTATACTTGGAAAAAAATTGGGCATGACCCAGCTTTATAAAGAAGATGGCAGAATCGTACCAGTAACTGTTGTAGAGGCCGGACCATGCTATGTTGTTCAAAAGAAAACCGTTGAATCAGACGGATATAATGCGGTACAGATAGGTTTTGCAGAGCGTCGCGAAGCACTTGCCAATAAACCGGAAAAAGGTCATTTTAACAAGGCAGAACTTAAACCTCTGCGTTACCTAAAAGAATTTAAAGTTGACTCAACTGAAGAGTTTCAAGTGGGGCAGGAAATCAAAGCTGACGTTTTCGAAACTGGTGAACACGTTGATATAGTAGGAACTTCAAAAGGTAAAGGCTTCGCCGGATCTATCAAAAAACACAACTTCCAAAGAGGTCCGATGGGACACGGTTCAAAGAGTCACCGTAGAGTTGGTAGTGCAGGAGCTAAAGGACCGGCCAGGGTTTTTAAGGGAACCAAGCGTCCGGGACGTATGGGAGGAGAAAGAGTTACAGTACAAAACCTTGAAGTTGTTAAGGTTGATATGGAAAGAAATTTGCTTATCGTTAAAGGTGCTGTACCTGGGCCGAAAGGTAGTTTACTTATAGTTAAGAGTAGCGTTAAAGCTTAATAGAGGTTTGCGGAAAGGAGGATAACACATGCCAAATGTTGCTTTATATAACATGAAAGGTGAACAAGTGGGAGACATAGCACTTAAGGACGATGTTTTTGGTGTCGAAGTAAACGAAGCAATCCTTCATGACTCGGTAGTCAATTATCTGGCTAACCAGCGCTTGGGCACCCAATCCGCTAAGACTCGCGCGGAAGTAAGCGGAGGAGGTAGGAAGCCGTTCAGGCAAAAAGGAACCGGCAGGGCAAGGGCAGGTTCAACTCGTTCACCTCTATGGAGGAAGGGCGGTATAATCTTTGCACCAAAACCGCGGTCATATAGATATAATTTGCCTAAAAAGGTAAAGAGGCTTGCGTTAAAATCTGCTTTATCTTCGAAGGTTCAGAGCGGAAATATCATTGTTCTTGACAATCTTGCAATGGCAGAGCCAAAGACCAAAGAATTTGAAGGAATTCTGGATAGCCTTAAGGTTGAAAAAAAGGCATTAGTGGTAACGGCTGATGTTGATACTGTAATCGTAAAATCAGCCAGGAATATCCCTGGGGTTACCCCCACCCATGCTCAAATTCTTAATGTATATGATATATTGAATCACGAGAAGCTCATTATGACCAGGGATGCAATAGCCAAAGTCGAGGAGGTGCTGGCGTAATGAGAAATCCCAGAGACATTTTAAAGAAACCCATTGTATCTGAGCGCAGCATGGATTTACTGGAACAAAATAAGTACAGTTTCTATGTAGACCCCAATGCCAACAAAATTGAAATAAAACATGCTGTCCAGGAACTGTTCAATGTTTCTGTTACAGACGTTAATACAATGAACCTAAAAGGTAAAACTAAGCGGATGGGGCGTTATGTTGGGCGTACTGCTAACAGAAAAAAAGCTATCGTTACTCTTAAAGATGGCGATAAAATCGAAATTTTTGAAGGTATGTAATTAGTTTGGCTGCAAAGGAGGGAATTTAAAAGTGGCTGTTAAAAGTTTTAAGCCGACGTCACCTGGTAAAAGATTTATGACTGTGGCTAATTTTAAGGAGATTACAACTGATACCCCGGAAAGGTCGCTGGTTGAGCCTCTCAAACAGAATGCCGGACGTAACAACAAAGGTCGTATTACTGTCAGACATCGTGGAGGCGGTCACAAGAGGCTTTATAGGGTTATTGATTTCAAAAGAAATAAAGATGGGATTCCGGCAAAAGTGGCTACTATTGAGTACGATCCCAACAGAACTTCACGTATTGCTCTCCTGAACTACGCAGACGGGGAGAAGAGATATATTATAGCTCCTAACGGGTTAAAGGTAGGAGACAAGGTTGAGTCAGGCCCTGAGGCTGACATCAAAGTCGGTAATGCGCTTCCCCTTGTTAATATCCCGGTAGGTACAGTAATTCATAACATTGAATTAAAACCTAAGAAGGGCGCACAGATGTGCCGTTCGGCAGGTGCATCCGCACAGCTGATGGCTAAGGAAGGCGAATATGCTCATGTTCGTATGCCTTCAGGAGAAGTTCGCCTGGTTAATGTTAACTGTAAGGCAACTATCGGACAGGCAGGGAACCTTGAACATGAGAATATTACTATCGGAAAAGCAGGTAGAAGCCGCTGGTTAGGAAAGCGCCCGACAGTCAGAGGGGTTGTAATGAACCCTGTTGATCACCCGCATGGTGGTGGTGAAGGACGCTCACCGGTAGGTAGGAACCCTGTTACTCCTTGGGGTAAACCTGCACTTGGTGCAAGAACCAGAAAAAATAAGCAGACGGATAAGATGATTGTTAAGAGACGGACCAAGTAATTGGGACTGATGGTAGCAATAGTCATCAGGAAAGGAGGACTTAAATTATGGCCAGATCTTTAAAGAAGGGTCCTTACGTTGAGGAAAGACTCTTAAAGAAGATTGAAGATATGAATGAAAAGAATGAAAAGAAAGTTATAAAAACCTGGTCCAGAAGGTCAACCATATTCCCCCAGATGATTGGGCACACAATTGCAGTTCATGATGGACGTAAACATGTGCCGGTATACATTACCGAAGAAATGGTTGGACATAAGCTGGGTGAATTTGCATTAACAAGACTTTATAGGGGACACGGAGGCCACACCGAGCGCTCTACTTCCCTTAAGTAATGAAGGGGGTTTTTCGAATGTCAGAAGCACGTGCAGTTGCCAAATACATCCGCATATCCCCTCGTAAAGTCAGGAAGGTTATGGATCTGATTAAGGGGAAAAAAGTTGGCGAGGCTTTGGCGATATTAAAGTTTACACCACAGAGGGCTGCTACCTCTATAGCCAAGGTAGTTAAGTCAGCTGCGGCTAATGCGGAACACAATTACGAAATGGACAAAGATGCTCTTTATGTTTCAGAAGCATTTGTAGACCAGGGGCCTTCTCTGAAACGTTTTAAGCCCAGAGCTATGGGCAGGGCTGATGCAATAGTGCGCAGAACAAGCCATATCACAGTAGTAGTCTCGGAGAAGAAGGAGGGATAGTGAGTGGGTCAAAAAGTACACCCAAAGGGTATGCGGATAGGAATAATCAGAGATTGGGATGCCAAGTGGTATGCTGAGAAGGATTACGCCAATCTCCTGATAGAAGATATCAAAATTAGAACCTATATTAAGAAGAAGCTGTTTGTGGCCGGTATCTCAAGGATTGAGATCGAAAGGGCAGCCAATAGGGTAAAGATTACGATTCACACTGCTAAACCCGGTATTGTTATCGGACGTGGTGGTGCTGAAGTTGAGGCGCTCCGTAAAGAGCTTGAAAAAAGAACCGAAAAAAATGTTAATATAAACATTGTTGAGGTAAAGGTAGCTGAACTTGATGCTCAACTAGTTGCCGAGAACGTTGCAGCTCAGTTGGTAAAAAGAGCTTCCTTCAGACGTGCGATGAAGCAGTCTGTTTCACGTACTATGCGTATGGGTGCACAGGGAATAAAAATTTCGTGCAGCGGTCGGTTAAATGGTGCTGAAATGGCAAGGACTGAGTGGTATAACGAAGGTAAAGTTCCTCTTCATACCCTAAGAGCAGATATTGATTATGGATTTGCTGAGGCAGATACAACCTATGGGAAAATAGGTGTAAAAGTCTGGATTTATAAGGGAGAGGTTCTTCCGGAGGCAAAGAAAGTTCCAGTTGCTAAGGAAGGAGGAGAGTAATCGATGTTAGTACCAAAGAGGGTAAAGCACCGCAAACAGCACAGAGGTACAATGGCTGGAAAATCTAAGGGTAATACTGTTACATTTGGTGAATACGGCCTTCAGGCATTAGAGCCGGCATGGATTACAAACAGACAGATAGAAGCTGCGCGGATAGCTATGACAAGATATATCAAACGGGGTGGGAAAGTATGGATTAAGATTTTCCCCGACAAACCGATTACCGCAAAACCTGCTGAAACACGGATGGGTAGTGGTAAAGGTACCCCTGAGTATTGGGTAGCTGTTGTAAAACCCGGAAGGGTTATGTTTGAACTGGCCGGAGTTCCGGAAGAAGTTGCCCGTGAAGCTTTAAGACTGGCTATGCACAAACTGCCCATCAAATGTAAGTTTGTGAAAAGAGAAGATGTAGGTGGTGAAGCTAATGAAAGCTAAAGACGTTCACGAGTTATCCACTGATGAACTGACAAGGAAGGCTAATGACCTTAAAGATGAGTTGTTCAAACTCCGCTTTCAGTTAGCTACAGGGCAGCTTGAAAATCCAATGAGGATTAGGGACGTTAAGAAGTCCTTTGCCCGTATAAAGACAGTTATCAGGGAGAGGGAACTAAAAGCCCAGCAGGGATAGTAATACATTAATGCCTGATATTAAGATGGAAGGGGGCTAATACAGTGGAAGGCAGAGGTATGCGTAAAGTACAGATTGGAAAAGTTGTAAGCGATAAGATGGATAAGACTGTTGTCGTTTCTATCGAAACTCTTGTACGTCACCCTTTGTATGGAAAGATTATTAAAAGAACAAAGAAATTTAAGGCCCACGATGAGAAAAATTCCTGTCGTATAGGCGATAAAGTTCGGGTTATGGAGACCAGACCGTTAAGTAAGGATAAGTGTTGGCGTGTGGTTGAAATTCTTGATCGGGAAGAACAAATTTAGCAATTTTTAACAAACCCTAAATTGTTGAAAGGAGGGTTATTCCATGATTCAAGCCGAAACAAGGCTGAACGTTGCAGATAACACCGGAGCAAGAGAACTGCTCTGCATTAGAGTAATGGGTGGTTCCTTCAGGCGGTATGCCCGTGTTGGTGACATTATCGTTGCTGCTGTCAAAGAAGCTACGCCAGGTGGCGTGGTAAAGAAGGGCGACGTTGTAAAAGCTGTTGTGGTAAGGACAAAGAAGGAAATAAAAAGACCGGACGGTTCTTATATTAAATTTGATGAAAATGCTGCAGTGGTAATCAACGACCAGAAGAACCCGAGAGGGACACGTATATTTGGTCCTGTAGCCAGGGAACTGAGAGATAAGGACTTTATGAAAATAGTATCCCTTGCACCGGAGGTTCTTTAATCAATATACCTCGATACGACCAGCACCCAGAAGTTAGGAGGTGGATTCATTGGCTAATAAAATCCATGTTAAAAAAGGCGACCTGGTTATGGTGATTACAGGTAAAAGCTCCGGGAAAAAAGGTAAGGTTCTTGAGGTAATACCCAAGGATAATAAAGTAGTAGTAGAGGGTGCCAACATTGTCAAAAGGCATACCAGACCTACTCAAAAAATGCCTCAGGGCGGCATTATAGAAAAAGAAGCACCGATGAACAGCTCCAATGTCATGATTTTCTGTAGCAAATGCAATGCCCCGAGAAGAATCAATAAAGATACATCCGGTAATAAAAAAGTCCGGGTTTGCAATAAGTGCGGAGAAGTGTTTGATAAGTAATTGCCGGAAAGGAGGTCAATCATGGCACGGCTTAAAGAGAAATTCTTAAATGAAGTTGTTGGAAAGCTGAAAGATAAATTCGGCTATAAAAATATTATGCAAGTTCCCAGACTTGAAAAAATCGTTATTAATATGGGTCTTGGAGAAGCAATTCAAAATCCTAAAGCTATTGACGCTGCCGTTGGAGACTTAGGCATTATTAGCGGCCAAAAAGCAATTGTTACCAGAGCAAAAAAATCAATTGCGGGATTTAAACTGCGGACCGGAATGCCTATTGGTTGTAAGGTGACCCTAAGAGGCGAACGGATGTACGAATTTGCTGATAGACTATTTAATGTAGCATTACCGAGGGTTCGTGATTTTAGAGGAATTTCAGGAAAAGCTTTTGACGGTCGTGGTAACTATACACTGGGAGTTAAAGAGCAGCTTATTTTTCCGGAGATTGAATATGACAAGATTGACAAAGTACGAGGTATGGACATTGTGTTTGTTACCAGTGCTAAGACCGACGAGGAAGCAAAGGAACTTCTTGCTTCACTAGGCGCACCTTTCAGAGATTAATTTAACACGGAACGAAAGGGGGATAATTATGGCAAAGACATCAATGGTAGTTAAGACCAACCGCCAGCCGAAGTTTACAGTGCGCGGATATAATAGATGTAAGATTTGCGGCAGGCCCCATGCTTATATGAGAAAATTTGGTATGTGTCGTATCTGTTTCCGCGAGCGCGCATACAAGGGAGAAATTCCGGGAGTAAGGAAAGCAAGCTGGTAATCCTGGAAATCTAGAAAGGGGGTATTTGAAAATGGCAATGACAGATCCCATTGCGGATTTGCTTACAAGGGTCCGTAATGCCAATATGGTTAACCACGAGAAAGTGGAGCTGCCGGCCTCAAAAATGAAGAAAGCAATTGCGGATATATTTAAGACTGAAGGATATGTCAAGGATTGCGAATTTATTGAGGATGGCAAGCAGGGGATAATCAGAATTTATTTAAAGTACGGCCCAAACAAGGAAAAAGTTATTACAGGTGTAAAGCGTATAAGCAAGCCTGGCTTAAGGGTATATGCAAAGAAAGATGAGGTTCCACGTGTCCTGGGAGGGTTAGGAACAGCGGTTATTTCCACTTCTCAGGGAGTTATGACAGACAAAGATGCCCGTAAAAGAGGACTGGGTGGAGAAGTAATCTGTTATATCTGGTAAGATTTACTCTAAGTATTATCAGAAAATCAAGTCTTCAACACTGTGCACAGGAGGTGTTACAATGTCCAGAATAGGAAAACTGCCAATTAACATTCCTCAGGGAGTTGAAGTTAAGATCGAAGGTAACCTGGTAACTGTAAAAGGGCCTAAGGGACAACTTGAACGGAAACTCCATAAGGATATGATAATTAATGTTAGTGATAATGTGATAACAATTGATAGGCCGAGTGACGAAAAGCTCCATAGGTCACTGCATGGATTGACCAGAACACTGGTTAATAACATGGTTGAAGGTGTTACCAAAGGTTTTGAGCGTGGGCTTGAGTTGGTTGGTGTTGGTTACAGGGCTGCTAAAGAAGGAAGGAATCTGGTTTTAACTGTGGGTTATTCACACCCTGTTAAAATGGAACCTAAGCCGGGAATTGAAGTTGAAGTTCCTGTACCTACAAAGATTATAGTTAAGGGTGCAGATAAAGAGGCTGTCGGAGCTCTGGCTGCTAATATTAGAAAGGTTAGAGAACCTGAGCCTTATAAAGGAAAAGGAATCAAATATGATAACGAAGTTATTCGCCGTAAGGTTGGTAAAGCCGGAGGTAAGAAGAAGTAATCGACTTCCAATAGCTTGTTAGAGGAAAGGAGTGAAACCCTTGTTCAAGCAGGTAAACAGAAAGGCTGAAAATAAAAAGCGGCACCAACGTGTTCGCAACAGAGTATCAGGAACTGCCGAACGCCCCAGGTTGTCTGTTTATAGAAGCCTTAACCATATTTATTGTCAGGTAATTGATGATACAAAAGGTGTTACGCTGGTTTCCACATCATCTATTGACAATGGTCTTAAAGGTCAGTTTGAGACCGGAGGAGACTTGGGAGCTGCCAAGGCTGTTGGCAAAACTATAGCGGAAAAAGCCCTCAACCAGGGAATCAAACAAGTAGTTTTTGACCGTGGCGGGCATATTTATCATGGACGTATCAAAGCCCTGGCTGAAGCAGCCCGGGAAGCAGGACTAGAATTTTAACTCTTATAGTTAGGAGGGAAATGAATGACGCGGATTGACGCGAGCAAACTCGAGCTATCTGAAAAAGTGGTCGCAATAAATCGTGTAGCTAAAGTTGTTAAGGGCGGTCGCCGCTTTAGCTTTAGTGCACTTGTTGTCGTTGGAGATAATGATGGCCATGTAGGCGCAGGTTTGGGTAAAGCCGGAGAGGTACCCGAATCTATCCGAAAAGGAATTGAAGATGCTAAGAAAAGCTTGATTGAAGTACCCCTCGTTGGGACTACAATACCTCATGAGGTGGTTGGACACTTTGGTGCAGGAAAGGTTTTACTTAAGCCGGCTGCACCTGGTACCGGTGTTATTGCCGGAGGTCCTGTCAGAGCGATTCTTGAATTGGCAGGGGTAAAAGACATCCTGACCAAATCCCTTGGTTCAAATAATGCTCATAATATGGTGAATGCAACCATGGATGCCTTAAAGAGCCTTAAACGGGCTGAAGAGGTAGCAAAACTTCGTGGCAAGGCCGTAGAAGAGCTCTTAGGTTAGGGGGTTGTTGTCGATGGCAAAGGTAAAAGTTACTTTGGTCAAGAGCGTTATTGGAAGCTCCAAAACCCAGCGTGCTACCGTTAAGACTTTGGGTTTGGGCAAGATGAATAGCTCTGTTGAACACAACGATACACCACAAATTCGTGGAATGATTCGTAAAGTAGGACATTTATTAAAAGTTGAAGAAGTGCAGTAGGAGGTGTAACTTATGGAGCTTCACAGCTTAAAGCCTGCAGAGGGAGCAAGGAAGCAACCTACCCGCAAAGGAAGAGGACCAGGGTCAGGTTTAGGCAAAACTGCCGGACGCGGCCATAAAGGACAGAAAGCTCGTTCTGGTGGTGGAGTAAGACCGGGATTCGAAGGTGGTCAAATGCCTTTGGTTCAAAGGGTTCCCAAGAGAGGTTTCCACAACAAGTGGGGAAGGGAATTTGCGGAAGTTAATATATCCGATCTGAACAAACTTGCAGGCGATTCTGTTGTTACTGCAGAAACCCTTAAAGAAGCCGGGATTATCAAAAACATTAAAGACGGTGTGAAGATCCTCGGCAAAGGAGAAATTGATAAGTCACTCACAGTACAGGTCCAGGCTTTTAGTAAGTCGGCTGCTGAAAAGATTGTGGCTGCCGGTGGAAAAGCTGAGGTGGTCTAATTGTTAGACACATTTAAGAGTTCTTTTAAGGCTGGAGATTTAAGAAGAAAAATTCTGTTTACTTTATTAATGTTTATTGTTTTTAGGATTGGAGCACATATTCCAGTGCCCGGAATTAACCATAACGCAATGGAAGCTCTAATCAAGGGTGGAGGAAGCTTACTTGGCTTCTTTGATGTAATTTCAGGAGGCGCTTTTAAAAGGTTTTCTATCTTTGCAATGAGTATTACTCCTTATATTAATGCCTCAATTATTATGCAGTTACTGACTGTTGTTATACCGAAGCTTGAGCGGTTATCCAAAGAAGGTGAAGAGGGCAGAAAGGTTATTACCCAGTATGTACGATACGGGACGATAATCCTAGGATTTATCCAGGCTCTTGGAATGGCATTTACCCTTAAAGCTGCCAATGCTTTGATCAGTCCCGGAATTGGTGCGTACCTGCTCATTGCAGTGACTTTAACAGCAGGAACAGCCTTCCTCATGTGGCTTGGTGAGCAAATGACAGAAAAAGGTATTGGTAACGGTATATCACTTATAATCTTTGCTGGTATAGTTGCTTCACTTCCTGGTGCGTTATTTAGGATCTTTGAAGCATTAAAGGCAGGGACAACAAATATCTTTAGTGTCATCTTTCTGGTTATCATTGCTGCAGTAGTTATTGCTGCAATTGTAGCAGTTAATGAAGGACAAAGAAGAATTCCTGTACAGTATGCGAAGAGAGTAGTTGGTCGCAGGGTTTATGGAGGACAGAGCACACATATTCCCCTTAAGGTAAATCAGGCAGGGGTAATTCCGGTAATCTTTGCTTCGTCAATCTTGTTATTTCCGACTACCATAGCGAATTTCTTCCCTACGTCTTCTGTTGCCCAGTGGGTGTTGGACGTATTTAGGTGGGGAGGAGCGACTCATACGATTTTGTATGCAGTGTTTATTATCTTCTTTACTTATTTTTATACAGCTATTACCTTTAACCCGGTTGATGTGGCTGATAACATGAAAAAATATGGTGGCTTTATCCCCGGATTACGACCGGGAAGGCCTACTGCTGAGTACCTGGATAAAATTCTGACGAGAGTAACACTGTCGGGCGCTGTATTCTTGGCTTTGATAGCTATCCTACCGACGTTTGTGCTGCTTACAACCAAGATCCAAAACGTATATTTCGGCGGCACAGGATTGCTTATAGTTGTAGGTGTGGCTTTGGATACTATGAAGCAAATTGAATCTCACCTGTTGATGAGGCATTATCAAGGGTTTATGAAATAGTTGGGAGCGAAGACAACTGTGATTGTGTGTAAATCTGACAGGGAATTAAGTTATATGAGGGATGCGGGAAGAATCGTAGCCGAGACACACAAGGAGTTGGAAAAGGCGGTTCAACCTGGTATAACAACCAAAGAACTGGACCGTATTGCTGAAGATTATATCTTGGCAAAAAATGCAAGGCCTGCATTTAAAAATTATCACGGGTATCCGTCATCTATTTGTTCCTCTGTCAATGAAGAAGTTGTCCACGGCATTCCAAGTTTAAGAAAATTGGAAAATGGGGATATTATTAGTATTGACATCGGAACGGAAATAAATGGATATTATGGTGACAGTGCAGTAACTCTTCCTGTTGGAGATATAAGTTCCGAGGCCCACAACCTGTTACGAACGACAGAAGAGGCTCTGTGGGCCGGAATAAATAAAGCGATGAATGGCAATCGTCTATCCGATATATCACATAGTATACAGGTATACGTTGAAGACAGGAGCTACTCGGTTGTAAGGGATTATGTGGGGCATGGAATCGGCAGTCAAATGCACGAAGACCCGCAGGTTCCCAATTTCGGGGGACCCGGACACGGTCCCAGATTGCGCCCGGGAATGACACTAGCTATTGAGCCCATGGTAAATCAGGGAACGCACGAAGTGGTTACTCTGGGGGACAAATGGACAGTAGTAACAAAAGACCGAAAACTGTCAGCTCATTTTGAACATTCAATAGCCATTACTGAAAAGGAACCCGAGATCTTAACCAAACTATGACTTGACTTTAGCAGGTTTCGGGGAGGTGCTGTCACAATTGGTGGAGGACTTACAGGTTGGCCAGCTTGTGAGATCACGCGCAGGTCGGGACAGAGGAAATTATTATTTAATATACGACGTGCTTGATGAAGCCTTTGTTCGGGTAATAGATGGCGAAAAAAAAAGGTTAACTAATCCCAAGAAAAAGAACATCAAACACCTTGAAGTTTTACCGGTACCAGTGGCAGTGCTGGCCGATAAACTCCGCGACGGAGAACGCGTTACGGATGAAGAGGTAAATAAGATAATCAGGTCTTTGGGATAGCCATAATTTTGGAGACGAACAAAAGGGAGGGTGTTTGCTAGGTGTCAAAAAACGATGTTGTTGAGGTAGAAGGTACCGTTATTGAACCACTACCCAATGCTATGTTCCGGGTGGAACTGGAGAACGGACACAAAGTTCTGGCTCATGTATCCGGTAAGATAAGGATGAATTTTATACGCATTCTGCCGGGAGACAAAGTAACAATAGAATTGTCACCTTACGACCTATCACGTGGACGGATAGTCTATCGATATAAGTAGCGTTTGCCTGAAGGAGGAGCGTAAACAATGAAAGTTAGACCATCGGTTAAAACTATTTGTGAAAAGTGCAAGATTATTCGCAGAAAAGGTAAGATTATGGTAATCTGCGAGAATCCCAAGCACAAACAAAAGCAAGGGTAAATTTATTTTAAGATATTAGACTTTTTAAAACGGAGGTGTACATAAGAGATGGCGAGGATTGCAGGTGTAGACTTACCCCGTGAAAAGCGTGTTGAGATCGCGATGACCTACATTTTTGGAATTGGTCGAAATACTTCCCAGGAAATATTAGCTGGAACAGGTATTAATCCTGATACCAGGGTAAGAGATTTAACTGAGGAAGAAGTTGCGAGGCTTAGGGAATACATTGATAAAAACCTGAAGGTTGAAGGGGACTTAAGACGCGATATTTCCCTGAACATTAAACGACTTATGGAAATCGGCTGCTATCGCGGGATTCGTCACCGGAGAGGATTACCGGTCCGCGGACAAAACACCAAGAATAATGCCAGAACCAGAAAAGGTCCTAAGAAGACTGTTGGCGTAAAGCGTAAGAAATAAAGGGGGGATACTTAAGTGGCGCGTAGAGTTAGAGCCAAACGAAAAGAACGCAAAAATGTTGAGTTTGGTGTTGCCCACATCAGGTCTACTTTCAACAACACCATTATAACTATTTCTGATAGAACTGGAAACTGTGTTTCCTGGTCAAGTGCTGGAACGATGGGTTTTAAAGGTTCCAGAAAGAGTACTCCTTTTGCTGCTCAGATGGCTGCTGAGGCTGCTGCTAAGGAAGCAATGGAGCATGGCATGAAGGAAATTGAGGTTTTTGTTAAAGGACCCGGCGCCGGGAGAGAAGCCGCTATTAGGGCTATCCAGGCCGCAGGATTGGAAGTTAATATGATTAAGGACGTTACTCCCATTCCCCATAATGGCTGCCGTCCGCCTAAGAGAAGAAGGGTTTAGGAGGTGTTGAAAAAGAATGGCTAGATATACAGGTCCTGTTTGCAGATTATGCCGCAGGGAAGGCGCTAAACTTTACCTTAAAGGTGATAGATGTTATACAGGGAAATGCGCTATTGATAGAAGGGGTTATGCCCCGGGTCAGCATGGACAGGGTCGCAAGAAAATGTCCGAGTACGGTTTGCAGTTAAGAGAAAAGCAGAAGGCTCGCCGTATTTATGGCATTCTTGAAAACCAGTTCCGCAATTATTTTGAAAAGGCTGAGAGCCAAAAAGGAGTTACCGGTGAAAACCTTCTAAGGCTTTTGGAAAGAAGGCTGGATAATGTTGTCTACCGGTTGGGCTTCGCGGGTTCACGCGTAGAAGCAAGACAATTGGTTCGCCATGGTCACTTTACAGTAAATGGCAAGAAGGTAAATATTCCTTCCTTCCTGACAAGGATTGGAGAAGTGATTGAAGTTCGCGAAAAGAGCCGTGATAATGTCAGAATAAAGGAATTAGCTGAACAGGCAGCACGGAAGACTCCACCGGCATGGTTGGAAGTAAATGCTGACCAGTTTGCAGGAAAGGTGGTTGCAGTTCCTTCGAGAGAGGACATTGATATACCTATTGAAGAGCACCTAATTATAGAGTTGTACTCAAGGTAATCAGCGGTTTGAGGTCTCGAGAAGGAGGGTCTGTTATGTTGGAAATCGAGAAACCTAAAATTGAGTGTGTGGAATTAAGTGATGATAATACTTACGGGAAGTTTATAGTTGAGCCTCTGGAGAGAGGTTATGGCATAACACTGGGTAATTCACTGAGGCGTATTTTGTTGTCCTCTTTGCCTGGCGCTGCTGTTACTTCTGTCAAAATCGACGGGGTGCTTCATGAGTTCTCAACCGTTCCCGGGGTAGTGGAAGATGTCACTGATATTATCCTTAATCTTAAAGGTCTGTGTATTAAAATGCACACCGATGAGGAAAGGATTCTAAAAGTGGATTTTGAAGGCCCTGGTATAGTGAAGGCGGGAGACATTATAACAGACGCCGATGTAGAGATACTAAATCCTGAACTCAAAGTTGCAACAATATCTGATGGTAGGATTTACATGGAAATAACGGTAGCGAAAAGCCGCGGTTATGTTCCGGCAGATAAAAATAAAAAAGAGGATCATATTATCGGAGTCATTCCGATTGATTCTGCTTTTTCACCGGTTCGTAAGGTGAATTATACTATCGAGGATACCAGGGTTGGACAGATTACTAATTACGACAAACTAACTCTGGAAGTATGGACAAACGGAAGCATCAGGCCGGATGAGGCAACAAGTCTTTCAGCCAAGATTTTGAGTGAATATCTGAGACAGTTTATTGGGTTAACAGAGACAATAAGCGATGTTGAGATAATGGTGGAGAAAGAAGAGGAAGAAAAGGACAAGATTCTTGAGATGACTATTGAGGAACTTGATCTTTCTGTTCGTTCTTATAATTGCCTGAAGAGAGCAGGTATTAACACCGTTGAAGAATTAACTCAGCGTACTGAAGAAGATATGATTAAGGTTCGTAATCTTGGGAAAAAATCTCTCGAAGAAGTTATCCAGAAACTACATGAACTGGGTCTATCCCTGAAAGAGTCAGACGAGTAAAGGGGGGGAATTTTTATGGCAATGCCAAAACTGGGCGTCCGTATGGAACACAGAAAGTCTCTTGTTCGTAATATGGTTACTTCCCTTTTGCGTGAAGAGAGAGTTCAAACCACTGATGCCCGTGCAAGGTCCGTAAGGCGCATGGCGGAGAAGATGATTACTCTTGGTAAACGCGGTGACCTTCATGCCAGGAGACAGGCTATGGATTATTTGTTTGATGAAGAAGTTGTAAAAAAACTTTTTGATGTTTTAGCTCAAAAGTATGCAGACCGTCAGGGCGGGTATACCCGGATAATCAAAGTTGGCCAAAGGCGCGGTGACGCTGCAGAAATGGTAATTTTAGAACTAGTATAATTCGGTTCGGAACACTCGGGGTCAGGATGGTTTACTGGTGAATTTGGTAAACGAATTCCTGGCTTCTGTTTTTTAGTAGAACTTGTATTGAAATGGGCGGAGAGTTGATATGTCAGGTGAAGCCACTTTAAAAAACCTGATCGAGGTTTGTAATCTTGAGTTTAGCTACTCAGATAAAGTTTCAGAATACCGTGTATTAAAAGATATCAATCTGAATATACAAAAAGGTGAGTTTGTAACAGTATTGGGGCCCAATGGGTGCGGAAAATCAACTCTGGTAAGGCACTTAAATGGGCTTCTGCTGCCCACAGCAGGCAGTGTTAAAGTAAACGGCTTTTTAACTAATGACGAAATAAGCCTTTCGACAATACGTAGGTCAGTGGGAATGGTGTTTCAGAATCCCGATACCCAGTTGTTTGCTTCCGTAGTTGAGGAGGATGTAGCCTTCGGTGTGGAGAACATGTGTCTTCCCCGGGCAGATATAAAGATTCGCGTTGAAAAAGCCCTGGCCAGTATGGGCTTAACCGAATATAGGTATCATCCGCCGCACCGTTTATCCGGAGGACAGAAACAAAAGACAGCCATAGCCGGAATCCTGGCCATGGAACCTGAGTGTATTGTACTCGATGAACCTACCTCGATGCTTGATCCTAAAAGCAGGGCAGAGGTAATGAAAGCTATCCGTGAACTCAATTTAAACCACGGAATTACAGTTATTTATGTTACTCACGATACATCAGAAGCACTATGTTTTGATCGTTTGATTGCCTTAAACAGCGGTGAGATAGTTTTTGACGGTACACCGAAAAAGTTCTTTTCCAAACCGGAGTACCCTGCACGGGCGGGTATAATTGTTCCACCTATCATTGAGCTTGTCGAAAGGCTCACTGTACATGGTGTAGCCCTCCCTCCAGATATCAAATCTCCTGAGGAACTGGTGGATGCAATATGTCAATTGAATTCCGAAATGTAAGCTACATATATTCCAAAGGAACCCCTATTGCCCGTCAGAGCCTAAAGGACATAAATCTGACTATCAATAATGGCGAATGGCTTGTAGTCATGGGTCCAACCGGGTCGGGAAAATCCACTCTTCTTCAACACTTGAATGGTTTACTTAAACCAACAGCAGGTACGGTGCTTTTGGACGGATCTGACATCAATGCTGCAAAGTCAAGTTTAAAAAGCGCAAGAGAAAAAGTGGGACTGGTTTTCCAGTACCCGGAACATCAGTTATTTGGCAGCACAGTATTTGAGGAAGTCGCCTACGGACCAGAAAATTTCGGATTTCCAAAGGATGAGATTCTGGGAATGGTAGAAGCTTCAATGAATACTGTGGGACTTGATTTTGCAAAATTTAAAGACCGTTCACCTCATGAATTGAGCGGCGGTGAAAAGAGGCGTGTTGCGCTGGCCGGTGTATTGGCATCCAGACCGGGCATTATTGCCCTTGATGAACCTACTGCGGGACTTGATTCAGCCGGGAAAAAACATTTGGTGGACACAATTACACGCCTTAACCGTGAGAGTGGAATTACAGTAATATGGGTTACTCATGAGATAACAGAAATTGCTCCATTGGCTGACAGCTTACTGGTGCTGGAGCAGGGGAATACACGAGGCTATGGACCATTACGTGACACACTGGCCAGCCCCCTTTTAGGAGAGTTGGGTCTAGACCTGCCGGTGGCATTACAAATTGCTAATGGCCTAAGGAAACAGGGGAAACAAATCCAAGGATGCCCAGTCACCATTGACGAGATTGAGCAGGAAATCCTTAGTTTGGTGAGGTAAGTGCCATGGATGATATATTATTAGGACAATATGTGCCTGGTGATTCTTTTCTGCACAGGCTTGATCCGCGAACCAAAATTATTACAGCTGCTGTTTTAGTATGGTTAGTTTTTCAGCTTAAAGGTCCGGTAGAATATGGCTCTCTTGGGGCCTTTGTTGTTTTCGTTTATCTTGTTTCTGGAGTTTCACAGAGTATTTGGAAGGCTCTGAAGCCTGGACTCTTTCTGGTGATTTTTACAGTGATTCTCAATGCACTATTCACGCCGGGTGAGGTGCTGCTAAATATGGGGATTTTCAAATTATCACGCGAAGGGTTGATTCAGGGCTTAACCATGGGGGGGAGGCTCCTTCTCCTGATATCATTGTCATCCTTAGTGACGCTAACTACTTCGCCGGTAAGGATGACTGAAGGACTTGAACAATTGATGAAACCTTTAAAGAAAATAGGTTTTCCGGCCAGTGAACTAGCTATGATGATGAATATTGCCCTAAGATTTATACCGACTTTTTGGGAAGAGTGGGATAAAATACGTAAGGCCCAATTGTCACGCGGTGCCGATTTCGAAAGCTGGAATCCAGCTAGTAGGATAAAATATGTGACTGCAATGTTAATACCGCTATTTGTGAGTGCATTTAGAAAAGCAGATGAACTTTCCACAGCTATGGAATCAAGAGGTTACGTAGTGGGCGCCACCCGAACAAGTTTACATGTACTTAGGTTTAACTCCAGGGATTACGTATTACTCTTATCTATCTTTGTGCTGCTTGTTGTTTTTGGTGCACAGAGGTATGGGTTATTGAAATGACAGGCCTTCCACTGAAATAGGTGAGCATAATTCCTTTTTATGGAACCAGAGGTGTTTACTTTTGCGCAATATAAAAGTTTTAGTGGAATATGACGGTACAAATTATCATGGTTTTCAGCGGCAAACCGAAGAATTGCCTACAATCCAGCAAAGCCTTGAGGAAACCCTGGAACAGCTTACTAAACATCCGGTAAGTATCATAGGCGCCGGGCGGACTGACGCGGGGGTTCACGCCAGGGGACAGGTAATTAATTTCCGGACTAACTGCAGTATACCGGTTGATAAGCTGCCCCTTGCCATGAACCGCCTTTTGCCGAATGATATTGCAATTTTGGCAGCAGAAGAAGCAGATGAACCGTTTCATGCCCAATTTAGGGCCAAAAGAAAAGTTTACAAGTATCATATCTATAATTCCCGGCTTCCATCTGTTTTCGATCGGCTGTACAGTTATCATGTACCTCAGAAGCTATGCATCGATAGAATGAGTGAAGCAGCATCTTATATTGTAGGAGAGCATGATTTCTCAGCCTTTAAAGCGGCGGGAGCGAAGACAAAGACTTCTGTAAGAACTGTTTACAGACTGGAGATTGATTGCCACTCGCCTCACATTTACCTGACGATAGAAGGAAATGGATTCTTATATAATATGGTCAGGATTGTGACAGGAACCCTTCTTTATGTAGGAAAGGGCAAATTGACTCCTGATGATGTGCGCAGGTTTGTGGAGACAGGAAAAAGAGAAGAAGCCGGACCGACCGTCCCCCCTCAGGGACTTTGCCTGATGGAAGTAATTTACTGAAACCAGTGAAACCATGATGTTTTGCTGGTTTATTTATTTGTATTGGTGAGTGCCAACTCTATTATCGACAAATTTAGTCTGATAAACGGTTTTTTCGCATAATTAATAAAGGGGAGTAAATTTTAATTCCGGGGGGGATTCAAATGGGCGTGGAGTTAACAGCACTTCACTGGGTTTACCTGGTCTTTATCCTGATAATTCTGGGAGTCATGATTGCGCGCCGGGATACAAGTTTGGTCTGTGTTATAGGAATCTTTCTTTTGGGCTTGGTGGCAACAGAGTCCCTTTCAAAATCAGTCATGGGCATCTTTACCAGCTTTATCTATGCAATCAAGGAGTTATTAGGCACTATTCTTATTATTTCTATCGTTGTTTCTATGAGCAGGATTTTAATTAAGACAGGGATTAATGAGGTTATGGTTCAACCCTTTACCAAACTAATCCGGACACCGGCTCTGGCGTACTGGGTAATTGGTATCCTTATGATGGTCATATCGTGGTTTTTCTGGCCCTCTCCTGCTACAGCATTACTGGGGGCTGTATTTTTGCCGGTTGCAGTGAGAGTAGGCTTACCCGCACTTGGTGTAGCGATGGCTATGAACCTGTTTGGTCATGGAATTGCACTTTCTGGTGATTTTATCATCCAGGGAGCGCCAAAGCTGACGGCAGACGGAGCAGGTATTCCGGTAGGTGAAGTGGTTTCTGCCAGTGTGCCGCTGGTATTTGTTATGGGTATAGTTACGACAGCCGCAGCCTTCTGGTTTCTCTCCCGAGATATGAAAAGAGGGACAATCAAGGTCGAAGACGGTAATGCGGTAGACAAAATTACCATTCAGGAAGAAGCACAGATAGTTAAAGATGATAATGGAAAAGTTGTTATATCCAAGCCGCTAAAAACTTTTCTTGCAGTTCTTATTCCAGTCCTATTCATACTTGACGTAATTACCATGTATTATGCCAACCTTCAAGGAGGAGACGCAACTGCCTTAGTCGGCGGAACAGCTTCCTTTATACTAATCCTCATATCTCTTGTTACTTACAAGAATGCAGGACTTGAAAAAATTACTGCTTTCTTTATCGAGGGGCTGCAGTTTGGGTTCAAGATATTCGGACCCGTTATCCCAATAGCTGCCTTCTTCTACCTCGGCGATTCTGCTTTTAAAGATATTTTCGGCAGTGTGCTCCCCAATGGCTCTAATGGCCTTGTGAACGATCTTGGTGTAGCTCTCGCCACTGTGGTTCCGTTAAATGCGGTAATTGGCTCCATTACTCTGACTATAGTAGGGGCTATTACAGGTCTTGACGGCTCTGGATTCTCGGGAATATCTCTCGCGGGGTCAATAGCAAAACTATTCGCAACGGCCATTGGCTCCGGAACTGCCACTCTTACAGCCCTTGGCCAGATTGCTGCCATTTGGGTTGGAGGGGGGACCCTTGTCCCGTGGGCGCTCATTCCTGCAGCTGCTATCTGCGGTGTAGACCCCTTTGAATTGGCACGGCGCAACTTAAAACCAGTGGTCATCGGACTTGTGGTTACAACTATAGTAGCAATGTTTCTGGTATAATAAAGAAAATCACCTCCCCTTTTTTCGGGGAGGTGATTTTTGATGAAGCCGCGGATGGCGCGAATCAGCGATATCCGCGGCCAACTAAAAGGAATTTAGCTATAATTATGATCAGATTTTCGGCACAGCGTGGTACAACAATAATTAGATAAACGGTGGTTAGCTATCGGGAAAATCATTAATAGAGTTTGCACAAATAGCAAAAGATAAAAGCAATTAAACAAGCCAACATAAAGGAGAAGATTTAATGGAAAAAACAGGCCGAGAATATGAACATGCCACTTTTGCGGGGGGCTGCTTCTGGTGTATGGTTTCCCCATTTCAAAAGATGCCAGGAGTAATTCAAGTTCAGTCAGGCTACACAGGAGGCTGTCAGGATAATCCTACATACGAGGACGTCTGTAGGGGTGCTACAGGACATTTTGAAGCCGTACAGGTCACTTACGACCCGGCAGTGATACCCTACAGCAAGCTGCTTGAGGTATTCTGGAGGCAGATAGATCCCACTGACCCCGGAGGGCAGTTTAACGATAGGGGGCAGTCTTACCAGACCGCTATTTTCTATCACAATGAAGAACAGAAGAATAAAGCTGAGGCCTCAAAAAAGGCTCTCGAAGAAAGCTTGCGATTTGACAGCCCGATAGCAACACAAATAATCCCTGCGGCCAAATTTTATCCGGCAGAAGATTACCATCAGGACTATCATAAGAAGAACCCTGTTCACTACACCATGTACCGGACGGGCTCAGGTCGTGAAGGGTTTATAAAGAAGTACTGGGGCAAAGCAAAAGAACAGGAAGTCCTAAAAAACAAACTAACGAGAAGGCAGTACCAGGTAACCCAGGAGAATGGCACAGAACCTCCATTTGAAAATGAATACTGGAATAACAAAAAAGAAGGACTATATGTTGACATTGTCTCAGGAGAACCTCTCTTCAGTTCCCTTGACAAATTCGAATCAGGCTGCGGCTGGCCCAGCTTCACCCGACCCTTAAGGTGGGATAGCCTAGAGGAAAAGAACGACTTAAGCCATGGCATGATCCGTACCGAGGTTCGGAGCCGTGAAGCAGATTCACACCTAGGCCACGTCTTCAATGACGGCCCAGCCCCTGAGGGGCTGAGGTACTGTATAAATTCAGCCGCCCTGAGGTTTATATCTGTAGAAGAGTTGGAGAAGGAAGGTTATGGGGAGTATCTTAGGTTGTTCGAGAGGGAGAAGGTGGAGCAATAAAATTACCTCTATTCTCGCATGTACTAACGATAAATGTTATCATATAGTTAGCATATGATAATATGTTTAGTGAATGATTATATTTACGGCGGGACTATTGGGATTTCTATCTTTAAAATGATAACCTTAGCTGGAAGAGAGTGAAGGTGATTTCCATGAATGATGCACAAAAAATAGCCATACTGGAAAACGAAGTAGAGGCCAATTTACTTTCATCTATATTAGAAGAACGAAACATTCCCCATATTATAAAGTCGTACCATGATGTCGCCTACGACGGCGTATTTCAATTTACAAAGGGCTGGGGTGTCATAAATGCACCTTTAGTTCACAAAGAAATTATACTCGAGATTCTCGACGACTTACGGAAACAAGGCTATAGCGGTAATACGTAACGAGTAATCAGGGTTGAGTATTTTGCTAGAGTACACTTAAGCTTAGGGAGTTAGCCATTTACGGAGGTTTTCATTTGGATTACTATCGTCTGTCAACTTACCGAATCAATTTTCAAATCCGCAGGGCGGAGGCCACGGACGGCCGGAGCCGCCCCAGCGTCCACGGATGGCGCTTGGGCGGGTACCCAAGGATTTGAAAAATGAGGCGGTTTAGTTGACTAGATGGGAATCCATGAAAACCGGAGTAAATGGCTAACTCCCTGCCCTAAATTACACTCTAGTACAACACCCAAACCCAACCAAATAAATTCAAGAGAGGTGTATCCATGAGTAAAGTAATCAAAAATCCATCAACCGTTCTTTTCCCAGTGCCAACCGTACTGGTAACCTGCCAAACCGAGGGAGCAAAACCAAATATCATTACCATCGCCTGGACCGGTATCATTAACAGTGTACCCCCAACAGTCTATGTCAGTGTCCAGCCTGTGAGGCATTCCCATGGGATCATTAAAGGAGCAGGCGAATATGTAATTAATATACCATCGGCAGATATTGCCAAGCAGGTAGACTACTGTGGGATTACGTCAGGCAGAGATATTGACAAATTCGCAGAAACCGGCCTAACCCCTGTTACTGCATCCCAAGTGAAAGCACCCTTGATAAAAGAATGCCCGGTTAATATAGAATGCAAAATAAAGCACACATTGAACCTCGGCAGCCACGATGCATTTATCGCCGAAGTTGTGGCCGTACATTACGATGAAAACATCCTCGACGCAAACGGCAGGCCGGATATGGAAAAGATAAAACCCTACGGTTACTGCCAGGGGGAGTACCGCACTATTGCGGAGAGAATTGGAACATTCGGGTATTCAGGAAAGAAGTAAATCAAAAAAATATCTACGGATCAACAAAAAACCCTTCCGCATTGGAAGGGTTTTGATATTAACTGTTTAAAGTTTCAGGAACATTATCAATATTAGCCAGAGGCTTTCTGGCACGGTGATGCTGTAAATATATATTAGTCTCTGTGACTATAACTCCGGTCAAAGCCAGCAGAGCTATCAAATTTGGGATGGCCATAAGGCCGTTTACAATGTCAGCTAATAACCATATGGCTTCCAACTTTATAAATGCTCCCAGGGCTACCAAACCTATAAAAATTACCCTGTAAATTTTTATACTTCTAACTCCAAATAAGTATTCGCAGCAGCGTTCTCCATAATAATTCCAGCCAAGAATAGTAGTAAATGCAAACATTACAAGGCCGAAAGTCAGAAGATATGATCCAAAGGTCGGGAAGGCGGAAACAAACGCTTCCTGAGTCATTGTGGAACCTTTGGCAGGTCCGGACCAAACTCCGGTTACTATCAGGGCCAATCCGGTCATTGTGCAGACAATTATAGTATCAATAAAAGTACCGGTCATGGAGATAAGGCCCTGCTCTGCAGGCCATTTTGTTTTGGCTGCGGCTGCGGCTATAGGCGCGCTTCCCAAGCCTGATTCATTGGAGAATACACCACGGGCAACACCGCTGCGTATTGCCAGCATAACGGTAGCACCTAAAAATCCGCCTGTGGCAGCTGCTCCGGTGAAGGCCTGGCCTATAACCATGGCTATTGCTTCGGGTAGGTTGCCGGAGAACCTGATGAGCACAGTCAGACACGAAATTACATAAATAACAGCCATAATAGGAACTACTTTAGTTGAAACGTCGGATATACTTTTAAGACCACCAAGGGTCACCAAGGTCACCAGAAGGGTGAGGACAGCGGCAGATACCCAAACTGGAACATCTGCAGTAAATTGGGCTGCTGAGACAATTGCATTAACCTGTGGAAAGGTACCTATTCCAAAAAGGGCAACCAAAATACCGCTTGCTGCAAACATAACAGCCAGGGGCTTATACTTAGGACCCATCCCCTTTTCAATGTAGTGCATAGGTCCCCCGGCAATCTGCCCGTTGGCGTCAACAGAACGAAATTTCACAGCGAGAAGACCCTCTGCGTATTTTGTAGCCATCCCAAAAAAAGCCGCAAGCCACATCCAGAATAACGCCCCGGGGCCCCCCGCCTTAATAGCTGTAGCAACCCCAACGATATTACCGGTCCCCACCGTGGCTGCAAGAGCAGTGCATAAAGCCCCAAAGCTGTTAACATCACCTTTACCATTGTTTTTCGCTGTAAATATAAGTTTCAAAGCTAGTGGCAGCCGTATCACCTGCAGCAGGCCAAGCCTCACCGTTAGCCAAATACCCGTTCCTACCAGCAGTATCAGAAGCGGCGGCCCCCAAATAAAGCTATCAATTTTGTTAAGCAGTTTTAACCAGTCCATTTACGTCATCTCCTTCGTTGTCTGATATAAAATAAAAAAGTCAATCATAACGATTGACTCTGGATATAAGTTAAGATAGAAAAGCCATGCTACATAATAATAGCCACCTCATTAAGTCTTACGCCTCTGTCCTTTTGCCTGAGAGTTTTAAGCGAAAACCGCTTTTGCCCCTTCGGCGCTCCAAATCGAGTCTCTCCAGAGTATTGTCCGTCCACGGTCCCTTTACCTGAGAGCGTAACCCCTTCGGTGAACCTCAAAGTTCTCATCCGTAAACATCATTCAACATAGTTTTTAAATTTTAGACACAACAGTGATAATTATATTTTAATTGACCTAGATAATCAAGGGGTGAGGTTGAATTTCCAATATTAAGAAAAATGAAATAATGATTTAAAGTTGAAAAAGCTGACGAATTATTATGAAATAATAATATGTCATTGAGGCTAAGCAATAGGGGCAATTAGACTTTCTTGTAATAAAAAGGAATAGGCTAATCATATGTAGAAAATAAATCTATAATTGTTAGAGCTTAAGGGGTGCAAAAAATCGTGGAATTACCAGCTAGATTCAGCGAGAAATTAGAAAAAGACCACCAATTAAAGGGCGTTGTTGAAATAACTATTGCCCAGTTTGAACCAATTATAAATGGATACTTTGAATTTTTTGAAGAATATACCAAACACGATATATCTCATGTTGAAAATGTTCTAAAAACAGTGGATAATTTAATCCCGAACGAGGCTTTTGAAATATTAAGTGCCTGTGATATAGCCGTTATAATTCTTTCCAGTTTGATACACGACATGGGAATGCACATTACTTTTGAAGGGCTGAAAACCAAGCTAGGGAAACTAAGAGAACAGAAAATTAACGAATTCGATGAGTTTAATTGGGACCAGGAATGGGATCAATTTTTTGAAGAAGCAAGAAGGTGGAGTGGGAAAAAATTAATTTCTATCTTTGGAAGTGAAATTGCGATAAAGCAACCTCCCGAAGAAAAAAACCTATTAACTGGTTATGATAAAAAACTTTTTGGTGAATTTTTACGACGTAAGCACCCAAGACTAGCCCATGAAATAGCTATTTATGGGTTCCCTGCAGTGGACGGAAGCATAATCCCTTTTGCCATTGGTCTTGACAATGACATAAGAGATATTATAGGCCTTATAGGTAGAAGTCACGGTATGAATATCAGGGAAATGTTTAGTTACTTAAAGGATAAGCACTCTGATATTCGCCAACCTTATAATATCAGAGTTGTATATCTGATGGTCTTACTTCGCATTGCTGACTATTTACACATTACTTCTGATCGTGCCCCTAATGAAATTGTGCAAATAAGAAATTTTTCGAGCCCTCTTTCACGAAAGGAATGGGATTTACATAATACAATTAAGAATACGCATATGAAACATGAAGACCCCGAAACCTTGTTCATCCAAGCTAAACCAGAAACTAGTCTAATGTTCCTGAAATTAGAGAGTTTGTTAAAAGATATACAAAAAGAGTTAGATATCAGTTGGGCTGTTTTAGGTGAAATTTACGGCAGGTACGATGAACTAAACATTCTTTTAAGACGAGTGCGGTCAAATATTGATGAAAAAAAAGATTTTGCAAAAAAAGTAACCTACCTCCCTGAAGCAATAACTTTTAACTCAGATCCGAATATATTAAAACTTTTGGTTGGACCCTTATATGGTAATAATCCTACCTATGCGGTTAGAGAACTTCTACAAAATGCCGTTGACGCGTGTCGGGAACGTACATATATATCGGAACTAAGGGGTTTGACTTATGAGGCCATAATTGAAATTAGAATTGAAGTCGATAACAACGGAGAAACTTTTTTAGTTATAACTGATAATGGCATAGGAATGTCCAAAGAGACGCTAATTAACTATTTTTTAAAAGCGGGAGCTTCTTTTAGAAGAAGTGATAACTGGATTAAGAAGTTTACTGATGAACAAGGACGGTCAAGGATTCAGAGAAGTGGGAGATTTGGTATTGGAATATTTGCTGCCTTTTTAGTTGGTAATGAAATGCGAGTTGTTACTCGGAATATGGACTCATTAGATGAAGAAGGTTATACGTTTTCTGCAACAATAGATACAGAACAAATAGAAGTTTGTAGAGAAAGAAATGAAGTTGGAACTTCGATTTCAATTAAAATACGTCAAGATGTACTTGATGAACTAAGGAAACAAGTGGAAGTAGAAAGCCTTTATCATTACGAAGATGTCCCACTTTGGTTTAACTGGTATAAATTTGAGCAACCGGAAATAAAATTGCAACTGCCTGAAACGTGGAATTATCAGGAAAACCGTATAAAGACTGTTGCAAAAGAAAGTTCAAAATGGCAGACAATTTACCCTGACGGGTATAAAGAAGTGAAATGGAGCTATGACTTCAGAAAAGATATTTCAAATAAATTAATGTGTAACGGAATAATCATACCGGAATCTTATAGTTTAAGCCAATACACATTTCCCGCGTTTGGTCCTAGTCAATCTAATATTCCATTAGTTTCAGTCATTGACTATGATTCTAGGTTGCCTTTAAAGCTGAATCGGAACGGATTACAGGATAATTGGCTTCCGTTTGAAGATCAATTGGTTGTATGTATTTGTGAAGACATTGTTTCCAAAGCTTTAACTCTTCCTGACATTGAAGTTTCCAATTTATATAACTTTAAACTGAGTTACCCCGCCTTTTCTAATTATTATTACTATGGGAATATATATCTTAACGACTTACTGATTTTTAAAGATGGTTATTGTCTCTGTCATTCTTATAACATAAAACAAACTGGATTAAATAAAATTACCAAAATTTGGTCAAACAAAGTTTGTACTGATATTATTTCAACCACGGATTCTGAAGGATTAATCATAGCACATGAAAATGTGAATTCAATAGACGACTTTAAAAATAAGATAGATGTTCAATTTATTGAACTTGATAGAAAATATAGAGTTGAATCAATGAGAATAGTAATGCCAAAAGAGAGGTATTCTTATTTGTTTAGTGGAACAGTAGAAAGATTGAGACCGCCATATAAACGCAGTATTGAAATGGAGTTAGAAGAAGAGAAATGGGTTTCATTAACGTACCAGAAACCTTCAGTATCCAACATGTACTATGACAATATTGATAAACGTATTGATGATATAACTTTAATTGTTGAGTATTACATAACTGGGGAGTACAAAGATCCTGAACAAAAGGATGTCTCAACACAAGTATTCTCGGAACTTTTTAACAAAAACGTTATAATTCCGTTTAGATTTGTTGATAGAGTTAAACAGTATCCTGACTTATTTGAGAAGTTAAGATTATCTAAAGTACGATAACGATTAAACTATAGTTTGAAAAACAGACTAGGGTTGTTTCGAATTATTCCCACCCTGTAGACTGGCTGTTGCTTGTTTGCCACTTACCGCATGTAGCAAAAAGGACTGCTAGTTTTACCTTACAATCTTTTTCTTTCTTCTCAATTTCAAATCCATAGATGAAGCCAAGACACTTCAAGCCGCCATTGAGTAAAGCAAGGACTGAGAGACTCCCCTTACAGTCTTTTTCTTTTTTCTTTTCCGCCCTAGATGCCAACTGTTACATGTTTTTCGCTTACAGTAAGAGTTTAGCCGTTTGCGGAGGCTGCAGTTGTTTGGTTTCGATTGTCACTTTGGAGTAATTTTCAAATCTAATAGTGAGAAACTTCAAATATGCCTATCCTAGGGTTGGGTGTTGTACCTAATTATGCTTAAACTTAGGGAGTTAGCCATTTACGGAGGTTTTCACTTGGGTTACCATCGTTTGTCAACTTGCCGAACCAAATTTCAAATCCGCAGGGCGGAGGCAGGACGCCGGAGCCCGTCTAGCGTCCACGGATGGCGCTTGGACGGGGTACCCAAGGATTTGAAATTTGGGGCGGCTTAGTTGACCAGATGGGAACCCGTGAAAATCGGAGTAAATGGCTAACTCCCTGCCCTAAGGTTATGCTGGAATACAACACCCAACCCCAGACCGAGGCGGTATTTTGGATATAGCAAGCAAAGGATTTTGAAAATTACTCTAGCTTGTGACCAGATAGGGACACCTAAAAAACCGAAGCAAACGGCTAAATTTTTCACCAGCCCTTAGAAAAACTTGCAACAGCGGCCAAATTCCCCTTTATTTTCTTGCAAAAAAATCGTAAATATGGTAATATTATAAACACTGTTGAAGGTTGTGAACCAACAGAAGCAATGTCCCTTACGAAGGAAGGGCCCAAGGTTTTTGAGTAGTTCCTCTTTCAATTGAATTATTAATTTTCAGGAGGCTTCAAAATGCAAGGAAAAGTAAAATGGTTCAACGCGGAGAAAGGTTTTGGATTCATCGAAAGTAATGAGGGTGGCGACGTTTTCGTACACTTCTCAGCCATTCAGAAAGACGGTTTTAAAACTCTTGAAGAAGGCCAAGACGTTGAATTCGACATTGTTGAAGGTAACCGCGGACCTCAGGCTGCAAACGTTACCATTCTCTAATAGAAGAAATTCCGCATTGGAAAAGGGTCTTTCCGTTTTCACGGAGAGACTCTTTTTTTGTGCTATTTTTGTTGGAAAAATAAGGTGCCGCTTCTTCAAGTGACAGATAAGCAGTGCTAAGCTCCTGGATAACGTTTTCTAAGTTCAAGTGGAGTACTAAACTCCATCTGAACTAAGAATCCTGTAGATATGAAAACGCTCCAGATGAGTTGAGGTATAAATCTTCAGTAAATGGGAAAACAGAGTAATAGTGTAACTTACAAAGGAGTGAAATTATGCCGACATTTTATGAGTTGGGATTAAGTAATTCGGTAGTAAGGGCTGTCGCGGGTATGGGGTTTGAAGAAACAACACCAATCCAGGCACAGACCATACCTGTAATGTTGGGAGGAAAAGATGTTATAGGTCAGGCTCAAACAGGAACCGGCAAAACGGCTGCTTTTGGCATACCGATGATTGAAAAAGTGGATGTGCAGGAAGAAGCCATACAGGGACTCGTTATCGCACCCACAAGGGAGCTCGCAGTCCAGGTATCTGAAGAATTGAATAGGATTGCCCAGTTTAGCGGTATTCGGGCTTTACCTGTCTACGGAGGTCAGGATATTAACCGTCAGATTAGAGCCCTTAAGAATAAACCTCAGATTATTGTGGGGACACCGGGGCGGTTAATGGATCATATGAGAAGGAAGACAATTCGTTTGCGGAATGTATCAGTAGTTGTCCTGGACGAGGCTGACGAAATGCTGAATATGGGGTTTGTTGAAGATATTGAAAATATTTTAAAGGAGTTACCTAAGGAAAGGCAGACACTGTTATTCTCAGCCACAATGCCCAGGGCTATTCAGGACCTGGCCCGCCGTTTTATGAAGGAACCTGAATTTATAAGTATAAAAACAAGAGAAATTACCGTACCTCAGATAGAACAGGAGTATATTGAAGTTGCTGAGAAGCAAAAATTTGATGTTCTATGCAGGCTGCTTGATATCCAGTCCCCTGAATTGGCAATAATTTTTGGCCGGACTAAGAGGCGGGTGGATGAACTGTATGAAGCTCTCAATAAACGTGGTTATTCTGCCGAAGCCATCCACGGGGATCTTAACCAAGCCAAACGCGAAAGCGTACTGCGCCGTTTTAAGGAAGGGAACGTAGAAATTATGGTTGCAACTGATGTTGCGGCACGAGGCCTTGACATTAGTGGAGTGACACATGTCTACAATTTTGATATTCCACAAGACCCTGAAAGTTATGTTCATCGGATCGGTCGTACAGGTCGGGCAGGAAAAACGGGTGTGGCTACAATGTTGGTGACACCAAGAGAGTTAGGGCATTTAAAACTAATTGAGCAGATAATAAAAAGAAAGATCGTTCGTAAACCGGTTCCTACTATAAGCGAGGTTCAAGTAGGGCAGCAGCGGATTGCCGTAGAAAAAATTACGCAAGCTATCGCCAATGGAGAAACCAGGGAATACAAGGCTTTAGCCGAACAACTGCTGGAACAGACAGATTCTGTATCTCTTTTGTCAGCGGCACTAAAATTGCTTACAAAAGAACCTGATATGACTCCGGTCAAAATAACAGAAGAAGCTCCACTAAGGATTCGCAAAAATATGAACGAAAAAAATGTCAAGCCAGGCTTTCCGCGCAAGAATAGAGGAAACCGTGATAATTCAAAGTTTAAACGAAAAAGGCAAAAGCAGGCACGACATATTTCATAATCCTGTCCAACAGTATACAAGTAGTTCCAATACGCCCGCCATATCACAGGCGGGCATATTTTTGGTTTACATAACATTTTTGCAAGTGCACTTCCGCAATTCGATAAAATTAGCGATTGATTCAATTTTATGATAAAATTTACATATTGCGTATAATATATCGAAAAAAGAGGTTCGACGAAATGTTAAAAGGATTCTTTCTTTATTACTTGTTGTCTCTGTTAACAGGAAACCCGATTTTTGGGCTAGTTTTGCTAATTTTTATATATATTTTGCTTGATAAGACATACTTGGGATTCCTGCCTGATTTTTCGCGAACGTTCAGGAGAAACACCCGCATAAATGCTTTACTCTCAGAGCTTCAAGTGAACCCGGCCAACGCCAATGCTGCGCAAGAGCTGGGAATTCTTTATTTCGAAAAGAAGAAATACCGTGAGGCTCTGGCTTTTCTGCAAAAGGCTCATGAAAAAGTAAAAAATTCGGCAAGGCTGTATTTATATATGGGTATGGCATATATGGAACTTGGGGAGCGGGAATCGGGAAGAACAGCCCTTGTTAAAGCCGTGGAACTGGATCGGAAAGCAGGTCACGGACTCCCTTACATATATTTGCTTCGTTACGAAATGGAAGGCAATAACCAACCTGTGACGAATATGGAAGATCATTTTTCTGACTTTGCCAACACCGAAAATTTCTACCGGATGGGAATGGTATACAAGAAAGCGGGGCGTGTCAGAGAAGCAGAAGAAATGTTTCGCTGTGCTTTAGAAGAGTATGCATATGTCCCCAAACCCCTTAGGAGGCTTCACCGAAAATGGGCAATCTTATCTAGACTAAGGTTGGTTCTATAAAAAGTAATATTGACACTATCCTTGACATCGTGCCACTTTTTGTAATAAAATATATTCGTGACTTTATAGGCATAGTCCACTAGCCCCGGACTACTGCGCCTCTGCTATTGGTAGGTAGCAGAAGCAAATTTAAGTTACGTTTGGAAAGCATTGAAGGAGGGAAAGAAATGTCCACTTTTATGGCCAAACCGGGCCAGGTACAACAGAAATGGTATGTTGTAGACGCCGAAGGAAAAACTCTTGGCCGTCTGGCTTCCGAGGTTGCCAGGCTGTTAAGGGGTAAACATAAGCCTACATTTACGCCCCATGTTGATACTGGTGACTTTGTAGTTGTTATTAATGCGGGAAAAGTAGTACTTACAGGTAAAAAACTTCAACAGAAACAATATGTCCGCCACTCCGGATATCCCGGTGGATTAAAAACCATGAGTTACGAAAAATTAATGAGAGAAAGACCAGAACTGGCTATTGAAAAAGCTGTAAAGGGAATGTTACCCCATAATCGCCTGGGACGTGCCCAGGGACGTAAACTTAAGGTTTATGCTGGAGCAGAACATCCCCATACTGCACAGCAGCCGGAAGTATGGAATTTCGCGGGTTAATTAACGGGAAGGAGGAAAAAAAGTGGCACAGGTACAATTTCAGGGTACAGGACGGAGGAAAAATGCGATTGCACGTGTCAGGCTGGTTCCTGGCGAAGGCAAATTAATCGTCAATACCCGGACTTTAGAAGAATATTTCGGCAAGAAAACTCTTGAAATGATAGTTAAACAGCCTCTTAATCTAACCAACACACTGAGTCAGTATGATATTGTAGCTAAAGTACAGGGTGGAGGTACTACCGGTCAGGCTGGAGCTATGAGATTAGGTATTGCCCGGGCGCTATTAAAGGCAGACCCCAATCTTCGCCCTGCTCTTAAGAAGGCAGGTTTCTTGACCAGAGACCCGAGAATGAAGGAAAGAAAGAAGTATGGTCTCAAGTCTGCACGTCGTGCACCCCAATATTCAAAGCGTTAATTTATCGGGAAGGCAATGCCTTCCCTTTTTATTTTCCTACATATTTACGAAGGGATAAGTTTCCTTTATAACCAGTAAAGATTTCCGAATAATTAAAAAAAACCGGTTTTCAAAAGAGGAATATATCTATTTAGATAGAATAGTTTTGAACTAGGACACCAAATTTGAAGAATACTTATTGAAAGGGGGGATATTTGGATTGAAAATGGCGAAAAAGGTACATAACGGTACTTTGAAGGCAGTTTTACTGTTAGCAATGGTACTTGCTGTAATGGCACTTACTGTAACCGGTTGTTCCCCCAAGTCAGATACTCCTTCAACAGGTGAGGATACTGCTGCAACGACAAAGACAACAAACTCTGCACCTGCTAAACAAACATCAGCTACCTCTGAGGGGAATGATATCGGTGCTGCCAAGGAATGTATGGGTTGTCACGAAATGTGGCCTGAGGTATATACATGGCAGACCTCTGTTCATGCCAAAGTTCCGTGCACAACATGCCATAAAGGGTATAGTCCTAGTCAGAACAGTGGAGCGCATGATAGCGGTTCATTTGCCAAGCCTATCAGGATCAAGAATCCTGTAACCGATGAAGCCTGCAACAGCTGTCACTCGATGGAAAACAGGCTGGCAACTCTTCTGCCTGACTTAAAGGCACCGCACGAGAAGCACGCGGCAGGAAAGATTTCGTGTCTATCCTGTCACAGGTTCACTACGCATGGTAACATTGCTGAGCGTAAAGTTACCACCAGGGCAGAGTTCGCTGACTACAGCCATTGGAATAAGCAGCTTGCAATCAAAGCAGCTCCTCAGGTACAGCGCCGCCCGAACATGTTTGTTTGTATTACTTGCCATGAGTCAAAGAAAGTTACTACTGCTTGTGCGGCATGTCACTACTTACCAGAACGTGCAAGCCTGCCTTCTCACGAGAATGCTGAATGGAATGTTGTTCATGGTAAGAGCGGTCGTCAGGATGTAAATAACTGTGCTAAGTGTCACTACGACAAGGAAAGCCAGAAATTTGCCACACCGTCTACAGGCGACAAGATTGCTGACTTTGCACGTGCGAACAGCTATTGTTATGGTTGTCATACCAAGCGTCCTTCTAACCACGATGGTCAATGGATGAGTAAGCACCCGAGTTTAGCCAAGGAAAGAGGGTTACTTAACTGCTTCGCTTGCCATGACAAGCAGCAGCCGCCTGCCGGGTCCAATGTAACAGGAGTTTACTGTAACACCTGTCACTGGTTTGCCGGTGCTAGATAAAAGGATATAAAATGGAGGACCGGATGGTCCTCCATTTTCAATTATGGCTATTTCTGTTTTTTAGGTTTCTGAGGATTTTCTTTTTCTGCGTTAAGTTCTTCGGCGTAGTATTTAACCAGGCCTGAATATATTGCGTAAGCAAGTTTTCTCTGATAGGCAGCATTTTTTAATAGTTTGGCTTCAGAGTGGTTTGAGATGAATCCGATTTCAATAATAACCCCCGGCATTTTTGTATTCCTTGTCGTATAAAAGTCTGAATGCTTAGCTGCTCTTTTAGTATTTCCCATAATTCGTATTAGCTCACCTTGAATACACTCAGCTAAGAGTTTACCTTCTGTCTCTTTATTTTGATAAAAGGTTTGGGCTCCGCTCCATCGTGAGGAAGGAAAAGCATTGACATGAATACTCAGGAACACGCTGGCGTTCTTATCATTGGCCATGGCAACCCTTTTTGAAAGGTCTTCTCTCTTTCTCTTTAGCAGACTTCCAGAACCTGGGGTACCATAATCGATATCAGTTTCCCTGGTCATAATAACGTTTGCACCTGCATCTGTCAGCAGTTTTTCAAGCCTTTTACTTACCTGAAGGACTATTTCTTTTTCCACGAGACCACCATAACCTACTGCACCAGGGTCAATTCCGCCATGACCGGGGTCAACCACAATTGTTCTGTTTGCAACTGCCCAGGATGTGGCCGGGGAGATATGGTTGTTGGCAAAGACTGAATTGAGGCCCAGCAGCAGAGCGACTGACGCAGTTAACAGAGTATAAAAATATAGCTTGCTGAGGCGGAAAGCCCGAACATAAATTAACCTCAAATGAATCATCCTTTCATATAATTCTTATTAACAATATGCGTGATGATGATATAGATATGACAATAATCTTAGCAACTTTAAGGCTGTGATGGTTGTTTAACTGTGAAAAAGAAATATCACATAAATCTTTGAATCAAGGCTAAAATAAGTATAAGAAGGAGGTATTTGGTTTGGGGAAAATTGTATTTTGTGGAGTGACGCCGCACCCGCCCATAGTCCTCCCTGAGGTTGGCGGAAGTGAAGCAGCGAAAGTGAAAAGTACATTTGATGCAATGGAGAAGTTTGCAAAAGGTGTGGCAGAGAGTGGGGCTGAGGTAATTGTGATGATTTCTCCCCACGGGCCGGTTTTCGGAGATGGTGTAGCCATAAACGGAAATCGTATCCTTGCCGGTGACCTCCTACAATTTGGAGCAAAACTTGAGTTTGACTATATTAACGATTTGGAGCTTGTCCGGGAAATTATAAACCAGGCCGGAAGCCATGATATTGTAGCATTAGAAATGGATGACGGGCTGGCGGTGGAATACGATATTTCGCTTAAACTGGACCATGGTGTGTTGGTGCCGATGTACTTTCTTGACCGGGCCGGTTTGGACTTGCCAATGGTCTCTATAGCTATGAGTCTGCTTCCTTTTGAGGAGTTATATGCTTTTGGGGTGGCGGTTAAAGAAGCTGTTAATCTGCTTGACAAAAAAGTGGCAGTGATTGCCAGCGGGGACATGTCCCATAGGCTTACACCTGAAGCGCCGGCCGGCTTTTCGGATAGTGGCAGGCTATTTGACCAAAAAATAGTTGAATTGCTTAAAAATAAAGATTACAAAGGTATAATCAATATTGACAAGACAATGGCTGAAGAGGCCGGGGAATGCGGTCTTCGAGCTATTGTCATGATGCTTGGGGCCATTGACGGTCAGGAAACAAAAGTTGATGTATTATCGTATGAAGGTCCCTTTGGGGTAGGATATATGGTGACGCAAATAATTCCACAGGAGCAAATGAGGCCAAGTCTTTTAGAAGAGATTTTTGAGGACAGAAAAGAAAATGTAGAAACAAGACGGACCGGTGAGAGCGTGCCGGTAAGTATTGCCAGAGCTGCTCTTGAGGCTTTTGTTAAAGAAGGTAAGAAGATTTCCCCAGACACAAGTGCAGATCCTTTACTTGATGAACGGGCTGGGATATTTGTTTCAATAAAAAAACACGGCCAACTCCGCGGGTGTATTGGTACGATTCTGCCAACAAGAGATAATCTTGCAAGTGAGATAGTAAATAACGCCATTAGCGCCGGAACAGGTGATCCAAGATTTGAACCCGTAGAGCCGGAGGAGCTTGACGAACTGGTATACTCGGTTGATGTCCTTAAGGCTCCTGAACCCATTGAAACTATTGATGAACTAGATGTAAAACGCTACGGGGTAATTGTTAGGAACGGCAGGTGTTCAGGTCTGTTGCTGCCAAATTTGGAGGGTGTAAACACAGTTGAGGAACAGGTTGCAATTGCTCGACAAAAAGCAGGTATAGGTCCTGAAGAGGCAGTTCAGCTGGAACGTTTTGAGGTAGTCAGGTATCATTGAGGTAGACAGATATCATTAGGGGGGCTTTTATGCATAAGGCGATGTTTTGGAAAAAAGCAGAGGAACAACGGGTTCAGTGTATACTGTGTCCCCAAAAATGCTTAATTGCCCCCGAGCGACGGGGGTTCTGTAAGGTTAGGGTAAATGAGGAAGGGTCTCTATACTCTGTTAACTATGGCAAGTGTTCTTCTTATGGGTTTGACCCAATTGAAAAAAAGCCTCTCTATCACTTTTTACCCGGTTCATCCATTTTTTCAGTTGGAACTTTTGGATGTAATTTTAGGTGCGGTTTTTGTCAAAACTGGTCCATAGCCCATGGTGATCCTGATACTGTTGTAGTTACACCTGAGAAACTTGTAGAAACAGCAGCTAACAATGATGAAAAATCTGTCGGAATTGCCTATACATATTCAGAACCTCTAATGTGGTATGAATTTGTCTATGATACAGCAAAGAAGGTTCGTGCTGCCGGGATGAAAAACGTCCTTGTAACTAATGGGTTTATAAATCCTGAACCGTTGAAAGAAATTCTTCCGCTAATTGATGCTATGAATATTGATGTAAAGGGTTTTAGTGACAGCTACTATAATGAAGCTTGTGTAGGAGAACTGCACCCGGTACTGGAAACGGTGGAATTAGCAAGTTCGCACTGTCACGTGGAAATAACCACACTTTTAGTAACCGGGCTAAATGACTCTCGGGACGAAATATCGCAGCTTGTTGACTGGCTGGCAGGGGTGAATCCGGAAATTCCTCTTCACTTCTCCAGGTATTTCCCCAACTACCAGATGGAACTTCCGCCAACACCGGTTTCTACTATGGAAATGGCGAGAGAGATTGCTTTGGAGAAATTAAGTTACGTATATCTGGGTAATTTAAGGGGGACCGATGCGTCCAATACATACTGCCCCCAATGTAAGCAACTGTTGATTGACCGATCTGGTTACCGGGCAGCTTTGGTTGGTATGAAAGGCGATACTTGCAGTAAATGTGGTAGAAAGATTAACATAGTTGTATTGTAATAGACAAGGAGTGAACTAAGTAACACTCCTTATATTATTTGAGGCGATATATTGCGGCTGTTTTGCCGGATAATTCAAACTTGATTAAACCGTCTGCATAGTATGTCATATCATCTTTCTTAAGTAGATTAAGCAGTACCTTTTGGGTTTCAAGGTTTTTCTTAATACGGGAAGGAATATTGGAGTTTTTCCCGACTTCTGCGTAAAAGCTGCCTGGTTCAAAATTGTTGTTTAATGCAATAATAAGTGTATTTCCTCTGAACTCTCTTATAAAGGCAAAGTAATTGTAATCTGAATAAATTGTGAACTGGTAGCCGTAGCAAAGGGCTTCATTTTCCTTCCTTAAACTGATCAGCTTTTGCAGGTGATTATAAATTTTCTTTTCTATTTGGAATTCATCAAAGGGCTCATTTTTCGAGGGGTCAATCTTATACCATTCCATGCTGCGACGAATGGCCGCATCACCGCCGTGGACTTTCTCCCCTTCCATTCCAATTTCTGTCCCATAGTAAATTTGAGGAATCCCCCTTACTGTAAACTGAAAGGTAAGTGCATAATTAACAAGCCTGGCCGCGGCTAGTCTATCTCCTGAAGTTTCTATCAGCGCCCAGGTCATTATTCTTTTATCAAGGTCATGATTATCTACAAGAGTAACCAATCTGTTGGCGTTATTATATTTGGTATCGGCATCAAGGACCCCTTCCCGGATTTCCGGAATGCCAAGGCGAGGTGAGGCTATAGCTGTCATACCCATATTGTCGGTCTGTTTATAACGTTCATTTTGTATCAAAACCTCTATAATGTTCTTCTGAAGGGGGAAATCAAAAAGGGAATCAAAATCATGTTCCCTTTGATACCTGGCAATTTCATCTTCCTCAAAATTTAAGTCCTCGCCCAGAAAAAACACGTTACGGTATTTTCCTCTTACATATGACTTAAAATAATACCAAAATTCATGGTCGACATGGGGCACGGTATCCATCCTGATGCCATCAATACAGGCATCTTCAATCCACTCAATAATATTGTTGACAAAATAGTCTCTGACATCAACCAATTCGTGATTGAGTTTAGGAAGGCCGAAAAGGTTCCACTCTTCCAGTGGCTTAAACCAGTCTGACGGTAGTTTACTATGTTCCCGATAGTAAGGTGTATGGTAACCAGTATGGTTTACAACCATATCCAGTATCAATTTTATGCCGTTTTGATGCAGTTCATGAGCCAGGTGGGCTAAGCTGGACCGGTTGCTGCCGTTGGCAGCTAGCCGGGGGTCCACTTTTTCAAAGTCAAGGGCCCAATAGCCGTGATATCCGTCATCCTCAAGAAATGATCCTATGCTTAAATAGACCGGTGTTATCCAAAGGGCAGTGATACCAAGGTTCACAAGGTACGGTATCTTTTGTTGTATACCCGCCAAATTGCCTCCATGGTACTGATTGTCTGTCCGCGAGGACAAATTCCGGTCTGGTTCTGTATGAAGTTCTTGTTGACTGCCTTTAAAAAATCTATCTGTTAATATAAAGTAAATTATATCTTTTTGGGATAGTGGTTCCCGAATTTTCGGTATAGTCATGGCAGCCTCCCTTAAGTTTTTTTCAGGATAAGTTTATGGCAAATCAATTGCGGATATACTTTAGATAGAATATTTGCCTGGGAGGTAGGTTTATGAACAAAATCCAGAATCTTAAAGAGATTAACAATCGCATGGAAATTTACAATTTATTTATGAGAGTAACAAAGAAAATCAGAGAAGAAAAGAAAAAGAACAGCAGAAACTAAGCGCGCTTAACAACGCGCATTTTTTATACAATTAAATATTAAAACCTGCCTCGCTGCCTGCGGGGTTAATTACTGTTACATTTGATTCATTATTGTTTTGTTGTTGTTTTAAGGTGCAATGTCCTTGTGTTACAATATAATCTGTAATGATTAATGGAGGTTTTGATGAAACAGGGTCGTGTTGTCAAAAAGTTAATCTTTGCTTTATCAGTTTTGTTCATGATACTGGTTGGTTGTACAACAGATAACAGTAAGTTAAAGGTACCGAATAAGATGGAGTCGTCCGGAACTGGCGAACAGGAAAAATTAGGGCCTGGATTTTATAGGGTTGTTCGTGTTATTGACGGGGATACAATTGAAATCAGCTTTAAAGGAAAAGATGAAAAGCTGCGCTTCATAGGTATTAACACACCTGAGACCCGTCATCCGGAAAAAGGTGCCGAGCCTTATGGTTTTGAAGCTGCCGAGTACACTAAAAAACTTCTGGATAATCAGCCGGTAAGGATCAAATTCGATATTGAGCAAAGGGATAAATACGGCCGCCTCTTGGCTTATGTTTACCTCTCCGACGGGACCTTTGTCAATGCCCGTCTGCTAAAGGAAGGATATGCCCAGGTGATGACTGTTCCTCCAAACGTTAAATATGCAGAATACTTTGTCCATCTCGAGAAGGAAGCACGTGAGGCGGAAAAAGGGTTATGGGGAATTTTTTACTATAACATGGACGGAAATCTGGAAATGGAATGAGGTTTATATGAGGAATTCAATATTTATAGTTATTTTTGGCCTGATCGTTATCTTGTTTGCTCTCCTAAATTATTATATCGGACTCCGCGGCTGGCAAACAATTGGAACTTGTTTTCGCCTTAACAGGAGCCTATACTGGGTGCTGTTCTGGTGCCTGACCTTTACATACATTGTGGCGAGGATTATTGAAAACTTCCTGCCTGCAGGATTAAGCCGGGGTTTAGTTCTGGTAGGTTCCAACTGGCTTGGGCTTATGTATTACTTTATCTTGACCATCGCTCTAGTTGATTTAGTGAGATTGATTGGTAAATTCACCGGTGTAATTCCCAAGACAATATTCGATAACCCTCTGGCTCCTCCGATAACTGGAATAGCGGTACTGCTGCTGGTAGGAGGTGTTTGGGGTTTCGGTCTTTGGAATGCTTACCATCCCCGGCTAACTCATTATGATATTAGAATAGACAAACCTGCCGCGGAGATTAAGAAGCTGCATGTAGTCATGATTTCCGATGTTCATCTCGGGGCTCTGGTTGGAAGTGACAGGCTGGAGGATATGGTAGGCAGGATTAATAGTATGAAGCCTGATATAGTTCTTTTTACGGGAGATACAATCGATGAGGACATAAATTACTTTAAAGAAAAAAATATGGGAAGTCATTTTAAAAAGATTAAGTCAAAATATGGAGTATTTGCAGTGCTGGGAAATCATGAGTATATAGGCCGCTATGCTGACGAGGCCGTTCGGGAGTTAGAGAAGTCGGGTGTTAAGGTTCTCAAAGATAGTTTCGTAAAAGTAGCCGACAGTTTTTACCTAGTGGGCCGGGACGATAAGTCAGGGGCCAGATTTACCGGTTATACACGAAAAAGTCTTGAGGATATTATGTCTAATGTGGATAGGTCTCTCCCAATAATAGTTATGGATCATCAGCCCACTAATCTGGGGGAAGCACAACGGGCGGGGGTGGACTTGCAGGTATCAGGACATACCCATAGGGGACAGTTATTCCCCAACCACCTTATTACCCGGCGCATATATGAAAATGATTATGGATATTTGCGAAAAGATGATTTAAATGTAATTGTTTCCTCAGGTTATGGAACATGGGGGCCGCCGATACGGGTAGGTAATATTGCGGAGATTGTTGATATTGATGTGAATTTAGTGAGTAGTAATTAGTAATTAGCAATTAGTGAGTAGTAATTAGTAATTTGTGAGTAGTGAGAAGTGGGTAGTGGGTAGTGGATAGGATAGTGTTGATGTTTTCAATTAAATTAAAACATTGTAGAACAGATAAAGGAAAATTTCAACATTTGTCGAATGAAATTTAGTTGCAGGACTGGTACGGTCTAAGCCGTGCCTTTTAATTTTGCGTCATTTTGGGAACAATAAATAAAATTTCCAAGAAACCTATTGTATTTTTATGCATAACCAATGTATAATTATAAACATATTCTTGGGCGTAATTAGCTACGATTTGGTTATTAACTATTCATAAAGCCGACCGGAGGGAGATGGAGAGTATGATTAAAGCTGGAATAATAGGGGCTACAGGCTATACGGGTGTTGAATTGGTGAGAATCCTCTCCCGGCACCCTGAAGTTCGACTTGAAAGTCTTACTTCACAGTCGTATGTCGGCCAAAGCTTTGAAGGTGTTTTTCCCAGTTCCAATAATTTTGCCAATATGCTGCTGGAACCCCAGGATGCAGGGGCTTTAGCGGACCGCTGTGATGTTATATTCACTGCCCTGCCTCACGGAGTCTCAATGGAAGTTGTGGAAGAAGTAACCCAAAAAGGGAAAAAGGTTATAGATTTGGGTGCTGATTATCGGTTTGACAGGGTAGATGTGTATGAAGAGTGGTACAAACTTGAACATAAAACCCCGGAACTTACCAGACAATCAATCTATGGACTTCCGGAGATTCACCGTGACAAAATCCGCACCGCTCAATTGGTTGGAAATCCCGGATGTTTCCCCACCAGTATTATTTTAGGTCTTGCGCCCCTGCTAAAAAGCGGTTTGATAGACAGTACTACTATAATATCTGATTCAAAATCTGGTGTTTCCGGGGGCGGAAGGGGTTTAAATCAGGCCTTTCATTATGCAGAATGTAACGAAAATTTTAAGGCGTATAATATAGGAATGCACAGGCATACTCCGGAAATTGAGCAGGAACTCTCCAAGCTTGCCGGAAGTGACGTTACAGTATCTTTTACCCCTCATCTTGTACCGATGACCCGGGGAATATTAAGTACCACCTATGCTTCTCTGAAGAAATCCCACTCTGTTGAAGACCTATTAGAGTTGTACAGTGATTTTTATAAGGACGAATATTTTGTTCGTATTCACCAAAAGGGTCAATACCCGCAGACTAAGTGGGTATACGGCTCCAACTTTTGTGATATAGGGATTGCAGTTGATCCAAGAACCAACCGTATCATTGTTGTATCAGCGATTGATAATCTTGTAAAGGGAGCTTCAGGTCAAGCTGTACAGAATATGAATATAGTTTTTGGACTGCCGGAAAAAACGGGTCTTGATTTTGCGCCTGTGTTTCCGTAAGAGTCCATTTTTAGGGGGATGTAAGTAGAATGACAGTTGAATTTACATATACAAATGGCGGGGTGACGGCACCGAAAGGATTTAAGGCAGCCGGAGTAAAAGCCCGTATTAAATATGACAAAAAAGACTTGGGGGTAATTTTTTCTATTGAGCCTGCTGCAGCAGCAGGTGTATTTACCACAAATCGTGTTAAAGCGGCACCTGTTTCGCTGTCGATGTCCAATCTCATTGACGGGACAGCTCAGGCTATAGTGGTAAACAGCGGTTGTGCTAATGCCTGCACTGGGGATAACGGAATGAATGATGCACGTAAAATGGCGGCAGTGACCGCACAGGAAATGGGAATAGACGCAACAGGGGTATTAGTTGCTTCAACCGGTGTTATAGGGCAAGAACTCCCAATGGAGCGGATTATCACCGGTATTAGGGAGGCTGCCGGGCAATTAAGTGATAATGGTGGGCATGATGTTGCCTTGGCTATCATGACCACAGATACAGTACCTAAAGAAGCGGCTGTTCAGGTTGAAATGGGCGGCACTGTGGTTACTGTCGGGGGGGTAGCAAAGGGTTCTGGGATGATACACCCCAACATGGCAACAATGCTGTCTTTTGTAACGACTGATATAAACATTGAGCCGGAGATGCTGAAAAAAGCCCTGAGTTACGCAGTTGACAGAAGCTTTAATCTGCTAACAGTCGATGGGGATACCAGCACCAATGATTCGCTTATTGTAATGGCAAATGGCCTGGCCGGAAACGACAGGATAACACAGGAAAACGAAAACTTCCTTGTTTTCTGTGAGGCTCTTACCGAGGTGTGTATTACTCTGGCCAAGATGATTGCAAAGGATGGAGAAGGGGCTACCAAACTGGTTGAGATAGCTGTCCGCAAAGCGCCATCCCGCCAGGATGCCCGCAAAGTTGCCATGGCAGTAGCCAATTCAAACTTGGTGAAAACAGCAATATTCGGGGAAGATGCTAACTGGGGGCGTATTATCTGCGCCGTGGGTTATTCGGGTGTGGAAATCGATCCTGAGAAAGTAGACATATACCTCGGAGATGAAAAAATGGCAGAAAACGGCGCCGGGCTTAAATTCAGTGAAGAGAAGGCAAAAGAAATCCTGTCACAGGATACGGTTGCCATTACCATAGATCTGAATATTGGCGAAGCCGAAGCCACCGCCTGGACCTGCGACTTTTCCTATGATTATGTGAAGATAAATGCGGATTATAGGACCTAGTCCTCTATAAAAAAAAGAAAATACCACCACAGAGGACACAGAGATCACAGAGAAAATCGGTGACCGTAGAGAATGTGGTGAAAAACGAGAGTTGCGCTAGGGAAAATGAACTTAATATAGGGATAGGTAGAGTTTGAAACCGTACTCCATACTTCGGGATTTAGATGTGTCCTGTGAAAGTCTTTTCTCTGTGTCCTCTGTGTTCTCTGTGGTTATCTTTCTTCTTTTAAAAGAATTAGCAGAAGAAGCATGAGCATGAGGTTGCTCTCCCCCTGGGAGGATGGGTATGAATATTTCCCGTATTGCTTATCTGGCGAAGTATTACGCCGGGGCAAAAGTTTTTAATAATAAAAAACCAATTTTAGCCGGGATGAAGCTTACCCATAGGTGTACTCTCAAGTGCCGGCAGTGTCCGTACTGGCAGAGGCCTGTACCTGATTTGAAATGGGAGCGGGTGTTAGAAATCCTCCCTTCTCTTTATGAACGAGGAATCCGTATTCTCATTCTTGAAGGCGGAGAGCCGCTGTTATGGAAAGATGGGAGTAGGGAGATTAAGGATGTCGTAACTGAAGCCCGTAAATACTTTTACTGTGTTGGTGTTACTACGAATGGCACCCTTCCGTTGAATATACCTACAGACATAATATGGGTAAGCATTGACGGTTTGAAAGAAACTCACGACAATCTACGGGGGAAGTCCTTTGACGGGATTATTGAAAATATCAGAAACTCAAATCACCCCAAGATTTTTGCAAATATAACCATTAACAGACTCAACCACCTGGAGATTCCTAAGCTCGTTAAGTTCCTGGCTCCTCTCGTAAAGGGTATTACCGTTCAATTTTTTTACCCTTACCCTGAAAGTGAAGATCTACGACTGACGTGGGCTGAAAGAGCCCTGGTGCTTGATCAACTTATAGGACTTAAAAGGGAAGGATATCCGGTTACCGATTCGGTATCTGCTTTGGAGGCATTAAAGGCAAATACTTGGACCTGTGAACCATGGATGATTGCTAATGTAGAACCAGATGGAGCATTTAATCACGGCTGCTATTTAAAAAACCGGACCATGGATGATAACCCGTGTACTCTGTGCGGCTTTGCTGCTCATACCGAGATATCCATGGCCTACCAGCTCAATGTTTTTGCCATTATGGCTGGGAAAGAAATACTTGGGATATTTTAAGGTGAATTTTAAAAGGTCGTTATGTTGATAGTCGAAACAGATAAAATATCGGGCAGAAAAAAGTTAGGTAGGAGAGGAGTGGATAATATGACTGAAGCGGTTGAGAAAGCAAATGTTCTGGTTGAAGCCCTTCCGTATATCAGGAAATTTTATGGTAAGACGGTTGTTATAAAATATGGCGGTCATGCAATGATTAATGATGATCTTAAACAGGCAGTAATTAAAGATGTTATCCTTATGAAATTAATAGGAATCAATCCTGTTATAGTTCATGGAGGGGGCCCTGAAATCACTGACATGCTTAAGAGACTTAACATCTCTTCGCAGTTTGTAGCCGGCTGCCGGGTAACAGACCCGGCCACCATGGAAGTGGTGGAAATGGTGCTGGTAGGTAAAATTAACAAGGAAATAGTTGCTCTGATTAACAGGCACGGCGGAAAAGCAGTAGGTCTATCGGGAAAGGACGCCAACCTGATTCAGGCTGTTAGAAGAATGGGTAAATCCGTTGACGTGGATGGCAGTGAACTCCTGCAGGACATAGGCTTTGTAGGGGATGTTGAGCGTATTAACCCTGACATAATTCAGACAGTGGTTAGTGAAGGTTATATTCCCATTGTGGCTCCTGTTGGAGTTGGACAGGAAGGTGAGAGCTACAATATTAATGCAGATTATGTCGCCGGGGAGATTGCTATTGCCCTTAAGGCCGATAAACTGATTCTTTTAACTGATGTTGAGGGGATATTTGAAGATTACAACAATAAAGATAGCCTTATCTCTGAACTGAAACTAGGGCAGGTTGAAGATTATATAGCTCGCGGTGTAATTAGCGGGGGTATGATTCCCAAAGTAGAATGCTGTGTTCAGGCAATCAAAAGTGGTGTTGCAACGACCCATATTCTTGATGGACGCACCCCCCATTCCATTCTATTGGAGATTTTTACTGATCAGGGAATAGGAACAATGGTAACAAAATAGAGGAGTTGAATGATATGAACACCAGTGAGATTATAGAAACCGGTCAAAAATATGTTATGAATACATACGGCAGGCTGCCAATGGCTTTAATTAAAGGTCAGGGTGTGCATGTGTGGGATGCTGATGGCAACAAGTATCTTGACTTTGTAGCAGGACTTGCTGTCAACTCTCTTGGACACTGCCATCCGGCGGTAGTTGAAGCTATCAGGGAACAGGCGGGTACTCTGCTGCATGTTTCCAACATTTACTGGATTGAACCTCAGGTAAAACTGGCTCAAGTCCTGATTGAAAATTCTGCCCTGGATAAAGTGTTTTTTTGTAACAGCGGCGCTGAGGCCAATGAAGGAGCTATTAAACTGGCCCGCAAATACGCAAAAAAATACATGGGACCGGATAAATTTGAGATTATAACAATGCATCAGTCCTTCCATGGAAGGACTCTTGCTGCAATTACGGCTACTGCTCAGCCTAAATATCAAAAGGACCTTGATCCTCTTCCGCAAGGGTTCAAGTATGTCCCTTTTAATGATTTTGCTGCCCTAGAGGAAGCCATAACAGAAAATACGTGTGCTGTTATGATGGAGCCCATTCAGGGCGAGGGTGGTGTTAACACAGCAGATTACGAGTATATGCAAAAAGTAAAACAGCTTTGTGTTGACCAGAACCTGCTGCTTATTTTTGATGAGGTGCAGTGTGGCTTAGCCAGGACAGGTAAACTATTTGCTTATGAACATTATGGAGTTGAGCCTGATATAATGTCCCTGGCCAAAGCAATTGCCGGAGGGTTCCCGATGGGAGCGCTGCTGGCTAAACAAAAGGTAGCTGAATGTTTCCAGCCAGGAGACCACGCATCTACCTTCGGTGGGAATCCTCTTGCAGCGGCTGCCGGTTATGCAGCAGTGAGCATTCTGGCCGACAAAGAATTTCTAAAAGACGTAACCGAAAAAGGCCTTTATTTTGAGCAGAAGCTGCAGGATCTTAAGAGTAAGTTTTCGTTTATAACAGATGTTCGTGGCAAAGGCCTTATGCTTGGATTGGGGGTAACTGTTGAAGCAAAACCTATTGTTGATAGCTGCCTTTCAAAAGGACTGCTTATAAATGCGGTAGCAGTCAACGTACTGCGGTTTATTCCTCCTCTTATTATCTCGAAGGAAGATATTGATGAGGCTGTTAATATACTGGAAGACATAATGTCACAGATTAATTAATAGCATATTAACTAATATATGTAAAATAGCTTGTATACTTTAGGTTTTTTAGTTAAACTAAAAAATTGAAGGAGGCTGGTAATATGGTTCCGGAAACAACCCTTAAGGGGAAAGATCTCCTTGCTCTGTATTTACTGACTAAAGAAGAGATGATGCAGATACTTAATTTGGCCGCTGAGCTGAAGGTAAAACAAAAGCGTGGTGAAGCACACCCGATACTTGCTGGGAAGACTCTGGCAATGATTTTTACCAAGTCATCAACCAGGACACGGGTATCATTTGAGGTTGCCATGTATCAATTAGGCGGGTATCCGCTGTTTTTGAGCGGGCAGGAACTGCAGCTTGGCCGGGGAGAAACCATAGCTGATACAGCAATGGTGCTGTCACGGTATGTTGATGGGATAATGATCAGGACTTTTGCTCATTCAGAT
>JAENZX010000029.1 GCA_016841045.1 Thermincola carboxydiphila
ATGTAACATTATATGTCTTTTGTTACTTTCCTTGCTAGACAGGCACAAATAATATACTACTTTTGGCTTTTCCCCGCTGGGAGGATAAGGCTCTGCTGAGAGCAACCCGAGCGTCCGGTGGGGTTTGCCAGGTGACAGATTTTCCACCTATCACCTGGGAAAACCAAAGCGATAAACTCCGGGGCGTCAGCCCCGCTAAATGGCCAGTTCGGCGTTTAGTCTGTCGCCAAAGTGAATGGCAAACTGCGATAAACATTTTGTCCATTCTCTGACCGGCATATTCCATTTTTTTGCTGCTTCTACTGTTGCCAGGTAGATTATCTTACGCAGTGCATCATCGGTGGGGTATGCCGTTTTAATTTTCGTCACCTTCCGCAACTGCCGGTGGTAACCTTCTATGATGTTAGTCGTGTATATGATGCGCCTGATTTCATAGGGATATTTGAAATAGGCCGTTAATTCGTGCCAGTTGTTCTCCCATGAACGAATAACGATAGGGTGTTTTTTGCCCCACTTCTCACAGAAATCGTTGAAGGCCATTTCTGCTTCATCATAAGTCAGAGCCTGGTACACCTTCTTTAAATCAACCATCAGAATCTTTTGGTCCTTGTATGATACATACTTCAAAGAATTACGAATTTGATGGATGACACATAGTTGCATTTCAGTTTGCGGGAACACTGCACTGATAGCCTCTGTGAACCCGGAAAGCCCGTCCTTACAGGCAATCAGGATATCTTCCACACCACGGTTTTTCAGGTCATTGCATACTCCCAACCAGAAACTTGCGCTCTCATTCTCACCAATCCAAATGCCCAGAACTTCCTTCAGGCCAGCCATATTAATGCCCATGACACTGTATGCAGCCTTATTAATGATACGGCTATCCTGGCGCACTTTAAAGTGTATTGCATCAAGATAAACGATGGGATAAACCCTGTCTAGGGGCCGGGAATGCCATTCTGCCACCATTGGCAATATCTTATTGGTGATTTTACTGACCATGGCCGGGGAGACTTCGATGCCGTAAATATCTTTCATGTGATCCTCGATATCACGGACAGTCATGCCCTTGGCGTACATTGCAATTATCTGGTCCTCAATCTGGTTTGAAGTGGTCTCATACTTCTTGATAATCTTAGGTTCAAACTCTCCGTTACGGTCTCTGGGGATATCCAGTTCTGTTTCCCCAAACTTTGTCTTAATCTTCTTTGTGCTGTAGCCGTTACGGCTGTTACCAGTGTTATTGCCTTCTACGCTGTTCCTTTCGTAGCCCAGGTGTTGTTCCATTTCGGCCTCAAAGATGCCCTGCAGAGTGTCCTTAAAAAGATTCTTGAGCATCTCATGGACATCTTCAACAGTCCGGCATTCTTTGGCTAATTCCTTGATAGTTCTGTCTTGCATGGTTTGCATAAATGGTCATCTCCTTTTATTGGATAATTTAACCATTTACACAAAACTTAAGACATCCTTATAATAAAAGCTGATGATAATAAAAAATAATCCCAGGGTGGAGATAAGCGGGATCGAACCGCTGACCTCTTGAACGCCATTTAAGCGCTCTCGCTAACATATGCAACTTACGCACCCTCAAAAGGTCTGTTAATTGCGGCCTTAAAGTAATTGGATTGTTATTATTCATTTTTAAATCAAATTAGACTTTTGCAGCAGCTTCCTGACGATCACCGCAACCTCTGCCCTGGTAATGTTGTCCTTTGGAGCTATCAGATTACCGTTCCTTCCGGAAATAATTCCAGTCTGTATGCAAGCTGCAATACTGTTTCTCGCATATTCTGCCGGTTTGCCAGCGTCACCAAAACCTGCAAACAGTTTGTCCATTTCTCCATTTGCAAACTGCACCTTCAGTCCTGTGATGTTCATTGCCCTGATTGATAATTTACGTTTCATACATAAAACCTGCCAAGCCAGCGCCACTTGTGCCGACTTGCGGCTCATCGGCGTCATAAATGATGAAAGAGAGCCCGTCCGCATAGCCATTAATGCCAACGTTATGTATCTGAAACTGAAAGTAAGTGCTAAAACCGTCGGTAAGCCTGATTTGATTCCTCCTGCCCACCGTTCCGGCATGGCCCCCTGCGGAGGCCGGAACAATACGCATCATACCGCTTGCTACCGAAGCATCCCCCCGCTTCCACAACAGGGTGTTGTCGTTGTCACCGCCCACGATGTTATCGTTAAAACCGTATTACAACAATTTAAACACAAAATATGACATCATTTTTATTATAACGACATACATCTTTACAAAATCTTTACATAGTTTTATTCCGGTAATTTATCAATCTTTACCCTGCTTCTCTCATTAAGGCTTATCTATAAGGATTTTACGGCATTAAAAAACCAGCCTCTACTGAAAGCTGGTTTTCAAATTAAGAACGGAAAATTATTTTTCCGTTATATGGCACTGAATCTTCCTTCATAATATTTCAACTTGCCTATATCTTTATTTTGTTCGTAATATTCCATCAAGCTTTTCAACAGCTCTGCAAATGTAATCTCGTATTGCTGCTGGAATCCCCCGGACCATGAATAATATCCGTCTTCAAGCAGGATTCCCCGGTACAGCACAGCCGCCTTTTCCATCGACGAAATTCTGTTTGGATTATTCAAATCCGAACCGGCTTCAACAAGTCTGTCGAAACTGACCAAATCGCACTCAATTTCCTCCAGCTTAATGCGCATTTTCCCGCGCTCGGATTCAATGGGAATTTCTACTCCCATTTTGTTTTCCTGCTTTTTTATGTAGTAGTACGCTAAATAAAGGTTCGATATGCCTTTTTCGCCGTCCATATCAGGCCAGAGGGCTTCTGCTATTTTCCCCTTCGAAACAAACCTGCCCTTCTCACATAAGAGATATGCAATAAGTTCTTCAGCTTTTCTGGTTCTCCAGCCGGTGTTAATCTCTTGGCCATCGGCCATAATCGAAAAATCCCGAAAGCAGTTGATCTCTATTTTCTGCTTGTTATCTCGCGCCATCTGCGGCTTGATGCGTTCAAGGGTCTTCAATAGTCTGGGGCGCGTCACCGGTTTAACAAGATAATCCACCGCATTTATTTCAAAAGCCTTTACAGCATAGTGGCTGTAGGCGGTTACAAATACAATATTCGGATTTACCCCTGCCTCCAGCAGCTTTTCCAAGAGCTCAAAACCATTCATTTTCGGCATTTCTATATCAATAAAAATAATATCTGGGTTAATTTTGCTGATTTCCTCCAGCATTTTTTGGCCATCCTCGTACATCCCGGCCACTTCTATGCCCCCGATGTCCTCCAGTTCCATTCGCAGCCCTTCCAGCGCATAGTATTCATCATCAACTACAATAGCTTTCATCACTATTTTCCTTTCTCTTTGGAAAAATTACGGTTATCTTCGTTCCTTCTCCCGGCCTGCTTTCGATAGAAAGCCGGGTGCCATAAAGAGTCTGAAGCCTCCTTTGTATGTTCGCCAGTCCGACCCCGCTCCCCGCAGCCGGATTTCCAGACACGACTTTTTTTATCTGATTCTCTGTCATTCCTGCGCCATCATCTTCAACTTCTATTATAAAACAATCCGCCAGGTTCTTAACCCTTAAAGCTACCATGCCACCGCCATCACTTTTTCGGATACCATGGCGTATGGCATTTTCAACGAGCGGCTGCAGAATAAGTGGCGGAAGTCGCAATTCCTCCGTATCATCAAGCTCATATTTTACTTCCAGCTTATCCCTGAACCGAGCTTGTTCGATTCTAACATATGCCTGAATGTATTCCAGTTCTTCATCAAAGGTTATGTATTTGGCAAGATTTTTGAAATCAAAGGTGTGCCGCAGGTAGCTGGATAAATCCAGGATAAGTTCCCTTGCCCTGCATGCATCAATTCTGCACAGGGCCACAATAATATTCAGAGAATTATACAGGAAGTGGGGTTTAATCTGGGCCTGTAGGAATGCTGATTCGTTGGCTATGGAGACCTCTTCCGCACTTTTATAAAGCATCAGAGCATTTTCCTTTTCATTTCTTAACACCTTTACACGATCGGCCAGGGCCGCCGAAAGAAGAACGGCTTCCAAAACTGCCGATATCATGACAATTAACAGGCTCAGGTCATTGTTCGGTACCATTCCCCATACTCTGGCTAAGAAAATCATCAAACCTAAAAGCATCGTACCCCAGCCCGCAAGGAAGTATTTAGCCTGCTTAACGCCTCTGCCAACGGCCAACACAGTTGTATATACAATCAAAAGCCCTGCACCCGATGCCAGTACAGTGGAAAAAATACTGGTCTCATACCTTAAGCCCGACAGCATCATGACTATCCCAATTATACAAAGTATGATAAAAGTCCTGGAATATTTGTCTTGTGTCGGAAAGCTTTCGGGTGTATCCAAAAAAGACCTGAAAAACATTAAGGCAGCTGCCACCATAAAGAGTCCAAGGGTAACAACATTGGCAATCAAAGCTTCAGCATACCCGCCCATAAAAATCCTGTATACTCCGAGCAGCGATGCCTGATAAACCAGCATGGAAAGTATATAGATTACGTAATACAGATATGCCTTGTCTTTTAAAAAAAGGAAGTTATTAAAATTATTGATACCCATTGCCAAGAGCAGGCCGAAAAAGATTCCCAGAACAAGTATGTTCCTCAGCTTACTTATGTTAAATTCCCTATCTGTAAGTATTTTAATGTTATAGTTTTGTGTAAAAGGAGAACTTAACTGAAGATAGACATATTTTCCTTCCGCCATATTTTCAGCAAGCCTGAATACTGGATACGTTAAGCCTTCATCCTGAGTATTGCCGTGGAATCCCCAGCCCGAACGAAGGGTTCTATATTGAATTCCTGCATCGGTAATAACGGGAAGATATAAAACAGCCTTTTCAACAGTGGGATTATTTATGACAAGATACATATGATTATCATCAATAGGTAATCTATCAAGCTTCATTCTTACCCACCAGGTTGAGCGGCTTTGTCCAATAGACAGGGTAGAACCGGTATGCTGCAAAAAGCTTCCGGCAATTTCTTTTATCTGCACTTTATCCAGGCTCATGGTTCCAGAAGCATCTTCCAGATATTCAATTGAAGGAACTGGAATAGGCCCTTTAGGATTTTTTTCATAAGCAGGACTTGAACCAGCTATTCTAGCAATCATTACAAAAAGCAACAGGATAAAAGAAACAATCAACAACCTGTTTTTAATTATTTGAAACAAATGTAAAATACCCTTCATAATGCACATTTTACCCTGTCTTTCACCTGTTGACAATCATATGCGCCAAGATTATTTCTTTAAAATAATGCTTATTTCAACACTTTTCATAATTAATCCTTTTGTATTGTCTCACATTTGGGCTACCTTCAAGATAATTGAATGCCTTCACTATTGGCTGCCCCAAATGAAAACCAGCCCTGTAATCGTGTAGATTACAGGGCTGGTTTTCATTTGGTGGAGATAAGCGGGATCGAACCGCTGACCTCTTGAATGCAAACTTTAGGCTCACGGGGAACGTTAATTTCTACCTCTCCAAGCTGAGTTTTTACAGTCTTTTTGCTGTACCCGTTTCTGTAATTTTTATCCTGCTCTCGCTGACATCTGCCTCCATAATTTCCTGGAGCACTGTTTAAACATGTCCTTAATAGCGTTCATAACCTCTGTAGTGCTGGTAAAATTGCTCTCTTTGATAAGCTCTCTAATAACTTCCTTTGGAAATTGACATAAAAAATCTTCTTTCCGGTTTTTTATTCCTATCCTTACCAGTCAGGAAGACTCTTAATCTTTATTAACACAAAATTTTACTTGCTCTCATTTCCGGTTTTCACGGTGGTCAAGTGCTGTATTTTTGTTGGTCGAAAAATGATGTATTTCTATTGACCGCTAACACTAGTATCAAGCTATTTTCTTTCTATCAACTCAACGCACTCGATGTAGGTAGTATAGGGGGATATATCCACCAACTGAACTTCAAACACCTTGAACTAATTCCTCGAAAGGCAGTTCAAATTTTACGCTTATGTCAAGGGAAACTACACCCGATTTTCTTGAATGCCATTCCAAAGCACCCTCTCCCGATACGTGAAATTTACCCACTCTTAAAGATTCTAATAGATGATTCACATTGTAAGGTTAAACTGCTCAACATCGGCGTTAAATTCAATGGTGATATCATAATCCTTTTTAACCGATACTTTACTGATAAGGTAACTGGCTATCATTTTCTTTGCTTCAGGGCTGCTGTTATCAAACATTTCAGCCCATGAAAGAAGCGTGGAATATTTCTCTTTTGCCTCACTCTGCAGCTTTTTGCTAAAGTCAAGCTCAGTCTGCAACCTTTCTATTTCACTTTTGGCAGTTTTAACACTTTCGGTCTTTTGGGTTATCAGCTTATTTAGAAGCTCCTGTGGAAATGCACTTGTTCCACTTAAAGCTTTTACCACTTCCGCTTCCAGCGTTGCCAGTTCTTTTGAATCTTGTTCGTAAATCTTTTTTGCATGTGCCAAGCTTGCTTTGCAATCATTTAACTTGTGATTGTAATAAGTTTCAAAGATTGAGTCTTGGGGTGAATCTTTTAATTTATCGAACAGCTTATGAATAGCTTCTGTAACGATGCCATCGATGAAATGGGATGTATAGCTTGTCGGGCCATCACAATAATGTCTTTTCCGAGTCTTGTTATAACATACATAAGTGTGGCGCTTTTTACCTTTTACTGTTCCGTTAGCAATAGTTACTTTTTTGCCGGATGTCGTTGGAGTTAATCTGCCGCCACAATGTCCGCAATAAATATTTCCTGATAACAGTGATCTACCTTTCGTACACATCGGAAGCGTTCGCTCAACACCGTGTTTCTTGCTCCGCTGTGCAATAAGCTCTTGAGCACGATCAAAAGTTTCTTGATCCACAATTATTAAATGAGGAAAGACTTCCGACATAGACTCGCCACTTCGCAGGATTCCAAGGTAAGCTACATTTTTTAACATATTAAGAATTGTGGCCGGATGCCATGAGTCTCCAGAACGGCTTTTAATACCTTGATTTGTTAAGTACATAGCAATTCGGTGCGTGCCCATACCTTCATACGCATATTTCTGAAAGATTGTACGTACAACAGAAGACTCATACTCATCCACCACAACTTCATTAACTTCATAATTTTTCTTGTTGAGACGTCCCTGTTTTTCAAGGCGGAACCCATAAGCACAAAAGCCACCGCGGAAACGGCCTTCTTGCACAATTTGACCGAGGCGTGTTTTAGTGCGGATAGAGGTTTTTTCGCTTTCGCCCGATGCTTGCCAAAAACGGATATAATTCATCAGCTTATCAACATGATTATCAAAGCGTTGCTGACCCTCTTGGGTGCTCCAGACCTCGATACCGTTTTTGACGAACCATTCCACAACAAAGGGGGTTTCATCATCACGGCGGCCTAAACGGTCAAACATAAACACTAACAGGATATCGAACCGGCCTGCTAAAGCATCCTTTTTAATTTCCTGTATGGCATCACGGTCTTTTGTTGCGACCTTAAATCCGGATATGCCTTTCTCAGAATACTCTTTTACAATCTCCCATCCTTGTGCGTTGGCAAACTCCCGGCAGGCTTGTTTCTGCATGGGAATATCGTCTTTTTCAACCTGTCCGAGAGTGGAGACTCTATATAAACAACAAACCCTTCTCATGCGCGTCCTGTCCTCTCTTTGAATATTAATGAGATAACAGGCCGATACATCCGTGCGTTATTTAATTATTAAGGTGCATCGCGGATATTCCGTTGCCCCTATTATCCCATCAGATACGTTCAAATCCATATCATTCGCCCTTCTCCCGGTAATTCATGAGGGTTTTGGTATATGCGTTGGCAAGAATTTCTTTCGCAATTTTAATTGCACTTTTATCTTTCTGTATGGAAAAAACCAATGTTACTGTCCGTCCCGCTATCTGCATAACTATCTTTGGGGGTTGGGGAACCGCTGATACAGTTTGTGCATTCATATATGGTTACCTCACCTTCAATCAATCTTGCTTACAAATGCATTTAGCTTGCAAAGTCCGAAATTATTTCATTTTAGACTATGGTTTTAACAGTTCCATTCTGCACCTCCTTGATAAATTCACGTTTAATACCAGAAGGATACAGCGGAGCTATTTGGCTCCGCCGCATATTTTCTAATATCAAAGCGGTTACGCTTGTTCTTCATTTTTCGTCTATACTATATTTGGATGCTACCTCCCAAGCATCCACCCAAGCAACAGCTCAAACTACCTGTGGTCAGCAGGTATCACAGGAATTTCACCTCCCCGAGAACCTCCGGGCCGCACTTTGGGACTTAACCTCAACTATGCGGGAGTATCATGATAGGCTGTTCAGGTCTTGGCAAAACAATCCACCACAGATTGTTTTATGGTCAAACATTCTCGCTCGTCACCTTCGATGCTATCGGGTTGACGGACAAAAAAGTCCGCAGGCGGTCATGGCGTGTTTACCAATGTCGCTTTCCGTTTTGGCGGCTGAACAGCTAACGTATCTGAGCTGTTGGATATGGACGGCTGACACCGACTTTTTTCAAAGAGCAATGAGGGACAAAAAAACCCCTCACTTCTTTAAGGAAAAAGGTGAGGGGGTGAGCGGATTTATTTGTATTTTTTCAGGAATTTTTTTAGTTTCAATAGAATTTTCCGTTTCCTATCATTAATTGTCCTTTGGGGTATTCCCGTTTCTAATGATAATTGTCGCTCACTCTTACCATTGAAAAATAGTTCATTGATAAGCATTCGCTCATTCTTATCTAGAAAATTTAGGCATTCCAGCATTTTTTCAATCATTTCCGCCTTGATGAGCTTGTCCTCTATGGATTCTTGCGAGCAGGCAATTACATATTCTACCTGAATGCCTTTTTGAATGCAGGCTTCAAGGGATATATTTTTTGCTTTTGCCAATCCGTCAAGATATTTTTCCCGCTCTTTATGTTTGTAGTAAGCCCTATAGACTTCCTTGCTCACGACAATTCGCTTCTTTTTAACTATCAATACGTATATGCTCTCCTGATCTTCCATAGGCTTGTCCTCCATTTCGAGATTTTTTAATCCAGAAAATGAAGAACAAGCGGAGGGGAGCGGCACCCTGCAGAACGCCTATGTAAAGAAGAAAAGCCGAGTTTACTTAAGCTAGTAAACTCGGCTGATAAAAAGATGTCTTTAAGAAGTTCGATGTATGCAGGGTCGTCATCACTTTTAGGAGTATATTGGCGTTTTATTTTTTGATGACGTCTATTTCTTTTTGTCTTAGGTCTAATGTTGTGTATGTTGGGTCGGCACAAGAGATGATTTTTTGCTGCAGGACTGTGTATCCGCCTAGTTGGGCATATGACAAAACCCATAGCACATCAACTCCTACCTGTACAGCAACACACTCCTCTAGGTATTGCTATACAAAGATGCTGCCATGCCGCAATTTACACATTCCCTATTAAATTGTAAGCTGCATATGTTGCACAACTATCTCTACCTGCCCTATTTTATTGACTTGCTGCATGCTCAGCTTGTCCAAGTTATTTTTGGGTGACTTGCATGGGATCAACTTTTCATTGCCTTTCAGACTTCTGATTGTATGATGAAGACCCGTCACAAGCCAAACAACAAATCCGTACTTCTTCCTGGTCATACTTGTAAGTGCAGGTGTATGATTCCCATACTTTCACCCCCTTGTAGACAGTGAGCACTACTCAATAGAGAAAAAGAAGGTATGGAGCAAATTAGAACCCCTACCCAAAAAAATTAATAAATTTTCTTGTTTTCTTGGCATAAAGATATTGTTCAAATTTGTCTTTGCCACATGTAGTTTCCGGTTTCTACCGGTACCTGAGCTAATAATCCAGGTAATTAAATCAGAGTAAGCTTCAGGACAGCCCAGCCAGCGGCTGCACTTTTTGTTCAAAGGAATAAGGCGATTTATTAATTCCAAGGGGACTTCTTCCTGAGCATTCTGAGTTTTAATAACTAAATTCAGAAGTTTCGGCTTCCCCTGCATAGCTCACAGTCTTCCCCCATTGACAAATCATTCTCAATACATATCTCCAGGGCAAACCGAACAAATAATCCGTGAAAGACAAAAAACCTGCCCCTAAAGAAGGGCAGGTAAAATGCAGAAATCTACGCGGCGGTCAGGCTGTCAGCGATACGCACCTTAGACTCTATGGCTTTGCGTCCCAGTCTTTTGACAGGTTTGCCCTTAGCACTGATAATTCAATTGTTATTTACAGCATTGCTTCTTCATCTCATTGAATACATAGTTCACATCAGTTTCTCTCGATTTGCGACGGTTTTCCGCAGATGGATAGTTCAAAGACAGAAGCTCTTTGTCATTTAGGTTGCAGACCATGAGATATTCACATTCTGAGCCCGCTTAGGAATGTCATCAACCGTTGATTTCCCACATTTGCAAGATGCAGCGATAGCTCTAAATGACAACCCGACATCAAACTTTAACCTAAGTATTTCTCTGAATTTCGACATGTCTAGCCTCCACATTATTGGTTCCCCTTCAAGATTGATACTTAATGGGTATCAGTTAATTAGTCAGCTCGACAAGTGTCCCGGATAATCCGAAATGCTGTCCGGATATTTCCGAAACGCTGTCTGGATGTCACCGAAATATACAAAAGATTTTTCGTTTATCAGGCCAATAGCCTTTTCAATTGCTATTTTAATATCTATCACCACCACAAAGAGTCGCAATTCCAATTAATTTGACAATAAATTCTGTCCACCTTGATTATATACATTTTATAACACTTTGACATAATATTTCCAATACATATTAAAATTCCATTGGTTTAAAATTTAAAGCCGTCACCTCTGCTGGTCACGGCTTGACTCTCACTATTTAATAGTCTTAATACCTAAGTTTTTAACTTTTGCTTTATTTAGTGCTCGGCATATATCTAAAAATCAATTCCACCTTGTCCACTGTTTCACAAAGTTTTTTACTCTTCAAGATTTAAATAATTATTCACAAATGCCTTTCTTAGGAGATGGTCAGGAATAAACTCATCATATTTCTCTAATTGGAGTGCCCGTTACTCCTTACCAGATTTCGATCGATATATCTTTACCAAAATACTCATTATTTCATCGTAATGTCATTTGGTCTTTCGTTACTCAACTGGACGTCGAAAAATATGGGGAGGCCGCTGAATTAGGATAATAGGTAATTATTTGAATCAAAAATTGTCCAATCTCAAATTTGTAATAAAAAGTGCTCAAACCCAAATTGCAATAGAAGGTGTTCAAAGTTACCACTTTATGAGTATAATTCAAGATTAAGGTGGAGGTGATCCATACCGTTTTAAAAGCACAGTCGCTTTATGATTAAATTCTTCTAATTTTTATTGACCACACGTTGTTCCGGTAGCAAAGCAGCTTGCACAAAAAGAATAAGTTAATTCGACAGGCTTACCAATAACATCTGTCAACGGACCACTAAGCCTGGCCTCTGGAATGTCAACCAATATCGGACATGGATAAGCACCGCTCTTGCTAACTGCAATACCATAAGAGCACTGCACAGTATTGCTCTTTTCCGATATTTGTTCCTTTGTGACAGCCGGTTCCATACAACCCGCAAATCTTCCTTTGGAATAAGCAGCAATGACTTTAAGACCTGCTATCTGAAGCCCGTGTTCCTCCCCCAGCCATGACCTGAAGTCGTCTTCAAGTTTTTTTGTTGCACAGCAATCAATACTTCCACCTGATTTGTTCACATAAGCAACCCACGGTCTAACCCCATAAGAGTTTAGGTATTTGATACCTTTAACTGTTTTAGCATAACTCCCGGCACCACGAAATTCGTCATTAGTCTGTTGAGTATAACATTCCAAACTTATACGAACACTTAATCCCTGGGAGTCATATTGACTAAGGTATTTAGCCATTTCATCGTCTATGAGAGTTCCGTTGGTTAGTATGGTAAGAGGTACAATGTGATCCAAAGAGTAATACCAGTCCAAAAACTGCCGGAGCAAACCCCATAACATCGGTTCCCCTCCGGTGATATAAACGGCTTCGACACCTTCGTCCCGTGCTGTCAAAACCAAATCCATACATTCCTCAAGGGATAATTCCCCCGGTCCCTCTTTTCCGGGTGCACACGCAAAGAGGCAATGTTTACAGCTAAGATTACATTGGTATAAAACATGAAGCCATAATTCCTTCAATGCTTGGCAAGTGATTGTAGTCAATGCGTATGTATTAATCATTTTAGCTCCTCCAGTTAGCTTAATTCTTCAGTGTTTAATGTGATATTGTTTTCCTTATGTGGTTGTTGATAATTAAATAGCCAGATAATATTGCCTCCAATCAAAACTGATAGCAAAATAATATCAAAAGCATGAATGGTTATTTCTGGTAAAAAAATCCCTTCCCTTAGAAGTGTCGCCGGAATCACAGTCAATGCTGCCAAATCCCCTCTATATAAAACCACTAGGCATACAGCCAGAAGTATTTCCGGTATAAACAGCCCCCATAATTTACTGCCCCGCTTAATAAAAGCACCGCATACCGCACCTGCGAGAAGTCCTGCAGGGATAATCAGGCCAACGGTAAATCTCATTTCCAGCCAAATCCATTGGCTTAAAATAAGTGATACAAAATAACCTAGCAATAAACCGGTGAAACCGTACCTGATTATTCTATTTACCCTCACCAATCTCCCCCCTTATTCCAAGCAACTCCTGAATCAAACCTGCCGATACCTTTGTTATCTTTCGGCATTCAATATTTCTGAACCTGTCTGTAATAGACTGTTTTTTGCGAATTACGCGGCAGCAGGTTGACCCAAAGTGACCGATAAATTTGCTCCTGAAATTTTTGGCAAGTTTCTCGGAGCTTTTTGTCCCGCCTGACATGTAACCCAAAACCATTATTCCTCCCGCCAACGCTCCACAAATGCACCCCGACCCAATACCTTGCCGGAAAAATCTACCCATTAAAAATATGTCGTCCGGAAGACCCAGTTTAAAAACTTCAGAACTGGCCTTTAGTATACTTTCACAACAATTGAATCCCTGCCGGAAAAGTTCCTCGGCACGGCTGGCCAACTGTTCATCCACACTAGACTGTATGTCCTTTGACTTATCTTGTAACGACATAATTTTCTTTCTCCCTTTCAACTACAAACAATATTCCTCCGAACAGGCTGACAATAGTGACAATAACAAAGAACAACAAAGAAAGGGTTACGGCCTGGATTGATGATAACCCCAATCGTCCAAATAGCAGAACATAAGCTCCCTCTCTGACTCCGAGACCGTTTATGGAAATAGGGATCATTGAAACTGCGGAAATAACTGGAACCATCAAGGTACACTGCCATAAACTGACGTGGTTGATTCCCATTGCCCTTAGCAGGCAGTAATTAATGGCTACAACCATCATTTGAAACAATACTGAATAAACTATTACCTTTAATATAGCGGCAGGCTTTGACCGGTACGATTGTATTACCTTGTTGATTTCCCTCAACCGGATGACAATCTTCTGCCACCACTTCCCCGGGATTCTGGTCAGTGGTCTGAGGAGTGCAGGATTGGCCACAACATAAGTTAATAACAAGCAAAGAATAAAGAAATATATTATTGGATACAAAACTTTACCAATTAAAACCCGATTTGGTATCAGAGCAACTGTCGCCGGTAGAACCAGCCCTATAGTGGCCAGCACCCTCTCCACAATGACCGAGGCAGCTGCTTCATCACTGTTGCCAATTCTTTTTCCAACCTGATATATCCGCATCAGGTCGCCCCCAATACTGGAGGGGAGGAAATTATTCATGAAAAGCCCGACAAAATAGTATTTAGTAAGCACATAGATAGATACAATCCAACCCCGTGCTGTTAATAACAACTGCCACTTATAAGCGCTTAATATTACAGCTCCTATAGTAAGCAACACGGATATTCCAAGGGAAACCCTGTGTAACCTCGCCAAAATACCAATAACTTCCGAAAAATCTGTTTTACCGGCCAGTAAGTACAGCAAAGTTACGGTTATAATCAGTTTAATGATAATTCCGTTAAATCTTTTTATTGCTGGACTGTTATCAGGAAGCATTCTGGTCACCCTCTTCCACCAGACGTCCCTCCAGCTTCTTTTTGATGATTAAGCTCAAAACCAGCAACGAAGCAACTCCGCAAAATACCCAGAGGCGATATTTGGCCCCACTGGTTATGTTTTCTCCGAGAATTGAGTATACAATTGTAGCAGGCAGTTGTCCTAACCCGGTTGTCCAGAAAAACTGCCACAGGCTCATATTGGTGAGACCACCTGCGTAACTTATTAGATCAAACGAAATTACCGGTATTAACCGAGCGATTAAAACGGCATATCTACCGTAACGGTTGAAAAACCTGTCCGATATTTCCAGGGCCTTTTTGCCGACCATGCGTTCAACAAGAGGACGGCCAAACCACCTAGCCAGGTAAAAACAAATAACAGCGCCAATCATTGCCCCTGACCATGAAATCAGTGCACCCCAAGCCCATCCCCATATCCACGCATTGGCAAATGTTATAACAAATGCCGGAAGCGGAGCAGCCAACGCCTGTAGCACCATGAGTGCCATGGAGACGATTGGCCCCCAGATACCAAAACCGGCAAGATACTGTTTCATTCCCTTAATATCCGCTCTGGCAAGTATCCCGGCAGCCCTGTTCACCTGATCCTTTAGTCCCGGAACCAGGAAGTAGGCCAAAACCAAAACTGCCAAAGTACTTATTCGAAATAGCCATTTCTTTGTTGTTTGATTCATATAACCCTCCCAAAAACAGAAAGGCATCATTATGTAAATAATTAATGCCCTTCGTTCCAAAAAACTGTTATAATTCACATTTGCTATTTTTTAATTTTCAATGTTACTGCAACCAAAGTGCCATCGGCCGGTAGAACCTCTTTGTTTCCGATGAACTTAACTTCATTCCTTTTTTCAACTGCTCCATAGGTATAATTAGCATTACTTGTAATACCTACAGGGCAACTGTCCAGGCAAATGAGGCATCCGGTCTTTTTGTCCTGAGCGTTTTTCAGGTTACCGCCAAAGCGTATATCGACAGCCTTACCGTTGCTGTCCTTGATAACTTCATCAAGTTTGTAGTCCTTATTGGCACCAGTCCATGTTACGGTGACATCTAAAGCATCACCGCCAACATGGGTTTTTTCTTTGTTTTGAAGAGTCATATTATTTCCGGCTTTGGCCCCAATTTCCATGAGATCGTTGTAAAAATCCTCAGGTTTGGCAAAAGCTCTGAAAACCGCTTTTTCTCCGTTACTTTCATCGGCAAAAACAACTGCATGGCGGGTACCTTCAAAGAGATATTTTCCGTTAACCTGGGCTAAGAAACTAACTGTTCCTGCTTGTTTATCAACTTTTAACGGATTGGACTTGGTAAGTCCGTTCACCGTTTCTTCCTGATTAGTTGTAGATTGTGCTTGGCTTGATGACTGATCTTTTATTTCGGTCTTGGCCCCACAACCAGCGGCCAATAACAACCCTACTGCAACTACGGTCAGCATAATTAATTTCAGTACATTTTTCACAAGCATCCCCCTTAGAAAAATTTTCATTTTTAATTATATTACAGGCTGCTTGTCATTACCAATCAAACTTTTTAATAATGTTTATGTAGTCAATAAATTTTCGTTATAATGTTCGTTCTTTCAAGATATGCTTTGGTATTAGGTGCATGAACAGGCGAGGTACTGTCCTGCAATTGTGAATGCAAATAAGCTAAATCATCAAATGTATCCACATCCCTCAGTGTCGGAAGCCTATAACAAGATAGTCCCAAAGCCTTGATACGCTTAAGAGTGTGGGCCAGCACTTTGCCAGTACCCCAGCTAATCCCTTCAAATAAAATAGGTTGAGGTTTTTTAAAACCTATCAGGTAATAACCTCCGTCATAAGCTGGTCCAATACAAAGTTCATGGTTGTCCAGGGATTTAACCGCGTGAACAATATAATCCTCACTCAAAGCCGGAATATCTGCACCAACGAGAATGACTTTGGTTTTTCCCAAATTCGAAATATATCTGGCCGCATTTAGCATTCTTTCCCCAAGATCGTTTCCTTCCTGTGGAAAAATACTTAGCTTAGGGGGTATCAGGTCACGAATAATATTCTCCGACTCAGTTGGAGTAAATGAAACAAAAAGACTGTAGCCCGACTTTTCAATAGATGCTACAATATCAAGGAAAAAGCATTTATACAACTCGGCACACTCTTCCGGCGTTAAGAAGCTGGCAAGCCTGGTTTTAACAAGCCCGGGAATAGGAGCCTTAGCGAAAATAACTATTGCTACGTTTTTCATCTTTTCCTCCTGGAATGTTTTACACATGTAATAAAATGCGGGGGTAGTTTTCATGCAATTAAAAGTCAGCGTTGTAATACCGGTGCTCAATGAATCGAGCGGGATTCTCAAAACTCTTGAGAATCTCCTTGATATAGCGGAAATTAGTGAAATAATCGTGGTTGATGGTGGCAGTACTGATGATACAGTAGAAGTTGCATCCACATACGCCAAAGTCATTTCTGCCAAAAAAGGCAGGGCCCGCCAAATGAACGAGGGTGCCCATGCGGCAACAGGCCAAGTCATTCTGTTCCTCCACGCTGATTCAATTATATCACCTGATAGCATTAAGAAAATAGGCCAAGCCATAATTCGGGAGCAGGTGGTAGGGGGATGTCTAAAACTGGTATTTGATGACAGATCCCTGATTTTCAGATTGATTGCGTTGGGTTCCAATCTACGGGCCAAATTCCTAAAAATATTCTTTGGCGATCAGGGAATTTTCGTAAAGCGGGATGTCTTTATTTCAACTGGGGGATTTCCGGAACTGCCGATTATGGAAGAATGGGAGTTCTGCCGGCTGCTTAAATCACAGGGGAAGACCCTGCAGCTTAACTGCCCAATTATTACATCCAGCCGGCGATTTCACAAACATGGTATTTGGAAAACTCTTTTTTTGATGCATAAGCTAAAATTACTGTATATCCTGGGAGTTAGCCCAAACAAACTAAAGCAAATTTACCCTGATAATAACTAAGGCGGCCTGAAAGCCGCCTTAATTGTTTGTCAAACATAAAGTTGATCATGTTCTAATGCTCCTAACTATCTCCCGCTCCCAGCGGAAGGGCTAGTGTATTAATGTTTCATCCGTTCTCTACAAAATAATTAGTCACAAGGTAAATATTATTCAATACAAATATGTAAATTTGAGCCTTTTTCAACATCCCCCCTTAAAAAACAAAAACCATGAAAGCTGCCCATTTCTTCAGGCAAGACCTTCATGGTCAAATCCTAATTATTAAACTGTTTTTAGTAACGGGTCACATTAAATATTACAAAGCATCTTCTTGATACCCAATTTCTGTTCTATATTTATTCTATAAAATTCTACAAATTCCTTCTTAATTGAAAAAAATATTTTAGAATTTTCTAAAATCATATTGTTTTTCACAGTCGTCTGCCCGTAGTTATAGCTTCGATTGTAAATTACTTTAGTATAAAAATTCAACTATGTGATTTTTTATACTCTAGTACTCTCCCTGAAAGAAGGAATAGTCAGTCAAACAAACTATCATTTGCAAAACCTTTTTATATAATTATTCAGCTTTTTTCAGTAAATCCAAACTATTATCAAAACCCTTTAAAACACCTGTTACTCTAACTACATCGTACTTTAAACTGTCCATTTCAGCTTTTTGAACCTCTTTGTTTTCAACAAGGGTACTAAGCCAACGGTGACTCTCCTCAATTTTAGGCTTCAGATCGTGAAGCTCTTTAACCATCGGTTTTAGTTGCTTCAATTCTTTAATATCAGTCTCCAAATTATTAAGCTTAGCAAGCATCTCTTTTAGAATATTTTCCAATCTAATTCATCCTTTCCTCTATTATATTAATTATATTCCAGCAACTATTATTTTACAAGTTAACCTATTGGCAGATGGAACATATTGCTGCTTTTTGCCGCCATTTTCACGCATCCTATTTTCCTTCTGGCGTGGGGTTGCAGTGGTTGTAGCCAGTCTCCGGATACTTTTACGCTGAAAATGAAATTACCGGAAACCCCTGCTTAAAAACGGTGTCTATTTAACCAAAGGAAGCTATTAGTCAACTCCTAGCCGATATCGGTTGCCTCGCAGCTGCAAAAAAATTTCCTACCTGCTAGAAATACTTCAGGGAAGGAAACTTTTTACTGGTGTTGACCTGACCAATCCGGCCGGTGCGCCCTGGTTAGCCGAACTTCATTGATTAGTACTGTCTAAGTCAATCATCAACCTTTCGCCAGCTTGTTCAATGCCTTATCGATTGTTTGTTCCGCAGCATTTTCCTGTTGGATTATTAATCAAATATTGTCCATTTTTCATTGCGCCAGTCAATTTTATAATATCTTTCATGTCTTTGGCACCTTTATAATTACGGCATCTACTATTTGCTCTTCTGTTACCTGATTACAGTAACAAATAAACTTCAGCAGGCTCTGATTTTTCCCTGAAAAAGCAATTTCAATAAATTAAAATTAGATTTTTTCATTAAAAACATTTAATAATTTTAGAACAAAGGATATTGTCAAACCAAATAGTACAGCGCCAATAAAGAAAAATAACGCTACCGCAGGGTTATTTCTAGATAGGACAGATATTCCAATAATTTTTGTACCAACAACTCTGACTAAAAACCATATTCCTCCAGCAAAAACAACACCTTTTAAACAAAAAAATCTACTACTAGTATTTACTATAAGAAACGCAAAAAGAATTCCCCAAAAGCTATCAATTATAAAATGACCAATGAGACTAACAATTGTGGCCAATGTGCCTTGATAATTGCTGTTAAAAAGAACTGAACGGGAAACATCAACATACAGTGTATCTGTTAAAGAAAAATGTTTAGCAGTGTATGCATAAACGTTTTGTACCAACGCTCCAGTTAATCCGGCAATAATACCTTTAATCATTCCGTCGTCAACCATTTTGCCCACACAACCTTTCGGGATAGTGTCAAACTTTTTCTGTAAAATCCCTGAAACTTTATGGGATTTTACGTTAATCGTTATATTGATTTTTTTTATTAACTGCGCTATCCTTATGAAGTCTTTTTAACAATATAGGTTTATCAGACCTAAAAATATGGTTAAGTATTTGGTTTCTTACTTGTATTTTTTGAGTAAGTTTTAAGTAACCCCAAGTAGCTAAACAGTACCATGTTATATAAATGATAAAAGGTATTATAGTCCTGCCATAATTCCACTTAAAAACACCTAAGTTTTGCAAAACATTAGAAAAAATCACACTATAAAAAGTACCAGTAATAGGCAAAAGATACTTCCAATTTTTATTTGCAGAAAGAATATAAAAATACATAATGTAATATGCAGTCCAAGCCAGTGGAGGAAAAAAAGGAAAGCCGTGAAATCCAAAAGGTTCAAAATTTATGAACCCGCCAACATGCAATAATACTGTAAATATAGTAATAGCTACTATATCAAAACCGGCCCCAAAAAGCATACCATAAATTACCAATTTGCGGATTTCTTTTCTTGGTACTAACATAAACATTAGTACTACCACTATACTAGTATAAATTGCATTTATGTATGGCAAAAACATCGTTTATTTAGTCCTTTCCCTTAATGTCACTATTTTTTAATATTGTAATTATATTCTTCCTTAATTCCTAATTTTTATAGCACTAAATTTTTTGCTATGTTTGACCTGTCGAATCTGGACCGGTTCGCCCATATTGCGGCCCGAACTAAAGGGGTTATCACAGCTAAGCCAATCATCGGCCTGTCATTATACCGGTCCGGATTGAGTCAGGAAACCGGGGCTGTCTCCAACGGGCAAAGCCTCAGAATCTAATGGATTAGCCAAGAAAACATTTAAGTACATTTGCATCTATATCGTTTACATCGTATAGAAAATAAAAGAGAGCAATTTACAGCTCTCTTAGTAATTAAGCAGATAACCTATAAAAATTATTATCTAAACGCTTTTAAAGACCTTATATACCGGCCAACTTCATAATCAAGCTTGTATAGCAGCAAAAAGTAAATCGGCACGCCATACGACCAGTTCCGTCAAAAAATGGATGGATGCAAAAAAATAAATATTTATCATGCTTTTATGCAAAGAGACTTAATTTTTCGGGATCCATTTTTCAACCATAGGCTATGTTAAAGGGCCTATTTTTTTTCACTCCTGCTATGCTTGGATTTTATAGGCATTATATTGCTTTTTGTTTGTTCTGTGGTCAGTTCCGAAGGCTCAAGGTAATTGTTTTGCGGTTTGGTATCCCACAACAATGGGTGTCCTAATTTTGCGGCTACAGCAGTTGTTACAAGTCCGTATGCAGCATGACTTACCATGTATGACAGGTTACTTGCAGCATCCTTTGGTCTAACTTGATTTTGGGGCAGAGTTCCCATAACAAAAGTAATAAACGAACCCATCGTTATTCCTGAAGTAAGGCCTTTGATTGTAATATGGTCACGCCCGGTTTTTGACAGTAAATACACCATTGAAATACCGCCCAATATACCCATTCCAAAATCAAGTAACCCCCCGAGGATTTGTCCTTTTATGTTCGTCGCTTCACTTTTTTTTGACACCCACACTCCTGCGGCAGTTTCACGAAATGAACGTTGTGATATCTTCTTTTTGATGGAAATTTCATCAATCGCCATTTTGATGACATTTCCGGCTAAACCAGCCACAACACCTAAAACAACTCTGTCTTTGATTTTGAACACTTAAACCACTCCTAGTAAATATTTTCATTGTTATTATTGCTCTAACTGGACAGTTTTAGTGCTGGAAAATTTAGTGGAATGAGTTTATGTGACAAACATAATTTTTTTATGATAATATCAACATGCTCCTTTAACACAGCCTTTTGAAAAATACAGCTAAAAAATCAATATCTAGTCCTTCTTTATAGCCAGCAATACTGGAAATTATAGCAATGTTCTTGATTCTCGGCTATTGAGAGTTATATAATCCTTACTTTTTGAACTGCATAATTAAATTTGATTTTCTCAAAAATTTACTTTTGTTTTTTATGGCGTTTTGACATTTCCTTGATATAATCAACAATTAAAACATCCAGTCTTTGGCTTATTTCAATCATTTTTGTGTCTATACATTTTTTGTCAATATATCTCTGATACAATTCCTGCCTCAAAGCTTCTATTATTATAATCATTTCTCTTGCATCAGTCATTTTACAGCTCCTTATTTTCCAAAAATAATGTAATACTTTAGAACAATTTTAACAAAGCCCGCAGATATAATCAACTTATAAAATGTTCTACTTTAGAAAGTGATTGAGCAATGAGAATATATTGGCACGAAGGTTCAAAAAACATAATAGGCAAACGGCTTAAAAAGGCAAGACAAAAATCAAACCCTCCGTTAACCCAACAGGATTTATCAGCCAGGCTCGGGGTTATGGGTTTCAACCTTGACAGAGTTTCCATCTCAAAAATTGAAGCTGGTGACAGATTTGTTGCTGATTATGAGGTCGTTGCTATTGCTAAAGCACTGAACGTTTCTTTAGAGTGGCTTTTAACTGGAAACAGATAATTTTCAATTGCCATCACCTTTCATCTTTTTTATATTCGGTCATGAAAATAATACCGTCAAACAAGGTAAGCTTTGGAATTTCAAGCTTAATGTAAATGAATATCCACACTTCATGCTATTTAGCCAATAAGCCATTTTGTTTCTTTTCTGATGTTAGTTTATTACTTAGAGTGGGGAGTTCACTGCATAGCTCATGATGAACTATACCATAGTTCATTAAATGAACAGACTGACTCCTTGGTTTAAAAGTAGATATTTTAGAGCTTCCCCATCTCTTATTTCAAAAAATAAAGATTGCTGCTTTTGCCTCCATTTTCACGCCATCTATTTTCCTTGCGAAGGTATCCAGTCTTTTCAAGGTCTGCAATGGCTCTTTTTACGGTGCTTCGTGACAGCTTCAGCTCTCCTGCAATGGTACCAATCGCAGGATAACATTTGCCGTCCTTGTCGGCCCGATCCTTCAGATACATATACACGGCCACCGCCCGGTGCGGCAGCTCCGATGCATAAAGGGATGTAAAATAGCCCATGTCACACCTCCTTACTCCACACGAACAGGCGCTTTTGCTCTGGGTATGGCTTCGGGTTCCACTACCGGTGTATACGCCATTCCGCCTTGAGCCGGTGGCGCGGCTGTTTCCATTTCCTCATCCACTTCTACACTGGCGACATGCCGCCTGATGATTTCCCGCTCCAGCTCCCTGCGATCAGCGTAAGCAACCTTGCGGGCGGACTTTTCCTCAATTTCATAGACCTTGTCAAACCTAATGCCCCATTCGAGGAACAGTTTGAGAGTGCTGCACATGGGATTGGTTCCGGTCTTGCTGACGATAAAATTCCCTTTGGGCAAGGTTTTTAGCTCATCCGGCGTCATTAAGGGACGCTGGATCATCTGTAGGGACTGGCTCGGATCATTTTTCCCACGGGTTATGGAACCGCTCATCACGGTCTTGTTGCCGAGAGCTTTGGAGAGGATGTCCGCAGACTCCGAGTTAGGGGCGAACCCGCCGAAAACTATGTCCTGGCAGTTGTCGATGATTATGGCAGAGCCTTCCCTGCCATAATTTTTTTCTAATTGGGCGAAGCTCTGGATAATAGCAACGATGGAAACGCGGCGGGAGCGGGAGGCAGAGAACATCATCTCGGCGGATTCGATTTTGGGGATGGTACCAATTTCATCCAGGTACAGCATAACCCGGTTTTTGAGCTTGCCTCCTTGCTCATCGGCCACGGAAAGTATCTCCCGATAGAGCTGCTGAACAATGAGAGAGATGAGAAAATATTTGGTGTTATCCTCTTCAGGCATGACTAAAAACACGGCAGACTTGGTGTTGCAGAATTTCTCCGCGTCAATAGCGGTATCAAAACAAAGGATTTGCTCCAACTCGGAATCCAGAAACGCGTTCAATCGGGAGAGGGCCGTGGACAGAACGCTCTGCATGGCCTGCTCCGCTGTATTCAGGGCCGCTCCCGCAAACCACCGGGCTTTGTGTTCCGGCGGGAGTTTCTCAATCAATATCTGGAATTGATTTTTGCCTTTGACACCGGAAGGTGCCAGCAAATCCTGAATCAGCTTGAACACGCTGATTATGTGACGCTTGGGGGGAGGGCAGTATTCCGCTATGAGCAGGATCACAGAGGTCAGGAGGCCCTCAGCGGCGTCATAGAAAAAGGCGTTTTGACCGTAATTGCCCGCATCCAAACCGCCCGAATTCACAATTGTCTTGGCGGTGATCTTGGCGTACTTTTCCGCTCTGGCCTTAAAGGACAGGTTGTCCGGATCGTCAAGGTAGGCGTCCATGTATTTGTTTACCAGATGGAGCATGTTGTTGCCATCGCTCCTTGTCGGATTGCGCAGATCAATGACCGACACATTATAGCCATAGTAATCTTTGGCGATGCTGCCGTAATTGCGATACAGGTCGCCCTTTGTATCTGTTGTCATGAATGACATGCCGGAGGCGCAGGCATATTCCAGATTAGGGTATAAAAAATTGGCCGTCTTGCCGACTCCGGCTGCACCTATCATAAGGCAGTGGATGTCGCCGGTATCCACCAGGGCGGTGACGGAGCCGCGGGATATTTTGCAGCCGACGACCAGTCCCTGGGCGGCTGGCAGGTTCTTTTTCCGCCGCCACAGTTCAGGCTCATAGGGCACATGGACATAGGTTTTTTGAATTTCATGTTTGGTCGCAAACCTTGCGGTGCCATGCTGACCGTCCCCGACTGTCCGTGACTTGATGCCGTTTAAGGTATAGTAATGGGCCAGCAGGGACAGGAACCCAATGACGCCAAACATAGTCAGAGCCGCAGCAATTAAAGTAATTACTTGGGATGATTGCATTAACCCGCCTCCTTTATATGGTCATATTCAATTTTTCTGTGGGGTTTATTTGAACCTCGGATTGTTTTTGCCGTTCGAGGGTCAAATAAATCCGCGTTCTGACACAGTCCAGTGCCAGGCGCAGATAAGATGCAATGTGATTTTGCTTGTCTTCCGGGCCGCGAATACCGGGTGTGTGGTATTGCTTGTTCAGGCAGGAGATGTCCTGCCGCAGAGCATCCGCTTTCGAGCGCAGCCTGCCCCGGTCCTGATGGGGAAGGAAACCGGCTTGAAGCTCTTCGATGAGCCGCTCAATAGTCACCGGCTGTTCCATCTGCCGGTATTGCCTATGCACGGCAAGCAGGGCGCTGGCCGCCATGCTTTGCAAATGCTCCATCACGGCGGACTCCTTCCCCTGTACCAATTTCCCATTTGAAATCAGGGGTTGGAGCTTCTCGTAATGTTCCAGCAACATGTCATGATGATTGTGGATGGACTTCAGATATTCACAGACTTCTCGAAGCTCTCCGCAGACTATCGGTAGGACTTCCAGCTTGGGATGTTCTTGGGCCGGAATGGGTGTAATGCCGTTTCTTGCTTTCAGGCATTCGTTCCAATCCTTATATTTAGGTTGCAGGACGGACACCAGCGGATAACCATACTCACAGAGGATTTCCGTCAGCCGCCCTGTGGCTTCGATGCCCGCCTCGTCGTGATCCAGACACAGTACCACCTTTTGTAGGTGCGGGTTGAATGCAAGCTGGCAGAGCATGGCGTGTTCGGCCACACCGTCTAAGGCTACATAGCTGTTTTGCTTCCAATCTTTCGGGTAAAGGGTGATGAAGGACAGCATGTCAATCGGAGCTTCGAACACATACAGCGTATCGCCGTCGCCAATATAATGAAAACTGTATTTAGGATCACTGCCTTCCACATTGCCCCGATAACTGACGCCCACGGTATAGACTCCTCGTTTGTGGGCGTGCTTCGGAACACCGTTTTCATCATGCCCGACAAAAACAGCATTGTGGTATTCTTTGGTCTTGTCTTTGGATAGCTCGCGGCTTTCATAAAGTATTTTCTCCTTCGCAAAATGGGTGATGACATCCCGGTCTATGAACCGCTGCTTAAGCAGGTACGCATAAACGCGGCGCATGTCGCTGTTCATTTCCGGCAACGCAAAAGGCTTGCGGGGAGGAGGGGCGCTTTTATGGTTTTGATTCCATTCCACGCCTGCTTCACCGCCGAGGAGCAGAAGCACAGCTTCCGGAAAAGACAGGCCAAAGAATTCCTGCACAAAGTCGATGGCAAGGCCGCCTTCCTTCCGGCTGTGCCTGAACCATTGATTGCCTCGGAGGGTTACACTGTCGTGACGCATCCAGCGCCAGTCCCTGCCGGAACGAGTGAGCTGTTCTCCCTGCCGCCGCAGGAAGTCTACCAAATCTACCGAGTTTGCCCGGCGTTTTTGTTCATCGGTAAAGTAGATGTATTCCGCCATGATATCCCTCCCTGGTCAGCGTTTCCGTTTGCCGCACCGACGAAAAAAGCCACCCTTTGCACAGGCGGCTTCCACGCTGGCCGTGGATGCGGGACAGGCGTTTTTTCTTTTTTCCGTAGGTTGTGTTTTATCATCAGAATTCCTCCTGTTAATTGCTTTGCTGTGGCGCGTAATCGTCATAGGCATGACCCTGGGCCGATTTTTTCCGCGCCAGTTTTCTGCGCAGCTTGCGGTCAACCTGCGTGCCGCTGCCGCCGCCAACTCTTTTATGCTCGTCGCGGAAGATATTGCCCAGGTGGTGCATGAGCCGCGTGGCCGTCAACAACACAGACGGATCGCGGAAGGAGTCCATGCGGTCGAGGATAAACTGCGCGTAGATATTGCCCTGGGCCGCCGACGCGGTTAGCCATTTCAGCGCGGCCTCCCGGTCTCGGGGAATGTCGTACCCCATGAGGTAGAGCTTGCCGAGAGCGTATTGCGCATATTGATTGCCCTGTTCGCCGGAAGCGGTTAGCCAATAAATTGCTTTCTCCACATTCTTAGGTACATCTTCCCCCGACATATAGAGCCTGCCCAGCATGTATTGGGCATGAACATTGCCCAGCTTGGCAGCCTTTACAAAATATTCAATGGCTGTGGTAACATCTTCCACTGCTTCATCCGGCTCAAAGGTGAAATGACCACCGCCGATATGGAGCGCCTCGGCAATCACCATGTTTTTGATGCTCTTGAATTCCTTTTGCCTGGACAAGGGAAGGTGTGGCGGCAACCTGTCAGCATAGGTGCGAAGCACTTCGTTGCGTAATTCATACCACTGCTTATAGTATTCGGCCACCCGCTCATCCTTAGCCAGTTCATCCACGATCTGATCAATCACCGCCTTGAGTGGCGCTTTCAGATAACCGTATTGTTTTTTGCCGGACGTATGCTTAAGCCGCTCCGCTAATTGAGAAATCAATTCCTCGATGGTTTTGTTTTCGCAGACTCCGGAACTGATCTGATTGATGATTTCTTTCATAGCTTCCCGGCTTTGTTTGATAAGAATGTCACGGCGTTCCGTCTGTTCTGAATAGATTTGCAGCAAGTCATGTTTAAAGATTTCCCTAGCGAGACCGCTGCGCATATTTTTAATGGCTTCTTTCGTGACATAGGCTTCTTTGGGATCAGAAGAATAAACGATCAGATGAATGTGCGGGTGATGTCCCTCGTCATGATACGCGGCATACCACCGAAGATTCTCCGGGGTGATCTTCATCTGTTCGGCGATAATATTACGCTGTCCCCGAATCAAGTCCCGCCACGCTTTGGCACTGTCGTAACCAAGCCGCGCGGCATCCTCCCGGCGCAGGGAAACCACATTGATCCACACATTGCCTTTGTGGCTGCCGACTTCCTCCGCCACCCGTGACAGCACCACAGGAACACCGGCATCAGTGAACAAACCATGGGTGCCGAGAGTTTCCACCCTTGGACGGCTGGCAATGTATCCGACATAGTTTTTACGTTTGCCAAGGAGGTCGAAATTTTGCTCCACCGCCATGGAAATAAATTCCGAAGCTTTTTCTCTTGTCTGCTCTTTCAGATAGTCCTCGTACTCGAAGAGGTCAGCGGTATCGGGAAACTTGTTCAATATTTCCGCGATTAGCTGCCGTTGTTTTTTTGTTGCGGGAAGCAGTCCTGTGCTGTCCGGCGTTTTCTCCACGCCCTCGCGGGTAGCCACATACTCAACCATGTTTGAAAGATGTACTGATGCGTTTTTCAGGTAGCGGCATTTAAATATGATCCTCGGCATTCGCCACTCACCCTAATCGCTCTTCTGGAATCTCACCACGTCCTCAAAGGTGACGGAACCGATGGATTTCTTTACGTCATTCACACACTTGCCCCGCAATCTTTGCAGCAGAGCTTCATCAACTTCCGCATTGGATGCGATGATATTCATCATCATGGACATCTCCACCGCCAGCTTGAAAAGCAGCCGGGCGATTCTGTTCTCCGAGTTTTCCACCACACCGGCCACGGCGGAGGTAATGGCGGTGGGCAGAAACTTCATGCTGTTCTCTGCGGAAATATAGCTGCAGTAAAAAAGAATGGCCTTTTCGATAAACTCGCTCTGGCTGCCGCAATTGTCTTTTTTGTACCATTCCTTGACTTGCCGCTGGGTTTCCGGATACATCCACAAAGGGAATTTCTTCTTGTTTTCTTCTGCCATTGTTTTAGACCTCCAATCCGGCGAATTTGTGGCCGCAACACCGGTTGCAACCCCTGCATAAATCCTGTATTTTTGTTCTTTGCGGCGGTCTGCGGCTCCTAACCCGGCTCCAACGGGCAAAAACCGACTCCTGCGGGAAATATTCTTCAGCCCGCGTTGCGGGCTGATGTGAACCGAGGCGGGATCGCTCTGCGACCCCGCCTCTTTAACCTGCAAGGTTTTCGACCCCATGGTTCACCCCCTGCAAAGGATAGTAGAAACCATACCTGCCGCTGTCTTGTTTATGCTCTCAACAAGCCCCCAAAAAAGAGCGGGAAACTGCTTACAGGTATATGGTGCCCCCCTCCCCCTAAGAAAGCCACACAGGGGCAAACAGCCGCTAATTGCGTCCTCAAATACGCGCCTTTTTGTATGTATTTACGCCATAATGTTCCCGCTGTTGTTGGTGGGAGCCGAAGAAGAAGGCCGGGCCGGTTTTTTCGGCTTTTCCTGCGCCTCGGAATCCCGGCTTTCTATGTACTCACGAACGGGTGCGGAGACATGCTTTTCGTAGAGTTTCTGCACCACATCGTCCAATTCTGTTTCATGTGACGCATCCTTTTTAGCCATGTATTGCTTCAAGGCCCCGAGTTTCTCCGCATCAAAACTGATTTGCATGGTTGCTTTTTCATAGTGATTCCTCCAATCTGTAAATTCATTTGATTAGCCAGTTGCTCCAAGGGAGCGTTTCTATAATGGTATAGAATACTTGGCTTCCCATGTAGCCTTCTTTTACATTCCAAGGCTAATGCCTTGGGATTGGTCCTCGCATTCATCAGGTTCCTCCCCCAACTCGCCGGAGAACATATCCAAAAGTGATAGCTGCTCATTATAAATTGGTTTTAGCAATTTGACTTTTTCTACACATTCGTGGAAAGCTTCAATGTATCTGTTCGGATTTTCATGCCGCCGCATAGATATTAAATCATCTGAAGCGATTGCCTGCTCCAAATCCTTCACATAATTGATCACATTTTGTATGCAAGTTTCTTTGACGTCCTTTGGATGAAGCCGGTCAATCCGTGATAATAGAAAGCGATAGTTTGGATCGGCTTTATAAAGTTCAACAGATCTTTTGGCATTGACTCGTATTTCCTCACTTCTTGCCATGTAGTCCTGCGGGACTTCCTGCGGCGTTTCTCTGTAATATATGGGCGGATAGTTTTGGGGTTCATAGGTTTGTTCTATCTCTTTCTTATAGTAGAGGATGTGATTTCGGACAAGGTTTAAATTGACTCCGTCCGGCCAGAAGGGATCATTTCCGCCCGATGAATATAGCTCATCCCATCGGTCGAAGGCTTTCTGCAGTTCTACTTCATGGCAATTCTTTTCCTTTTTCATTTGCTTGCTTACATACTCATGCTCATGCCCTGAGTTTGTTCCTCGACTTCTTCCGTTTCGGCGTTCTGTTCCGGCTGTGGTTCGGACTGTCCGGCAGCAGCCAGTTCCTTTTCACGCTGACGCTTGCTTTGCCTCGGTTGTCTTTCTGGGGGTTTTCCATCGTCACTTTTAACGTTTTGCTTGAGATCATTGTCATCCTTTTTCAGTTCCTGTATTGCGGCACTGTCCTCTGATTTGATCTCCTGTTTGGTAGTCTCGCTCTCAGACTGGCTTTCTACATATTCTCTTACCTGTACGGGAACCGTCTTTTCATAAAGCTTGTCGAGGTGAGCCTGTAGCTCATCCTCCACATTCGCTTCTTTTTTTGTCATATAAAACTGCAGTGCATTAAGCTTGTCGGCATCAAAGGATACCTGCAAATTTGTTTTTTTCATAGGTTCATTCCTCCTCAAGATGGTATAAAAGTAAATCCAGCAGCTTCATCGATTTGCTCTTTGGTAAAGCTCTCAGGTGTAAGAAATTTTTGCATATATTTTTCAATCTGTTCCTCAGTTAACGAGATAAACTCCCCTTCATCGTCATAGCCCACAATAAAAAAAATGCCGACGATAATGTCATTACCAAGGGAACGGTTGCCTTCCAGTCCAAGCAGTTTTCCTTCCTCATTGCAGACCAGAGAGACATAAGGAGCCAGATTTACCGGCTGAATGTATCCTCCAACCGCTTTCTTCATGGAATCAAGATCATTGCCGAGCTCCGCAACATAAGGCGGCTTGTTCGGCTCAACCATCACCACCCTTATCTTTTGATGATCCGGCTGAAACACTTCATTCTGGTTGTCTATCGCTTCTTCACCCCCTTGTGTTACCCACTTTTCATAGTCCTGCTCGGAACAGTGTCCGGCAAGCATAAATGAAAAATCAGAAAGTCTTTGGGGCTTTACACCGCTGACTTCAATTTGTAATCCACATATGCCATTAAAGATCCGGTGTATTTTGGCATTTAGAACGTCAGCCCATTCCTCTTTCCCGGCATTAGTTAGGGTATCGCTGTTAAGCTTACAAATGGTTGCAGGGTCTATTTCCTCGTCACTATGGATCAGGTGGATGTCCTCCAGGGATACTGTCAATAAGTCTTTCAGCTTAAGACCGGCAGCCACTGTTTTGTTCTCCGCTGATTGTTCCTGTTCCATAGCTGCCGCTAAAAATGCGGAGGCATTTGGCAAAAATGCGGCGTATCTAGCATAGCCAGCACCCTCACTTTCCACAAGGATGCCATCGTTTCCATCCTCCCCGACCACTAAAATACAGTGGTACGTGCCTTCCGCATCACAATATTGAAGGTCTTTGTTATCTTTTATAAAGTCATAGTCAGCCAGCATATTATGGGAAAACTTATTGTATTCAGGGGATGTAAGCGTAACAACTTTTTCAATAACGCAGTTCTTAGGCTCAAAGTCATCCACTTTTCTTTCAAAGATTGCTTTGGTTGTTAACATAGTTTCACCCTTTCCTTACGGCATTTTGTGAATTATAGGTATCGGCAAACAAAAAAAGCCACCTCTTTTGTGATATGCTCCCTTTATAGTAGACAGTTGAAATAATAAAACTGTTTCTATAAAGGGGGCATATTTTTTGGGGCGAACATCAAAATTTCCTGCGGAGATAAAAGTAAGAGCAGTTGAAGATTATTTGAGTGGTACTGCATGTTTAACGCAGCTTCTTTATCAATTGCAGATTGACAAGCATTCTTTTTATGAATGGGTACGTAAATATAACCTACACGGTAGAGAAGGTTTGACAACCACTCATAACAATAAACTTTACCCAGAATCCTTAAAATTACAGGCAGTTGAAGATTACCTTAGTGGGGGAGGTTCACAGAGTCAGATTTGTAGTAAATATAAAATATCCCGGCCTAGTCTGCTCCAAAAATGGATAAAGAAGTATAATAGTCATGAATCCTTCAAATCTCACAATGCGCAGGGAGAGAGAGCCATGACTAAGGGAAGAAAAACAACGTACGAGGAAAGAGTTGAAATAGTCGCATTTTGTATTACCAACAACAACAATTACCAGAAAGCTGCTGAGGAATTTCAGGTTTCTTATCAACAGGTCTATACCTGGGTAAGAAAATATAAGGAACTTGGCCCTGATGCACTGGTTGACAGCCGTGGTAAGCGCAAAAAACCAGAAGAAATGAATGAGTCAGAAAAACTAGCTGCACAGCTAAAACTTCTGGAAGCAGAAAATAAACGGTTAAAAATGGAGAACGCCTTCCTAAAAAAATTGGACGAAATCGAAAGGAGGCGGTCAAAGGCCGATTACGCCAGGAAGGCAGATATATAGCAATAAAGAGTCTTCATGAACGAGAAGGATTTTCTGTCTCGGATCTGTGTAACCTTGCCGGAATAGCACGTTCCGCCTACTATAAATGGATTAACCGGGCAGAAACTAACCTGGATAGGGAAAATGCAGTAATTCTTGCTGAAATGGTTGAGTTATATAATGAGGTTCATGGTATCTATGGATATAGACGGATGACAATAAACGTCAACAGGAAACTTAAGAAGCGGTATAATCATAAACGCATCTACCGGTTGATGAGGTCTATCAACATGAAGTCTGTCATCCGAAAGAAAAGAAAGAATTACATACCTAGCACTCCGGAGATTACTGCTGAAAATATATTGAATAGGGAATTCCATGCGGACAAGCCAAATCAGAAATGGCTGACAGATGTCACTGAATTCAAACTGACAAACGGGCAGAAGGCCTACCTGAGTGCAATATTGGATCTTGGCGATAAAAGCATTGTTTCCTATGTGCTGGGGCGTTTCAACAACAACCAGCTTGTCTTTGATACCTTTGACCTAGCGGTGGCCGCCAATCCTGATGCACACCCACTTTTCCATAGCGATAGAGGCTTTCAGTATACCAATAGATTATTCAAAAACAAGCTTGAAACCATTGGTGCCACCCAAAGTATGTCCCGTGTCAGCAGATGCATAGATAACGGCCCAATGGAAGGCTTTTGGGGAATTATCAAATCTGAGATGTATTATTTGCATACGTTCCATACCTTCGAGGAATTGAAACAGGCAATAGATGAATACATGGATTTCTATAACATGAGACGATTACAGAAAAAACTAAAAGGCCTGACTCCGATAGAATATCGAAATCAGGCCTTAGTAGCATAAACTTTTCAATTTTTTATCTGTCTACTTGACAGGGGGCAGTTCATTGAGATGACTTTTGGTTTCCATATTATTCAGTTGGCTACATGCTCTGGTTAAAATCTGACAACCCTTTGCGTTCCAGCTTCATGCCATCGGCAAGCGCCAGCGCCTTTCCCCATGTTTTTTCCGTTTCATACTTGAGAAACTCGTACAGGGAATTTAATTCCTCGGCCTCGTCATACTTTTGCAGGCACTCGTAATACATCCGCTTATCCTCGTCATAGACGATGAGGGGCGGGTGATTATGAGTCATGAGATAATAGTTCATGAGCGTCCTGCCGACACGTCCGTTGCCGTCTGCGAAAGGATGGATAAACTCAAACCTGGCGTGAAGGTAGGCGGCGGCTTTTAAAACATCCTTGCCCTCATACGCATTTACTTCGGCAATCAGTTCCGTCAGGTCGTTTTCCACATCTTCCGCGGCGGAGCCGACCTCGTGGACGCCGGTTACGTAATCGTGCTTTTTAAACTCGCCCGGTCGTTCCTGGTTTGCAATATACCTGCGCTCATCGTATGTCCCGCCGGTGAGAACCCTGTGAATTTCCTTAATCAATTCTATGCTGAGAGGCTCCTTTTTCACGATTTTTTCTTTCAAAACCTCATAGCACAGCTTTTGATTTTGCTGTTCAAACAAGGCGCGGGGACTTCCGGTATACTCCACAACCCTGCCGTTTTCAAAGATTTCCCTTGTATCGTGATAGGTAATTTCCTCATTCTCTATCTTCCCGGAATGGAACGCAAACAGGATGCGGAAGCTGTCAAGATATTTATCAAGGTCGGCGGTGGACGCGATTTTGTACGACTGCCACAGCGCGACAGCCCGGCTATATTGCTCCATGCGAATTTCTCCTCTTTTTCGAATTACTGGTTTAATTATACCACAGTTTCAGGAAGCTTAAGCAGAATTTCAAGGGCAGGTTCATTTTCTAATAAGACGTCGCTATCAGAGACCACCCATTTTTTCTAATTCGAGGCATCATTTTTCATTAAGCTTATGGCAGACAGCCTCTTGGGTTTTGTTTTTTGCCGTTTACTATAAATTCAAGATGAAGGTGAGGTCCTGTGCTTTTTCCCGTGGAACCTACTTGTGCGATCACCTCCCCCTTGCTTACGGTCTGTCCCTCGGTTACAAGGATTTTTGAGCAGTGAGCATAGAGGGTGACCATGCCGCCTCCGTGGTCAATCGCCAGGTGATATCCATAACCTGTGGCTTTATAACGGACGAACAGAACCGTGCCGCCGTTGGCAGCGTGGATATTGGTGCCTTTGGGCGCGCCTAGGTCGATTCCGGAGTGCCCTTTTGTAACTGTAGGATCAATAGGATCACGCCGGTATCCGAATTCGGAGGTCACCATGCCGCGCCAGTTGCTTCCCAAGGGACTGATAAACCCGCCGCCGATAAAGGGAACATCGGTGGAGCCTGCGGTGATAGTGTTAATCCAATTCTGAAGACCATCACCCTCTGTGGGAATGTCGCCATAAAGAATGCGATTGTAAATCTCTGAGGCGTTAGCCCTGTTCTCATTGGTGATTGTCCTACCGAGTGTGTTTTCGAGCTTTGCATAAATCTCCGGCAGGGAGGTTAGCGGGACGGCCACTGTCGAACTTATACCCTTTTCTTTATCGTATCGGGTTTCATACCGCACAAAGCAGTCTGCAAAGGTGCGGTAGAAACTGCTGTCCTTATGCAGGCTTTCCGCGCCGAAAAATAGAGCATAAAAAATCGCCTTGACTCTTGTATTGTCAAGGCTTCCGCCTTTAAGCTCCTTGTTTATATCCGCTATGGCAGTGTCAAGTTTTGAAAAACTGTCCCGCATATCCCTAATGCGATTGGCATAGTCCGCTGGCACATGTGAAGAGATGGCTCCCCCGTGAAAGGCCAGGTCAATGGCAGAATTGTTATGATTTGCCGTGGCGGAGAGCAGGCTCAAAATCACAACCACGATTAGAATAACGGGAGTCAGTAGAGCGGCGATAATAACACCGAAGACCTTCCATGTCCGTTTGTCGGTGGCCGCAGCGAAGGCAGCCCTGGTAATAAGGGTAAGGGTTGCGGGATCAGCCAAGTTTCATCCCTCCTAACACATTAGTCGCCTCCCTTCCGATAACTTCAAGCTATGGCGGTTACCGTCCGCCAGCCGCGCCGAACAGTTTTTCCTTATGTTCCGGCGCTGTCACCATAAGGTTGTACCTCTCGTTGCCGCATTTGTAGAGACAGACACCTCGCTGCGGATAGCGGATAAGGTTGTATTCACTCTGTTCAAGCTGCAGGCTGTCAATATAAAACTTGGCATCGATATTTCCGGCGTTGAACAGAAACGCGTGGGTTGGAATAGAAAACAGAGGCTTTGTGTATTCCCTGATCCCATCAATGTTAAAGTCCTCCAGGTTCTGGGAGGCAAGGATGACGGCGCTGTCTTTCTTCCTTACCCGCTTCATAAAGTTGCGGATGTACTCAATAGCTGTAAGGTTGGAGAGGAAGAGATACAGCTCATCAATGCTGGCTGCCGTGCTGCCCGCGGTGAGCAATTGGTTTGACATGAAGGAGAGCGCATTGAAAAGCAGTGCGTTTTTGATATTCCTGCTGGCCTGCAGCAATCCTTTCACGCCAAAGGTAATAAAGTGGCTGTCGGTGATGTTGGTATGTCCATCAAAGAATTTGCTTTCCGCACCCTTGCATAGGGAGTGGAGTCCAAGACAGATTTCCCGCAGGGTTTCCGCCGTATAGAGCTGCCTGCGGCCGCTGTCGTAGTTTTGATACTCCTCTTCTATCAGGTTATATAAGTCGGATAATATAGGATAATCCGCGGGCTTCAGTACGTCCAAGCTGGTATGGTCGGTGATGTTCCATTTTTCATAAAGCTTGGTCAGCATGATTTCGATGGTGTCAATCTGCCGGTCATCAAAGTCCTTGTAGCTGCGGAAGAAATCCTTCAGGAAGGAGATGTGCTGCGAAAGCTTGGAGGTGCAGCGGAAGGCTTGAGGCGCATCCTTGTCCTCCGGCGATCCGTTTTCATCCCATGTCTTTGGCTCCAGTACATTGATGATATAATCACCGGACATCAAATCAATAAAGCAGCCGCCGAGGTTGATGGTTAATTCCTCATATTCATGCTCTGGATCAAGGACGATGACCTTCATACCGCTTTGCCTCATATTGCAAAGAATAAGCTTCATCAGGTAGCTTTTTCCCTGACCGGAGTTGCCGAGGATGAGAATGTTGGCGTTGGTTTTATCATCAGTTCTCTTGTTGAAATCTACAATGATATTGCTTCCAAATTTATCCCGTCCGAGGTAGAAACCATTGGCATCGGTTTTTCCGGAGTAATTGAAGGGATAGAGGTTTGCCACACTAGAGGCCGGAAGTACTCTTTCGAACTGGTCGCCGAATATGTTGTAACCGCTTGGCATCACCGCGATAAAGCCCTGCTGCTGGCGAAGCATCAGTCTGTCTACATTGAGTTTGGAGCGAATCAGCTCGGTCAACACTTCGGTTTGAAGCTCCTTGAGCCTGTCCAAGTCGTGGGCTGTCAGCTCAATATGTACGGCCGCGTGAAGCAGCGGCTCCCTGTTTCTATGCATGGCGGCAACAATGGAGACCACGTCCTGCAGGTTGCTTTCGGCGGTGACGGTCTGCTGCAGGTCATTGGTGTTGCTGCGTTTAAACCTGTTCTTGTTGGCAGCGTTGCTGATGATTTTCTTTTCCTCTACCGGAGTGACATGACGGGTATATATCTTTAAGGTGATGCCGTCCTTTTCTCCGAGATGACGCAGGATGGCCTGCTCATCAGTAGCGGTAGGGTACTCTCGGAGTGCCCAAACACACCGGTATGTGTTCCCGCAAATAAAATAGTCCGTGAAAAACTTGACCACGGACGGGGAAATCATATCAAGGAATTCCTGTATGCGAGCATCATCCTGCACAAACTCTGGCGTACCAAGTTTTCTTTTTGCCATAGAATTTCACTTCTTTCTGTTTGAATTTGGATACAAAAAAAACCGCTTGCTCTATTGATACAATAAAGCAAACGGCTTCTTTTATCGGGTGATATATAAAAGAGAGTATTAGCCTAAACTGATACTCCCTTGCCTCTTTATGGCGGTCATTCTTATTCTAAGTATTGCTGTAATCTTTATTGTTGTTCATGGCTATCGGCTCTGACAGCTTTGTGCTTTCTTATGAGTACAGCTATCGTTTCTTCAACCAGTTTATCATTACCTGCGCAACGCCTTATTCTATCTTTATCGGCCTGCGTAAGCGGCATGCCTTCCATTGCCATTGAGCCGTTAACCTCATTAATTAGTTTTTCTAAATTTCTCATATGAACATCACCTTACGCTCATATCCTTACTAGGTTAGCTGCTGGCCCTGGATGTTTTCTTCCTGATCTTCTTGGTTTTTCTGCTGTTCCTGCAGTTGTCCCCGTCCTTCAATATCCGGTGCGATGTTCTCAATATGTTCAAGCTTTTGATATATATATTCCAATACCCGGTCGGCATTAAGGATAGCTTTTTTCATATCGTTCTCTGTGATATGAATCTCATGTGGATATCTAGCCTGCACAGCATATGGCGTAAGATTACCGCATTGCTCACTTATTTCTTCGAAGGTCTCATCAATATCTGCGCACATTTTACATAATAATTTTAATATGTGCGTCCGGGGAGGCTCCACATTCTGATATATAAGATAGCCTTTTAATGCTTTTTCTGCTGCCTGCTCGCAATGATAGCAGACTATTTCAATGGGAACCGGATGCATGCTGAGTAAATGCTTTGCGCAGTTAATATCATCCGATGCGAATCTAAGCCAATCTTTGACCAATGTGATTTTATCATCCATACAGCATCACTCCATCTCTCGCTATTGTCCTTTCGATGGTGGGCAGCTGAGAACGCCTGCGAAAATCACTGGCCCTGCCTACAAGGATATCCACGGGCTTCCTTTGGTTCTCATATATAGCATTGTTGATGATCTGTGCCGCTTCGAGAGGCCGGATGCTGTCATCAGGGATCACAATATAAAGGTCAAAATCGCTATCTTCCCCAGGGGTCCCGTATGCATAGGAGCCAAAGAGGTATATGGCTTCAGTCTCAACTGTATTTAAAATTGTTTGCTTTATTTTTTCCAGTTGACTACTGGTTTGTATATCCATATCATCACCTTCGTTATATGATTAATAATTCTTATTGGTATTCTGCTATCCATATAGCACCATCCCCTCCTGTGCTATATGTCGCTCAATGCTAGGGGTGGATTTGCGCCGGTTAAACTTATGTTTTTTACTGACAATCACATCCACAGGCATTGTTTTTTTATTTCAAATTGCTTTATGAATAAGTAACATAGCATCAATTTCTCTAATATTCGCATTCTCCGGCATCACCACATAAATGTCCAAATCCGAATCAGTATGCGGCGTACCGCCCGCATAGGAGCCGAACAAGAATATCTGTTCTACAGGAATGGTGTTCAATATGATGTCTGTAAGAATATTCAACTCATCTTGTATTCATTTTTCCATATCAAACACCTCCATCTATTTTCAGTATAGCCCAATAACTTAAGCATTACCACTTAATTTTAGATAGTTACTGTATCATAATTTTAAGGAAGGGGCGCAGATTTTATTATATGTTCTTCTGTTTCACCCCGGTTCTGTTGATTGATTATATCACAATACCAATGTTTGCAGGGCAGTTTAGTCCCCTAAAATTACCCACCTTTCACCGTCAAAGTCCTCAAACCTTTCGGTTGTCACGTTCTGCTCGAAGTACACCGCCAGGATTCGTTTGATGTCCTCTCTTCCTGCTCGCTTAACTCCAAAGCCCTGCTCCCGCAAAGTCTTTTCAATGCGGTTCAAATACGGGAATATTTCTTTTTGCTTCTCATCCTTTAGCCGTATGATGATGAGGAACTCACGGGCGGTTGCCATCTGCACCTGTATCCTGTCAAGAAAGTTTAGATCCGCTTCAAGCAGCCTGCAGATTGTCGGACTGTTCTCCTGTTCGATGCGCGCCCGGAGGAACCTTTTGTTATCCTCAAAGTTTTCACGGGAATTCAGGCAGCAAATTTCTATCTCCGCCATTCCTTTCAATACAGTCATAAGAGCATAGATTCTTGCGGAGACGCTGGCTTCCGACAACACCGAGATATTGCTCGGCTTGATGATAAAATACACAAGCTCTCCATGACCATAGGTCTGCAGACTGTAATCGGTGATGTCTTTCGTACCGATGAGCTGCCTTGTGGAGAGCTTTTGCCTGGCTATCCTTTTCTCTTTTCTGTTCATTTTTCCGTATACCTCCATTCATACATCTGCTGCTTGGTGATGAAAAACCCGCAGGCATACCTGATAAAATCAAGGATACTTGTATCCTCAAACCGTATCGTCAAAAAGGCATAGAGGGCGGTTGCCACGATGGGAATAAGGATGCCGAGCTGCGCCAGCGCAAAAACAGAGATAAGACAGCCAATGCCAATGATGCCGATGTCCCGTAGCTGCCATAGCCAGAGCACCGCCTTTGATTTTAAATTATCTGGGTAGATATACACATTTCTTCACTCCAATCCTGATATATGATGGGGATGCCCAGCCTCTCGGCCTCAGCAATCTCACGGCTCATGCCCTCAGATACCCGGCTGCCGAATACCCACAGCTCGGAACATAAGCTAAGAAGCTTAAGCCCCATTTTGATCCCCTGCTCTCGTTCTGCCGGGTTTGATTCACAGAGAAATCTCGGCAGAAGCAAATGGGGAGCCAGGGGAATTACGCCGCAACACGCGGCAAAGCGGCAGTATTGTATGGCCATCCTAGTGTTGTGTTCGATGTCTCCGGCATAGGGTGAGGCGATATAGACCAGCTTCATATCCATTATCTTGCCACCGCCTGTACCACTGTTCTTGTCATGTTCATCGCGGTCTGCGCCGCATACATGGTACTCATGAGGTTGGCTTTCGTGCTGGTGTCAAGCCCGAACTGCCCGGCGATTCTTGGTATCTCTGAGGCTGCGAGCATAAGGCCAAGGCCTAAAAGCATCTTGCTGTTAAAGACCATCAGACCGGCGATAAGGATGGTCGCCTGTAAAAACGCGGTGAGACATAAACCCACCACCTGTTTGCTCCATGAGACAAATCCATCTATATATCCTCTTGGGACACTGAACATATACAGGCTACCCACGGCAATCTGGATGAGCAGAATGCCCCCTCTCTTGAGGTTGGCAAAGAACACTTTGATCACCGCATAGCCCATGAGAATCACACAGAATATCCCCATTATAGGACTGACGAAGACATCGCCTATACTGGCAAGAGCAGCGTTAGCCATGGTGCCGATGCCGCTGTCTGCCGCTGTAACTCCTGTGATGCCGGATGTGAATGTGCCCTGCAGAGTGATCGCCAGCTTATATAGTTCCACCGGCACAGTGGTAAACAGACTGACAGCCATAAAGCCCTTGATGGCGTTGAGCGCAGTGTCTTTGATGCTGCCCCGGCCGCTTTGATACTCGATTCCGCATTCAAAGGCGGATACCACAAGCCCTGTCACATAAAGCGCCCACGCAAGATAGGAGAAAAATAGTACGATGGCCCGCACCCAGCTCATCTCGAACAGCTCTGCTCCCATGTTGCCCATCATAGCGAAAAATTCACCGAGGAAGCTGATTATCTGAGCATAGATCCAGTCCATAATCTGTCCGAGTACGGTGTCAGCGGCAAAATCCCATATAAACATGGGTGGTCACCTCCTTTCCGGATAAAAAATTAGGGAGCCTGTAATCCCACAGACTCCCGGAAAATTGCCTTATTTACATACCTTGCATTGTCATTCCCTTTTGGTTATGGCCGGACTGCTCCATATACAGCGTTGGTTCTCGGAATACGTCTAAGTAATCATTAAGAGCCCCGGAGATCTGATCGTAATCCGTTTTTGTCGGCTTGTAGGCATACCATTCAATTTTGTCCCCATACTTCCATATATACGGGGTGATTCCATCCCTGAAGTTTTGGTTGCTGACCATTTTCTTGCCGAGCAGGTCGGAGAATCGCAGCGTGAGGGCATCCACCGGGCCATCGTTACGGTTTATTACGGTCGCTTTGATTGCCTCGTAATGGTCAGCCATGCCTAGTGTAACGAATTCAATCCTGACACGGAGATTGTTGGTGAGCTTGCCGAAGAAAGCCCTTCCGACAAATCTTTTATCAGTGATATTCGCGTCATTTCCGAAGAGCATGCGCAGCTCCTGTTCAAAGTAATTCATAGCTTCACCTCCTACATACCAAGGTTTTTTCCAGTCAATACTTGCACAATGGCAATCAGCTTAACTGGTAATAATATACAACTTTTAAAAATTGAGTTGCATTTCATTTTAAAGCATTGTACTGTGAAAAAAGACCGGTCACAATATAACGAAAGAGAGGAAAATGCAATGATTATAAACGTAGAGAACATATCGCCCAGCCGTATAGCTTACATTCGGCAAACTGGCCCATATGGTTTGCAAAACATCCAGGCTATGGAACATTTGAAACACTGGGCGAAAGCCAATGATCTGATAAACAATAATACGGTGATTTGGGCATTGCCCACGACGACCCACAGCTCACGCCTCCCGAAAACTGTCGATATGATGTTTGCATAATCCTGCCTGAAGGGTACCTTATAGCAAACGCTGACGTGCAGCAAGGTGATTTTGCCGGAGGGAAATATGCGGTTTGTACTGTTATTAAGCATACAACCGAGGCTATAAAACAGGCTTGGGCAAAACTTTTCCAAAAGCTTTCTGCAGACAACTATCTTTCTGATCCTACACGGCCGATTTTGGAACGCTATTCAGCTTCACTGATAGAACAGCACCTTTGCGAAATCTGCGTTCCAATCAAACTTCCACAATAATAACTTTCGTCTTTTATATAAAAGCAGGACAAGACATCATTCTTGTTCTGCTTTTACATTCTTACATACCGAGTATCTGCCAAATATAAATCGGCGCTGTGAGCGTGAATACCAAACAAGCGAAGAGAATTGCGGGAGCCGCCCACTCAAACTGCCCATGTTTGCGATAGTCAAAATAAGCCGTCCCCAATTTCGCAAAGAAAAACACGGCGAGAATCAGGTCAATTGCAGGGAAAACAACCTTGTTGACCACGGTTTTAATCTGTACGGACGCGTCCTGCCACGTTTTTTCTATAGCTCCCGCCACATCGCCGGTGGGAGCGGCATAGGCGGCCACGCAGAACATGCTGACAAGGACAAGGGTGGCGCAGAAAACATACAAGAGCTTTTTCCTTTTTTTCATCAATTGTTCCACCTTTCATGCTTTATTGCTGAAAAAGAAAAGACCCGCAGGGCTTTAAACACCTTGCGATTCTGTTCTTTTTCTGATGATATTTTAAGGTTTTACAGGCGCGAATAGCGATAGGTAATCCTTTGATGTCATCGCCGGATTTTCCCCCGCTTCACACCGTGCATGAGAGTTTCCCCTCACACGGCGTTCCATCGGGAATTTCTTCTGGTATGATAAAGCAGTTATCAACGATTGCAAGCTTCCGAAGCTGATTGAGCTTTTTAATTTGCGGTTTTGTTAAGCTGAAATGCGAGAATAATTCAAATACCGTTGTAGGATTGTTTGCATGAATAAGCTGGTGCATCCGTTCAGAAACAATGATTAAGTTCGCATATTCATCTGTACCGCCACAGTGTTTTGGTGCTATATGATGACAGTGAACCTCATCTCTGTCCAGAATCTGTTTGCTGACCGCACACTTTCCATGCTGTGCACAGTACAGGGAAAGGCGATTATCATTGAACTCCACCGTTTTATGACGGACAGGGTTTCTCATCAGGTAGTGCAGGATGTTTTTATCTATCCGCTCCAGCCCTTTATGAATGGCAGCCCTGCCTTTCGGAGTGTATTTATTGACGATTCTCGCTTTCATACGGGGATATTTATGCGACACATAACCGATTGGCACCAGCACTTTTGTATCATTTGTGCCGATAAACCGGAGTTGTGCACTTTTTCCGTATGCTTCCTGTATGTGCTTTGGTATGGTATATTGAATTTTCCTGCTATCCAGCCATGTCTTTGTTTTCAGCCGTTCACGGAGTCTTGCTTTCAGGCTCTTGTAGATGGGAAAGGCAATTTCCCTAAAATCCTTCTGAACATGGGTAGCCATGTTGTAGTAGTTATGCACTCCGATAACAAATGAGTTATACATGGATACGGCGGTATATTGACCGTCTTTTCCGTCTGTGTGGAACTCAATATCATGTATGAGTGCGCGCGCTTTTTGGACAATCTTTTTCTTTGATTTGTCAGTGATGTGGCTTTTGACAATGTATTTTGGCTCTCCGCTTGCTTTTGCGCCTCTGCGAATCAGCTTCATCTTAAAGCCCAAGAATTCGGAATATCCCTTTTTCAGATTAACGATTTGCGATTTATCCCGATTGATTTCAAGCCCCAGACGGTGCTTGAGCCAATCCTGAACAGCATGGAACACCTTTTCCGCGTCGCCACGCTTTCTGCAAAATATGCGAAAATCATCGGCATAACGCACAATGTAGCATTCCTTCAGGTTGGTCAGATTTCTAAGCGAGCCATATCGACTGCTGTGAATCGGAGCACCGTTCGCACTAATTCCGGTGGAATATTGCCGTTTTGTAGGCATGTTTTCCCATTGGCTTGCTATCCACCAATCCAGTTCATTCAGCACGATATTTGAAAGAAGCGGGGAAATGACGCCGCCTTGAGGTGTTCCTTTTTCTGGAAATCCTATTCCGGCTACTTCTGCTTTCAGCATTGCGGATATGATTGAGAGCAGGGTTTTATCCCGTATTCCCATTGTCCACATTTGCTTGAGCAGTTTCCCATGACTGACGTTTTCAAAAAATCCTTTGATGTCTATGTCAACCACAAAAGAAAGTCCGCTTAACTGCATCATTTTAACCGCCTGTGCTATGGCGTGTTCGGTGCTTCGGTTTGGGCGAAAGCCGTGACTGTTATCATGAAATTTGGCTTCGCATATTGGTTCCAGCACCTGCAACACGCATTGCTGTATCAGCCTGTCCATGATGGTTGGTATACCGAGCGGGCGCATTTTTGTCGGGTCATTTGGTTTCGGTATTTCTACCCTGCGCACCGGCTGGGGTTCGTACCAACTCAATTTTCGCTGGACAAGGTAAACCAGCCGTTCATCACTTAACTTGGATAGATTTTCGATTGTCCGGTTGTCTGTGCCTGCTGTCCTACTTCCTTTGTTTTTCCTGATATTGCGGTATGCCAGCTTGATATTTTCCTCCGCTGTTATCAGCGGCATAAGGTCTTTGAAAATGCGACCGTTTTTGCTGTCGGCATACAGCTTATCAAAGATTTCCTGAAGGCCGTAGTATTCAGCATGGCGTAATTTTGCCTTTTTCCTTTGCTTGCCTGTCGCTGTCATAGTCGGCTCACCTCGCTTTTAATGGCGGGTCTGCCTTTCTTAGTCTTACTCGAACCTATGATATTGTCTGCTTTTACCTTACTGTTTTTCAGAATCATTCTCGACTTGTGGCTATCCCTCCGCCGTGTTTCCACGGTTTCATAGGTACTATGCCACTGCTCTCAGCCAGATTAAATCAGGTTATACGGTGACCGCTTTCCCTGATACCGCTTCCTTACGCTGCAATGCGCTCCACGTCCTGACCTTTCTACGTTCCGATATTCCTATCCAATTTCCAATACCCTTAGGTTTTCCTTTGAGCCTGTACGCTGGACGGCACCTGTAATGCCGTAAGGACTTTCATGGGCACTATTTTACTTATCCTCACGCACACCGCATGACACGGTTACAACCTTTCGATTGTATCGATTTTTAGACCCTTTCATTCGGAAATTCGTCAGCGGGCTAACTACCCGCATTCTCACCATAGGTATTGATAGACCTCCGGCATATAGACCGCACCATGTACCTCTACACAGCTTTCCACAGCTTGACCTGTTTGGGCGGTTCTCTGCCGACTTCAACGGGCTTTACACATCAAATCTATTGCACGACTGATGCATACCGTAGTATCAAGGGGGCGTTTCAGGGCGTTACCCCATCATTCCACCCATCGGAATATCAGTTCTACAAGAACTGTGTTTATTAAAACACGACCTTGCGCCTAACCTTTTCAGTTAGAAACGTATCGCACTGTGCCAGTCATCCCATAAGCTTCCGCTAATGTTTACCGAGTCTGTGAGATTCATAGACAGCATCCCCCGCGGTGTCCAACAGTCCATCAGATACGTGTACGGAGTATAGCTTCCGTCAGGAATCCAGATGGGAGTGAAATGGGTGCGCCGGTTGTAGGTCGAATATCTGTTCCTAGCAAACTCAAATTTGGCGCTGTAACCGCTACTGGTTCTTTCCAGCAACCGCCAGTAGTTCTGGTACTGGAATTCAGGGAAATAGGTCACAGCGGTCTGCGCGCCGGTCACCGCCCAGGACTGATTGGTGCTGACGTTGGCTGTCACGGTTTGGTTGACTCCATATCCGCTTTTCATAGTTTTCCCCGACGCGGTCGGTACTTTAGCATCGGGAATAATAGTCATGGAAGCCGAGAGGCTTGCCATGTAGGAATCATAAGCAAACTCCCACCAGCCGTGATCGCACCAATAGCCTGAATCCTCTCCGGTGGAATGCCAGACCCAATACTCCTGCCACCAAGGCCGCCACACGCCCCATGAGGCGGAGGTTGCCTGCGGCTTGCTCGGAACGCCCGGTTTAGAGTAGGAGTCATTGCGGTCATCCGCAACAGGGTTTGGCGGATCATTGCCTGACAGATCCACAATATTGGCGGTGATTGTATCTTGGCTTGCCCCGCCTCCGCCGGACACCGACACAGCTATCGTCATGGTCTGTGGTGTGGATGGTGTCGTCCAGCGCACCCATACAAGCTGGCTGTCGCCATCAGGATAATATATATTGTTCACCGTGTAGGTTTTGCCGCCGATGGTAAAGCGTACCGACACAGGATTATCGGGATCGGCCTGGCCTCCGCTGACCGTGACCGAGGTGATGACCTCGGTATTGACACGGTAAGTGTAATCATAGCTGCTCACTTGGGGAGTCTCCGCCTCGCTGAACCGCACAATGCCAAGGCCAAGGGATGAGATGATATTTGCATTGGAGGCGGCGGTTGTCGTGGAGCCAGACCATGCGGGATAGCCTAGATCGGCTGTTTCCAAAAACATGGCCAGCGGCAGATTCTTATGACTGAGAGAGGCCATCTTCCTGCGCAAGCCCCCGCCCAGCTGCTGGTCGTACAAGGCCGCCTCAGTGGCGGTCATCGCCATCTTTATGCCGCTAAAGGTCATGTAGGCGATGGGTTCCAACAGGATTTTATAATCCCCATTGATGAGGGTGTCGTAATTGAAGCCGGTAAGTTCGGCAATGTATCTGATAACCAGTTCGTCAGTAAAATAGCTTTTTATAGCTTCAATGTTTGCATTGCCACTTCCAGAGCTAATAATTCTCGGAATCGCTTTTGCAGGATTGACATAAGTATATGTTTGTGCATTAGGTTTCAGAGAAAAACCTTTTGTATATGATATTTTGCTGACCTTTCCAAAGTGTGCCTGGATGTTATCGGGACTTTTGTTGGTAAAATCGATAGGCGTGGTGAGCACCGCATGATCACTGGTCCTTACAACCGTAACCCGCACACCCTCGTCGCCAGAGTTCCAATAGTCTTCGCTGGTACCGTTGCCCATCCCGCCGCGCAGGGTAAGCACCCGACGCCTTACCACATTTTACGGTGGCAGGTTTTCAAGTG
>JAENZX010000030.1:0-7044 GCA_016841045.1 Thermincola carboxydiphila
GTAATTTTTTGTTTTGCTTGTCCCTCGGTCGGTCACCCAACCGCGGAATCTCATCCTACCATATCCACTCTCTTCAAGTCAACTGGTAGTTTTTGTCGGTGTTATTACTAAAATACTATGCCTTTATGTCTGTGGCACCGACATTGAATAATATATCATATCTGCCCGGTTTTTGTCAACCACTATTTAAATACTATTCAAATACTTTTAACGAAAGACTACATTACCTTTTTACAATAGAACATTAAAGGTGGTATTAAGGCCTTCCGGATTTTCGGAAGGCCTTAATGCTACTTTTTCTTGACTACAGCAATTGCGCAGTCGGGACAAACAGCCTTACATATTCCACAAGCGGTACAGTCATCCATGTTCGGTTCAATAGTTGGGGTACCATAAGCTCCCAAATGAGATGACCAGCTCAGGCATCCCTTAGGGCACTTTTCCATGCACAGGCCACAACCTTTGCATAAAGACATAAAGACCGTCCAGGAGCCTTTTTCTCCCTCAAACGGGAGCGCTTTATAAGCTACACTCACAGCAATTACCTCCGTTTTACTGAGCTTTTTAAACCAATTCCATCCCACGTGAAAGAGCGTTATAGTTTAATTCTCTTAAGCTGGGATTCTGTTCAAACTTATAGCCAAGCTTTTTCTCAAGAGCTGCTTTTGCATCGTCCTCTGAAACAACGTTGGTTGCCTTGATAACAGCCCCCATGATGATTATATTAAACACCCGAGGATTTAACTCATTCTTTGAAACTTCTATTGCAGGCATTGCCAGTATTCTAGCGGCATTTTTAGGCAAATCATCCTCAATTCCTTCTATAGAAGTATCGTATACAAAAGTAGTTTCTTCACCAACATATTTTTTTGTACGCCTTACTGCTCTATCACTCAATGCTACCACTATGTCAGCTGTTTGAAACTTAGGAGAACCTATTGGCTCGTCACCAATCTGAAGGTAGGCTACCGAAACTCCCCCTCTTTGCTCTACACCAAAATTGGGGATATATAATGCTTCCCTACCCTCTTCGTTAGCTGCTTCTGCAATAATTTCGGCAACGGACTGGACACCTTGTCCTCCTTCACCGGCTAGGGCAATCTTAACAGTCTTACTCACCGCTTTCGCCCTCCTTTGCAGCAGGATTCTTTATTTCTCCTACTTTAAAATACTGTGTCATTTCTTTCTCTAAAAACGCCCATGTATCTTTGGCATTGGTTCTCCAGTTTGTAGGACAAGTTGACAGAGCCTCTACAAAGGAAAAACCATTTCCATCCATTTGATTCTGCAGTGCTTTTTTAAAGTAACCTTTTAATTGCTTAAGGTTTGAAACAGTTCCTCTTGCAACATATGCGCCTTCTCGGGTAATGGCAGCTACCATTTCAGGCCCCTGTGTAGGATATCCGGCTTCATTAACATCACGACCATAAGGTGATGTTTCGGTTTTCATGCCAGGAAGGGTTGTAGGAGCCATCTGTCCACCCGTCATAGCATAGTTACAGTTGTTAGCAAGAATAACTGTTATACGTTCGTTTCGGGCAGCAGCATTAACAAGGTGCTGTGACCCGATAGCATAACCACCACCATCACCCATGTAGGCAATACAGATTGTATCCGGGTTTGCCCTCTTAACACCTGTTACAACAGGAGTGGTCCGACCATGATGAGTCTGTACTGTATCTATATCAAAGAAATCCCATGCAAGCAATGAACAACCAATATCGGCACCAAAAACTGCTTTCTCCTGAATTCCAAGTTCATCTATGGCTTCACCAAGCGCTTTAAGCACCAAGCCATGTCCACAGCCAGGACAAAATTTATGCGGTTTCGATTCTACCTTCCAGCACTTAGGCATTTGCGGTACTGTTGACATATCAAGCGCCTCCTTCCCTATATCATTTGTTTGACTTTTGCAACAAGTTCTTCTGATGTTACTCCAACACCTGGTTTAAGAAGATATTCAAGAGCAACGGTCGAACCAAAAATTGCCTCTTTAACCAGCTTTGACATCTGGCCGTAAGAAGATTCTACCAACAACAGAGTTTTTGTCTTGTCCGCAATAGCCCGTAATTGATCTGCGGGGAATGGACGCAGGGTAACAGGTCTGAAATAACCAGCCTTAAGTCCCTGGCTGCGCAGCTCCTGAACCGCCCCTTTTGCAGCCCTGGAAACTACACCGTGACTAACTATAACAACATCAGCATCTTCACAATCAAACTCCTGGAATTCGATTACTTCAGGAGCAATATTCTTATATTCTTCCCCATATCTAACAATTATATCGTACAGCTCATCTTCGGTATTGTATGTGTTACGCATATTCGTATATGACTTTGTACCGTTTACTGGTTCTGTACCAAGAAAAGGCTCTGGTTCAATAAGCTCTATTCCTCTTGCCTCAGGATCGTACAGTGTCAGTGATTCACGCAATTTTGCCTGGTAACCATCACCAAGGACAAAAGTTGGGAACCTATATTTCCAAGCAGTATTAAAAGCCTTTATAGTGTAATCAAATAATTCCTGGTGGTTGGAAGGCGAATAAACAATTCTAAATCCTTCGCCATTACCTCCAAAGGTGGTCATTGTAACTTCCTGTTGCGAATAAATAACAGTAGCTGTTGATGGCCCCCCTCTTTGTTGAACAACGACAACAGAGGGAATCCTCATCATTTCAGCCATTGACATTGGCTCCTGCATTAAGGTATTGCCTGGTCCGGCAGTTGCAGTAAAGGCTTTCCTTCCTGCTAGTACCCCGCCTAAAGTGGTAAAGCCTGCTGACAATTCATCTTCAGTTTGTAAAAACCTCTTTCCAAATTTTGGAGCCATCCTTGTCCAATAATGCATGATTTCGTTTTGCGGGGTTATCGGGTATCCATACATAATGTCTGCTTTTGCAGCCAGAGCCGCCCAGGCAACAACCTCGTTACCTGTCAAAAAGGCTCTTTTTTCTTCCTGGATAGGCTTTTCAGTCATCGTGGTTAACACCTCCTGAAATTTCTCTTCAATTTATATAAGAATTATATAAATGACGACACCAATAATTACCAATACGTATCTGCCATATACCTGTCCAACAATCGTACTGAATTACCCATTGAGTCCTTACAGTTGGGAAATGCCTCAGAGAACTTCCGTTCTGCATAAGTTGCCATTACCGGAACATTCAGAACCTTTGAGGCTTCGGTTATGACTCTTGCTCCCTCCTCAATAAAGTCTGGTGTGGTATCGTCCCCTAAGTGAGAATTGTTTATTATTCCATGAACCGGCCCAAGTTCTCTGACATACTGAATTACGTCGGTTATTGACCCAGTCATGGGTCTTCCTATATTTATCACAACGTAGATTTTGAGGTCTTCGTTGTCAACAGCGCCCTCAACCAGATTAAGGACTTTTGCTCCTTCAACTCCATATCCTATATCCAAAATAACATTGCCGGGTCTTTTTAGAACCCATCTCATTTCCGGCTTTATTGTACTGCCAGCTTCACCGAGACCAAAGGTTTCGCTAGTCTCCCAGGCTACCACATCTATTCCCATGTCAATGAGCTTATTCCTGATTGGTCTTAATGTATAAAAAGGTTCAACTAGATCTAAATCAACCAGGGTTACCTTGCCATTATTGAGTAAACTGATGGCTCTGTTGACTGAGACTTCACTTTTTCCGCTAGCGTATTCTCCTATGTATGCTTCCAATATGACTTTACCGATAGGGATCACTCCAGCTCAATCATGTTCTCTCAATTTATTATGTACCAAATTATTTTTCTTATCACAAAAAAAATAGACTCCGGAGAGTCGGTTTCCCACAACCTTAAAAGTAAACCTTGCCAAAAATCCTTTATTAACCAGTATACTAGAGGGCGTAATCACAGTCAAGAAATTTCCGCTGTTAACTCAGAGCATCATTCGCCAATAGAAATCCACTCATGCCATTCTTTAATAGTTTAGAAACGATTTTTTTAAAAAGTATGTCCTGTCATAGCACCAAGGCTGGCGGAAATAACTCTTATTGCGTAGAAAACGGAGGACATATAATGTCCTCCGTTACTCGGATTCTTTAAAGGGCTTTCAGCAAACTTTACCCTTGAGACAATCTCTTGTAGAACTCGTATCTTTCCTTGGCATCTTCTTGTGTTTTCACGAAAAACTGTTCTGCTTGTTCAGGGTACAACTTTGCCAGTGAGCTGTACCGTACTTCACCCATGATAAAGTCTCTGAATGAACTCATATCTGGCTCTTTAGAATCGAGGATAAACGGATTCTTTCCTTCTTTCCTGAGTTCAGGATTAAATCTGTACAAGTGCCAGTAACCTGATTTGACTGCCTTATCCATTTCAATCTGGCTGTGGGCCATATTGATACCATGGTTGATACAGGGGGCATAAGCGATAATGAGGGACGGACCGGGGTATGCTTCAGCTTCCTTAATAGCTTTAAGGCATTGATCGGGGTCTGCTCCCATTGCCACCTGGGCTACATATACATAGCCATAGGTTATTGCCATAGCACCAAGGTCTTTTTTCTTCGTCTTCTTACCGGAGGAAGCAAATTTAGCTATAGCCGCGGCAGGAGTCGCTTTAGAAGACTGGCCGCCTGTGTTGGAGTAAACTTCAGTATCCATAACCAGGATGTTGATATCTTCACCGGATGCCAGCACGTGGTCTACGCCACCATAACCGATATCATAACCCCAACCGTCTCCGCCGAAGGCCCAGTTTGATTTCTTAATCAAGAAGTCTTTCCTGGCAGCAATTTCATTCAGCACAGGATTGGTTTGCCCTTCCAACAGAGGCAGGATTTTGGCTGTGGCGGTCTTGGATGCTTCGGCATCATACATGCCATCCAGCCATTCCTGGAAAGCCGCTTTTAATTCCGGTGCAACATCTAGAAGCATAGCTTCCTGCATCAGGTTAGCAACTTTCTCTCTAATCTGCTTATTACCCAGATATAGGCCAAAACCGAATTCAGCGCAGTCCTCGAACAGGGAGTTGGACCAGGCCGGGCCCTTACCTTCCGCATTTGTCGTGTAAGGCATGGAAGGAGCAGCAGCAGCCCAGATGGAGGAGCAACCCGTGGCGTTCGCTATCATCATCCTGTCCCCATATAACTGGGTAAGCAGCTTGACGTATGGTGTTTCGGTACAGCCGGCGCAGGCACCGGAGAATTCCAACAGGGGCTGACAGAACTGGCTGCCCTTTATACTGTATTTGTTCATTAGCTCATCTTTTACAGGAATAGTCATCGCAAATTCCCAGTTTGCAGCTTCCACATCTACTTGACTTTCAATGCTTTCCATAACCAGGGCATTTTCCTTCGCCAGACAAGCGTTTACGCAAACTTCACAACCCATACAGTCTAAAGGTGTAACCTGTATACGGTACTCCAACCCTTTTAATTGCGTTCCATTGGCTGGCTTGGTTTCAAATTCGGCCGGAGCGTTCTTGGCCTCTGCTTCTGTCAGTAGAACGGGTCTGATAGCAGCATGTGGACAGACAAGTGCACATCTGTTGCATTGAATACAATTTTCCTTAATCCACTTAGGTACAAATGCAGCTACGCCGCGCTTTTCGTACTTGGCTGTGCCAGCTGGGTAAGTACCATCTTCCACACCCTTAAACGCACTTACGGGTAGAGCATCTCCCTCCAGCCTGGTCATCGGACGTAGGATGTTGGTAATGAAATCCGGTTCATCTTTCGCTGCGGACACTTCACAGGGTACATCCGCCCAAGCTGCCGGGATGTCAATTTTAACCAATTTTCCTATACCTGCGTCAACTGCAGCATTGTTCATATTAACGACCTTATCACCTTTTTTACTATAAGCCTTTTTAATCTGATCCTTCATGTAACCAACTGCTTCGTCAAGAGGAATCACTTTGGCCAGGTTAAAGAAAGCGGACTGCATAATCATATTGGTACGGTTGCCCAATCCGATTTCCCTAGCAATGTCTACAGCGTTTATAGTATAGAAATTAATCTCATTTTGAGCAAGGTATCTCTTCATTTTTGCGGGCAGTTTTTCGTCTAATTCTTCCGATGACCATGTACAGTTCAGAAGGAAGGTACCGCCTTTATTCAGACCCGCCGTCAAATCGTACATATTTACATATTGTTGGTTGCTGCAAGAAATAAAATTAGCTGTACTAATTAAATAAGGTGCTTTGATAGGCTTCTTGCCAAAACGCAGGTGTGATATGGTAATACCACCAGACTTCTTGGAATCGTAAGCAAAATAAGCCTGCGCATAAAGATCCGTATGGTCTCCAATAATTTCGACCGCTTGCTTATTGGCACCTACTGTACCATCCGAACCGAGTCCAAAGAACTTGCACTGGATGGTACCTTCTGGAGTAACGTCAATTTCTTCGCCCCTAGGGAGGGAAGTAAAACTGACGTCATCTATAATACTGAGAGTAAACCCGTTTTTAGGTTGATCTGCTTTCAGGTTTTCATATACTGCCACAACGTCTGAAGGCAGAGTGTCCTTGGAACCAAGGCCATAACGTCCACCGATGATAAGAGGATTCATGTCAGATTCTAAGAATAAGTTACAGATATCTTTATATAAAGGCTCTCCGGCAGCACCAGGAGTTTTAATCCGGTCAAGCACAGCAATCCTCTTAACTGTTTTTGGGAAAACATCAAAGAAGTATTTAGCTGAAAAAGGCCTGTAAAGGCGAACTTTAATAAGACCTACTTTTTCTCCCTTAGCCATTAAATAATTGATGGTTTCTTCTGCGGCATCACAAATAGAACCCATTGCCACAATAATGTTTTCAGCGTCTGGTGCTCCATAATAATCAAAGGGCTTATATTCCCTGCCGGTGATCTTACCGATTTCTTTCATATATTTTGCTACAATATCGGGTACATTTTCGTAGAATGGACTGCATGCTTCTCTGGCCTGGAAGAAAATATCCGGGTTCTGGTTGGAACCCCTGATAACTGGGCGGTCAGGATTCAAGCTATTATCTCTGAATGCCTTGACAGAGTCCATATCAACCAGTTTAGCAAAATCATCGTAATCAATAGTTTCTATTTTCTG
>JAENZX010000030.1:7054-43791 GCA_016841045.1 Thermincola carboxydiphila
TTCATGAGAGGTTCTAAAACCGTCATAAAAATGCTGGAAAGGTATCCTGGATTTGATAGCGGCCAAGTGAGCTACGCCACCCAAATCCATTACTTCCTGAACACTGTTGGAACACAACTGTGCCCATCCCGTTTGGGAGGTAGCCATAACATCGGAGTGGTCACCGAAAATATTCAGAGCATGGGTAGCCAGGGTCCGAGCGGTCACATGCATTACTCCGGGCAGAAGCTCACCGGCTATTTTGTACATGTTAGGAATCATCAACAATAAGCCCTGCGATGCGGTGTATGTAGTTGACAACGCGCCCGCGCTTAGCGCTCCGTGCAAGGCTCCGGCAGCTCCGGCTTCAGATTGCATTTCTGTAACGTTCACTGTTTGACCGAAAATATTTTTCTTCCCCTGAGCGCTCCACTCATCAACATATTCTGCCATAGGTGAGGATGGCGTAATTGGGTAAATGCATGCACATTCGGTAAAAGCATACGACACGTAGGCTGCTGCCTTAGTGCCATCCATCGTTTTCATTTTGTTTTTTTTCATTAACTAGTCAACCTCCATTTAACTAAATTTCAACATTTCTACGCTCAGGCAAATTTAAGCCTATACGATTCCCGTTATAAAGATGCTTGCTTTTTCTAATGTAATGGTTGTCCAGTCCCAACGGCAAAAAGAAAACTGAACCTGCTAAATGATTATCTTTTGTTGTCAAGGTGCGATGGTAATGTTAATTAACCAATACATCCGTCATTACTATGGACTTGCCTTAGAATCCACAAAGTCGTATAAAAATGGATACTATTGGGCACAATTCTAATGACATAAATAATAGCACAATTATGTCTTACTAACAATGCCTATGTAGAAATTTCAACTTTACTCACAAAGCACAAGGGAACCGGCCGATTAACTAGCTATTCGACAATTTTGGGCCGTTTCCTTTATTTTTTAGCACTGTATACATAATACGCTTCTTATTTCATAATTATCTGCTGAATTACAATTAAAATAATAATTCCCGGAACGCCAAGGAAGCCAACAGTTAACGCTGTTATTGGGTTTAGTGGAATATGAAAATTAACTATGGCGCCAAAATAGTTCACAACCCAAAGAACTACCGCACCTACAACCGCATTGACGATGAGCTTTATCACCCATTTAAATGGAAACATCATAACTTTTCCTATAATATAGATAAGAACCAAACCTAAACCAAAAGCAATTAAAAAATTAGTATCCATAATAATACCCCCGAATAAATTAATCCAAAACCGGCAAGTTGGCCGTCATCTTTTCCTTTTGAGCCAACTTAATCAGACACATATATTTCTTTTCGGCCGCCTCGATATTATAGATTGAATAATCAATCAAATCAGGATCAACGCAGTAATTAAAGTTATTAATAGCAATTTGCCACTCCCTGTGGGCCTTGTCTATCAATTCTATTAATTCTGCATCATGATTTTCGCCTTTATTTAATTTCTGTCCGATTGTTAAAAGTGTACCTAAAAAACGTTTTATTTTCAAGATATATTCTTCCATAAAAAACCCCCTCCCGTTCTTTACTAAAAATATATGAGAGGGGGTACAAGTTATTCTTCTTTTTTAATTATTTGTTGTCAGCTTGTCGAGTCGCTTGTAGCTTCTGTAATTCCACAAAATAATCGAAAAAATATTCATAAACATTCTCCAGCAAATGAGGGCTTACACCTTTTTTAGCCGCTATAGTTTTTACCTTAGCCAAAACTTCCTGTTCACGCTTTCTGTCTCGAATTAACATTGGGTCGGGTTTAAGTGAACCAATCATTGAGACTAATTGGGTCCTTTTGGCCAGTAATTCAACAAGCTGATAATCTATAATATCAACATCTTGTCTCAATTCATTAAGGTTCAATTCTTTATGATAAGTATTTTCGTGTCCAGGGTTTGACTCCCTATTCCAAACCGGATAAGATCCCAGTATTTTAAAAGATGCAGACATGTCTTCCACGTTTTCAAGGCATTTTTTTACCTCAGGCTGCTTGGGATGACCAGCCATATCAATGAAGAATAAATAGTCCCCGAGGCTTTTCTTAGCTGGTCTGGATTCAATTTTTGTTAGGTTTATGTTTGCCAGGGCAAATTCTCTAAGAATTTCATACAGCCCGCCCGGCCTGTCAGTTATTGAGACAACCACGGAGGTTTTAGCCGGTCCTGTTAGTTCTTTATCCTGTTTTGATACAACAATAAACCTCGTATAATTCTCCTTACAATCATGAATACTTTCTTCCAGTATTTGAAGTCCATAATGCTCCGCAGCTTTGTGATTTCCTATTGCGCCGACCCCCCCGCATTCTGCTGCAATCCTCGCAGCATCTGCGGTGCTGCCCACCGGACAAAATTCTGCTTCAGGGAAGTTTTGGTTTAAATAGTTTCGGCACTGTGCCAATGCCTGCGGATGGGAAATTATACGCTTTACATCATCTTTAACGGAACCGCGTTTTACAAGTATATTGTGCTTAATTTGGAGCACTACTTCTCCTACAATCTTAAGTGTCTTCTCCTGGGCCATTAAATCTAAAGTAAGATTCACTGTTCCTTCTATGGAATTTTCAATCGGTATTAATCCATGTGTTATGATACCATCTTTTACAGCTTGTAAGACCCGATCTATGCTTACATAAGCCTCTGCTTTAACATCGGTTGACCCCAGGTAGGTATAAAGTGCTTCCTCAGAATTTGTGCCTTTAGGTCCAAAATAACCGTATTTTACATTCATAATATTTACCTCTCCTAATTGACTTTTCGACCCATTAATTCAGATAATTGGATCAACTCTTTCATCAGCTCTGCAAAATTGTCAGGAGTAAGCGACTGTGGTCCATCACATAAGGCTTTGACCGGATCTGGATGAACTTCAACCAACAAGCCATCTGCCCCGGCTGCAACAGCCGCTCTGGACAATGGGGCTACTAATTTCCACTCTCCTGTAGCATGACTGGGGTCTACCATTACCGGAAGATGACTCAACTGTTTTATTAAAGGTACCGCACTAATGTCAAGAGTATTTCTCGTATATGTCTCAAAGGTACGAATACCCCGTTCACATAGTATAACATTATAATTCCCTTCTGACATTATATATTCTGCTGCCATGAGCCATTCCTCAATTGTAGCTGACAAACCCCTCTTAAGGAGAACAGGTTTTTCAATTCTGCCTACAGCCCTTAATAATTGAAAGTTTTGCATATTCCTCGCGCCAATCTGAATTATATCTACATATTCAACTGCAACATCGAGGCTCTTTTCATCGATGACTTCCGTAATTGTAGCCAGCCCGGTTTCATTCCCTGCTTTAGCCAGTAATTTTAGCCCCTCGTCTTCAAGTCCCTGAAAACTATATGGTGAAGTCCTTGGTTTATACGTGCCTCCCCTGATAGCTGTAGCCCCAGCCGCCTTCACAAGACTTGCAGTTTCCATTAATTGTTCCCAGCTTTCGACAGCACAAGGACCGGCAATAATTCCCAATTCCTCTCCACCTATCGAAAAATCCTTAACCCTGATAATTGTGTTATCGGTTTTGACTTCCCTACTTACCAGTTTAAAAGGCTTCATAATAGGTACAATCTTTTCAACACCTGGCATTACTTCAATTCCAGATGAAAGTATTTGCTTGCGGTCTCCTATTGCACCAATAACAATTCGCTCAACACCCTTAATTAGATGAGTCTTGAAGCCTAGTTCCTCCAAGCTTTTTGTTACATTTGTGATTTGTTTTTCATCTGCTCTTAAATCCATAACGACAATCATTCAAAAACCCTCCTTACTTTTTTTAAAAAAATAAAAGCCTTCGTCCAAAGGGACGAAAGCTCTGCTTCCGCGGTACCACCCAAATTGATAAATCAAGTAATCCACTCTTAAAGTACGAGTTTACATGCTTACTAAAAGATGCAAACCGATACCTCCTTCTTTTTAACGGTAGAAGTTCCGACCCAGCCTACCAGAATACCCTTCAGCCGGCTGCTCTGGAGAGAAATTTCAACTACTCTGTCCTGACAAGGCTTCCAATCAATGACCCCGTCTCCCTGGGAGGAACTTTTGAATAATCTACAGACTCCATCACTGCATTTCCCAAATATTTAGCTTTTCTCTAAAAGACAAACAAGCCTTTAGACAAAACAAAAAACTTTCATCCCCTTACAGGGACGAAAGTTATATACTTCCGCGGTACCACCCTAAATTGATTCACGATCCTCTCATGCAGGTACAGGTAAATGTAACCGATACCCTCTTCCTAATAACGGTGGAGTTCCGGCCAAGTCTACTAGGCGTTGCTTTTCAACCGGCAGCTAAGGAGTGAATTTCAGCTTGTCGTGTTTTAAGAGGCTTTCAGTCTATGACCCCTATTCCCTGTAAAAAACGATTTTTAGCTTACTTATCTCCGTCATTGCATTTTTAAAATAATTTATATTGCTGATATTTTATCATAAATCGTTTTACAAGTAAATACCAAAATTTAAAACTTTGTAAGGAAATAAACGGAAAACTAATTATAGTTCCCTTCTCCCCTCAAAAGCCTTTGATAACGTTACCTCGTCAGCATATTCTAAATCCCCGCCAACAGGCAGTCCGTGAGCAATCCTGGTCACTTTAACACCCAGAGGTTTAATCAGCCTAGCCAAATACATTGCTGTTGCTTCACCTTCAATGTTGGGATTTGTAGCTACAATAATCTCTTTTACCAGATTGTCATGCAGTCTGGATAGTAGTTCTTTTATTCTTATCTGCTCTGGACCTATACCCTCCATCGGCGATATGGCACCTTGAAGCACGTGATAAAGCCCCTTATAATCTTTGGTTCGTTCAATTGCTACAATATCCCGAGGTTCTTCGACAACACAAATGACCGCCTTGTTTCTGGACTCATCCCTGCATGTATGGCAGGGGTCAATATCAGTCAGGTTGCTGCATACCGAGCAATACCTGATTTTTTCTTTAGCATCTACAATTGACCTTGCCAACTCGAGCGCTTCCCCGGAATCATTATTGAGTATATAAAAAGCGAGCCTTTGAGCCGTTTTGGGGCCTATCCCGGGCAGCTTGCTCAATTCCCCGATGAGTCTAGCCACCGGCTCCGCATAGTAAAGCAAAAATTTTCACCTTCCTAAAATAACCCTGGGATATTCATACCGCCGGTGATCTTGCTCATTTCCTTCGCAACCATTTCCTGTGATTGCCTGAGCGCCTCATTGACAGCAGCAAGTACCATGTCCTGAAGCATTTCAACATCTTCGGGATCAACTGCCTCAGGTTTAATGTTAATAGACATAATTTCTTGCTTTCCATTGGCAACAACAGTAACAACTCCACCGCCAGAGCTAGCTTCAACCGTTTTGTTAACTAATTCTTCCTGCATTTTAGCCATATCAGCCTGCATCTTTTTGACCTGTTTCATCATATTACCCATATTACCTAACATGTATTATCCTCTCCTTCATTTTCTTATATTTTATGGTTAATCATTTATTTCAATTACTTCCTCACCAAATAACCTGACAGCCTCGTCTATGAGCCCTCTCGATTTAGTCGGTTCATCAGACTCCGGCATTGAAATTTCATTCTCAAACTTGCACTTAATCTTAAGCCCTGCTCCCGTCACCTCTTTAATTACCTGTTCAATAGCGTCCTTGTTTTCCGGCTGCTCCACTTTTTCTTTATGAAAGGTATATTCGGGAGGAAACGCCAAAAATAAGTTTCCTTCATTAATATGTACAGGACGGCCTTCAATTAAAAATGCTTTTGCAGACATGCGGACTTTTTTGATCCGATTTAAAATGTCCTGCCAACAGTTCTTTATATTTTCAATGTCTACATTTGCTGTTTCCGCCGCCACATCAGAAGTTCCGCCGGAGGAAATTTGTTTTGCGTGCTTCTTTACTGAACTTACCGAAACCTTGGAAGCACCGGATGAAGTTGGAGTATCAATAATAGTGGGGGCTGTGCGCTCTGAACGTACAAAACTTCCTTTTGCAAACTCATTTTCAAGTCGCCCGATTCTCGCTTCAAGTTCGTCATAATTAGCTGATGCTACTTTCTCACAGGCCTTTATCATCGCCAACTCAAGGATTAACCTAGGTTGAGATGCCCATTTTATTTCTCTTTCAGCGGATGTAAAAAGTTCTATTAACGCAATTATTCTATTTCGACCTAACCCGGATGCCATTTTACGCAGTTCCGTCAATAAATCCACAGAGACCGGTATAAGCTCTTCGGCTTGCCCGCAAACTTCTGCTAATAGTAAGTTCCTGAAATGCTGAGTAAGGTCTTTAGTAAACTGCCTTACATCTTTTCCTTCTCTCACCAGGTTATCTACTAATTTTAGTCCTTCAGTAATATCACAATTTATAAAACTCTTAGTTATCCTAAACAAAAATTCTGAATTGACGGTACCCAGAACCAAATTAACATCTTCTGTAGTTATTGAATTACCACCAAAAGAAATACACTGATCCAAAATACTCAAAGCATCTCTCATTCCGCCCTCCGCGGATCGGGATATCAATTGTAATGCTTCTTCATCGGCATCAATTTTTAACTCATTGACAACAGTTCGAAGTCTTCCGATAATATCGATGATTCCTATGCTGCGAAAATCGAAGCGTTGACAGCGCGACAATACCGTCATTGGAATTTTATGAGGTTCCGTGGTAGCCAGAACAAAAATTACATGAGCCGGAGGTTCCTCTAATGTTTTCAGCAGAGCATTAAACGCTTCTGTAGTTAACATGTGAACTTCGTCTATAATATATATTCTGTACCTTCCCTCAGAAGGCGCAAATTTCACCTTTTCACGTAAGTCTCGGATCTCATCAATTCCCCTGTTGGAGGCAGCGTCAATTTCCATTACATCCATGGAAGTGCCTTCTGTTACCCGCCGACAATTCTCACACTGATTGCACGGCTCAAATTCCTTGCTATTCTGGCAATTTAGAGTCTTAGCAAGTACTTTGGCTGAAGTTGTTTTACCGGTACCTCTTGGTCCACAAAACAGATACGCATGAGCAATTCTATTAGCAGCAACTGCATTTTTTAAGGTTCGGCTGACGTGTTCTTGACCAACAATCTCAGAAAATTTTTGGGGTCTCCATTCACGGTAAAGAGCCATGTAGCTCATATGTATACACCTCTATAATAAAGTTTGAGGTCAAATAAATGTATATACTTAAACTGTATATACATTCGCTGCTGAAATACTAATTTCCTTTTTAATAAAAATTTTGTACTCACAAATCACCCAAGCAGCGATTTGTAGAATATATTTTTACGTATATACTTAATTATTATTATTGCACCAATTTAATTTATACAGCAGGAGGCACGAAATGTTGTATAAAGAATTCCACAATGGGTAAGATGCTTGCCCTGATGATGAGTATGGGTATCGTCATGGGAATAGTATTCCCAATTTATGCAGGGTTTTTTGTCAATTGGATTACTGAGCGAAAAACTTTTTTACCAGTGAAAGTTCTTTGGCCGTAAAGCAAGTAAGTGGATTAGTGACAGAGATTAAGGCTTCAAATAAAAATATATTCGAAAGAGCTCAGCTGTTATCAGAAACAGTATCAAAACTTGAAAAAGCAGTTAACAAATTTATAGTAAGCTAAAATACTTAATAAAAAAGCAGCTGTATTACAGCTGCTTAAAATTTTAGCCGTGCACCTGTCTTTGACTTTACCTCCCAAGCGTTACCACTGCAGTTAGCTCGGATCAGGCACCCTTGCGGCACACGCAATGATCTGCTTACCGCTGCTTCCTTCCGGACCTGACGGAGTTCACAGGATTACGTTGCGCAAGACCCGGTCTTCAACACCACTTACAGGGGTCAGACCTCATGAAATAAAGCCGGGGACAGGATTTCCACCCTGCTATAGCGGATTGCAGGATTAGGGCACCGCTACCTCCCCGTGTAGCACGGCAAAATCTATTATCTTGTTAATAATGGCCAGTTGCCAGTAGTTTATCTCCGGCGAATACCGGCACCCACCACTGGCCACTGGCCATTTAAAACTCATAATGGCGGAGAGCGAGGGATTCGAACCCTCGAGCCAGGTTGTGCCCGACTACACGATTTCCAGTCGTGCTCCTTCGACCAACTCGGACAGCTCTCCAAGGGCGAAATAAAAAAATACTTAACCGATTTCGCTTAATCATTATACAATTAAATTTTTCCCGATGCAAGTATTTTTAGCATTTATGTTGAGTTTTGAGCTGCAAAATTAATGGCAAAACTGTAACATCCTAGGTGTTAACGGAGACTAACCAACAAAACCTGGCGCTAAAACCAGGCTTTGTTGGTGTTATGGGTTACTTTACTTCAAACATTTGAGATATTGTCTCTCTGACATAATTACTACCGTCAAGCATTACGAACAGAAAACTACCGTCTTTCTTTATAATCTTACCGTAAAACCCAGTATTATACATAATTTCAGTAGCGTTTTGTTTCACTATAAACCCTTTACGGTCATCTATATTACACCAGTCCAGAAGCTTACTTATTTTATTCTTGTCTTTTATTTCTACAGTTTCCTCAGTGCCAGCCTTTTTTATAACTATAGCTGAAACTTCTTCCGGATCCATGAAGAGCTCCCGTAAATAGCCATATCTGGTAAGAAACGCCTCAAAATTTTTGAATTCGGAATAGTAGTTTAAATTGTAGAAACCCAGCCTTCTGTCATATTCCGTTTCAGTAATGAATTCTATCATCGCTTTAGAGGGCACTTTGTTTTCGATAACAGATTCGTAAGAGACATAAAGGACATCTTTCCGCAAAGCATCTAATGCTTCCTTTAGCTCAACAGGCTTGTAAATACGGATGTTTTTATTCAAATGATAGTTGTGAATGTTTATTTCGTCAATTTTTCCTTCATTCATTTTAAAAAGGCGCCCATGCATTAGCTTTTTGGCTTCCGTTGAGTTGAATAAAGGGTACAGGAACTGGCGGTACTGTGATATATCAATAGCGTATGTTCTTTTGACCTTCTTTCCACTGCTTAAAGTGTAGGCTAAATCCATAGAAACAAGTTGAGGCATCTGCTGCATAGGAGCTACACTACTGTATTGTGTTGCCTTTACCCGATTCATTTGCTGTTGCCTTATAAATATTTCTCTGGCCTTATTGTTGTCCTGCATCTTTATGATCTGCTGGTGAAGTTGTCTGACTAACTGTATGTTTTCTTTTTCTTTTAGTCCTTCATCAGGTCTATAACCATCTCTGTTCATAATACTGATATAGACTTCTTCAATGTTCTTCTGATCAGGAACGTACTTCTCTACCCCTAAAATGTCAAGGTTGATGCTTGTAATCAATAATATGAATACAGCTCCAAAAATTGCCATACCCTTCCACCGCTTATAGAAGTGAAAAGATTTATAGGCTATCATGTCTGAAATAATGTAACCAAGTACCGCCCCAATGGTATATCCAGAATATAAGATTCCTACACTGTTTTGATTGAAGGAACTGAAATATACCCCGCCTGTCAATGCAACACAGAAGGTTACCCCGTACTTGAATAACAAGCGAATCCAATTCGCCGCTAAAGTTTCTCCAGCAGCCTCAGTCTGTCTCTTTTTGTAAAAGTAAATTCCCGCTCCACATATAATCACCGCCGCGACAAGGTACCACAGATACCACGACAGGGTTTGCTGAGGAAGCTGGTAATAACTGGTGTCTAAATAGTTGACGATTGGAGATAGCCATGTAGCTATCTTGTTGTCTACATCTTTTGGAAGTCCGTACAACATTAACCCAAGGTTAAACTTAACCAGTACATACAGGCCAAGGGGCAAAAATAATCCGATAAATGTAAGCGCCCCCTGTAGCAGGACATTACCTGTTAACATCCCAATAAAAACCGTAAAGATATAAAACAACCCTGTCATCAAAAGACTAAGATAAAGCCAATAGGCTACAACCTTCCACATATTAATCGTGCTGGGAATATCCATTAACTCTTCCTGCATAGGAATTGAGTATTGTGTAAGCCACTGGACTTGACTGATTCCAAACAATTTAAAGACTCCATATATCAGAAAACCATTAATTATTATAGGAAGCCAAATAAGCGTTAATCCTGCTAAAAGATTCTGCAAATAAAGGAAACTTCGTTTGATTGGAAGACTATGAAAGAAAGTACTTTCCCTATCCTTTTGAAGATAGTGAAAAAGAATCAAACCAAAGACTACAGCAACAGCCAAATTAATAAAGTTTGCAAGTGGATTGAACAATATATTCGGATTATAGTTTTTGGCGAATTCTGCCCAAAATTCACCCTGCAAAGACTTTTGTTTATTAAGCTCCATCCAGATAAAAAGAGGCAATTCCAAAAACATTGTTACACAGTATAGAATACCCAGCCATTTAAATCTTTTCAGGGCACTTTTGAACACAACCCAACTCTTAGAGGATGTTACGGATGTCATATCCTACCCCTCCCATCTCGTAAACGAATATTTCCTCAAATGTTAACGGAAGTACGTCTAATAATAAGGGTTGAAATTTTTCAACCTGAGCCTTAATCTCTCTTTCATCTCCCCGCATAATTAAGAGATGAACACTTCCTCTGGTTTCGTGATACAAAATATTTCCATCATTTTTCAATTCTTCTGGCAAATCTTTATTAAAAGCGGTCTGTACTTTGTTTATTCCGTTTTTTAATTTATCCAACTCACTTTCGATAATTATCCTTCCGTCATGAAGAATCCCCATGTAGTCGCAGACATCCTCTAATTCCCGCAGATTGTGGGACGATATTAATATGCTCATTTCGCGCTCTGCTACATCTGCCATGAGAAGCTTTTTAACCTTGCTTCGTATCATAGGGTCCAATCCATCTAAGGGCTCATCGAGAATTAGCAGCTGGGGCTTAACGGAGAGAGCCAGCCAAAACGAAACCTGTCGCTTCATCCCTTTTGAAAGTTTAGTTACCCGACGTTTAACATCAATTGCGAATACCTTCGCAAGTTCCTCGAATCGTCCTTCGTCCCAAGTAGGATAGACCTGTTTGAAGAAATCAGCCATTTCTCTGATTGTATATTGGCTAAAATAATATAATTCGTCGGGAATAAATACTGCAGCTTCTTTTACATAGTTATTTTCAAAGACCGACTGCCCATTCATCATAATACTTCCTTCATCAGGCCTATATATTCCAGCCAACAATTTCAGTAAAGTGGTCTTTCCGGCTCCGTTAGAACCTACAAGTCCATATATTGAGCCCTTATGTACATTAAGGTCAAGTCCCTTAAGAACATCTACCTGTCCGAACTTCTTAGACACTTGGCGTACTTGAATCATTTTTCCCCTCCTCCTTTTTTCGTCTTCTGAATAGTCGCCAGTATTTCCTCAATTGATGTACCCAGATATAATAACTCAGCAGTAATTTTTCGCAGCTGTTCCAGTAGTTCTTCTTTCTGCCGAGTGTTATCAATTTGTTCTATTGGTTTTACAAAACTCCCTTTTCCCGGCGCGGAATAAATGTAACCCTGTCGTTCTAGCTCTCTGTATGCCTTCTGGATTGTGTTCGGGTTAACTGTCAACTCAAGTGCCAGCTCTCTAACCGAAGGCAGCTGTTCATCACTCGCTAAAACTTTATGGACTATCAGCTCCTTAATCTTTTCTGTTAGCTGTTCATAAACCGGCACTCTGCTCCGAAAATCCAACTGAAGCATCCTCATTCACTCCTTTCTGAATACTTCTATGTGTATTGCTGTTTATATGTGTATTAATACGCATAGTACAGTTAGTTATATTGTACTATATTTTTAGGATTTGTAAAGAGAATTTTTGTAAATTACATAAAAAGTTATAAATGGTCAAAAATAAAGGACTCCGGCCATTCAGACCGGAATCCCTATACTGGTGCCTGTTACTATTTAATCTTTTCTTTCATCATAAGGAACTCTGCTGTACCCTTTTGATATAAGTTAGGTATTTTCCCTACTACTTTGTAGCCAATTCTTTCATATAAGAACTTAGCTCTTTCATTAAATTCACTAACCAGCAAAAACACTTTATCACTGTTTTCAAAACCCAAACCCTCATAAAACTTCAACATTTTTGAACCAAATCCGTGGCCTCTATAGTTTTCCTTAACTGCGATTACACGCAATAAGGGAAACTTGGCAAATGCACCAAATAAATCAACTCTCATGAATCCAATAAACTCACCAAGGGAATTAAGAGCTATTAATATCTCTCCTTTATTAAAGCCTTCTGTGAGAAATTTTAACGTATGATTAGTATCATAAAAATACCGTTCACCTAGTACACAGTTAGCCAAAGACTGCCTGCAGTCATCCAATAGCTCGATGGTCCCTTGTTCAACATTCATTTTACAGACTATCTCCAAAATCAGCTTTAAATTTTTCAACTAATTTTACTTGCCAGTCAGAAACAGGTTCCAGTTTACCAAAGAAGAAGCGCAGTATCTGTGGTTCATCCACAAAGTTTAATCCTCCAACCAGGTCACGATTTTCGTATAACCATGCTATACGGTCAACAGCATATTTTACCTGCGACAGGGTGAAGACACGCCGAGGCATCGCCAAACGCAGAAGCTCCATATGAGCTAAAGTTTCATTTCCATCTTCATCTCTTTGTTCTGATAAGGTTCCTCTTTCCATACCACGTACACCACTTATCAGATAAACTGCTGAAGCCAGGGCACCTGCAGTGTATTGGGTTTGCGGAACATGACTTAAGAATTGCATTGCGTTGATATGACAGCCCAGACCACCCGCAGGAGTTACAACAGGAACTCCTTTTTTGCGTAGTTCGTCAACCATAAAGGCAATGAACTGAGGTCCCTGGTTAATCATATTTTCATCCATAGTCTCTTCTAAACCAACAGCCATGGCTTCCATCTCACGAACAGACATTCCTCCATATGTCAGGAAACCTTCATAAAGAGGTATCAATTCACGTAACTTCATATATACATCAGTGCTGTCGGTACAGATACCTCCACCACGGGCACAACCGATTTTACGGGCCGAAAAATATATAATATCAGAGAGATCTGCCATTTCACGGGTAATCTCTCTAATGCTCATCTCTTTGCATTTTGGCTCCCGTTTCTTAAGGAAATAAAGGTTATCTGCCAATAAGCTGGCATCTAACACAATCATAAGACCAAATTCGTCACATACTTTACGGACTTCTCCCATATTCTCAAGGGAGAATGGCTGCCCGCCAATAAGGTTGGTCCCCGCTTCTAAACGAACAAATGCAATTTTCTCAGGACCATGTGTATTAATAAGAGACCTGAGTTTATCTATGTCCATATTACCCTTAAAAGGGTTCTCACTATCTACCTGAAGTGCCTCATCTATGAAAATTTCTTCAACCACCCCGCCCGCCAAAACAATATGAGCTTTTGTAGTGGTAAAATGGTAATTCATTGGGACTATTGAGCCCTCTTTAACAAAAACCTTGGCAAGAAGGTGTTCACATGCTCTTCCCTGATGAGCGGGAAGGAAATATTTCTTACCAAATATATCGTGAAGCTTACTTTCCAGTTTAGTAAAAGTTTCTGAGCCAGCGTAACTATCATCAGCTTCCATCATGGCAGCCATCTGCTTGTCACTCATGGCGTTTACGCCACTGTCAGTAAGCATATCCAGGTAAACATCACGATTTTTAAGCAAAAATGTATTATTTCCAGCTTCAGTAATAGCTTCTAAACGACGGTCAATAGGTACAAGATCCAATTTCTGTACAATGCGTACCTTATGCATTTCCAGTGGAACATTCTCTCCATAATAGAATTTTACATTTGACATGTTTCACTCACTCCTATGTTTATAATCTTTTTTCTAAGTTTTGACTCCGTTTTGGTTAAAATTGTGAATCTATAAGGACCGAGGGTTCTACTCTTCTACTATACCTCCTTTACTTGAATGGAATGTTTTGGTAGAAGGAGAAAATAAAAAACACCCCCGGAGGAGTGCAGTGTAATAAAAATAAAGTACTGCTTTTTTCTACCATCCTACCGTCCAACTGTCCTACAAAGTAAACCATTTGTAAACCAACTTTATCCTACAATATTAATTATATAATGAATAGTCATTCGGTGTAAAGATAAAGTTGCTATTATAAGTTTGGAGATACAATTTCGCAACAATGTCTTATATAATAAAACTAGGTATAGGGTTGTAACCAAATCAACCATCTTTAGAACAGTCAGCCCTGTTTTTGGAGATAACAGGCTACTCTGATATGGTAGTTAGTTTTCCTAACTACTGGACCTTGGACCTAAACGGAAAACGTCTTTGACGGGTTTACAACTTACCTTTACAAGAATATTTTAATACAAATTGAAAAAGGGATTCCCGCCCATATAAAAGGCAGGACTCCCTTTTTTATTGTAAGATGCATAGAACGCGCGCATCCATATTTGGAGAATTTTATTCTCTTTTTTATTGACAATACCTTATGTTGTTCTGTATAATTACCGTATTGCGAAACATCCTACCGTTAACCATCATGAAAGGAGTTACAAATATGCCATTGGACTTTGATACTTATGATAAGGAAATACTCGATATACTTCAAAACGACTCGTCAATATCTAATGTAGAACTATCTAAGAAAATCGGGTTGTCGCCTTCTGCTTGCCTCAGTCGAACAAAACGTCTAAAAGAACTGGGGGTAATAAAACAGTATGCAACTATTATTGATGAGAAAAAAGTTGGATTAGAAATCATTGCTTTTACTTTTGTAAATTTATCTCCGCATAATAGAAATACAGCAAACGCTTTTTTATCAAAAGTTAAAGAAACACCTCAAATTCTGGAATGTTATAATATCACAGGGAGCTGGGATTATTTGTTAAAGATAGTATCGCATGATATTTCATCTTATCGTAATTTTATTATGGATTCACTCTTAGAATTTCCGGGTGTTAATAAAATTGATACAAACCTGGTTTTAGGAACTGATAAGCAGTGTTTTTATTTGCCTATTGACCATATATAACAGTACAAAATTTAAGGAGGTCTTAATAGATGAGCAATTATCTTTTATTGAAAGCAGCACTGCTTACAGAGGGAATACGTTCTGACATCGAAAGTCTTAAAGGGGTAGGTTTTAAATATAAAGAGCAGAATCACGGGTTGTTTGGTTGGGATTTTGAAAATCATATTGATGCAAAACTTCCTGATGATTTTTATCTACCAGATGGTACGGTTGTTCAGTTTCGTTTCAATTCAAAATCACAATATCATGTAAAAACGTATAAAAGTAAATTAAAATTACATTTTAACGATAATGAAATTTGTGAGATAAAATGGATAGAACGTCCCGCTTTTTATAACAGGCAAACAACTCAAAACAATGATATGGTTAAAATTGGTCAAATTGGTGGAAAGGACTGCTTGTTTTTCTGTTATCAAAATTATTGCTCTCATTTTAGCAGCAATAAACAATGTTCATTTTGCAATCTTGTTGCAACATCAAAAGTATACGACTCTGTAATCAGGAAAAAGGAGATCAATGATATTGGTGAAGTAGCTAAAGCAGCGTGGTCGGAGGGAAATGTTAAACACATATTACTTACTGGCGGATGTTTTCGGCACGAAAAAGAAGTTACGTTGATTTCCGAAATAATAGAATCTATAAAAAATCACACTGGATTCGAGAGAGTTCCAGGAGTAGTACTACCCTCTCCCGCTAAAGGAGACGATATTAAACGTTACTTTGAAACTGGCATAAAAGCAATTGGGTATAGTATGGAAATATGGGATGAAAAACTGTATAACGCAATATGTCCAGGAAAATCTGAAAATACTTCACACGAAGAATTTGTTGATTCAGTTAAAACAGCGGTAAAAATCTTTGGAGACGGAAACGTATTTGTAGCTCTGGTCATGGGTTTAGAGCCCAAAGAGACATTTTTACAGGGAATTGATACACTATCTGCTATAGGTGCAAATGTTGTTCCATTTGTATGGTCGCCAAATCCAGGTTCAAAACTAGAAGGTCATAGAGCCCCCTCGGCGGAATGGTATTTCGATGCGATTTCAGAGGCCGCAGAAATTGTATATAAGAACGATATTCCTTCGGGTACGGAAAATCATTGCTATCAATGTGATGGAAATTCATTATTACATGACGCTCTAAGACTTAAAGGTATTGAATAATAAGCAAATACGAAAGACCGGAAATTCTCTGTATCCTTTTTTATCCCAACATAAATCGCTATTCCTGAGGTTAAAATAATATTGGAGTTCAAAAATATTATTTTAGGGGGTAGATAATTCTTGAAGAAACTTTTAGGTGGCGTCATGGCTCTGCTTTTGACTGTTTCAGTGAACACCGGTTCATTGTCTGCAGCACCTATACAGAATTTCAAAACCCATAGCAGCCATGTAAACCAAAAGTGTCTTAAAGAGAAACATCAAGGCTTGGAAAATTTAATAAGAAGCTCGTTACAGAAAAATAACGGTGATCTAAATAAAGTCAAGAAAGATGTTAATCAGTATTTAGCAAAGAAACGTGCTTTGCGAGGCGAGAAACTGGCGAGAATAGCCAAGAAAAAAGGTATAAGTGTTGAAGAACTTAAAACCCGAATTTCTGAAAAACGCCAGGAAAGACTTGAACGCAGGGCAAAAGAAATAGGCGTAACAACGGAAGAGTTAAAAAATCAAATGATTAATAGACATCAACAAAAAATGGAATCAATGGCTAAAAATCTAGGCATTACCACTGAACATCTGAAACAGATACTTCCTGACCATCCAGCAAACAAATCTTAACTTTTCAAAAAAGGGATTCCCGCCCCTCAAAAGGCAGGAATCCCTTGACTTTATACATAAGTATAGCGGAGAGAGTGGGATTCGAACCCACGTACGGTTCATCACCGCACACTCGATTTTGAGTCGACCGCTTTCAACCAACTCAAACTTTTAATCCTAAAAGAAGCTAAAACCGATCTTATATAACCGGGCGTTAAAGTTAATACAAAAGCACATACTACAGCAAAAAATATTAGAATTATAATTTCTAAATTTGTATTTATCTTAGTCCATAAGTCAAAATAATGAAACAAAAGGATTAAAAATCCATGAAGCAAATAGGGAGCCATTGTTTTAGCTCCGAGGGCTGAATAAAACTTTCGTTCATTGGGGATAAGGAGCAGAAAAAAAGCTGATGATGTAAGTTGAAAGATTAAAAGTATTAGACGATAAAAACCTGCATACCACTCTGAAAAACCAATATTTTCATAAGAAAGGTATCCAAATAATAGTTCTCGAACCGGCTGTGGAGGGTTTAAATAATAAACCGAAAGAGCTAATGTCAAAAAGTAAATAATTGAATTAAATTTGTTCCTATATGATATCATCTGAAATATTCGATTATTGTCTAAGTAATATCCCATCAAGAAGAATGGCAGAAACGTAATTGTCCTGGAAAGGCTCATAATTATACCAATATAACTACAATATCCTGCTATTATAGAAAGTACTATGGAGAAAAATATTGGGTGTTTTAGTTTTATAATAAAAGGTAAATATAACCTCCATAATAATAGACTAAGTAAAAACCACATTATCCAGTGCGGCAGCAATATTAAGCTTGCCAGATTGAACTTAAGAGCAAATATATAATTATTGGCTAGATAATAGAGTAATTGAAATAATAAAAATAGCGGTACAAATCTAAAGATTAAATCTTTTGGCTTTTTTAATTTCTTGGAAAAATATCCTGCTATCAAAACAAAAACAGGCATATGAAAAGTATAAATAGTTATAAAAATAACATTTAGAAAACGACTGTAATTTAATAGTGGCTCAATAAAATGCCCCATCACTACCAATATAATTAATATAAACTTGGCGTTATCTAAGAAATTATTACGGTTTCTCTGTTCAGGTAGTCTCGAAGCTATTTCTGCCATATTAATCTGTCTCCCTCATTTATTGAATCTCCTTCTTTAATTCGACCAGAAATGGCAATTCCCTCCAACTGCTAAATTGAATCGTTTGGTTTGCCGCCGACTTCCTTCAGATTCCACCTCACGGCAGATACCCTTGTCTTAAGCTATGGCTGCTACTGCCTGACCATTCGGGACTTTAACCCTATAGATAGCGCCCATGCCGCATGCAAAAACGGGTTACAGCAAAAAGCTGTAACCCTTGATATATCTTTTATGGCGGAGGAGAGGAGATTCGAACTCCTGGTAGAGCAAAACCCTACAATTGATTTCGAGTTATTTGAAGGCAAGTCCTTATGGATTCACGAGAGTAACTTTAAGAGAAGATGAAATCCCGCAAACCCGCATAAATAAAGGCTTTTCAGGCACAAACGCCGATATTTCCCCGCAGGGGCATACCACACTGATTTAGCGGTTTTCAGGGCAAAGTGTAGAAAAAGTGTAGAAAAACAACCGGCGAAATAACCTTAAGATACTTTAGTTTCCCGGCGATTTGAAAAAGCAAAACCAAGCGTACCCTACCATTGACATTGATTTTTAACAGAACATCCTGCAGCAGACAGAGCATAATTCTCTGTCCTAAGGATCAATGTGATGGGAGGAACGATGATGGCAACCGACTACTCTTACCTTCTGGCTGAATATCCGGAGAAGATAAGTCAAGACCAGCTTTACAGAATTTGCCGCATAAGCAAACGAAAAGCCACATGGCTTTTGGAGAACGGATATATCCCCTGCGAGGATACCGGCAAAAAGACCCGCAGGTTTAAAATCCAAATAACCGACGTTATTGCATACCTTACCCGCTTGGAAGAATCTCCTGAGACCCTGCTGACACCACCGGGGATATTTTCAAGCGGAATAAAATATAAACCGAAGCGCCAAACGGCGAAGGCAATCAACTCCGAGAAGTTTATGGCAATGCTTAAGAACAAGTGGCACACTTTTCCGGATGCCCTCACGGTAAATGATGTCACAAAGCTAACGGGATACTGCCAAACCACAGTATCCGAGTGGATAAAGACAAAAAAGATAACTGGGGTATGGTATTACAACAAATACTTAGTGCCAAAGGAGTGCCTGATAGAATATATGGCAACTAAAGCGCACCGTATCCATCAGAAGTCCAAGAAGCACATGGAGCTGTTGGAGCAGTATCAAAATCCCTAAATGACATAGGCCCACCGAAGTCATATCCAACGGTGGGCTATTTTCAATTCCAATCATCGGTCAGAAGAAATTCACGTATGTTCCGATGCTTGAGGCCATCCCTGCTCATATCAAATTCGTCATAGGACACAACATACTTGGGATAGTTATCTTTTATAGCATCATATGCTCCGAATTCACGCTGGATCGTTTCCTCAGAGGCAAGCAGATAGGCCACTTGAACATAGAGCTTTTGCCCTTGCTTTTCAGCGATAAAATCAATCTCTTTTTCTCCTGCTTTTCCAACGGTAACTTTATAGCCCCGGCGCAGCAACTCCATAAAAACAATATTCTCAAAAATGAGATTGATATCTTTCATATTCCCGCCGAAAACAGCCTCCCTGATTCCGTGGTCAGCAATGTAGTATTTTTCATTGACAGTGAGGATTTTCTTCCCCTGCAAATCCTGTCTGCGGACACGGTAGAATAAAAAAGCATCCTCGCAAGCCTTGATGTAGTTCAATATGGTTTCCGGCGCAACGGTGCGGCCCTCGCTTTTGAGATATTTGGAAATTGCCGTAGCGGAAAAGGTCGTACTGACATTTGCCGTAATATAGGCAATGATGCGCTCCAGCAAATCAACATCCCGGATATTGTTGCGTTTCACAATGTCTTTCAGGACAACGGAGTTGTAGAGATCCTGCAGATACTGACGGCTCGGCTGTTCGGCATAGCGGAGATTGCTCAAATATGGCATCCCGCCATCAGTCAGATACCGGGTAAACATCACTCTCGAATCGGCATTGGGAAAAACCTCTTGATACAGCTTTGAAAACTCTTGAAAAGAAAAAGGATAAATCACAAACTCTACATACCTTCCTGCAAGGTATGTGGCCAGTTCTCCCGAAAGCAGCTTGGCATTGGAGCCGGTAATATAAATATCACAGTCAAATTCAACCCGAAAGGAATTGATGCACTTTTCCCAGCCGGCAACTTCTTGAATTTCATCAAAAAACAGATATGCCTTGCCGGAGATGTCCTTCACCCGCCTGGTAATTTCCTCATGCAAGGCGTTTGCAAAGCAAAGGTGTGCGTTGCTCATATTCTCAAAATTGATAGAAATAAACTGATTTTCATTTACACCGGAGGTGACCAGTTCTTGCTTAATTAATTCCAGCATAACAGATTTTCCGCTGCGCCGGATGCCGGTTAAAACCTTAATGAGCTCGTTTCCTATAAAGGGACGAATGCGGCTCATATATAACTCTCGTTTGATCATAAACAAAAGACCTCCTTTGTTATACCTGATACCATAACAGCACAATATCACAGATACATCTTAAAATCAAGTTTATTTATATGATTTTATAAGATATATCTTACAAAAACTATATTTCTACAAAATTCAACACATAAAGTGAAATTCAATTAAAGCACCGGGGAATCGGAGTGCAGAAATGCACTTCAATTCCCCGGCTTTTCTTTTTCCAGAAGGGAGGAAAGATATGTTGGTACGCTACAAGAAAAACAAGAAACCTGCCTGTTATGATTCTGATGTCCTTGTAACAACAGGTCCGATACCGGCAGCTGAACGGCCTAAGGGACCATTTAAAAGCTGCGGAAACTGCCCCTACCCCTCTCATGGTTTTATCTGCTACAGTTCCGAGGGAGATTGCCTTAGAACCGATATGCAGAAAATAAACAAAAAACCCAATACAAAACAAAAGCCCATATGAAGGAGGAACAAATATGAGATATGACAGTGAATTTCTGAGATTGCTCAAGGAGAAGTATCCGCCCGGTACACGAATCTGTCTCACAAAAATGAACGATCCCTATGCCCCCATACCACCCGGTACAGAAGGTACGGTGGATTTTATTGACGATGCGTGCGGAATTCACATGCAATGGGACAACGGGCGCTCCCTTGCCCTCATTCCTGGGGAGGACTCGTTCTCAAAAATATCTCCTCCGCTCCAGACTCTCAAGCTATATATGCCGCTTACTGTAAAGGAATACGAGCGCAACGAATGGGGAGATTGGGAGGATTATCCCTCGGAGCTGGATCAAGACACTATCCTCTCCTATCACGATTCTATCCTTGCAGCTATTGTGAAAGAGCGAAGGCCTGAGGAAACAGAACGCGGACTCATGAAATACTATCCTAAAAATGACACCGTAAATCAGAAAGTTCAGTCCTTCTTTTTTACAGTGGAACAGATTGGCAGCAAGCTGATGGGTGTGGCCGAATGCCGCATACAAGGGAGTTTGAGTGATTCAGAGCTGGAGCAGCTTAAGGATTATGTTTCCGGTCAGGCATCAGACGGCTTTGGTGAAGGTTTTGAGCAGCATCCCATAAAAACAGGCAATGGTGAAATCTATGTCAGCCTATGGAGCAGTGATAAAAACTGGAGCATCATGACGCCGGATGAGTTGGCGCAAAGTCAACAGATGGGAGGAATGCAGCTTGGATAATATCTTGACCGTTCTGACCGGAGATGAATAGCAGAATTTCTTTTGGTATTTGGTATAGCTTTCCTATAAAAAGTGTGGCATTGTGTTGTAATTGAAGGAGGTGGACAGAATGGAGTTATGGAAAGAGACCTTACAAACTGCATTAGAAGAACGTCTTGACGCAGCGTTTGCGGAATTGGCAGAATCCAACCCTGCTGTCCGGGAGGCTGTCAAACAGCAGCGGGATGCATCGGTGCTGGTGAAGGATCATCCGAAATACGATGACGAATTGAAGCAGATAGTGGACTCATATTTTGAAGCTATGCAGCTTTTGCTCGGTGAATACAGCCGACATCTGTACATCCAAGGCGCCAAGGACTGTGTGGTGGTTTTGAGAGAGCTTGGCGTAATCAAGTAGCGCAGGCAATGATGCCTGTGCTTTTTTAGATTCAAAATCAAAACAGGGCCGTTTCCCCAAACAGGAGGCGGCCCTGTTTTTTATCATTTGTCCTGCCTTTCTTTCCGGGGAAGCGGTCGGAAAGGAGGTAAACATGTTGAAAAAACAGCTTGCGGAATATCTGCACCGCTATCATCACGGTGCGGAAAATGCCGTCACCAGCAAAGAACTGGAACACACCTTTTGTGTTTCCGGTAAGGAACTGCGCGACATTGTCAACAGCCTGCGTCGCGAAGGCATCCCTATCGCCAGCGATCAAAGCGGATATTTTTACGCAAGAACCGAAGCGGAAATCCGGCTGACCATCCGTCATATGAGAAGCCGTATCAGCGGGATCAGCGCCGCAATCGGAGGGCTCAGGCATTCCCTCACGGCATTTGACGATACGCAGATATGCCTGCCGCTGGAGGGAGGTGATGACTCCTGAACAGCTTTATGTCATGGATCGGCGGCAAAAAATCCCTGCGTGAGCTGATCGTCACACTGTTTCCCCTCTACTACGAAAGATACATTGAAGTATTCGGCGGAGGCGGCTGGATACTGTTTCACAAGCCGCCCGGTAACGACTTTGAGGTATATAACGATTTCAACGGACTGCTGGTTAACTTGTACCGCTGTGTACGGGAAAAGCCGGATGAACTGATAGAAGCACTGCGTTATGTCCTCAACGCCCGCGCAGACTTTGACCTTGTTAAAAATACCCTCGCCCGTGACAGTCCTGCTTCCGATGTACAGAAGGCAGCCTGGTTTTACCAGCTTATCCGCTACAGCTACGCATCGGGACTTACCAGCTATGGCAGTCAGCCCCATGATATGTGGTCCAATTTTCCACTGATTGAACAGGCTCACAGACGGCTTGCCAAAGTGGTGATCGAAAACAAGGACTTTGAGAAGTTGATTGGGCAATACGACCGCCCCGTCAGCTTTTTCTACTGTGACCCGCCGTACTTTGAAACCGAGGGCTACTACAAAAACGTGGGTGAGGACGGCTTTACAGAAAAAGATCACATCCGCCTGCGGGATGCTCTGCTGCGAATTGAGGGCAAATTCCTGCTGTCCTACAATGACTGCGATTTTATCCGCAATTTGTATGATGCGCCGGGTATCCAAATTGATTCCTATACCCGCATCAATAACATCAAGCAGCGGTATGACAACGGAGCGCAGTTCCCCGAAATCCTCATTGCCAATTACGATATGGGGGAACGGACGAGGGAGGCCCCGGCGCAACTCAATTTATTTGACAACGGCGGGATTGAGTTCTGACCGAAAAACCAAAAAAGGAACACCGTACCTATCTGGGCAAATATTTAAAGGAGAGGATAGATTCCATGAAAAACAATCAGAAGGAAAATGAGCAGGCCCTGCAAATCCCCATAGATATTCAGCAGCGTTGCGGCTTTGCCGATGCGGAAACCCTTGCGGTGACAGCCGTCGAAGGCGTATGCGTCATTCACAAGGGTGAAATGACGGCGCTGGAGCTTATTCGAGTTATTGCCACACTCAGCGAGTTGGCGAGCGATATGACGGTTCTCCTTGCCGGAGCCTGCGGTCTTTGCAACAACTGCGAGGATGAAAATCCGGAAACAAACAAGAAAGGCGGCTGCAATCACAACCCCGCTGAATGGGTAGCAGACTGCTCCCTTTGCCGTGATCTGCTGGACGAAAACCAGGACATCCGCATCCCCGACTATCTGCTGGAGGAAGCGGGTATCCCCAAGGGTACCAGATTAAAAGCCTATACCGATGATGACAGCGGCGAAATTACAGTCGTAAAGGCAGACATCCAACAAGATATTCGCGATGTACCGGCCTGCATTCTTTCGCTGCTGGCGCAAAACGGTATCTGCCTTGCAGCATTGGATGAATTGATCATGCAGGAAAGCATCATCTATGGCAAATAACCTACCCTCATTCTTTAAGACATTATCCGGGAGGTGGGAAGATGTCGGGGATTTCCCTGAAAAACGGCCTCATTTCCTACTATGGAAACCCGGCCGGTTATACTGATAAAGAAAAAGCCATTGTGGACAGCATTTTTCAAAATGATGAGCTGACCATCTGGCTCCAAAGCCGCTCCTTAACGCCGAAGTGGACAGATGGCGTGATGGAGCGGCTTCTTGCTGGCGAACGTGCGGATGGCATGGAAGGCGTACTGCTGAAAAATGTTCGCATCTGGCAGTTAAAGCCGGACGTGGACGTGCACATGAAATTTATACCCTATGAAGAAATGGTGCGGCGATTTGGAGAGCCATCTCTCGAAAACTACAACATCGTCTATGACGGTCAGCTCGACACCAACGACCTCGAAGCCATCTACACAAGGTGCAATGCAAATCACCCGCCCGGCTATAACGGACACTCTCTTTCCATGTCTGATGTGGTGGAGCTGTATGACGCCCAAGGCAGCGAATATCACTACTGCGACCGTTTTGGATTCCAGAAAATCAGCTTCGGGGGCTCAGAGCAGACCCAAGCAATGAAAATGAATATGTAGGCAGCCTTGGGCTGCCTTTTCTCGCCCAAAAAACAATAGAACGGAGGAAAACTACATGGTTCAGGTTATCAAAAAAATGAAAAGTACAGCTTCACACAAGATTACAGCGGCAAAGGATGCCGCAGCCAATCTCGCTTTCCGTGGCAGGAACCTTCTCTCAGGTAATGCCGGAGAAGGTTATATTGACACAGCCATCAAAATCTTGCTGGCGGTTGTCATTGGCGCCCTGCTCCTTGCGGGGCTCTATGCCCTGTTCGGGGAAACGGTACTCCCGACCCTGACCCAGCGCATTAAGGAAATGTTCAACTACGCCGGTTAGAAATACCGGAAATTTTGAGAAGGAGGAATAAACATGCCTAAGAATACAACATCGCCAGTTCCCAAGTACGATGTGAAAATTCATTCCATCCGTCCAGCTGGAAGCTGCAAGGCCACCGCCTCGGTCAATATTTACGGTGTTTTCGCCGTTCGGGGCATCAAGATTATGGAGGGCTCCAAGGGGCTGTTCATTTCCATGCCCAGCTACAAGGCCGGAAACGGCGAGTACAAGGATATCTGCTTTCCTTGTACCAAGGAGTCCAAAGCGGAATTTGACAAGGCGGTTATCGGGGCTTACCAGCAGACGCTCACTCAAGGACAGTCCGCCGCACAGAAACAGGAATCTTCCGAACTCCAGCAGGAGAAAAGTCAGCCTGTCATGGGCGGGATGTAGGAGGTAGCCAATGAACGAGAAAATGAAAAAGCCTCTCGGCATCCTTCTTGTGGTTTGCTTGGTGGTTTCCCTGCTTGCGGGCAGCGCCTATGCGGTAAACCGATATTTTGAGGATGCCAAAGGTCATTGGGCGGAGGAAGCTATTCAAATTCTTACAGATAAAGGCGTCATCAGCGGTTATCCCGATGGCTTGGTACACCCTGATGCCATCATCACCAGAGGCGAGTTTGCAGCCTTGATCGCAAGAACCATGGAACTGCCAGAGCCGAATGAAAACCAAATCACCATTCATTTCACCGACATTGCCGGCCACTGGTCAGAGAAGCATGTGGAAGCACTCACTATTGCAGGAATCATCCAAAAGGATGATTTCGGCACAAAGTTTCTACCAGACGAGCCCATCACCCGCATAGAAATGATCCGTATGCTGGTAAGAGCCATCGGCAAAGGCGACCATGACGCATCCTGCTCCTGCGCAACCGGCTTTTCAGATGACAGCGAACTTGGTGACGCAGACAAAGCCTGCATCTGCGCCGGTAAAAAATATGGTATTGTAGACGGCTATCCGGACGGAACGGTTAAACCGAACGGCAATGCCACCCGCGGAGAAGCCTTTGAAATGCTGGTGGATGCTGATAAAGCAAAGGAGCAGATCAAGAAAGAGGAAACAGCGAAGCCGCCAGCAAACACCAAACCGAAGGATAAGCACTCAAACTCCGACAGTAGCGGCGGATCTTCCTATGTTCCTGCTCCGCAGTTCAGCTTTACGCTGCCCAAAACCGCTTATACTGCCGAGGAAATTGAGATCAAGCCGGAAAGCCGCTATGTAAGCGGCGTGACATGGTCGGCTCTTAAAAACGGGCTCCCTGCAGAGCTTTCCGAGCTGGCAGAGGGTACGCTGGACGCAAACGGCGGCAAAGTCAAATTTACGAAAGCAGGCAGCATTACCCTGATTGCCACAGCAAAAAACAGCCGGGGCATTACGGTAACCCATGAGCAGACAATCAGCATCTATCCGGTGGTAAAGGCTGCTTTTTCATTGCCTGAAACCGCCCACACCGACACGGCCGTGTCGGTGGAACTTGCTACTGAAAACCTCGGCGCTAATTCGGTAGTGTGGTCCCTTCAAAAAGATGGAGCTGCCGCGGATCTGGAAAAAGCTCTCTCTGGTGAGTTAAACTCTGCTGGCGGTACGGTTTTGTTTAAGGAAAAAGGCAGCTATACGCTGACCGCCTCCATAACAGACGAGCTGGGCAAAACCGTTACTGCACAAAGCAACATCACCATCTATCCTGTGGCGGAGGTAAAGCTTACCCTGCCGGCGGTTTCCCATACGGATAAAACCATCACTCTACAGACAGAAACAAAAGAAACGGATGGCCTCGCTTTAATCTATACCCTGACCAGAAACGGTGAACCTGCCGACATCGGCACATTTATCGAAGGCAGTCCATCCGATGGCAGCATCCGCTTTAAGGAAAAAGGCGTGTATGTGCTGACCGCTTCTGTCACAGACGCTACAGGCAGAGTGTTTGCCGATACAGCGGATATCACCGTCTATCCGGTGGGATCAGCGGGATTTTATCTGCCTGAAATCTTCCATACCGATAAAACCGTTACGGTGGAAGCGGTGTTCGGCGAAATCGGAAGTCATACCGCCACATGGTCGCTGCTGCATGACAGCAAGGAGGTATCCCTCACCGACGCGGCGGAGGGCACGCTGGGCAACAGTGGCGGCAAGCTGAAGTTTCACTCCAAGGGCAGCTATGTCCTGAAAGCGGAATTCACCGATGATGGCGGCAGAACCTACCGCTATGAACAGAAATTCAAGGTTTATCCTGTGCCGGCCGTAAGCTACAGTCTGCCAAAGTACGCTCATACCGATACCGATGTTGTAGTCAAAACGGAAACCGACAATCTGGACGACCTTACCATCGAATGGCTGGCGGATAACACATTTGGCTTTCAAGACTGGCCAACCTATGTAAGCGGCAGGCTCACAAACAACGGCGGCACAATCCGATTTAAAAGAGCCGGTATCTATGAGCTGGTGGCGAGGGTTACCGATGAAACAGGACGGGTATTTTTGTATGAAAGCAAGGACAGGTGCGAGGTGCTTCCCGTTCTGACCATTGACTTTGAGCTTCCTGCCTTTGCCTACACCGATACCGACCTTGACATCAGAACCCACGGCAACAACAATGTTCTGCCGGTAGAGTGGTCCGTCAGCAAGGACGGCAAAAATATTCCGCTCTCAGAGGCATTCAGCGGAAGTCTCACCCCGCAGGGAGGAAAAATTACTTTCCGAAGCGATGGCGAATATGTTCTAACCGCCATGATGACCGATTATCTGAAACGCAGTTACTCCCACAGCGAAAGTATACGCATCCTGCCGGTGGTGCAGTACACATTCACCATACCGCAGACCGTTCACTACGGTGCGGAGTTTGATGTTGTCGCAAAAGATGTTCAGCATATCGGCAGCTATACCGTAGTTTGGACGCTGCAAAAGGACGGCAATGCGGCACAGTATCAGGGAACGCTGGACAATGACGGCGGCAAGATTGCCATCCGTGACACCGGCGACTTTATCCTGACCGCTTCTGTCATAGACAGCAAAGGGCGTGTAACCACTCATTCGGAGAGCATCGCGGTAACCAATACTGCGCCGAATGCCCCTGTGGTAACGGCAATTCCCTCTCGTACCGCCAAGGACGGCAAGTTCCTTGTAGACATTACCGCCAGTGCTGACGATCCCGATGGCGATTCGGTGACATTGGAGTATGAGGGTACTGCGTCTGACAGCTACTATGCACCGGGTACCCATACCATCCGCATCAGAGCAAAGGATATCGCCGGGGATTATTCACCGTGGACGGAAAAAACCTTCACCGTGACCAATTCCGCTCCCACTGTTACCCTGACAGTTGAACCAACCCGCACGGTCAAGGACGGCAAATTCCTTGTCAATATCAGCGCTGCAGCCTCTGATGCGGATGGCGACCCAACCACGCTGGAATGGGAAAACAAGGCGGCGGACAATTATTACGCCGCAGGTACTCACACCGTGCGTGTCCGTGCAAAAGACATTGCCGGAGCTTATTCCCCCTGGGCAGAAAAGACATTTACCATCACCAGCTCTGCACCTGTTGTCACACTGACCGCAGCTCCCACCCGAACAGCGAATAACGGCAAGTTCCTTGTCGATATCAGCGCCACAGCGTCCGATGCAGACGGCGATGCAACCACGCTGGAATGGGAAAATAAGGCGGCTGACAACTACTATGCCGTTGGTACTCACACCATCCGTGTCCGTGCCAAGGATGCAACCGGGCTATATTCGCAATGGGTATCCAAAACCTTTACCATCGCAAACTCTGCGCCGACTGCGCCAGTCATTACCAGAACGCCAAGCGGCAATAGCGTACCGCCGGGAACGCCAGTCACCATCAAAGCGACCAGCTCCGACCCCGATGGCGATCCTGTCACTCTCGTTTGGGAGGGCCGAAACGCAGAAACACAGACCTACCCGCTGGGAAGGAATGTGGTTCGTGTCAAGGCGGTGGATTCTGCGGGTGCTGAATCTTCCTGGTCTGCCATCGTGTTCTTTGTGGCGGACTCCAACGGCAGCGGCGGTATGACGCTCACCGGACCCGATTCGGTTATTCTCGAAAACGGACTTGAAGGCGCAACCATCACGGAGTATACCTTTACCGTACCTCCGGTCAGCGGTCACAGTGGCTCTGACTTTGGCAGAGTGCGCGGTTACAACAAGCTGACCAGCCAGTGGGATCAGCTTGACTATGGTACCACCTCAAATGGCATTACTTTCAAGAGGACGCTGGGCGCAGGCGTATACAGCAAGCTCGAATTTTATTACTACACCAACCATAATTGTATGTATAACAAGTCCAACATCACCTACTCGGTGACCTACCACTTTGAATAGGAGGAAAATCCATGAAATATCTGTTTTGCAAGCTGAAAAGCAAGACTGCCACAGCCATCTCTAAAACTCATGGCATGCTTTCAAGCAATTGCGGGGAGGGCTATATTGACACGGCCATCAAAATTCTGCTGGCGGTTGTCATTGGCGCCCTGCTGCTGGCAGGGCTTTACGCACTGTTCGGAGAAACGGTGCTCCCGACATTGACCCAGCGCATCAAGGAAATGTTCAACTATGGAGGTTAACAACACCCTTCAAACGGTGCTTTTTTCTTTCCTGCTTATAGCAGCTTCTGTGTGGGATATCCGCAAACGGATCATCCCGGACAGTACCTGTATCTTGATTGCATTGACGGGGCTGATTGATTTCAGTCCCGTCAATTTTTTGGGAATCCTTGCGGCGCTTCCGTTTTTGACCGCTGCTTTATGTAAGCCTGACAGTATTGGAGGCGGGGATATAAAGTTCACTGCCGCCGCTGGCCTTGCCATCGGCTTTTGGGGATGCGTGGTCGGACTGATACTCGGTCTGACCGCCTCCCTCATTTTTTACATCTTAAATCAGGCTATCAGAAAGCTCAAAAAACTGGAGCCGCAGAGAGCGTCACAGTTAACCCTGCCTATGGCACCGTTTTTATCCCTCGGCTTTCTTGCTGCAGCCATTATGAATATTGGAGGAACCATCCTATGAAAAAAATCCTTACCGATAGGAGGAAAATTTATGAGCCTATTTAAAAACCGCACGGTTGTCGGCGTAATCTGCATTCTTTTATCCCTTCTCATCTGTTTCGGAGTGACACCGCTATTCAATAAATCCATCAGCCAGAAAACAGAGATTGTCCGTGTAACAAAGGAAATTAAAGCAGGTGATGAAATCACCAAAGACATGATTCAAACCGTGGAAGTGGGCGGCTTCGGACTTCCCGAAAATGTCATACGCCAGAGCGAAACAGTTATTGGCAAGTACGCTAAAGCCGACCTTTCCGTTGGTGACTATATTCTGAATACCAAATTGTCCGACACTCCCGCCGCTGAGAACGCCTATCTGTACAATCTGGACGGCACCAAACAAGCCATGTCGGTGACCATCAAGAGCTTTGCAAACGGCCTTTCCGGAAAGCTTCAGAGCGGCGATATCGTGTCGGTCATAGCACCTGACTATAAAAAGCAGGGTGCCACCGTTATCCCTGCCGAGTTGAAATATGTTGAAGTAATCAGCGTAACCGCATCCTCCGGCTATGACGCTAATACCGGGGAAGTTCCTGCAGGGGATGATGAACGGGAACTGCCCTCCACGGTGACCCTGCTTGTCTCTCCCGAACAAAGCAAGATACTGGCAGAGCTGGAGTCTGACGGCAAGCTCCACCTGTCCCTTGTTTACCGGGGCTCCCATGCCAACACCACCAAATTTTTAGAAGCACAGGACAAAGTGATCGCCGCCCTCTATCCTGCAGAACAGACAAAAGACAGCCCTTCTGACTCTCATGCCGAGGGAACGGAAGAAAACCCCGTATCCGAAGCGCCTGCAGAAAGCGAGGTGCAGTGATGCTGAACTTCAAGAAAAAGAGCATCTTCACACGACAATCTGCCGAGGAAGATATCACGCAGGAGATGGAACCTCAGAGCGGCATTCTTGCCGTTTGGGGCTCACCCGGCAGCGGCAAGACGACCGTGGCGGTCAAGCTGGCGAAGTATCTTGCCGACCGGAAGAAAAACGTGGTGCTTCTGCTGTGTGACATGACCGCACCCATGCTGCCCTGCATCTGTCCGCCCTCGGCGCTGGAATGCGAGCATTCACTGGGCAGCGTCCTTGCAGCGGCTCATGTGACGGATGCTCTCATCAAGCATAATCTGGTGACGCTAAAAAAGCACAGACATCTCACCATCCTCGGCATGAAAAAGGGTGAGAACGAATACACCTACCCGCCTTATGAGCAGGTACAGGTACTTGAACTGATGGATGGTCTGCGGAAAATTGCGCCATTTGTGGTGGTGGATTGCGGCAGCTATATTGCCAACGACATCCTCTCCGCCGTGGCGCTCATGGAAGCCGACAACGTTTTGCGACTTGCCAATGCCGACCTAAAATCGGTGAGCTATCTCTCCAGTCAGCTTCCTCTGCTTCGGGATTCCAAATGGGATGCGGATAAGCAATATAAGGTTGCAAGCAATGTAAAACCCCAACAGGCCGGCGAGCAGATCGGACAGGCGCTGGGATCGGTGGCCTTTACCCTGACCCATTCGCAGGAATTGGAGGAACAGTATCTTGCAGGCAATCTGCTTGCCGATCTGTCCCTGAAGGACAGCCGTCAATTCCGCAGAGAAATTGAAAAAATTGCAAGGGAGGTGTTCGGATGTTAGGGAAAAAGAGAAATGCTCAGGCATTTTCCAAGAAGAATAAGCCGCAGGCCGAACAGAAAAAAACGGTCGAAACCCATTTATCCATAGCCCCTTTGACAAAACCTGCGGCTTTAAACAGCATCTCAGAGCAGGAACCCACGGTCAGACGCCCGGTAGATTTTGCAGGCGCGAACCGTGCGCATACGCTGTTCTTTACCCCTGAAGCCGAGGGAAAGAGCTTTTCATCAGTACTTGCCGATGTGCAGGAATATATTTCCGAAAACTACAGCACTCTCATCACAGCGGGCGGCGAGGATGCCAAAGCACAGCTTAAACGCTATATCGCCAAGTATGTACAGGATCACCGCATCTCGGTAAACGGCTTAAGCGGAAAAAAGCTTACAGATGCCCTCTACACCGAAATGGCGGAGTTTGGGTTTCTAACTAAATATATCTTTGGCACAGGCATTGAGGAAATCGACATCAACTCATGGCGGGATATTGAGGTACAGTATTCGGACGGACGAACCGTCAAGCTGGAGGAACGTTTTGAAAGCCCCCAGCACGCTGTCAATGTCATCCGAAGGATGCTTCACATCAGCGGGATGGTCTTAGACAACGCCAGCCCCATCGTGCTGGGACATTTGAGTAAGAATATCCGCATAGCCGTACTCAAAAGTCCCATTGTGGACGAGGATGTTGGCGTAGCAGCCTCCATCCGTATCGTAAACCCTCAGAGCATGAAGAAAGAGGACTTTGTCAAAAGCGGCACGGCAACAGATTCCATGCTGGATTTTTTATCTCTCTGTATCCGCTATGGCATATCAATCTGTGTGGCAGGCGCCACCAGCTCCGGCAAAACCACTGTGGCTGGCTGGGTGCTGACCACTGTCCCGGACAACAAGAGAATCTATACCATTGAAAACGGCTCCCGTGAGCTTGCACTGGTACGGGAAAAAGACGGTAAGGTGGTCAACTCGGTTATCCATACCCTGACCCGCGACAGCGACAATGACCGTCAGCGTATTGATCAGACCGATCTTTTAGACTATGCGCTCCGCTTTAATCCGGATATCATCGTGGTAGGAGAAATGCGCGGTGCAGAGGCGAATGCTGCGCAGGAAGCTGCCCGGACCGGCGTAGCGGTATTGACCACCATCCACTCTAATTCCTGCGAAGCCACTTACCGCCGCATGGTGTCTTTGTGCAAACGTGCCGTGGATATGTCCGACCAGACCCTCATGGACTATGTCACGGAGGCCTATCCGATTGTGGTGTTCTGCAAACAACTTGAAAACAAGCAGCGGCGCATGATGGAGATTCAGGAATGCGAAATTCTGCCGGACGGCACAAGACACTACCGCCCGCTCTTTCAGTATGTGATCACTGAAAACCGTATTGAGAACGGCAAATTTATCATCGAGGGACATCACGAACAGGTGAACACCATCTCAGACAGCCTTGCCAAACGACTGCTGGAGAACGGTATGACTCAGGCACTCATTGAAAGTCTTCGAAAAAAGGAGGTGCGAAGTGCATGACAACAATACTTTTAATTGCTTGCATCGGAATGATTGCAGGCTTTTTTATTCTGTTCGGTCTTACGCCAATGGAATTTACTTCCGCCGTATTCACAAAGCTCACCGGCAGACCCAAATCCCTCCGTGATGAGCTGGACGAGTTCACCCGCAGAAAAAAGAAGTCCTATTTGCGCCGTGAAATAGACGAAGTGCAATCGATTCTTAGAGTAACCGGAAGGACGGAACGCTTTCCCATGCTCTGCGTCCTGTCCCTGTTATTTTTTGCCGTGGGCGCATCCATCGCCATCATGCTCTCAAACTTTTTTCTTATTCCTGTAATGGCGATAGGCTGTATGTTCCTGCCCTTCTGGTGGGTAAAGCTCACTGCCGGCCACTTCAAAAAGGACATTGCGGCGGAGCTTGAAACGGCACTTAGCATCATCACCACGGCCTACCTTAGAAACGAGGATATTCTGACGGCGGTGGAGGAAAATCTCCCATACCTGAACCCGCCTGTGCTGTCCGTATTCAAGGAATTTGTATCCCGTATTAAGTTAATAGACCCGGATGTAATGGCGGCTCTCCATGATCTGAAAAGCCGGATTGACAACACTGTATATGCCGAGTGGTGCGATGCCCTCATTGCTTGTCAGCATGACCGCAGTCTCAAAACCACCCTGACTCCCATCGTCAGCAAGCTCAGCGATATGCGTGTGGTCAACGCTGAGCTGGAAAACATGGTCTTTGAGCCCCGAAAGGAATTCATCGTCATGCAGGTTCTTGTCATCGGCAATATACCGCTCCTCCATTTTTTGAATCAGGACTGGTATCACACGCTGATGCACACACCATTGGGGCAGATTATCCTGACCATCTGTGCCGCCGTGATGTTTGTTTCCACAGCCTTTGTCATTAAGCTGACCCAGCCCATCGAATATCGAAGATAGGAGGACGCCTATGACAATCTATCTCTTTCTATTTGGAGTCCTCCTGTCGGCGGGGCTCTTTTTCATTGCCGCCGATCTGCTGCGGCTGCCCACTCTCGCCACCCAAAAGGCGATTCTGTCGTCAGGAAAGCAGACTAAGGAGAAGCCCAAAACCATCGATATGCTTCTGCGCAATGCAGCTATCCGGCTATGCCACTACATCCGTATGGATGAATATAAAAAAAGCCGAATGGCAAATGCCCTGTCGGCAGCAGGATTTTTCGACTCACCAGAACTGTTTATGGCAATGGCAATTGTCAAGGCGATGAGTATTGCGCTTTGCATCATTCCATGCCTTATCGTCCTGCCGCTGCTGGCCCCCATTGTGCTTTTTATTGCCATACTGTTCTACTTCAAGGAAATCCGTAAGGCAGATGAAGCTCTGGCGGCCAAGCGAGGTAAAATCGAGCAGGAACTGCCACGCTTTGTTGCAACCATCACCCAGGAACTGAAAGCCAGCCGGGATGTGCTGTCCATATTGGAAAATTTCAAAAGAAATGCAGGCGAGGACTTTGCGGCAGAGCTTGATATTCTTACGGCAGACATGCGTTCCTCCAGCTATGAAGCGGCTCTGACTCGCTTTGAAGCAAGGTTTAATTCGCCAATGCTCTCGGATATTACAAGGGGGCTGATCGGTGTACTGCGCGGGGATGATGGAGTGATGTACTTTCAGATGCTTTCGCACGATATGAAGCAGTTAGAGCTCCAACGTCTGAAATCACAGGCTATGAAAATTCCGCCGAAAATCCGTGTGTTCTCTTTTGCCATGCTCATGTGCTTCATCATGACCTACATGGCGATTATCGTCTATGAAATCATCACATCCCTCGGCGGAATGTTTTAAGTTGGAGGTGGCCACGTGCTGAAAATCCTGAAAAGTAAGAATGGCGAGGGATATATCGATGTAGCGGTGCTGGTTTTATGTGCTATGCTGGTCATCGCCCTTGCCGTGAATGTGTTTCCTGTCTACATTCAAAAGCAGCAGATTGACACCTTTGCCGCAGAGCTCATTCGAGAAGCGGAAATTTCCGGCCAGGTCGGCAGTGAAACCGAACGCCGTGAACAGTATCTACGGGAAAAGACCGGTCTGAGCCCTACAGTGGCATGGTCGAAAACCGGAAGGATTCAGCTCAACGAGGAAGTCACGGTAACGGTCACCTATCAGACTAATATCGGACTGTTCGGAGGATTCGGCTCCTTCCCGATAACGCTCAGGGCTGATGCCGCAGGAAAATCGGAAGTCTATTGGAAGTAGGTGATGAGATGGAAAAAATCAAGCGTATCTTTAAAGATAAAAACGGCTCAGGCTTTCCGCTCATCATTGCCATAACCCTGTCGCTCTTGATTGTCTTTACCGGCATTTCGGAATATTTCCGGCTTATGATTGTGGCACAGGGTGTGCGGGATGCATTACAGGCTGCCGTCATCTCCACCGTCAACGACAACTATGACGATGTGTACCACGGTGTGCGGGAAGGCTACAGCGGAGCCTACCAGCCCATTGCGGAGGATTTTGAAGAAAGTCTCGATTACGGCGATATATATAACAGGCTGGACGGTATCCTCGGTCTTTCCTACAGTGGTGGCTATCATGAAAAACGCACTTCTGACGGAAAGCTGGAATTTAAAATATGGAATCTGGATGTGGATATTCGAAATGCTCCTTTCGCATCAAGTGACCAAGTCTCTGCCCGCTTTAAAGCTGACAGCACCATCATGCTGGAGGTTCCGGTATCCTTTGGAGGAAAACTGCTGCCGCCTATGCGTATCAAAGTCAAGACCAGTGCCGGGTATACGCCGAGATTTTAATTTTTTGTGAAAGTCTATTTTGTAAGGATAGACTTTTTGAAAAGTTCGTGGTAGGGTGTGACTTAACAAGGTAAATCTCAAAATTTTACAAATAGGAGGACACTCTTATGAATAATAAAATGAAGAAATGGCTGACTGTCATCGGTTGTCTCGCCATCTGTGCAGTATTGGTGGTACTGATTGGGCAGCAGTTCAAAAGTCCAAAACCGGTGGACAATCCGCACCCACCTCAAAGCTCCGATGTGAGCAATGTGACAGTAGACCCGAAGGTTCCGCAAAATACAGAGAAAGAAAAAGATGTCACCATAGCCCCTTCTGACACCACCCAGCCGACAAGCACCGACAATGGTGCGGTTTCCAGTGGTACCGAGCAGACTATCCAGGGTGATGTATCCAAGCCGGAATATACCGAGGAACAGCTCAAAAATCCTGAACAGAAGCCCAACGGCGATGAAGTTACGGAACAGGATAAGCCTGTCGACCATGATAAAGTGGAAAAGCCCAAGACTACTCCAAAAAGCGACGGCCAGCCGCAAGGCGGCGATACCAAGGACGGTAAAATCTACGTGCCGGGTTTTGGATGGATTAATGATCAAGGCGGTGGTGGACAGGGTACCGTTGGTAAAAGCGATGGCGATATCAATAAGCAAGTTGGTACAATGGACTGAATAGCAGAGATCTAAAAGGCACGGTTGAAAGTTACCGTGCCTCAATTTTTGAAAAACAGGAGGACAGGATGAAAAAAGTAATTAGAATCACATTCATACTACTGCTGACACTGTCCATGCTTTTTCCCATAAATGCTTTTGCAGATACAGGCGGCAGTGGAAACATTGACGGCGGCGCTGCGTCCGTAAGGGCATAGAGATACTATGCCCGCGGGCTGTTAAGAAATCTGC
>JAENZX010000031.1 GCA_016841045.1 Thermincola carboxydiphila
ACGCTTCTGCACCATTCTCTTTTATTTCTTCTATGACTTCTTTAAAGGGGGCTACCGTTTCCACGTCTTTTAACCTCCCCTTTCACTTTAATGTTTTATTAGCCCTTCTGCGACATCCGGGCAATGGAATCAACCAGCTTTGGCAAACCATATTTATCTACCAGTGATTTTAAACTTGTCTCCATCTCACCAAGTTTAACCTGTTCCTCTTCTTCTTCAACTTCCTCTTCATATTCTTCGTATGTCAGGGCTTCCGCCAGGCACCATTGAACACACATAGGTGTCTCAATTGCCGGGTCGTCTTCACACATATCACATCTTAGAGGAAGTCCGGAATCGGGTTCTTTAAATAAATCCCTGGCCGGGCAGGAAGCCCCGCAGAAGCTGCACTCGCTATATTCTTTTCCATTTATTGTGTAGACGTTTCTGCCATCACATTCCGATTTCGTATATTCAGCAGCACGGATTGGTACATACTCATCATTAATTGGATCTATAACCATACGAATCCGGGATCTGGCCGGATTTATGCTGCTGTATTTCGGGTTTGCGTGAAATGCCGCGCAGGCTACCTCACATGCCCGGCAGCCATTACACTTATCCAAATCTACCTTGATTACTTTTATCTTCTTCTTTACTTTACTCATTGTAGATCCCTCTCTGTTCCAAGTCTTCGCCAACATAACCCAGGTCTATTTCTTCCAAATACTCTTTAGTAGGAACTCCATTATTATTAAACCCTCTAAATTTGTAGTACTCATCAAGAAGCTGGGCTTCAAGCTCAGGGAATCTTTTCTTCCAATGGTTTTCCGGCGGCTTCTCGTCGGCTCTTCTCATTCCTCTTCTATTATTAAAGGCCCTGATTAAAGTACGGTTCCTTCTGGCTATTTTGGTTAGTCCGTCCGGATCCAAATCCATGCCGGTCGCTGCTGAGATAAGCTTCGGATAATTGTGTATATGATAGGGTGGTTTCAGTGGGAAAGATGATAAACCGGCACACATTCCGAGAGAGTCATCAATATAATGCATTCTTTCCATCCAGTCAACAATTTCACAGCATTCCTGAACACCTGGGTAAAATGGCATTGAGTAGTCTCCGCGGAACTCCCATTTCTTAACAATATCCTTAAATTTCTCGTCAGGAGCCTGGATCCAATCTTTACAAAATTCTTCTCTTTCCTCCATGGTGGCAAACGGTGCTTGGGGGAACTGTCCTTCAATCTGGGTAATGTTTATCTTCTCGCCTGTAGCATACATGAGGAAATAAATAGGATTCAGCATTCCCAGCTTAAGAGGCAGCTGCTCATGTTTCTTAATATTATTGTGAGCAAATTCTTCCGCCCCATTGCCTATTTCTTTGGCAGCCCAGTAGGTACCTTTGGCTAAAACATCGCCTATCCCTTCCCGATGAACAATGGCGTCAAGTAACCAGTAGAATCTTCCCTCGGCATCATCCGGCATTCCAGGGAAGTCCTTCTCGGTCAAAATGCCCGCTTCTAACAGTTCAAGGGCAAAGGCCATAACCTGCGGGGTAGAGAATCCATCTACTCCGTACTCGGTTGCGCGCTGAGCAATTCTAAAACCAAAATCAAGATCTGAATAAGCCGCCATTGTATAAGTCAGCTTAGAGAAGCACTTCATCATGTAGGTCGAAATTCCCGGGACGGAAATTATTGCCCCACATTTCATAGGACAGTTATAGCAGCTGATTAACCTTGTTCTCACACTTTCCTGAGTCTCTTTCCACTTCGTTTCAATTTCACCGTTCCAGAAATCTCTTCTCCGTGTGCGGGAGTTTCCCCACATGAAATTTTCAGTATGCCATTTCTCGTCAACATGCAGCATCTCCTGAGGAGACCCAAGCCCCTGCAAAATAGTCATTACATTAGGAATTGGATTATCATTTCTGAATTTGATATAATCCAGTACTTCGTTGCAAAGCCCAAAAAATTCTGCCGGGCGGGCAACGTTAATATCCTTTGTGCCACGAACAGCAATTGCCTTTAAGCCTTTGTCTCCCATTACGGCGCCTATTCCTGCACGGCTGCAGCTGGACCTGCCCTGTTCGATGGAAGCAAAATAGACCCTATTTTCACCAGCTGCGCCGATAGCAGCCACGTGAGCGTTGGGCTCCTTTAACTCCTGTTTAATAAGTTCCTGAGTCTCAACAGCGCCTTTTCCCCGCAAATGAGAGGCATCACGGATTTCTACTTTGTCGTTATTAATGTACAAATAAACCAGGTCAGGTGACTTGCCGCGAATAATCACTTTGTCATAACCGGCATACTTCAATTCCGGTGAAAAAAATCCTCCCATCATTGAAAATGCCATTAACCCAGTTTGAGGAGATATGGTAGAAACGATGGTACGGTTAGCGCCAGGAGCAGGTGTGCCGCCAAAAAGACCAGCGCTGAAAATCAATAAATTTTCGGGGTCAAAAGGCTGCACTTCCGGACCAACCCTGTCCCATAATATCTTTGCGTTAGTACCTAACCCCCCAAGATGAAGCTCAGTTAATTTCGGGTCGCTTTCTACCCTCTCGATGTTTCCTCGGGATAAATCAACTTCTAAATTATACCCTGTCTCTGCGTACCTCATATTTCAACCCCTCTTACGCGTTTTCCCGGGCTTTGTCGACATCATAATGCCGACCGCCCTGCTTAATTTGATTGTACCTAAAAATGAATGGCGATTCATTACCTTTTTGTCCAATGAACATATTCTCAGGTCAAACGGTCAAATGAATGGCTGTTCGGTTTTGGTTAGCAGTTGAACGGTTACATAGATGCTTTCTTACCATTCACCCCAGTTTTTCTACCATTCAACCCCCATTACCTACCGCTTAAAGTTATTCAATTGTAATTTTCCGCCTTAGGAAAAGAATTGAAGCATCAGACTCACTTCCCCGCATTTCATCAATCTTCCGCCTTATTCATTGCTAGCTATTTCAAATCTACATAAACACAGTGAACAACTATTCAGGATTTTGAATGGCTATTCGTTTTCTTACAATTAATAAGTTACATATTAATTACGTTTATCAAAAGAAGGCCTCCTAAGATAGAATTCTATTCTTCCTCAGGAGGTCCTTCTGCTAATTTATGGTTTATTCATCAAGCTGACGCAGTCTAAAGCGCTGGATCTTTCCAGTAGCAGTCTTTGGCAGCTCGGGAACGAACTTTATCCAGCGGGGGAACTTATACGGAGCAATTCTGGTCTTAACAAACTTGGACAGTTCTTTAGCCAGTTCAGGAGTGGGGTCATACCCCTCTTTAAGCACCACAAAAGCTTTAGGCTTAATAAGACCATCATCATCACCACAGCCAGTGACACCGGTCTCCAGAACAGCCGGATGATCCAGCAATGAGTTTTCTACCTCAAGCGGAGAGACCCATATTCCACCAGCCTTAATCATGTCGTCACCGCGTCCTACATACCAGAAATAGCCATCTTCGTCCTGGTAATATTGGTCACCTGTATTGAACCACTCACCCTTAAAAGCTTCCTTGGTCTTTTCGTGCTTGTTCCAGTAGTAGGCAGCAGTACTGTCGCCCTTAACCTGCAGAGTTCCTACCTCATTGACCGGCAGGACATTGCCGTCCACATCAACAATCTTGGCCTCGTAGCCAGGAACAATCTTGCCGGTACTTCCCGCTTTGACCTGTCCTGGCAGGTTGCTGATGTAGATGTGTAAAATTTCCGTAGACCCGATGCCATCCAAAATCTCCATATTGTACATATCACGCCAACGTTCGAAGATAACTTTAGGTAGCGCTTCGCCAGCGGAAACACAATATCTGATGCTGCTCAGATCATATTTTTCTTTGGCCCCTTCCACCTGGAGCAATGATGTATAAGAAGTTGGAACACCAAAGAATAAGGTGGGCTTGTATTTGTCAATTACTTCATAAATATGATCCGGGGTCGGACGATTCGATGAGAGAATTGCCGTACCTCCTACATAGAAGGAGAAATAGAGGCCGTTACCCAATCCGTAGGCAAAAAATAGTCTAGCCACAGAAAAAGTTCGGTCATTTTCGTTAATTCCCAGAATCCCTTTGGCATAATACTCAGCACTATAGGCCATATCGTGATGCAGGTGTACTGTACCCTTGGGGAAACCTGTTGTACCAGAGCTGTAAAGCCAGAAAGCAGGGTCATCTTTAGATGTTTCTGCCGCCTCCAGTTGAGTCGACTCTTCACTTATAACATCATAAAAACTAAGGCAGTTGTCAACAGGAGCACCGACTACAATGATATGCTGTAGATATTTTAAATTACTGCGAACTTCCAATATACCGCCGACTAATTCTGAGCTAACTACAGCTACTTTAGCTCGGCTGTCATTTAACAGGTATTCGTAGTCTGCCGGCTTAAGCATAGTATTTGTAGGAATAGGCACAGCACCAATTTTCATAGCGCCAAAGAAGCCGTATGCATACTCCGGACAATCTAACAACAATAAAAGCACCCGGTCTTCTAAACCTAAACCCAGCCCCTTTAAAGCATTACCAGTCTGGTTAACCCTCTCCCGTACTTCACTATAAGTTATTTCTTGATCTTCATAAAGAATGGCAATTTTGTCTCCCCGGCCTTCCTGCTCATGACGGTCAACAAAAAGGCTGGCGGCATTATAAGTATCTGTTCCTGCGGTTTTAGTTTCTTCCACTGTTTTGTCCCCCTTTTTAAAATATTAGATTTCGTTCTCGCCATCTTTCGGCTTTAGCCCCTGCCATCAAGTAGATGCACAAGGTCCATACTCCCATAGAGCGTGTTAGCTTTGCTAAATATAAAGTGCAAATTTAAGACCAAAAATCTTTTTTTCCCACCCAAACGTCATTTTTTCTGCCCGAAATGTTGTATTTCTCCGTTAACGGAAATATCAGTTCCATTAACAGTACAACAAATTACCCAAAATACATAAAAATCGGTGCCACAGAGCACCGCGCCGGTGTTCTATCGCACCAAGTTATATGAAGTCATTTTGATAATCACTTTTGCAGTCCATATTTTGCTGCCTTCCGTACAATATTGGAGTGGTCGAGGCCTAATACCTCTGCCGCCTTCCTTATGGAAGGATAATTATCTAAAGCCATTCTAATCAGTTTCTTCTCCAATATTTCCTTAGCCTCCGGAATTGGCATAAGCTCATTAACCATAATAGGCGAATGAAACTTGTTTTTAAACTTGGCAAGCTGCTCCCGAACCTGCCGGGCTTCTATCACTTCATCATCTGTAATGACCAGCAGTCGTTCCATGACGTTCTGCAGTTCCCTTACGTTGCCTGACCAACTATAGGACTCCAGAATCGGCAGAGCATTAGGGTCAAGCCGCTTCTTAACTCCGTATTTCTCATTATAGGTCTGAATAAAGTGCATCGCCAGTGGAAGGATATCTTCTTTTCTTTCACGCAAGGGCGGGACTTCAATTGGAACCACATTTAGCCGGTAAAAAAGGTCTTCGCGAAAAGCTCCCTCCTGTACCCGTTCCCAAATATCCTGGTTGGTGGCAGCAATAATTCTGACATCCAGTTTAATAGGCTTCGTTCCGCCAATCCGGTATATTTCCTGTTCCTGGAGAACCCGCAACAATTTTACCTGAAGATTAGTCGGCATATCTCCTATTTCATCTAAAAGCAAGGTACCCCGGTCTGCTATCTCAAACATTCCTAGTTTTACCTCCCTGTTGGCTCCAGTAAAAGCCCCAGGTTCATAACCAAAAAGTTCAGATTCTAAAAGATTTTCCGGAATCGCTCCACAGTTAATTTGAACAAAACTACCTATATTGGCCCTGGAACTGGCATTATGAATAATCCTGGCCAGCACTTCCTTCCCTACACCTGATTCACCAAGGATTAGTACTGTAGCATCAGTCTGAGCTGTTCGGACTGCCAGATTGAAAATTTCCATCATTCCAGGACTCTTAGCAATAATCTTATCCTTTGAAAGACGCTCCGGAATGAACTGAGATAACTCTGTCTGGTACCGGCTGGCCAATAGTTTGGATTCTTTCAGTTCCTCATTGAGCTTATTTAGTTCTGTCATGTCACGGACATTAGTTACTACCCTGATAACCTTGCCGTCAGAACCAAATATCGGACTGCCGGTAACAAGCACTTCTTTTCCAGTAATAATTTTTTGGACACCGGTAACTATTCTACCTTCCTGGAGCGCTCTTACGGTGACTGATTCATGATGAAAAATTCCGGTTTCAAACAGGTTATTAATCAACTTGCCTTCGAAGTGTGTTGCATCCAAACCTGTCAGACGGGCAAGAGCCTGGTTAATTCGTATGCCTCTCCCCTGGTCATCAGTAATCATGACTCCATCAAAGGAGGATTCAATAATCGCATCTAATTCACGATTCAGCTGCTGAACAGAAGCCAGTTCTGAAGAGACCTTCTCTAGTTCAGTGATGTCCTGAAAAACGGCCAGCGCCCCTGTAATTTTGTTATTACAGACAATTGGTGCGCGGTTGGAGATAATGGTTCGACCATTGGTTTCCAGTTTCTGTCCGTACTGGATGTCACCGGTCTCACAAGTCTCAGGCAGACGACTGGCTGGAAACAATTCTTTAATGTGCTTCCCAATTGCACTCCTATCGACCCCCAGACGACGGCATGCCTCCTGGTTCAATAAAACGATATTACCGGCACGGTTGATAGCGATAATTCCGTTCGGCACACTTTCCAACAATGACCGAAAATTCCCATCCGAATCTTCAACAGGAAGCCACGAATCGTAATCCAGCAGAGCCTTCTCAGGAGCGTCATTTTCTCTATAAGTAGTGAATTCTGATTCCATGACGTCCTTTACTTTGCTCTCCGGCTCAGATTGCACTCTCCTAAGACCAACCGTTAACCGAAGCAAGCCAATGATTTGGTTATTTCTGACAACAGGCGCAGAGCAAACATCCTCGTTAATCATAGTTTCCAATGCTTCTTTTAAGGGCCGGTCAGGATCAAATACTAAAGCACTGGGTCTAACTAGTTTTTGAATCCCCATACAGACCCTCCTGTAAACTGAAATTTGATTACAAAGAAAATAACATCAGCAAAAAGCCTCCTAAGAAAATAGAAATTATATTCTAATCTCAGGAGGCCCTTCTGCTAATTTAGATTTTTGATCTATGCACTCTTAGCTTCAGATGTACTTTCGGATCCTTTTGACTGGACGGCGGAAAGTACCGGCTCCTTAATTAACATAATACAAACTACACCAGCTACCATTAACGCTCCATTCAGAACAATCGGAGCAACCCAGTCACCAGTTGCGTCCCGGATAGCTCCAGAAACTACAGGAGAGAGAATAGCACCAATTTCAGCAATCAAGTTCCAAACACCGAAGGCACTGGCCACTAAGGCTGCCGGGGCAAAGTCGGTAGTAAGTGCAAAGGATACCGACCATGTACCGAACAGGAACACTCCTGCGAAGAAAACCAGCAGACCCAGAATTAACAGAGACTGACCACCAATATAGAGGTAATACGCAAGACCGAATATGAACAGCGCATGCAGTCCCATTGCTAAGATCAATGCGGGCTTACGGCCATAACCGTTTTTGTAAAAACTGTCGGCAATTTTACCCATTAATGGCAGTCCGATAAGACACGCTAGACCAAACATCGCAGCAGTTACACCCGAAACACTGATACCTGATTTAGCAGCATCCTGAATTACCTTGATGGCCCAATAACTATAGAACCATAAGCTCCACAGGGTAGGCAGAGCTCCCCAGTATACCAGCTGCAGATTTTTATTGAAGAATACAGGCCCTACCTGCTTACCCAGACTGGTCATGATATAAAACATAATTCCTAAAGCTAATAACAGAATCATAACTGAAACCCAGACATCGCCTACATTTAATACGGCACCAGCATATGCTACACCCATGATCAGTATAAAGAATACAAAAGCATACTTGGAAATGCTGATAAGTGCTTTCTTATAACTGTACTCGAATTGCAGTTCTCCCTCGCCCCGAACCTTTTGATTATCGGGTTTAATCAGCCACCACATGAGAGCAGCCACAGCCAGAGTCGGAATAGCCCATACATAAAAAGGGAAAAGCCATCCTTCCTCGGGTCCCCATAACTTAACACCCAGATTTAAAGCCCAGGCCCCACCAATGGATGCACCCACTAGTCCCAAACCTAAACCGGCAAAAGAAATTCCCATCCCAACTCCCAGTTTATCTTTTGGGGTTGTTTCAGATATTAAGGCACGGTCATTGGAATAATAGCACCCTTCGCCCAAACCTGTCATTACACGGGTACCAAGAAGACCCATCATAGTTTTACCAAAGATACCGGTTAAAAATGTTCCAATAGCAGCCCAAATTATACTAAGCACCAGAATCGGTTTACGACCAAAACGGTCACCAATATATCCGGCCGGAAACTGCATTGCCATATAACCGGCAAAAAATAAAGTGCTGAGCATACCACCCACGGCATGAGGACTGGCCACATTAGCAAAAAAGCCAATTTTGTTTTGGATCATATAGGTAACAATCGGTGACATTAGGTTTCTGTCTACATAGGCAATGAACCAACCAACTAAGAGCATTGCCCATACGGTATGGTAGTATTTAAATTTCATAATTGCTCCTCCTTATTTATTAGTTTTAGTCAGTAGACATCAAAATTTAATGACAATTTTCATGGTCAAACATCCGGCTAGTTATCTCTTTTATTGCAGCCGGGACTTCACCAAACTATCTGTTATTTAGACCCCCTTCTTTGATTATTAATTTGTCTTCTCCGTCGTATTTTTAGGTTCGGTCCCCCCTCTTCACCTTAATAGTACAAGAGCCACACTCCGTTTAAAGCAAGGAGTTTGTTTGACCCTGCTACGTTTATATTGCAAAACCAAGGCCAAAAATCGACATTTTGTGTGCTTTTTCGCCCAAATGTCTTTTTTCTAAGTTGAAATGATGAATTCCACTGCCAACGGGAGTGGTCATGCCAACTAAAACCAAAAAGAAATCCAGGAAATTAAAAATTGGTGCTACAACACACCATACGATGTGCTGCCGCACCAATTGTTTAGAGCCGTTTTGGAAATCACTTTTGTAATCCATATTTTGCTGCCTTCCGTATAATATTGGAGTGGTCGAGGCCTAATACCTCTGCCGCCTTCCTTATGGAAGGATAATTATCTAAAGCCATTCTAATCAGTTTCTTCTCCAATATTTCCTTAGCCTCCGGAATTGGCATAAGCTCATTAACCATAATAGGCGAATGAAACTTGTTTTTAAACTTGGCAAGCTGCTCCCGAACCTGCCGGGCTTCTATCACTTCATCATCTGTAATGACCAGCAGTCGTTCCATGACGTTCTGCAGTTCCCTTACGTTGCCTGACCAACTATAGGACTCCAGAATCGGCAGAGCATTAGGGTCAAGCCGCTTCTTAACTCCGTATTTCTCATTATAGGTCTGAATAAAGTGCATCGCCAGTGGAAGGATATCTTCTTTTCTTTCACGCAAGGGCGGGACTTCAATTGGAACCACATTTAGCCGGTAAAAAAGGTCTTCGCGAAAAGCTCCCTCCTGTACCCGTTCCCAAATATCCTGGTTGGTGGCAGCAATAATTCTGACATCCAGTTTAATAGGCTTCGTTCCGCCAATCCGGTATATTTCCTGTTCCTGGAGAACCCGCAACAATTTTACCTGAAGATTAGTCGGCATATCTCCTATTTCATCTAAAAGCAAGGTACCCCGGTCTGCTATCTCAAACATTCCTAGTTTTACCTCCCTGTTGGCTCCAGTAAAAGCCCCAGGTTCATAACCAAAAAGTTCAGATTCTAAAAGATTTTCCGGAATCGCTCCACAGTTAATTTGAACAAAACTACCTATATTGGCCCTGGAACTGGCATTATGAATAATCCTGGCCAGCACTTCCTTCCCTACACCTGATTCACCAAGGATTAGTACTGTAGCATCAGTCTGAGCTGTTCGGACTGCCAGATTGAAAATTTCCATCATTCCAGGACTCTTAGCAATAATCTTATCCTTTGAAAGACGCTCCGGAATGAACTGAGATAACTCTGTCTGGTACCGGCTGGCCAATAGTTTGGATTCTTTCAGTTCCTCATTGAGCTTATTTAGTTCTGTCATGTCACGGACATTAGTTACTACCCTGATAACCTTGCCGTCAGAACCAAATATCGGACTGCCGGTAACAAGCACTTCTTTTCCAGTAATAATTTTTTGGACACCGGTAACTATTCTACCTTCCTGGAGCGCTCTTACGGTGACTGATTCATGATGAAAAATTCCGGTTTCAAACAGGTTATTAATCAACTTGCCTTCGAAGTGTGTTGCATCCAAACCTGTCAGACGGGCAAGAGCCTGGTTAATTCGTATGCCTCTCCCCTGGTCATCAGTAATCATGACTCCATCAAAGGAGGATTCAATAATCGCATCTAATTCACGATTCAGCTGCTGAACAGAAGCCAGTTCTGAAGAGACCTTCTCTAGTTCAGTGATGTCCTGAAAAACGGCCAGCGCCCCTGTAATTTTGTTATTACAGACAATTGGTGCGCGGTTGGAGATAATGGTTCGACCATTGGTTTCCAGTTTCTGTCCGTACTGGATGTCACCGGTCTCACAAGTCTCAGGCAGACGACTGGCTGGAAACAATTCTTTAATGTGCTTCCCAATTGCACTCCTATCGACCCCCAGACGACGGCATGCCTCCTGGTTCAATAAAACGATATTACCGGCACGGTTAATAGCGATAATTCCATTTGGCACACTTTCAAGTAACGACTGGGTTCTCTGACGATTGGCAGCAAAAGATTCCTGTAGATAAGCGGCCAGTTCTTTTTGATAGATAACACCTTTAAAATTCCCATCCGAATCTTCAACGGGAAGCCACGAATCGTAATTCAGCAGAGCCTTCTCAGGGTCTTCATTTTCTCTATAAGTAGTGAATTCAGTTTCCATGACATCTTTTACTTTGCTCTCCTGCTCATGCTTTTCACCGGAGCGCGTAAACCTAAGACCAGCCGTCAACTGTAAAATGCCTGCTAGTTGGTTGTTTCTGACAACTGGTGCAGAGCAAACATCCTCGTTAATCATGGTTTCTAATGCTTCTTTTAAGGGCTGGTCAGGATTAAACACTAAAGTACTAGGACTAACTAGTTTTTGAATCCCCATACAGACCCTCCTGTCCAGTAAATTTAATTACAATTACTTTCCGTAATTATTTTCTAATTATACAGGTTTAAATAAATAAAATAAAGTCTCACCCCTCTTTTTGTCTCACCCTGCCTTTTGGGGACCGTCTAGGGGTATCCCCCTACGATAAAGATCCCTCCTACGGCAGTCATTCTTCCATAGGAGGGATATAATTTTGCGTCTCCAAATAGGGGACTTAATTCGGTTTTATGTTCTGTAAAAATCCTTGTCTTCACCAGAACTACCTTAATGGGTAAGGTTGGCTGCAGCTCCCATTTTCTCATTAATTGTTTCCAAACCTTCACCCTTAACGTTTACCTTATAGAACAGAACCATAAATCCGCAAATAAAGCATGGTATTGAGAAGATAACAAAATAGTTGGCGAAACTAAACCCTCCCACTTGCAGGTATCCGCCTAAAAGAGGTCCCACAATAGAACCCAAACGACCTATGGTAAGAGCCCAACCTACTCCCGTGGAGCGAACATGGGTGGGATAAATTTCCCCGGCGATTACGTGTTGTGCAATTTGCGTTCCAATTATAAAGATACCAGTACCCGCTCCTGCAAGTAAAAGAGTCGTATTAGAAGTTGCATAACCAAATACCCATAAAGACAAACCACCTAAGACGTAAAACAAACTTAACCCGACTTTGCGCCCGAACTTATCCATTACCAGGCCTAAGATAAATCCGCCAATGGTAGCACCAATAGACTGGACTATTCCGAAACTGTAACTCTTTACTAGAGAAAAACCAGACTTAACCAGCAAAGAAGGCAGCCAACTTGAAAGACCGTATATAACTAATAAATTGAAGAAGTAAGTTACCCATACAATTAAGGTCATACCAGCTAATCCTTTACCAAAAAGTGCCCCTACACTGCCTTTCTTCTGAACTACAGGTTGTTCAAAGTCTTCCGCAGTCCATTTTCTTGGTGTCGCACCAGTCAAAGCTTCAATTTTTCTCATATTCTCAATAGCCCCGGCATAATCCTTTTTACCCGCCAGGAAGCGAACTGATTCAGGAAGATAGTGGTTAATTACAGGTATAAACAGAACCGGTAAAATTCCTATTAATAGCAAGGGCCTCCATCCAAGATTCGGAATAATAAGCATTGCCATAAAACCTGCTACCGCCCAACCCAAGGTAAATCCACCAAACATTGCCGTGACTGCCTTTGCCCTTATTTTGGAAGGAGCAAATTCAGATACCAGGGTGATAGCTATTGGCATTGCGCCACCCATTCCTAAACCGGCAAGAAACCTAAGTCCTACGAATACTTCAAAATTTGGTGCGAAGAAGGCTGCTCCGCTAAAGATTGAAAAAATAGCAATACACATCATTAACGTTTTCTTTCGCCCAATTCGGTCAGATAACATACCAAAACCTGCGGCTCCTATCATCAGTCCCATAAAACCATATGATGCCAGCGACCCTGCCACAACCGGCGTCAGGTTCCACTCCTTTAGTAGTTTGGGCATAATATATGCAATTACTTGGGAATCGTACCCGTCAAATATCAGGGTTAACCCCATCAGCAATAAGACCAAGCCATGAAAACGACTAAACTTTAATTGATCTATCCAACCGGTTGCAGTGATTTTATTTTGATTACTCATAATTATCCCTCCATATTTTTTTCATACTTGTTTAACACTACCTTTTAGTTTGTTAACCTATTTTCGCCATCTTTTCCTTTTCAACTATTTCAGCAATCCGTTCACGAAGTGTTCGCCTTAAAATCTTTCCTGCCGGGCTTAGAGGAAACTCGTCGACGACTTCGACTCTTTCCGGGAGTTTGAATTTGGCGATGTTCTGCTGTTTCAGGAATTCAATTAACTCCTCAAAAGTAATTTTCTCACCAGACTTAGGGAGAACCCAGGCGCAGGCTCGCTCTCCGTAAACTTCATCAGGCATTCCGACCAGGCAGACATTTTCTACTTTAGGGTATTGTAATATCATGTTTTCAATCTCTTCACAACTAATCTTTTCCCCACCACGGTTTATAAGATCTTTAATCCTTCCTTCAGTATATAGGTAACCGTTAATTTTTTTGACTACATCACCGGTCTTGTAAAAACCATCCGGAGTAAAAGATTTTGCGTTGGCTTCTGGATTGTTATAATAGCCCCGGATGGTGTAGGGCCCACGACAAATTAGTTCGCCTTTTTTGCCATCAGGCAACTCGCTGCCTGATTCATCCACTATTTTAATTTCATCATCAGGAGAAATCGGAGTCCCGGAGCTGTTCAGAATTAGATCTTCGTTATCATCTAATCGCGTTAAATTTAACAAACCTTCTGCAGTACCAAATACTTCCTGAGGTATACAATTAAATTTTTCTTTCAGCTTTTTACGTAGTTCAGGCGCCAGCATGGCTCCACCATTTTGAATAACCTGTAAAGATTCAAGGTTATACTTTTCCGGAATCGGGGAGTTAACCCACATTGAAACTAGAGGTACGGCAGCTGGTATGATAGTCACCTTTTCTTTTTGTACCAGGGAGAATACTGTATCCGGGTCAAGAGCCGGGGCTATTACCACCTTACCACCATGGGCATATGCAGCAAGAATTCCAGGGCAGGCCAGGTTATAATTATGGGCCAGGGGTAAAAGCCCCAGGAATACGGTTTTATCGTTAAATCCGGATACTTCGCCACATTGCCTGCTGTTATAAACATAGTCATTATGAGTACGGGGAATGAGCTTGGAAAGTCCGGTAGTGCCTCCGGATAGCAGCATCAGGGCCACTTCTGTGGGTTCTGGCCGAGTCTTAGCTGCCAGTTTAGCCCACTCTGCTTCAACAGGGGTCTCAAGTAAGTTTTTAATTGAAATCTGTCCTTCTCTGACTTCGTCAGTTACAAATACATATTTTAGCTGTTCGCTTTTGATCTCATCTGCCAGGTCCCTGTAATCAAACTTGCGGTAAAGTCCCGGAATAAAATATCCTACCGCGCCTGAAGACTTAATAAAGTGACCTATTTCATGCTGCCGGTGAGCCGCCAACGCCATTACCGGTATTACACCGATTTTTACCAGGGCTAAAAAGCAGTATACGAATTCCGGTATATTAGGCAGTTGGTAAACCACCCGATCCAGGGGCTTTAGCCCAATCTCCAGGAAGTGAGCGGCTAGGCGTTCAACTTTTTCTCCTAATTCACTGTATGTTACACGTTGTTCCTCATATATAAGCGCTTCTCTAGAACCATACTTTTGAATAGTGGACTCAACCATTTCCCAAAGAGTAATATCAGTCCAATAACCTTTCTCACGATATAGTTTTATAAATTCCTCCGGCCATGGTGTACAATTTTTAAGCATAGTTTTTTCCTCCTTATTTTAGTTTTGTTCAATTAAACCAAATCAACTTCAAATTTGTTCTTTGGCACTTATCACCCCCACTATTTATTAACTATAAAAAGCAAAAAGGATGCCAGCGAACTACTTCGCCAGCATCCAACCACTCAGTCGATTTTTGCAATAATCTGAATTTTTATCTTAAGCAGTTTGATAAAAAATTTGATTGGTAGAAAAATGATACTGAATGAAAAAACTAATTTAAAATTAATTTTTTTATTTTTTTATAAAAGCAAATTGATACATTAAGATATTTACAGGGACAAAAGCAAAATTGGAACGAATTCGTTCCAATTTTGCTTTTATTTGGTACTTTTCCGTTCCAAGCGGAACTTTTGTGTTCCAATAATGCCTTTCAATGTGTTGCAAACTTACCTATTGTTTTTTTCTGAAAAAGCGTCTGGTACAATTACTACCACCTGCAGCCAGACAGGTCTCAGTTTGTACTGAGAAATCATTTGATATATTCTTTAACGCCGTCTGGAACCATTTGTCACATCCGGATTGACATTGTCCTAATGCTCCGTAATCTCTAAAAGAATCTATCCATGGACAGGCATCATGGATAAGCAGAACGTCATTTCCCTCTTTTTCTAATCTGGCTTTCTCTCCCATAACAAGACTTGCTTTAACAAAGGCATGTACTATTTGTTCCAGATCCCCAGTGTCTTTACCCCGTTTCCTATAACTCTCTGCTGTACCTTCGCCAACTAATTCCCAAAAGCGGTCAACTAATTGGAATGTTTCTTCTGCCCCAAGCTTCTCTTCAAGAACCATCCGCCAACGATGAAAAAAATCATGAGAAATCAAAATCATTGATCGCCAGTCTCTTTCCAGTTTCTTTGCCGCATCACTAGTACGTACTTCCATCAAGCTTTCTCCTCCCGATTATGCATTTAATTGAATTCCACCCGATATTTCTTCAATTTTCTCAGAACCGCAGTATGGGATATCCCTAACATTTCGCCTGTTCGACGCAGATTCTTACATTTCTCAAATGCACGAAGGATTAATTCTTTTTCCTTTTCTTCCAATGCTTCTCTGAGCAACGGGATTTCCTCATCCACATCCTGAAAATTTAGTCTATCGACATTGGTTATCTGATTTAGTTCTATGTTACTTTGCTTTGATTCTGTAAACTCGTGTTCGCTGATAACATCACTTGAACTTATCAGAACCAGCCGCTCTAATAAATTTCTTAGTTCCCGTACATTCCCTGGCCATTGATAACTTATAAATCTTCTCAACATTTGTGGTGTAATGACTTTTTTCATATTATATTGTTCATTTAGTTGGGCTAGGAAATACTCAGTTAATAAAGGAATGTCTTCAAGTCTTTCACGCAGAGGTGGAATTGTTATAGGAACAACATTAAGACGGTAATAAAGGTCCTGTCTGAACTTGTTTTCATCAACCATTGATTTAATATCTTTATTGCTGGCAGCAATTATTCGTACATTAACTTTGATTACATTGGTTCCCCCTAAGCGGAAAAACTCCCCATCCTGTAAAACACGAAGGAATTTACCCTGCAGCTCCAAAGGCAAATCCTCAATTTCATCAAGGAAAAGGGTGCCTTCGTCAGCAAGTTCAAAAAGTCCGGGTTTACCCGAATTATTAGCGCCTGTAAAAGCCCCTTTGGAATAACCAAATATTTCAGACTCCAGCAAATGGCCTGGCAAGGCACTGCAATTTACTTTTAGAAATGCTCCTTTTCTATCACTCCAGGAATGAATCAGTTTTGCAAATACTTCTTTACCTACTCCTGACTCTCCCTGCAGCATAACAGTCGCACCACTATCGGCGACACGCTTGATTAATTCAACTATTTTCAACATTTTATGGTTGCGGGTAATGAGTTCATTAGAACGTAATTGTTCTTCAAGCAGTTTATTAAATTCTGTCCGAAGGTGACCGCTGACTTCAAGTGATTGATTAAGCTGCTCCTGTAGTTTGACGATTTCAGACATATCTTTAACATTTGTTACAACCCTGATTACTTTTCCAGCATCATCTATTACCGGTGTGGAGGTTACCATTACTTCTTTACCTGTATTAATCCTTTGCAAATCCGTTACGTTTTTCTTTTCGAGCCGCGCTCGCTTTGCTACTGGTACATAAGAAAAGTGGCCTTCTTCCTGTAAGCAGTCTATCTTTTTACCCAAAAAACATTCCCTTGGTAAATTCGTTACTCTAAGTAGAGCTTTATTGAATTTCATTATATTACCATCGCCATCAGTAATTATTATCCCATCGTGGGAGGATGCTATAATTCCCTCTAGCTCCATATTAATTTGTTTAAAGGATTCTAACTCTGTAAGTACGTCTTCCAACTCGGTAATGTCCTGTAATATTGTAACCGCTCCAATAATGTTGCCTTCATTTAACAAGGGAGTCCGGTTAACCATAAAGATTTTATCCTTGTGATAAAACTTCTTGCCATATTGAATTTGGCCTGTATTAATAACTGTTAAAAGTTCAGTATTTGGAACTAATGAAGTTATTGGTTTACCTATAACCTCATCACCTAACTCCAGCATCTGTTGGGCACGGTTGTTACATACAATAACTATTCCTTTTCGGTTAATGGCAATTATACCACTATGAATGCAGTTTAGAAGTGAAGGGATAATATCGTTGGTGAAAATTTGAGTATCAGACATGAAATAACCCCCTGCATCTACTTCAAATTATTACTTTGATTTTAATGGCCAAAGGAACAATTACTCTTTACTTTTTCTCTAAAGAAACAAATTTCTCCTGCCCGCAGTCATGTTAGTAATTTTCCATTTTTTTTGCATACAGGAAATTATTATAGGAATAGAAAGGAAGCTATCACAAGTTTTTACTTATGATAGCTCCATAATAGGTCACGTAACGAAATGTAATCTTAACCATAACGAGATATTAATTTTACAATTTGGTTTTTCCAAAAAATTAAACTGCAATTGACTTGTCTTCCGTTTTTTGAATGGGTGCACTAAGTGTTAGAACAAAAATTACCGACAAAATCAAGAGTCCTGCTGCTACCATAAAAGCGGAATTATAAGACTTGGTGATATCTACAATACGACCGGCCATTATTGGTCCTATAACACCGGCTACACCCCAGGAAGTAAATACCAAGCCATAATTGACACCGCCATTTTTTAGCCCAAAATAGTCAAAGGTAAGTGCAGGGAAAATGGATAGCAATGAACCGTAAGCAATTCCAGTGCAGGCAATTCCAAAAATCAACAGCGGGCTGGTAGTATACAATTTAAATAAAGCCATGTTTATTGCCTGAAGCAAAAACATTGCAATTAAGGTTTTGTTACGGCCGATTTTATCTGAAAGAATTCCTCCTACGACCCTTCCGGCGGCATTAAAGATGGACAATATTGAAACAAATATAAATGCCCATGCTACATTAGCCTGCACCTTGGCTATAATTGCCAAGTGCCCGATAATCATTAAACCCGCTACAGAGCCAAAGCCATACATTAGCCATATCTGCCAAAACTGAGGAGTTGCCAGCATTTCCATAGGTGAGTAATCACGTGATAACTTAGCTGCAAGCCCGGTAGACTTTGCTGGGGAGCCAGCCACAACATATCCATCAGGTGGGTTTGATATAAACTGGGACATAATTAAAATTACCAACCCGAAGATAATACCCTCCATCCAAAAAGCCTGTTTAACGCCGTAGTTATTAATAAAGTACTGAGTCATCGGGGCCACGTACACTGAGGCCAAGCCGACACCTGCTACTACCATACCGCTGATAAGCCCTCTTTTTTGTGGAGGAAACCATTTAACTGCTGCCGGTGTCGTTGCAGCATAAGCTAAGCCTATTCCTGATCCACTGATTATACCAAAAGCTATGCTAAATATAGTAATTGATTCTGCAAAGCCGGCAATAACCATTCCGATTCCCGAAAGTAATCCGCCGATTGTTATAATAAGTCGTGGCCCCAGACGATCTTGGAGTCTACCACCCGGAACTGACAAAAAAGCCAACATTAAGAGAGCGATGGTATATGGGACTTGAGCCTGAGTTTTGGTAAAACCCAAGTCTTTAACGAGCGCTGCCGCAAACACACTCCAGGCATAAATCATTCCGAGTGCCAAGTTTACACCAATTGCACACCATGTAACTCTCCATGCTTTGCTTGCGTTATCCATTTTTCTAAACCTCCCATTATTTTTTATCGGATACTCATATAGCCGCATCTTAATTTTGGGTGCTACTTTAGGTTACTTATCCGTAAAATTTGGCTTCCGTTTATCTATGAATGCGGCCATGCCTTCTTTACGATCATCACTGGCAAAAGAAATAATGACGTTTTGGATTTCCATAGTCAGGGCGGAAGCAATATCTACATTAGCCCCTGAATTTATGGAATTTTTGGCCATTTTCATGGCAACAGCGGGCTTGGAAGCTAGCTTTTCAGCAAGCTTTTGGGCTTCCTCCATAATAGAATCCGCCGGTACTACTTCGTTAACCAAACCGATCTTTTCTGCAGCAGCCGCATCAAAAACTTCACCCAGGAAAATCAGTTCCTTGGTTTTAGCAGCCCCGATAAGCCTTGATAGACGCTGGGTTCCCCCTCCGCCAGGTATTATGCCCAGGTTAATTTCCGGCTGGCCAAACTTGGCAGTATCAGCAGCTAAACGGAAGTCACAGCATAGGGCAAGTTCACAGCCACCACCCAATGCCAAACCGTTGATAGCAGCTATGACCGGTTTCCCCAGATTTTCGATTTTCTCGAAGGCTATCCGGGAGCCTTGGCAAAAGGTATATGCTTCTATCGGAGTAAGGTTTACCATTTCAGAAATGTCAGCACCGGCGGCAAAGGCCTTATCCCCGGCTCCGGTAATTATCACAGCTTTGACAGAATCGTCAGCCTGAAGTTCGTCAGCAGCTATAGCCAGTTCCCGGAATATTTGACTGTTTAGCGGATTCATCGGTGGACGGTTTAAGGTGATGGTTGCTATTCCGTTTTCTTTTTCTAGCTGAATTACTTCGTAAGCCATGTAGATCTTCTCCTCTCTTGTCGCCATACCAGATTCTTATGAAACCTTGATAACTACAGCAGCTCCGGTGTCCCCTGCCGCACAGCCGGTAAACAGGCCATAGCCGCCGCCACGGAGAACTAACTCCTCGATCAGTTCAATAATCCCCCTGCCTCCGGTAGGACCTTGAGGATGCCCGTAAACAAGGGAACACCCATAGTTATTATAGCTCATTACATCTATACCCATTTCATTAGACATATGTACATCATTAGCTATGAATGGGTTGTGGGTTTTAACTGCAGACAGATCCCTGGCGCTAATACCTGCCTTTTCCAGAGCCATCATGGCTGAGGGAACTACGGCCATTGCCATATGAGCTTTTTCTGCCCGCGCGAAGCCGTAGGAAAGAACCTGGATTTCTACGTTCTTATTACTGCTGAGTTCTTGGGCTTTTTCCTTGGTTGTTACGATAATTCCACAGTTACCATCTGCCGGGTGGGTTTGTGAACCAAAACTGTGTACCCCACCCTCAATAACCGGTTTCAGTTTGACCAATGTTTCAAAAGTGGTCGGTGTAATCCCTTCGTCTGCTTCCACCACTCCCACTTCTTTTTTACTCTTTTTATATTCTACAGTGAACATGTACCTCTTTTGGAACTCTCGGTCATTAGCCAAAGCATCCCGGTATTGCTCATACCGCCTGGCAGTAACCGCGTCACACTCTTCCTTAGTAATATTGCCTGCTTTCTTGACTACATTTTCAGCTGTCTGAATCATGGCTACTTTACCATAGGGATCCTTATTGAAGTTTTCCATAACCCAGTTTTCTGAAATAGCCTCTCCTCCGGGTCCGTTGGGATTAGGCCAAACGGCATGAGGACCATTGGACAGGCGGTCTGTCATCAGACAGAAGGCGTTACTGAAACTGCCAGTTTCCAGGCCAGCTGCTGCCAAGCCAACACAAGTGGTGGATGTAGAACAGGCCTGAGGAACATGGAGGGCGGTAGTTCTGTCTGCCCCCATTAGGGCTGCCGCCCAAGGACCTGAGTAAAACCAATGCTTTTGGAAAACAGTACTTCCTATATACACGTAATCAAACATGGTTGCTTGCATGTTCTTAGATGCCAGCCACCTTTTGGCAGTGGATGCGCCCAGTTCGATAGAATTCTCATTTTGCAGGCTGCCCTGCCACTTAACAAATGGTGAACTATAATATCCTCCGTAAGGTATAAATGCTTTTGTATACATAAGCAATCCCTCCAATCATTGATTTTTATAAAACCTTTTTACTGTAGTCATACCATCCGGCACCGGTCTTTTTACCGAGGCGACCAGCCCGAACCAGAGATTTTACGGTCTGGGGAGGAGTCCATTTTGGATCTTTGGACTCATTGTAGAAATAGTCCGCAACAAACATTGAGATATCAATTCCGGTGAAGTCCATAAGAGTGAAAGGTCCCATGGGATAGTTCAGACCCATAGTAACTGCTGTATCAATATCCTCTGGAGTTGCTATACCTTCTTCCACAATGCGAATTGCTTCCAGGAACTGGGGTATCATAACACGGTTTACAATAAAACCGGGGGTATCCTTCTTAACCTCTACAGTGGTCTTGCCCATGGCTTGAGCAAGCTCAGACGCTATTTTAACAGTCTCGTCACTGGTCGAGTAACCCCGGATAACTTCAACCAGCCGCATAACCTGAGCCGGATTGAAGAAATGCATACCACAAACCTTTTCAGGACGCGAGGTAGCACTGGCAATAACAGTAATTGACATGGACGAAGTGTTTGTGGTGAGAATTACCTCTGGACGGCAAATCTTATCCAGTCGTGCAAAAGCGTCCTTCTTAAGTTCGAGGTCTTCGATGATCGCTTCAATGACGAAATCGACAGTAGCAAAATCCTCCATATTGGTAGTGGTGGTAATCCGGGCCAGAGTTGCTTCCTTTTCTTCTACAGTCATTTTCTGCTTTTCGATACTTTTATCCATCAGCAAGGTTGCACGCTTAATAGCTCCATCAACAAAACGCTGTTCAACGTCACAAAGGACTACTTCAAAACCTTTCATGGCAGCAAGATGGGCAATTCCTCCGCCCATGGAACCAGCTCCCAAAACACCAATTTTTTTAATTGACATTGTTACTCCCCCTTATTTTCAATGTATACGTAGGTTAAAGGGTTTCCGATTTTTTAGAAGCCTACCTTACGATTGTCAATTACCCGCTTGGCTTTGCCTTCGCTGCGTACTATACTTTTTGGTTCTACAATGGTTACTTTGGCTGATAAAAGCAGAACCTGGTTCAACTGCTTTGCAATTTCCTTTTCCTTGGCTTCAATAGCTTCACGACCGGCAGCGTACATTTCATTGCTTGCTTCAACCTGAACTTCTAAAGTATCCAGGTTTTTAACACGATTGACAATGATTTGATATTGTCCAATCAAACCTTCCTTATTCAAAAGAACACTTTCGATTTGTGACGGGAATACGTTAACCCCGCGAATAACCAGCATGTCGTCTGAACGGCCTGTTACCTTTTTCATCCGCAATGTGGTCCGGCCACAAGCACATGGGGTAGGATCTAGAACCGTAATATCACGGGTCCGGTAACGGATTACAGGAAATGCCTCTTTGGTAAGAGCGGTGAAGACCAGTTCTCCTTCAGTACCGTAAGGAAGTACTTCTCCGGTTTCTGGGTCGATGGTTTCGGCCAGGAAGTGGTCCTCCTGAATATGTAGTCCATCATGGCAATAACATTCAGCTGCAACACCGGGGCCAATTATTTCGGTTAATCCGAAAATATCAAAAGCCTCCAGATTTAGTTTTTCTTCGATTTCGCGGCGCATTTCGTCTGTCCAAGGCTCGGCACCAAAGAATCCAGCCCGAATCTTAACTTTTTCCTTAATGTCTACACCTATTTCAGCTGCCGTTTCAGCCAACGACAGGGCGTAAGACGGTGTACAGGAAATAGCTGTAGTTCCAAAATCCTGCCAGAGCATTATCTGGCGCTGGCTAAGACCACTAGCAGCGGGTACAACTGTAGCACCAACTCGTTCAGCACCATAATGCATTCCAAGGCCACCGGTGAACAACCCGTAGCCGTAAGCATTCTGAACAATGTCCTTAGAGGTAACCCCTCCTGCGGTTAAAGTTCGCGCCATAACTTCTGCCCACACGTTCAGGTCGTTTCTTGTATAAGCTCCTACAATGGGTTTACCTGTAGTTCCACTGGAAGCATGCAGTCTAACAATGTCCTCCATAGGAACAGCAAACAAATCAAATGGGTAATTATCACGCAGATCTGTCTTAACCGTAAAAGGCAATTTACTAAGGTCTTCAAGAGAGTTAATATCATCCGGAGTAATACCCAACTCATCGAATTTTTGTTTATAGAAGGGTACGTTCATGTAAGAACGAGTTACAACATCCTTTAACCTTTTCAGCTGGAGAATTCTCCGCTCTTCCCGAGGCATACATTCATTAGTCTTATCCCAAATTAAATTTTGTGAATTCTTTACTAACTTAAGATTTGGCCCTACTTCGTGGGGAGACCCTGTGGATTCTTCCCGAACAGCATTGTTTGGTATTAAATCAGCCATCTTTATCCTCCTTTTTTTTGGCAGTTACTTAGGTTTTAACCTTTTAACTCTCTGCCTGTTATAAAAGCCTTCTTATTTAATTCCACGAATCTGGCAGGTACCAGATCGGAAATTACATTAAGCCATATTTCCGGAGCAATTTCCAGGTCAGCAGAAAGTCGTCCGAGCATGATTACCCCAGCCAAAGCCGGATTACCCAATTGCTGAGCCAGGCCAATAGCATCTATCCATTCAAAGTGTTGGGCCCGGAACTTTAATTCCTCTTCTATAGCACTTTCAGCCGGGTATACTGCCTGACCTGTTGAAACCGTCGGCGGGAACATCTTGTGCTTGTTGACATAAACCACAGAGGAAGGATTAAGATACTCGGTCCAACGGGCAGCTTCCAACATTTCAAATCCAAGTACAAACTCTGCTTTTCCTTTTTCAATTAGCGGAGAATAAACTTTCTTTCCCCAGCGAACCTGGCTTTCTACTCCACCGCCGCGCTGAGACATGCCATGTACTTCGGATTTCTTGACATCATAACCGGCCTTATAACCAACCTCAACCAAAATATCACTTGCCAGAATCGTACCTTGTCCGCCAACACCGGCGACAATGAAGTCAATTTTATTACGCATCCTACAACCTACCTCCTTTCTACTGCTCCTCTGGTTTTTTGATTGCATTGAAGGGACAAACCTCTGCACACAGTCCGCAGCCATTACAGAGTATGCTATCAATAGCTACGTACTCTTCATTCTTAGTAAGCGGTGGGCAGCCAATCTTGAGGCAAGTCCCGCAGTTAGTACATGCTTCTTTGTCAACAACCGGCACCGGGTGCTTTTCTTTGACATTAAGTACACAGGGATATCTGACAATGACAACTGAAGGTTCATCGGAATCAATACATTCCTTCAGGACATTCATGACATTATCAATTTCATACGGATTGACAACTTCCACCCGTTTGGCTCCAAGCCCGCGAACAACAGTTTCAATATCAATCCGCTCAGCAGGCTCCCCCAGCAGGGTCATGCCGGTTCCTGGATTGTCCTGGTGCCCTGTCATAGCCGTAATCCTGTTATCCGTAATTATCAGGGTACTTACACCCTTGTTGTAAAGTACATCTATCATCGGGTGAATCCCGCTGTGAAAGAAGGTTGAATCCCCAAGAACCGCAGCAGTCCGGCCTTTAACACCAACTTTATCTACCCCATGTACAACTCCAAAACCAGCGCCCATGCAGCCGCATGTATGCATTGCTGCTAACGGTGGTGCAGCACCAAGGGTGTAGCAGCCGATATCGCCAAAAACAGAGACATCGAGGCGCTTTAATGCATGGAACAATCCGCGGTGACCGCAACCCGGGCAGAGCATTGGTGGACGCATAGGCAATTCAATGTTTACAGCGGATACATTTGCCGGTGCTTCGCTGATCAAACTGGCTTTATAGGATACTTCTCGAATCAGGGACGGACTAAATTCACCCATAATCGGATAAACATCTTTTCCAATACAATTAAGACCCAATACTTTGACATATTCTTCAATGAAAGGATCAAGTTCTTCGATGACAACCAACTTCTTAACCCGCTTGGCAAAATCAAGAATCATTTGCTTTGGCAGCGGCCAGACCATACCCAGTTTTAGTATTGTAGCAGTGGGAAAAACTTCACGGGCATACTGATAAACAACACCACTGGTTATAATGCCGATTTCGTCGTTGCCCGGCTCAATTTTGTTGATATCAAGGGTCTCTGCCAGAGCAGCCAGCTTTTGCAGTCTTTCTTCAACCACAGGATGGCGGCGACGCGCATTGGCCGGAACCATAACATATTTGGGGATATTTCGTTCATAAGCTGGAATTTCATCTGTGGGAATCACCCTGTTGCTTTCGTCCATATCAACCAGAGTACGGGAATGGGAAAGCCGGGTAGTGGTACGAATCATTACCGGGGTATCAAACTGCTCACTCATTTCAAGAGCAATACGAACATAGTTTTTAGCTTCTTCGCTATCAGATGGTTCCAGCATGGGAACTTTTGCAAACTTGGCGTAATTGCGGTTATCCTGTTCGTTTTGGGAGCTGTGCATACCCGGGTCATCAGCGTTGATAATTACGAGACCACCCTTAAGCCCGGTATAAGATGAGTAGAAAAGTGATTCAGCGGCGACGTTCATACCTACGTGCTTCATAGCACATAATGCGCGTCGTCCAGTATATGCAGCACCAATAGCCACATCCATGGCGACTTTTTCGTTAGGGGACCATTCGGCATAAATGGTATCATATGCAGCACAAGTCTTAACTACTTCTGTACTTGGGGTTCCGGGGTAGGCTGCCGCAAGCTGGACTCCGGCCAGATAGGCCCCAAAAGCAAATGCTTCGTTACCGGATAATAATTTTTTCATGTTTACACCTCCTCATGATTTGGGACATTGGTCAGTTTTTTATCGCTAATTGACTAAAAGCCCGTTGCGACTTATCATAACTTTTTTGTTTGGTTGATCCCTCCCCTCAACGGCTAATCTTAACTGGAGAAGACAAATAATTCTTAACCAATTTACTGCTTACAGATGAAATCGACTGCTATTGGTCTTTTCTCAGGCGTTCGAAGAAGGCTTCCAGCCGGATTTGTATCTGTCCTTCGGAAAAAAAACGCTGATCCGACATATCGGCTTCAAATACCACGCCCGGCTTTCCTGTTCGTTCCGTAATTACCTGGCGTTTATCATAAAGTCCAAAGGAATTTGGCTTACAGCTGCGGTTTGAAAACAATACAAAGCCGTCACATTTATACCTTTTCATAAAATCCATTTTCAGTTTGATTCGGTATTCAAAGCCTCGATTCACAAACTGCTCAGTATAGACTTCTGCCAAACTCTCCATCGGTCGGCTGACATCAAATTTGTGAGCCCAGGAGTGGGTATACTGAGATGCCACAACCAAAGCATCATTGGCGGCAAACAAATCGGAGAACCAGCGTAGACGCGGCCATACCGGGATATGGTCAAAATATATTTTAAAACGTTCATTGGGAATGGCCGTTATACCCTTGGCCACCCGCTCATCCAGTTCTTCCTTCAGGGCCATATAATAATCAACTGCAGTCTGAGTACCTCGCCAGGTAACAATCGGGGCCATATGGAAGCAAGCATCAAAGAAACCAAAGGGAGCCGGTTTCAGGGCTGCCGTATCAAGGCAGTCGTTCCAAAGCTGGGTAGCTTCACTGGCCAATTTAAGAACCTCTACCAGCCGTTCCATTTCAAATTTCTTGCCCGTGGTTCGCTCAAGAAAATCTACCATTTCCCAAAGCTGGTCAATGAAATAATTCTTGCCTAAAGGACTTACCTGGTCCTCAATCAGGGGCGAATCCAGTAAAAAGTACGGTGCATTATAATAGCGACCGGCAGCCTCAAACCACTTAGGTAAACTACCGCATTGGGTATTGCAGCAAACGAGCAGGTCAGGCGGCAAAATATTTCCCACAGGATGATCTGTAGCATAGGCATCACCTATCCCACATCGGGCATAACCGCATAAGTCGTTAAAATAACCCCGTCGCTCAGCATACTCTGATAATTTATCAGCTACTTTACGTGCAGCCCCAAGGGCACCAAAGTTTTCTGGATAATAAGGGAAGATATCCATTGCATAAATAATTTCAACTGGAAAAACTGCGGTAACCCAGGCAACAGGTATTCCTGATTTGCGATTTTCCTCGCCTTTGGCGTAATACTTAGCCATTAGATTCTTCAAGAGGCCTGCAGTTTTAAACGGTGCACTCATTATTTGCTACCTCCCATCATTTCAATAAAGGCCTGTAATCTGGTACGAGCCTGGCCGAGGGAGGTATTGGCATACTCTGTTTCCAACCGGATATTGGGAATGCCGGCCTTGTTCATTGCTTCCCTCATATCGTTATAATCATAGTTTTCAGGTTCACAGAATTTAAGGTGCAGGAAGACCATGCCCTGGACGCCTGCATTTTGGGCTGTTTCAACCAAAAATCCGCGGCGCTCCCGGGTGGTACTATCAAACCCGCCAAATGGAATACGATTTAATTGACGTACTGCCAAAGCGTCCAGCGGGTCACCGTCAGCAATGACATCAGGCCCCATATAACGGGCTCCCGTTAAAAGATCGTCGGCAACTACTACTGCTCCCAATTCTTCAATCATGTCCAGGATTTCGGGAGGTTCCCAGACCCCTCCGGAAATTGCCAGGCGAACCCGCTTATCATTAGAGGTTGAAATATTCGCTAATTCTTTAAGCAGCTCTTCAACCAGTGTTGTATGTTCTGCTTTATCCATGAACATTGCAGCTTTAATCACGGTATATAACATCCGCGAAGAAATTACCGCGGTGTTGGTGGAATGGTATTCGTAGAGGCGGCGTAAAACCGTCCGATTAGCATTAAAAACATTAATACTGTCTTTTAAAGCCTCATTTGTAATGACTTTCCCGGTACACTTTTCCAGATTATCCTTTAGCCGGGCCAATTCTCCCTTAAGATAAGTGCGTGCACTGGGACGGTCAATCTGGCGAGGCATCAGGTAGTTGTCGATATACGGGGTGCTCAGGGCGTGTCGCCAAATACCTACCAACATTCGGGTTGTATCACATGTATGGGGTATAATAATACCGTCCAGAAAATCCAGATTTCCGTTTAACCCCTGTTCCAGGCACCCTCTCATCAATGAACAGGCCCAAGTCTGTAAATGTGCATCCGCCAAGTAAATATGCTCATTAGTACCTAATACACCTACTGGAAAAGCACCGGCAGCATGTATTAGTTCTTCAGGCACATCAGTCGGCAGCCATCCAATGACCTTTTGTCCTTGTTCCTTACGCTTTTTGGCCTCGGCATATGGTTCTGCTACAGCTGCATTAAATCGGGCCAATAGTTGCTCAATCGCCATATCTATCTTCCTTTCCCGGTATTTTTTCCCGGTTATCTGGGATATTGTTATTCGTTACGGGCCAAATCTTGTGCAAAGAGTGCGGCACCATAGGCACCAATTAATTGTGGTTCCTCCGGAACAATAACTTTTGAACCTAGCTTTTTTTCAAGCTCCCTGACTAGCCCGATGTTTTTGGCTCCACCGCCGGTTATAGCAATACGCTCTTCAATTCTAATCATTTTCACCATGCTAACAATTCGTTCAGCAATTGCCTGATGTATACCAGCTATAATATCTACTTTGGGGCGACCTTTTGCCACTAGGGATATAACCTGAGACTCTGCAAATACTGTGCAGGTAATGCCAATTTCCTCAGGTGAATTAGACAGCAGTGCCAGCAGGCCCATGTCTTCCAGTTTGACTTCCAGGGCATTAGCCATCACTTCCAGGAAACGCCCGGTGCCCGCTGCACATTTATCATTCATGACAAAATCATCGACGGATCCCTGGTCATCAATCTTGATACCCTTGCTGTCCTGCCCGCCGATATCAATTACGGTTCTCACATAAGGAAACAAGTGACCAATACCACGCCCAAAACAGGAAATTTCCGTGACCTGCTTCTGTGCAAAAGGAACTGAGATCCTGCCGTAGCCGGTAGCTACAGCCGCTCTTAGATCAGCAGCCTGCAGGCCTAACGGCATCAGAACTTCCTCAATTAATTTTTGTGAAGCAACCTTAATTTCCCCACCTGTTCTTTTGACAAGGGATCCTACAACCTGGTTATCTTTTAAAATTATGGCCTTGGAATAAATAGACCCAATATCGATTCCTGCTACATACATTTGGCTGATCCTCCCTTAAACTGCCTAGGATTTCCGGTGATAGTCTATTGAGTGATGTATCGCCTTTTATTTTTAGGCGTCACTCCACTTGCCGTACCTCTCCCTTAAGACCCTGTGCAGGATCTTACCAGTCCCGGTCCTGGGCATCTCGGCCTCGTTAATAAAGCGAACTGCCTTGGGTCGTTTGAAACCGGCCATTTTGTCCCGACAAAAGTCCATGATCTCCTTAGTGAGGTTTTCGCTGCCTGTGTATCCATCATGCAGGATTACTAACGCTACAACGATCTCGCCCCACTTTTCCTCGGGAACACCGATTACCGCCACATCTCTGACCGCCGGATGACCGCCAACGACATTTTCCACTTCTGACGGGTAAACATTCTCTCCACCCGTAATAATCATATTGGCTTTGCGGTCGACCAGGTAATAGTATCCGTCTTCATCTCTTCTCGCCATGTCCCCCGCAGTACACCACTCACCAACAAACGTTTCCTTCGTCTTAGCGGGGTCATGCCAGTATTCTTTAAAGCACAGCGGCGAGCGAATATACAGCTCTCCAACCTCGCCCGGAGGTACATCGTTACCTTCCTCATTCAGAATCCTGAGCTGATCAATACCGAAGATTTCCTTACCAATAGAACCCAGTTTATTAAACTGATCTTCCGGTCTCAAGAGAGTAGCCAAACCTGTTTCTGTTGAACCATATGCCTCCCATAATTCCACCGACTTGAAATGGTCCATGATAGCAAGCTTTAAATCCCGGCGTGCCGGGGCAGAAGAGATTAGAAGCTGTCTGATGCACCCTACATCGTAACGAGCCTTTACCTCTTCGGGAAGGGCCAAAATCATAGTGTAGTGAGTCGGCACCAGGGACGTATAAGTAACTCTGTATTCAGCTATGGTCCGTAAAAGATCCTCCGGTTCGAAGCTAATCATGTTATATACCATTACCGGCGCACTGACGTAGGTATAGCAAAAGGAATAAAAGATTGAGTTTACATGGCACATGGGCATTACAATAAGGGGTTTATCAGTGGGTCTTACCCCTACATTCATGTTGCTGAGAAGATACTGGGCAATAGTATTTTCGTGAGTCCGCACAACCCCTTTGGGCCGGCCTGTCGTCCCCGAGGTATACATGATGACCCAGGGGTCATCTGAATCCACCATTACATCCGGTTCCGCCGGGTTGCTTTTATTAAGGACATCTTCGTAGTTAACATATCCGGAGGGAACCTCACCCTCACCAAGGCAAATATAATTTTCCTGGGGAATCGACGTAATGTTGGCGCGGATACTATCGACATTCTTTACGAATGGTTCTTCCACGATAAATGCCTTACAATCGGAGTGTTTCAATATATACTCATAGTCTACCGGTGCCAGGCGAAACATAATGGGAACCGCTATCTGACCTCCTTTAGCACAGGCTGCGTAAATCTCCATCCATTCAACACGATTGTAAGCAAGGACAGCAAACCTGTCGCCGTAACCAACTCCCATTTTTGCCAAAGCGTCTGACAGACGGCACGCCCGTTCATTCCATTCCTTGAAGGTGAAGCTCTTGGACTTATCCTGGCATCCTAACCGGTCAGGATAATTAAGCGCATTTACTTTCAGTACCGTTCCGACGTGCATCCATTTGCTAGCAGTTTCTGTTCCTGTTTCCAAATTTTTCGCCTCCTATTGTTGTTCCGGCATTGCAGTGTTCCTTCTATGTTCTTATTTCATAGTTCACAATTAAACCAGGTTTATTGGGATACAGCTTCGAGTTGCAGGTGTGAATTTTTCTTAAAATCCGCATTTCCGGTTAACTCCTTTTGCGAGGATTTAACTACATTAATCAGCTCCTGCCCTTTTAAGTAGCGGTCGATGTTTTCCACAAACACAGCGCCAAAACGTGCTGCATACATTGTTGTCCAGCTAGACACGTGGGGGGTAATAGTAAGGTTGGGAGTATCCCAGAATTCATCCTCGGGCGGTAGATAAGACGGTAGTGGAGTTTTGATCCAAAAGGTATCATTAGCAGCACCTTCAATCCATTTTTCGCGCAACGCCTGCATCAAATCTTCTTTAATCACGAGAGACCCCCGTGCACAGTTAATCAAATAGCCTGTGGGCTTCATCCACTTTAGAGATTCCTTGTTTATCATGCCAATGGTTTCAGCAGTTTCAGGGCAGCTTAAAACAACATAATCGCTTTGTTCAAAAACTTCTTTGATCTGGCTGGTTAAATAAACCTGATCGACAAATGGAATATCCATAATCTGAATTTCCGTACCAATTACACGCATGTCGAATGCTTTAGCTCGCTTGGCAATCTGGCGACCGATACCACCCAGACCGATGATACCAATGGTTTTTTCGCAAAGTTCTTCACCCTGGATACGGATAAATTTGTGTTCTTTCTGATTCTCCCTCATCTGATCGAATCGCTTGGAATGATTAAGCATAAGACCAAGAACGAATTCGGCAATAGGTATGCCTGAGCCACCGGGGACATTAATTAATGAAACATGCGCGGGAAGAAAGTTTGCCTTAACTATATGGTCATAACCGGAACTGAAGGTCATATACCATTTTAAGTTTGGCATTTTATTCATCCACGGCCCCAGGACAGGCCAAGTACCGATTATTTCCACATCACCAATTTTGTCATCCTCAATTTGCGATTCATGTGCATAGGTTAAAATTTTAAGTTCTCCATTTTTCACTAATTCAGGAAACCTTTTTTTCACCACACCCGCATACTTTTCCGCTTCCTGTTGAACGATCATGATTTTAGTAGTCATTTTTATACCTCCTGACTTATCTTAAATGTCTAACTTAGCTCTTACAGAATGAAAATATAAAATAAAAAACCAGCACCAATATTTTCATTAAGAAAATAGTGGTAGCTGGTTATTGATCTAACTGAAAAGATTTTTGGCGATCTCTGGTTAGAACAGCAGCTAACCTTAAAGGTAACCATATTTGATTACCTTCTGGTTTCATATTTAAGTTTATATATTAAACATATACTTTCTTGTGGAATCCGAAACAGCATTTTGCTTTATTATAGTATATATCACAGTATGTAAAACAGTATATAATATCTCGGCCAAATGTCATTATTTGCTTGCAGCCGGTGGTGAAAAAAATTTAACGGTTGACCCTAATGAATTGTTTCTCGATCTGGACGGTAAGATGGGGGTCGCCTCTGTTTTTGGGTTAAACTCATTTTTGTAACTTAAGTATTCAGCATAAGCTTTTTTGGCGGCCGCTATAATGGCTTTATCTCCATGCCCCCGGTAATATTTGCTAATCTGTTCCAGAATATCCTTAAAATCAGTTTCTATGTTTTTATTAATAAAAAATTTGGTTATAAAATTGTTTCCTAGTTCAGTAACACTTGTCGTTTGAACTCTTACTATAATACCGTTTTGTGGCTCTATTTCTAATCCTATGCCAAAGACCTTGTAGATTACCTCACCTGTGATACCTTCAGGCAGTCGAGCATATCCGACACAAAGAATAGTTTCTGAACTCATGTCCACCCTCCCTTTCTTTTAAAATTGTTTTAATTAGGGGCCAAGAGATTTATCCTCTTATCACCTCCCACCAGCTATTAAGTTAGGTTTAATACTTTACCTTAGTAGTGACATGATAAACTAAAAAATTCGGTTAAAAAATCATCTCCCAATTTAGTAACGCAAGTAGCTTGAGCATTTACAATACTGCCGGTTTGCGGGTCTATCTCTAATCCTACACCAAAAACCTTATAAAGCACTTCCATAGTCGTACCTTCAAGCAGGCGAGCATATCCAACACAGAGAACAAGTATTGGAATTCATATTAACTCTTCCCTTCATGTAAAATTAGCAGGCACTAATAACAGTTACAAAAACAAAAAACCAGCCCCAATATTTTCATTAAGAAAATAGTGGTAGCTGGTTATTGATCTAACTGTAGAGATTTTTGCGATCCCTGGTTAGAACGGCAGCTAACCTTCGGGAGAACCATTTAGGTTTCCTTTAGCTTCACATATTCTTTTATATTAAGTAATTTCAACCTATACCTATTTGAATTCTTACTTACTTTTAATTTAATATACAACAAGTTTCAAGTTCAGAATACAAAACATCCGTGAAATGTCATTAATTGCCTCCAAGCGGTTGATGATTAAAGTTAATCGGTAGCACTAGCAGTCTTCCATAACCCAACCTTTCTCAATAAACCAGTCTCTACAACTAAAATGCGTCTTCGTCACTAGCGTATGAACGTTGTCTATCTTCGGGTTTAGGTTGGGTTTTTGGTTAACCTCTTTTTTATAACTTAAATATTCATTATAGGCTTTTTGCGCAGCCGCTAAAATGGCTTTACTTCCAGGTGCCCGGTAATTCCTACTAATCTGTTCCAAAATATCCTTAAAATCAGTTTCAACATTTTTATTGATAAAGAATTTGGTTAAGAAATCGTTTCCAAGTCCAGTAACACTTGTTGTTTGAGCTCTGACTATAATACTGCTTTCCGTTTCTATTTCTAATCCTAGGCCGAAAACCTTATAAAGCACTGCCATTGTCGTACCCTCAGGTAGGCGAGCATATCCAACACAGAGAATGGTATTTGAATTCATATCAACTCTCCTTTCAATTTAAATTGCCGGACATTAAAAATAAACTGTAAAAATAATCGAAGTTCCATTTCTTGATAAATTTTACTTATTTGTAACAATTATATTAATAAGTTAATCTCGCTTCTATAAATTTTTCTTTAATGAACAAATTTTAAGGCCCATTGGAACAGTTAGGTTCTTTAACTGCTTAATGTCTAAAATCTACCGTTAATGAAGACTTTAAGTTTAAAGTGCACATTTTTAAAACCCTTCTATGATAGTTAAGATATTCTACCATAGAAGGGCTTCTCTATTTTATATATCCTTATTTGGGGTCTGATTTCCCACTTTAGGATCAGACCGCTTAACCGGCCTGGTCCCCCATATTACTCCCCAGAGAATGAGGGTACCACCAATAAAATGATATTGGTTAGGAACTTCCCCAAGTAAAAAATAACTCATCACAGCTGTAAACAGAGGAATCAGATTATAAAACATTGATGCTTTACCGGGACCTACCTGAGCAATACCTCGGTTCCAAAGCCAAAAGGCAATTACCGAGGGAAAAACGCCCAAATAGATGATTCCGATAATAGTCTTCCAGGTTATGGGGCCGACAGGGTGAAAATTTAATTCAATATAGGCCGCCGGGAATAGGGCCAGCAAACCAAAAAAGATGCTTATGGTAGTTAAAACAATCGGCGGGACAGTATGTACTGCTTTTTTTACTCCAATAGAGTACGCTGCCCAAACAAAGGCACCACATAGAATTAGTATATCACCCTGATTAAAATCTAGATTGGTTAATCGCGCAGGCTGTCCCTGCACCGTAATCCAAGCTACACCTAAAAACGATAAGATTAGTCCAATGATTTGTTTGCCCCGTAGTTTATCCCCAAGCACAAAGATAGAGAGCCCCACTGTAAGGGTTGGGCTAAGAGCATTTATCAGAGTGGCGTTAACAGGTGATGTCTGCTTAAGTCCTGTATATAAAAGGGTATTAAAAGCAAAAACACCTGTAATTCCGAGAAAAATTAACCATCCCCAGGTCTTTAGCGCCCTATTCTTAATTGTATACTTTTTCCGGTAATATAAAAAGACTGGTAATAAGCATAGAAACGCTACAGTAAAACGTCCCGTTGTTAGCGCTGCGGGGGACAAAGTTAGTACCAACTGTTTACCAACGATAAAGTTGCTTCCCCATATCAGAGGAACTAATGTCAAAGCGAAATACGGTGAATAGAATATCTTTGACAATATCGCTATCATACTTCCTCCCCTCTCCGGATTATTTTTTTAGTTTCCTTCTTTTGCCTGATTTATTCCGGCTTAAGCCATATATCATTCCATTTATAACGATTTCTGACTTCTGCCAACTCCTCCCGGCGGGAAATAAACTCCTTAGCCTTTACACTGAGCCACCGTTGGAAATGGTTCTGCAAAGTATCTTTATCAAACATGTTGCTGGCACCACCATAGACCCATCTGACGCCTTCATTGCCCACAAGCAGGCTAGCCCTTTGACCGCATATAGGGCAAACTAGGGTCTGTGGGTCAACAAACTTCCAGGTTTGGGACCAACATGTAGGGCACTCGCCTTCCCTGACCTGACGAGCCTGCCCAAACAAAGCCTTTCCCATTTCATGGGCTCTGGTTAAAGCACCTTCACCCAAAACTCCCTCCCCTGGCAAAGCCCCAATAAACACCTGACTGTCCTTGAGATCAAAACCTAAAAACCTGGCAATAGTATTGAGAGCAGTAAGGGTATACCCCTCCCTACCGGCAATACCTGAAGTGGCAATAATCACACAGGGCTTACCCCATAACTCGTCGTATAGTTGAGCTAGGGCAATAACACGGTCAGCTAGTACTTTGATTACCGCTGCCGGTCCCAGGGCATAACAAGGAGCGGAGAGTATAATGCCGTCAGCTGCTTTAATCTTCTCAACCAGAAAATATAGATTATCATCAATAGGGCACCGCTTTCCTGGTATCACGCAGGTATAACATCCACGGCACAAGCCAAGATTTAAATCAGCCATCCTCAACAATTCCAGCTGACATTCATCTCCTGCTGCCGCCGCTACTTCTTTGGATAGCATCTCTCCATTAGCATATCTGCGTTGAGAAGCTATCAAACCTAATATCTTTTTCATGCTCATTCCATCCTTTAACTCTTTATTTTAAAAAAATTTTCGTCTAACTTAATTTAACTTAATTTAACTTAATTTCGGTTTGTGCACAAAGGTTAAAATTGACTTTCCAAGTTTATTTTGATAATCTTGAATTGAATTGTTTTCATAAGGAGAGATGATAAATGACAACAAATTTTTCGCGCTTTGAAGGTACTGAAGACTATATAGTTTCAGAAGATTTGCGCAATAGTGTTAACGTGGCAGTGGCCCTGTCTAAACCACTACTCCTCAAAGGAGAGCCTGGCACAGGTAAAACACTTCTGGCCCAGAGTATCGCAAAAGCCCTCGGTTTACAGCTAATTATCTGGAATATTAAATCCACTACCAAAGCACAGGATGGACTCTATGTTTATGACACTGTACAACGCTTGTACGACACTCAATTTGGTAATAAAGACGTTTCTGATATTAAACAATATATTAAACTGGGCAAGCTTGGGGAAGCTTTTACTTCCGAACAACAGGTGGTACTCCTCATTGATGAGATTGATAAAGCCGATCTGGAATTCCCCAATGACTTACTGTGGGAGCTGGACGTAATGAACTTCCATATCCCGGAAACCAGCGAAACCATCACTGCAAAGAATCGCCCTATCGTAATTATCACCAGTAATGCTGAAAAGGAACTTCCTGATCCCTTCTTACGCCGCTGTATCTTTCACTACATTTCTTTCCCTGAAGCAGATATGATGGAACAGATTATTAAAGTCCATTATCCAGATTTAGAGAATACATTGCTAAATGAGGCCCTAAAAGCCTTCTATTGGATTAGAAGTCAACATAATTTGCATAAAAAACCAAGCACCAGTGAATTACTGGATTGGGTTCAAGCCTTGTCCGCCGGTGGAATCAGCCCCGATCATATTTATCAGGAACTACCTTTCCTTGGCACCCTGTTGAAGAAGAACCAGGACTTTGATACTATATTGCGTCGGGTCCATAACCGGGGAACAGGGGAAAATCAGCAGACAGGAACCCGTATATTCCGAAACTGGTAGAAAGCAGGGATAACTATGTTCATTAACTTTTTCTACCTGCTCAAAAGAGAAGGTGTCCCAGTCAGTATCACAGAATGGATGACACTAATGGAAGCCCTCAGCAAAGGGATGGCCGCCTCTAGTCTGACAAGCTTCTATTACCTGGCAAGGGCTATTCTAGTAAAAAGTGAAACCAACTTCGACAAATATGACTTAGCTTTTTCTAAATACTTTCAGGGTATAGAGACTCCCGCTCAGATTAGCGATCAGGTTCTTAATTGGCTGGAGAATTCGCTGCCTCCTCTGGACATGAATATCGACTTAGAAGAAAGGCTCAAGTACCAGTTGGAAAACTTGGACCTAAATGAATTAAAGAAAACGTTTGAAGAACGTCTGAAGGAGCAGAAGGCCGAACACCATGGCGGATCCAAATGGGTTGGTACTGGGGGTACATCACCTTTTGGTCATTCTGGTTATCATCCAGGTGGCATCCGGGTTGGAGGAGCTTCCCTGCGTCGCTCTGCAGTTAAGGTAGCAGGTGAACGAAAGTACTATGAATTTCGAGGGGATGAAACCTTAGGTGTCAGACAGTTTGAGGTGGCCCTTCGAAAGCTGCGTCAATTTACTACCCGATTAGAGGGTCCTAAAGATTTGCTTGACCTGGATACAACAATTTCTGAAACCTGCAATAACGCCGGTAAACTAAAACTTGTATGGACAAGACCCAGCAAGAATTCAGTTAAAGTTATCCTATTAATGGATTCTGGGGGTTCCATGGGACCGTACTACAGGCTCTGTAATCAGCTTTTTACGGCGGTAAATAAAACCACTCAATTTAAATCCATGGAAATTTATTATTTTCATAATTGTGTTTACGATCAACTTTATTTGACTCCAACATGTCGGCAAAGTGAGTCTATTAAAACCGAAGAATTTCTTCGGACCCATAATTCAGACCATAAACTGATTTTTGTGGGTGATGCCACTATGGCCCCCAGCGAGCTTACAGAGGTAAACGGTATTATTGACTGGGGTATGACCAACGATGAACCAGGTTTAACCTGGCTGGAAAGACTAGCCCATCATTTTCCCCATAATGTTTGGCTGAACCCAGTTGCTGAGACCTACTGGGAGTCTTCCAGTTCATATACTATTCAGCTTATTAAAAAGGTTTTCCCAATGTTTGAATTGACCGTTGACGGTCTTGAGCAAGCTGTTAAAAAATTAAAAGTCAGGCAGTAGAACAAGATATTTAAAATTAATCCCCCATAGCAAATTATGGGGGATTAGTTTTTATTTATGTATAACATATAACCCTCGATATCTGGCCACCACTTCCTGGCCGTCTTTTATTAAAACCTGCAGCTCCAATCGTGCCTTACCTACTTTTGCATAGGTCTTGAAGAAACGGTCTCTCTTTTCGTTATTTATCAGTTCACATTGAGCAATGAAGTCAGTACTTATGGGCTTAATATATTCAATGGAACTTTTCTGTAAAACTATTTTAACATTTGGATCAAGACTTAATATATTACTAAATACCATGGCCCAGCCACATAACGTCATTACACCATGGATGCTCCCTCCAAAGGCCGATGAATTAAAGCCAATGTTAGGACTTAGCTTTGCTCCTATTCTAACTTTCCGAGGCTTAAATTCTTCAACAGTCAGACCCATTTCTTTAGAAATTGGGATTTCTTTATGAAGAAGCTCTTCAAACTGTCTTTCATCAATATTCGTATACCCATTCATAAGACATCACTCCTCTGAATAGAGTAGCAGCCTCTCTCAGCAATAATCCGTTGCAGGAGAGGCTGTTTTTATCACCGCTTCATCGGTTAAACGAATAAGTCGGGCTCTATTTGGATTCGAAATTAGCAGGTCTTTTTTCTAAGAAGGCTGCCATGCCTTCTTTTTGATCGTAGGTAGTGAAACAAAAACCAAAACAGTTAGCTTCGTGAGAATATGCCCTGTCAGAATCCATTTCCAAACCTTCGTTGATAGCTTGTTTAGCTAATCTAACCGCGATCTGACCTTTAGAAGCAATTTTTTTGGCCATTGCTTTTGCCGTTTCCAAAAGCTCTTCAGGGGGTACGATTTTATTAACAAGACCAATCCGCAAGGCTTCCTGTGCCTTAATAATATCTCCGGTAAAGATCAGTTCTTTAGCAATGCCTTTACCTACCAAACGGGGGAGCCGCTGCGATCCGGCAAAACCCGGAATAATGCCAAGATTAATCTCAGGTTGACCAAATTTAGCCTTTTCACTGGCGATTCTGATATCACAGCACATAGCCAGTTCGCATCCACCGCCTAAGGCAAAACCATTAATTGCAGCTATGACTGGTTTTTTATTGTTTTCAATTTGTTTTAAAACTTGCTGCCCCAAGATTGAAAAATCTCTACCTTCTAGGGGCTCTAAAACCTTCATATAGTCTATATCGGCACCTGCAACAAATGCTTTATCTCCTGAACCGGTTAGAATAATAACATCGACATCGTCATTGCTTTCTAGCTCTGAAAATGCTCGACCAAGGTCCTTAACAGTTGCAGGATTTAATGAATTCATGGCATTGGGGCGGTTAACATACACAACAGCAATCTTTTCTTCTATTTCTATTAACAGGTTTTCAAAAACCATTTGATTCCCTCCAAGTTAATTACTTCTTTGAGTAATCATAGAAGCCCCGACCGGTTTTTTGTCCCAACCAGCCTGCTTTAACCATCTTGCGAAGCAGGGGACATGCTCTGTATTTGGGATCGCCAAAACCATCGTAAAGAACATCCATGATAGCCAGACAAGTATCCAATCCAATTAAATCAGCAAGAGCAATAGGACCCATTGGATGGTTTGCACCAAACTTCATTACACTGTCAATGGCTTCCGGCGTGCCTACACCTTCGTAGACACAAAAGATAGCTTCATTTATCATTGGAATCAACATTCTGTTTACGGCAAAGCCAGGAGAATCGTTAATTTCTACAGGAACCTTATTAATTTTCTGAGTCAAGGCTTCGATAGTTTTATATACCTCATCACTGGTTGCAATTCCCCGAATTATTTCTACCAGTTTCATCACAGGTACCGGATTGAAAAAATGCATTCCAATTACCTGGGAAGGCCGTCCGGTAACAGCTGCAATCTCTGTAATAGGTAAAGAAGAGGTGTTGGTAGACAGTATAGCGTGAGCTGGTGCAACTTTATCGAGGGTTTTAAATATTTCGGCCTTTATAGCCATATTTTCTACCGCGGCTTCAATAACAACATCTACATCACTTGCATCTTCTAAACTGGTAGATTTAATTATCCGGCCTAAAGCAGCGTTTTTATCTTCTTCAGACAATTTACCTTTAGCAACACTACGCTCCAAATTTTTAGTAATAATGCCAAGGCCTCTCTCAACAAACTCAGTTTTGATATCATTAAGAACTACTGTTATTCCAGCCTGAGCAGCGACTTGGGCAACACCCCCACCCATCTGTCCAGCGCCAACAACCATTATCTTTTTTACATCCATTATCCTTGCCCCCTCTTTGATTTGCTGTAGTGATAACCAGCCAATGAATTTACATTCATTGGCTGGTCGTAGTTAGCTATGCTTTAGGTCTTTCAACTACCATCGCAACACCTTGGCCCCCACCGATACATAGGGTCGCAAGTCCGTAGCGGGAATCTCTCTTTTCCATTTCATAAATAAGGGTAGTCAATACCCTGGTACCTGAAGCCCCTATTGGGTGACCAATGGCCGTAGCACCACCGTTAACATTGGTTTTCTCAGCTGGAAGTTCTAATTCTCTCATACAAGTGATGGCCTGAGAAACAAAAGCTTCATTGGCTTCAATTAAATCCATATCATTTACAGTGAGTCCAGCCTTTTCAAGAGCTTTCCGGGATGCCGGGATAGGGCCAGTGCCCATGTAAGCAGGATCCACACCGGCTGAAGCGTAACTACGAATTACTACTAATGGCTTCAGTCCAAGCTCCTTGGCCTTCTCAGTGGTCATTAACACCATAGCAGCAGCTCCATCATTTATACCTGAGGCATTACCTGCAGTAACTGTTCCGTCCTTTTTAAAGGCAGGCCTCAATTTTGCTAATGCCTCTAAAGTGGATCCTGGTTTTACAAATTCATCTGTAGTAAACATTATAGGATCGCCTTTTTTCTGAGGAATAGCAACAGGTACTATCTCATCTGCAAAGCGGCCTGTTTCTATAGCTTTGGTTGCTTTTTGCTGGCTTTGTAAAGCAAATGCATCCTGTTCTTCACGACTGATGTTGTACTTGACAGCAAGATTTTCGGCAGTCATGCCCATGTGAACATCAGTGAAGGCACACCATAGACCATCTTTAATCATGGAGTCAACCAGGGAAGCATCACCCATACGCAGTCCCTTACGAGATCCGTTTGAGAGGTAAGGAGCCATACTCATGCTTTCCATACCACCGGCTACAACAATTTCAGCATCACCGGCCATAATAGCCTGGGCCGCCAAACCAACTGTCTTCAGTCCGGAACCACACACTTTATTAAGAGTCCAGGCCGGGACCTCCTGAGGTAAACCGGCTTTGATAGATGCCTGTCTGGCAGGGTTCTGACCCAAACCTGCTTGTAAAACATTACCCATGATAACTTCATCAACTTTACTTCCATCAAGGTTAATTCTCTTTAGGCTTTCGGCAATAACCAAGGCACCTAAATCAACAGCCGGTGTATTAGCCAAAGTACCCAGGAAGGAACCAACAGCTGTACGCACAGCACTTACAATGGCAACTTCTTTCATTAAATTCATCTCTCCTTTATTGGACTATTGGACACTTTCCCAAAGTATTTCTGCCAAATCCTTGGTTTTCACATCGTCCACCACATCTTTGGCTTTTGTTCCGTCTTCCAGCATAGTCAGGCAGAAGGGACAAGCAGTGACAATTAAATTAGAACCGGTTGCTAATGCCTGCTCAGTCCTATTCATATTTATTCTTTCACCATGCTCTTCCAGCCACATCCTACCACCACCGGCACCACAGCAGAAGCCTTTTTCCTTATTTCTCTCCATTTCAGTCATCTTAAGACCAGGAATACTGCCAACTATTGCCCTTGGCTCTGCATAGATCTCGTTGTACCTGCCCAAGTAGCAGGAATCGTGATAGGTACAAGCAGCTTCGATTGATTTCTGGGGTTGTAATTTCCCCTGGCTGACAAGATTACTTAAGAATTCGGAATGGTGAATGACTTCGTAGTTACCACCAAATTGAGGATATTCGTTCTTAAGGGTATTGAGGCAGTGAGGACATGAGGTAATAATCTTTTTAACTCCATATCCGTTTAAGTTTTCAACATTCTCCTGAGCTAACATCTGATAGAGATACTCGTTACCTAACCTTCTGGCAGAATCTCCACAGCATTTTTCTTCTAATCCCAGAATACCGAAGGAAACACCGGCTTTTTTAAATAAGTTCACTACTGCTGTTGCAACCTTCTTGTTACGGTTGTCAAAAGCTCCACTACATCCAGGCCAGTAGAGGTATTCTACATTCTGGTCTTCACCCAATTGAGTAATTTCCAAATCATCCGCCCATTCAGCCCTAGATTTCCAGCCTATGTTCCATGGGTTGCCATTATTCTCCATACCACGGAAGGCTAATTGAGCCTCCTGAGGGAAATGACTTTCCATCATTACCAGGTTTCGCCTTAAATCAACCATCTTGGGTACATGTTCTACAAACATCGGGCATTGTTCTTCACAGGAGCCACATGTCGTACAAGCCCAAACTTCGTCATCCTTTACCACTTCAGGAACCATTGGTTTTGATATCTCTTCATCATCTTTTTTGTTAAGCAAGAGAGGACCAACTTCTGTTAAATGGTTTTTTAGATTCTGTGTGAAATTCTTAGGAGATAACGGTTTACCTGTTAAGTGCGCCGGACAGTTGTCCTGACAACGACCGCAACGGATACAGGCATCGCCATCCATTAATTGTTTCCATGTAAACTGCTGAATTTCAGCTACCCCAAACTGCTCGAGTTCTTCATTTTCCAGATCCAAAGGCATAAGGCTTTGTGCTGCTTTACCTTTGGCCAGATACTGATTAAGAGCGCCGTAAATGATGTGTGCTAATTTAGAGTAAGGTATATAAGCAATGAAACCAAAGGTCAGTAGCATGTGAGTATACCAGAATACAGCATGTATTGATTTTAAAGTACCAGGTTCTGCTCCACCAAACAAGGAGGCAATAGCGGCACCAACAGGTGTCCAACCAGCCCAAGGATCATTGGTAAATACAATTCTTAGACCTTCAAGTACAAATCCGGTTACTAAGATAGCCAAAATCAGAACCAGTGATATAGCATCGTCAGGCTTATTATCAAGTCTGTCAGGCTTGGTGACATATCTGCGCCACATAGCCATACCAATACCAATGATAGCTAATAACCCAAAAATATCAAGGAATAAGGACAAACCTAGATAATAGGGGCCATTGAAGATTTCAATACCAAAGTCTGTGTGCACAACCAAAGAAGCTGTTCCTATCGCTAATACTATAAATCCCCATAAGATAAACAAATGCATAATTCCTGGATATGCATCCCTAAGCAGACGCACATGTCCAAAGGTGTTGCTTATAAACCTTCCAAAACTGGCTGTGTCCTTGCGGTCCTCCGGCACACCAATTTTCCACAGCTTATACCTGGAATAAATACCATAACCAAAGATGATAAAAGTCACTACTGTTAGTAACCACATGAAAATATAAGAGCTATGATACATTTCCACATCTCTCGTTGGCATATGAATACTCCCTCCCTTTTATTAAAAGCTCCCCTTTTAAATGTATAACTATTTAGTTATGCCAGAGCCTTTTTGAACTCTTCAGTCAGTACAGGTACTACCTGGAATAGGTCAGCTACTATAC
>JAENZX010000005.1:0-164171 GCA_016841045.1 Thermincola carboxydiphila
ATATTTGATGAGAATGGAAATATTCAGGAATTAAGTCCAAGTGCATCCTAGGTTCTCGGAATTACAGCAGATGACGGTGTGGGCAACAATATAGAGTAATTATTTAATTTAAACAGCATGTGGGTACTGGATTAATCATCAAAAGATACCAGGGAAATAACATTAAGTCCGAAGAACAGTACATCACTTGTTAATGCCAGGGCACGAAGGATTTATGGGCCCAACGGTAAGCCCGAAGGCCTTGTGGCGATAATTAGGGCTAACAGGGAAAAAGTAACCAGGGACAGTAAACTGGTACCGGCTGTTCATGGAAAAGGGAATTCCATCCGTTTTACCTTTGATCAGATAATCGGACAGAATGAGTATCTCCAACAGGTAATAACCATGTGTAAAAAAGTTGCCCGTAATAATTCCACAATATTGCTGAACGGTGAAACGGGAACGGGCAAAGAAATGATTGCCCAGTCTATCCACTATGAGAGTAATCGCTCAGAAGGACCGTTTGTAGCTGTTAATTGTGCTGCTATTCCTGCAGAACTAATTGAAAGTGAGCTTTTTGGCTATGATGACGGGGCCTTTACCGGTGCACGTAAGGGAGGTAGTCCCGGAAAATTTGAGTTGGCAAATGGAGGAACAATTTTCCTTGATGAAATAGGTGATATGTCTGCCCGAGCTCAGGTCAGCGTGCTCAGAGTTCTTCAGGAAAAGCAGTTGTGCCGTATTGGTGGAAGACAAAGTAAACCTGTTGATGTAAGAGTTATTGCTGCGACTCACCGTAACCTGCAGGACATGGTTGAGAAAGGATTATTCAGGCAGGACCTCTTTTTCAGGCTCAATGTTGTAAACATATATATCCCCCCTCTAAGAAACCGGAGGGGTGACGTTGAACTTCTTATGAATTACTTTATGGAGAAATACAAAAATATTTTAGGAAGACCTCAACTAAAAATATCCCGGGAAGCGATACAAAGGCTTTTGTCCTATAGCTGGCCGGGCAATGTACGTGAACTGGAGAATATAATTGAAGGTCTGGTAAACGTTGTGGAAGGGGAAATAATTTATCCGGAACATCTGCCCCAGGTGCTTACCGAAGATAATGCCAATTTTGTTTCTGTCAAAAAGGGAATGACCTTAAAAGATATGGAGAGGGAAGCAATAATTCAGGCTGTCAAAGATTGCGCAGGAAGCTTAAGTGCTGCAGCCCTTAAGCTTGATATAGGCAGAAGTACACTCTACCGAAAAATCAAAGAATATGAAATAGATCTAGAGAAATTATAAAGAATGGCTTAGAGCATTAAGATGGCTGGGGGTTAAACCCCAGCCATTTATCAGTCTTATTCTTTATATATTGGAGGCGTATTCAGCCAGCCTTTAACTTTCGCAAACCTGACCAGTTTATCAAAAAGGAATAACTCTTCTGTCAAAAATTTCGTCATTTCCTGGCGCAATGGATCATTTGAGGTGATTGAACGACTCATTCTTGCCAAATAGTCTATGAAAGTCTGACACCCCTCAAAGATTTGAGAGAATATGAACTGGTCACTAAGTACAAGACTGTTAACACCCTGATTTATACTTTTAGGCGGCCTGTTTGGCATAGGCAGCTTATATAAATTCATCTGTCTCTCCAATTCGTTTATTTGCTTTTCTAAAAAATCTATACCATATTTAATCATAGCCTTAAGATCGGCGTCATGAGCGTAGTTCTGATAAATCTGTGTTTCCTCAATGCACTTATATCTGGCCACCAAAAGATCCCATAATAAAGAGGCCTCTAAAATATTTATGGTTGGTTTAATAGCCGTATCAGCGCTGCCGAAATGAATGTTGCCTATTTGAACCATGCGACAACCACCTCTAATCTAATTCTTCGTTTGTTTAGTATTATTTGATTTTATTCGATGGTTTATTAGCGAATATACAAAAAAGAACTTGCATTCTTGATTTTATCCGATAACTGAATACCGCTAAGACTGCCACTTGGATAACGGTTTCTAAGTTCAGTGAAGTACTAAACTCCATTCTGACTCCATCCTGAACTAAGAATCCTGTTAATTAGAGATGGTTTGGGAAAAATAAAAAATATATAATTTTGGAATACGGAAGGATTTAGCAATTTTATGTCAAAATATACGAGGATTTGTTCCCTTTGCGCCAAACATATGTTAGGAGATGAAATCTGACTTTAATAGTTGAAAGGTGGTTTAAAGATTGTACGAGATTGCGGCTTTCGGGCATTTTGATGCAGCTCACTACCTTCGCGGATATGATGGCAAGTGTGCCAATATTCACGGGCACCGCTGGAAGGTGGAGATAACACTACAGGGTAGTGAATTGGACGAGCTTGGTATTCTAATTGATTTTATGGATGTTAAGAATATGCTTAAAGAGGTTCTTAATATTTTTGATCATAAAATGATAAATGATGTTGAGCCCTTTGATAAGCTTAATCCTACGGCAGAAAACATATCAAAGTTTATATATGACAGTATGGCCGAAAAGCTGAAGGACCAAATAGGAACACATATCATTATTGCCAGGGTAACGGTATGGGAGTCTGAATCAGCCAGCGCAGCATATTTTAAAAGTTGATACAGGGAGGTCTGTATGAAATGAAAGCAGTTGTCCTTTTATCGGGAGGATTGGATTCGACCGTATGTATGAGTGTTGCTAAAAAGGAGGGGTATGAACTTTTCCCAATAAGTTTCTCTTATGGCCAAAGACATAACAGGGAATTAGAATGCGCAAAATCGGTGGCCAATTATTATAATGTTGATAAGCACCTCATAATAAACACCAACATGGATGCAATAGGTGGAAGTGCCCTCACTGATGATATCGAGGTTCCGGAAGGTGATGAGAACAGGCAGGATATACCGGTAACCTATGTCCCGGCCAGGAACCTTATTTTTCTCAGTTACGCTCTTGGTTATGCTGAAGTTCTTGACGCGGCAAAGATATATATAGGTGTGAATGCTGTAGATTATTCTGGTTACCCTGACTGTAGACCTGAGTTTATCGACCGGTTTCAAAACCTGGCGGATTATTCGACAAAAGCAGGCACACAGGATAGTAAGCACATAAAAGTTGAAACACCTCTAATACACCTTACGAAGGCGGAGATAATCACTCTTGGTATGAAAAACGATGCTCCCCTTAACCTGACTACCAGTTGCTACAGAGGCGGGGAATTGGCTTGTGGCACTTGTGACAGCTGTGTACTGCGTTTACGCGGCTTTAAGGAGGCAGGCTGTGAGGATCCTATTTTGTACCAGCAGCGATAGCTTTAAGCGAAAGGAGTGAAATAGCTGTGAGTGAGAATACCATAACTGTTTTCGGTTCCAGAATTTTGGAAAATTGTAACCGTACTGGTTGAGGGCCTGTTCAGTCTCAGGCTGAGACAGTCCGGGTTTTAGGTGAACTGCTAAAGAAAAAATACGGGGACAGGGTAAGTATAAGATATATGGATGTAATAGATGATGACATGGATCAGTATCCAGAAGTAGAAGAATATATCAGAAATGCTGGGATGAAACTGCCGCTGCTGGTTATAAACGATAAGATAATCCGTCCCGGAGCGGGGCTTAATTATTTAGAGATTGAGGAAACAATTGAAGAAATGTTTGGAGGAAAACTTTAAGGATGGCATCGCCATCCTTTTTTGTTAATTGTTATTGGGCAAGTATGATTATGAATATACTTGTAATAATCTAAATAGAAAGGCTGAGGGAGATGCTGCGTAAAAAAAGTCGAAAAACGCTTGTAAAAAAGTGTCAAACTGCAGAGAATTTTGAGAAGTTAGTGAGAAGAATAACATTCTTAATAGTTGGTTCAGTCCTATTGATAACTGTTGCGACTGTGGGAGTTGTCGGATATACATTCTACAGGATTAACATGATAGTTACTGAGGTAAGTGAACCGCTAGCTCCACTCGTTCCCTTGGTCCGGGGTATTACAGATCCTTTGCAGGGAGCTGGGAAATCTAACAAGACGGTTTTAAGCCAGGATCGGGCAGAAGCATTCAGACAGTTGAAAGATAAAACTTTTGACCAAGCCCGTTCAACTCTTAAAAGAGGCAGGTCAGGATTATCTAAGATAGAACGGTACTCACAGCAGCAGACGGAAAAAATTGAAAACAGCCTTGAACAGCTATCCAAATGGTGGGGCAGTAAGAAGAATCAACTAAAGGAAGGGGTATTATAAAAAGGTTTGACCCCAATTAATAATCTCTATTGGTTTGTGAAAAGAAACATTTTTCAACCAGTTGAATTAAACAAAAGAAGTAATTATAATAAGAACGTACCTTAATTTAACCTAGTTAAGGAAATTAATTAACATTAATGAAAGGGGTGTCTTTTTGGAAAGAGAACAAATTAAGAAAGAAGATTGTACGGGGTATTCCAAAAGATATCTAACAGAGTTGCGTGAAAAGTGGTTAAAGACCAAAAAAGAAGAAGCAGAGGTTAATTACTTCAATGCGGTAAGAGAGTACAATTACTCACTGATTCTTGAAGGCGAAATTTAAATGCCTTCTTTACAATAATGCTTTCGACAATTGTTGCAGGTGAAAATTAAATAACGTCTCAAAAGACTGACAACCGTGTCAGTCTTTTTTTGTAATGAAACCACTTGATAATCAAGTTCTATGGGAAATCATAACTGTTTTTCGTAAACTCTGAATATCTTGTCGATAGGAAGGCCGAATTCACGATTGATTAAGTTATTCATGGCGATATTGTTTTCAAGGATTACGGAGAATTCTACTGTTTCAAAACCTTTATTAAGGGAATCTTCTAAAGCCTGCAATCCCATTAGGGTTTCAATCCCTTTGCCCCGAAATTCCGGAATTACCCCAAGTACAGTCAGACGTAGTTTGGTCAATTTTTCTTCTAATTTATTAACATTGCCCGAAATATATTGAGCAGGAATTTCTTTGCCGGAATAAATGTCGGGTACCGTTAGGAGAATTCCTACTGGATTGCGGTTGTTTAAAGCGACATAGTTAAGATCGGTGTGAGACAGTCGGGAAAGGTTTTTGACCAAATGTGAAAATTCACCGTTTGTCATTGGTACGAAGCCCCACAGGTCTGAAAAGGCTTGGTTGTATATTTTTGCTAGAATGGCAGCCTTTTTTGAAGCAGGAATTTTGCTAAGCGAAATAACAGAAAGAGAGGGTCTTTTTTTTCTGATGATGTCTTGTATACGGCGAGCGCGGTCAGGGATAGGTGTGTCTTTTGTAAATATATAGGAGTACAGGTCCATGACTTTTGCATATCCCGCCCCTTCAATCAAAGCCTGGTAATAATCTTTATTGTATGGTGTCATCACAGTGGGGCGGGAAAACCCCTGAACCAGAAGCCCGGCCTGGTAGTTGGTAGAATAATCTACAGGGCCTATTAACTTTGAAAAACCCATCTTGCGTGCTGAGTCTTCTACAGCACATAATAGTTCAAGTGCAGTGTCAGGGTTATTTTCACATTCAAAGAACCCGAAAAATGCTGTTTTTTCTTTGTGTATTTTATTGTAGAGCTTATCAACGAAAAGGGCAATACGTCCAACCGGCCGTGAATCAGAGACAGCCAGGAATAGTTGGTTTGAAATGTAACTGTTAGGACCTCTGCTAGGGTTAAAGTTTGATATGTCTCCACCAACCAGTGGGCTGACCCAGTTGGGATCGTCGCGGTATATTTGGATAGGCAGTTCAATAAACTGCTTTAAAAAATTTTTATTTTTAGGATGGATAATCATAAATATCTCCTCTGCAAAAACAATAGGGGCTTTTTCAGCCCCTGTTTGTTTTTTTGTTTTAGTTATTTAGCAGTCTACGTCGCCTAAAACGAGAAGAATCAGGATAAGGAACAGTACAAAAGCCCACTTATCATTAAATCCTCCACCAAGTCCGCCGGGTCCGCCCATTAATATTCCTCCTTTGTATGGTGTTTGTTGAATCCGCCGCTTAGCTTCGGCTTCATCCTAGTTCATACTACGCAGGAGTCTATAAAGTGTGCTTGTATAGATCAAAAGTGGAAATAAAAAAAGCGGCACAACTGCCGCTTAATAAATTCACTCAGATTCATCAAGGTTTTTGAAGACATTTTTAACATTTCGGTCACAACTTTGCAGAAATTCGGGTAAACTTTGAGCAACAATTTCCTCAGCCTCTTCAACGACACTTGCCACAGCATGCAGATTCAGATTAATCCCATGTTTTTTCAGGGTTTGTTTATGATATTTTCGAGCGAGTTCAAGGGGGGTTACTTCTTTCATCAATACATATTCTCCATATATTGGAAAGCTCATAGCTATTTTAGCTGTGGAAACATCATAAAAGGGAGCAAGCACCTGGCTTAACGCCATTATCAAATCGACGTCGGAAAGAGCCTTTTCAAGTAAGCCATGATACTCCGGTCGGTTTTTGTGAACCCATAATTCAGAACCCATTTCTACGAAATTATGAGCTTTCCACCAGCCCATTTCTTCAGGGATACCACAGAGGTTTACGACCTTTTCAACGAGTGGTTTGGCAATTTCAAAAGCAAAACCTTTTTCATAATTCTCATACTTTTCATCACAGTAATAATCTAAGCCCTTAAGGTCTGTTGCGTGAGTTATGACCCCGCGGGAAAAGTCCCGGAAAACACCAACTCTCTTGAAGTAATTATGTAAAGCTTCGGAATTTTGATGAGTATCAGAATGGTTAAGAAAACCCGCGATAACAGTGTCTGGGAAAATAGCGCCAAGGACTACTTCATTACTGATATTTCCGAGCGTATCTCTGGCAAAACATAGGTGAGTGTAAGGAAACAAATTCAACAACTCCTGTTCGATAAAATCAATAGTCGTGTGTTATTTCTACATAACATGAAATTTTCCTGTGTCTAAGCCAATGCCAATTTAAGGAATAGCCCTGAGAAACCATCATGTATTGACATTTGCAAGGGTTAGGTCTAACATATATTTATACCCAGCAGGGGTATTGAAAGGGGGATCACTATGTGTGTTGAAAAAAGTTCATGGGAAAAGGCTGTTGATTTCCACGGCCATGCCTGCCCAGGTCTGGCTATTGGCTACAAGGCCGCTCAGGCAGCTATTCAATATATGGGGGATACCAGAGACACCGATGAGGAACTGGTAGCTGTTGTACAAAGCGATAATTGTTCTATTGACGCCATTCAGTCAGTTCTCGGCTGTACAGCCGGGAAAGGTAATCTTATCTTTAAAAACACAGGTAAAAATGTCTATACGGTTGGAAGGCGTTCAGATGGCCTGGCTGTAAGGATTTCTTTTAAGCCTGGTGCCAACACCGGAAATTTCACCAAAGAAGAAAGGATGCAGCAGATACTTAATTCCCCTGTCGGAGATCTGTTTGACATCTGTGAAATTGAAATTGAACTGCCCAAAAAGGCTTCTTTGTTTCAATCAGTCATTTGTACCCAGTGTGGTGAAGGGGTTATGGAGCCAAAGGCGAGATTAAGGGAAGGAAAAGTAATCTGCCCGGAATGTTTCGAAGAATATACCAGAGGTTGGTAGAACCTTGAAATCAATAGATTATGCGCTTTTTACCAGTAATCTTATATAGAATATGCATATTTAGGGTGTTATAATGTTACGGTAGCAAAAATCAGAATGCGAGGTGACATTATGCACCCTATACTTTTTCACATAGGCGGCCTGGAAGTCAGGGCCTGGGGTCTCATGGTTGCACTGGGAATACTGGCAGGATCCTTGGTAGCTGCCAGGTTGGCAAAGCGGGAAGGTCTGGATCAGGAATTGATTTATGACTACGTGATTTATGTAGTGATAGTCGGCATTTTGGGAGCGCGGTTATGGGAAGTGATATTTTCTTTATCCAATTACTCTGCTGACCCTGCTTCAGCGCTTAAGTTCTGGGTAGGAGGTCTTTCTATCCAAGGGGCTGTGGCCAGTGGGCTTCTTTTTACGATATGGTTTATTAGAAAGCACAAAATTGATTTTTGGCGTTTTGCTGACTGTCTGGCACCAGGGCTTATCCTGGGTCAGGCCATTGGAAGAATTGGCTGTTTTTTAAACGGTGATGCTTACGGTATTCCAACCCAGAGCTGGATTGGAGTTATTTATAAACCTGGCACGCCTGCTTTCGAAAATTACGGACCACTTCCTTTGGTACCTGCTGAGTTGTTTGAAGGAGCAGGGGACCTGATTATTTTCGGTATCCTGCTGTACTTGTTCAGGCACAGGCCGTACAAGGGTTTTATAACTCTTATGTACTTTGTTTTGTATTCACTTCTAAGGTTCACTCTGGAATTCTGGAGGGGTGACAGCCTGCTGCTGGCAGATACGCTAAAAGCAGCCCAAGTCTCCAGCCTCGTTGTAGCAGCCGCTGCAGTAATTATAGCTGTGGTAAAGCTTAGGGCTTCGGGCAGCAAAGGCTAGTAAGTAGTGGGGAGTGGAGAGTGGGTATTACTGTAGTCTCCCCCCGGACACTACCCACTACCCACTCACCACTGATTTAAAATTCCAGATATAAGTAAGAAAAAGGCCCTTGATTTTAGTTTTGTATTCTGTTATAATCAATATTGCTCGTGACAAAAATGAGCACTCCAAATGCGGTCGTGGCGGAACTGGCAGACGCGCACGTTTGAGGGGCGTGTGAGTAATCGTATGGGTTCAAGTCCCATCGACCGCACCAAATTTAATTATTATCAACCTCTGCAGTTTTTGATTTTCAAAAACACGCAGGGGTTTTTTATTTGGGTCGTGTGAACTGTGCGTGTACTAAAAAATCGTGTGAACTAAAAACGTGCGAACTTCTCCCAAACAAAAAAAGGGGGAATAGAGATGGCAAGAACTAAAGGTCAACCCAAAAGAAGGGGTAAGATTGACTTTACACAGACAGAACAATTTAAAACTGTACCTTTGGAGAAGGGGGGAGATGATTTTGATTACTGTGTTCGAATCTTCCTTGATGAACTGGATTTGAAAAACCTATCCTATCATACCAAAAGATGGCATAGGGAGAACCTAAACGGAGTTAAAAGGGCATTGGATAAACTGGAGTTATCTTCGAGACCTGTAGAAATTACAGACAAGACCCTAAAACAATGTATTCTCTATTGGAAAAGGGATTTAGCACAATCACCAACAACAATAAACCACAGAATAAGAAGTCTAAAACAACTCTATTTATTTTTAAATAAAGAAGGAATAGTGAACACCAACCCTGCAATACCTCTCGAAAAGTTAAAATCACAAAAGGTCATTATAAAACCTTTCGAAGAAGAACAATTACATAAGATTTTAGCACAACCTGATAAGTCAACGTTTGTTGGGTTTAGGGACTATACTATAATGTTGGTGCTCCTTGATACAGGCACGAGGTTAATTGAGTTACAGAACATTAAGATTCCTGACATTGACCTGAAGGGAAATAAGATACTTGTTTTTGGTAAAGGGGCGAAGGAGCGGGAAGTAGTTTTTCAGGGTACTACTAAACAATATTTGCGTAGGTACATCTCAGTTCGAGGTGACCTTGACCATGACTACTTGTGGGTATCAGATAGGAACGAACCTATGACAAGAAGGAATATTCAGCAACGATTAAAGATATATGGTAGAATGGCAGGTATAACTAACATAAGGGTTTCGCCACATACTTTTAGACACACGAGTGCTAAGTTATATATAAAAAGAGGTGGAGACATTCTTAGCCTTCAGAAGTTATTGGGACATTCTTCGTTAGATATGGTTCGCCATTACGTGAATTTATGGGGTTCTGACCTTCAACAAATGCACAAGAAGTTCAGTCCTGTAGAGGGATTGCTTAATAATTAAATGGTAATGAGAAAGCATAAAACCCCGACTAAAAGGTCGGGGTAATTTCATAATATTACCAATGTAATTAATGTTGACAAGACATTTAACCAATGTTAAACTAGTCATTTGCCAAGGGGGGCATTACATAGCAAAAGTACTGTAAGTACTTAAATTACGGTATAACGCACGTGAATAATAGATTGTTAAAATCTATTTTTAAATATCCATAGTTTCGGCATCTTATGCTTTAAGGGGGTTGAATACTAAGTTGTTTAAAGTTTAGCATGTAGAGAAAATTCAGAACTAATCGATATCACAATAATATCTAAGCGAGGAGAAGTAATGATGAACGAAAAAAATACTATGGAAATGGCAACTGAAACAAATGAAGAAATGTATCTTGAGAATTTAATAAAAGAATACGGCAAACCTTTGATTCTCGATGAAAGTTTTTTTGCGGATGAACCTGTATATCAACCATGCCATGATTTATACGATTTGTTTAAAGATTTTAAGACTTGTATGGGAGTTACTTTGGATTTCAATAAACTGACTCCTAAAGAACTTAAAATCTTGTGGTGGCATGAAGGTTATAACGATACTCAAATAGCAAGGTTATTTGGGGTATCTACTAAAAAAGTTATTAACAAAAGAGAAGAATGGGAAATTGATATAAATAATTTGAAAAGAGAGTTGATAAAGGAAATAGGACTTAAATGGGCATTGAGGGTTCGAGAATTGGAGGATGAGATTAAACTCCTAACAGCCTAAGAATTTAAAATGATAAATAAAATAACTTGATACCTAATAACCTTAAAATAATTTTAATTAGGAGTGTAGCAATGAGTAAAAAAATGTATTTGGCATGTAATGTAGAGAATCCTGAGAAAGCATATGTAGTTAGGGAAAATAACATTGAAAAGGCAACTAAAATGCTTTATAAAAAAGAACTGGATAATGAGGATGCTTTTTTTAAGTTGATAGATTATTATTTTGTTAAATTTCATACGGACGAATCTGGTTATCTTTTTGATGGTATAGATGAAGATGAAGTCGACGAATTTTATCAAATATGGTGGTACGATGCGTGGAAGTTACTGGAGAAGAACACTGAAATATTCTTCAAAGATTATCCAGAATGGGCAGAAATTTATTCAATAGGTTGTTCTAATTTTGAAACACCAAGGGAACATCTAGAGTATGCTGTAGACATGTGGGTATACATGTACCAAGAGGCATTTGGGCATGAATGGATTATTAAAGAAATACAGTCACCAATCTTACAAGAACCTAATGTAGTGAATTTATAAAATTAATCTTGTTTCTTAACAGATTACATATCAGGGGTTACCAAAAAAGTAACCCCTAATTACTTTTATAAGGAGGTGAAACACAGAACAATGCTTCAACCAAGGGAGCTGATTATTTCTAACCTTCTCGAATCTATGATTTGAGGAGGAAATTATATTGAGAAACTTTAACCCAATAGCAATAGCAAGTACTGAAAAGATGGCTCAAGATTATGAAATTAAAAACGATAAGAGGTTGAAACAACTCACCTATGTATCACATGTAATATGCCAATATAGTACACCAAGGGACTTATTTAATGTTTTAGACCCTGAATGTACGGCAGGTAAATCGGTTATTGTTTGTTACACTATTGCGGAACTTTACCTTAAAACTAGAGAAACCACTGGTACGGTAATAGTTAAGAATTTTGATTTAGAAGTGAATCAAACAGTTAACAGAATAAATCAATTGACTGCTGAACGGACTGCAATAGGTATATCCGCAAGTAACTGGAAGGATGAGAGGAGCAACTTAGACCAGTACCATACGGTAGTAATTACTCACTCAAGGTATTGGCAGTTACTGAAAAACAAGGAACTAGATAAATTCTTAAAGTTCTATCGGGGTATCGAGAGAAGGAATTTCATTGTTGATGAGTACTGCGACTTGGCAAAGAAGAAATCCTTTGGAGTACAAAAACCAGAGAAATTATCTAAGCCAGTTCCCGAAGAATTTGAATATCTAGATGAGTTGTCAAAGTTGCTCGACAGAGAACCACGAAAAGATTTTGATTTATTGATTGAGCCCATAGTAAAAGAAGTCTCTCTGCATCGACACGAAGAAAAGAAAATGTTTTTTGCTAAGTTTCAGTTTAATAAAGTCCTGTTTAACAGGGTAAAAAGTTTGGTGAAGGCAAACTTCAAGGGTGCAAGTGGAGTAAGCAAGAACCAATTCCTTAATAGGTTAGAAGATATTAGTTTGCTACTGCGATATGGTGGAGTCATTAATAACAACACGATATCCTTTTGCGACCCTAGTGTACGGTATATGGGTTTCTCAAATAACATCATCTTGGATGCGAACGGTGGATTTGACCACAAGTACGCATTAAATGAAAAACTGAAAGTCATACCTCAGGGAAACTTCAGGGACTTCTCTCAAGCGAAAATCTACATGTACAGGGTTAATAGTAGCAAAAATGGCATTAAAAAGGCTATTAACTACTTTAAGGAATGTGGAAAGTTGATGGCAAAACATGTTGGCAATAACGACAAGGCATTGGTGGTTATTCATAAGGAGTTTATGGATGCTTCTGATTTTGAACAACATATTTTACCTTTAACCAAGAATCATAGTATTTCAGTTGATTGGTACGGAAACCTTCAAGGTAAAAACGATTACGGCAATTTCAACAAAGTCTTTATCTTAGGCACACCTCGCAACAATAGTGTTGACTACGTATTGCAGTATCATTACCATACCCTCAAACCAATTAACAAACAAAGAACTCTTAGGATGGTAGGTAATGGTGAAACTTATGCCTTCAAGAATAGAGACATGGACAAGTTGAGGATTACTCAGAGTGCAGGTGATATCTATCAAGCAATTTTAAGGATAGACAGAAACAGAGAGAGTTTCACAGGTGAGATTTTCCTGATGTGCAAGGATTCTGATGTAGAGAAACTAATTTTGAAGCAGTTCAAAGGCAATATCAAGAAGATAACGAAATCTCTTGATATTAAGTACGACAAGGATGCCCCACCGAAACCTGAGGATTATCCAACTAAACTTATACAATTGGTAAGTCAACTGGTTTCAGGGGTTTACAAAAAGAAGTGGCTTAGGGAGCAAATAGGGTATTCTGACAGCAAAAAGTTCAATGAGAGAGTACTGAAACATGCCGATGTACTGTCCTATTTTAAGGCGAGAGGCATTAAAACTGTATACCACGACATCATCATCCCTTAACCATCAAACACTATCTTGTACAAGCAAATATACTGTCGTATATTTACTCTATTTTTGCTAACGCAAAAACTCTGAAATGTTTTTAAAATCCTGAATCCCTTGCGTACCAAGACTTGAGGATACAATGTCCCCTTCATCTTATAAAAGAATTACTATTATAGGGTTTGGGGGACTTTAAGCCTCAATCCTTTATATACCAAGAATTTCGAACACATGGATTTTTTCTGCGTTAGCGAAAAATGAACTTTAAGTTTTTGCGACAGCAGAAACTTGAAGTTATCACGGAGTGAAGATTGTGTCTCTGGATGAATAAATTTAGTAAATACTTTTAGATAAAGATGCAATTATTTTTGGTAGTAATTACTAAAAGGGTAAATAGTTATCTTACGGAATTAGAATAAAGTGGTACGGTATGGAATTGTTCCGTAAAATCTTAATGATTGACCGTTGTTAATATCCTGTTCTCTACGATGATTTATCTTTAGGTTAAATTGGATGGAGTTATGTAAATGAGTAATGACAAAATTAACTTGACAGGTTTGTTAGGAAATTTCTTAGGATTTATATTCTTGCTGTTTTCAATATTCTTCTTCCTGCAAGGATGCTATGAGGGTTATAAGGAAATTAAAGCAGACGAAGAATTTAAGAAAACTGCCGAGTATCAAATGATGATAAAGGAACAAGAAGCAAAAGAAAAAGCCGAAAAAGAGAGGATAGCACAGGATAAGGCTAAACGTGAAGCAGAAAAAGCACAAGCAGAGATGGCACAAGCACTATCAGGACAGGATAACACAGAATGGGCAAGAGGGAATATACATGCCATTGCACATCGTTATGCTGAAGGAGAAATTGCAAGGAGATTAAAACTACCGAAAACAGCAAGGTTTGTTTCAGAGGACGATATAGAGATATACAGAATAGACGAGAATACATATACATTGTGGGGATGGATAGATACTGAAAACCCTCCTTATTTTGGGTACTATACAAGAACTCATCATTGGTATGTAAAAATGAGAATGGAGGAAGATGGCTGGAAATACTTAGAGGTTATCATAAGAAACGAGAATTAGTTAATAAAACCTGCTTCTGGCAGGTTTTTTGTTATGAATAAAATTAGTATTTTACCAATTTTAATGAGAAGCCAAGTTCAACTGATTTAGATTGCCTTCTGCTTCTCTGTTCTGAAGATACTGGATGGTGAGGAATGATTTACCTACCTGAAATAGTGGTGTTAGGATGGATGTCTGATATCAATAATGGTATAATAATATATTACATAATTACAAAATCACTACAGGGGTAAATGCCAATGTTAAATATATTGCTTCAGTTCTTTGCAAAAGTTACAAGCAAGACTTTTGGACAACCCATTGAGACTAAGGTGGGTGGGAAGAAAGTTAAAATCAGGGTAGATGCAGAACCTGATTCTAAGTCCATTCATATCCAATCAGGTCGTGGTCGCAGGTCGAGGATTAAAATTCAAATAAACCCGACACAACCCCTCGAACCGCAGATACCTAAGAACCTAAATCTTACAGAGAATCAAAAAAGAGAGTTGTTACATATACTGGAACAAGCTGTTAGGTTCTTGGACAGTTAGGAGGATTTAAGAAATTAAATTCGAAATAATTGTGAGAAGATGTTACCCATTGGGAAATGTATCAGGCTGTCTGAAAGTACTATTATTGAATAATAATATATTAGACAATGGTATTTTATGGACAGATAAAAAATAATGTACTTATTTTAAACTTGTGATAAGCCATTACGCATACAATGGCACAGGAGGTCACTATGAAAATTTTCTTGAATTTAACGAAACGAGATAATCTTCCAGATGTTACAGATTTGACAACATATATTTGGGACAACAATAAGAGCATTTCCAGAGCAGGAGATTCGATTGACTTTAGAAAATGTACTTCATTAGCGTTAGCATGGGATAAATGGATTGATGATACACGATGGAGTTGTCATCCGAAGTTTAAAGAATATATTTATTTTTGGTTTTTGCATACATCGCCTAACAACAGTACATTAATAATAGAAATTGATGATGATGCTGTATTTGTAGATAAAAGAGCTTACTTTAGGGCAATTGAGTATATTGCAGAACAAACTAATGCAAAGATTAATTTAGGGAACGAACTAGATAAGCAATTAGAAGATTACTTATATCACCATCAAACAGATAAAAAATTGAGGAGACAAATTCATAAACTATTAGAGGAACAAATACAAAAAAATAAAGTTGATTTTATTGAACGTAATGAATTTCATCAGCTGTTTAAGGAGTATTTAGAGACAACTTTTTCTGATGCTATTGACAGAAGTTTAGCCAATTTTTCTTGCAACACAGTATAACAACTATATAATGGGGTTAAGTTAAACGAGTTTTTAATTGTTGTTTACGAATAAATTAAATTTTAGAGTCCAAAATTCAATTTACAACAGGTGCTATATACCATGACTATAATTTTTTATATTTGTTGAAGTATGAAATAATTACATTTCTATTTGTATAAGTCATTAGGGTTAACCATTGCGGTTAACTCTTTTTTTATGCGTTAATAAAACTAGTATTTAGTTTACTGATGAAATACCAGAAGAAGGAAATGTAGTGCATTCTGTTGAAAACTTGGAATAACAAAGTTATATAGGAGATAGGCAGATGAAAAATAAGTTGGGAATCGAAAACCGCACAGATTTATTTGATTGGGAAATAGGTTATTTCATTGATGAAGTAAGACATCATAATATTTCGGTGGACTATAAAAAAATTGATGACTTAGAGTTCTATCACTCAATTGAATGGCTTATACCTCCTGCTATCGTATTTTTCATTTCCAAACCTTTTATTGAATCATTTCTCCAAGAAGCAGGAAAGGATGCATATATAGGCTTAAAATCATCAATCAAAAAACTGCTTAACAAAAGCAAATCGGAGGAATTTAAGTATTTTAATTCGTCAGGTAAAAGCATAAATGCTAGTCATATTGGTCTTTTAGTTGAACTTGAAGAGATTAGGGTTACATTAAAGATTAATTTTCCTCCCGATTTAACGGATGAAGATGCGATTGATAAGTTATTTGAATGTTTAAGTCCTGTCAATCGTAGTGTTTTGGTCAACATGGTTCGGGATTTTGTACTTCAATGTGAGTTTCCTAAAAAATTTCCTGCAAAAGAAGCATACCTCGAATATAACAACGAATCAGGCGAATGGGAATGTTTTGACATAATTCAGAAGGTAAAGGAAATGAGGTTAAGTCAGAAAGATAAATAGAACTACACATTATAGTTAAATAAAGCCTTGGTAAATCCAAGGTTTTTGACTTGAGAGGTGGGTAATTCTTATGACTGATTATGAAAAGTGGTCGGTATTAGGACAATGGATGAGTGGTATTGGGACTATTGTTGTTTCAATTGTTTTAGGTATCATTACATATAAAATATCTAAGAAACAGGTTGAATTATCAAAAAACAATTTGAAAATTGAACTATATAAGCAGAGATATGACATTTATTATAGATTGGAAGGCATTTTAAGAGGTATCATCTCAGCGAACGGCACAATAAAAGATGAATCATTATATGAAGTAGCAATAATTCGTGATGAAGTGATGTTCTTGTTTGACAAAGAAATACATGATTACTTGTTACAAATAATTAATAAGATCGAAAAGATAAATCCGTATTATTACGACAAAAAAAAGGATGACAATTATTACGAATTACAAGGTTGGTTTATGAACCAGTTTGCAGAGAAAAAAGAATTGAGAGAGAAATTTAAACGATATCTAAATTTAAGTAATTATGGCTTATCAAAGGAATAGAGTTTGTACGGATTGAATAAAACAAGGCTACGCATCTTATCGATGTAGTAGCCTTTATTGTTATAAAATCAGGCTTTTGTGAAAAGGGTTATAGTTGAAAGAGTTGATTTTCTGGTATTCTTAATCCTTACTTTCCCAAGGGTTTCAGGATTGGAGTTTTGAACCAAATTGCTAATTTTGCCCTGTAACGAGTTCCAATTTTGAGGGCAAGGGTACACATACCTAATTTAATTACAAACCTTTAAAATGCCTAAAAAGCCGTTGCAAAAGTATTCAACTAACTTCTAATTCACATTGTTTAACCATTTGAATTAGTTCCCATTCAATGGCTTTCTGTAGAAAAACCGTAGTTGTATCAAAACTAGTTAAATTCTTTTGATAAGGTTTAAGCCAGAAATCACTTCTTCCTTTTAGGTTATCTATTCCGTTTTGCTTAACAATGGTTTTTATGGTATCTACATCAACTTTAATGGAGGAATATTTTTCGTAAATGAATCTAATAAACTCCGTTCCGTTGGTCAAGTAAAACGAATTTAAGAAATCTTGCATTCGATTCATAAGTTTTTGTTCATATCCGCTATTTATGGACTTTTCCTTCCATTGGGAACCGATAATGTAAAATATATCTTGAGCCTCAAAATGGGAATTGTCGCATTTTAGTAAAGTATTAGCAAGGTCTGCTACTGAAATCAGGAATTTTTCAACGATAGGTGTTTCACTACTATTCTGATATGTTTGGTTACGTTCATTCCTGTACTTCACTAGTTTCTTTAAGTACAGCCACGATTTACTATAATCTTTGACTGAATGATATATTAAATATAAAATTAAGGCTAATTTATCTTTTTCAGAAACAAATTTATCATTTATCTCAAAAATATCTTCGTGTAAATAATGTTCAAACAGATTGTTGATTTGGATTTCAAATGTTTGAATATCTCTGTTTTTAAAAAAATCTTTAATTGCATCATCTATAAGGTGACTGACATAACCTGTATAGTTTTCTTCAAACAAATGATGTTTTTCGTTAAATGCTTGAGGATTAATATGCTTTTTTTGCATTACTCGACTACGGAACCATTTATATCTATTGTCTTTATCTCTATAATGGTAACCCACTAACTCGCCGTTGTGTTCTTTTATCCTTGGTTCTTTGAAATCAATGCTATTAATATCAGGTTTTCCGTCAATCACCTTAATGGTTATTCTCATTCTAAAATCGTATTCACTTGGGTCTATTTTCGAACTGTCAACATTATTTATATCTTCGCACGAGCAATATTCTTTAATATCACTCATACATAAATTGAATTTCATTTCTCGTAAGTTATGACTAAATGGGATTTCTATATATTTTGTACTTGGTTTGAAACTTAGATTATTTAATTCTACAGATAACTTATCTAATAGTATTGGGTATCCATTGCTTAAGACTTCTCTTAAAACACTCACAAAACCTGAATCAAACATATTTACACATCCTTTGCATTAGCTGTTAAATTAATGATATAGTACATAAATATTCCAGTCAATGTGACCTCGATTAGTTTGAGTCAAAAGACTATGAGATATGGACTGTTTGTAGTTGAGAGCAGGAAAACTGTATACGGTTATAGAAAATTTTAACAGTAATAACTTTTATAGAGAAAACAGTTGAAGGTGGTTTTTTTGTATGAAAGAAATTTCTGCACAAAAAGAATGGAAGTTGGCAGAAGAAGAATTTAGAAATAATGATTATATCTCGCAATTGTATCATTTATATAATGTCTTAAAGAATATCCCTATTGATAACGATGACTCAATATGCAGAATTAATTCTTTGCGAGAGTTAGTGTTTAGTTCTTTGGAAATGAAAGAATTAGAGTTATTAATGAAAGAAAACATTTACAAAACATCACACAAATTAGATATAAGTAAAACGGAGTTGATGATGGAACTTAAACCCATAGAATTATTAAATGAATTTAGGTTACTTCTTTTGTTCCAGTATGATGATTTTTCTATATTGAACAAACAAGATTTCTTTAATTTACTGGAGCAAGTCAATAAGTATGAGGAGTTAAATTTTTGGTTTGACTATTTATTGTTACATGACCCATTAGATAGCGAGGTTATTTTTAAAAAGGCATTAATTTATTATGGTGAAGGGAAGTATAAAGAAGCAATACATCTAGTTGACAAAATAAAAAATGACATTTATCTAGAAAAAATTAAAATAAATTGTTTGATTAAAATAGAGGCATTCGAAGAGGCACTTGGTGTCATTAAAGCATCAAAAGTAATGGTTGAAGAAGATAATTATATACAGAAAATTAGAGTTCTAGAAGAAAAGAATTTGATACTTAAAGATTGTGAAGATGAATTTAAAGAATTATATATAAAAGGAATAAGTGAGTACTTGGAAGATGGAAGAATTAATATCTTAGCAAGTTCGCCATACATTCAAAAATACTTATCTCAAGACGCCGAGGAGATATATCATTACTCCGATGTGAATGGTATGTTGGGTGTAATAGATAATCAGCAATTTTGGGCTACTAAGAACGATTTTCTTAACGATTACAAAGAACATAATTTCATAATTGACATTTTAGGAAAAGTCACCAACCAATCAGTTGGAATAGAACTAGATAATATAAAAAAAGCAATTAAAAGGTACTTTGACAGCATTTCATACAAGAAAAATATTGAAAAATCTAATGATATGTTAGATGAATTTATAGACGATGATATTTTAAAAGATTATCTTAATGAAGTGTATCTAATATCTAATTCTACCAATCCTGATAATTTGACTTTGTGGGGAAATTATTCTAATTTTGTAGGTTATAACATTGGATTTAATAGAAAATCTCTTATATCTGATATAAAAAGTATGAAAGGTGATAAATCTTACAACTATGTAGTTGAAGGTAAGGTTAAATACTTGGCTGAAAAAGAAGAGTCGAACATAGTTAGCGAATTGATAAATGAAATTTATAATGACCTAAAAAGAAAAAATGTAAAAGATTATCTAATCACTAAGGTAATAATTGCTCATTTATTATTAATTAGCAACTTCATAAAACATTCCTCAATGAGCCATGAGGAAGAATACAGAATATTGTTTATTAAAACGAGGAAAGACAGCATAGTAAACTATATGAATGAAGTAATTCAGTCAAAAATTAGAGTAAAGGGGAGTTCTCTAGTTCCATTTATTGTAGTTCCTATAAATAATAAGTCGTCACTAAGAAGTGTGACAATTGGACCAACAAATAATATGGATATATCCGAAAAAGGTGTTGTATATTTGCTTCAAAAGAAAGGTTATGGAGAATGTGTATCAATGGTCAATAAAAGTAAAATTACTTTAAGATATTAACGTAGTAGCCTTGATATCTTTTTATTTGAAGAATTGAACATTTTAGCATTTATGTGTCCCATAGATAGCAGTAAGTTATTGCTCGATACCGTTCAGGGGTATATTGCTCTATTCTAAAATAAACAAGGCTTTCTGTCTAACTGAGAGTAAGGTAGGGTCTGGACTTATCATAATAATTCGATTTAATCGGCTTAAATGGGCAAATATGAGGGGATTTGAGGAGTGACCATCGATTGCCGAAAGAATTTTAGGTACTCTCCGACAGGGTACAATTCAGCAGGAAGGAACTTAAGTTATAAGGGAAAAATAGTTGAAGGGTTTCTATTAGACATATATCTCTTACAATACCTTTCAACTATCTCCTGATGAGTGAGAGTAGTATCTTTGTGATGAAATCACAATAAAACAGACCTGAAATTATTATGGATACAGTTTTTGTGAGATAATAGGGCAGTTTCTGCTCCTTTTTGCTTTCAAACCTATAACATCTCTATCCATAATGCTTATTATGAGTAAACATTATGTTGCCAGTTTCCTCTTTTGGTGGTATAATTAACTATAGTAAGACATGCCATTACAGGAGGAAAGCACCAATGACAACTAATGAATTGCTTCAGCAGTACCAAGATGAATTGATTCGGCAGGACAAATCAGATAATACAATTGCCTCCTATATGCTTGACCTGAAATCATTTATTAAGTGGTATGAGGAAAGCACTAACGAAGGTATTGAGAAGTTAATTGCCTTAGACTTAAAAGACTATAGAGGGTTCTTGATGGCTAACGGTGCTAAGGTTGCAACTGTGAACCGTAAAGTTGCCAGTATAAATAAGTATGTTGAGTGGTTGAATGTTAGAGGGGTTCTGGATAAGCAACTGAAACTGAAGCAAATCAAGAGGTCAGCCTCAGAGCAACAGTTCAAGGGTCTTGATTCCAAGGAACTGAAGGCACTCAGGAAGGAAGTACATAGGAACGGCAACAAGAGAGATATATTTATGTTCGAGTTGCTGATTAATACAGGTATTAGGGTTTCAGAACTCTGTGACATTAAGTTCGATTCGATAGAGGTTTCAGAACGCAAAGGAACTCTGTCAATCATCGGCAAAGGAATGAAGCAAAGGACTGTAGCATTAAATAAGGATGTCAGGGATGCTTACGAGGATTATATAAAGGCAAGACCTGTAACATCTTGTGATTACCTTTTTGTTGGTCAGAGAGGGCAACTGACAAGGAATGGAGTATTTAAGACCCTGAAGAAGTATGCAGACAGAGTTGGAGTTGAAGTTAGTCCTCATTGCCTGAGGCACAGCCTAGCGAGGCATTTACTTGAATCAGGAACTGATATAACAACTGTTCAGGGTATTTTGGGGCATGAGAGGTTAGAAACTACTGCAATTTATACAAAGTCCACTCAGGAAAAAATGAATCAGGTTTTAGAAACTGTAAACTGGTGATAATACCAGGTTTTCTTTTTGCTTAGGGGTGGGGGGTAGTTTACAACCAAAAATCTAATTGAACTTCGAAAGCAGAGGGTAGTAGATACACTTCCCAACTATGCAAAAAGACCGATTCCTCGGTCTTTAATCTTTACCTTTGAAGTTTTTCCATCATGGCACACAAATCAGACATCTTAATTCTTAAAGCCTTACAAATCCTATTTATACTGATAAGCGAAATATTCTTAGCACCACGTTCAACATCCGAAATATAGGTGCGACTTAAATCCGCAAGTTCGGCTAAATCCTCTTGTGTTAGATTGCGTTTAAGTCTATATTCTCTTACTGCTAAACCAAAGTAATATTTAATGTCCATAAGACAAGTTTTAATGCAAAGGGGCAAAATGTCTATCAACTACGAATGACATTTGGTGGTCTGTGTGATATAATCAATCCAGAAAGTAGAAGAATTGGTTTCCAAGTGAACCAGTTCTTTATTTTTTTACAGGGGGAGATTTAATGTCAGATAAACAGCATGGTTATAGGGTAGAAAAACCAAGACAAAGATTAAGTGAACAGCCAGTTGATTACATAACACCTAACGGAATCAAAGTCATCAAATCAAATGACCCATCGCCCGATGCATGTCGAAGATTCATCAGAATTCTATTAGCAATAGATGCAAGAAACAGATATAAGGCTAATCAACATAAAGATAACCAAGGAGAGTGCAACAATGACGGAAAATAACGACCACAACAAAGAGCAGAGTGACCAGATGATGTATTTATATCACCAAGCGGAATAAGGTTTACGGCTAATAATAGTTTCATCACAAGAAGCATGTAAGCAGTTTATTAGGGTGATATTGGAGATTAGAGGAAAATACGGAATTGAATAAAATGATAGAGGTAGAGTATGTAGGAGGTATAACTGTTGAAAAAATTTCTGCTATTTATTTTGATTGTTTCTGTCGTTGTGAGTTCTCTTTACTTTCTTAAAGAAAGAAACAAGAGCATTACTGAATCAAAATACCAAACAGTATCAGCGTTGATTAAGCAAGAAAAGTGGAACGAGGCATCGGTTATTTTGGATGAGATTTCTTATTATAAAGATGTAAATTCGTTGAAAGAACTTGTTGACGGTAAAAAGGCTGAGTGGGAAGAACAAGAATTCAAAAGAAAACAGGAGCATCAAATTGAAAATGCTTTTGCAAAGATTGTTGCTTTGATTAAGAGTAAAAAATATGATGAAGCAGGTCAAGAGTTATTAAATAAAGATGACATGTACATGAAAATGACGGATATTCCTCACGAAAAAAGAGAAGAAATCTATAATACCATTTTGTTCTATACATCTGCACTAATTGATTATAGTAAAGGGAATATTATAAGGGCAAAGGATTCGCTAGTATATATTTCTCCTGACTATGATGACCTTTTGGGAACTGAAATACAAGGTTTTGCAAATCAAATAATTGATATGTCAGAATGGAGTGAAAGGTATTGGGCAATACAAAAAATCAGCACTCCACCTGCTATTGGTATGACCGCAGAAGAAGTTAGAAGTTCAAATTGGGGTGAGCCTAAAGATATCAATAGAACTACAGCAACTTACGGAGTCCATGAACAATGGGTTTATTCAGCAGATAGATATATTTACTTTGAAGATGGTGTGGTTACTGCAATTCAGGATTAATTTCAGGACTGGTGATGAGCCAGTTCTTTTTGTTCGATGAGGGGTGGGGGGGGGGTTACAATTAAATTTTGTGTTGTTTTATTGATTGCTGTTGCAGTAGATAAACTTCTCAACTATGAAAAGAGACCGATGAATCGGTCTTAAAAATTAGATTATATCAGTTCTGTCGATAACTTGGTCATATCGTTAGCAAGATGTTCTAGTGTAAGTTTGAGACTCTTTTTATCCAAGTTACTCAATAAATTAAGTAAATCATTATCCACATCTATTTTGATATCAAGTTCGTTACAGAGACTCATTATATGTTTATACCATAAGTCTATATTGTTTGGGTCGAAGTTTAGATTTTTGATTAAGGCTATAGCAACTTCTTCAAAATTCTTTAAATTCCGTTCATTTCTATTCTTAATAATTGCTAAGACTGTTTCTTTTTGACCTTCTTCGGTAAGACTTGATATGTCTGTTTTGCAGTCTGCGGTGCTTATGTCATTGGCATGGGATTTAAGGATGTGACCCTTGTGATGTTCGTTGACGAGATATTGTTTAATAGAAGGCAGTAGGTTTGTGTCGTTTATTATTTCCTCGACCGATTTTGGAGGGATTTTTAAGTCTTTATCTTCTAAAGTTAGTGTAAGGAGCTTCCTTTTATCTTTAGACAAGATAACCAATGTCCTGAAAGCCTCTCCTTTGGTCTCTTTTACTTCATCTAAAGCCTGTTGGCAGTAATCTAGTAATCTTTCTTTTTGCTCATCCGTTAACTTCTTTATCTCATCTAATGAACCCTTAACAGTATTGTTTGTACCCTTACTGACCATGTTTTATTACACCCCCTTCTAAAAGATATGGGAGGTGAAAGTTGTCCTATAACCAAGCATTACAAATTCTCTACTTGCTTTAATGAAATAAAGTAATTATACTGGTCTTAGGAGAGTTCGCTAATAACGGTTTTTAAAGTGATGCGTATGAAAAATTAAGGAAAATTACGCACTTTGGCAACATTCTTAACTCTTTTACAACAAGGGACAGAATGGATTTTCTAAATACCTAAATCAAAGACTAACGTTTGAGGGGCGTGTGGGCAACCGTATGGGTTCAAGTCCCATCGACCGCACCAAATTTAAGAGCAAAACCTTGCTAATTCGAATGGAATTAGCAAGGTTTTTTACTTTCGAGCATATTTTGTGCTTGCAGGGAAAAATGCCAACCTGGCGTCGTTGTGCGGGGCGGCGCAATCCTCACCGTACCACCAGTACGCCTCCGGTTGCACCGCCCCGGACGCCTAGCCAGAACGGCATTTTTTCAGTTTAGGGTCGTAACTAAAGAAAAACAGTAGCCCTCCCTGCTTGAAGGCTACTGTTTTCAACCATAACTTATGACCGTCCATTTGGCGGAAGCTGTATCCCGAGGTGTTCCCGCACCTCGGTTTTAGCTTTTATGCCTTAAAATGTTTTTATTTTTTATACTTATATATTGCTTTTGCAACATCATGAAGCATGCATATTTCCTGTTCAGTCCTATCATTAATTAAGGAGATTAACTTCTCAACCTCAGCATTAGATTTTCTTTTGCCATAAACCAAGTAATCAAGAGATACTCCCAATACCTTTGCAATACTGACCAATGTTTCCAAACTTAACTTTCTGTCGCCCCGTTCAATTTGTCCCATAAAGCTGGGTGAAATATTTGCTTTTTCCGCTAAGGCTTCCTGGGTTATGTTTATATTTATGCGTTCCTGCCTAATCCGGCTTCCTAATAAGATATAATCCACTCACTTCCACCCCTTTATATAAATATAAAGGCTGGGGACTGACAACTAAATATGCTGTAAGCATTAAAAATCATTGCCAAAAGCGTTTAAATTTAATATAATAGGTCTCAAGTATCCAAATGTTTCCTTGTGATAAATAACAAACAAAGGAGGCACTCTTATTGTTCCGAAACTTCCTTTTTTCATACCTTATAAGACCGCGAAATGTCCGTGGAGCAGGTAAGTTGTTATACCGGTTCTCGACTTTAGCTAATAGCAGCTACTCAGTCTGGACAATTAAAAAGATGTGTAAGAGACTTATCGTACTTATAAACGATGATGAGGATGTAGTTGCAGCGATAACTACAGCTAATGGCAATATTCTTTACCTCCATCCACGGACCCGAGGAGGAATAAATATTTTGTGGAAACGCCAAACCGAAGGGGGAGCATAACTGGTTGAATTGAAGTTAACTTTACATTAGATACAGTGTACGCAAAGGGTAAAATGGTTGGTAATTACAAATCTCGCCGCAGCTCAAACAACTTTACAATGTGGCAGTTGAATTGGAATGGAGAGTTATATTCAGTTTTTATCCATAATAACGAGAACGAAATAGTTATAATATACAATTCTTCAGCCAACAAGATGGTGTATATGTGCACAGTGTCTCAATTAGAATTGAATGACTTATATGTTATATAAGCGAAAATATTTTAAGTTATGTAGAATTGATAGAGGTATAACTGAACCTTATGACTGTTTTTGAGAGTTTAACACTGATGATTGCTTTTGCTTCATTGACCGTTTCAATTATAGTCGTAACAAAAGGAAAACAGTAGCCCCCCAGCTAAGGAATCTACTGTTTTCAAACATAACCTATGACCGCTCATTTTGCCGAGGTTGTACCCCGAGGTGTTCACGCACCTCGGTTTTTAGTTTACGCCTTATTTGGTTACTGGTATATACAGAAAATGGAAGTAAAACAACATAAACTAAACTTCAAAACCATGAGAAGCTATATAAATTATTTGCCTACTAAGGACATTGAACGGTTAGAGATTCCCTATTAGAGAAAAAAAACGAAATTTTTGTAAATTTTGGAGGGAAATTATTTATTTCGTCGAAAATACCAAAAACAATGAGCTTTTTTAAGCTATTTAATATTTTTGAGAGAGGTTACCGATGTTACCACGATTTTACAGGCCCTTTTTATTAATACTACTTTCGCTTTTTATCATAGGCATATCGTACACTTTATATGACAGATTTGAGCGAGCTTCTGCTGAAGGTCAAGCTTCTGTTGAAGAGCAGGTTTATGCCCATGTTTACAACCCCCATGGTGATTACAATCGTGTCACCTCTAATTGTGCTATGTGCCATACAGCTCATAGGGCTAAATCAAATCCACTTTTATTGTTGGAGAATCAGCGGGTAACATGTTATTCCTGTCATGATGGCACCAACAACAGCCCTGATATTAGGCACCAATTTGGTGAAAACACTATTGGCAGTTCCGTTTATGCTGTATCTGGTTCGTTTCATCCGGTTCCCCAGCAGGGTTCTACAGGTGTAAAGCTGCTTTGTACTACATGCCATGACCCCCACCTCGAACCTGACCCTGAAGGCACTGCAAGCCTGCTGGCCGTCGGGGAAGAGGTTTATTCTTCGGGCAATGCTGTATGTGGAAATTGCCATGGACCTGATTCCACAGTCGCAGGGGGGGATATGCTGACATCCTTTGTGGGTACCCCACATGATGTGGATATGACCGTACCATTATCTGGTACCCAGATAAAGTGTTCCCGCTGCCACCAGCCCCATGGTTCCCCGTACAATTTTCTTCTTAGAAGCTTAATAACTGGTGAAGATGGTGTTGCCAGGGAAGTGACAGGAAATGATAATACATTGTGTTTTGGATGTCATACCGACAAGGGCGGAAAGTTTCCCGGAAAGGCTGTGTACGATACCACTTACCATGGAACAAAGCAATCTTCCACTGTTTCTCGTACGGTATATTCCGGCACTTCTTATTCCCCCGGGCAGTGTGCTAACTGTCACGAACCCCATGGTAAAACCGGAATTTCATATTACAGGCGGGCAGAGGGGAATAATCTTTGTACAACATGCCATGATGATAGTTCTGTTCTCCGTCCCGACGATTATTCATATCGTGGTATTGACGTTTACCAGGATACACCCCATGCCAGTGCCAGCGCTGATAATTCGCCTGTTTCTTTCACGTATACTATAAATTCCGAAGGCTCACTAGCCTGGGAGTCTGCAGGCTCGGCTGCACAGGCGCCCACCCCGTCAGATCCTGGTACCCCGGCTACAGGGTTACAGTCAGGTAATGTCAAGAATACCGATTCAGCCTTCTGGTCTACTGGTTTGACCGCCACTCAAGATTATTATAATTATCAGATGTATAAATTTCATGTTAACCAGGCTTTGGCAGATGTCAGGCGGCTTGTTGGAAAGTGGACTGGATACGGAGAACCTACTATTAATCATCCAACAGACCTGCTGATATGGAACAGGAATCAGCTGGCCTGGGAACAACTGGCAAGCGGCCAGTTGGGAGACCCGGCTAACCCGGGTACCCTGAATTGGACGATTACTACCTCCAGTTTCGAAGACTATCTTGACAACAATAATGATGTTTATTTACTGGCCAGGGCTAAGCATGACAATACACCTCCCGTTATTTCGCCCGGCTGGGGCCCATTGTATAATACAACTTCCCACTGGAATGATATTGGGTGGACAACCGACGAAAATGCCACCTCCTTTGTGGAGTATGGCACTACCCCTGCATACGGAAATATCGCTGGCAATGACAACCTTGTAAAAGCTCATGCTGTCAGACTATCAGGACTCACTGCGGGCCAAACCTATTACTACCGCATTCGAACTACTGATGCTCTAGGCAATCAAACCTTACAGTCAGGCTCTTTTGTTGCTAAAAGTGGAAATCCGAAACTGCATACTGTAGCTGATCTAGCACAGGAAGCTAACTATAATTTCACAATTAATTTTAGCTGGGATCCGACAGTTGACCCTGACGGAAACCCTGTTACTTATGATTTGCAGCTTAGTAAGGTGCCAGACTTTTCTAGTATTCATCAGCAGTTACTAGACACCAGCTCTACTAACTGGACTACAACAGTAACACACGTTGGAAACGATGTACCGAATACCTGGTACTGGCGTGTAAGATCCAAAGACAGTTACGGCTCAGTTTCAGACTGGTCATCAGGCAGCTTTCAGACCTGGGCCTGGTCCTGCCCCATTTTGTATACATGGGATGGGGAAAAATTCCGTTTTAACACAGACATAGTGGCAGGTTCTAATATAGGCTTGGAATTGGCCCCTGGAAAATACCTGGAACCCACTCCAAACGAACAGGTTGCTATTCCCGGAGAGTTCCTTAAAGAAAAAGACCGGAAATATACCATCAAAATAAAAAATGAACAGAATGAAGTAGACTATATTGATAACCTTGTCTTACAGGCAATTGACCATCCCTTAGGTACCAAGATAGGTCTGAATGATTTTGTCCGGCATAAAGAACCGCATAAAATATACACCTACAGTGATAATGTAAAACCAGTCAAACGTGCAACTTACATAAAGAACCCCTCCTGGTCCGGGGGTGAAATTGGCTCACCAGTTGATGTAACGGAATTAGTCAGCAAAACTGACAACCGTCATACCATTGGAGCATTATTTGACGATAATCAGTATGAATTGGATCTGGGTGAATTAAATGACGCTAAAGAAATTAAGCTGGTTATTAAAGGCTGGACAGAGTTTGCCACTTCTGAGGAGAGGGTGCAGCGGGTAGAAAAGGCGGCTGAAGGTATTAAGACAGCTCCCAGGCTCCTGGAAGTCTTGCAGCCCGACGGGTCTTGGAAGACTGAGGTGATCATGCACATCCCGGGCTATACTAAGACGGCAGTCCTTGACTTAACCGGGAAATTTCCCGCAGGCACAAAAAAATATATAGTGCGTCTTAGGGGACTGTATCGACCTCATATTGATTTCATAGGTGTAGATACCACTAGACAGGCTGATGTTAAAGTAGTCGACCTGAAAATGCAGGAAGCTATCCTTGGCTATAACCAGCCATCCAGTTATGTTAAATACCCGTCGCCAAATTTTGATTACAGGAACAAGCGTTCCTCCGGTTTATGGATTCATGAGGGCAAATTTACCAGATATGGTGATGTCCTGCCCTTGGTTGGTGCAATAAATGACAAGCTGGTCATCATGGATACCGGGGACGAGCTGACAGTTTCTTTTAAAGCCCTGCCTCCACCGGCTCCCGGTATGACACGTTCTTTTGTCCTGAAGCCATGGGCCTATTATAAAGAGTTATCAGAAGCCAAGGTGGACCCCATTCCTTTTAGGGCTATGGATATCTCAAAGTACCCGGAATCACTGGGTGAATATCCAGATGAACTGAAACGGTATGTGAAAGAATGGAACACCAGAGAACATAAATTGGAGAACGGCCGTATCACTGCCCCTGAAAGAGGAGCTGTTGCATATTCTTTTGGTGCTGCTGGCTGGTCTGAGAAAGACACCGGTATCCTGGGTATAATCAAGAAATTCATAAGAAAGTTGATCGCTCTATTACAGCGAACATGGGACAGGATATTTGGAGCTTCTGAAAAAACTATACCTACCAAAGAAACTACGGAAACTCAACAAACTTCGGAGGGTAAAAGGCATTTCTCTCTTAACACCGACTACATAGAACTGGAAGTGCGGGCAACAGATCCTTCTATTCCTAACGGCTATTGCGGTATCTGCCATAATCCGCACGGTAGAGATGACGGGACCGGAAACCCGATTCCGAAACAACTGCAGGAGAGTCAGGCTACCGGTTGCTTCGGTGATGGCCTTGGCTGCCATAGTGACCCGACCAAGTCTGTCTCAGGGATTGATATTGAAGAGAAATTTACTGCAGGACCCAATAGAACGGCCCGGCACAGCATCAACTCCACAGAACAAAATGCCGGGGGAACCAAGGTTCAGTGTACCAACTGTCATGACCCTCATGTAAACGATGCTGTAAACAAGACGGTTGACCCTGATGACCGTTATACAGTACTGGACCAGTGGGTCGACAGGGGAATCAAAGATTATGTTAATAATGACGGAACACTTTATGTGCTGGCAAAGGCCAAACATGACGGGACACCTCCGGTATTAAGCAATGTATCCCATACGGTAAGCAGCGCAGCATATAACGCTACGATAACCTGGACTGCCAATGAGAAATCTACCAGGCAGGTACAATGGGGGACAACTGTTGGGGAATATACTTATTCACAAGGAAGCTCAAGCGCTTTGTACGGTTCAGCCACATCGGCTTCACATTCTATCACATTAAATAATCTGGAAATCGGTGTGAATTATTACTACCGGGCTAAATCGGCCGATGCTCTTGGAAATACCGCTTATTCAAGCAGCGGGATGTTCAAACTTTCAGCGCCACCCGGAGCACCCTCCAGTTTGCGAAACATCCCGCAACCTCTGCCGATAGGTAGCCCTACACAGGCAGTACGTTTGGAATGGGACCCGGCTTTGGACCCTGACGGGGATGAGGTGATGTACCTCGTTTCAGTAACTAATCAGACTACTTTACAATCGTTTAATTCCGGCTGGCTGCCTGCTGGCCAGACCTATTGGGATACTAGTATAACAAACCTCAATCTGAATACTTACGAATGGAAGGTTAAGGCCAAAGATGTGTATGGAGCCGAGGGCCCTTACTCTACGACAGCTCACTTTGACCACGACGGTGGGGCATCCTGTCCCAATCTTTATGTCTGGAACGGAACGAAGTATGAGTTTATCACAGATCTTGCGGGGTCAAACGTAGGACTTGAAGTCAGGCCAGGTAAGTTTGCCGAAATCTACCCAGATCTCCCTGTGCCTATTCCCTGGAATAAACTCCAGGAAAAAGATGGACAGTATACTATCAAACTTAAATCGGAACGGGATGAAGTAGACTACATTGATTACGCAGGACTGCAGGCCGTTGACCACCCTGAAGGTACCCGTATTGCTATTAATGATTTGGTAAGGGGTAGACAACCAATCAAGGTTTACTCCTATAGCGCAGATATCAAACCTGTCCGAAAGGCTACTTATGTAAACAATCCAGTCTATAGTGGAGGAAAACCCTGGGCCCCGGTTGATATAACCGAATTAGTCAGCAAGGTAGACGATAGGCATGCTAAAGGTTCATACGGGGATGACAACCAGTTCACCTTTGACCTTGGCGATTTAAGCGGCGCAAAAGAAATTAAGCTGGTTGTTACGGGCTGGACTGAATTCACAAATTATTTGGAGCGAAAGGCAGACCGAGCGCGGAAGACTAAAAAAGCCCGCCACTTTCTGGAAGTTCTTCAACCGGACGGCACCTGGAAGCGGGAAGATATAAAACAAATCAACGGTATGACCAAGACTTCTGTTGTTGATCTCACCGGCAAATTCGGAAAAGGAACAAAGGAATATATTGTTCGGTTAAGAGGAATGCATAGGCCCCATATTGATTTCGTGGGGGTCGATACAACACCTCAGGCTGAATTGAAAATCACTGATCTGGAGATGTTAGATGCCAGGTTGGACTACCATGGCATCTCAAAATCAACCAAGTACCCAAAACCAAATTTTGATTACTACCAAATGGATGAAAACGTGCTCTTGCATGAAGGTAAGTTTACCAGGTACGGTGATGTTATACCGCTGGTGAAAGAGGTAGATGATAAACTGGTAGTCATGGATTCAGGTGATGAACTGACCCTTAACTTCAAAGCACTGCCGCCTCCGGCGCCAGGAATGACCAGATCCTTTATCCTTAAACCATGGGTTTATTATAAGGAATATGAATTGGCTAAGGCCGAGCCCCTGCCATTCAGGGGGATGGATATGTCCCAGCTTCCCGAATCACTGGGTGAATACCCCACTGAATTGGAAAACTACGTCAGGGAATGGAATACGAGGGACCACACTATTAAAATAAGTTTTTGGCAGAAGATTGAAAAATATTGGGATACCTTCATGCAATTTTTGAAGAACTTCGCACGGGCCGCCAAAAACTTTATAGCGAATTTGGACCTTGAGACAGAAACACGGTCAAAGGTGAGTTATAACAAGACTTTGCAGAGGGCTCATTCAAAAGAGCCTCCAGCTGAGTCGTTGGAACTGCCCGAGCACTATTCACTAAACACTAACTATCTGAGTGTCAACATCGGAACATATAATGAAGGTGCAATATCTTACTACCCCAATTCTCCAACAACTGAAGCGTGGGAAAGCAATACAATGCCTACCTTCGAAACCCCAGGATACCCGGCCAGTAATACTCAGAAGGACGGAGCTTCTATACCTGGGGATGGCGAGTGGTGGTCAACAGACCGGGCCACAACAGAAGGTTCTTACAATTATCAGCTTTATAAGTTCCGGTTTAACGAAGCGTTGTCTTCAGTTAATCGTTTATCTGTTAAGTGGGTAGGGTATGGGGAGCCTACCCCGGACCATGAGACTGCAGTATATATCTGGAACTTCACTACCCAGTCCTGGCAGCAGTTGGGTTCTGGGCAGTATAATAATGATACCAACGTCAAATTCTTCCGAAACAAAGAGAATTCTGCTTTCTGTAATAGGTGTCATGATAATGCAGCCCCCACCGGTGTCCTGATGGGGACAACTCCACCGGCTAATATGTCGATAAGCGCTGCTAACAATTACCATGGCGATTATGCGGGCGCCAAAGGTCATGTACTGGACCCGTATGTAACGGGGAGCAGCAGGTTAGCCTGTGATGACTGCCACGACCCTCACGGGAGTTCAAATATTTACCACTTAAGGGAAACGGTCAATGGGAACAACGGGATTTCAGTAACACAGGCTGACGGTACAGGAGCCAAGCCCTTTTGTCAATCCTGCCATACAGGGGATATAATGAATGACTGGCACAAATCCTGTGTCGACTGTCATAGTTTCCAATCGGGAGGACATGGAGAGTATCCCCCGGTTTTAGAGGAATCCATGATTTCAAACTGTTTCAGGTGCCATGGCCATGATAAACAGTGGTATGGGCATACTTCGTGCAGCAGCTGCCATGGAGGCACTCCCGACCATAACTACCAAAAGACGTTCTAAATTAATGAAAACAGAGAACGCCAGCCTTGCGCCTGGCGTTCTCTGTTTTTCGTGCTTCCCTTACACGATAGAACCTTGTTGGGCGACAAATTACGACATGGTTTTTGGGACTTTTGATTATAGTAATTGTTATAATTTTTGGTATATAATTGAGTATTGGGGGGGGTATTGATTAGTAATTCTTGCAACACAGCAAATTGTTTACTTATGAGAATTCTACATGGCGAACATGAGTCATTGGTCGAAAGGAAGTTTTGTCAGTCTACTGGTAGTCAATTAACTTGCATTGTGAATGCCAGACCTTATTACAATAGTTTTGGGCAGATTGTTGGAATTATTCAGGAACTTACTGATGTAACCAAATTAAAACGAGCAGAATCAGCTTTAAATGATACCAAAGTAAAATTCGAACGTTACATTGAAAAATCCCCGGACGGAATATTTGTTGTTAATGGGCAGGGTGATTATGTAGATGTAAATCCTCGTGGTTGTTATATGTTGGGATACACTAAAGAAGAATTGTTGAAAATGAATATTAGAGACATTTCTCTACCTAATGATGGAGCAATGCATTTCAAAAAGTTAAAGCAAACTGGTGAGATTACAGAGGAAAGATATCTTCTTAAAAAGGATGGTACTAGAGTACCTGTAGAATTAAAAGGAGTCTCATTGGGTAATGATTTATATATGGCATATGCTCGTGATATTTCAGAAAGAAAGCAATTTGAAAATGCTTTACGAAAAAGTGAAGAACAGTATCGTGTGATTTTTGATAACTCGCCATTAGGGGTTTTCCACTTTAACCAAGTAGGGGTTATCACCCATTCAAATGAAAGGGTAATTGAAATTTTGGGTTCTACCAGAGAAAAAATCATTGGATTCAATATGTTAACAGATGTGCATAATGTTGAAATGAAGTTTGCCTTGGAAACTGCTTTAGCAGGTAGAGTTGGCTATTATGAAGGTAATTATACTTCAGTAACAGGAGGCAAAAATATATATTTGAAAGCATTATTCAATCGTATAACCTCTGAAACAGGTGAGTTTTTGGGAGGTGTAGCGATTTACGAAGATTTGACAGAAAAGAAGAATTTTGAAAAAGAGTTGGCAAGGTTGGATACATTGAACATGGTAGGTCAGATTGCATCAAGTATTGGACACGAGGTTCGAAATCCAATGACTACAGTCAAAGGATTTCTTAGGTTACTCGCTAATAAAGAAACGGAAGACAAGAAGAAAGAGTATTATGACCTGATGGTCGATGAAATCAACAGAGCTAATTCGATTATAACTGAATTTCTCACCTTGGCAAGAGATAGGCGAGTTGAAATGCAACCTGCGTCTCTAAATGTAATAATAAATGCCCTGTTTCCTCTGCTAAGTGCTGATGCGACTGAACACGATAAACGCATAATACATAATAAAGGGGACATACCGAACATTCCTTTTAGTGAAAAAGAGATTCGTCAACTTATACTAAACCTTGTTAGAAATGCTTTGGAAGCAACACCTCTAAAAGGAGTTGTTACGATTAGTACTTATGTTGGCGATGGTGATGTAGTTTTATCTGTTGAGGATGAGGGAACAGGGATTCCGCCTGAGATACAGGAAAAGATTGGCAGACCATTCATAACTACAAAAGATAATGGAACTGGTTTGGGGTTATCGATCTGCTATAGCATTGCTCATAAGCATGGTGCGAAAATTGATTATAAAACAGGTTCTGCAGGGACTTCTTTTTATGTAAGATTTAAAATACATCAAAAACAAATACAAGGATAGGTATGCTAGTTCTAAATAATCTAGCATAATAGCTGAAATTGTAGATGTATTTCTATATTCTTTGGTTTTTTTGAGGGGGTATCAATATTGATAGCTGAAGACAACGTTTCTTTAGCAGGTGACTATTTCGACGCTTACATTCGTGATATAGCGGAGCGGAAACTAACTGAAGAAGCTTTGGCTGAAGTCCAGCGTAAATTTAGATTATACGTTGATAAGTCACCTGATGGAATCTTTGTTGTTAATAGTAAAGGAAAGTATGTTGATGTTAATCCAGCAGCCTGTTCACTGATAGGGTACCCCCGAAAAGATTTACTTCAAATGGAAATTAGTGATATTGGTTCAGAGGAGAACATAAAGAGTTTTGAAACGCTAAAAAAAACCGGTGAATTTATAAAAAAAGAAACAGTGCTTATCAGAAAGGATGGTACCCCTATAAATGTTGAGATAAAAGCTGTGTCTTTAGGAAATGGTCTTTATATGGCGTATGTCAATGACATCACTGAGCGAAAATCGGCAGAAATAAAGATACGTGAATCTGAAAGACTATTCTCCAAAGTGTTTCATTCAAATCCGAATGCCCTGGCCATTATAACATTATCTGATGGGACATACATTGATGTTAATGAAAGCTTCTTACGGCTGCATGAATATAAACGTGATGAAGTAATCGGACGGACATCTTACGAACTCAAGATTTGGCGCAGTTCACAGAGACGAGAGCAATTGCTGACGGTTGAAGAAAAGGTGAAAAATTTCGAAGTCGATTTATATAGTAAGAGCGGAAAAAAATTAACAGGCTTATACTCGTTGGAGAAAATAGAGTGGAATGGTAAAGAATGCGCTATAGCGTGTTTCAACGATTTAACTGATAAGAAAAAGGTAGAAGAGGAAATTGCTCGATTGGACCGTCTAAACCTAATTGGTGAAATGTCGGCAAGTATTGGCCATGAAGTTAGGAATCCGATGACCACAGTTAAAGGATTCTTACAACTGATAGGAAGAGAAGAGACGGATAACCGAAAACAACAATATTATGATTTAATGATTGAGGAGCTTGACAGAGCTAATGCAATTATTACCGAGTTTCTTTCTTTAGCCAAAGACAAAATTGTCAAGATGCAGTCTAACTCGTTAAATACACTAATAGATACGCTGCATCCATTATTATTAAGTGATGCAATTAAACAAGATAAGATGCTAACGCTCAGTAAGGGAGATATTCCCAATATCCTCATGGATGATAAAGAAATGCGACAACTTATAATGAACCTTGCCAGAAACGGCTTAGAATCCATGTCGGCAGGTGGTACTTTAACAATTGGCACTTATAGCGCAAATAATGAAGTCGTACTATTTGTCAAAGATGAAGGTTCTGGAATAAGATCTGAAATACTTGAAAAGTTAGGCAATCCGTTTTTTACTACCAAAGACACTGGGACAGGCTTAGGTCTTGCTGTTTCCTATAGTATCGCTGATAGGCATAATGCAACGATAGATATACAAACAGGTTTGACAGGGACTACCTTTTATGTAAGATTTAAATTCATAAACCCAAATAGGGTAGAACAGGTATGTTAAATTGAATCCTCCGCCATATTGGCAGAGGATTTTGGTTTGTCAGGTGCTGGATATTAAATTATTAGAAATTTTGGTTTTTATTTACAGATTTCGACAAGGTTTTTACGACTAGAGATTAAATAATCACTTATAATATTGTTTGTGTACTTATATTTAGTGGTTTGATCTTTGAAGAGATTAGAGTTTTACACAATTAGAGATGAGGAGAGTTTTGAGCTAATGAGAGTGGAAACGCTTGAGAAGTATAACGAGAACTTATTTTTTAAAGCCTTTCATTCAAATCCTAATTCTATGGCTGTTCTGACATTCCCTGAAGGAATATGCATTGATGTAAATGAAAGTTTCTTAAGGCTGCATGAATATTCACGAGATGAAGTTATTGGGCAGACAATTAACCAGTTAAAAATATGGGGTAGTTTTGGTAAATGGAAACAATTGCTGCAACAGCTTGAAGTTGGAGGCTCGGTAAAAAATTACGATATTGATTTATATACCAAGAGCAGAAAAAAATTAATAGGTTTACTCTCCCTTGAAAGAATAGATTTGAATGGGAGAAAATGTACCTTAGGTTGTTTCAATGATTTAACTGAAAGGAAAAAGATAGAAGAGGAAATGACTAGATTGGATCGTTTAAATCTCATTGGTGAAATGTCCGTAAATATTGGTCATGAAGTTAGGAATCCCATGACCACAGTTAGGGGATTCTTACAGCTTATGGGAAGCGAAGAGACTAGCGTCCAAAAAAAGTATTACTATGAAATGATGATAGAGGAACTTGATAAAGCAAATGAAATAATCACTGAATTTCTATCTTTAGCAAAAGATAAAATGGTTAAGTTGAAACTAAAGTCGTTAAACACACTAATAAGTACGCTATATCCATTATTATCAAGTGACGCTGTTAAGCAAAAAAAGAGAATTTTGCTTAGCCAGGGAGTTATTCCAGATATTCCTTTAGATGATAAAGAGATGAAACAACTTATTATTAACCTTGTCAAAAATGGACTAGAATCCATGCGTTCAGGTGGTACTGTAACAATTGGCACCTATATTCAGGATCACCAAGTTGTACTGTTTGTCGAAGATGAAGGAGATGGAATAAGACCAGAAATATTTGATAAGTTAGGCACTCCCTTTGTTACTACTAAGGACAATGGAACAGGCTTAGGTCTTGCTGTTTCCTATAGTATAGCTAATAGGCATAATGCAACCATTGACTTCAAAACAGGTTCTTCGGGTACTACTTTTTATCTGAGGTTTAAATTAAATCAAAATCAAACTGAACAATAAACTAGGACAAAAAGCTTTGCCGATTTGTAAAAATCAGCAAAGCTTTTTTGTATACTGGGAGGCTATTTTATTTCAAGCTCTTTGTTTAAAAGCACTTCCTCTAAATAATCATGATTGGATATGCCGACAGTTTTACCGTCGAGTTCCCTGACATTATTGATATTGGGATTGCTAACCAGCAGGTATGTCCGGTTTTGGAGCGAACTGGCTATAATTCTATATTTGTCACTGCCACCCCATTGGGTGGTTTCTGTCATATAAGGGACAAAATTAGCTGTATACAGATAAAAGAAATCAATGTCTCCCTGATCCATTCCTGTAATAAAATACCATTGCTATTTATGGTTAAGCACTTGATATTGCGTTTGTTAATTTGGGGGAATTTGTCTATCGGACGAATATCTTGACAGATCAATGAATAACATCTAATAAAAGTATGTCAAATAACAGCGAAGGGAGGATAGGAGTTTTTTAATTAGTAAAGGGGGAAGGGCCTCCATGTTAAAAAGAATATTTGTTATTATAGTTACCAGCTTACTAATAACCGCTCCGGTAATTATGATAGCTTCCAATGAAGCTGAAGCGGTTAGCCCCTTGGTTCTCAGCAATCCAACTCCCGCAGATGGTTCCGTTGTAACTGAGTCAACAGGACAAATTAAGGTTAGGTTTGAGGATGACCCGGCCGTGAAGGTGCAGCTAACAGATGTTGTATTAAGAGTAGATGATAAAATTGTTAACCATACAATAACTTATGACTCAACTGTAGTTTACGATTCGTGCGGTACTCCAAGTTCGGTATACAGTTACAACAAGGGGTGGATTGTCGGCCCGGTTATGACGAGCGGTGTTCATACCGTATCTGTTACAATTACGGATATTGTTGGTAATACAGCAGTGCTTAACTGGCAGTATGCAATGGATGCCTTTGAAATAACCACGGACCCTAAGAATAATGATAAGGTTGCAACTTTAAATCCTCAAATTACTGTTAATGCGGCAAACTTAAACTCCAAAGATACCGACGATATAAATGCAACAATAAAAGTGAACGGTACAAACAGACCTGTCACAATAAAAAGAATCGATAAAGATCACTGGACAGTAACGACTAATGTATATAACCTCGAAAACCAAGCTCCGGTTAATGTGTCAGGAAACATATCCAATAGCCGTGGTGTAAGTAAAAGCTATAGTTTTGTGTTTACACCAAGTTTATCACCACCAACTTTAAACGTTGCACACGTTAAACCAGATACTGTGTATACGAAACTTACAAGATATAATGAGAGATTCGTAAGGCTGGTCTGGGTGGACCAGGATGGTATTGACCCGGCAACTTTGGTTATGACAGTAAATCAGCAGCCTGTTGAAGCAGCAGTTGAGGGTGATTCCATAATTGGTCCTGAGCTAGAGAACGGTACATATACAATAAGTGTAAAAATCAAAGACAAAATTGGTAATGAAGCAAGTAAAACGTATAATGTTACCTTTAAAGTGCCTCCGATGCTTTTAAAGCCTGCGAATCTATACACTTCGTTACAGCCGCTGCTGACATTCCCACTTGATGTAATGGGAACAGGATTGGATCCCGCTAAAACTGTTCTTAGCGTAGATGGAAAACAGTATCCGGTTACTATTAGCGGAGAAACCATAACTTCTCAGATGCCGAAGATGGCAAATGAAACTGACCATACAGTCTCTTTGGTAGCGGTTGATAATGAGGGTTTAAGTTCTAGTTTTAGTCTGCAGTTTGGAGTAAATACTTTTGGGGAGATGCCGTTTAATAACAACGGTTGTACAGGATGTCATAATTCACGATACTATAGTGAGCAGAATAAGTGGATACATACTAAAAGTCCCGACCAGGAGGCAATTGCATTGCAGGTTGGAATGACCGATCCAATCAATTGCGGGCATTGCCACGAAATAGCATGGCAGATGATGACTCAGGAAAACTATTGTTATTATTGTCACGATGTAGTTGATACCTCTGATCCACATAAAACTACCGCTAATGAAACCAGCCCGATTCCACCTGTGCCTGCTTTAAAGAGACCGGGCACAGACTGTGTAAACTGTCACACTACTCTTAGCAGGGTTCCAGAAGAATGGTGGCCTGGGGCCTTTACACTGCCGGTAGGTTTTAACTACACCTATGACCCGGCAGAAAGCACAGAATATCCGTATAAACATTTGATCTATTCTTCACATCAAACTGTTTATGAATCAGTATATGGTAACTGCAAGAGCTGCCATAGTTCAAATCTTACCAGAACACATAATAATAAGAAGTCGAAAACCACCGGCGAATTGATGGACTGCGGAACCTGCCACCTTTCCAACGATACCTTGGTCAAAAATGCCATAGCCAATAACCAGACCCAGTGTTCAGCATGTCATAACACTCAACAGGGTCACGAAGAACTTCATACCGGTAGTTTAGATAGTAAATGCACCACATGCCACAAAACGACCCTGACTCAGGATCATCTTACCAGATCAGATAGCAGTGGTAATACATATACTTGCAGTACTTGTCATAACAGTACAGATAAAAAAGTTGTCCGGACCATTGCTGAAGGAAGTTTGAATTGCGCAGGGTGCCATCTTAGCGGACATAATTTACAGCTAAGTGATGAAGTGCCTTCTGATATACCACTCTACGAGGGACTTTTATGGAGTTCTCCCGTTGAAGCGGGTCTTTTTACGGGGGACCTTGGCATACCTTCCAATTACGAAACTGGTCAGGTAATTTCATCCTCAAGGAAGATAGGTGTCACTGCTTCTGACGTATGGGCATTTTATAGTGAGCGCCTTACGAATGGAGGTTGGAAGTCCAGTTCAAATGCTCCCGCTGCCGATGACGATTACTTCTCAGCTGAATTTGTGAAGGGAAATCGGTATGTAACTGTAAAATGGTACAGCACAATAAATAGTGATGGAACAGGTCAGGCATCGACATATGGTGCAAGAATAGAACTTTGGTACAAATAAACTAAAACTACAAAATGGAGTGTCTCAGACACTCCATTTTAGCTTTCCTATATCCCTTCTTCACCTCTGCTCAACGGTGTCATCCAACGGTGTCATCCGGAAGTTGTTAGACGGTTAAGGTGTTAGAATAAGATCTGTTAATTGGTTCCAATTTTCAATGATGTAATCTGGTTTGTATTGTAGGGCATCTTCATTATTACCGGCACCCCAGGTGACGTACGCTACCGGAATTCCTGCGCTTTTGGCAGCAACTAAATCGGGAGGACTGTCACCTATGAATAACGTTTCTTCTTTAGAGGCTGATAATAATTCAAGTGCCTTAATTAGGGGATCGGGATGTGGTTTGTGATTAGCTGCGTCATCAACAGTAATAATTACATCCATAAGAGTAGTTATTTCCAAAAAGTCCAAACAAGCCATTGCACCTGCACGGGTCTTGGAAGTTACGATTCCCAAGCGGAAACTGTGGCTTTTTAACAATTCCAGCAGTTCCCTGGTACCCGGGAACATCTCCATCAGTTTGTTATGTTCGCTTAGGTAATGCTTCATAAAAGATGTCAGAAATTCTTTTACTCTTTTTTCGGCATATATTTTTGCGCTTTCTTTGACAGGTAAAGTTGAGAGATTGGTCATATGAGTTTCATCCCATGGAATCCCCATATCCCCGAAGACATTTTGAAAAGTCTTTTTAAGCAAAGGCATGGAATTGGCTATAGTGCCGTCTAAATCAAATAAAATTACTTTGAAACACATGTTGGCCTCCTGTATAAAACGTGATACTTTATTATACATTAATTTTCCATAAGCAAAATAGTCCCGAAGCGTATATATTAGTTATTTTGGCGGTCAAGTTGGCTCATAAACGTGATAAAAACCATGTTGATGAAGGTCAACGTGGTTTTTATATGATCATCCTTGGGCAGTTTAACCGTCCAGGCCAAGAATAATTATTATTAGAATTATTGCTGTTGCTCCAAATCTGAATTTTAATTTAAACCAGTAGTCTTCCGTTTTAATACATTTTGCCATTAATTCACCCCCTGTATAGGCTTAGTAGGGAATCTTATTAATTATACGAAGTGGGAGTTGTATTTTTTGGGGTAATTTGTCGAAGACAAAATTTACCGGTAGGCATGAGGACCAGTTAAAACTGTGATTTTGACCGATTAAAGGCTAAAACTGACACTTTAGAGTTTAAGTAGAGTAATACCATCAATTTCATGATAAAATTAGGACAAGAATTTCGTTTGGGACGTGGAATCAATGAATACTAAAGAAAAATGTTTTTTACCTACCAGAAAGGAAATTAGTTACCTGGATAGTCACGACAAGCCCTGTGAGAAGAAGAATGCTTTTAGAATTATCGTAAAAGAGTATGACATTCATGGCAAGCTGATAAAATGCTTAATGTCAATAGACCCGAGCAAGGGTAAACTGCAGTAAACTTTTTAATAATATTTTTAAGTTAAGTAGAAGAGCCGGCCGCAGAATTGGCAGGCTTTTGTTTTTTGGCCTGAGTTAATAACTATTGAAATAGATGATTGAATTATGTTATCGTTAATTAAGCGAAAGCAGTTTTTCGTACGAAAAATTTTGATAAGGAGCGGGTTTATGATTCCATTTTTTGGGTTAATTGCTTTGGGGTTACTGGTTGGCGCATATTTCACTCGTGGACGGACACGTTTCATGCTGATACTGCTCTTGCTGGCAATGGTGCAGCTAAAGTCAATGGCTATTGCTATGAAAATTTTTAGTATTACAGTGATTGTCATTGTAATAGTATATTTTTTTTGGCCCAGGAAGAAAAAAACCGGTTAAATGACCCTGCTGCATATGGCAGGGTTTTTTATTGCCTAGGATTCTTAGAATAGTCATAAATTTTATTTCTAGCCCTATTGATAATCATAATATCGACTGCTTGTGATTTCACAAAATAGTCACAATTTGCTCCTCAAACTGTAACATTTACTTATTATGATAGAAAAAGATGTAAGCGGAGAGGGGGGCTTTTAGTGCTGTAGCTTTGGCAATTAAAGAATTAGTTGTGATTAGTATGTAAGTAAAAACCCACTTAAGCGGAGGGAAAGAAACTAATGAAAAAGCTTACAAATATAAGGTTATTGAGTCAGGTTTTAATTGTTGCAATCATTTCATACATTGGTGTGAGGCATCAAATTGTTGGTGGGGGACCTAACGGCTCGGCGCCGCTTGACAGTTACTGCCCCTTCGGGGGAATTGAGACCGCATTTGCATATTTTCAGACGGGGCAGTTTTTAGATAAGACCAACGTATCAAATTTTGTTCTGCTTATTTCGGTTTTGATTATGTCGTTTATAGCAGGATCAGCATTCTGTAGTTGGCTTTGTCCTTTGGGGGCGATACAGGAATGGTTGGCTAAGCTGGGCAAAAGGTTTTTTGGACGAACCTATTCTTTTCCAATGTCAATACATAAGTCACTTAGGCATTTAAGGTTTGTAACTCTTTTGGCAATAGTGTACCTTACAGTTCAGGGATCCCGTTTGGTATTCGAGGAATACGACCCGTTCAAGATCCTATTTCATTTTAACTTTGAAACAACCACAGCAATTGTAATTTTCTGTATTACCATTGTATTGTCACTGTTAATTGACCGGTTTTGGTGTAAATACCTATGTCCCCTTGGAGCAGTTTTCAGTTTGGCAGGAAGGTTTAATTTAATTAACATTAGGCGTAATACAGATCTGTGTGTCGAGTGTGGGACTTGTACAAAGAAGTGCCCAATGAATATAGAGGTGACAAAGGTTACTAATATCCCGGCAGATGAATGCGTTAAGTGCCTTGAATGCATTAGTACATGCCCAAAAAGTGATGCATTGGTACTGACTGTGGGAGGTAGTAGAAAATGAAAATTAAAAACTGGGTATTACCGTTGGTTGTTTTTGCTGCTTTTTGGGGTGTTATTGGGTTTAGTATGGCTACAGGCACCTGGCAGACAAAACAAACAAATGATGATGTTACAGTCATGTCCTCAGAAGACCTAAAGGGATGGATGACCTTAGAAGATCTATCAGTCTATACAAAAGTAACTCCCTATGAGGTAATCAAAGTTCTTGGAATTCCTGAAACTACCGCTCATAATAAGAAGCTTAAGGATATAGCTGCTGAATTAGGTGTTGAGACAGACGATTTAAAGAAGAGGCTGGACCAATTCTTTATAGGCAGTGGAAATGGGCAGCCTGCAAAGGAAGAGGCGACCTCTGAGGGACCTGCAGCTCCGACTGCTGCAACCGACGGAGGTGTAGAGCATAGTGAAGAAGCCTATGGAACAGAGAAAGCTATCAAAGGTTCTATGAATCTGTTACAAGTTGAAAAAACAACAGGAGTACCTGTTACATTTATATGTGAAAAAGTAGGGCTGCCTATAGATGTGGACAGAAATGTCCCTATGAGGGACCTTACACAAATATATAACTTTGAGGTATCAGAGGTTAGAGAAGCGGTTGCTATATATAAAAAATAAAAGTGATATACAAAAACTGATTTGGTTTAACTCAGACAAGCAGGTTGTTGAATATAATAGTAGTGAGATGAATTCTATAATTAAAAAATCTTTATTTTACTCAAAGAATTAAAAGGAAAAATCATAAATGCAACGAAATCAATAAATAATAACTAAATAAAAAAATTAAAAACTTAATATGGAAGGTCGTACAAATTTAAGGAGGGCTTAGCGATGTGTGATTATTATTTTGATGAGGACCACGGTATAGCCTACAAGATCGACTCCGTCAACGCGGCCATTGTTGGCGGGGGAGAAGGAAGTCCGACGGAAATTTTGGTACACACAGACGTGAAGGTGACTAACATTAAAAAGGAAAAAGTTCGCCGGACCTTAGCAGAATCCTTTTCAGGCACTCAATACGACCTTGATTCAGCAAAAAAAATTTTCGCAGAGAAACTCATGAAAAGACTTACTTACGTTGCAAAGCCGATATCGGAAGAGGAATATCAAAAAATCAAGTCAAGATTTGAAGCATAACAAAACGAGGGTGACAGTAGTCACCCTCTACGCTGTTTAAACATGAATTAAAGTGTGAGGAAAATGTCAGACTTACAGAAATGGGTAAAGAAAAAACTTCAAAAACAAATTTACACACTGTTAGAGAACACTACCGTCCGCTCTCACAGCCTTGATTTTGTTGACGTACAAAGCAATGACAAGAATTTTTTCCTGGTTGGCTGTGGCTGCAGTTCTGCTGTTTTCAGGTCAAAGGACTTCCCGGGAATTGCTGTTAAGGTATATTCGAAAGCCTATAGGGAAGAAGTCATGGAAGAGACTATGGCCTACAAAAAGGTAAGGGGATTACATTACTTTCCCAAACTATATTTGTATGGCAACAATTTCCTGGCAATTGAATTTATCGAAGGAAAAAGCCTTTACGAATGCCTTATTGAAGGAATTGAAATTTCTGATGAAGTAATGAATCAAGTGGATGAAGCTATAATATTAGCCAGGGAGCGGGGACTGATACCATCCGATATTCACTTTAAGAATGTAATTCTTACAAATAACGGAATACGGCTGGTTGACCTTTCCGATTACTTAGCTGCAGAACATGTATCTCGTTGGGACAGGCTGAAATTCTTTTATAAAGCAGTCTATAAACCATTTTTGAAAGGTACTCGGATTCCCAAGAAGGTAGTAGATTTTGCACGGAAACTTTTCAAACTCATAGAAAATACGCTGGAGCGATTAATAGAACTGGTTAAGAGAGTTTAAAGACTCTCTTTTTTGTTTTTTAATTGACGCAATAAAGTTAACAATGATAGAATATGACTGGAGCCAAAAATGACTGAAGTCAACTTGATGGGTGCGGGGGTGTTTGTTATGCAGGAAACGTCCAGGAGGGTCCGTAAAAAAGAGGAGACCAGGAAAAAAATTTTGGATGCCGCATCGAAGCTGTTTCTTGAAAACGGATTTTTGAGTACTACTGTTGATGAGATTACTGGTTTGGCCGATGTAGGTAAGGGGACGTTTTATAATTATTTTGCCACAAAGGAAGCGGTTCTTTGTGAGTTAATGGATAACATAAGTAGAAACCGTGCTAATGTAATCTGGCCAGCAGTAATGGAATGCGATGATACCAGGAAAAGACTTATTAAGTCTTTTGAGAGCATATGCTCGTGGGTAGAAAAATATCCTGAACTTATTAAAAGCTATATGGGGGAACAGATAAAAGTCAATACCGAGCGAAAATCGTCTCATATGGAAATATACTTCGCGGAAATTTTGAAAATGGGACAGGAAGCCGGTGATATAAGGAATGATTTGGATATAAATCAGATGGTTATGTATTTGGACGGCATTTTTTTGATGGAGCTGCTTCAATGGTATGAAAGTGGTGCCAAATCCAGGTTGATTGAAAAAGTCATGCAGAGTGTGGATTTTTTCCTAATAGGAGCATTAAGTACAGATCTATAGTATTGGGTTATTGGAGGATTCTATGGCTAATTATATATACTGGCTAAAAGACATACATCAATACGATATTGCAGCGGTTGGGGGCAAGGCTTCAAATCTTGGAGACATGGCAAGAGGCTTAATTGTTCCGCCTGGTTTTTGTTTGTCAACCCAGGCATATCATGATAATATCACTCATTTTAAAATAGACGCCCATATTCAGGAAAAGTTGGCCAATTCAGGCGTAAATGAATTACAGGAAGCAGAAAAGATAAGTGAGGATATCTCAGATATTATAGTAAAGACACCTCTGCTGCCTGAAATAGAACATGAGGTTGCTGACGCTTTTAGGAAACTTTCTGGAGAAAACCATAATTTCCTTGTAGCTGTAAGGTCGTCTGCTACTGCGGAAGATTTGGAGGATGCATCCTTTGCTGGTCAGCAGGAAACATTTTTGAATATAAGCGGAATAGACGAAGTTATACTAAATATAAAAAAGTGCTGGGCTTCCCTGTGGACTCCCAGAGCAATACATTACAGAAGCCGTAGGGGATTTGACCACGGCTCGGTAAAAATGGGTGTAATTATTCAGGAAATGGTTCCGGCCACTATTTCCGGTGTTATGTTTACTGCTAATCCGGTTAGTAATTCCAGAAGCGAGATAAGGATCGAAGCTGTCCGAGGACTGGGAGAGCAGTTGGTGAGCGGGATGTCAGCCGGTGATGTGTACATTCTGAGTAAAAGTGAAACAAATGTTGATATAAAGTCAAAGGAAATTACAGATCCTTCACAGGGTCAAATGTTAAATGACTATGAACTCAGAGAATTAGCCCATGCCGGGCTGAAGATAGAAGTCTATTACGAAAATTTTATGGATATAGAGTGGGCCTATTCCAAGGGTAAATTTTATTTTCTTCAAGCCAGACCCATCAGTACATTAGCGGATGAAGAACTACCTGTTCTCGATGTGAAAAAGATTAACAGGTTACAGAGAGAAGTATATGAGTGGGTTGCGGAGAGATTTCCAGAACCGATCCATCCTATTGACGGCATAGTTGTCAAATTATTGTTCATGGCCCAGTTTGAAGCTATGCAGCAATTTGGATATGACATTGACGTAATGGATTGGAGCAAGATAGAAAGGGGAATTTTCCCCGAGTTTTTTGAACCACCACGCATTCATGGAGGGATTAAACGTATTTGGCCTTACCTTAGACTTGGGCGAACCCTAAAATCGGACCCTGCTGAGGAATGGAACAAAGAACAGGTATATCTGCTTGATATGCTCAAGAAATTGAGGGGCCGGGATATGTCAGGCCTCCCCTATGAAATTATTACCGATTATATAACCGAAGCCTTCAATCATCTTCATTTCTTTACGGTTATGCGATACCGGTACTTTGCTCAGAACAGGGTTCCCACTGTCCTGCTTAGTAAATTCTTAAAATTTCTGTTTAAGGAGCAGGGAACCGAGATATATGATAAACTCCATGCCGGTGTGGAAAATGTTACCCTTGAGTTGAACAGGGCCCTTTACAAACTTGCCTCAGAAGCTCGGGAGAACTCTGAGGTTGAACAACTATTTTCGGAATACGATCCGGAAAAGATATTGGAAGACCTATCTCTGGTCAGGGGTGGTAAAGAATTCTTAGATAAATTTTATGCATTCCTGAGCTCTTATGGAGATAGAGAGACCACAATGGGCTTGGGGGGTATTGCTTCTGCTACTTGGCAGGATTCTCCTGAAATAGTCCTCGGCATTATAAAAGCTACTCTCAGCGAAGAATCAGGAGTTGAGGCTGACCGACAGAAGCAGAGGGCGGAAAAGATGAAGCAAGCAGAGGAAAGACTCTACAGCAGGTTATCGAGAGGGATTTGGGCTTTAATTCCCATAAAATCGTTAATAAAAAAAATAATAGCTCACTCCCGCAGTTTTACGGCGTTTCGTGAGAACAGCCATTATGATGTAACAAGGGGACTTCATGTCTTCAGAATTTTGTTTATTGAAGTTGGTAGAAGGTTTGTCCGCAAAGGAATTCTAAAGGATGAGACCGATATTTTTTATCTAGACTATTTCGAAGTCAAAGAAATTATATCCACTATTTATTTTGGAATAGAAGACGTGAATACTAAGGCGCTGAACAAAAAAATAGAAATCAGAAAAGAAGAGCGGCTAAGAAGAATAAATAGGTGGCGTCTCAGGAACATAAAAATGGACGAAACCGGCTCAATTAAAGGTGTTCCGGCAAGCATGGGGATTGTTTCAGGGGTAGTGAAAATCATCAAAGACCCAGGTGAGTTCTATAAGCTGAAACAAGGGGATATCCTGGTGGCTCCATATACTAACCCGGCGTGGACTCCGCTATTTAGCACTGCCGCGGGACTGGTTGCCGAGACGGGCGGTGTTGCGTCTCATGCTGCCATTATCGCAAGGGAATACGGTATTCCGGCTGTGATGGGTGTAGTAAAAGCAACTGAAATCTTCACTGACGGAGAAATCATAACCATAAACGGAGCCACCGGCACTATTATAAAGGGGAAGATGCAGGAGGGGTAATATTAAAAGCATAAATATTGTAATCAAAGCGGTCCTGTTTTATCGGGACCCTTTGTTCTTTTATCCCCCACCCCTCTTGAACCAGTCTTTCCACAAACGCAAGGCCTTCAAGACGACCGGCATCACACATAAGTATCTTTCCGCCTGGCTTTAGACTTTGCAGGAAAATTTTCTTCAGGTAAGGATTGAGTACAGGGTGATACATGATGTCGGAACCAATTATTAGGTCGAAGGTTTCAGTTATGTCAAAGTTTCTCCAGTCAGCTACTGCTGTACGTATATTTTCAACATTATTCATTTTAGCAGTTTCCTGAGCAACTTTTAGTGCTTCAGACTCATAATCAGTCTGAAGCACACTGGCACCCTTAAGCCCTGCTACAACTCCGGGTAGTCCCAGACCGGCGCCTAATTCTAACACGGATTTTCCGGCAAGATCCTCGCCTTCCCATAGCAGTCGGGCAAGGGCCAGGGCAGAGGGCCAAAGCTCAACCCAGAGAGGGGTTTCTTCTTCTGTCATGGAATCTGTTAAAATTTTTTCACTGTTAGCGATTAAATTGATTTTCAGTTTAAGGTTTCCAATATCAATTAAAGTGGCATTTAGTTCGATCAAAGCTTTCACCTCATAATTATTATATTAAAAAAATTATGTTTAAAAAAATTATATTAAAAAATCATGTTTGAAGAAAGTTCATTAAAAACATATTCGGTTTGATTTTAGCATCGGAACGGCTGATTTGCGCTTTATTATTCGCGAATGGATGGTCTTTGAGGGGGAATGGTCGTTTTACGGATTAAATGGCTAAAAAACTAAACTAGCTTGCTCTTAGGTCCTTAAAATGGTTGTTTCGTAATTAAAATGGTATTGACAAGGAATTACATGCTGGATTATTATTTAACTATGTTAAATATCGGGGAGAGGCAAAATGGATAATAATTTTGTACAAACATTAGACAGGGATATCGGTCTGTTCGTGGCTATAATCAGGGAACTTCTTTCACAGGGATTGGTGGAAGAAGTATGTGATGATCAGATTACTGCAGGACAGGTTCGATGCCTTTGTTTTATTTGGGCCCACGATAAAGTCACTGTGGGTGACATTGCCCGTGGAATGGGTATCAGTTACCCGGCTGCTACAAAGCTGATTACCCGGTTAGTTGAAAAAGGTTTGGTGGCTAGAAATCATGACCTTAAGGACAGGCGAAACATTTATATAGAAATCACCCCAGCGGGAACGGAACTTACGGCAAAAGTAAAACCTGAAAAAATTCGGCGTTTAGGATTACTGCTGGATAAACTTGCCCCCGACGATCTTCATAGTCTTCGCCGGGGAATCGAAGCATTTCTTACAGCGGCTGTTACCGACGACGAATTATTTCAGCAAATCTGCCTGAACTGCGGAAAGGAACATGCTGAAGATTGTGTGCTGGCGAGTATTAAATGCCGTAAGTTTACAGAAAATTTAGCATTATTCAAAAAATGAGGAAGGGGAGAGAACTATGGAGTTAATGGAAGGCGAACTTGAAAAAATCACAGCCGAAGTGGAACAGGTGATTAAAGACCAGGGGACAGAGCGTGAAAGGTTAATCCCTATTCTACAGGGGGTTCAGGAAAAACTTGGTTATTTGCCTAAAGAGGCCATGAAGAAGGTTGCAGAGGCTGTTGAGGTTTCCGAAGTGGAGATTTACGAGATAGCCACATTCTATAATCAGTTTCGTCTTAATCCGCCAGGAAAGCATCAGATAAAGGTTTGTATGGGTACAGCGTGCCATATGACTGGCGGAAATATTATTATGGAGTCATTTGAAAGACGGCTTGATATTAAGGAAGGTGAAACAACCCCTGACCGGGAATTTAGTCTTGAACGGGTAGCCTGTGTAGGCTGCTGTGCCCTTGCCCCGGTAGTCGTTGTTGACGAAAATGTCGAAGCTAAAGTAAGACCGACAAGAGTTGATGGAATTTTATTAGGGTTTGATATGGAAAAGAAGGCTGCAGAAAAAGAAATGCAAAAGGCAGCTTCAGAACAGAAAACGCAAGAGGAAGAAGGTTAGAGTCAATGAGCGTATTAGGGACCGACACTCAAAAGACCTATCAGGAACTCAAAGATCAAGCGGTACAAGCTGTTGAAGGCCTTAACACAAAATCCTACGTCTTGGTAGGTACCGCTACCTGTGGACGGGCCGCAGGTGCACTTAACGTTCTGGAAACCTTCCGCAGTGAAATTGGAAAGCATAATGTTGATGCCGAGATAATTGAAGTAGGCTGTATGGGACATTGCTATGCTGAACCGATGGTAATCGTCTATAAACCAGGTTTTCCAAAGATTTGTTATGGTTCTGTGGATGAAGGCATTGCTACCAGATTAGTTACAGACTTCCTGGTAAATGATGACCCGTGTTTTGATTTTGCTATGGCAGCACTAGAGCCCAATGATTTTTTTCCGACATTTGAAGATTTTCCACGTGGAGTTTATGAACAGAAAGTTGTCCTTTCTGACTGCGGACTAATTGCCCCGGATGACATTGAACAGTATATAGCCAGAGACGGTTACGGAGGTTTGGCGAAAGCTTTATCAAAGGAACCAGAACGGGTTATTACAGAAGTAAAAGATTCAAATCTTAGAGGCCGGGGAGGCGCTGGTTTTCCTACCGGTGTTAAATGGGAAATATGTAGAAATGCCGAGGGGGACACAAAGTATGTTATCTGCAACGCTGATGAGGGCGATCCCGGAGCGTTTATAGACAGGGCTCTTCTTGAATCAAATCCGCATCAGCTAATCGAAGGGCTGGCAATTGCTGCATATGCTATTGGAGCAAGTCAGGGATACATTTATGTACGGGCTGAATACCCGCTGGCCATTGAAAGGCTAAAAACGGCCATCGGGCAGGCCAGGGAAAAAGGGATTATTGGCAATTCAGTCATGGGAAGCAATTTTAGTTTTGATATCAAGATTTTCCAGGGTTCCGGAGCCTTTGTCTGTGGTGAGGAAACAGCATTAATTGCTTCCATAGAAGGAAATGCCGGAATTCCCAATCATCGTCCGCCATTCCCGGCTGTTTCTGGACTTCACGGAAAGCCTACCATAATAAACAATGTTAAGACCTTGTCTTATATAACCCATATTATCCGTAACGGAGCTGAATGGTTTAAGAGTATAGGTACACCTGGTACTCCGGGCACAGCGGTTTTTGCCCTGGCCGGAAAGGTTGTTGGAACGGGCCTTGTTGAGGTTCCAATGGGAACTACCATAAGAACCCTGATATATGACGTAGCTGACGGGATAAAGAACGAAAAGAACTTTAAAGCTGTTCAGATAGGTGGTCCTTCAGGCGGGTGTCTCCCTGAATCTTCCTTGGACCTTCCCATCGATTTTGATTCACTACAGCAGGCCGGTGCCATGATGGGTTCAGGTGGCCTTGTAGTCCTTGACGAAGAAGATTGTATGGTTGAGATAGCAAGATTTTTCCTCGAATTTACCCAGAACGAGTCATGTGGTAAGTGTACCTTCTGCCGCCTGGGAACCAAGCAGATGCTTGATATACTCACTGATATTACAAAAGGGAAAGGGAAACTTGAAGACATTGACCTACTGCTGGAGTTGGCGGTCGATATTAAAGCGGGTTCTTTATGTGCTTTGGGCAAGACTGCTCCTAATCCGGTGTTAACCACCATCAGGTTTTTCCGTGATGAGTATGAGGCACATATAACAGAAGGACGCTGTCCGGCTCTGATGTGCAAGGAGCTTATCACTTACGTCATAGATGAGAAAAAGTGCAGTAAATTATGTGACGCATGTATAGGAAGCTGCCCGGTTGAGGCTGTATATACTAGGTCTGATATGCTCAAAGATATCTATCTTGATAAGTGTGTCAAGTGTGACAACTGTTTGGTCACATGTCTGCCTCTTTACCAGGCTGTTATTAAAGTATCACCACCTATAGAGGCAGGGGGGAATCAAAATGGCTAATTCAGTTACTATTACCATAGATGGAAAACAGATATCGGCTGCAGAAGGTGATAAACTCCTTTGGGTTGCTCTGGAAAATGGGATTTATATTCCACATTTATGTGGAATAAAAGAAAAAGAAAAACCAGATGCAAGCTGTAGACTTTGTTTTGTAGAAGTTGAAGGAATGGCTAATCCTGTAACTTCCTGCACCCTGCCGGTTACTGATGGAATGGTTGTTAAGACTCGGACAGAACGCGTTGACAGGTTAATTGCAACAGGATTTGAGCTTTTATTGACAAACCACCGCTTGGGCTGTGCTAAATGCGCTAAGAATGGATCCTGCCAACTGCAGAAGATTGCTAAAGAGCGGGGACTGAAATTGAGATTAACCCGCCTACGGTCTGTATTAAAAGAAATGCAGACTGACGATAGTCTAGGTTCCGTAGCTTTTGATCCGTCCAGGTGTGTCCTGTGCGGTCAGTGCGTATGGGCGGACCGCAAAGAGAACAAGGGTAATATTGGCTTTATCAGAAGGGGTATTTCCCGTAAAGTATCCACCTTTGGTGAGGTTCCCCTTGCGGAATCCGGTTGTACCCGTTGTGGCAAGTGTGTTGAGGTTTGTCCTGTAGGTGCTCTGGTAAAGAATAGCTAAAAAAAGGCAGCCCATGGCTGCCTTTTAGATTTAGCCTTTTTCTTTGTCCGACAGACCCCGGGAAGTGAGATTATTTGGCGGGGTTTTGTAGGGGTTGTTTTTCATAAACTCTTCCGAAGGTTCAAGGTCTTGTTTTCCTTCAACCACCATTTCTCCTTTGGTCTGCAGGTTTAATCCAGTAGGGTCACCAATACTGTAAAATTGCGGCCCTGCATCATCAGGCTGTTTGGAATGCTTACTTTTATCCATTATTGTCACCTCTTCTTTTGCACTTTACAATAGTTTGCCTACGTATTAAGATAATTATGATTTATTACAATAGATATTTTTCATTATCTAAGTGGGGTATGATAAAATGTGTGTATCAATTGTTTTTGCCTTAAATCTTACAGAGTATGATGGCAAAGTTTTTATTGAGAAAATAAAGAAACTGGGAAATGACTATCAATACGGTGTTGGCATAGGTTCTGAGAAACTGCATCCGGAGATTGCAGATACAGTGCCCATAATTTTATCAAAACCGGATGTAGTATTTGAAGTACATGATATGGCAGAACAGCATTGTGCCTGTGACATTGATCAGGATATTAGAAATGGGAGTAGAACTGGCAGAAAAAGCAAATTTTTTGATTTCGTCAGGGAAATTGCTGAATTAGATGGTGTATCATCATTGTCTATCATGTTTTTTGAGGAGGCATTACCTGATGAAATTAATATTAGGAAACATTGCGGCAGTCTGGAGGAATTTGTGGAACTTCTCAACAGGTGGAATACGTGGCAGGTTGAGAGATATGAGCCTATTCGTGGTGCGTATGAAATTGCTGATTCAAGCCCCCTATTATATACCTTTACCGAAAAAGCATTGCTTAATTAGTCTGGCAACTTTAGCAATGAGGGAATAAATAATTGATGTACCTCCAAAAATAACTTTTGGAGGTGTTTTATTGTGGAAACATATGTTACTGGTAAAATAGGCAGGGATAAGGCTGAGAATGGGAGTATTAAGGGTGTAATTGATAGATTGTCACCGGTAGGTTACAATTTTATCGAAAAAAATGACTACCTTGAATTCAACAAGGTTGGCAGGGTTGAGTCAGTAATAACTGAAATGGTTCCTGTTTGTGAGGATCATGGTCTTGATGTGGAAGATTTTCATCTAATTGAGTATAGGAAAAGTGACGGTTTAGAAAGAAGCCGGTACGAAGATGGCAGGATTATCCGAAACAGATAAAGGTTTTTTATGGTTTCCAGTACTTTGCTACTACACCTTAGGGTCATGACAAAGGCAGCTCCGCTTGTTAAAATGGAATCAGGAAGTTTGTGACCATTTTAACAAGTGGGGGCATGAATATGGAACAAATTAAAACAGCGCCTTCTCCACAGGTTAAGACAAAAAGATATTTAATTGCCGCGGTACTTGGTATCGTGGTATTTGTTTTTATAATGAGCTTATGGTACTATGTACCAAGTCTGGGTGCGGGGGAAGCAGGCTATTGTGCAAAGTGCCATGCCATGAAACCGGAATACCTGACATGGCAGCAATCTAACCATTCACAGTTCCAGTGCAAAGAATGTCATAGAGAATCAGGGGTGTCTAATTTCATAAGTTACCAGGGAAGATTGGTTAAGGAAATTTTCTTTTACCGTTCCGGAAGTGATCCGCTAAAACAGATCAGTAATCCTGTGTCAAGCTCAGCGTGCCTGAAGTGCCATTCTGAAAACAGGAAGTACAGTCCTTCGTCAGATACGGTTATTCCTCACAGCAAGCATCAGAAAAAGGGGATAGAGTGTACTGCCTGCCACGCCGGCGTTGCTCATGGTCGAATTGTTGAACGGGGCATGACCCAAAAACTACCTGCTGAAGACTGGAATATGAGTGTTGCTATTGAGCAAATGGATTTTAAATACACGACCCCAAGAATGGCCGTATGCCTAGATTGTCATGGAAAGCGTCAGGTAGAAATGACCTGTTCAGCCTGCCATTCAAAACAGATAATACCTGCAACCCATAAATCAGAAGGATGGGAGAGGCAGCACGGGCTTGCTGCCAAAGATGATTTTAAACCGTGTAATTTATGTCACGTCTATACTCTGAAAAAAACTGTTGATGTTAGTTCAATCTCACTTTCCGACTATATAAAACAAAACAGTTATTGCTACAACTGCCATCTTACTAAACCTTCATCCCATAAGGAAGGTGGGTTTGGCGCAGTCCACGGCCAATTGGTCAAGTCGCGTGGAATGAATAATTGTCTCGGGTGTCACGATATAAATGAGAGTAAAAAGACTAAAAACTCCGGACCAATTAACGAGGTATACTGTAATAAATGCCATTGGTTTAAATAAATTTGACGCAAATTTACAGCTTACGTAAATTACCTGTCATAACATTAGGCTTATTAGGTAACACCTAATCTAAGAAAGAAATTTCAAGGAGGGTGTTAGAAGATGACCCAAGCCAAAAGATATCACCAATCTAACCAACAAAATACAATGGGCAACCAGATGCAGGGAACAACGGCCATGCCAATGATGTTTCCCACCCCACCTGTGATGGTCCCTCCGGTGATGATGCCACCAGTGATGATGCCGCCTTTTATGGCTCCACCGGTAATGACCCCACCTGGAATGATGATGGCGGTTCCACCAATACCTGTGATGATACCCATTCCACAAATGATGATGCCAAACCAGCAGGGGATGCCAAACCAGCAGGGGGTGCCTAACCAACAAGGGATGCCAAACCAACAAGGGATGTCAAATCAGCAGGGGACGCAATACCAACAATCAATGCCACACCAACAGGAAATGCAGAACCAAAAAATTATGCCAAATCAGCAGACCGCTCAAAATCAAACGCAGGGCTAAGTCTACAAGAAGAATCTATAATAAAACCACCTTCCAATTGAACTGATCCAGTTCGAGATGGAGGTGGTACTTTTATATTACTGCTTCATTACTGATTGCTCTTTGAATCTCCAGACGGACTCTTTGTAGGTGGGGTTGCACTTTTAAGAGTATTGACAAATAAATCCATTGTCATTCCGATTGAAGAACCAAGCTTCTCACCATATTCTCTTCCCATTGTGTTCCAGGTCTGTTCTCTTATATCATGAGGCTGGTATGAATACTGAAGATTATCGGCAGTGGTGCCGGTAAACTGCTTTAAAGGGTTATTTATCAGTTGATCGTAGGCCATTAATCCATACTCTGAATACATTCCAATAAGCTTGCCTATATAGCTTCCAGTCGAAGCGCCCATTTGTTCCCAAAGACTTACAAGGTTTACTTCATTTTGATTTGTATTATCCTGATTTGAATTATCCATAACGACAACTCCTCTTTTTGTTACTCCAAATTGTTTTTATATTTTTATATATTGTTAGCTTTGGTCGGTCTATTTATAAGAGGTATTTATAGGTACGATAAACTTTACCTGTAAAAACAAAATGATGAAGCATACCCGTATAAAATATTACCGTTTCCAAAGACTAAGAAAGCAGTATTGAGAGTAGCCGAAACGATTGAAACCAGGAGGCACAGATATGGGGCAAACTAACCTGACAATTGCCGATGTGGCGCAAATGGCGGTAGCCATGGAAACAAAAGGCATGCACTTTTACAATTGGGCGGCAACACAATTTGATAATAGGCTTATACGAGATATATTCTTGAGGCTTTCAGAGGATGAAAAAGAACACGTAAAAGTATTTAAGAAGCTGCTTGGTCTGTCAAGTGCAGGACAGCAATTGAAGGTAGATTCCGGACGTTATTTAAAAATGATAGGACAAAGAGGGGATATTTTTCCTCAACACGGGGAAATTAACGATGTCAGTTCGCCGGCCGAAGCGTTATCACTGGGTATACAGGCTGAAAAAGATGCTATTCTAATGTACCAGGAATTATATAATGCATCAGAATCCGATGAAGTAAAAAAAGCAATTGGGAAACTACTCGAAGAAGAAAAAATGCATCTAGTGGAACTACGTGATTACATGGATGAGTTAAAGCATTTTAATCATTAAAAAACACCCGCTATGGTGAACGGGTGATCAAGAATTAAACCTTAAACCGTTTTGATATTTCTTGAGCCGCAGAGATGACCAAATTGCTCAATTCTGTTATCCTATCGTCGGAAAATCTGGTCTGCGGCCCGGCAATGCTCACGGCCGCTGCTTCGCGACCTGGATAATTGCTTACAAAAGCAGCAATAGCATTTACTCCATTACCCAATTCATCCCGTGACACCGCAAAACCTTTTTCGCGGCAGTCCTCTAATTGTTGTAAAAGTACGTCTACACTGGTTATAGTTTTATCTGTAAAGGCTTCTAAAGGCTGAATTTTGGCCAGGATTTTCTGCAAACTTTTTTGGGAAAGATTGGCAAGCATAACTTTACCAGAAGAAGTGCAGTGTAGGGGCCCACGGGCCCCTACTCTAACACCGCCGTGAATAGGTGAGGCCTCTATTTTTTCAAGATAGAGCACCTTATCATCATCCAAAACTGTAAAATTAACTGTTTCATTTGTTTTTTCTGCCAGCTCTTTAATCACCGGCAGAACGCAGCTCCTGATGCCGGATTTCTCCAGCATATCGTAACCCACCTTAAAAAACTTGTAGGACAACAGGTAATCACCAATCTCCGGATCTTGTTCCAAATAACCACTAGCTTCAAGGGTTTGAGCCAGTCGGCAGACAGTACTTTTGGGGATATCCAGTGCGGTACTGAGTTCTTTAATACTCATCCTTCCTTTAAGGGCAATAGAGTCTACTATATCCATTGCTTTTTTAACTGAATTTATCATAGTTTTCACCATCCCCATTGCAGGTTTGTTTTAGAAATAAAAGCATTTGTATACTATGCTTTTGTTACGGAATCTGCTGGTGTTATTGAATCGGCTTCTGTTATTGAATTAGAAGTCTTGTAAAAATAGTTAAAGGCTAGTAGAAGGACCAATAATACTAGTGCTACAATCCTGCTTTCCCATCCGGGGACGAAGAAGGCCAATGATGATACGAGATACAATATTCTTTCCACAACTTTTAAAGGACGGCGGAAATAGTTTTCTGCCGCTACGGCCAGGGCAAATACTGCCAATAAACCATCTATAATGCTGAATGCAACTTCTAGAGGTTGACCCATGAACACCGTTGCCGGTTTATAAAGAAATATGAAGGGTACTATATACCCGGCGCTGGCCAGTTTCAGGGCCTGAACAGCCGTCTTAAACATTGGCGCTTTGGCGATGGACGCAGCAGCATAAACCGCCAGACATACCGGAGGGGTTAAAAAGGAATAGGCACCGAAGTAAAAGACAAAGAGATGGGCCAAAAGGGGCTCCACACCCATCTTAACCATAGCCGGAGCAGCCAAAACACTGAGGAAAAGATAGGTGGCTGTAACAGGCATACCCATTCCCAGGATTGTACTGGCTATTGCGGTAAGAAATGCCAACAAAAGCAGGTTTCCACCACCAAGCTCGGTAAGGAGCCTGGAGAATGATAAGCCTAATCCTGTGTAGCTCATTACCCCGATTACCAGACCTGCAGCTGCACAAACCACAGATATTTCCAGCATGCCGACAGTAGTATCTTCAAGCATCTTGGGTATTTTCTTCCAGTAATTACGTGTTGACGGCGAAATCAAAGCAACAAGCATTAAGGAACCCAGAGAATACATAGCAGCTAATTCTGCCCTTAACCCCAGGCCAAAGAGGGCATAAATCAAAACTATTACCGGCGCTATGTAAACCCAACCAGTCTTTAAGGTATTCTTCCAAGTAGGTAGTTCTTCTTTAGGGATGCCTTTCATTCCTTCTTTTGCAGCCCTAAGATCAACCTGAATAAATTGTCCCAGATAATATAACACCGCAGGAATAGCTGCAACTAAGGCCACCTGATAGTAAGGTAAACCCAGGAACTGCGCCATGATGAAGGCTGCGGCTCCCATAACCGGGGGCATGATGGTGCCCCCGGTAGAAGATACTGCTTCAACAGCACCTGAAAAATAAGCTGGGTAGCCGGTGCGTTTCATCAAAGGAATGGTTACTACACCTATGGCGGCAACGTTTCCAACCGCATTACCTGAAAGTGTTCCAAACAAGGCGCTTGCCACAATGGCTATTTTAGCCGGACCTCCCCGGTACCTACCCATGCCAGCCTGGGCAACGTTCAAGAGAAACGAGGCACCGCCTGTACCAAAGAGAAACTGTCCAAAGAGCACAAAGGCCAATACCACCATACCGGCAATTTGCAGGGCAGTACCAAAGACAAACTCTGAGCCCAAATAAAGCTGGTTTATTAGTCTGGGCCAGGTAATCTCCCTGGCAGCTAGAAAGCCTGGCAAAAGGTAGCCATACCTGCCGTACAGGGCGAATACAGCAATAATGATCAAGAGCGGCCAGCCTGTCAGTCGCCTTGTTGCTTCAAGGATGGCCAGTATTAATGAACTTCCGATAGCTACAGTTACGGGATCAACAACTCCGATTGACATAAGGAGCTGATCATAAAAGAATGCCACATATAAACCACCGCATACACTTATACCAATGAACAGCCAGTCAAACCAGGGAACTGACTGGTTAGTATGACCTTTTTTAAAGGGGGCTGCAAGATAAATATAAGTAAGCACAAAACTCAGCATTAAACCTAAAAATTGCTGCGGGTGTAAGCTTACACCGTTTATATAATAGGGTACATTCAATATAAAGGCTACTCCGGTAAGGGGAGTAAGAATGCCCATAGCAAGTTGCAGCTTTCTGCTAAAACCCGTGAGTTTCCGGAAACGTGATGATTCTTCTTCTAAATTTACTTCCTTCGCATCTAGCATTGGTTTTACCCCCTTTCCAAATTACTTGGATAGAAGCTGCTGCTGCCGCTGCTCCATTTCTGCAGTCCAGAGCCCCTTTTCCTTATAAAATTTTACAGCACCCGGATGATATGGAATGGTAAAGTTTTTGTCAATAAAGTTTTCCGGTGTCCAGTCTTCTAAGTTCTTGTTAATAGCATTTAGGTCTTTATTTTTATCCCACAAAACCTTAACAATATTATATACCATTGATTCCGGCAGACCTTCTCGACCAGCCAGATAGAAGGGGTAGCTCATCATATAAGTTTCCTCTTTGATTCCAACAAGTCCTTTGGCCGGCGAAACTTTAACAATTTCACATGGATAAGCTTCCTGAGTACGGCGAACTGCTTCCGGAGAGTTATCCATAGACAGGAAACGGGCACCTTTAATTGAATCTAGTTCTGCAGTTACCCCCATACCCTGACTGACCTGGGCTACGTCAGCACGGCCTTCAATCAGAGACTTGACAGCATCCCCAATTTTAGGTACGGTAATCATTTTTACATCTTTACTGGTTAGACCCTGGTTTGCCAGGAAGGCGTTACCCTGAGCAGTAATACCCGGGCTGCCTGCAATAGTTCCTACATATCGTTTGCCTTTGACCTCGGAGGCTTTACGGATACCTGAATCCTCAGCCACTAGTAAGCTGTTAATAGATCTGTGCCCGCTTGTTATCAGCATTAGCGGGAAGCCTTTTCCACCGGATATGGGGTCATAGCTTGATTTGCCCTCTCTTCCCATTTGGGCGTCCCAGTTACTTAGTACTCCCAGGTCCATTTCATTGGTGTTAAGCATTGGCAGCCATTCTACCGGGCCTGTGGTAGCAATAGCCTTAACCTCCATTGATAAGCCACTGCTCAAAACTGTAGCCAATCCGGTACCCATGGTGTTAACTATACTTCCAACTCCGTGGGTTCCCAAGGACAACATCTTGATTTGCTCTTCCTGATTTTTACCCTGATCCTGAGAATTGTTTTGATCTTGAGAAGCAGTATTAGTGCCACAGCCCACCAATGTGAACATTAACAAAAAAGCCAAAATTATAATAACACTCTTTCGCATAAAAAATCCTCCTTTTAACGTATTATAGTAAATTTAATAATTTATCCGCGATCGTCAATCCACGGACTTTGTTCAACTTGGAACTGGTCCCCACAAAAGGGGCAGTGAAGGTCAATTCCGGCATAACGCATTTCATAGTCACAGAAGAACTTACCGCTGCAATCGGGGCATTCCACCCAAAATATTCTATCCATATCATTTACCTCCTTTTATCCAGCCAAACTTTCGGATCTACGGCCTTGAGGGCTTCAGGCGGTACTCTAAAGGTTGACGGGAAAGGTTTACTTAAGGGTTTGGTCGCATCAATTATTACTTTATCAGCCCCCATTTCACTGGTGAAAACTGTACTGCCGGCATTAGTGATTAGAGTAACATCTTTATGGGGATTAACCATGGTTAGAATAGCCCAAATAACTTCTTGTTCATTGAAGACATCAATATCATCGTCGACCACCACGATTACCCTATAGGTCCAAGCTTCGTTCAGAGCTACTAAGGCAGCTTGTTTAGCCTGGTAATCCTTGGTCTTTTTGATTGAAATATAGCAGGCCAATCGGCCAATTCCGGACAGGGTGTTGTGAACAGCAGTTACATTTCCTACCTTGGACTGAAGTGTGTTATAGACACTACCTTCCTTGGGAATTGCTCCTAGGTTCCAGTGCCCTTGATGACCAGAGAAAATATCCTGCATTATGGCTTGCTGTTTCCTTGTTATTGCCTTAATCTGCATCGCTTGGCGTAGACATTGTGCCTGATACTGCCTGGTCACTTCACCAAAGGGATCCACAACTTCTTTTACCCCGGGAAGCAGTTCACCTTCAATTATGATTTCAGCATCTGCCGGCACGAGGAAATCTTCACCCCAAGTGACAGAGGGTGCTAACCTTAGGGGTTCGCCAAGAAAACCTCCGACCAGCTCATAATCATCTCTTTCAAAAGCGGTAAGAGAGAGGCTGCCAAGGTAAAAAGCCGGGTGGTGTCCTAAAATAGAAATTATCGGAGCAGGTTTGCCTAATTCGTTATAACGGTTGACAATACGCTCTAAGTGAGGAGAGTGAATGGACACGCCCATATAATCCGGTTTCCCTTTGTAGAAGTTTTTGATAAAACTGACATCATAACTGCCGGTGTCAGGGTCTTTCATACAACAGGTCATGGTGAGAACAGGTCCCATATCCATTTCATAATGCCGTACAATAGGCAGCAGACCTACGTCTATATCACTGCCGATTTGAACTACTTCCTGTACAGGCACCGAACTTCTGATAATTTCAGGTGAGATGGACAGGTTTTCCCGGCGCGCATACTCGAGACTTAAAGGCATCTTACTGTCGGCAGGGTTCATTCCAAGAGCCAGTGCACAAAGCTCTCTGGTTACAAAGACATTAGATACCAACTTTATTCCTGAAGGATGTCCGTAGACATTTGCAGGGTCATTGAATAAAACTGCTGTAAAATTATTTTCTTTATTCATATTTTCCAATAGGCCAGTTACCTCAAATTGTGCTGGCTTGATAGGCTTGGATACAGTATCCAGTGTGGAAGGATGATGTTCTTGTAAAAAATTCAAAAAACTGCTTAAATCTTTTGCCACATTTAATACCTCCTTTTATAATGAATGTTCAGTGAATAATTTTTTGCTTAATTGACCCTCCTTTCGCGTTCCGTATTATGCAATGCTGTTCCGTTTTTTGGAGAATAAAAAACAAGATGCAATATAAATTTATTTCAGTATATGTCTGCATCCTGTTCTCGACAAGGTATATGAAGTTAATGGGATAAAATGAAGGTTCTTTGGTTTAACAGGTAATTATAATGGAATCTACCTTTATTTTGCACGATAAATCTTTAATCGCCAGGATGAATAGCAGTTCAGTCCCTGATTAATTTAATTCAGTCAAAAAATCTTACCACTTAGTGGAAGTTATACCATAAGATTCAACAAAATGTCTCACACTCTTACACATATAAGCAATTATGAAAAAACAGGGATAATTACTGCTTCGGGTTTTTTTAATATTTCCGGGTTTGTTAAAGGGTTTTCGTTTATACAGCACCAAAAAGGCTGTTTATTAACAGAAATTGTGCCCAGGGATTGGTCCTTACCAATAATTCCGGCAGATATTGAAGTAGCCATCTTTAAGATTGTGAGATTATCAAGTCCGGCTTCAGAATAAAACTTAAGCTCGTCATGATATGAATACCCATGAGCAACCTGGTTAGCCCCGGCATCGGTACCAATACCTAATGTTAAGCCTAATTCATAAGCTTCATGAACCATTGCCAACTGACGTTCAAAAGACCTCTTTATAATATCGAGGTCAGCTCCTGGATAAGGGATACGTTTTTCCTTAATTAAGTTACCCAGCGGAGCAAGAGTAGGCACCCAGGCTGTTTTGTGTTTTTTCATTAACTCTAACTGGTTTCGCTCCAGAAAATAACCGTGTTCAACTGAATCAACTCCAGCCAAAGCTGAGATTTCAACTGCCTGGGCCGAACTGGCGTGTGCCATCACTTTTAAGCCAAGTGAATGTGCTTTTTCAGTAATTTCTTTTAGTTCTTCCCATGAAAACTGCACAGATCCAACGCTGCCAAAATGCTTAAAACTCACCAAGCCTGAGACAATCACCTTTATTTGGTCAACCCCACTAGTTTTAAAATTCTCTATCTGATTAAGAGCTTCTTTAGTATTGCTTACACCTGGACCCAGAAAACTGCCATACATTCCTTTTTTGTAAATTGCCTGGCCTGTCGCGGTAATCTCTGGTGATGCCAAATTTTCCGACTTTACCAGATTTCTCGTCGTGAGGCCGATATTTGCTTTGTCTCCTCCGTCCCGAACCGCAATTATGCCATTTCTTAAATAATCTTCCGAGTAGGACTTTGCCTTGGTAATAGTTTGTTGTGGGGAGGTTTCCCATTCACTCACAGCTTTAAAAAGATCATTGCAGTTCATTGCCAGGTGGACATGGCAGTCTACCAGACCGGGCATAAGTGTTATCCCGGGAAGTTTTACAGTTTCAATAGTGTCCGACGGGGGTAAATGTAAGTCAGATATCAGGCCAATATGGTCAATGATACCATTTTTTATAAAGATGGTATGATTAGAAAAACGGTCATTTGATATTCCATCCCAGATGAATTCTGGCACAAACAAATAGCTTTTATTTGAATTGATTTTAATGAGTTTCATGATACATAATTCTCCTATTTTTAGCAATGAATTTTAAATTGTCTATACATAAAAAGGGCTAACTCTTTATGAGTTAACCCTTAATTTTTAGCTTAAATGGTCGGGATGACAGGATTCGAACCTGCGACCTCACGGTCCCGAACCGTGCGCTCTACCAAGCTGAGCCACATCCCGACGCAAAATTTATTATATCACTATAATTTTAGTCTGTCAAAAGGTTATTTTAGCTATTCCGCTTTTTTAAGAGGTTAGAGGCTGGTGGCGAATCCCTGTAAAACTCCTTCTATTACGGCTGCCTTATGATTTAAGTTATCGAGTTCAGCTTTTTGAAACTCCTTATTATCCACCAGAATGCCAATCCATCTGTGGCTTTCTTCTATTAAAGGTTTAAGTTCTTTAAGTCCGGAAACATCGGTTTTAAGAACAGAAACGTCTTCCTTTAGTTCCTTTTAATCCATACTTGTCGCTGATCCCTGCAAATCATAAAGTGGAATCTCCGTATAAGGAGTATGAAGCAGCTGCCTGGACCTCTCACTCAGCGGGTGTCCCAAAAATTCATCATAGAGAAGTTTTATATAGGGATTTTCATGAGATTTTCTTATTTCTTTTAATTTATCCTGCTTAAAGAGGGCTTCGCCCCGTTTATATCTCTGCTCCATCTGACCGTCCCAGGTGTCCAGTCCAGGATAAACCGGTTGTCCACCTCCGCCGACACATCCACCCGGACAGGCCATTATCTCAATAAAATCGTACTGGAGTTCGCCAGATTTAACCTTGTCAATCAGCCTGCGAGCCTCACCAGTGGTTCTGGCCACTGCACATCTTACTTTTCTGCTTCCCAGGTCAATTTCTGCTTCCTGAACTTTCTCAAAAGACATTAATTCCCTCAAAGGAAGCTGCTCAAGAGGTTTACCCGTCATTTTTTCATAAACTGTGCGCATTGTTGCCTCAAGGACTCCGCCTCCTGACCCAAAAATCACACCTGCTCCGGAAGCATAGCCCATAGGGTTATCATAATCTTCTTCAGGCATTTCCGCCAGATTAATTCCCGCTGTCCTCAGCATGTGGGCTATTTCTCTGGTGGTAAGTACTACATCAACATCCTGCCTGCCGCTGGCGGTGGTGCCTTCTTCTCGTACTGCCTCCCATTTCTTAGCTACACAGGGCATTACTGATACACTGAATATTGTTTTAGGGTCAATACCCATTTTCTGTGCGTAATAAGTCTTGGTTAAAGCGCCAAATAATTGCTGTGGCGATTTTACACTGGAAAGATGAGGAATCAGCTCAGGATAGAAAAGCAGGCATAACCTCAACCAGCCGGGGCAGCATGAAGTAAACTGCGGCAGTGGACCACCGTTTTGAAGCCGGTGCATAAGTTCATGGCCCTCTTCCATAACAACGACGTCTGCACCAAAGCAATCATCAAATACCTTGTCAAAGCCAAGTCGACGGATAGCTGCTACCATTTTTCCAGTAACTAATGAACCCACTGGCATTCCAAAAGCTTCGCCTATAGTACTTCTAATAGAAGGTGCTGTTTGAATGATTACATGTTTATTGGGATCGTTCAGAGCTTCCCATACTTTTTCCTGATCTTCACGTTCATGTATGGCGGCTGTTGGACAGAGCAGCAGACATTGCCCACAATATATACAGGGAACTTCAGCGAGACTTTTCTTAAAAGCAGGGGAGGCAACAGCATCAAAACCACGTTCGACAATCTGATATATGCCGATTTCCTGAATATCTTTGCATACCCTGACACATCTGCGGCAGACAATGCATTTACTTGGCTCCCTGACCATGGCTGGTGACTGGTCATCTTTTGGTGGTTGCTTCCTTTCACCTTTTGCCAGCAAGTTTGTTACGTGATAGCGCTCTGCCAGTGACTGAAGCTCACAATTCTGATTTCGGACACAGGTTAGGCAGTCAAAGGGATGATTTGAAAGATACAATTCCAAAACAATTTTTCTTGCTTTAATTACTCGAGGTGAATGAGTTTTAACAATCATTCCCTGGGCTGCGGGGATTGCACAAGAGGGCTGCAGTGCCCGGGCTCCTTCAATTTCTACAAGGCAGACACGACAGGCTCCGGTAACGTTTAATTCTTTTAGATAACACAGAGTAGGTATGTATATTCCCAGAGTTTTGGCAGCTTCCAGAATTGTTGTTCCCGGTTCGACAGAAACCTTGGTTCCATCAATGGTTAGGGTTACCAATTTTATTTCATCCTTTCTATACATTCAGACTCTAGTCAGAATTGAATTTAATGCAAATAAGACTATTTTTTTATGCAAATAAGACTAAATTTTCCCGTTTTAGTATGCCCTAATGATGGGTATGAAATTTAAAAAATAGTGAAAAATTTTATGTTAATTTCGGCAATAATTGCTTAGTATACATAAACTTTTAAAGCTGATACTAAGTAACGAGGAGGTGACTAGATGCACAAAAATAATCGTTTCAGCAATCAGAACACCGTTGGTAAGAATAAGGCAAAGGCAAAGGGAAAAGATTATTACGAATTCGGTGCAGGCTTTCCTGAAACTATTAATAACAATGATAAAAAGGCTAAAGCAGATCAGGGATTACTTCAACCCGATCAAAATTTAAATAACCTTCAAACCGGTGATGATAAATAATAAATATTTAGCGATATTTAGCGAAAAAATTAGTAGATGACTTGTCAAAGACTACGAATTACCAGTAAATCATTTCTAGTATAATGGTTTTAATGAGAGCTTATACTAAAAATACTAATGAGAGGAGGTGATATAATGGGAACCGGACAAAAGCAAAATAAACTTGTAGTTCCGCAAGCAGCTCAGGCAATGTACAACTTCAAGTATGAAATGGCTAATGAAGTTGGCGTTACCAACCAGATCCAAGGTGGATATTGGGGAAACATCTCTTCTAGAGACTGTGGTGCTGTTGGGGGTCACATGGTGAAGAGAATGATTGAGGCTTACGAGCAGTCACTGGCAGGTAAGTAAGTTCCTTTTCAGATACCGTACAAATCTCTTATAAAGGAGGGAAATAGTTTATGGGTACTGGACAAAAACGTAATGGACTGGTTGTTCCTGAAGCATCAAATGCAATGTACAACTTCAAATATGAAATGGCTAATGAGGTTGGTATAACCAATCAAATTCAGGGTGGTTACTGGGGCCACATTTCGTCCAGAGACTGCGGTGCCGTCGGTGGTCATATGGTTAAGAAGATGATCGAGGCATATGAGCAATCTTTGGCTGGAAAAACCCAGTTCTAATATATAGGTAAGCAAGCCCTAGGCCTGCTTACCTCTTTAATTTTTAGGCATATACGACCCCAAATCCCCCTGAAATGTTAATGTAAGTACATATGAAACTCCTCCGGATCTACAGACGGGTGAAGCGCGATTGAAATACCGCCTGCTATAATCTTTCCTATAAAAGTTATCAGATCATCGATTTCCTTTGGAGTAACCATTAGATTCGTACTATATGCTCCTAATACAGATTTTACTGTTTGTTCCATAGCAATTGGATTTATATTTGCCATAGTCTGACCATGCATAGGATTTGTTGAAAGCTGCTGAAGCAACTGGTCAATTGCACTCTGGGCAATTACGGCAGCGTTGACAACAGTGGGAACACCGATTGCCAAAACTGGAACCCCCATAGTCTCTTGGTTAATTCCCATTCTTTGATTGCCTATACCGGACCCGGGTGAGATTCCGGTATTAGCCAGCTGAATAGATGTACCTATTCTGTCTGCGCTTTGGGTAGCCAGAGCATCTACTGCAATAACCAGGTCGGGTTGGGTTTTTTCCACTACACCTTTGATTATCTCTGCGGTTTCAATTCCGGTAATACCCAGGACTCCGGGAGCAAGGGCGCTCACTGAACGCAAACCACCACTTAAATCTTGTGGAGCATATTTTTTTAGATGCCTTGTAACAAGAGTATGATTTACTACTCTTGGACCCAGAGCATCCGGCGTTGCATTCCAGTTACCGAGCCCAACGATCAGGACAGTGGCCTCAGGGCCTATAGAGAGCATGGTACTTAATTGTTTTGCCAGCACTTCTGCAATCTCATTATGTATCTGTTTGTTGTTTTGTCTAATGTCAGGAGCATCGATGGTAATGTAAGTTCCTACTGGTTTTCCCATAGCCTGAACTGCAGAGGGGTCCATAATTTTGATGACTGTAACCTCGGCATGTTCAAAGGATTGTTTGTCCATGGCAACGCCAGGTACTTCCTGACCTGTTTGACCCCGGACAATGTCATGAGCTTCAACAGCCATGTCTATATTCACGTTAAACTTTTGATAAAAATCCATTGTATTCATCCCCTTCTTTCGTAAAAGAATCCTGAGAAATAAAGTAACCATTTTTAAGAAAAATATTCAAAAAACATTTGCCTAGTCATTTTTCAAGGGGAATCGGTTTTGTTTATACTGCCTCTTTTGAGAACAAGTTGAGAAGTGCATAAAAAAAAACTCAGGCAGAAAATTGAGCTGAGTTTTTCTTATAAAAGATAGAGTAGTACCATAATTTACTTGTGAGACAACCCTTATTTTACAGAGACTCGAGTAGGAATCCGTTTTGTGCTACATCTTCACGATTGTAAAGATTTTTTGTATCTACGATAATAGGTGTCCCTTCTTTACTCATAAGCCGTTTAAAAAGCTTGAAGTTGTTGTAGCCTATACCTTCCTGTTTGGCTAGAACGACAATTGCATGAGCATCCTGAACAGCATCCTCCAGGCTGCTTACTTTATAGTCGTGGGCAGTTGGTACAGCTGGATCAAAAGCTGACACTTTAATTCCGGAGAGCTGCATGAGTTTTATCACCTCAAGTGCTGGACTGAGCCTGTCATCACTTGAGTAGTCTTTCATGGCAATGCCCAGAACCGCAACTTTGGCCTTATTTGCGGGAACCGGAAGGTGCTTGGTTACCAGACTTACTACAAATGCTGGAACATCTTCATTTATCCGTCTTGCAGTTTTTAGCAGTCTCAATTGAACTCCCAGTTCATCTGCTTTAGGTGTAAGATAATGAAGTGCGTTCGGAATACAGTAACCGCCTACACCAGGTCCTGGAATAAGAAGTTGTACACGTTTATGTGTATTGGCCAATTTAATAACTTCAAATACATTGATTCCGAGAGCTTCACTGAATCGAGCAAACTCGTTTACCATTGCAATATTGACGTCACGTGATATATTTTCCATAACTTTGGCAGACTCAACAACTTCAATGGCACTGGCAATATGCAGCTCGGCTTTGGTCACAATCCCCATGAGGCTGGCTGCTTTTACTGCACTTTCTTCGTTAATTCCACTGATTAGGGTCGGCATATTCTCAAATTCATCAAAAGCTTTGCCTTCGGCAATACGCTCGGAGGAATAACCAAGATAGAAATCCTTACCGGCTTCAAGACCGGTTTCTTCGAGAATAGGCTTTATAAACTCACGGGTCATTCCCGGTACAAGGGTACTGCGCACCAAAACGAGGTCACCCTTTTTAAGTCCTGAGGCTATGGTTCGTGAACACGACTCAACATGACTAAAGTCATGGCCTCCATCAACAACAGGTATTCCTACAGTCATTATGAAATAAGTACATTCATTCAATGCATCATTTGCATTGGACGTAGCTCTGAAACGTCCATTTGCAAGTTGATTTGCTAGTACTTCCTGAATAGGGGTCTCATGATATCTTTCAAGATGATGGGTAATACCCTGATTTAGCTGTCCTACAAGATTTTCATCAACATCAACACCGACAACACTGCAACCTCTGATAGCGTAGCTCAAAGCCAGTGGAAGGCCTACAAACCCAAGGCCAAACACAGCAACCTTAACTTCTGAAGGATTTAATTGATTAGTAGTCAATTTGGGAACCTCCCTTATTTGATTTTCTTAACCATTTTGGATAACATGAATTCAACCCGGCTTTCCCAAGAGTTTTCCCGGGCTCTTGCGAGCCTTGATGCTAGTTTAACCGGCGTTTCAGTTTTTAGAGCAACATCTATTAATCTGACAAATTCTTCGGCATCTGATGCGACTTCAACTACATCTGAGAAATTGCTGACACCGGGCATATCCACTGATACTATAGGTTTTCCGGAAGCGAGATATTCATAAAACTTTAACGGACTTACTTTGTCAGTCAGCTCATTAAGCTTGAATGGATTTATACATACATCAAAAGCCTTTATGTAAGCCGGTAACTCTTTGACATCTTTTCGTCCAAGGAAGTAGACATTGGGGAGGGCCTTTAGTTCAGAAAGGTCTATTCCTGCGGCCACCGGGCCAACCATTACAAAAGAGTAGCCTGAATAGGTAAGGGCTGCCCTTTTTATTAGGTCCAGGTCTATCCAGTCCTGAATTACACCAACAAATCCCACTATCGGTCCTGGAATTGATGCTACTTCCTGCGGAAGTTGTGTTTTTGGATCCTGTGCCTGCATGAAAAGGTCGACATTGGCTGCATTGGGAGAGAAATATATTTCCCTTGCATAATCCTTTTTTGAATCGTACAGTCCTTTTGCGGTAACAAAGACCAGGTCGCATTTTTGCATTAGCAGCCGTTCCATCTGTGTCATTATTTGTTTGTTTATGAATCCTGTATACTCCGAATGCTCATCAACACAGTCATAAACCAGTAGTTTCCGATCTCCCAGTCTGTCAACTAAATCACCTGAGTTTGGCATATAAGTCCAAATGATCGGATTTTTTATGTTTAGTTTCGAAATAAACTTCTTTAGGAAAAGAGAAATCCACCACTGATTAAACCGGTTTATCAACCGATACTTGTTTCCAAATGGAAGAACGACTGGTGGAGAGTAAAGATATATATTTTCAGTTAATCTTCGAATACCTTTAAACCACATACCCCATTTGCTCCAGGTCGCCGGATCTTTAAACGGTGACAGCAGAGTTATAGGGGGCTCCACATATAAGATCTTATTTGACTTGGGTAACCGTGACATAACCTGCTGTTTCCGGGTCCAAATCGGATCCCAGTCAATGGAGGAAATGCACACTATATCCTGGTTTTCGAACTTGGTCAAGATATAACCTCCTGAAGACGAAAATCTACCTTTTCTATCATATTACAACTGAATTCAAATGTAAAGAAACAGGTTGTGAAACTATTAACTAAAAGTTAAATAGGTGATATCACGAAATTAAACAAATAGTAAGGGGAGTTGGATATAAATTCTATGGAAGATTTTAAACGAATCAGGTAAAACTAGGTACAGACTTTATAATCTGTATTTTTTATGAAAGCAGGGGTTATGTTGGAGGTATATATTGGGAAGAATCCAACGTATGTTTCAGCCTTAAAAATAATACTTGCGGCAGCAAGCCCGGCTCAAAGGTTTATCCAGTCCCCGGTGATAACTCATTTTATGATTAACAGGCAGGCCAGGATAATACTGCAAAATGACGGCTTTACCAACTATGCAGGTGTTGTAGGTAATTACTCATCATGGATTGATAAAGGTGTTTCCTGGGCAGATGAAGGTTTTAAAAACATGTCCCATTTTTTAAATCCCAGGACACGTAAAGGATTATACGGTTGGACAGATGCCATCCGGGAGTGCAGTTTATACTGGAATAAAGCCATTAGGAGCTGGAAAGCTGATAACATAGAAAAGGCGTTTTTTTACATAGGAGCGGCAATGCACCTGGTGCAGGATGTATGTGTACCTCATCATGCCCTTGGCATACTATTTGACGGTCACAAGGAGTACGAACAATGGGTAAAAGAAAATCATAAGAATTTTATTGTGGAAAGAGGCGGGATATACAGTCAGTGCTATTTACCAGCTTCATGGATTAAATCTAATGCTGAAATTGCAGTTAAACTTTTTCCACTGGTCAGGGCTGGTTCGTCTGTGGCCAACTATCATGAAGCTACATCAGTACTGCTAACTAGAGCACAGAAAGTAACAGCGGGATTTTTACATTGTTTCTTGACAGGTACGGAGCAAATATTAGAAAAAAGGAATTATTCATAGTGTCTTTTTACCGCATTGTATACATTTTTTTGTATTAACTTGATAAAAAGACTATATCTTAGTACAGGAGGTAGTTGCGGTTTTTGCAATGGTGGAATTAATTGGAATATGTATAATGGGTTGAACATTTGTTATAATTAAATGGAGGAGTTGGTTATGATGTTTTTTACCAGTCCGACCCGAGGCAAAATTACGGAACAGCAAATGTACGATGATATTATAGGCTATGTTAGGCAGAATCAGGATGACAGATACAGGTTAATTGTAGGTACCGATTCTCAGCCAGGCCGCCAAACTTGTTTTGTCACAGCTGTTACAATTCATAGAGAAGGTAAAGGGGCAAGGTGTTATTACCATCGCACTTACCATAAAACCCCCTTTTCTCTGCGCCACAGGATTTTTGAAGAAGCTACCAGAAGCCTGGAAATGGCAGGAAAAATAATCAGTTATATGTCAAGCGTCCAGCCTGATCTTACAATAGAAATTCACTGTGATGTTGGAGAAAAAGGGAAAACACGTGAACTTATTCAACAGGTTGTAACTATGATTAATACGAGCGGTTTTCTGGCCAGAGTCAAACCTTTTTCCTATGGGGCTTCGAAAGTGGCTGACAGGTACACAAAATGATATAGATTACTAAAGAGTGTAAATTTCTGATACACTCTTTTATTTTGAGCGATTCAAGAAATACTATTTAAAGGTTTAACATGTTTTAACATAACCTTAACATTACTTCAATTGCATCTTTACATTAGTATTTTATAATCACAATGTAAGGTTTGGAAAGACACTACAATGATTATTTGAAGGAGGAGAAAGATTCGATGCTGACTCTTAAGAGGTCAAAACTGGGTGTGCTGGTTGCACTGGCACTGGTTGCCATGATTGCAGTGGTGGGTTGTACTGGAAAAGGCTCGGATGAGCAGAAACAAGCTGCAGACGGCGGCAAGCTGACAGGCGAAATTAAAATTGATGGTTCAAGTACAGTGTTCCCAATATCAGAAGCTGTAGGAGAAGAATTCCAGATTCAGAATCCTGAAGTAAGGGTTAAGGTCGGTGTATCAGGTACAGGCGGCGGATTTAAGAAGTTTGCTGCCGGAGAAATTGACATAAGTGATGCATCCCGTCCTATTAAAGACAAGGAAAAAACATTGGTTCAACAGAATAAAATTGACTATATTGAACTACCAGTTGCTTACGATGGAATATCGATAGTCGTTAATAAAAATAATAACTGGGTAGACAAGTTAACCGTTGAAGAACTGAAAAAGATTTGGGAGCCTGACAGCAAAGTTACAAAATGGAGTCAAGTCCGTTCCCAGTGGCCGGACAAAGAAATCAAGCTTTACGGACCTGGAACCGATTCCGGTACCTTTGATTATTTTACCGATGTAGTCAACGGAAAAGAAGGGGCCAGCCGCTCTGACTATACTGCTAGTGAAGATGACAATATGCTTGTACAGGGTATCTCTGGTGACAAGTATAGCCTTGGATATTTCGGATATGCTTATTATGCTGAAAATAAAGACAAGCTAAAAATTGTGCCTATTGACGACGGTTCAGGCAAAGCAGTAGAACCTAATGAGCAAACTATACTTGACGGCAGCTACAAGCCGCTCTCCCGCCCGGTTTTCATATATGTTAACAAGGCTTCTCTGGCAAAGGAACAAGTCAGCGAGTTCGTAAAATATTACCTAACTGAAGGACCTGTACTTATCCCAGATGTAGGTTACGTTCCCCTGCCGGCTGAAAAATATAATGAAGGATTATCAGCTATAGGTGTGAAGTAATTTATTAAATTTTAAACAATTTAGAATGAGTCTAAACAGTGGTGCCTTTTAAAACGAACAAAAGGCATCACTTTTGGATGTTAACTCCGTGTTGAGGAGGTACAAAGTTTGAATTCGAAAAAGGATGTTGTTAACAGTTACCCAAAAAAATTACGGCATCATAGAACCAGTGAATTTTTAATAGAGAAGTTTCTGCTGTTCTGTTCACTGGTTTCTATTTTGACCACGGCAGGAATTATTTTTGTGTTAATAAGTGAAACCTTTGGATTCTTTAAAGAAGTGTCTATTATAGAATTTCTTACAGGGACCAAATGGACTCCGCTATTTGAACCTAAACATTTCGGAATTTTACCTCTTCTTTTTGGTACCTTTGTTACAACTGCCGGGGCAAGCCTGATAGCCCTTCCTGTTGGTTTAGGCAGTGCTATTTATCTAAGTGAGTACGCAACAGAGAAAGTAAGAAAAATAATTAAACCAATTCTGGAAATTTTGGCTGGGATTCCGACAATTGTATACGGATACTTTGCGTTAACTTTTGTAACTCCTATTATTAGGTATTTTATGCCTGAGACCGGGGTTTTTAACGCTGTCAGTGCCAGTATAGTTATGGGAATTATGATAATCCCTATGGTTTCTTCACTCAGTGAAGATGCTATGATGGCTGTTCCTCTATCAATTCGCGAAGGCGCTTATGCACTGGGTGCAACTAGATACGAGGTGGCGACCAAAGCGGTTGTACCGTCCGCTCTGTCCGGTATTATAGCGTCCTTTGTCCTGGCGATTTCACGTGCTATTGGCGAGACAATGATAGTAGTTATAGCTGCTGGTTCAACTCCTAAACTGACCTTTGATGTTTTTGACAGTATTCAGACTATGACAGCTTATATTGTACAGGTGAGTCTTGGGGACACTCCTCACGGAAGCATTGAATATCAAACTATTTTTGCAGTTGGAATGACTCTGTTTGTAATAACACTTGTTATGAATATCTTAGCTCAATATATAACAAATAAATATAAAAGGAGCTATTAAAATGATAAGTGATGAACAATTTAAAAAAAGATTATTTATAAGAAAGTTGAAAGAACGGATTAACAGTAAAGTGTTCCTGATTTCAACAGTCTTTGCAATTTTAACTTTGATAGTACTAATTACACAGATATTTTATCGTGGCTGGCAATGGCTTGACTGGCAGTTTATTACATCTTATCCGTCTAGATTTCCGGCAAAGGCCGGCATAAAATCTGCTTTTGTAGGAAGTATTTGGCTGATTTTACTGACAGCACCTATTTCGTTCATTATAGGTGTCGGGACTGCCATTTATCTAGAAGAGTACGCTAAGAACTCCTGGTTTTCCAGACTGGTCAAATTGAATATCTCAAACCTTGCCGGAGTTCCTTCTATAATATATGGTATTTTAGGACTGGCAATATTTGTGCGCGGTATGGATTTAGGAAGAAGCCTACTGGCTGGAAGTCTGACTATGGCGCTTCTGATTCTGCCTATTATTGTTGTTGCAGCACAGGAAGCAATTATTGCAGTGCCGGAATCTATTAAACATGCAGCCCTTGCCCTAGGAGCCACACGCTGGCAGACTATCAGGACTGTAACCCTGCCAACTGCCCTCCCTGGAATATTGACCGGTACAATTCTGGCTGTTTCCCGGGCAATTGGCGAAACTGCTCCGTTAATAATGATTGGTGCCTTATCCTTTGTGGCATTTTTACCGACCGGACCTATGGACAGTTTTACTGCACTTCCGATACAAATCTTTAACTGGACTTCCCGTCCCCAGGAAGAATTCCAAAATGTAGCTGCTGCCGGCATTATAATATTATTAGTGTTGTTATTGACGATGAATTCAGTTGCTATTTTAGTGAGGAACAAATTTCAAAAAAGATTTTAGTGTTCTACTGAGTTTATGGAATTGGCCGGTTATGCGGCCTTTTTTGTTTGGCTTAGGCTAAAGTTTTAGCAGTTATTTAGAATAAAAAAATTCCGCCGGTATTCCCGGCGGAGGGAGAGGAGAAACGGAGGAAGAGAATGGGGGAGGGTTCAAACTTCTCTTTCCTCCATGTTCATAATAGTGTTTGAACTGGTATTATTATGGAACTTTTGAAAAATGAATATACGGAAAAATTAGCTGGGAATTAATGGTTGTCAAATTAAAAAAATATAAAAAATTCGATTTTTAGGGAAAATTATGTTATAATTTTTTTATGTAAAATTCTGTTTATTCATTTATTTTGTACAGGAGTGACGTAGAATATTGCGGGTTATTACGGGTATTGCTAAAGGCCGTAAGCTGAAATCCCCTAAAGGAATGGAAACTCGTCCAACTTCCGATAGAATAAAAGAAGCCTTGTTTAACATAATTGGTTCCAGAGCTATTGACGTAAATTTTTTGGATCTTTATGCAGGTACAGGGGCAATTGGAATAGAAGCATTAAGTAGAGGGGCAGTTAAGGCCGTTTTTGTGGAGAAGAACCCTAAAACTGTGAAGATTATAAAGGAAAACCTTCAAGTAACCGGTTTGTCGGAAAAAGCCGAGATATTGGTGCAGGAAGCCGATAGAGCAATCAGTTTAATTTCGGCTAAAGGTGAAATATTTAATATAATTTTTATAGATCCACCATATCTCAAAGATTTGGAGAAGACAAGTCTTGCTATGATTGACAACAATTCCTTGCTTGCTCCCGATGGTTGGGTAATAGTAGAAAGCAGTAAGCTGGATACAATGCCGCATGAAGTCGGTCAGCTTAAAATGTTTAGACAGGAAAAATACGGCGACACTGTACTCACTTTTTACCAGGGTACTTGATCTGAATGGAGGAAATGTTTTGACTAGAATTGCTGTTTATCCTGGGAGTTTCGACCCTGTTACCAACGGACATCTTGATATTATTGAGAGAGCGGCGCAGTTATTTGACCACTTGATTGTTGCCGTATCTGTCAATCCTGGTAAAAAACCACTATTCTCCTTTGATGAACGAGTGGAATTACTTACTGAAGTCTTGGAACCTTATAAGAACGTTTCTGTTGATCGGTTTAGGGGTTTAACTGTTAATTATGCCAAAGAAAAAGGTGCACAGGCAATAATCAGGGGCCTTCGGGCTATTTCTGATTTTGAAAATGAATTCCAAATGGCGCTGACCAATAAAAAGCTTAAAAACGAAGTCGAAACTGTTTTCATGATGTCACAGTCTCAGTGGCTATTTTTAAGTTCTAGCACTGTAAAGGAAGTTGCCTCATTTGGTGGTTGTGTCAGTGATTTTGTTCCTCCTATTGTGGAGAGAAAGCTTCTTGAGAAACATTCCAACTTGTAATTTGATTGTGAAGCACTTGAGCACTAGGTTTTTAGGCCTCGGTTAAAATATTGTTTGGGAGGGAAATACAAAGTGGATATCCTGGATGTCTTAAACGAAATGGAAGAATTAATTGAAGAGAGTACCCGTGTTCCTCTGGTTGGCAAGGTATTGGTTGATGATGAATTGATTCTTGATATGGTTGACCATATCAGAACTGCTCTGCCTGAGGAAATGAGACAGGCAAAGGCTGTTGTTAGTGAACGGGAAAGGATTCTTCAGGACGCCAGGGCAGAGGCTCAGAGAATTGTGACTCAGGCTAAAGAAGAACTTAGCCGCATGGCAGGCGAAGACGAACTCGTCAAACAGGCAAGTGCCCAGGCGGCTGAAGTAATAGAGCAGGCAAAAACATTATCTAGGGAAATAAAAATTGGTGCTTATCAATACGCTGATGAATTATTAACCAAAGGTGAAGAAAATCTTGACAAAATACTTATGCAGATTAGAATTGCACGTGAAGAGTTAAGAACGCCGCCCAAGGCGGAACAAGAAGCCGCCCCCACAAAGTGAGGCTGTTGAAAACCTTCGCCTAGCGTCGTCAAAAGCGGCGCTGGAATCCTCAACGTACGACCAGTACGCCTGTGGTTCCAGCGCCGCTTTTTCCTAGCTATGCTCGGTTTTGAACAGCCTCTTTCTCGGGTGAGGAGAACGTTGGCTGCGGACCGCTACTACTTCAGCTGTTACTGATCCGGTGTACCCCTTGCGGGTAAAAGCGTCGCATAGCGTCGTCAAAAAGAGCATCGGAATCCTCGACGTCGGGGGACCCCCCGTTTTGTCGGGACATGCTTGAGAAGAATGCTTTATCCCGGTAACAAAATGGGGGCTGAGCCAAGTACGCCTGTGGTTCCGGTGCCGTTTTTTCCTAGCTATGCTCGGTTTTGAACAGCCTCTTTCTCGGGCGAAGAGAACGTGATCGCATATTCTTATCTAATCTTCAACCGAATTATTGAAAACGAACGAACAACATAGACTGCTATTCCGGTCAGGACCCAGCCAAGTATGGTGTATATACAGAGACGGGTGAAAAATATGAGGTTTGGCAGGAAGTAGTAACCAAGATGTGGGGTTAACCCAGTGGAGACCGGTTTTGCCAGCCAATTAATTACGGGACCAAAATTGAGGGCAAAAAAGCAAAAGATTCCCCCGAAGACTGATTGCAGGAATCGACTTAAGGTAAACAAACCTAGTTTTAAGTCGGTATCATTAATCATTGCTGCAACCTGAGCCAGAACGGAAACGCCACTCCAGCCCAGAATGATGCTTGAAGCAATAATTTTCTGAGCCAATGGGGCCGCGGCTGCAGAGGCTGCTTTAGTGCCAAGGGTTATTTCGAAAAAACCGCTGCTGAGCGAATTTACAATTGATTCTGTAAATCCCAGCGGAATCATAAAAAATCCCAGGGAATGTGTAATCAGGTTCATAATCCCTGTTAGAGCAGACACCCGGATGATAACAGAAAAAATTATTACAAAACCTCCTATTACCATTAGTTTGTCCATAGAAGATGTTATTGCGTCTCCCAGCATTTTACCAAAGGGTCGTGGGTTTGATCTATACGATTTTTTCATTTCCAGAAAGGCCCGATTAAATAGATTACCGTTTTGAGGCGGACCCGGGACATATTCCGGGTCTTTTGTTTTATAAAATCTGAGAATAAAACCAATTATCAAGTTAGCAGCGTAATGAGATAGGGCAATGATTACTCCCAGGCGCGGATTGCCGAACATGCCGACCCCGACGGCAACCAGCATAAACAGTGGACTGGCGTTATTGGAAAAACACATTATGCGTTCTGCTTCGTAACGTGTGCACAATCTGTCTTTTCTTAATCTAGCCGATAAAGATGCACTGATTGGAAACCCTGAAGTATACCCAACTGCCATTACAAAAGATGCTGCCCCAGGGAGATTAAAAAGTGGACGCATAACAGGTTCAAGGAGAACTCCCATAAACCTAACCACGCCGTAACCCATTAACAGCTCAGAGCTTATAAAAAAGGGCAGCAGGGCTGGGAAAACTATATTCCACCAAGCAGCAATTCCGGTCTTGGAAGCTTCAAAAACTTCGGATGGGAATATTACCATACTGATGATAAATGCTAGTGTAGCCAGGATAATAAACTGAATGGGTCTCACTTTGATTTTTTGAAACAAGTCCATGTTTGTAATACCTCCTTATTTATAAGGCATTACATTATATAGGAACATGTCATTAGATAGAACGAGAATTACGTGAGGTAACGTCAAACAGAAGAGACTGCTTATTCAGCAGTCTCTCCATCTACGTATGGCATTATCTTGCAGTCCAGCCCCTGGTTTGTAATGGTGGTTCCAGGATAGAGCAGTGTATATATATCTGTAGCTTTAACATCAAAATTCAGCATTTCTGATATCGGGTCGTTGCTGCGGAGATAAGGAGATGTTAATGTAATCACTGGAATATCTGCCTCTTTCTTGATAATTCTTAGCAGTTCGCGGCCTCTTGAGGACATCCCTAATACCCGCAAGTATCTTGGACCTGTATTGTCAAAGGATTGTGCCCTGGAAGAGGTGAAACCCAGCAATATATATGCAAGAATTCTCTGAAGTCTTGTCCAGGTATAACGCTTTGTTTTTATCATATTCATAAGATCTTTGACCGAACCTGCTGTACGAGCCGAACTAATAATGCGGTTCTCTAATCCTTCTGTTACATCACAAAGGGCAGCGATTTCTTCCGGTGGGGTAATCCGTAGAAGATAAAAGAGTATTTTTGCATAATTTTCGATAAATACCGGTCCCCTCCCGGAAGCAATTTCCTCCTTGATTATTGACAATGTTGTAGGAGGCACAACGTTTTCGGCACTTTCAGTAGTCTGTCCATCTGAAAGACGAAGCTCTTCCCTGATGGAAGTGGCGCTGGCTATAGAACTTCCCTGCCTTATGCTAGTATCATGGTAACCGGCGGCCTGCCTTTTTATTGTTGTAGGTATGATTTCGCTCTTGAGTGCTAAAAGGGACTTCATATATTCGATACCCAGAATGTTGTTTGGAGTAGCTAGAATATCCGGTGGACACGCCTTAGGAGAAGTTTGAGCGAAATAAGAAGAGACAGCTCTTTCCCTTGCCGCCGGGTATGATAAACCCTGGTCCAGGTAAGCATTCAATTGAACTTTAAATTCAGGGGGCTCATCATAAAGCAGCCTGGCGGCAGGCCATAGGTTATCAATACTGCCAGTCTCACTTCCGAAGCAAAGGTGTGTTGTTACTCCGGTAGAATTTAATACCGAAATCGAGCCATAGGCAAAAGTGCTTGCACTTCGTACGGAGAAGGCTGTTGGGAGTTCTATGACCAGGTCCACTCCTCCGCGAACAGCCATTTTGGCCCTGGCCCATTTGTTAAATAAGGCAGGTTCGCCACGCTGTAGAAAATGACCGCTCATTACAGAGATGACGTAATCAGCGCTGCAGGTTTCCCGTGCTTTTTCAACATGATAAAGATGCCCGTTATGATACGGGTTGTGCTCAGTAATAACTCCAACAATATTCATGATTTCCTCCAATTAATGAATAAATATCAGTAGTATTTCCATTTATTTATGTAAAAACCTTCATTGGTTAATAATTTTTTCTGATTAAAGAGGCGAAACCGGGTAATAACTATATTAGTCAAAGCAGGAAAACAAGGGAACTAAGCCTACTTTTTCCTTGACAAAACAAAGGTTAAATGAGTATAATACTTGTTGTGACAATATGAGGTGAGTCAATGTTTATCGATGTCAGTGAGATAAGAAAAGCTCCCGGACAATCATTTCATTATGATTTTTCAGAAAATGTAGGTCCTGTTGAAATTGGTAATGAAGAACTACGTTTCGATAATGATGTCAACATTTCAGTTGATATAAAAAATACCGGGAAGGTACTTGTTTTTAATGGCAGCATTGAGGGAGACACTGTTCTCACCTGCAGCCGGTGTTTGGAAGCCTATCCCTATCACCTTAACACCAACTTTGAAGAAAAGTTTGTCCATGCATCTGATATCCATGCCGCTCAGGAAGAAGGACAAAACACAGATGAGATGCAGGTTTTTGAGGGAAACAGGATAGAGCTTGATGACATTATCAGTGAAAGCATAATACTTACTATACCGATGAAACTTTTATGTTCTGAAGATTGTAAGGGGTTATGCCCAGGCTGCGGTATTAATTTGAACACAAATGAATGCGACTGCCAAACCGATGAAATCGACCCGCGGTTGGGAGTCCTGAAAAAATTTTTTGAACGTTAGTACTTAAAGGAGGTGTAGAAAATGGGTGTACCAAAGAGAAGACGGGGTAAGACAAGAAACGCTATGCGTAGAGCCCAGCAAAAAATAGAGGCGCCGGGTTTTATCTCATGTCCACAGTGCCACGAACCCAAAATGCCTCACAGGGTTTGTCCTGAGTGTGGGTATTATAAGGATAAGGAAGTTATTGCAGTATCTGCAGCAGAATAGTAGCAGCTGGTAAAATGAAAGCCCTGATTTTAGGGCTTTTTGTTTTTGTATAGGTTTGAAGGTTTTGCATGGGCGAAGAGTTAAATAATCAGCGCTATCCGCAGCCAATTTATAAAATGTACATGGCTTAAAAGATTAAGTTGAAGTTAACCTTGAGATAGTATTATCTTGATATAGTATTATTTTGAAGGAAACTGTCTGCGTTTATTGAATTATAAAAAAAGAATCAAGGGAATATAATCAGGGCAATTTCAACAGACATCATTAAAGGATAATTTTGCGAACTATTCACTAACTAAACAGGAGCATACTACCCATGAATAATCACTACATTTTTCTCGACATAGAGACCACCGGCTTTAACCCCGAGACTGATAGTATTATCGAGATCGGGGCTGTTTTGGCTTGTGATGGAGAGATTATTGAGCGCTATTCCAGTTTGATTAGATTTGAGGGCAAAATTCCCCTCAGGATAAAGAACCTAACTGGCATTACCGAAGAAATGCTTGTAAATGCACCAGGTCTGGTTGAAGTAGGGGGGGAATTACTGGAATTTATTGGTGACTACCCGGTTGTAGGGCACAATATAATGTTTGACATCAATTTTTTGAATTCCAAGTTAGGCCACAGGATGCAAAACCAGGTGATTGATACCCTTGACCTGGTACATTTCCTGATGCCGTGTGCAAACAGCTATCGATTGGAGATGTTGGCTGATTTTCTGAAAATCAGTATTGGAAACTCCCATAGAGCACCTGATGATGCAGAAAAGACCTCTCGGCTGTTTTATAGTCTTCGGGAGGTTCTCTCAGAACTAAATCCTGAAGTTCTATCCCAGATGTATCGCTTAAGTGAAAGCACGGATTCCGTACTGGCAGGCTTTATAAAGAAATTTATCATGGAACGTCTGAGGGAATTTCCTGCAGTCTCTGCTAAATTACCCTACGCTTTTTTAAATTCTCCTCGTGATGATTCAAGTGGATTGTTTGCATCTCGGGACCAGGAATTAGTTCAGCAGATTGATATTTCACAATTGGCCTCGGTTTTAGAGCCTGAGGGAGCTTTGGCAGAGCGTAACCCGCAATACAAATTTCGTACCGGTCAGGTTCAGATGCTCAATACTGTTATCAGAGGCTTCTCTAAGAACCAGCATATGATTATTGAAGCAGGCACAGGAACAGGCAAGTCGTTGGCATACCTGATACCAGCGGTGGGATGGGCAGTAAACAAGGAGACGAAAGTGGTAATTGCTACTCATACTATAAATCTTCAGGAACAGCTATGGAGCAAAGAGATACCTGAATTAATGGCTGCCGGCGTTTTCCGGTTCAATGCGGCTTTGGTAAAGGGCCGCAACAACTATCTGTGTATTAGGCGTTGGGAGAGTAAGCTAAAAGATTTTCAGACAGCTGGGCATAATGAAATGGTCTTTCACTTGAAACTATTGGTCTGGTTGACAGAAACTATTACAGGGGATAGGTCGGAACTTAATATGAGCCCTTCTTTGAGTGAGTTTTGGAACGAGGTATGTTCTGATATCGATACTTGTCTTGGCCCTTCTTGCAGGTGGTTTCAGGGAAACTGTTTTATTGTGAGGGCAAGGAGACAGGCGGAAAGGGCGGATATATTGGTTGTAAACCACTCGTTACTATTAGCTGATTTAAAAACTCAGAACAGGATACTTCCTACATATGACTACTTAGTTATAGATGAGGCACACCATCTTGAAGAAAGCGCCACAGAACAACTTGGCTGGACGATAGGTATCAATTCCCTGCGCTTGTCACTTATATCACTGAATAGGGGATTTGGCTCTGGCTCCGGTCCGGGGCTTTTTAATGTACTAAAAAAATCTTTTTCCAACGCAGGTGAGCTGTTTGAAGAACAGGACAGTATCAGGCTTAACCAGTTGACCGATGATGCCTTTGATAAGGTAAAGCATATTATCCAGGCAATTGACGAACTATTTGATTTTCTCAAAGCATGGACATTGGCTGAGTTAAAGGATAATATGGAGGAACGTTTTGCGACAGCCCGAGTGAGAGAAAATCACCGAAGGTCTGATGACTGGGTAGTGTTTGGTTCAATAGTAGGGAATATCATTTCAAGAACTACAGCGCTAGGGAATCTGTTGAAAAAGATAAGCTCCTTTTTAGATCAAATTCCCCGTGAACAATCAGGAAGTGTTCAGGTTGCCGTTAAGGATATCGAGTTTTTGGCAAGTTTTTTGAATGAAACTAATTGTAATTTAAAGTCATTTGTTGAGGGCTCAGGGGAGAGTGTTTATTGGATAGAATTAAGCAAAGGGCTTAGAGAAGAGATATGGATGAAAAGTGCACCTGTCTCTGTAAGCCAGCTTCTTTATGACGGACTTTTTGGAACAAAAAAAAGCGTTCTTTTAACTTCAGCCACCTTAAACGTAGATGGAACATTTGAACATTTTATGGAGAGGACCGGACTTTCATTAGCGCCTGATACAGACATTATCACCAGTTGTATTAGTTCGCCATTTTTATATGAAAGACAATCGCTTCTGTGTGTAATAAAGGATTTACCTGATCCATCAGTATCCAGCGATATCTTTGCAGAAGAGATGGTGCCGGTGATTGCAGATCTGGCGAAAATATTCGAAGGGAAGATGCTGGTACTGTTTAACTCACATCGAATGCTCAGAGAAGTTTATTTTCGTTTACAGTCAATTTTGGAACCTGAGGGAATAACACTACTAGGACATAAAATAGACGGATCAAGAACCAGAATAATCAATGAGTTCAGGCAAAACAACAAAACTGTTCTGCTCGGCGCAAGCAGCTTTTGGGAAGGAATAGATCTGCCCGGCGAAGTTCTTAAATGTGTTGTTGTTGTGAGGCTTCCATTCTCGCCGCCAAACACGCCTGTTATTGAGGCAAGGATGGAGCAGCTGGTTAAAGATAATAAAGATGCCTTTTATAACTATGCGGTTCCCGAAGCAGTAATAAGACTAAAGCAGGGGTTCGGCAGGCTGATAAGAACCGAAAGCGACGAGGGGGTTGTTGTAGTTCTTGATAATAGAATGGTTGGCAGGCGGTATGGCAGGAAATTTTTGAATTCACTTCCTTTGAAGACTCATATAAAAGGAGATTATATAACAGTGCTGCAGAAGATATCTGACTGGGTAAAAGGGGAGAGAACGGAATTTCAGGGATATAATATTATAGACAATATCGATGACATCAATAAATTTATCCGCAGCCGTAAAAAGTGAAAATATCGGGGGTTGGCATCCCCCTTTTAATTCTATGCAAAAAGTGGTAGAATGTAATAAGTTAGAATAGTGGAGGTCAAAATTTATATGAGATCGCGTTTTATTATTGCAGGTGATGCTTTACCGTATCTTGCTGTTCTTGGTATACTGACTATGGCAGCAGCTTATTACTTACCATGGCTGGCTTTGGTTCCGGGAATTCTTTTTCTATTTACAGCATTCTTTTTTAGGAATCCTCCCCGAAAGATACCTGGAGGTGACCAACTGCTTGTATCACCTGCCGACGGAGTGATAATGGATATTAGTGAAATTAATGAGGACAGGTTCTTAAAGAGCAAAGCTGTTAAAATAAGCATTTTTCTATCTGTATTTAATGTTCACCTGAACAGGTGTCCGATAGACGGTGAGATCAAATATCGAAGCTACCGCCCAGGCAAAATGATACCTGCTTTTAAAAGCCATGCTTCAGATATTAATGAGAAAAATTTTGTGGGTATTGAAAATGGAAATCTTCGGATTATGGTGACCCAAATAACTGGATTTATTGCACGCCGCATTGTTTGCTGGGTAAATCTCGGAGACAAAGTATCACGCGGTGATATTTTCGGACTCATTAAATTTGGTTCATGTACCGAAATAATTGTTCCAACTGATATAGAAATAATGGTGACCAAGGGGGAAAAGGTAGTTGGAGGAGAAACAATCATCGGCAGGCTTAAGAGGGGCTAAGTTAATACCAAACATATTTACCCTGGCGAATCTTTTATTGGGTATTATTTCACTTATATTTACCATGGATGGTGACTTTATAATAGCTGCTGCATCAATTCTTTTCGCAATGATATTGGATGCTATGGATGGGAGACTTGCCAGAAGGCTAGATGCTACATCACCTTTTGGTAAAGAACTGGATTCTTTGGCAGACCTGGTATCTTTTGGGGTTGCTCCCGCAATTCTTGTCTATGCTCTTAAAATTAAAACATTGGGTGTTATAGGACTTGTAATCTGTATTTTGTTTGCTTTATGCGGAGCTGTCCGGTTGGCTAGGTTTAATGTATTAAATATCTCAACTTACTTTATCGGGGTTCCTATAACTGCAGCTGGAAGTCTTGTGGCACTTATGGTGCTGGTTGGAATACGGCTTCCTATACCCATAATGGTTTACCCGGTTGTTATGATAATACTTGCATATCTTATGGTGAGTAATATTAAGATTCCAAAACATTAGTAAAAACTAATTGTTTGTTTTGGACAGTCACCTTTTGCGCCTTTTTTAATAAAATGAAAACAGAGTTAATAAAATGAAAGGGTGAGGGTGATGAAAGTCTATTATATCAAACTGCCTCAGGTTCTCAGAAAAATGTTGATTAAGATATTTAACAAGTAAATTTGCTAGTTTATCATGTGTTCTTATTTTTGAAAAGAGGAGTTGCTGCTCCTCTTTTTGCTTTGTATAATTTAATTGTACCTGAATACACACTCATCAAGTGATTCAATGGGTCATAGTAAAAAATTACATGTCCCAATATCATTGATTGTATGTTAAAATAGCCTTGCTTGCTGTACCTTTCCTTTAAATCTTAATATCCTATCTTTCCTCAATTTTAGCTAATTTTCGCAAAATTTTTATTTTTGAAAAAGGAATTATTGGCTTTGTATAGAATAAAATTGTATTGGACATACTTTGCCTTTTTGCATTAATTTTGATGTTCAGTTTTTCACAATTATTTAAAATTTAAAGCTATATTTTTGTAGGGAGGTGTTTCGTCAGCTCTCAAAAATGTTTATTTAGATCTTAGTAAAGAGGGGTTATTGAATGAGCACAACTGTTAATCTTTCTCAGATGCAGAAGGATCATGGCGACTTCATAGAGAGAGTTCGCAAGTTGAGCGGTCAGGATGTACGGAAATGCTATCAGTGCGGTAAGTGTTCAGCCGGATGTGCGGTTCATAACTGCCAGGGCATGGATGTTTCACCAAACCGCGTAATGAGAATGGTTCAGCTGGGAATGGAAGAAGAAGTTTTAAAATCCAAAACTATTTGGGTTTGTGTTCTTTGTTCCACATGTACAACTCGCTGTCCAAGAGACATCGATATTGCTCGAGTAATGGATGCTCTAAGGATTTTGTCTAAAAAGAATAATACTTTTGTTAATGCTAAAAATGCCAATACGTTCCATGAAACATTTATGAATTCTATAATTAAGTATGGCAGGGTTTATGAAGCCGGTTTGGCGGTTACTCTTACACTGAAGTACGGGTATGGTTTCAACCTTATTGGTATTGGACCGGCTGCACTGGCAAAAGGTACACTGCCATTTTTCCCGCCTAAACTAAAGAATCCGGAGCAAATAAAGAAGATAGTTGAAAATGTTGAAAAAATCGAGAGAATGGAGGGTGAAAAGTAGTGAAATATGCTTATTACCCAGGATGCTCCCTCCATGGCCCCGCTAAAGGGTATGATTTGTCTGTAAAAGCAGTATGCAAAAACTTAGATATTGAACTATGGGAAGTGCCGGACTGGACTTGCTGTGGTGCCAGTTCAGCCCATAGCTTTGGGCATTTGCTGGGATTGGCAATCCCAGCCCAAACGCTGGTACCTGCAGAACAAGAGGGGTTAGATATTGTGGCTCCCTGTGCGGCATGCTGGCAGAGATTGGTCTGGGTAAACCATGAAGTTACCACAAATGCCAAGACAAGAGACGAGATAAATCAGGCCATTGGAGCAGAACTTACTGGTTCCAGTAAAGTCCTATCCATTATGGAAGCTGTAGCAAGCGCTGGGATGGAAAAAATAGCCCAGGCTACAAAAAAACCTTTAAAAGGTTTGAAGATAGCAGCGTATTATGGTTGCTATTACGTTAAGCCGCCCAAAGTAGCTCATGTTGACGATCCCGAGTCTCCAAAGTTAATCGATGATATTATGGCCGCCGTTGGTGCCGAACCTGTTGATTGGCCGTATAAAACCGAATGCTGTGGGGCTTCTCTGGGGTTTGTCGAATTTGATACCACACTTGCCATGAGCGCCAAAGTCTTGGATTACGCTATCAAGTCAGGTGCTGATATGATAGTTACGGCATGTCCTCTTTGTCAGCAGAATTTGGATATGCAGCAGTCAACTATTAACAAGAAATTTGGCACCAATCATAAAATCCCGGTCACTTACTTTACCCAGTTAATGGCTTATGCTTTTGGTATGAGTGACAAGGAAGCAGCAATGCATAAGAACTTTACGTCTTATCAATCGGCGCTGGCCAAGCTGGGCTAATTAAGACACCAGGTTTTATTGAGACGGTTTTATTAAATTAAGATAGAAATTTACCGTATAGGGAGCGATGCACATGAAAAAAATAGGGGTGTTTCTTTGCTGGTGTGGCTCCAACATCGGCGGGGTAGTTGATATTCCGAAGGTTGCGGAAGCTACCAGGACACTGCCCGGCGTTGCTGTTGTGGAGGAGAACAAATACACTTGTTCAGAACCGGGACAGGTCGCCATGATTCAGGCAATTAAGGAGCATAATCTTGACGCTGTGGTAGTTGCCTCCTGCTCACCGCGGATGCACTTGCCAACATTCCAGAAGGCAGCTCAGCAGGCCGGAGTCAACCCATATATGGTTGAAATGGCCAACATTCGTGAGCACTGTTCATGGGTTCATGCCTCTGAACCGGAACGGGCAACCCAGAAGGCAATGGAACTTGTTCGTAAAGCAGTTGCTAAAGTTGCTAAACTGGAGCCACTTTTCGAAAGCTATATTCCTGTTACCAAACGTGCTCTCGTTGTCGGGGGCGGTATTGCAGGTATTCAGGCGGCTCTTGACATTGCAGATGCAGGCCACCAGGTTGTTTTAGTCGAGAAGGAGTCTACTATCGGGGGCAGAATGGCCCAGTTAGATAAGACGTTCCCTACACTCGACTGCGGCACTTGAATTCTCGGGCCGAAAATGACTGCTGCGGCGCAGCATCCTAACATTACTCTTTACACCTGTTCTGAGGTTGAATCAGTAGGTGGGTATATCGGTAACTTTGAGGTTGCCATCAAAAAGAGAGCCAAGTACGTTGATTATACCAAGTGCACAGGTTGTGGCTTATGTGAAACAAAATGCCCAACTAAGAAGGTAACTAGTGAATTTGACGAAGGCATGGGTCAAAGGACTGCTATATACAAAGCCTTTACCAATGCCGTTCCAAGTAAACCGGTTATTGACAAAAACTCCTGTAAGAAACTTATCGATGGTAAGTGCGGAGTTTGTGCAAAAGTTTGTCCTACAGGCGCTATTAATTACGAAGACCAGGACGAAGTAATTACTGAAAAGTTCGGCGCTATTGTTATGGCTACAGGATTTGACCTTATTGACTGGGGTAAATATTACGGTGAATACGGCGGGGGAGCAATTCCCGACGTAGTAAGCGGTATCCAGTTTGAGCGTCTTGTTAATGCCAGCGGACCGACCGGCGGTAAGATTAAGCGCCCGTCAGACGGGGAAATCCCTAACACCGTGGTGTTTGTTAAGTGTGTTGGTTCAAGAGATGTTCAAAAAGGTAAGTCCTATTGCTCCAGAGCCTGCTGTATGTACACTGCCAAGCATGCTCATCAGGTGCTTGAAAAAGTAAAAGGCTCAGATGTTTATGTGTTCTATATGGATGTTCGTACTCCCGGAAAGATGTATGATGAGTTTTATATGAGGACCAGGGAGGAAGACGGAGCCAAGTATATCCGTGGACAGGTGTCCAAGATATTCCAGGATGGTAACAAGATTGTCGTTCGTGGTGAAGATACCCTTGTTGGCCAGAGCGTCGAAGTTGTTGCTGATATGGTAGTTCTTGAGACAGCGATGGTTCCACGGTTAGATGCAACACAGCTTGCTCAGACAATTGGTTTCTCTTACGATAAAGACGGTTGGTTTTCAGAAGCCCACCCGAAACTTCGTCCTGTGGAAACTAACACAGGCGGTGTATTCCTTGCCGGATGCTGTCAGGGTCCCAAGGACGTACCAGATACAGTAGCCCAGGCTAGTGCTGCTGCTGTTAAGGTTTTGGGCATGTTTGCCAAAGATCAGCTGGCTGCCAACCCGCAGATAGCGTCTGTTAATGAGGCTACCTGTGTTGGCTGTCTGCTTTGTAAGCCAATTTGTCCGTATAAGGCTATTGAAGGAAAAGAAATCTCAGAAAGAGCTCATGGTGAAACTCTTACCCGTACGGTCGCTAATGTTAACTCCGCTCTCTGTCAGGGCTGTGGTGCATGTACAGCTGAGTGCCGTTCAGGTTCGATAAATCTTAAAGGATTCACCAACCAACAATTACTTGCGGAGGTGGATGCTGCATGTCTGTAAACGAAAATGAACTCCCGTGGCAGCCAAAGATATTGGGCTTCGCCTGTAACTGGTGCAGCTACGCCGGTGCGGATTCAGCCGGGGTAAGCCGTTTTCAGCAGCCCTCGACAATGAGAGTTGTCCGCGTGCCGTGCTCGGGACGTGTTAATCCGCAATTTATCCTGAGGGCATTTCAAAGGGGAATTGATGGTGTCCTCGTCGGTGGCTGACACCCTGGTGACTGCCACTATGCTAGTGGTAATTATTTTACAAGAAGAAGGTTCCTAGTAATGAAACGCCTCTTGGAATATGTCGGATATGAGCCTGGCCGGTTCAATGCACGCTGGATCTCCGGTTCGGAAGCCCAAAAGTGGGCTGATACCACCAAGGTAATTACTGAAAATATTCAGGCCCTTGGTCCGAACAAGAGATTTTCGAAATGATTAAAAGGATGTGTGCCTAATGAACAAAGTAACTGAAAATCTTAGAAAAACAGCGGCCAAGCTACTTCAGGACAAAGAGGTTGATCTGGTAATAGGTTACGGTCTCGGATCCGAGGCTGTAAGAACTCAGCCAGTCTTCGTTACTTCCCCCGAAGACGTCGAAAAACTTGTATGGAACCCATTCTGTGTTAACGGACTTACAAAATACCTGTCAGACTTAAAGACTCACCCGGGAAAGATTGCGGTTGTAGTTAAAGGCTGTGATTCCCGCGGTATCTGGAGGTTGACTCAGGATAACATTATTCCCAGGGATAAGGTTGTTGTAATCGGAATTCCCTGTGCAGGACAGTTATCTTATCCTAAACTTGCTTCTAAAATAGATGTTTCCGGACAGTTAAATGATGTCGAAGAAAAAGGCGAAGATATTGTTATCAAGACAACAAAAGGTGATTTTACAGTCAAACGCAGTGAGGTAGCCCTTGACAAGTGTGCTGCCTGTGAACACCATAACCCTGTTGTTGCTGATCATGTTGTCGGCGATTCCATTAATGCGGCCCCAACACCGGATAGCTATGATGAAGTAAAGAAATTCGAAGAAATGTCTGCAGAGGAAAAAGCGAAGTTCTGGTTAGGCCAGTTTTCACGCTGTATCCGCTGCTATGCTTGCCGTAACACATGTCCCGGCTGCACCTGTCGTGAATGTGTATTTGACACCATCAAGCCTGATTGGGTAGGAAAAGAAGTAAATATCGAAGAAAATGAACTTTTCCATCTTACCCGTGCCTTCCACTTGGCAGGCAGATGTGTTGATTGTGGCGAATGTGACAGGGTTTGTCCCATGGATATACCCATCAGGCTTTTGAATAAGAAGCTGCTTAAGGATTGTAAAGAATTATTTAGCATGGATACTCCGGGTTCTGCCGAAGAAGGCGGGTCTGTTCTTGGACAGTACCGTCTGGAAGATCCCGAAGAGTTCATGTAGGATGGAGAGGTGAATATAATGGCGAATAAAGCAATGAAGAAAGACCAGGTCAAAAACCTGCTTGATAAAATCGCCCAGAGCAGCCAGCTCATTGCCCCCATCCAGAATGATGGTATTACCCTTTTTAGACCTGTTCAGTCAGGTGAAGGCGTTGTGCTGGATTATCAAAATGCCTCGGTTCCTCCCAAAGATTTCTTCTTCCCACAGAGTGAGAAGATGTTCAGTTATGATACAAGTGACCCATCATGGGCAATCACTCCCGAGGCAGGGGCACCGAACAGGGTTCTCTTTGGTGCAAGACCCTGTGATGTCAAAAGCATACTCCTTTTAGATAAGGTTTTTGACGCAGAGTTCCGTGATGATCTATATATCGATAAGAGGAATAAAACTACTATTGTTGCTATTAGCTGCAACACCTGCAGGCATACTTGCTTCTGTGGCGCATTCGGAATATCTCCCGGTGGGACTGAAGGTGCCGATGTACTTCTGACAGACCTTGGCGACAAGTATCTGGTGGAAGTTATGACAGAGAAGGGAGAGGCTCTGGTAGCGGCAAACTCCAGTCTGTTCACAGATGATGACGGCAGCGGATTAGCTGCTAAGGAGAAGGCTATAGCTCCCGCAGTGGAAAAGCAGATGAAAATTGACCTGGAGGGTGTTAAAGCCAAACTGGATGATATGTTCGAACATCCCATTTGGGATGCTGAGTCCATGAGGTGTATCGGATGTGGTACCTGCACATTCGTATGTCCGACCTGCCACTGCTTTGATATTGTTGATTTCAACGATCAAAGCTCAGTTGGTTATCGTTACCGCTGTGCAGATTCCTGTCAGTTTGCCAACTTTACCAGGGCAGCTGGCGGACACCAACCCCGTCCGTCAAAGAAGCAGAGAATCAGGCAGAGATTCCTGCACAAACTCAGATACTTTGTGGACCGCTATGAAGATTTTGGCTGCGTAGGATGCGGACGCTGCCTTGAGAAGTGCCCGGTTAACCTCGATATAGCCCAGATCATCAATAAAGTAAAGGAGGTTGGCTAAGATATGTGTAGTTGCAACACCAGAGAAGTAGCCAGTCCTTTATTACCTCATATAGCTACGATTCAAAAAATCATTGATGAGAATGAAAATATCAAAACCTTCCAGGTAACTTTTGATGAACCTGGTATTTTGGAAAACTTCGGCAACTTGCCGGGACAATGTGGGATGCTGTCTATTCTTGGAGTTGGGGAAATTATGATTTCCATAACTTCTTCACCTACCAGAAAAGGCTTTTTGGAGTTCGCCATTGCCAAGGTTGGGCGTGTAACCAGTGTTATCCACGAATTAAATGTTGGTGACAAGATAGCTGTTCGTGGACCCTATGGCAACAACTTCCCCTTTGAAGAATTGAAAGGGAAGAACTTACTGTTTGTTGTCGGTGGTATTGGTATAGCTCCACTGCGTTCATTGATTGACTATGTTCTGGATAATCGTGATGACTATGGCAGGGTAGATATCGTCTACGGAGCCAGGACGTATGATCTCCTGTGTTTCAAGTATGATATTTTTGATAAATGGCCAAAAATTAAAGACACCCATGTCCATATTACCCTGGATGCCGAAGATCCAAAATGGAATGGACGCACAGGATTTATTACCCAGGATTGGCTGCAGGAAATTGTGCCAGACATCAATAACACAGTGCCACTAACCTGCGGACCACCTATCATGATCAAAATACAGCTCGGCAACTTCCAGAAGATGGGCTGGAAGCCAGAAGATATCATCACTACTTTGGAAATGAACATGAGGTGTGGTATTGGAAAATGCGGACGATGCAACATAGGTGATAAATACATCTGTGTTGACGGACCCGTGTTTAGAGTATCTCAGATAAACCAGCTGCCTCCTGAATTCTAAAAATAATTCTCAGAACCACCCAAAGGGTGGTTCTTTTCTATTATCCCTTTTAAGATGTTACAGCATATTTTAATTATACAGAACACAACATCAGGGGGTATAAGGAATGGAACAAAACGCTTTTCTGGTTAAGTTGTTTAAGGAAGAAGGTGTTAGTAGAAATATCAGGTTAAGCAGTCGTCTGATTTTAGGGAGTGTCTTCACCGTAATCGGCGTTGTCTTACTTATATATAATAATAAAACTAATTACCCGCCGGAATGGCGGGTAATTAGTTTATTTCTGCTGTTAAATCTCCTTGTTACTGGCCTACTCCCCAAATGCCGCCGAGACTGCCTCCAATCAGGGCTGCAACAACTTTCTTAAAAACAGCAAAACCAAATATTCCACCGGGAACAAAAATATTAAAAATTATAGTAAGGAGTAAAAAGACAAGTCCCACACCGAGTCCATGCAGCCAACCGAGCCTTCCGGCTTTGCGGGCTGATATAAGGCCACCGGAAAAGACACTAAAAAAAAGTATTCCCAATCCTATTACGGGAATCATCCGGTCATTAAAGACAGTATAGTACATAACTGTACCACCGATTGCCATCAAGATAATGGTAGCGATAATTGCAAGCATAGTACCATAAAAAATTGCTGTCCAGTTAACGTTACTCTGCTGATTTAATGTTGAAGACATTTTTAGATTCATATTTGTCACCTCCCGTTCACTTCAAATGGATTATTTGTACAACAATATTACTTACTTCATTAAAATATTACTATCATATAAGCTGTTTTTCTAAATACTTGACGGGACGAGGTGTCATCAGTTAATATAAAAGTGAGTACTCACTCATGATTAATATAAATTAATGATATAAAGAGAAGGGGTGGTTAGTAAAATTGGTAGCAGACCAGGTAGATTCACGTAAAACAAGGTCTAACAATCGTCAGCAACAAATCCTCGACGCAGCAATGACTGTCTTCTTAAAAAAAGGCTTTAGTGGTTCAACGACTAAAGAAATTGCAAAAGAGGCAGGGGTTGCCGAGGGAACTATTTTTAGATATTTTAAAACAAAAAAGGACTTACTGTTGGAATTAGCGAGTCCAGGCATAGTCCAGTCACTTGCAGATACGATGGAAGGCACGAGCGGACAATCTGATGAAGTGATTTTAAAAGCAATTTTAACAAACCGTCTAGAAGTTTTTAATCAAAACAGGGAACTTGTTCAGCTGCTAATTGCGGAAGCAAGATTTCACCCTGAAATAAAAGAACAGTTCGTGGAACGAATCGTATTAAGAGCTGCTGCAGTTATGCAGAGGTTCATGACGGAACGGGTCGCAGCAGGTGATTTCAAGGATATGGATCCCAAAATCTTAACAGGGGCATTAGTCGGTATGATGGGTTTTTTTGTCTTATGGAAAGAGTTTTTGCTGGCTGATAAATATGTCGATTTTAATAGTGAGACCGTAATTGACAGTGTGATTGAAGTCTTTTTAAATGGTGTAAGAAATAAGGAAAAGGGTGAGGATGATGAGAACAAAGCTTAAGATCATTGTCTTGGTATTAACTATGATGGGCTTTTCAGCATTGCTTACAGGATGTTCTGAGATGAAAGAGGAGAAAAGTATTGAGGTATCTGGAACTGTTGAAGCTACTCAGATTAACATAAACTCTGAAGCTGCAGGCAAAGTAAAAGAGGTGATGGTCGAGGAAGGCAGTACGATAAAAGAAGGACAGGTTCTTGCCAAAATAAATTCGACTATTCAGGCTCTTCAGGTTCAACAGGCAGAGGCAGCTTTATCTTCTGCACGTGAATCATCGAAGCAGACTAAAACAGGAAGCAGGGAACAGCAGATAGCACAGGCACGGGCCGGAGTGGAACAGGTAGACGCCTTGTTAAAGGGAGCCAAGGATAGTTCGGCAAATGCCCTTGATAACCTTAACCGTATAAAAAAACTGTTCAAAGAAGGCGGAGCTACATCTCAACAGTTGTCAGAAGCGCAGACACGTTATAATGTTGCCCAGGCACAGGTTGAAGCATATAACGCACAGAAGAAGTCTGCTCAGGAACAGCTTGACCTTCTAAAAGATGGTTCAACCAAGGAGGCAGTAAATATTGCAAATGCTGGAGTTGCTCAAGCCCAGGCAAATCTTGAAATTGCTAAAGTACAGTTGGCAAAAACCATCATTTATGCTTCATTAGAAGGAATCCTTACTGATGTTAACTTCAAAAAAGGGGAATATGTTTCTCCCGGGGCAGCATTATTTACAGTTTTGGACCCTCAAGACCTGTGGATTAAAGTATATGTATCGGAAAAAGACCTTCCTAGAGTAAAATTAGGACAGAAGGCTCATGTGTTTGTAGATGCATTTCCGGGAAAGCCCTTTGAGGGCCAAGTATCCAATATTGCTGCAAAAGCTGAGTTTACCCCTAAAAACCTCCAAACTAATGAAGAGAGAGTGAATATGGTTTTTGCAGTAAAAATCAAGATTACAAAAGGCATTGATCAGCTAAAACCGGGACTTCCGGCTGATGTTAAAATAATTTTATAGCGAGGAGGAATACCCCTTGCAGACTGTTATAGAAGTAAAAGAACTCACCAAGAATTTCGGCGGCCATGTTGCAGTCAACAACGTGTCTTTCAAAGTTAGATCGGGAGAAATCTTTGGTTTTCTTGGTCCTAATGGCTCTGGAAAGTCAACTACCATTCGTATGATATGTGGAATTCTTTCTCCAACAGCGGGAATCGGTTCAGTGCTGGGATTTGACATTTATAAAGAAGCGGAGAAAATCAAGCAGAATATTGGATACATGTCGCAGAAATTCAGCCTGTATGAAGAATTGACCGTAGATGAAAACCTTGATTTTTATGCCGGGATCTATGGTTTAGGCCCTGCTCAGGCAAAGACAAGGAAAAGTGAAGTGATTGAGCTGGCGGGTCTTAAGGGACGTGAAAAATTCCAGGCTAAGATGCTGTCAGGAGGTTGGAAGCAAAGGCTTGCTTTAGGATGCGCTCTTATTCACCGGCCTCAATTGTTATTTTTGGACGAACCCACGGCAGGTGTTGACCCGGTATCAAGACGGATTTTCTGGGAAATTATTAAATACCTTGCAAAGGCTGGGATAACTGTATTTGTAACAACCCACTACATGGATGAAGCTGAACTCTGTGACACCATTGGATTTATCCATAACGGCACCCTTACCGCTTACGGGTCCCCTGAAGAGCTGAAAGAAAAGCACGGGCGTCTTACTCTGGAAGATGTATTCATATCTTTTGTAGGCCAGGAGGAATTGGACCAGGTAAAAGCCCTCTTTGAAAATAAACAAACCTCCCTTGTGGGAGGTGACCTAAAATGAACCTTCAGCGGCTAATAGCAGTTGTAAAAAAAGAAATTATACAAATCAGGAGAGACCCGCCTAGCCTTATCATGGCCTTTGTAATGCCAATTTTTATGCTTTTGATTTTTGGATATGCTGTTACAACAGACGTCGACCACATTAAAACAGCAGTTTTTGACCAGTCTATGAGTCAGGAAAGCAGACAGCTGGTGGATATGTTCAGGAACACAGAATTTTTCGATACTGATTTTTATGTGGCTGATTTCAGAGAAATGTCACATCTTATAGATTCGGGTAAAGCCAGGGTTGGTATTATAATCCCCCCTGATTATTCAAAAAAAATTCATAGGAATGAGACTTCTCAGGTTCAACTGGTGGTTGACGGCTCAGACCCACTGGTAGCCAGGACTGCTCTGGCAAACGCCCAGGTGTTAGCCCAAGTAAAGTCTTTTGATATTAAAGCTAAGACCTTGGAAAAGTCCAGAGTAGGGATTAATCTGAGTCCTGCACTGGATTTACGCTACAGGATTTGGTTTAATCCCAACATGGAGAGCATAAAATTTAACATTCCCGGACTTATAGGCCTTATTATGCAAAACATCACTATGCTGTTAACAGCCTTTGCCATGGTTAGAGAACGGGAACGGGGGACTCTGGAACAGTTAATTATAACTCCGGTAAGACCAGCAGAACTGATTATCGGTAAGCTTATTCCATACATCGCAATTGGTTTTATGGATGTGGCTGTGATACTCGGTTTCGGAGTTTTTTGGTTTGATGTACCGGTCAAGGGCAGTATTGTACTTCTCCTTGCCTTATCGTTCTTATTTCTCATGGCTGCACTGGGGTTTGGTATGTTTGTTTCAACTGTTGCGAAAACTCAGCTACAGGCAATGCAGATAAGTGTTATAATCATACTTCCCAGTGTTTTGCTGTCAGGTTTTATGTTTCCCCGTGAATCGATGCCCAAAATTATTCAGGCAATAGGATATATACTTCCCCTTACGTATTTCATGCAGATACTAAGGGGGATTATCCTCAAAGGCATCGGAGCAGCCTACCTGTGGAAGGATATTGCTATGCTGACGGCTTTTGCTGTAGGAATATTAACATTAGCAGTGATTAGAATGAAAAAAAGGCTTGATTAAAAGAAATAATTTTCATGATAAAAATTAGTGGAGCGCCCTCTGGGACGCTCCTTGTTTCATTTAGTTTAGTCGGGATTATTATATTGAGCAGAACTTTGGTCAGCACATGTAATCAGTGCTGCTTCTTTTTTACCAAAAAGTACTGATGAAATTATACTTCCTACGATTATTGCTGCAATGGTACCCAGTGCAACGGGTATAGGGACTTTGATATCCCAGAAGGTTAAAAGCATTTTCAAACCTGTTACGGCAAGAAGTAAAGCAACTCCGTACTTAACGTGGATAAAAGCCTTCTGTACCCGCTCCAAGAAGAAATAGAGAGATCTGAGACCTAGAATAGCAAGAACATTAGAACTATATACGATAAAGGTATCAGTGGTAATAGCAAAAATAGCTGGAATAGAATCAATGGCAAATATCAAGTCTGTACTTTCAATAAGAAGAAGAACTATAAATAAGGGAGTTGCGTGCAATACTCCTCCAATACGGGTAAAGAACTTATCACCGTGTTCTTCACAGGTCACCGGCATAAGTTTTTTAAAAAGCTTAACAGCCCAATTATCTTCTACGTTTGGCTCAGCTTCTTTACCAAAGGCCATTTTGTATCCTGTTACAATGAGAATAAAACCGAATATATAGAGTATCCAGTGAAATTTTTCAACCATAGCGATTCCTAAAACTATGAAAATCAGCCTCAGAATGACTGCACCTAGGAGTCCCCAATTCAGAATCCGGCGCTGGTAAGCACAATCAATCCTATAAACACTAAAAAGCATTAAAAAGAGGAAAAGATTATCCATGCTTAAAGATAGTTCGATAAGATAACCTGCCAGAAACTCCAAAGCCTTAGTTTGTCCCTGATAATGAAATATTCCTGCTGCAAAGCCCATCGCTACCAAAAACCACAGCAGTGTAAACAGGGCTGCTTTTTTAAATGACATAAATAGGTACCTCCATGCTTGATTTTTTCGTATAATTGCAGTCCCTTTCATGGTGTTTAGGAGTATGATAATTAAAACAAAAAGACTTTTAACACGCATGACAAGACTGTTGTCATACATGTTAAAAGTCTCACCACTCAGATTAACCGAGTATGAAGCCAGGTTCATAAACAACCGGGTATGTTGACTTCATATAACGGATTATACCGCCGGCTACTCCCCCTTAACAGACTCATCTTACTATAAAATGGATAGATAGTCAAGTCATGCGCAGTTAGTGACGGTATAAATGGCCTGCTTTTAGATAATGTTATCTTCTCAAACGTGTGGGTAAAAAACTTTATCATAGGGAAAACTAAACTAAACATTATTATGGAGGAAAAATTATGGATTTCTTATCATCTGAGTTTTTATCAGCACTATTGGCGCTGATTATTATTGACCTGGTTTTGGCAGGAGATAATGCAATTGTAATAGGGTTAGCTGCTAGAAGCCTGCCAATAGATCAGCAGAAACAAGCAATAATATGGGGTACTGTTGGCGCTATTGCTGTTAGAGTAGCGGCAACCCTGGCAGTAGTTTGGCTGCTTAAAATTCCGGGACTGTTACTTGTTGGGGGAGTATTGTTAATACGTATAGCTTATAAATTGCTTGTGAGTGACAAATGCCATGATGTAAAAGAATGCAGCAATTTATCGAAAGCCATTCAAACAATAATAGTTGCAGATGCTTTGATGGGTCTGGATAACGTTTTGGCAGTTGCAGGGGCAGCTCATGGAAATTTCCTGCTGGTAGTAATAGGACTTCTGATAAGTATACCAATAGTTGTATGGGGAAGCACAATAGTAATAAGACTTATAGAGAGATACCCGTCCATAATATTTCTTGGGGCAGGAGTTTTGGGATGGACTGCTGCTAAGATGATAGTTGACGAACCCTTTATAGAAGCCTATTTAGCCAATAAACAGCTGCTTAAATGGGGTTTTGAAGCAATAGTAGTTCTGGGAGTGCTGTGGTATGGAAAAATAAAGAGAGAAGCTCCAGAAAAAGCATTGTAATTAAACTGTTTGAAATAGGTATATGTTTGTCACCGGTACCATGAATTAATAGTACCGGTGCTTTAATTTTACATCAGTTTTGGAAGCTCGTCCTCTTCTTTGATAATATGATGCCTGAGTACTTGAATCAAGGTTCCACTTATTTCAATTATCTTTTGATTATCCCGTTCCTCCACGGCATTGAAGAACTGGTCAAAAACAGAGTAAAGAGCCTTATGCTCCATCAGCATGTTTTTGATGAAGGACTGTTCCTCAGGGCCGGCTTCGGATACATCTTTATAAACAGTTACTTCCTCGTTTTTAAAGTGAGGGATTATTACGTCTTTTATCACATGTGCAAACTCCTCAAACTCAAGATAGGGGTTTGGTGACGGGTAACCTGCCTTTAAATCCATTATATTACCTTCCAATTTTGCCAGAAGAAGCAGTACCGCTTTGTGATCATCCTGATATACCTTAAGCCAGTTCAAAAATCTCACTCCTTTATTTATAACTGAATTATTATTTTGTCTTATTATAGCATTTTTATCCAGTTTACTACAGTACAAATTCAGAGGATTCACCGCGTGGTCTGGCGAATAATTGAATTTAAAGTTAATTTTGTTAAAGTTTGATTTGTTATAGTAAATTGTGCAGAGTGAGTTAATTTTACGTGTCAGGGGTGAACGAATTGAGCCTCCGTTTTATTTTGGGCCGGGCAGGGTCAGGTAAAACTCATTTTATATCAGACGCCATAAAAAAATCTATTTTAGAATCACCTGATGGACCTCAAGTAATATTACTCGTTCCAGAGCAAGCAACCTTCCAGATGGAACTGGACATGGTAAGGGATCTTGAAGGTGCGGTAAGAGCACAGGTGCTTAGTTTTCGCAGGCTGGCCCACCGGGTCTTCGTTGAAACCGGGGGGGCGGCTAGAATCCCTATAGGTGAACTTGGTAAGCGGATGGTTTTAAGGGAATTGCTGGAACAAAACAAGGAAAATCTCCGGGTCTTCGGTAAAAGCGCTGGACGAATTGGTTTTGCTGACTGCTTGGCCAGAACGATAGGGGAATTTAAAACTTACCTTATCACTCCCGAAAATCTGGACTTTGCCGGGCGCGTGATGGAAAAGGCAGATTTACTAAAGAGTAAACTGGCTGACTTTAGTTTGCTTTACAGGCAAATGGAAGAATACCTATCAACACGCTATACAGATCCTGATGATTACCTTAGCCTGCTTGTAGAAAAACTGCCCCTTGCTTCATCATTTAGGAAAGCCCAAATTTGGATTGATGGTTTTAAGGGGTTTACTCCCCAGGAAATAAAAGTTATAGAAAAATTGCTGGAAACCGCTGAAAGAGTCAATGTTGCCCTCTGTATAGACCCAGAAGTTACCACCGTTAATTTGGAAGATGACCATGTCTTTTATCCTGTTTGGGAAACTTACAAAAGAATTACGGATGCAGCAGCAAAAACGGGTGTCACAACAGAAAAAACCGTGATCATGGTTGATTCAGAAGCGGTAAAGTTTGATAAGGCTTCTGATATTGCATGGCTGGAAAAGCACTTTTTTACATATCCAGCTCCTGCCTACGCGGGGGATGATAAAAACATAAAAATAATTGCCGGGTCAAACAGAAGAGCTGAGGTGGAGGCATGCGCCAGAGAAATGATGCGCCTTGTAAGAGACGACGGGTACCGATGGCGTGACTTTGCAGTCCTTCTGCGTGATATGGAGCCTTATAATGAACTGATAAAGTCAGTATTTCAGGACTTTGGGATACCTGTCTTTCTTGACCGAAAAAGGAATGTACTGCACCATCCCTTGGTGGAACTTATCAGGTCAGTATTGGAGATTGCCGAAAAAAACTGGGCTTATCAACCTGTTTTTCGTTATCTTAAAACAGACCTAGTGCCTATTGAACGTGAGAAAGTTTTTCTATTGGAAAACTATGTATTGGCTCATGGTATAAGAGGAGATAAATGGACTTCTGGTGACAACTGGCAATATGTGCGGCATTATACCCTGGGCGAAGATGCTGCTGTATCTGAAGGGGAAAGGCAAATTTTGGAAGAGATAAATGAGGCCAGAAGGATTGCTTCACTGACAGCCGCTAATTTTACTGCCAAGGTCGGAAAATGCCGGACGGTAAGAGAAAAGACTTCTGCCCTGTATGAACTCCTTGATGAGCTTAAAGCTGCAGAAACTATTGAAACATGGAGAATAGAGGCAATTGACGCGGGTCTATTGGACAAGGCGCGCGAACATGCCCAGATTTGGTCAAATGTAATCAACCTCTTGGATGAGATGGTAGAAGCTCTCAGTGAAAAGGAACTTGACATCAAAACTTATCTTGAAGTGTTAGATGCAGGTTTTCAAAGCATGACCCTAAGTCTTATTCCTCCAGCTCTTGATCAGGTGCTTATTGCGTCATTGGACCGTTCAAGAAGCCCGGAGATTAAGGCTGCTTTTATCCTTGGGGTGAGCGAAGGAGTATTTCCTGCCAGAACAAGCGGGGATGGGGTTTTCAGTGATACTGAGAGAGAAAAACTTGATTCCATTGGTCTTTACTTATCTCCTGGAGGGAGGCGCAGGGCTTTTGAGGAACAGTATCTTGTGTATACTGCCCTTACCAGAGCCAGTGAAAAAATATGGTTGAGTTTTCCTATGGCTGATGACGAGGGAAGGGCCAATAGTCCATCATACATTATCAGCCGTATCCAGGAACTTCTTCCAGGCATTGGGGTAATAAGCATGCAGGCAGAACCTGAAAATAACGACCTGGCCGAATGTGAAGAGTTTCTGGTCCATCCAGGGAGAGCCTTATCTTACCTTTTAAGCCGGCTGAGAACTGCCCAATCAGGGGAAGAGATAGGTGCAGTCTGGTGGAGACTATACAACTGGTTTATAAGCAATCGGCAGGAGGATAGCATTGTTTCGCTGTTTAACTCAATTTTTCACATTAACCGGGAAGAACCTATAGGCAGAGAGAAAAGCCTTGCCATATACGGTAGTCCAGTCAAAGCAAGTGTCTCGAGATTGGAAAAGTTCAGGGCCTGCCCTTTTGCACACTTTTCGTCTTATGGACTTAAACTTTCGGAGAGGAAGGTTTATCGACTGGAAGCCCCGGATATGGGCGAATTTTTTCACGCCGCCCTGAAGTGTTTTGCAGATAGGCTGGAAAAGGACGGACTTGACTGGGGAAATCTGAGCACTGAGGAATGTCTTAAAATTTGTGATAAAATCATCGACGGACTAGCTCCACAGCTGCAGAGCGAAATTCTTTTGAGTACTGCCAGGTACAGATATCTGACCGGCAAACTGAAAAAGACGGTTAACCGGGCAGTCCTGACCCTGGCAGAACATGCACGACGTGGTGATTTTAGACCCAAATCAGTTGAACTGTCTTTTGGGCCGGGAGGTTCAATACCTCCTGTGGGGATACAATTACCCGATGGAATCCAGATGCAGCTCTCGGGTCGTATAGACCGCCTTGACGCAGCTGAAAAAGATGGGTCTGTCTACTTAAGGGTTATTGATTATAAGTCCGCAGACCAGAGTGTGAAGCTGCCTGACATATATCACGGATTGAAACTGCAGCTTTTAACATACCTGCATGTGGCCCTTGAGCATTACTCTCAAAAGGGGCTTAAGGTAAAACCGGCCGGTATTTTCTACTATACAGTCAGAGAACCGCTCATTCCTGTCAGGGGGCCTCTGCCTGATGAAGAAGTTTCAAGGCTCATCCTGGGCAATTTGAAGATGAGAGGTTTTATTTTAGATGACAGGGAAGTGTTCAGAATGATGGATAACAAAACAGAATCCGGCTGGTCGGAGCTGTTCCCTGTTGGAATAAAAAGAGACGGCACTTTTTACAGTGGGTCTCCTGTATTTAATGAGGGCCAGTTTACAGCTCTTACCAATTATTTAAATAAAGTTTTTATGGAAGTAGGGGAGGAAATTGTTGCAGGAAACGTGACGATTCAACCTTTTCGTGATAAGGCCGTTACGGCATGTACCTTCTGCCAGTTTAAGCCTGTATGCAAATTCGACAACCTGTTACAGGGAAACACGTACCGAAGTCTGCCGAAGGTTTCTGAAGATGAAGTCTGGAAGCTGATAACAGGTGATGGGGGTGAAACTAATGACCGGGCCTAGGTGGACTCCTGACCAGTCAGAGGCGATAACGGAACGCGGATGCAGCCTTCTAGTTTCCGCAGCTGCAGGTTCGGGTAAAACAGCAGTACTTGTTGAAAGAATTATCAAAAAGATAACAGATGAAGCCAACCCTGTTGACATTGACCGATTACTTGTGGTGACCTTTACTAAAGCAGCTGCAGCTGAAATGCGGGAACGAATAGGTGCTGCTATCAATAGGGAACTGAATAAAAATCCTGATTCAAGGCATCTGAACCGTCAGCTTACCCTTCTGAACCGGGCTTCGATCACCACACTTCACTCCTTTTGTCTGGATGTCTTAAAGCAGTATTTTTACAGTATAGACCTTGACCCGGGTTTTAGGGTTGCTGATGATGGAGAAGCTGCCCTATTGAGGCTGGAGGTGCTGGAAGAACTTTTTGAAGAGCTGTATTCTTCGGGTTCAGAAGAATTCCATGCCCTTGTAGATGCTTATGGCGGAAATAAGGATGATGTATTACTGCAGGATATTATCCTCAGGCTCCGTGATTTTGCCTCCAGCAACCCCTGGCCTGAGGTTTGGCTGCAGACTTTGGCTGAAGGTTACCGGCATCCGGAGGGGTTACCCCTGGAGGAATCAGACTGGGGTAGGGAAATACTGTCCTGGCTTGAACTGCACCTGAGTGGCTGTAGAGATAGACTTAATAAAGCCCTTAACCTTTCACAGGTGCCCGGAGGGCCTGATGTATATTGTGAGAATCTCATGGATGATATGCGGATAATAGACGATCTTTTAAATGCTGCCCGTATTTCCTGGGGGGAATTTTATCGTATAATAAATTCGGCTGAATTCACCAAGCTGAAATCCTGCCGAAGTAAAGATGTTGATGAAACATTAAAGAGCAGGGTTCAGTCTGCTAGGGATAAGGTAAAGAAAACTGTTAGCAGCATCAAATCAGATTTGTTTTCTCGTTCGCCGGAGGAACTTGTGTCTGATTTATATTGTCTTGCGCCGCTGGTTGAAGAGCTGTGTGAACTTGTGATTGAGTTTGGCAATAGATACAGTAACGCTAAAAATCAGAGAGGGCTAGTGGATTTTTCTGACCTTGAGCACTACAGTCTCAGAATTTTGCTTGAGCAAGGCAGTAAGCCGGGAAAAGTAGTCCCTTCAGCTGTTGCCTGTGAACTCCGTGAATATTTTGAAGAAGTCTTTGTTGATGAATATCAGGACATCAATGAAGTTCAGGAAACAGTCCTTAGACTGGTCTCACGGGAAAAAAGCAGCTCCAACAGATTTATGGTGGGGGATGTAAAGCAGAGCATCTATGGGTTCCGCTTGGCTGACCCAACACTTTTTATGCAGAAATATACTGATTATCCTAGAGAAAAAGGGTTTCCAGAGCGAGGTATAGACCTAAGACAAAATTTCCGCAGCAGAGAAGAAATAATTGATGCCGCTAACTATATTTTTCGCCAGATAATGACTGTTGGGCTAAGTGGTATCAGCTATGATGAAAAGGCAGAACTGGTTTACGGGGCACAGTTTCCCACTGCAGCTGAAGGGATTTCATGTGGTGCGGGACCGGTGGAGGTTCATCTGCTGGACAAAAAGGGAAATGAGGATGGGTCTGAATCCATTTGGGAACAACCGGGTTTTGAACTGGAGGATGCTGAAACATCATTTACAAGTATGGGTGAAGTGGAAGAGCTTGATGCCCTGCAGAAGGAAGCGCGCCTGGTGGGAAATAGGATTGCCGAAATGGTACGAGGTCAGGGGGACGTGAATGGCGCTGAATTCTGTATCTTTGACAAAGCTATCGGGGAATACAGACCTGTTCGCTACGGGGATATTGTAGTTTTACTTAGGACAACACGTAATACAGCAAATGTTTTTATAGATGAATTCCGCAAACTGGGAATACCTGCGTATGCAGACCTGGGGACGGGGTACTTTGAGGCTGTTGAAGTTGATACAGTTATGTCACTCTTGAGAGTAATCGATAATCCGAGACAGGATATCCCCCTTACTGCAGTACTTAGGTCGCCGATGGTTGGTTTGAACGCGGCGGAACTGGCGGCAGTGAGGCTCAGGAATGCAGGGGCAGAATATTACGATTGTGTCAGAATATCTGCCGAACTGGGTGAAACCCCGGCAGATTTAAAAATCCGTAAGTTTCTGGAAGTATTAGAAAAATGGAGAACTATGGCAAGGCAGGGACCGCTGTCAGAGCTTATTTGGCAGCTTTACAATGAAACAGGCTACTACACATATGTTGGCGGAATGCCGAGTGGGAGTCAGCGCCAAGCTAACCTCCGTGCGCTGCACGACAAGGCTCGGCAGTACGAAGCAACAAGTTTTAGAGGTCTTTTCCGGTTTCTGCGTTTTATAGAGAAGTTTCGGGAGAGCGGCAGTGACTTCGGAGCTGCCAGAGCACTGGGTGAAAGTGAAGATGTGGTCAGAATTATAAGTATTCATAAGAGTAAAGGTTTGGAATTTCCGGTTGTCATTACTGCAGGTCTGGGAAAGCAGTTTAACCTAAATGACCTTAGGGAAAAAGCGTTATTACAAAAGATTCTTGGACTCGGTTTGCCAGTGGTTGATCTAAACAATTGTTTAACTTACCAAACAGTTGCGCAGTTTGCCATTAAGAAGCGGCTTCACATGGACCTGTTGGCCGAAGAAATGAGAATTCTTTATGTTGCTCTAACCAGGGCGAAAGAGAAGTTAATTCTGGTGGGTACTGTCTCAGATTTGGTGAAAAATGTTTCCCGATGGTGTGAAATTGCCACTGGAGAGAAGCTGGAACTTCCCGATTCTGCTTTGGCAGAAGCCAGGACTTTTCTGGATTGGATAGGTCCCGCCCTTGCCCGGCACCGGGACGGAACAATTCTATGGGAGATGGGAAGCGGTTCATCAAGCCGCACAGGACCGATTTTTGATGACATATCTTGTTTTCAGGTCAAATTACATCAAGAGGTCACCCAGCTTGAAGTATGCTTTGAACAGGCAGCGGATAGCAGAGAATGGCTTGAAGCAGTACGAAGGCTTGAGCCTATTCCAATAGAAACAGGAGTTGAAGCTATTGAAAGGATGCTTAACTGGCAGTATCCTTACCAGAAAATAGTGGGCAGACCTGCCAAGGCTTCTGTGACAGAGCTTAAAAGAAGGTTTGCGTCAGAGGAGGATAACGTAAATCAGGTAATAAAACAACGTAACTTTATATCACCAAGGCCGACTTTTCTCACCCGCTCTTCAGCTCTATCGCCGGCGGAACGGGGGTTAGCGATGCACCTTGTTATGCAGCATATCGAATTCCGGGAAGGTCTGACGGAAGACGAAATCAGAGAAGAAATCAGCCGTATGACTGCTGTAGAACTGCTTACACCTGAACAGGCCGCAGCTGTGGATACAGATAAAATATTGGGATTTTTCAAATCGGATATTGGGAGAAGGGTTGTACGGGCCGATGTTGTTAGAAAAGAAATACCCTTTACTCTTGCGGTACCAGCAGACAGGATTTACGCCGAACTTGATGAAACCTGCGGAGAAAAGGTGCTCCTGCAGGGTGTAATAGACTGCCTCTTTGCCGAGGGTGATGGATACATACTGATTGATTATAAAACTGACACCGGCCCGATAGAAGAAATCGTGAAAAACTACCAGGTCCAGTTAAATCTCTACGCAGAGGCCGTAGAAACCATTCTCAAAAAGCCGGTTAGGGAGAAGTACCTGTATCTCTTCCACTATGGTCAGGCAGTGAGGTGCAAATTTTAACCGAATAATGATAAAGGAATTTTTGCTCCAGTTACAGAAATGGGAAAATATGTGTGTCAAGAGGAGGGTTTATGGTGGGATTAAAAATATTACATACCGGTGACTTACATATTGGAATGAAATTTAACAGCTATCCAGAATTGATTAGGGACCAACTCATAAAAGCTAGATTTAATGTTTTGCAAACTTTAGTTAATAAGGCCAATAATGAACAATGTAATATTTTGGCTGTGGCTGGAGACTTATTTGATAAGATAACTGTTCCCAAAAAAGATATTGAAAAAGCTCTTTCAATTTTAGAAGGTTTTGCAGGTGATTGTATATTAATTCTCCCAGGTAATCATGATTATGATAATGGCATGGTAGAGCTGTGGGATTTTTTTAAAAAGAAGCATTCAGACAAAGTAATACTTATTAATGAAAATAGGGTGTATTCATTAGAATCACATGATTTGGATGTGGCAATATATCCCGCTGGGTGCAATAGAAAACACAGTAAACAAAACAATCTTGGTTGGATAAAAGAAATTTCTAAACAGCCAGAGGCTAAATGGCACATTGGGCTTGCCCATGGAGCTTTGGAAGGGGTATCCCCTGACATGAGCCAGCAATACTTCTTCATGACTACTAGAGAATTGGAGGAGTTGCCTATTGACATTTGGTTATTAGGGCATACCCATGCCCCATATCCTGCTCAATCATCTGTGACAGGAAATAAAATTTTTAATGCTGGCTCACCTGAACCAGATGGCATGGACTGCACACATTCTGGTCACGCCTGGCTTCTAGAGATTGATGAAAAGAAAAATGTTACTGCAGAGTTAATTAATTCAGGCACTTATCGGTTTATTGACACCACCGCAATGATTGAAGATGGTAGTTCTTTTGAGTCAATTAAAAGGCGGTGCTTAAAAGACGGTGCTGATACAACTCTATTGCGTCTAAAACTAAAAGGCAGGATTGACCAAGATTTATTTAGACAAAAAGAGTCTTTTTACAAAGAATTAGAAAGTAAACTTGCATACCTTAAGATAGATGACACTGAGTTGGGAGTTAAAATTACAGGGGATATAATTGATAGTGAATTCACTTCTGGCTCATTCCCACACCAATTTTTAAATGAGCTGTTTAGCGACGGAGATGAAGACGCACTTCAGATTGCTTACGAATTGATTCAGGGGGTTAAAGCAATATGAAAATAAAAAATTTTAAGTGTAACAACTTTGGTGGAGTTATAAGTCAGGATATTAGCTTTTCCGATGGCTTAAACGTTATAGTTGGTCCTAATGAAGCTGGTAAAAGCACTATAGTAGAAGGTTTACATGCAACATTATTTAGAAAACCAAGACTTAAGAAAAGCAGTAACGCAGACAATGAATTTCTTAAAAGGTTTAGACCATATCCAAATGGAGATTCAATGTCTGGAAGTATTTCTTTTGATATTAGTGGTATGAAATATGAAATTAGTAAAGGGTGGGGAGCATCAAAATCGGTTGCCCTAACTCTGGATGGGCAGGTTATAAAAGATGAAGATACCGTTAATGAAAAGCTTAAGGAGCTTTTAAAGTACGGAGAAAACACTTACAATAATATTGTTTTTGCAAAACAAAAAGATATCAAGGAAGCCATTGAAAGGATTAACAAGGATGAAGAGACCTCTAGTGTAGTCGGTGATTTGTTGCGGAAGGCAATTATGGCTTTAGACGGGGTTTCGTTAGAAAAACTTAAGAAGAAGATTGACGAAGAATTTGATTTGCTTCAAAGAAGATGGGATATTACAAACAATAGACCTGAAGGTAATAAAGGAATTGATAACCGATGGAAGATCGGTGTTGGCGAAGTATTAGAGAAGTTCTATGAAAAGGAAGAATTATTGCGTAACATGAAGTACGCCCAAAAATTAGAGGACGAATATTCGGCCATAGTTCAAGAAGTAAAAGATGTTGAAGGAAAGAAAAATTCGGTAAGAGATGAGATTAACAAATATAAAAGAATAGAGGGAGATATTTTACAGAGAGCTATCCTTGAGCCTAAACTTGAAACGTTAAGAAAGGACATAGCAGCCTTACGGGAAATCAATAAGGAATACCCAGTCAAGGAAGTCGCATTAAAAACCAAAGCAGAGGAATTGACCAAACTTGACAAAGACATAGAAGAACTAAAACAGGAATTAACACTTGCTCAAAAGGTGAAAGAAGCAAGCGCCGCTAAGGATTTGCTTTTAAAGGTTGAAAGGATTGAAAGTGTAATTGGCGAAAAAACTAATGAGAAAAATAAACTTGCAGCAATTCAAGATGCTGATATTAAGAGAATTGAAGAATTACAACGTAAGATGGATAATGCTAAATCTGCAATGGAAGCTGGGACGCTTCTTGGCAAGTTAAACAAATCGGACAGGCAAATATTTATTACCAGAGGGCTGGAAGATAAAGAAGAAATAAGTACAGGTACTGATTTTTCGGCAAGTGGGTATTTAAAAATCGAAGTAGATTCCTGTGTGGAGCTTGAAATTAAGGCAGGAGAAATTGATTTTGAAGAGTTGAAAAATATATTTAACCAAGCTAAAGCAGAGTTAGATGGGTATTTCAAAAAGTTCAATGTTTCTGAGATAGCCGAAGCTAAGTTAAAGCATCGTTTATTCAAACAATTGACCGATGAGATAGAAAAGTATCAATCTCAAATTAAATTACTGCTTGGTGATAAGAACCTTGAGGATTTGAAAAGACAAGTTAGCGAGACCCAGGATATAAAGGCCCGAACAGTCGAAGAGATAAACCAGGCAAAAGAAAAGGCTAATAAACAAATCATTCAAATATCTGCCGAGATAGCTTCTCTAAAAAGTACTCTTGAAGGATGGATGAAAAAATACGGTGATTTGGATAAAGTAATAGACACACTTGCCCTTTCATTGAAAGAAATTAGTGAAGTTGAAAAAATAATTGAAAACCTGGCAAAACTCCCTGATGGTTTTGAAACAGCGAAGGATTTTCAAGAGCATCTCGCTAAACTGAGAAGTAATCTTGAAAAAACTGTTGACTTCGAAAATGCTCTCAAAGAGAAATATCACGAGGTAAGCGGGAGGCTGCCAGAGTTCTCATATGAGGAATTGCGGCCTATATACAAAGAAGCAGAAGAAAAATTTCAAAAGCGTCTTGCACGTCTAAACCGTCTTTTCAAAATAAAGCAGGTTTTTGAAAGGAAACTTTCTGAGATGGATAAAGGTTCTTTTGAACCATTAGCTAAAACGTTTAGCAAATATCTTTCCATAATAACTCTTGGAAGTTACCACGGCGGCGAAATCAATGATTCGCTCCTGGTCAATGTTGTAAAGAACAATAATAAGAAATTACCACTTGATTTACTGTCTGCCGGGACTTACGATTGCGTTTTACTTGCAATTAGGCTTTCACTCCTTGATTATCTATTTGGAGGGAAGGACGGGTTGGTAGTCTTAGATGATTGCCTTGTGAATTTAGACCCAAAACGTAAAGAAAAAGCAGTAGAATTAATCAAAGAGTTTGCAAAGAATAATCAAGTTATTTTCACAACTTGTGACCCTGGAACAGCAGCTCTTTTAGGAGGAAATATTATAACGTTACAAGCATCATAGGGTTTGCATACGCAAACATATATTTAAAAAAGGAACAATGAGGTTCCTTTTTTTTGCAAATCAGTTTTGGCTGAAATAAGAAGTCCACATAAAAGTGGATTTCTTCTGTTAGAGAAGTTTTAAGATTGTAATCCCTTCTTTAAAGGGTGTTTTTTGTAATTAATAAAAAATTAACATTTCTATTGCTGAGAGTTAACACTGACACGTTACAATCATATTGGACAAGAACATTCAACATAACAGGAGAGAAAATTATGCCTAAAATCCTGGTGGTAGATGATGAAAAAAGTATTGTTGAGCTTATCAGGTTTAATCTGGCCAAAGAGAAATGGGATATTGAAATTGCTTTGGACGGAAGGACAGCAATCGAACTTGCCAAGCAAATCTTACCCGACGTAATTATATTAGACATTATGCTGCCAGAAATAGACGGTCTTGAGGTATGCAGGAGGTTGAAAGCAAACGAGAAGACTGAAGCTATTCCTATTATCATGCTGAGTGCCAAAGGTGAAGAACTAGACAGGATACTGGGTTTGGAAATAGGAGCAGACGATTATATGGTAAAACCATTCAGCCCGCGCGAATTAATTGCAAGAATTAAAGCCAGGCTTAGAATTAAGTACCAGGTTAAGGAACAAGTACCGGAAGATATAAAAGAGATCAAAGTGGGTCAACTAATAATTAATCCTCAGAAATTTGAGGTATCACTAAACGGTGTTAAAAAAATTTTAACCCTTAAAGAGTTTGAACTGCTGAAATTACTTGCGGCCAACAGAGGAAGGGTTTTCACCAGAGAATTTTTACTAAATTCAGTCTGGGGTTATGATTACCTGGAAGAAACAAGGACTGTAGATGTACATGTGAGGCACTTGAGACAAAAAATAGAAGAGGACCCTGATAACCCAAAACTAATTGAAACAGTCCGAGGAGTAGGTTACCGGTTCAGAGATGTATAGTAAGCCTTAGTTGCTTACTATTTTTTTCTCTGAGAAATTGCCCGGGCAAAATTTAAAATTCGTTTTTCAAAGAGTTAGCAGCTGGTTAATATTTTCTTAAACTTGGGAGAGTACAATATTTTCAGGATATTATTAAGTAGTTAGTAGAAAGGGGATAAAGAAAAATGAATTTGCTTCAAGGACTATTGTTTGATCTTGATGGTACTTTAATGGATAGCAGGCAGGCGGTTGTTGAAGCTGTTTTAAAAACAGCAGAGTATTTTGCACCGGGGAAATGTTGTATGGCCGATATCAAAGCAAGGTTTGGTGAGACGTGGGACAGTTTCGCAAGCTTTCTGGGGTGCACGGATAAAGAGACAATAACAAAAACCTACACCCAGTTTATTAAGGATAATTATGAAAATTCAATCGCCCCTTTCCCCGGGATAACAGAGAACCTGATTCTGCTTAGAGAGGCAGGATATAAGTTGGCGATAGTTACTAATAACTTACGGCACCTTACATTGCGGGGGTTAAGGTTGAATGAGATTGAGTCATTATTTGACGTTATAGTGACCATTGATGATGTGGAAAATGGAAAGCCGCATCCGGAACCGGTGGAGATGGCATATCGAAAGCTTAAAATGAATAAAAGGGAAGTTATGATGATAGGTGACTCGATGTATGATGTCAGGGCAGCTTATGCTGCAGGTGTTGAATGTGCCGTAATTGACTGGTATAAGTCGTATAATAAATCTCAATGGCTGCCTGACTATTATTTTTACAATATAGATGAATTAATGGAAATGTTGACTTATTCTCAAAAAAGAAAAGCTGTATGAAGTTCTCCTCATTAGGCCCCCCGAGGGTCTTTTTTTATTGAAAAAAGTTGAATTGGTTAAAAGTTTCAAATGCAACGTTACATAGTTTTATAATTTTGTTTCCCAAAGTAATCGAAATATCCCTGTTTGGGCGGATACAAGTTTTTCTATCTTGATTGGGATTTAATTCTATACAAATGTGCATCTCTCAAAGAAAATTATGGTTCTCTGCTGGAACTTGGTAACAGAGAATTTACTTATTCAGAATGTGATCTCTGTCACTGGCAATGTTTTAAGGATCCGAGGATCTATTATTATCCTCTTATACAAATGGAACAAATTGCGGTAAACCTTAAGAGAGGCAGGTTTGGTCAAGTATTAGGGGTTTTAGACCGTCGGAATTTAGAGTCACTGTCAGCATGGGCAGATTTAGCTGTCAACAGGTTTTATGCTTAGAGGTAAAAGGAGATATTAATGAATCAGTTGTTGAGCTTACAAGAGTACTCACCGGAGGTGAAGTTGTAGTAGTCAAAAGCACAGTTCCTGTTGGGACTGCTGAACGAATCCAAAGTCTGTTTGATAACGATTTTAATGCTAATTCACGCATTTTTAAAGCTATATGCCCGGAGTTTTTACGCGAGGGTACTTCGGTAAAAGACTTTTTAGAGCCCAGCAGGATTGTCATTTACATAGCTGGCTGCCAGAATTTCTAGCATAGGCTCTTCAATAAACTCATGGGATGAACTGATAAATGTGAAGGCGGTTGCAGAATAAATAGGTAATCAATTAAAAGTAAGGGGCGGCTGAATATTCCAGCCGCCCCTTACTAATCTGGATGTCTAATAGTGATTAATCCTCTTAAATCGACAAAAAATTCAAAACTTTATTTAGTATTAACCTATGATAGGCAGTTTCTTAATTAAATGTTAACAATAGGTGGATAAAATTAGATAATAATAGAATTCATTAATAAAGTGAGAGATATTATGAGTCTGATAAACCTTCTCGTGAATAAAAAGATGCCGCCGGAAAAAGCTTTCTTTCTGCGCCTGATTCAAAACAGAGATGTATCTATATTATTTCAACCAATTTTAGATTTAGCAAATGGGGATATGTTTGGGATTGAAGCTCTATGCCGGGGGCCGGTAAACACCAGATACTACGATCCGGTAACTCTCCTGACTTCCGGAGAAGATGTCGGGCTCCTTTATCCTTTGGAAAGTCTTATCCGTGAAGCTTCAATAAGGAAATTTAGCGGAATGAGGCTCTCTGCCAAATTATTCCTCAATTTAACTCCTAAAATCGTTAACGAACCGGGATTCGCCAAAGGTCAAACCAGAAGGCTTGTAAAGCATCTGGGTTTAAAACCCTGTCAGGTTATATTTGAAATTACAGAAAGAAGTTCAATTAAAGATTTTGCCAGCTTTAGAAAGGCCCTGGAACATTACAGAGAACAGGGCTTCCTGGTTGCAGTTGATGATGCAGGAGCGGGATATTCCAGCCTGCAGGCAATTGCAGAGCTTCATCCGGACTTCATAAAAGTGGATATGTCATTAATCAGGAACATTGACACTAATTCCACCAAAAGAGCGCTGTTGGAAACCTTTGTTACCTTTGCCGGGAAGATTAACTCCTCTCTAATAGCCGAGGGTATTGAAACAGAACAGGAATTGAATACCATAAAAAATCTTGGAATAACTCTTGGACAAGGCTATCTTCTTGGAAAACCTCAGTCCGAGCCACCATGGCCTGAAGTAGCTCTACTTAAAGAAAATTCCAAAACTATTACAGCAAACAGGGATTTAGCCCAAATCATAAGTATTGTGCCAACAATTACGAAAAATGCATTAATCAAAGATGCAATAAGCGTTTTTTGTAGTAATCCAAAATTTCCTGCTTTAGTGGTGAGTGAAGAAAAAAAAACCTTGGGTTTAGTAGTTAGGAATCATTTGTTTGACATTCTTGGTCCTCAATATAAAACTTCGGATTTCCTAAATCAGCCCCTCACTGCAGTAATGGATTCAAACCCTTTTATCATCAAATCCAGCCTTTCACTTTCTGTTATTTGTCAGCTTATAACCTATAGGGCAGATGTCAGATTAAACGATTTGGTAATTGTCACAGAGGACGAACAAGTTTTAGGAGTGATTTCTGTTTCACTCCTGTTTTCAAAATACATTAACCAAACCATAAAAATCAGCAGATAAAGATAAATTAAAAAGTTTCGGAGGGTCTTATGATCAAATCACTGCGAGCTAAGTTGCTTTTGAGTTTTATGATTGTAACTGTGTCATTAAGTGCCGTAAGCATATTTGGATATAACAAATATGCGGAACAAGGTCAGCGAATAAAACATTTAGCCAACACAGATTTGGCACAAATGGAAATTATCTTTAAGCTTAATAATTTATTCAGGGAAAAGGTTAACTTTACTAAGGACGGTATCTTAGATGTCAGTTCCTTAAACAGAAAAAGGCTGGAAAAATCTCAAAAAAAGATTTTTGATTTGTTGGCAAAGGCTGAGCAAATGATTCAGGAAGATAAAAGAAGTGAAAAAAGCCAAATTGGACAATATATAAAGAATCTCAGCAGCCTTCATAAAAAATACGATACAAATTTGGAGCAATTCATTAAAGCCAAAACAGCAGGTGATGCCGTCTTAAGTGAGGAACTGCTTAAGGAAAATGAAGCAATTGCCGGTCAAATCACCATAACTACAGATTCGTGGACTTTTGAGATAGCCAAAGAAGCTGATCAAAAGCTGAGAGAGGCTCAACATGATAGTAATTCAACATTGTTTCTAACGATAATGTTTATCATTTTTTCGGTTCTGGTTGCCACAATTATTGCGATTTATTTGGGCATTAAAATAACCAGGCCTGTTAAACTCCTGGCAGAATCAGCATACAACATTTCAGAGGGAAATTTAACGATAGACCTTCCAGTGGTCAGGGCCAAAGATGAGTTGGGTACTCTCTCTGAAAGTTTCATAAAACTAAAGTCAAATCTTACTACAATAATTAAAGAAATAAGTAGCATGTCTGAAGAAGTAAGTACAAATTCTGATAAACTTTATGAAAACACAGTGGAAGTAAGTAATGGCGGACAATTAATGAGCTCGTCAATAAATCAGGTAGTAGAGGGTATTCAAAAACAAAGTAGTATAGTCGAAGAAGCTGTATTGGTCATCCGCGAGTTTGATACGGCAATTGAACAAATAGCCACCAATGCATTTGACCAAACTCAGCAGATTAATGATACTACCCTGGCTGTAACTCAAATGGCTCAGACAATTAATGAAATGGCAAAAAATGCACAGGAAGTTAGACAAGCAGCTGAACATACATTTTTATTTGCGCAAAAGGGAGGGACAGCTGTTAATAACTCAATCAAAGGAATGGAGTCAGTCAAAACTAATGTCCTTAATACGGCAGACAGAATTCACATACTGGGTGAACAATCAACAAAAATTGGAGCTATAATTCAGGTTATAGAGGATATTGCGGATCAAACCAATTTATTGGCCCTCAATGCGGCAATTGAAGCAGCAAGAGCGGGTGACCGGGGTAAAGGTTTTGCGGTAGTTGCTGATGAAGTACGTATTTTGGCCGAAAAATCCAGAAAAGCCACAAAGGAAATTACCCGTCTTATTGCAAGTATTCAGTTAGAAACTGCAAAAGTAATAGACTCTGTGGAAGATGGTACCCGGGAAGTGGAAAAAGGTTCTGCTCTGGCTCAGGATGCAGGTGCTGCTCTGGAGGACATTATCAACACAATGCAGGTTACCCTGCAGCAGGTGGAGAACATTTCCCAGTCCACTGTTGAAATTGCTGAAAATAGTGATTCTGTAGTGCGGGTTATTCAAAGTCTTGCAGTTATTAGTGAAGAGAATGCAGCTACTACAGAACAAATGACAGCCGGCAGCCAACAGGTAGTTGATATCATAAAGGAAATTTCTTCTCTTTCAAGAACTGGAAATGATCTTGCTGAAAAGGCATCCTCTTCTGTAAATGAAATGAAACAGTCAGTATATGATATAAATAATTCTGCAAATGATTTATCAAATATGGCAAATAGACTTCGACGGATGGTAAATCGATTCAAATTATAGAAGGTGTTGTTAAAGGGGGTGCCCGATTAATTACGGGCACCCCCTTTGTGATTTTCAGAATGTTTTCGTTCAAAGACGACTGACGATCCTTCATTCTGTTTGGCGAACTTCTTTAATTCTGCTGCTATTTCACCAATTTCTAAGTAATTTTTAAATTTAAGACTGGTGTTAGTTACTGCTGCCAGTGAGACAGTCATCAGAGGAAAACATTCCGTTTGGCCACGTCGGTTGGTGACTTCAATGAAGCCTTGTGACAGGTCATCAGAGTCGTAAAGCTTTCTGATATCTCTATCGAAGTTTTCAATAATGTATTTAGCTATAACTTTATCAATTTCCGGGTTAACTATTAATAAAAAATCATCTCCTCCAATATGTCCGAGAAAGCAATCTCTACATTCAGGAAATGCCAGGCTGTCATTTAATATTTGAGCTGTTAAGAGCAGAGCCTTGTCTCCTCTTTCAAAACCATACTTGTCATTAAAAGCCTTAAAGTTATCTAAATCTACATAGAATACTGTGAAAGGTTTATTATTTTCCACAAGTTCTTTTAGTTTTGCCTCAATTACTAAGTTTCCCGGTAGACTGGTAAGTGGATTTGAATTATGGGCACAATAAATCTGTATTTTTGTTATGTTGTTAAGTAGACTCATTACGGAAACAGCACCGATGTACTTACCGCTATCAACCACGATAATATCGTCATAAAGGGCTTGTTCAGTCCGGCTCATCGCTAGATGGGACACCTCTTCCAGAGGCATATACCGGTTTACAACCAAAGGCAGTCTGTCCATAATAAGTGCCACCGGTTTGTTTTCGTAAAGGGATACTCCATATTTCGATGCTAGATGGTAATATAACTTATTTTTCATGATCAAACCAACGGGAACTTCGTTTTTTACTACGACAATACCGGAAAAATTGTATTCGTTAAATATTTCTCTGACTTTGTAAACCGGAACTTCATGCTCAACTGCTGGTATCGATTCTGCTATTTCACCAATTCTTATACCTAATCCGGGAAACTTATTATTATTTCCGTCACTATTATTTATAGAAGTTTGAATAACCTTAATAAGTCCTCACTCCCTTCAATTATTACATGATGGAATATTAACCCAGATAATTAATATAATTATACATTGGTTTCTTTGAGCACTAATTAAGACACTATTAAACTTAAGTTAACTATTTAGAAGACCCCGCGTTTTTACGCGGGGTCGGTTAATATTTTTTATCTTCATTCTTAAATCTCTGAGCGGGGTATTGCCCGAATTTTTCGCTTTAGAGTATTCAATGCCATTTGACAACTGTTAACTGCAAACTTTTTTTGTCATATTCTACTTCTTCACTCATATGTTTAATTGTAAATGGGTTTTATCCGCATAAAGTTTAATGTTAATCGGGGAGGGGTTGTTTTGAAGAAGGAAGACAACTTAAAAGTTGATGAGCAGATAGAAATGTTTGAAAAAGCAGTGAAGAACAACCCTAAGGATATTTGGTCTCTGATCCGGCTTGGTTATAGTTACACCAGGGCTAACAAGTATAAGGAAGCAATTAATGCCTACAACCAGGCATTGAATCTTGATCCCGCAATGTATCTTGCACACTATGGGCTGGGTTACTCTTATATGAAATATAAAAACATTGATGAAGCAATAAAATCATTCAAAAAGTCTTTGGAATACAACCCTGAATATATCCAGGCACACTACCGTCTGGGATACATTGCCTGTGAACAGCAGAGATACGAAGATGCTATAGAGCATCTTACAACACTGCTCAAGCTTGAGGAGAAACACGCTAAGGGCTGTTTCTGCCTTGGGAAGGCATACAATGCATTGGAACGGTGGGACAAAGCAATAGAAGTGCTGCGAAAGTCTGTAGAGTTAAATCCCAAATTCGAGTTTGCCTGGTACCAGATAAGCCTGTCATATGTAGGAAAAAGGGAATACCAGAAAGCCCTTGAGACCTTGCAGAAGGCAACTGAAATAAATCCCAGGCTGGAATATATATATGACCAGATGGGACGCATTTACATGAGACTCCGCCGCATAAAAGAAGCTATAGAAATGCACTCAAAAGCCGTGGAGATTGCTCCCAAGTTGGGCTATTTGTGGAAAAACCTGGGGGTGGCGTATCTTCGTGATAATAGGTATTGGGAAGCCATAGCAAGTCTAAACAGATCCCTTGAAATAAATAGGAGTAATGGTACATCACATTACTATCTCGGATGTTCCTACCAGTATCTTGGTGAGCAGGAGCTCAGCATAAAGCATTTCAAAGAAACCTTGAGACTGCTTCCCAACCATCAAAAAGCAAAGATCCAGCTTCAAGCATTAGAAAAAACTGTTACACCAAAGGAACCCATTGTTGAACAACATAACGAACCTGAACCTGTGGTAACAGAAGATATTAATGACAGATTAAAGCAGCTTAGAGCAAAATGGAGAGAGAATAGCCCTTCATAATATTTTTTAACAGCAGTTTCGTTATTTTTTATATTGTTATTTTTATAATGTTAGGAAATAACGAATAAGTGAGAGTTTTGACTTCTTTTATCAAGCACAATGAATGTATATCGACATAGAAACAAAATATCCTCAGCAACTTTTTTCTGTCACAGGCCTACAGTCTCTTTTAAAATTACATCGTAAGGACTTTTTTGCCTGAAATCCCCCAAAATCTCCTAGCGGTATAGCGGGGGATTTTCTGTCATTTTATAGAGGTATTTGACGTACGATTCTTACTGTTTCTAGCAGGGAAAGGTTTCTCTCCGATAGAAAAGTTAGATAAAATCAGGGTTATTAAAACAAAAGGGGAGAGATTTTTAGAATGGGAAACCTTGTTTTACAGCATAAGAAAGTATCAGACGCAGCAAAAATGGGGATTTTGAAAAAATTATCTTATAAATTTCTGCCGACTGCCACTCTGTATGCCTTTGCAGGTCTGCTTTTTGAAACTATTGGTGATGAAGACAGGGCCATAAAATACTATTCAGGGTCAGCGGTCTTAAATCCGGAAAAAAGCTATCTTCACTACAAAATCGGACAGCTGCAGTACAAGAAGGGATGCATCAAAGAAGCGGCAAAATCTTTTCGCAAGGCAGCTCATCTAAGTCAGGAGGTCGCTTCAGTATTTTGGGTAGGAACCAGCCCGTCCAATAAAATTCCAGTATCTCCTTCAGATCGTGCAGAGGTTAATCTGGAACTTATACACAATCCTAATTCAGTGAAGGCTTTGATAACAAAGGGAAAGGATTACTACAACAGAGGTTTGTTCAAGGAAGCCAGTTCCTGCTTTAAGAAGGCTCTGGACTTTGAGCCTGATGAACCCGAAGGGCTTCTATATTACGGACTCTGTTTATGCAATACCAGAGACTATGAGAAGGCCCTGGAATGCTTTACAAAGAGTGCCTGCATTAGGCAAAACAACCCTGCTGTTTTTGTAAATATGGGCTTGTGCCACAGTTATCTTGGCAATCACCAGCAGGCAGTGAAGTGTTATAATAATGCCGAGAATCTAGGTTTAATCAATGTGGAACTGCTGAATAATAAGGGCTTTTCATTGGTGGAGCTATCGATGTACAATGAGGCACTAAAATGTTATCAACTCGCACTGGAATTAAATCCTGAAGACCTCACTTTACTGAGCAATAAAGGTACATGCCTCTGTAAAGCAGGACGCCATGCTGAGGCTCTCAAGTTTTTTGATAAGGCTTTAAAAATCCATCAGCAGGATAGTATGCTCCTCAATAACAAAGCCCTCTGTCTTGAAGCGGTGGGCCGTTTAAGCGAAGCACTGCATTGCTATAACAAAGCATTAGATATAGATCCTAAGAATTCTACTCTTCTAATAAACAAGGGTGGCTGCCTCGCTAAACTGAATAGGTTCTATGAAGCGCTGGCCTGTTTCAATAAGGCCATCAGGTTCGATCCTGGTAATCGCGAAGTCTGGAGCTTCAAAGCTGATATATATGAAAAAATGGGTGAAAACGGAGAAGCAATTGACTGTTATAACAAAGCACTGGGATTGGTCGATTAAACGTCAATCGGGGTGATCTGGTTTATACCGGATCAACCCGATTTAATTTTTGAGAAATTTGCAAAAAATTTTGAATAATTTGCAGGAATGTCAATGATAATCTCGAAACATATTGAAATTATAAAGTAATTTCTTCAAATTAGTGAATACTAATAGTAAAATAATTTTAAGAGGGGTATTTGTGTGAAAACCCACCTTGTCGAAATGTTTTCATCAGTTCAGGGTGAAGGACTTTACCTCGGGGTTAAACAGATTTTTATCAGGTTTGCAGGTTGCAATCTTAAATGTAAATACTGTGACACACCCTTTGAGCAAAAGTCCGAATTTCGGGTAGAGGTTCCTGTATGTTCAGGCAAGTTCGATTTATACCAAAATCCTGTTACTCCGGAAGAGACAATCAGTATAATAGACAGACTTAACTCAAAGCAGTGTCATAGTGTCAGTCTGACTGGAGGAGAACCACTGCTTCATACGGATTTTATCAAGCAAATTGGAGGACCGGTCGGACAGCGGGGATTAAAAATTTATCTTGAAACCAATGGCACCCTTTCAGACGAGCTTTTAGAAGTTATAAACCTGATTGATATTATCAGTATGGATATTAAGCTTCCATCATCTACAGGGTGTGGTGAGTTATGGTCCACTCACGAGAAGTTTTTAAGAATTGGACAGTATAGACAAATTTTTGTCAAGATAGTTGTAACTTCTGAAACCTCTGAAGAAGAATTTATAAAAGCCTGTGAAACCATAAGAAGAGTCGATGAAAACATACCTTTGGTTATTCAGCCCGTAACTTCTCACCATGGTTTTCCCGACAGTAACCCGTCCCTTGGTAAGATAATAGGGCTTCAGGAGTTAGGACTCCGGTGTCTAAATGACGTAAGGATTATACCTCAGACACATAAATATTTGGGACTACTTTAAGGAGGTTATGTTGTTGTTTGATCAGGAGAAGATAGAAAAGGCTGTTACCATGATACTTGAAGCAATCGGAGAGGATCCTGAACGTGAAGGACTTAGGGACACTCCCAAAAGAGTTGCCAGGATGTATAAAGAAGTTTTCTGTGGCTTGCACGACGATCCAAGACAGTACTTGAAGGTGCTTTTTAATGAAGACCACGAGGAAATGGTACTCGTCAAAGATATCCCCTTTTATTCGATGTGCGAACACCATTTGCTTCCCTTTTTTGGCAAAGCTCACGTTGCGTATATACCGAGTAAAGGAAAGATAACCGGTTTGTCAAAACTTGCCAGGACAGTTGAGCTTATTGCTAAAAGACCCCAGCTTCAGGAACGGTTAACAAGTGATATTGCTGATATGATTATGGATACATTAAAACCATTGGGAGTTATGGTGGTTGTGGAAGCAGAACATATGTGTATGACTATGAGAGGTGTTAAAAAGCCGGGGTCAATGACGCTGACCTCTGCAGTCCGTGGTCTTTTTAAAACTAAGGGAACTACAAGAGCTGAAGCTTTTGCTCTCATAAGGGGACACTAATTACCGGACAGGCTGCTTGATTTATTTCATAAAGTTGGATAAAATAATCTCAGGCTATTTGGAAGGGGTCCCACTATGGAGGAAAAACAAGATAAATTGGAGCTCATTGCTGCCAAAGGATTTAAGCAGTATGATGAGATGTATAAAATAGTAGATTACCTTAATAAAAATCTAAAACATAAAAATGTGATGTTTGGCCTTACAAAAAACAAGGAAAACGGCTCTATGACAATTTCAATATATGAAGTATAAAGCAGGTTATCCTGCTTTTTTCTCTAAGGAGGAAGCATTATGAGAATTTTAATCAGTAATGATGATGGAATTAATGCACCTGGGATTAATGCTTTAAGAGAAGCCCTTGAGGACATGGGGGAAGTTTATGTGGTAGCTCCTGACAGGCCGAAAAGCGCTACTGGGCTGGGGATTACTATTCATAAACCCCTTAGGGCAGACGAAGTTAGTTTTGAAGGCGGAAAATCCAAAGGATTTGCAGTTAATGGCACCCCTTCGGACTGTGTTAAACTTGCTATTCAGGCTTTACTTCCCAAATTACCTGATATTGTTGTATCAGGGATAAACCTTGGACCAAATCTGGGAACAGATGTATTATACTCAGGTACGGTTTCGGCTGCTTTAGAAGGAGTAATAAATGGTGTTCCATCTGTGGCTGTTTCCCTTGCCACTTGGGATTGCCCTGAATTTGGGTATGCGGCGGATTTTATGAGGAAAATGGTTAAAGTCGTATATGAAAAAGGGCTTCCTGACGAAACACTTCTGAATGTAAATTTCCCACTCACCGATTGTGGGGCAAAGGCCAAAAAGGTTAGTATCACCCGCCTGGGAAAAAGAAGATATGAGAACAGCTTCGAGAAGAGACATGACCCCAGAGGAAAAAGCTACTATTGGATGGGTGGCGAAGTTTTGGACATTAATGCTGAGCCAGGGACAGATATTGCTGCAGTAAAGTCTGGGGAGATTTCAGTTACTCCACTTTTGTTTGATGTTACAAATGCTGCTTTTATGAATAAAGTAGATTCCTGGAACCTGGATAATTTACTTTGAAAAAACCGGGATGGGGCTTAAAGCCTATCCCGGTTTTTTTCTGTTAAGAGAGATTTAGAAAAACTTATTGAATACGGGGATTTTTTTGAGCTCCGACGACTTGAGCGTTCCTAAAAGAATTACTAACAGTAAATATGCAGGAAACCCGGTTGTTATAGAAAGAGCTACAGCGGCGCTGGCACTTCCCACAGCATTAAAAATCAGGGTGTAAACTTTGGTGAAGAGCAACGCTGTACAAATGCCTGCGAAAAAAGGCTTTATAGTGTCATTTAGAAAAACCAGCCTAAAGGCAGTGAATTTATATAGAGATATGATGTTTAAAACAGCAGTGAGAATAAAATAAAGGTTGTAAGATTGAATTATTCCGATAAAACCCAAACCGGGGATAAACGCCAGAGTAGAAATGGCAGCGATCTTCAGCATGCCCCCTATAAGCATATTTTTTAAAGGTATGGCTGGGAGCCCTAAACCCTGAAGTACTCCGGAAGTTGTTTGCTGCAGATACGCAAAAAGCCCGCCGATAGCAAGGGTACGAAGAAAGACACCACTGTCGGGAGAACCGTAGATCACTGCTGTTAATTGATTGGAGAGCACAAGGTATGCCGCAATAAAGGGGATGCCGGCTATTATAGTCACTCGCACAGCAGTACTGGTGCGTGAACTAACTACATATGGCCGGTTTTGGGCTACTGCTTCGGAAATCGCAGGCACAAGACTTGTAGCAAGAGAAACAGTTATCACTGAAGGAATAAAAAGCAGAGTAAGGGCTACGCTGGTCAGCTGACCATATAGGGCAGTTGCCATTGAGGTTGTATAGCCAACTTTTTTCAGCATAACCGGTATAAGTAAAGAGTCAGCAGTTAGCATTATAGTTGCTGCAATACGGCCAAGGGTAATGGGAGTGCACATGTCAATAAGCTGTCTTAAGATATCAATACAATCTCTGTAATGAGGCAGTTCCATTCTAAAATTAACAGGTTTAGACCTGAAAAAAATAAAAAGCATTACTAATAATCCAATCAATTCACCGACAATGCTGGCCAGTGAAATCCCTACAACGGCCCACTGCAGACCCCGTGGAAGAAGCAGAGTTGCCATCGTGAAACCTGCAAACACTCGAACAACCTGCTCAGCTACTTGACCAACTGCCGGCGGGTTCATGTTCATTAATCCCTGAAAGAAGCCTCTGAAGGCGGAGCTTATTGAAACTATTATTACTCCGGGTAAAAGACATAAAAAGATAGGGTAAACTTTTTGATTAACAAAAACATGTTGTTTAAGAAGAGGAGCAATTGAATATGAAAGCAAAGTGAAAAATATTCCAGAACAAATAAGAATCAGTAGTGACAGCCATAAAATCTGATAGCTTCTACGGCGATTTCCTCCCACTTCAGATTCGGATACCAGTTTTGATATTCCAAGGGGAATACCGGCTGTCGTCACAACTATTATTAGGATATAAATAGGATAGACCAGATTATATAGTCCCATTCCTTCAGGACCAATTAACCGGTAGATGATAGCCTGATAAATAAAGCCTATGACCCTGTTTACTGATGCTGCCAGCATCAGTATAAAAGCCCCGCGTACAAATGATTTGCCCATAATGATTCCTCCATGGATTCCTGTCCTCTAAATATGTATTTCAGAGTTTCACAATTAATGCTAATTACTGCCGGTAAAAGGAATCACATGGTAATATGTCAAATATTAATTAGTGATATAGATAATTAGAAATCTAGTGGAAAGGATTATACTGATAAAAATCTTGTAGAAAGGACTGTGCTGAAATGAAGCTTATTGGGGAAAAAGTTGTTGTCAGGAACCTGACCAGAGCAGATGTACCCATGCTGGTAAAATGGAAAAATGACCCTGAAATAGCTGATCTGGTTAGGGGCGCTCCTATAAATACAACCTTTGAAATAGAGAACAGAAGATTCACCAGGGGTATGGATGACCATGACACCCTCAGACTTATTATAGAGACACTTCCAGGCAAACCTATCGGTTTTATATCTCTTGGAGATATCGACAGAGATAATCATAAAGCGGAAGTAGGTATGTTGATAGGGGAGAAAGAATACTGGGATGGGGGGTTTGGCACAGAGGGGCTGAAGCTGCTGCTCGAATATCTTTTCTTTGAAATGGACTTCAACCGAATTGGATTAGAGGTTTTCGAATATAATACAAGGGCCAAAAAGGCTTACCAGAAAATAGGCTTCAAGGTTGAAGGGATTGTACGCCAGGGTCTCTTCAGGAAAAGCAGGTACTATGATATTTTTATTATGGGTATATTGAAACAGGATTTTGCTGAGTTACTAAAATAAAAAAATTTGTCAAAAGGGTTAATGCTGCATAAAATAAAAAGACACTGTTTACACAGTGTCTGTTATAATCTATTATGGCAGGGGAGACAGGACTCGAACCCGCAACCAACGGTTTTGGAGACCGCTACTCTACCAATTGAGCTACACCCCTGTATTTGCTCAAAATAGCGTTTGCTTTGAGCATAATTTAGTATATAGGAAAAAGTAATTTAAGTCAATAGAGAAAAGCCTGTAAAAACTAGAGGAATTTGTTTAGTTCATCAGAATATATTAGTATTGTTATTAGTTGGAGGTTATTATGACCATTGATCTGCATATTCATACTAATGCTTCAGATGGAAGTTATGACCCGATTTCATTAGTTCGAAAGGCTAAAGAAGCAGGGCTAAAAATTATTTCGCTTGCCGACCATGAAACGACTTCCGGCTTTACCCCGGCCTACAATGAGGGCTTAAAAATGGATGTAACCGTCATTCCGGCAGTTGAGCTGTTGACTTGGTACAATGGGCAGGAAATCCATCTTCTTGGTTATCTAACCGACCCTGACAACAAATTACTGCAAGAGCAGTTAGGCGAACTTCGTAATATGAGGATGAACTGTGCTTCGATAACGGTTAAAAAAATGAAGGAATTCGGTTTTGACATAGATTGGCAGGACGTTAAGAACCTTGCCGGTTCAGACAGCCTTGTAAGCAAAGGACATATCATTAGGGCTATTAGAGATGCCGGATATATCAGTGATAGCAATGATGTAGTCAATTTAATGAAAACTTATCTAAACCAAAAGGGTTTGGCATACGTTCGTCATGAATTTGGCTTTGAAGATGCAGTCAGGCTTATAAAGGATGTTGGTGGAGTCCCGGTGCTGGCCCATCCTGCACTCATAAACAATGAAGAAGTTGTTCAAGAACTATGTACCAAAGGAATAGAAGGAATAGAAGTTTATTATTTTTATTTCGGTGGTCAAAGGGAAGAATGGGTTAACAGATACAGTTCCCTTGCTGAAGAAAAGAACCTTATGAAGACAGGGGGCAGTGATTATCATGGTATATATACACCCGTTGTCTTGGGTAACACAGAAGTTCCTTTTGAAGAGGTGAAAGAATTTTTAAAGGTTTTTGGGATAACACAGACGTTTTAAAAAGGTTTTACTGACACTAATCTAAATACGGGAGGGTATTATGTCAAAAAAAGTGGCAATCCTTTATGGGGGGTTATCTACAGAACGAGAAGTTTCCTTACGGTCAGGGAAAGCCATATTTGACGCAATTCAGGAAAAGCCATATGAGGCCCAACTTATTGACGTCGATAAAAATATGGCTGTAAAACTTGATGAAATTAAGCCTGATGTGGCAGTTATAGCCCTGCATGGGCGTTACGGGGAAGATGGCTGTGTTCAGGGAATGCTGGAACTTATGGGGATTCCATATACAGGACCGGGTGTTACAGCCAGTGCTATAGCAATGAATAAAATCCTTACTAAAAAGCTCCTTGTTTACGAAGGAATACCGACTCCTGGTTTTACTGTTATGGATGGAAGGTATGGCAATTCAGAAGAGTTGGCTGAGAAGATTTTGGAAAGAATCGATTTGCCTTTAGTAATAAAGGCTGCAACTCAGGGTTCTTCTATAGGAATTTATTTTGCATTTAATAAAAAAGACGTCTTTGAGGGGGTTACAGAGTGCCTCAAATATGATAACCAAATTTTGGCTGAACAGTTTATCAAAGGACGAGAGTTGACGGTATCGGTGTACGGAAATGAAGATCCAATTGCACTCCCCATTTTGGAGATTGTCTCTACGACGGGAGTATATGACTACCACGCCAAGTATACTGCCGGAGCCAGCAGTCACTTTGTTCCATCCCTGCCGGAAGAAATTGCGGCTAACATAAGAGAACTGGCAGTCAAGACTTATCAAGCCATCGGCTGCAGCGGGTTATCCAGAGTTGATTTTCTGCTAACTGAAGATAATAAACCTTATGTCCTCGAAGTCAATACAAGTCCTGGAATGACTTCAACCAGTCTTTTTCCCGATGCGGCAAAGGCTGCAGGGATAGGCTTTTCTGATTTAATAGAAAAGCTGATTGATCTGGCGTTAGAAGGTAAAGCGGAAAAATAAAATGAAAATACAATATTTTTGTTGAAAAATAGAGGATATTGCTGACGGATGGAGAATATTTATTTTGCTTAAACTCTTAAGCCCGCCTTCACCTTATATATTGTAAGGTGTTTGCCTTGAGCATCAGCTTAAGGCCTTTTTTTTATACAATAAAAATTTTTTAAATAATAAATAAATTTTTAAACAATAAATAAATTGGAGGATTCAATGTGGTCGGAACAATAGTAAATGTTGGCGCAATTATATTAGGGGCAGTAATAGGCTCAATTATGAAAAAAGGGATTCCTGAGAGGTTTAATAATACAATTATTCAGGGTCTAGGGCTGGCTGTAATTATTATTGGAATACAGATGGCTGTTACCAGCAAGAACATTCTTATTGTAATCTTGAGTTTGGTGATCGGTGGACTAACAGGGGAGTTACTAAAAATTGAGGAACGTCTTAACTCTGTTGGACTGAGACTAGAAGAAAAATTTGGCGGTGGCCAGGGTGACTTTGCTAAAGGTTTTGTGACGGCAAGTCTGGTCTTTTGTATAGGGGCTATGGCAGTAATAGGGTCAATACAGGACGGTCTTCAGGGCAATTCTTCTACATTATTTGTGAAGGCGTTGCTAGACGGCGTTTCATCAATTTTCTTTGCTTCAACAATGGGCCCCGGTGTCATTCTATCCGCCTTCCCAGTGCTGGTATACCAGGGTTCAATAACCCTTTTGGCACAGTATGTACAGAATCTTCTTACTCAACCTGTTATTATTGAAATGACAGCAACCGGGGGAGTCCTTATTTGCGGCATTGGGATAAATATCCTGGGGATTAAAGAAATAAAGGTTGGCAATTTACTTCCGGCGGTTTTTTATGCGTTTGCAATTACAGTAATTCTGCAAATGATGGGTTATGTTTAGACGAGTGTATAATTGATCTAAGAATATTCTTTAAGGGTATAATCTATTTTATAGAAGGAATTTTTGGCAGATTAATAGAATAGTTTGGCAGATTAATAGAATAGAAAGTCAAAGTATGTCGGGGAGTGATTGTGATTGAGTCCCTACAAAAAGCTGCTCCTGGCGGTTTTGTCTCTGGCAGTTTTTATTGCCATAGGAACAGCCGGGTTTTATATTATAGAGGGTTATTCTCCACTTGATGCTTTTGCGGTTACTGTGGGGCTTTTAAGTACCACGTCGATAGGATACGGCCCATTGGTCCCGTTATCTCCTTTAGGTAAACTGTTAACTTTGGTAATGATTATTATTGGTGTAAGCATGGTGGGTTATGCCTTCGGAACAGTAGTGAGCCTTGTTCTGGAGGGACACCTTACAAATATAATGGGGCGGTCAAAAATGGAAAAGAAAATTGCTGGTTTAAAGGATCATATAATTTTATGCGGTGCCGGGAGAGTTGGACGGCATGTAATATTCAGACTGACAACTGAAAAAGTGCCCTTTGTTATTATTGACAAAAATGAGAACTTAACCGAAGAGCTAAAAGCGGAAGGGCTGTTGGTGATTAATGATGACGCATCAAAGGACGAAGTGCTTCTAATGGCCGGAATAAACAAAGCTAAAGGTTTGATTGCGGCACTACCTAGTGATGCCGATAATGTTTTCGTTACACTTACCAGTAAAGAACTCAATCCGAAAATAGTGGTCGTAGCCAGAGCCGACGTGGCAGAATCTAAGCCAAAGCTAATCAGGGCAGGTGCTGATAAGGTAGTTTCTCCTTCGGTTATCGGAGGAAGAAGAATGGCAATATCTATCCTCAAGCCTGTAAGTGTTGATTTTGTGGAGACCCTCATTCACAACAATGATATTGAGTTTGAACTGGAAGAAATAGTGATTTCTGACACTTCTCCACTGGTCGGTAAGATGTTGAAGGATTCCCAAATTAAGAACAAAACAGGGACTATGGTGGTTGCCATTAAAAGAAACGAAGATCTAATAACAAACCCTGGGGCAGAGGAGGTCATTGAAAAGGGTGACTTGCTAATAGCTATAGGAACCAGACCCCAGTTGGCTAAACTTGAAGAAATGGCGTCATTTAGTGGGGTGCTGTAAAAATGGACAATCTCAAGCTTATTTGTATGGGTGACAGTATTACCTGGGGTTATCCTTATGGCCCAAAATACTCCTGGGTTAATCTTGCACAGAAGGTTCTGGATATTGATGTGATAAACCGGGGGATAAATGGCAGTTCTGCTGAAGACCTTGTGAATCGGTTTAACAAAGATGTCATTGAGCAATTCCCATCTCATGTTATAATAATGGTAGGGACCAATGATGCCAACTTTCGTGTACCGATTAAGGAGTACAGCGAATGCATTTCCACCATGTTTGATACTGCGAAAGTAAACGGAATATCAACCATTATAGCCCTTCCTGTTCCGAGTCTGGACAAGTGGTTGGAATACACCCTTGAAAAGTACAGGTATTGGCTGCGCAATTATGCTTCAAATCATAATATACCGGTAGTAGATTTTGCGGCAGGAATGACTTCGCCTGACGGCAAAATTAATCCGGGATGCTTTGCTGATGAAGTCCACCCTAGTAAGGCAGGCTATCAGTCAATGGCTGATTGTTTTATAAATTTTTTCAATTCGGGCCACATATAATACCTGGTAACATATGAGTCTCTTTAAGTTTTAATTTAATATTGAAGGAATTTCGTGTGTTTTGATGAATTTAATATACATCAGAATTAGCTCATTATAAATGTATCCTCAAAAATATCCTAAGAAATATATCCTCAAAAAGGAGGGGTTTTAATGCAGGTACGGTGCATGCTGTGCGGTAAGAAGGAAGATATTACACCTGAAAATGTCGACTATAAAAAGTTCGAAGATAATCCAAAAGCTGTTTATATTTGCACACTTTGTTCAGCAAGGACTTTTCATGAAGCAAAAGAAGGTCAAAAACCTATAAAACCCATGTGATATAATGTGATATAATTATAAATAAAAAATATATTATAATGATTACTCTAATAAATTTTAAAGGGGGTAAGAACATGTTTGTGTCATGGGTTGACGGTCTTATCTTTGGTATTATTGCCACATTTATTACCGGAGTTATCACTTCTGTCGTAGCAAGAGCAGACCTCAATAGCTTTAATTCCAATAAAAACGCCTAATATAAAGTAAAAGTGGCTTGTCTCGCGAAGGAGGCGTGCCACTCTTTTTAATTATGAGCATTATAAAAGGAATTGTGACATATTTTTAAAATGTTTTAAAAAATACTAAAGTCTACGGTCTAAAAAACGATAATTATTAAGTAATTATATATAAGACAAACTTTTTGAAATGAAATGGGGAAGCAGGCTATGAAGTTATTAAGTGCACTTCTACTTGAAGATGGACAAGGGCTAAATGAATATTCTCTCATTCTTGGGCTGCTTGTTGTTGCGGCTGCAAGTGGTCTGGCTATTGCGGGGACAAAGATTATCGCATTGTATAATGACACCCGGGCAGAAATAGAGCTATATACAAGGTAAATACTAGACGGTAACAAATCTACTAATTTTCATTCAGAAAATAAACAAATCTCTGGCAGAAAATTGAAGATATCTATTAGAGGTATTGCTTTGCTTATGCGTAAAAATTGGCATTGGTAGAGCAAGCCTTTTTTATTTATTTGAAGGAATATAACCATAATTTGTCGAAAAATTAAAAAAAAGAGAAAAAGGAGCGATTGGTTTGAAAAAGATTATTGCAGTGATTGTGGCTTTGTTTTTATTATCCGGTATTTTTATAGGTTGTGCAAAAGAGACCAACAGTGTAAAAGAATCTTCACGGCAATCTCAGCCGCTTAAAATAGGTGTATTGTTTATAGAGGATAACCTTCCGCTTTTTTTAGCTGAAGCTGAAGATAGGTTCAAAAAAGCTGGACTAGATGTTGAACTTGTGCCTTTTCCTAGTGCTGCAGAACGAGATACTGCTCTTCAGGCGGGACAAATTGATGGCGAGGCAGCAGATATAATTGCTGCCAGCCTGTTAAAAAAGGGTGGAACTGATGTCCGCATTTCTACAATAACCTTGGGGGTTACCCCTAAGGAAGGCCGGTTTGTCCTGCTGGGTTCGCCAAACTCCAATTTTAAATCAGCCGCTGACCTTAAAAATGTAAAGATTGCTGTTTCTGAAAACACTATTATCGAGTATGTTACAGATATGCTCTTGACTAGAGAAGGCCTGAAAAAAGAAGAAATTCAGAAGCTGAGCATTCCTAAAATGCCTATAAGGCTTCAAATGCTTGTAAATAACCAATTGAGCGCAGCACTTCTTCCTGACCCACTGGCATCACTTGCTGAAAAACAGGGGGCAAAAGTAATTATTGACGATACTACAATCAATGATAATGTTTCTCAGGTTGTGTTAATCTTTAGAAAAGACTCAATCGAAACCAAGAAAGATGAAATCAAAAAAATAATTGAGATTTACGGACAGGCTGGCAGTGATTTGACTAATTATCCTGATAAGTATAAAGAGCTTGTTTTTGAAAAAGCAAAGATTCCGGCTCCTATAAAAGACACTTACAAGTCGCCAACTTTTTCACCGCCACAGGCTCCTTTAGAACAAGACATTATTAATGTTATGAACTGGATGGTAGAACGGAAACTTCTGGACAAGCCATACAAGTATGAGGAACTGGTTGATAAATCACTCCTATAACATAAGTTTAGTTGCAGAAGCTTTAGATGGCAAAGATAAGATAAAGGTAGGCTTAGGATGATTTTAGCAGAAAATTTATCATTGACATATAAACAGGAAAATGTCCATATTAAAGCATTGTCAGACATTTCCTGCCATCTGGAGAAGGGGTCCAGCCTTGCCGTTATAGGGCCCTCCGGCTGCGGAAAAAGTTCATTATTGTTCCTTATGGCAGGGCTTAATAAGCCAACAATAGGCAAAATTATGATAAACGGCAAAGAACCCGATGCCGCAAACCCCGATACTGCTCTAATTCTTCAGGACTACGGCCTTTTTCCGTGGAAAACTGTATATGAAAACGCAAGCCTTGGTTTAAATATCCGCGGCTTCAATAAAAAAAACCAGAGAGAAATAGTTATTCCCATTTTGGAAAAGCTTGGGTTGGCTGAATTTGTTAATCATTTCCCTACACAACTGAGCGGGGGGCAGAGGCAAAGAGTTGCTATAGCACGATCCCTTGCTTTAAAACCAAAACTTCTTTTGATGGATGAACCCTTATCATCGCTTGATGCCCTTACCCGAGAAAATCTTCAAAAGTTTATTCTTGATGTATGGGTTAACAACAACCTTACATTGGTGCTTGTCACCCACAGTATTGAAGAGGCAGTTTTTTTGGGATCTAAAATACTGGTAATGTCTGACCGGCCTGGAAGGGTAATTGATATAATTGAAAACCCGTTGGTTGGCAGCGAGGGCTATAGACAGAGCCCCGAATTTCACCAGATATGCTCAAAACTGCGTCGATTGTTGGGGGTGATCAATTGACGTACGGCAGCAGAATAATAAAAAAGTCAGTTGAAATGACTATAGCTATGTTGATTATTATCGGATTGTGGTATGCACTGGCAATATTTATCAAAAACCAAATGCTGCCCACACCCTGGGAAGCTGTTACAGAATTTTTTCGAATATTCCGGTCAACTATCTGGGTTCACTTCTATGTCAGTGCTTATAGGGTTGTAGTGAGTCTTTTGGTTTCCTTTGCAGCTGCAGTACCTTTGGGTTTACTTATTGGACGTGAAGAGGTTATCGATCGTTTCATATCACCGGTAATTTATCTCATATATCCACTGCCCAAGATTGTTTTTTTACCCTTAGTTTTTCTGTTTTTTGGTTTAGGGGACTTTCCTAAAATCTTTATGATCAGCATGATTGTAGCATTTCAGATTCTTGTTACTGCAAGAGATGCAGCCAAAGGAGTTCCACAACAAAGTATTTATTCAATGACATCTTTAGGTGCAAGCAAGTGGCAGATTTTTTACCATGTAATATGGCCGTCCTGTCTGCCGAAAGTGCTTACATCCCTTAGGATAAGCCTTGGAACTGCAATTGCTGTTTTGTTTTTTGTAGAAACCTTTGCTACAACGGAAGGCCTGGGCTATTTTATTATGGACTCATGGAGCCGATCTGAATACAGTGAGATGTTTGCCGGTATTATTGGTATGAGTATACTGGGATTAATACTTTACATCATTGTTGATATTATTGACGCCAGGTGGTGTAAGTGGCAGAAACTTTAAAAGTTCGGATTAACAGTCATAGCGGCGTTTAGCTATCGGATAAAACAAACAGGGGAGCGTTGCTGATATGGATTTAAAGTATTTACCCGAAGAAATTACTGGCCTAATGGAACATCATGGGCATCTTTGTTTTGGGGTTCTGTTAGGATATAAGGCCTGTAAGTATGCAGTCGAAATAATAGGGGAGTCGGATAAAATGACAGTTGCTGTTGAAAAAGATAACTGTGGTTGTGATGCGGTCAGTTTTGTCTTAGGCTGTACGAAGGAAAATGGTAAACTTATCATTACAGGCGGGAATAAAGAAGTTTGGTTGTTTTACAATCAAGAGGAAGAAGAAGGTGTTAAGCTGACTGTAAACCCGGGGCTTCAGTCACAGCTTCCTCAGGATAAAGACCAGGCCCTCAAAATGATAATGGAACTTCCGGGAAATATTATATTTATGGCTGAGCCGTATATTGACATAACTGAATAAAAAGAAAACACAAAAAAGAAGACGGCACTAGGCCGTCTTTTTTGTTATCCAACTTTCTCTTTTTTCTTATTATTTCTCATATATTCTGTCATTTTAGGTGCCAGTTTAGGAGCAACCTCGGGAAGCATAAACGGCATAATCATATCCATAACCTTCGGTAGAAGGGTTGGAAGTTTTTCTTCCATCTGGATAGGCATATCAGGGATATATTGTTTCATAAGCTGAAGAACTTTTGGCATCAATTTTGGCATCATTGATGGGAGAAGCTTCGGCATCAGAGTAGGAATCATTTTTTCCATCATTGTAAGAGCAGGGTCCTGAATGGGACCGGGAAGAGCTTCCATACCCTTCATCATTGGCTGCATTGCACTTGGCATAGCTGCCATTATCTCCGGCATCATATCACTCATCATGTCCACGATTCCATCAACAGTCATAATATCAAGGGCTTTTTCAAATACTCCCCACATATAAAGGGTAAAGTCAGTTGTATCTTTATATTCGTAACCAAGAGCTTCTGCAAAGAAGCCTGTAAAATCAAGGATCTTCATATTGATACCCTCATGTTTAGCTGAAGCTCTAAGCTGAACTTCACAGCAGGGGCAGGTGGCTAGAAGAGCATCTGCCTTTACGTCTACAGCTTCCTGAACCCTCATACCACCAAGTTTATCAGCTACAGGTGGATCACCAATACGAGTTAAAACGCTTCCGCAGCACAGTGCGTCCTCACGGTTATGCTTCATTTCCACATATTCAATGCCGGGAATTGACTTAAGTGCCTCCCTGGGAGCATCATAGATACCACTGTGGCGTCCGATGTGACAGGAGTCGTGCCAGGTTACCCTTTTATTTACAGGGTTTTTAAACTTTAGCTTTCCTTCCTGAATAAGCTCTAGGGTTTTCTCTGAGATGTGCTTTAGCTTGAAGTCATAAGGATAACCCAGCTTTTTAGCCCAGATTGGGTATGCATGAGCGAAGGCCATGTAGCAGCCCGGACAGGAAATAACAACTTCCTTTACACCACGCTTGATGAGGTTTTCAATGTTATTTCTGAATATGAACTCAAAGGTATCGAGCTTACCAGCAACCAGCATCGGGGTACCACAGCAGCTTTCATCTTCACCCAGGTTGCAGAACTTAACGCCGCCTTCCTTCAGGATATGAACAGCATTTTCGGCAGTATCGGTGGTAACGAACGAAGCGGTACAGCCAGCCCAGTATGCAATTTCTGCTTTTTCCTCAAACTGTACGTCAGAAGGATACCAATTGGTTCTTTCACTTCTCCTGCCAGCCCAGATGTTATGATCGCTTTTAACACTTTCACCCATCATCTGGAAGGCGTTATATGTGGCAAAGCCCATTTCATTTACAAGAATCGGGCGGAATTCGTCCCAGAGCTCCATGATGGGGAGGTTGACCTGGCAAACAGGGTTGCAGCGCTTGCAGGTGGTACACATTAAGAATTTATCAATCATTTTTTGGTCAAGGTCTAAATTACCTTTAAGGTACTGTCTAAGGATGTACCACTTGCCTCTAGGTGAAGCACTTTCCCAATGGAAACCCATATATAGTGTACAGGTATCGGTACAATAGCCGCACTGAGCGCAGGCATAGGAGGCTCGTGTAATTATATCTACAAGCTTTTTCTTAACTTTTGGCTTATCACTGAGGAATTTCTCGGCAATGCCCAAAAGTGGGTCAGGAGTGAGTTTCCCAAGTTTCATTGCAGTTCTTAAGAGGAACGGATTTCCTGTATCAGCAAGAACTTTTCCAGGGTTGAAAAGGTTATCAGGGTCGGTTTTCTTTTTGAAACTGGCCATCTGGCGCAGATTCTCAGCACCTAGTGCTGCTTCAGCTGCATCAGTGAAGTATAGACCTACCGAATACTCTTTTCCTCCATGCTTTTTGGCTATATCCATCATTATAAGGGACTTGGCAAAGCCAACGTTATAAGCGGCAGTCCTTTCATCTCCGGTGAGGAAGGCCAACATTGTGAGAGAATCTTTATTTACCAGTGTTAGCTCGATAGATATACCTTCAAGCTTGCGGTTTGCTTCTTCAACAATGTCCGGTGAAGTTTCAAGTGGAATAATTGCTTCTGACGGAATAAGGGAAGGACCGAGGTTTTTGACCCTCATAGTATAGAAACGTTCTTCCCATTCGTGCTCAGCAAGTTTGTTATCCAGCACTGTACCACCGTTTTTAGACAAGATCTCCTGCAGCTTAGCTGAAATCTTTGAATCGCGTTTACCTGGATATACAATCATCAGAAGATGGTGGTCTCTTGGAGGATGAACGGAATTTTCGTGATCATCGTGACCGTGTTCCATCATGTTGGAAGCAATCTCAATGGCATCGGCTTTATTTTTGATAAAATCGGCTGTCGTAAAGTTGATATGCCATACAGGCAGACCTGCTTTGTTAATATCTTTAATGGAATTTACCAATTTACGCAGATCACTAAAAGCTGTAAGGACTTTTTTCTCTTCATCAAGTTCACGGACTTTCATGGTAACTTCAACAGCAAAACCTGTAATACCCTCGGAGCGGCTGATGATATTTAGTTCTTGGCCGCTAAAGGTTTTAATATTGCCATCAGGAGTTACAGCTTTAATTTGGATAACATTATCTGCGAAATAACCATATTCATAACTTCCTATACCAGATCCACCTTCGCCTACCCAGCCTCCTACGGTTGCACCTGGTGCGCTTGACGGATACAGGCAGAGAGCAAGACCTTCTTTGTTAAGTTCTTGCTCAAGGGAAGACCAAATAATTCCCGGTTCTACAGTTACGGTCATATTTTTCTTATCAATGTTAACTAATTTATTCATTCTGGTGAATGCAACGACAATCCCTTTTTGAATCGGAATTACGCCTCCGTATCCGCTGGTGCCAGCCCCCCTAGGAGTAAGAGGGATTTTGTTTGTTTTGGAAATTTTAACTAACTCAACGACTTCTGCCGCTGAAACTGGCTGCACAACTGCATCTGCTGTTCTGAGTACCATTTTTTCAACAGCACTAGGCAGGTTAGCCGTATCATGTGAGTAAAGCATGCGTTCAGCTTTGTCAAAAGCAGCACGGTCACCAAAAATCTTTTTCAGTTCTTTTTTCATTGCAAGTCTCCTTTCAAATTATTATATAAATGAATATATAAATAAATAATGCCAGAGCATTAGAACACAGTAACAATACCAATACCCCCTATAGGTATTAGCATTATAATTTTACAACGTAATATAAATTAATGCAAGAGTTTATTAATTTATTTATTAAAAGTTATTAAAAGCTTTTATTTATTAAAAATTAAAGTAGTACAACATATTTATATAGCTAATTGATATTTATATAGCTAATTGCTTTAACTAAGCTGATTATACATGCGCTTTGAGGAAAAAATTATCATAAATTTCACCAAGGGCTTCATTTTTTTGATATAATATTTTTGTGTGTGGAATAAGTCCTAGTATGGTAAATCCTTAGTGTTGTAAATTCTTAGTGTGAGGCGACTTAATTGAGCTGGTTAGAAAATATTCTGAAAAGTGATCTGGAGCAATACCGTTTAATAGCGGTATTCATTACAATGGCCCTGGAGAGTGCCTGTATCCCAATACCTAGTGAAATTGTAATGCCTTATGCCGGACATCTTGCAGCTAAGGGTAGTTTAAATATTTGGTCAGCAACACTGGTGGCCTCTTTAGCTAACCTTGTCGGAAGCTGGGTCGCTTATACTGCTGGAAGGCTTGGGGGTAGAAGGTTTATTGATAGGTATGGCAAATACATTTTTCTGTCCCAAAAGCATCTTGCTCAATCCGAACGATGGTTTCAGCAGCGAGGAGAAATTACAGTATTTTTATCAAGAATGCTGCCTGCTGTAAGGACATTTATCTCTTTACCAGCCGGAATTGCGCGGATGGACTTTTTAAAGTTTAGCTTTTACTCTTTTCTTGGGTCTGTACCGTGGAATTTTGCCTTGGTTTACCTGGGTTATATTTTTACTGACAAGTGGGAGGAACTGCAGAGATATCTTCATGAGTTTAATTACGCAGCCTTTGCTGGTATTACTTTATTAGGGCTTGCATACTGGTTGTTGAAAAAAAATAGGTAACGATAATTTCAAAAATATTATCAGTGTGAAGGAAGTGTTCCATAAGTGGGGCGCTTTTTTTTAGTCTCCCGTAAATGAGGCCGGAATCCGGCGATGTATTTGATGCGAACGGATTTTTGATATGGATTAAGAAATGTTAATTTATGTCAAAATTTAGGAAAAAATGACGAACGATTTCTGCTGAAAAAAGCTAGCCTGTAGAGTAAAATATAGGAGATGCAGCAAATAATTACCTCACAAAATAGCTCTGTAAAGCTGGGAATGTCCAGTCTGGGGGTGTAAGATGCCAGATTTAATCAGGCAGGGAGATAGCTTTGTGGTGTTTACCTTTATTATTATAGCGCTTGGGCTGGGTTTAGGTTTGGTACGAAGGATAGTAATGAATGCCCAAGAAATCCGTAAAGAAGCTGAAGCTGCCCTGAGGGATTGCGAAAAGCGATACCGGGCGTTATTTGAGAATATGACAGACCCTTTACTTATTATGGCACCCGATGGACATGTTATTGATTATAACGAGGCGGCAGAGAGATTCTTTGAATGTTCAAGGCAGGAAATACTTAATATAAATATCAACACGCTCTTCAGTATCGATGTGCCCGAAAATGAGGAAACATTGCAAAACGGTAAGACTGTAGAAATAGAATATGAAATAAACGAACAAACCAAGTACCTTAACTTGACTTTAAACTCGTGTTTATGGAAAGGTAACAGAATTCTTTTTGGTATGGGTAAGGATATCACGGATCGTAGAATTGCTGAGGAACAGATTCGGTATTTGGCTTATCATGACAATTTGACAGGTTTGCCAAATCGCTTATCATTACGGGAATATCTGAATCAGTGTCTTACACGGGCAAAAAAGAATAATAAGACAGTTGGGGTGCTTTTTATTGACCTTGACCGTTTCAAGATCATAAACGATACTCTTGGGCATAATACCGGGGACAGTTTATTGAAGGCTGTTGCCCACCGCCTGAAGCGGTGTGTTAGAGGCAGTGATATGGTTGCCAGGCTTGGTGGAGACGAATTCACTATTGTGCTTCCCCAGTTAAACAGATTAGATGATTGTGTCGGGGTATCAAAGAAAATACTAAGCCAATTTCAAAAACCTCTAAAAGTTGGGCGCCGGGAATTTCATGTTAGTCCTAGCATAGGGATTGCATCTTTTCCTAAAGATGGAAACGACGTGGAAACACTGTTGATAAATGCCGATGCCGCTATGTACAAGGCTAAAGGACAGGGCAGGAAAAAGTTTCTTATGTACACGCCTTCTATGAAGGAGCAAGCGCTGGCCAGAATGGAAATGGAAGATGCCCTTTATCGAGCGTTAGAAAAAAATGAAATAAGTATTAATTATCAGCCTCAAATTCAGGTTAGTACGGGCCAAATCATTGGTATGGAGGCTCTTGCCAGGTGGAATCAACCTCGGGAAGGATTAATTTCATCCATAGACTTTATCCCACTGGCTGAAAAAACTGGGCTTATTATACCAATTGGTGAATATGTGCTGTACAATGCTTGTAAGCAGAACGCTGCCTGGCTGACAAAGGGTTATTCGCCGCTTAAGGTAGGAGTAAATATATCTTCTTATCAATTCAGACAGTGTGACTTGGTGGACATGATTAAAAGAGTTTTGAAAGATACCGGTATGGATGCAGGATATCTGGAGCTTGAAATAACCGAGAGCACTGTAATGCAGGATATGGAATATGCCAAAGCTATGGTTCGCGAGTTAAAGCAGATTGGTGTACACGTATCCATTGATGATTTTGGTACAGGCTATGCTTCTCTGGGTTATCTAAGGATGTTTCCGCCAGTGAATGGATTAAAAATTGATAGTTCCTTTATTAGGGATATTACAGGTGATGAAAATGTTTCTAAGGCCCTTGTGGCAACAATGATTGTACTGGCCAGAAACCTAAATATGAAGGTAGTTGCCGAAGGTGTTGAAGATGAACATCAACTTGATTTCCTTGTGAAACATGGATGTGATATTGTACAGGGTTACTTATTTAATAAACCTGTTGCAGCAGAAGATTTTGAGAAATTACTTTGTAAACAGAGTGATGTGAATGTCGGTTATCTGAAAAGAGTTAAGTAACATAAAAAGTTAAATTGCGGAGTATGGTTAAAGGGAATGTCCATAACATGGGGCGTTCTTCTTTTTTTGTAACCTCGACAAACTGATGGCCGGGAAATCCGGAGGGGCATTGCGCCAATTTTCCGCACCTGCGTCGGAGGAATCTAACCTTGCTCCTGGCGAAGTCACAGACTAAACCGCCCAATTCGGCTCCTGCCTCAGGGGCGGCTCCGCCATCCGTGGCTCCGGTCTGTGACTTCGCTTAGCGGAGGCTTCGGTAAGATTCCTCACGACGCCGGTGCAAGGAAAATCTTGCGCAACGCCCCACCGGATTTCCGGACTTATTCGCAAGGTCAATAAAAAAATCCTGGGCTAGCACCCCACGTACTTATGGGCGGGATGGCGGCGAAAAAAGAAAATACCTGGTTTGGGTGTCCCATAGATTTTTACTTATGAGGCAGCCCCATATTATGTTAATAAGTTTTTATTGGCAACTGTTTTTATTTATGAATATACTGTACTAAAATTTAAGTGAAATAACATATTTTTTAAAGAATTAAAAACTTTGCATTCCCATGGCACCTAGGACATAAACTTTTGACATAAGTTAGTATTTCAACTCCGAAGTTGATATTAAGGCGGTGGTAAAGTGGCACAAATAAAGCATTTAAACAGGGCGAAACAATACCGGATGGAAATACTTCAGGAGTTGGTAGAACTGCAAAATAACGGAGAATTGGAAGAGTTTCTAATAGTCTACACAAGAAACGGATCAGAATATGCCAGCTATTTTTATAGTGATGAGTTAAAGCTAATAGGACTTCTGGAAAAAGTAAAATTAGCGTTAATGATGGGTGAGGATTAAAGCCAGGGGCATCATCTGTACAATTTTGGGCAACATTAAGTATGTTGCTTAAATTAAATAAAGAGGTGAAAGCTATTGCGAGAAGAACAACAAACTTTGGATAATATTAAGATAAGAGAGGAACTTTCTCTTGAAGAAAAAAAGATTCTCGAATTGATGAGATTCTTTCACTTAAACTATTCCGAATTTATTTTTCTTTGTCAGGAAGGACTGCTTCCCGCAATACGAGCCCTGGGAACTTACAAGAAACCACCGTGGAACAAAGAAACTTTGCCTGAATTGGATGATTACTACAACCAATTAACAGCAAAGTATGAGGCTTTGTTTGAATTTTTTGAGGAAGGCAAAAACGAATTAAACTAAAAACGGATGCATCCAAAAACCAGGGGTTGTCCCCTGGTTTTTTAAGTCTTAGAAACCTTTTCCGGCTAGATTCTTTTCGTAAGCTGCAATCATTTGTTTTACCATGTTACCACCAACAGCACCACAGTCACGGGAAGAAATGTGTCCCCAGTAACCACCCTGAACCTGGTTAGCAACACCGATTTGATTGGCGATTTCGTACTTGAAGTTGTACATTGCATTTGCTGCCTGGGGCACTACCAGACCGTTAGATTTTTGTCCAGTACCCATAATTTTCACCTCCCTTGTGATACTAGTTTTACCCTGCAAACAGGTGATATACTGTGGAATTACAGGTAAATAAACCGCTTAATTACATTACATGCTTACTCATACATGTTTTCCGGAAAAAGGAACATTTAATATTAAAAACTGTTCTTTTTTGAATCATTTTAGTCTATAAATTTACTAAGTTTAATCAATTTATAGAAGGAGCTTGCCTGAATGTGGTCAAAAACTTCACGGGTGGTATATATAGATACTCGATGGCTTTTCTTGAAGGTACTGGTGGCTATTATAGCATTTACTACGGCTATTACTTATTGGAACTGGACCAGAGTAACAGAAATTAAGTTTAATTCAAATGAAATGGAAGCCCAGTGGATAATTAATCACCCTAAAACCATTAGACAAATATGTTCCGGAATTAAAAAAGCTAAGAAAACAGCAGGAGTTAATTTCCCCAGTGACGGAATTCAAGTGAGTCTTTACAGCAAAATGGAAACACGGGAGTACCTCTGGAACGGGTCTCATTATCTCTTGGATAAGAAAACGGGGAATATGATTGAAGTTAATAGTAACCTAAAGGAATATTTTGAGCTTGCAGCCCGTGAAATTAAAAAGCGAAGTCCTTTTGGGGAGATTCTTGAATGGGAAGAGGTAAAAAAGTTATTCGAGATAAATAACAAAGCTTTGATTAGGGAAATTGACACCGGAAATAAATTCACGGTCATTAGAACCGGGGGTTATAGTCACGCTGACATCGAGCCATTAAACAGGGAAGACACACTAAGACTAAAAGCTATATATAATGGAACAATAAACTGGAAGAGAAGGGCTGTCGTTGTTGAAATCGGGGAAAGGAAAATTGCTGCTTCATTGACAGGGGCTCCTCACGGAGAAGGGAAAATTGATAATAATGATTTGCATGGAAAGGTTGGGCTGTATTTTTTTAGCAAAGAAAAAAACAGCGGGGTAAATCTTTCCCATCAGTTGATGATCTGGAAGGCCGCTGGAAAAACAAAAAAATATCTACAGCAAATAAGCCCCGAAGAACATATAATAGCAATATTTACTGCAATTGATCAACAAGACCTGAAGTCACTAAAATTTATGTTAAGACAACCCGAAGAACTAAAAGGAAATGAACTTGAGCAAATTATAGGAGTCACCGTAACTGGAATGAAAAAGAAGGATCCTTTGATTTATGATGTAACTGTATCAGTAAGTTTGAAAAAGGGTCCTTATAATCAAAAAAGATATGTCAGGGTTAATTTACATAAAGAATCTCAAATGGGCTGCTACCTCGCTGACAATAAGTTTATGGATAAGGTAATCCACAGTGTCTATTGATGTCATATTATAATCCTTTGAAATAAAAGAAAAACGATAAAACACTTTAAATGTAACATTTGGAAGAAATGCAGGATTCACCTCGTCAAAAGAGAAAAATAGATAACAAGAAAAAGTAGATAGCCCAGACTTGTAGAAGGAGTGAGAAATTTATGTCAACAGGAAAAATGCCTGCTGAAGAGTACAGACAACAAAAAATAAATGAAGGTAGGACACGCTTATCGGAAGCCGTAGGAAGCTTTAAGGAAGCATTAAACAGTGTAATGGATGAAGCGGCAAACCCTGTGTATAAAAAGGTTGAGGAAAACTATCGTCGTGCATCATCAGTGGCCGATTTCGCCAAAGCAGATATCAGCACTCAAAAAATCGTTGCTGAACTGGTTGATTTATTGGATAGAAGCCTTAAAAGACTCGTAAGTTAATTGTAATGATATTATTATGAATTTATGATTTGTGTTTATGAAATGTTAACAAGAAATGTTAATTAAAAATCTTAATAAGTATCTGGAGTAGGGCTTACTAAAAAAGGTAGCCCTTTCCTTATGCACATTGGGCAGGTAAATATGTGAACAGTGTCGAAAAGATTATAGAGAAAAAAGTATTTTCACTGTAACGGAGGAGTAGTATTGCGTGGAATTGCAGCAAAAAAAACCCGTTTAACAAAAGTGGATATTATTTTTATTGTTCTAATATTTATTGCGGTGGGTGCTGCTGTAGTCACTAAGTTTGTTAATGGACCGGAACCGCCTAAGCTTCCACCACTTTTAATTACAGACCAAGCCAGCAGTTTATTGACACCTGTACAGGGAGATTATGTTCTTAATACAACACTGCCGGAAGTACCTGCGCGTGTTATGGTGTATCGTATTATGCCTTACAAGGTAGACGAGAAGTATGTTAATGACCTTTTGGCTAAATTCGAAGTTAATCCGGTTAGACGGACCAGGCAGGGCTACTTTACAACAGTTGTTGATCATCAGAAGAATGTTGTAGGTATTACTACAAGCAGTTTTAGCTATATATCTTCCAGTTCTGAAAATAATAAGGGGGTTGGGCTGCCTAATGACAATGATGCGAAAGAGATAGCAATTTCATATTTAAAAAGCAAGGGTTTTTTTCCTAATGACAAGTTTACTATTACTACAAATGTGGCCAACCTCATGGGTTGGTATGACCCGTCAGCAGGTATGGAAACAAAACCGGTTACATCCAAAAATATTATTTTGAACCGCCAGATTGGGAGTTTGAGAGACTCTTACTCGTTTATATCTGTTGAGGTAGGGGATCATCAAAGAATAACTGGGGTTAAGACAGTATGGCCTAAACTTGAACCGTATATGAAATATCCAATCCTTTCTCCTCAGGAAGCATTTAAAAAACTTCAGGCAGGCGAGATTGCTGCAGATAGTAACCTTGAAGGTGAGATTAAGAAAGTATACCTTACTTACCTGACAGACCATGACATGGGTGATCCTGCATCAAACTATTTGCTTCCTGTCTACATTTTTGAGGGGAATGAAGATGCTGCTATTGTTTTCGCAGTTAGAGATGATTATGTTGAAACAAAAGGGGAAATTGGTGATAAACCAACCAGAGATCGGGTTAAAACTATTAAGCAATTTGATATGCCAGTTCCAGAAAGGATTGTCCAACTTAGCAACGGAAGACTTGTAAAGAACATTACCAGGGAGAAACCCGAATTTAACAGGTTAGTGGATTCAATAAAGAACCTTCTTGTCTATACTCAGGTAAATGAGGCCGGGCGAGTCACCGATATTGCAAGGGACTCTGAGGCTGGCTCCAAAGCATGGCTGGAGGCCAGGAAAATTTTGGAGGAGGGCGATGCATATAGAGTTAAGTTTATGGATAAATCCAAAATCAGCACTAGTTTTGCACCGTTACCGCAAGCTGATAAAGACCAATACGGTAACTTTGTAATAAATGCAGAACAGCTGTTTTTAGTTCAAAGTAAACCTGACACTATAAACCTGCTGTATGATAACGGCAAAAAATTTTTTATTAAGACTATAAAGGATTCAAGTTTGATAGAGGAATGGTCAGAATGACCCAAGTAACTAAACTATCTTCAATTATCCATTGTGATATGGATGCTTTTTATGCGAGTGTAGAGCAGTTAAGCAACCCTGAGCTGCAAGACAAGCCTGTGGTCATTGGAGGTAATCCCAAAAGCCGCGGGGTTGTTGCAACTTGTTCTTACGAGGCCAGGAAATTTGGAATTCGGTCAGCCATGCCGCTGGCAGAGGCATTTCGGCGGTGTCCCCACGCAATCTTTTTACCTCCCGACTTTTCAAAATATAAGAAAGCATCTAAAGAAATGCATAAGATCTTTTATGACTACACTCCACTAATTGAGCCAATATCCCTTGATGAAGCGTTTCTGGATGTAACGGGCAGCCTTAATCTCTTTGGAACAGTTGAGAGTATAGGAACTGAAATAAAACAACGGGTTAAACAGGAGCTGGGTTTAACTGTATCTGTCGGTATTGCCCATAATAAATTCCTGGCCAAGCTAGCTTCTGATATGTCAAAACCGGATGGCTTTTTGGTTATTTCCCGAGAACGGCTGCAAGAATTTCTTGATCCTTTGGATGTTGGGCGAATTTGGGGAGTAGGGCAAAAAACAGCCCAGCGCCTAAAAAACCTAAACATAAGAACCATAAGGGACGTTCGCTTATTAGATAAAAGAATATTAGAAAACCTATTTGGGTCTTACGGTCACCAATTATATTTGCTGGCAAGAGGAATTGATAACAGACCTGTTGAGTCTGACAGACAGGTTAAATCTGTTGGACGGGAAATTACCTTTGCTGTTGATATAACTGCTTACGATCAATTAGAACGTGTTGTCATGGAGTTGTCTGTTGATGTGGGCAGGCACCTTAGAAGGACCCAAATGCAGGGAAAGACAGTTACACTAAAAGTTAAGTATAATGATTTCAAGACCATAACAAGGTCAAAGACCCTTGATATTGCAGCCAACCTCGACGAAATTATATATAGTGAAGCCAGAGGACTTCTGGAAAATACTTTAACCAAACCAATCCGGCTAATTGGTGTCTCAGTACATAACCTCACAGAAAAAAGTGACAATCAATTGTCGCTTTTTGGTGAAGGGGAGGAAAGTAAATCTAAATTAACCCGAGCCATGGATATTGTCAGAGATAAATTTGGTGAAGAAAGTATTACCAGAGCAAGGCTTTTGGATGTAAAAGATTAAACGGTGGTTTCATATGTTTGATTTCTGAAAGTTTGGTAAAACTTAATTTAGAAAGGAGAAGATGAAAAATGATTTTGACCACTACACCAAACATAGAAGGCAAGAAAATTAAAAATTATTATGGCATTGTTACAGGTGAAGCTATTATGGGAGCCAATGTAGTCAGGGATTTGTTTGCCAGCATTACTGACATAGTAGGCGGACGTTCAGGCGCTTATGAATCCAAACTGGTAGATGCACGTAATATTGCAGTGAGCGAAATGGCTGACAAAGCCTCGGGTATGGGGGCTAATGCGGTTGTTGGCATTGACATCGACTATGAAGTGATCAGAGAAGGAATGTTGATGGTTGCGGTAAGCGGTACTGCGGTATTGGCAGAATAATGAAGGCAATCTAGTACAATAGTTTTTATATAAAAAGGAGCACTTCAAAATGAAGGCTCCTTTTTAAATAACCTGTTTTTCTGTTATGAAATCTGATAAAATTGTAATGTTGAGAGGAGGCAAGTAAATGACAAAAACCAATAAGTTGATTTATGTATTGGTGGGAACATTGCTGGCAGGTAATCTTGCAGGCTGTTCATCTGATGAGCGACTGGTCTATGAACGACCATCATCTCCTCCTGATATTCCAGGCTACGATGAGCAGTACTGGGAATGGGATGAAGAGGATGGAGAATGGGAGTATGACCCGCCAGGTGGTGCACGGTGGTATTTTTATAATGGAAAGCTTTTTAAAAGTTCTATCAAGAACAGTGGACTAACATCCACCGCTAAAACAAGGTCTAGCTTTACATCTGTTAAGTCTAGTTCCAGTAGTAAGTTAAGCGGTTTTGGGGGCGGATTCAAGGGAGGCGGTTTTGGCGGTTAAGTTACAGGGGTTAAAGGAGATGATGTTTGTTGCCCGAAACACACAGGGATAAATGGGAAAAGTTTTATGGACCATTAAAAAGCGATTTCTGGGCTGAATACAGTGATGGGGAGTACGCTTTACTGGACATTCATCTTTTGACAAGAGAAGAGATATACGAAATTCGTCTTGCTGCAGAGCGAATTGGAAAGATATTTGCGAAAACTAACCAAATGTTGAGAAATGCTCCTGAAGAGACATTTTGGGAATTGGATTTTGATAAAGAAACCTATGATTACCTTAGGATGAAAACAATAGGTCCAGAATCAGTTATTTCACGTGTAGATTTAATCAAAACTTCCCAGGGATATAAGGCTATGGAAATAAACTCAGATACTCCAACCTTTATTAAGGAGTGCTTCCACATAAATGGACTGGTATGTAAGGAATTTGGAGTAAAAAATCCCAATGAGGGAATGGACAGAGAACTTTCTGTGGCAATGAGGAAATCAATTATGGACTCCTATAAGTTTAACGGAGGCCAGGGGATTCCTTATGTAGTGTTTACCTCTGATGCGGACCATTTTGAAGATAGGTTCACTACAGATTACCTGTTACAACTTAGCGGTCTTGTGAACGCATCATACTGTCCTTTAAATGAGCTTAAAATTGATGAGTATGGTCTATATGACAAAAATGATCGTAAGATTGATGTTCTCTACCGCCAAACCTGGCCCGTTGAATACCTGGTTTTGGATACAAATCCGGAAACGGGAGTAAAAATTGGCCAATTGCTGTTAGAACATATTGTTAATAAAAAAGTCGCTGTATTAAATCCACCGTCAGCGTTTCTTATGCAGAGTAAAGCTGTGCAGGTAGTAATATGGGGGCTTCATGAAGAAGGTGTTTTTTATACGAATGAAGAACACCGTTGGATTGAGCAGTATATGCTCCCTACCTATTTTGAACCTGACTGGTTTATTGAGGACGGAGAAAGTTACATTAAAAAGCCCTGTTTTGGCAGAGAAGGAGATACAGTTCACATATTTGGACCTGACGGGAATCCCATTTACACGGATACTCAAATGAATTATACAGATTCAGCTCCAGTTTATCAGGAGTTTGCGGAATTACCCATAACCACTATAAATACCTCCCATGGAGAGAGAGAAGTCCATTACATGACAGGGTGTTTTCTCGTCAATGGAAAAGCTTCGAGTATTGGAATCAGGGCAGGGAAAATTGTTACCGATGATAACTCTTTCTTTCTTCCTGTAGGTGAAAAGTAAAAAGGAGAGGATGAAATGTTTCAAAACCTTTATGCAAATTACCTGGCGTATTTCGGGGTCAGTGCTCTATTAATGGCAGTTGGTCTGATTATTTTTGTTTTTACCACCAGAACAAAAGAATTTACTCTTATTGGGCAGGGTAATAAATCAGCAGGAATTGTACTTGCCGGACGTACTATAGGACTTGCAATTGTCCTTTATTCCGCAATTGCAAACTCGATTTCACTTCTTGACCTGGCTCTATGGGCCTCTATTGGTATCGTCACACAGGTTGCTGCCAATTTTCTTGCTGAAGTCCTTACTCCCACATTCAACGTTGCAGAAGCATTAGAAGAAGATAATATTGCTGTAGCAATTTCCCTTTTCGGGATGTTTATTTCTATTGGTCTAATTATCGCGGGCTGCCTTACCTACTAATTAATAGAGAGTTAATAGAGAGGAATTTCCCACAATTACATGGGGCGTTCCTTTTTTCAACCTTGCAAAACTGAGTGCCGGGGAATCCGGCGAGGCATTGCGCCAATTTTCAGCACCTGTGTCGGAGGAACTTAGCGGAGGCTTCGGTAAGATTCCTCACGACGCCGGTGCAAGGAAAGAAGGTGATCTATGTGATAAGAGAAACTTTTTTTGAAGTGCTTGAAATTGAGAATTCTGACAATAAAATATCAAACCGTTTTGAAAAGTTTATGTTTGCAATTATTGTGGCAAATTTAATTGTTATGATTTTTGAGACGGTGAAGGGTATCGAACATGTATTGGGTATCTATTTTTATTGGTTTGACATATTTTCACTGTTTGTTTTTGCGGGTGAATATACAGCTAGATTATGGGTTTGTACTCTTGATAAGAGATATAGTTCGTCAATTCTGGGACGGCTCAAATATGCTCTTACTCCAATGATGATAGTTGACCTGATTGTTATAATTCCTCTGTTCCTTCCCTTATTTGCAACTGATCAGGTTGATACCCGTTTTCTGCTGATTCTTCGGACTGTTAGGATTGCCAGGTTACTCAAATTAACCCGTTATTCTAAGAGCCTTCAAAGACTCGGAAAGGTTGTCATGAAAAAGAAGGATGATTTAGTTGCTGCGGTTGGGGTTGTCTTTATGATGTTAGTAGTCTCTTCGTCAATGATGTACTATGTTGAGCATAACGCACAACCTGACAAATTTTCCAGTATTCCCGCCGCCATGTGGTGGAGTGTTGCAACACTTACTACTGTTGGGTATGGGGACGTATTCCCTGTTACCGATCTTGGTAAATTCATTGGCACCTTTATTGCTATCCTGGGTATAGGCATGGTAGCACTTCCTACAGGTATTTTGGGTTCAGGTTTTCTTGAAGAAATAGAGTCAGAAAAAAGTTCTGCTAATATATGTCCGCACTGTGGAAAGCATATAGATGAATTAAATTAGCTGGAACAGCCCAAGAACTATTTCAAATACAAATAGTCCTACAATGGCCAATTCCAATAACATTGACCTGTGATTAATGACTTCGTCACTCAGCATTGAGTAATTTCTTTGAATTAATGACACCTTTTTATGAATAATGTCTGTCCATTCACGGGTTCGGAATATGGTCAGGGCAGAACCGTATACACGGGCGTAAAAGACGTCTTCTGTAACTGTAAGTTGTTTTTGTATCTTTTCTGTGATTTCGGTGATATCGATAACAACCTCCATGATGTTTTTCATGATTTTCCGATAATATCTTAGGCGTGTCCACCATCCCACTTTTTCTGCTGATTCAATTGCGTCGTGCATCCTGTCCAGTTCATGAGATAGAAGTCCATCATAGTACCGCAATTCCAAAAGTTGAGTAGTTGCGAATTCAAGGAGGTCAGGTATATCGGTACTTCCTTCAGAGTCATATACCAGTGCCGAATCCCAGGTTATTATGGCAAGGTCACCGGTTCCGTATGAAAAGGAGTTTTTTAAGGTGTCGCGTCTAACCTGTTCACTTAATGTTTCTTTTTCTCCTAAAAGAATGGGAGCAGGATCCCATTCAGAATCCCAGGTGCGAAAAAAGTAGATAATAAAGTCTTCAACATATTGTTCCCTAGAAGGAGCCACAGTAATTTTCAGGCTTTTCTTTAATGTTTCTAAAAAACTTTGGAATATTGGTTCAAGTGAATCTGTACTGTTCAGCCGAACAGATAAATCTCTTAAGTCCGCATAAGAAGTTTCGGGAAACAAATGAACCTTCAGAACAATACTGATAACTCCCAAATCAAACACACGTGCTGTAACTACTGCTGAGTATTGTTTTTCATTAATTTGAATATTAGTGTTACCTAACTCAACTGTTACCGGCGGGTTATCGATGTGAATAGATTTTGATTGAACACGGTTGAGTCGGAGTCTGCTGGTAGGCTTATCCGGGGCAAGAACCTGCTCAACTGATTTAAGATTGATTTCTTCGGTTATGTCATATATTCTGTATATCCAGACTGAATTACTCATCTTAAGATAACCTCCAGATTGATATTATATTTTATACAATTTCCAGTATTAATAAACTGAAGTAAATACTGGAGATATTATAATACACTTTTTAATAATAGATAAAGGAAAAAGTAGAAATTTTGTTGAATTATTAATAAGTGCCCAATCGCAAAATTAATGAAGGCATCTTAACGGTATAGTTAGGTGCTTTTTTATTTTGATGACACCAAAAAAATTCAGGAGAACAGTTAATGAAAATAAATTTAATCAAAGTAGTGTTACACATTTTAGACAACAACCATCAAGAGCCGATTATTTCCACAAAAGAACTTGATATAGAAAAAGATGTCAGCGATTTTTTGGAAAAACACATCAGTAAACTATTTAATGACGGGGATTTAAAAAAGGCCTATTTTGATACTGATAAAAATGAAGTATCTGATATGCTTCATCAACTCATTAAGGATGACACCATGTTTCTTAATGTAAGTACGGGGCTTGCCAGAAGACTATTTTCGATTATGATACAAAACCCCGACATTCCTTCCGGAGACGTTGTTTTTTGTATGTTTGAAATGGAGGGCAGCAGGTATTTCTCTTTGATTAAACTTAATTACAGAAGCAGCTATATTCATTTTGTGTTAAGTTCCGTTGAAGGTAACATTAACAGGCTGATTAAGCAAAAGACTGCCTTACCGGGTGAAACGCAAAAAGTTGATGAATGTATGATTATCAACCTGAACAGCCTGGAAATGCAAATAATTGAGAAACAATATGAAATTTGTGGAGAAAAGGAATTCTATTTATCTAAATACTTTTTAAAATGTAAGAGTGACTTGTCGTATATACAGAAGATGAAGGTATTGGACAAAACGGTAACTAAAATAAGCAAAAAATATTTTGACGAGAATTTTGAGAAAGTAGCAAGGCTTAGAAGTTGTCTCGCTGAAGGAATTGAGGAATCTAATAAAATTAAAGTAGACCAAGTGGCAGAAACCGTATTTAGTGAAAATAAGGATATCCAAAACGAGTATTTACAAGAGGTGAAGAAACAGGGAGTAATAGAAAATACTGTTACTGTTCCTGAAGCTGTGACTTCCGGTAAAAGATTCAGAACCCAAAAGCTGAAGACTGATAGTGGAATAGAGATTAATTTCCCATCACACTTTTATAATAACAATGATATGATGGAGTTTATTAATAACCCAGATGGAACGATTTCAATCCTGATAAAAAATGTTGGCAGGGTTATTAACAAATAGGGGAGTTTCTTTTGACTAAACTTATAATTACAGAAAAGCCTGGTGTGGCAAAAGATATCGCCAATGTATTAGGTAAATTTAAATCAAAAGATGGATATATGGAAAACGGAGAATATCATATAACCTGGGCCGTAGGTCATCTGCTGGAACTGGCAACCCCGGATGAATATGTTGGAAAGGGACGCTGGACTTTTATTAATCTTCCAATAATACCCGATGAATTTAAGCTTAAAATATCCCCGAAAACAGCCGGACAATTTAACGTAATAAATAAAATTATCAAACAAAATAGCTATAAATACGTAATATGTGCCACTGATGCCGGAAGGGAGGGGGAGTTGATATTCCGCTATATTTATCAAATGACGGGCTGCACGCTCCCCATAAAAAGATTATGGATCAGCTCCATGGCTGCACCTGACATCAAAAAGGGTTTTGATGAATTGCTGGATGGAGAATCGAAGGAAAACCTGGCCCAGGCAGCATACTGCAGAGCTGAAGCTGATTGGTTAGTAGGCATGAACGGAACCAGGGCGATGTCTATAAAACACGGAGATACATTAAGTGTAGGACGGGTACAAACTCCCACTCTGGCGATAATAGTTAACAGGGAAAAAGAAATACGCAATTTTATTCCGGTACCCTATTGGGAAGTCGATGCTATTTTTGAAAACACAGGCAAGTATTATAAAGGAAGATATATCAAGGATAACAGTCCCAAAATAGCTGCAGAGGCAGAAGCACAGGAAATATCCAAGGCTGCAGCGGGCCAGGTAGGAGTAATTGATTCAGTTAAGAAGAAAAAAAGTGAAGAATCGCCGCCTAAACTCTATAACCTTACTGATCTGCAGCGTGAATGCAACAAAAAGTATGGAATGTCTGCCGCTTTGACCCTGGAAACAGTTCAAAAGCTTTATGAAGAATTTAAATTTATTACATATCCCAGAACTGATTCTAACCATCTTTCCACAGCCCAGATTCCAACCTTCCCCAAAATTCTCAGGCACCTGCAGACCTTGCCAGAGTTAGCCAAATTCACTGAGCCTTTGCTGGCATTACCCAAATTACCGGTAAACAAGAAGTTTGTTGATGATTCAAAACTTACTGACCACCATGCAATTATTCCTACTGAGCAAAAACCTGATTTGCGACGATTAAATGCAACCCAGAGCAGGGTATATTTATTAATTGCCAAACGGTTTGTTGCTGTGTTTTATGGTCCGTGTAAGGCAGAGAACACTACTATTCTGACAAAGGTTGGGGAATATATTTTTAAAACCACCGGTAAGGTAGTAATTGAAGCAGGGTGGACAGAGATTTATGGAGCTGAACCTAAAGTAAAAGATGATGATAGAGATAAAGAAAAGGAAGAGGAAGAAACCCAAACCCTTCCGCCAGTGAAAAAAGGTGACAAATATAATGTTTCTGAATGTATTGTTTTATCCAAAGAAACAAAGAAACCATCCCAATTTACCGAAGCCAGTCTGCTTGGAGCAATGGAAACAGCCGGTAAACTTATTGAAGATGAAGAACTGAGAGCTAAAATGAAGGGGATGTCACTAGGGACGCCTGCTACCAGAGCGTCAATTATTGAAACACTTATCAGCAGGCAGTACATTGAACGTAAGGGTAAGAAGCTGATTCCCACAGACAAGGGAATAAGATTAATAGAACTAATACCAGTGCCTGAACTGAAACAACCTGAATTGACTGCTCAATGGGAAAAAAGGCTGGCTGACATAGAAAAAGGTCTGGATACAAGGCCAGAGTTTATGAATGATATTAAACAATTTACATCACTTATTGTATCTTCGGTAAAGAGCCGACAGAGCCAACAGGCTCAGAAAAAAACAAAACGAATTGTTGTTGGTAACTGTCCAAAATGCGGCGAAAAGGTGATTAGGGGTAACCAAGCCTGGGGATGTTTAAATATCAGGACTGGGCAGTGTGATTTTAAAATCGGATTTAAAAAAGGCAGCCAGGTGCTTACTGATGACCATGCCAGGGAGTTACTATCACATTTACCTCTTTCAAAAAATTAAATTCAACAGCATATTAATGCATTCTCATTCTAATAAATGTATTACAAATCCAATACAGGACAATTAGCTTTAACCGAATTTGCATTTCAAATGTTCGTGTGATAAGATTTAAACACGGAAAAGGAAATGCCTGAGATGTGCGTTAACTTTGATATGTCCAACCTACATTGAGATATCGGGAATCTGATGTTGCGCAGCTGTCGAGCCGCCCTTGAGTGGAGGGCAAAAACGCATCTAAGATGCCCACCTGCGAGAAGGCAGGTTTGGACATAAAAAAGGACGACATTGCGGGCTTCCAATAGCGTTATCGACAAAGAAGGACTTATCGCTTGATAAGTCATTTTTTTTACTAAAAAATCACATATAAATAGATCATAGTCATTTATGAATTGTAACTATTCGGTCTGGTAAAACTAAGCCGAGGTGATAATATGGTAATGAATCAGGTAATGAACTTAATGGAAAAACTAGTTAACGAAATCAAGGAGGCTCCTCCTGACAAAAGGGATCATTTTATGAAGATTACCTTAAATTTCATTGAAATGGGTACAGAGGCCGTCCTTAAAAGCCCTGATTTCAGAAAGGGTTTAGCCCGCATTATTAACCGGGAACTACAAGCCTATTTACAAAAGAATTAAGTATTACATAGATGGGAAAAAGAAGGTGTATATTTTTTTTAGTATTGTTGATATAATGGAACTAAGAAAAAACTATAAACATTTCCTGACAAAGGCGTCAGGTTTGCTCTCAACGAAGAGGAGGACAATATTTTATTGTCTTCCTTTTGTTTTTTTTCAGATGTTTTTCGGATTGACATGAAAGGAGGTTAGGGCGTTGAGTATCATAATGCCTTTACACAAAGAAGAAACCACTATGGTAAGTACCGGGACAGCCGGTTTGGATAATGTTATTGACAGCCTGAGACTTGGGGATAATGTGGTCCTGCAGGTAAGCGATATCAAAGTATATACGGCATTTGCCAGGTCTTTTGTCAATAAAAGCCTGGCCGAAGGCAGAAAGGTTATTTACATGCGGTTTGCCCGTCATGAGCCTATTATAATGAACCAGGCAGGTGTAACCATTCACCATATAGATGCTGAAAATGGTTTCGAGTCCTTCTCAACTCAGGTACACAACATTATCACTGCTGAAGGCAAAGAAGTGTTCTACGTTTTTGACTGCTTATCTGAACTACTGCATGCTTGGGCAACAGATCTGATGATTGGCAACTTTTTTATGATTACCTGCCCCTATCTTTTCAAGTTAGATACTATTGCATATTTTGCCCTTTATAAAAACAGTAATTCTTTTGAGACAATCAAAGCTATACGGAATACAACACAGGTTTTGCTGGATGCTTATGAAGCCAACGGACGAACTTATGTACATCCTTTAAAGGTATGGAACAGGCATTCATCAACTATATACTTGCCCCATATCCAACAGGGAGAAGAATTTTTGCCTATCACCAATAGTGGTGATGCAGCAGCATTGTTGGCAGGAGGTAATGAATGTAACTTTGACAACCCCAAAAGATATATGGATTATTGGGATAGAATTTTTATGGACGCAGCGGAATTACAGGAAAAAATAAATATAGATGAAGCTAATCCTGCGGAAGAGAAGAAGCTGCTGAAAAAACTATGTAAAATGATAATGACCCGGGATAAACGGTTCCTGACATTGTTAACAAATACTTTCACCCTGAAGGATTTACTTAACATCAAAAGCAGGATGATAGGTTCAGGATTCATCGGCGGAAAAGCAGTAGGAATGCTCCTGGCAAGGAAAATGTTGAGCTGTGATTCGGAAACAGATTGGGATTCTATTATCGAACAACATGATTCTTTTTTCGTTGGATCTGATGTCTTTTACACTTATCTTGTGGAAAACGGTTTGTGGAAACTTAGGATGGACCAAAAGCAGCCTGAAAATTACTTTAGATTAGCACCGGTTCTCAGAGACGGGATTTTAGCGGGAAGGATCAACCAAAAAGTTCAGGAGCAGTTCTTAAGGATATTAGAGTACTTTGGTCAGTCTCCAATCATCGTCCGCTCCAGCAGTTTACTGGAGGACAGCTTTGGTAGTGCCTTTGCCGGCAAATATGAAAGTGTTTATTGCACCAATCAGGGTACCTTAGAAGAGCGCTATGAAGAATTTGAAAAAGCAGTCAGGACTATATTTGCCAGTACTATGAATGAGAGTGCTTTAACATACCGCTTACAGAGGGAGCTGAGTGACCGGGATGAACAGATGGCCTTGCTGGTCCAGAGAGTTTCCGGCTGTCACAGGCAGCAATATTTTTTCCCTGATATGGCCGGAGTTGGTTATTCACATAACACATATGTGTGGGAAAAAAATATGGATCCTAAGGCCGGTATGCTGAGGGTGGTGGCAGGCCTTGGTACCCGGGCAGTAAACCGGGTTAATGGAGATTATGTGAGAATTATTGCTCTGGATAACCCTCTTCTAAAACCCTACGCCGGGATAGAGGACTTTAAAGGGTTTTCCCAGCGTAAAGTGGACTTACTAAATCTTAAGGCCAACAGTATCCAAACAGTAGAGCTGCAAAATTTAGTGGACGATAATGTTGAGTTAAAGCTAAACACAATTGCACAGAGGGATTATAAATCAGAACAAATACTGGAGCGGTTGAAAGGGCGAAAGCAGGCTTCATGGATTTTAACCTTTGACAAATTAGCTTCTGAAACGTCTTTTCCTGGTACTATGCATAAATTGCTTAAAGCTCTGGAACAAATATATCAATGTCCTGTTGATGTGGAATTTACTGTTAATTTTACAAACGGTAATAACTATCGGATTAACCTTCTGCAGTGCAGGCCGCTCCAGGTAAAAGGATTTAATGCTAGGGTTGAGTTTCCCCATGATATAAAGCCCGATAAGATATTGTTTCGGGGCCATGGTGGTTTTATGGGTGGCAATATACAAAGAAACATAGATCGTATTATATTTGTTGAACCGCGGGCCTATAATGAGTTAAATGAATCAGGTAAGTACAGTCTTGCCAGAGCTATAGGAAAAATTAACAGACTGACCGCAAAGGATAAAATGTCTGTTATGCTTTTAGGACCGGGAAGATGGGGGACCACCACTGCATCACTGGGTGTTCCGGTGAATTTTGCGGAAATTAGTAACATGAGTGTATTGGGGGAAATAGCTTATCCCAAAGCAGGGTATGCCCCCGAAGTTTCTTACGGAACCCATTTTTTCAATGACCTGGTTGAAAATGAGATATTTTACGTTGCTCTCAATCCTGAAAGGCAGGAGGTAGTTTTTCAAAGTGGCCTGATGAGCCGGTTTCCCGATCTGTTCCCTGAGATATTACCTCAGGAGTCGCTGCTGCAGGGTATAATCAGAGTTCATGATGTTGGAGCACTATCCCAACAAAGACTTGAGATTGTTGCAGATGTCAGTCTGCAGGAGGTAATATGCTGTTTTCTAAATAAAACTCTAGACAAAAAATGAATATTACCAAAATAGCAACATTAATAAAGAGATGATATAATTAACTCTAGATTTAAAGAATTTAAAGAATTAATCTAATTCCTTTAAATAAATCTTTTATCGAGGTGTTAGTATGATTCAGGAATTAGTCTTAAAAAACAGGTCTTACCGAAGATTTTATCAGAATGTACATGTTGAAACAAAAACACTTAAAGAACTTGTAAATCTGGCCAGGTTATCACCATCGGGCGCTAACAGACAATCGTTAAAGTATATTTTGTCAAATACCCAAGAGAGTAATGTGAAAATATTTAACACTTTAGGATGGGCCGGGTATATTAAAAGCTGGGATGGTCCGCCAGAAGGTGAAAAACCGGGTGCTTATATAGTTATGCTGAAAGATTTATCAGTGGGTGCCAGTTTACCACAAGATGAAGGCATAGCAGCACAAAGCATTCTGCTGGGAGCTGTTGAGAAAGGTCTTGGTGGATGTATTATTGTAAATGTTAACAGAAAGGAGTTAGCAGCAAAGTTTGATTTACAGGATAATTATGAAATAGTTCTTGTGATAGCCTTGGGCAGGCCCAAAGAGGAAGTTGTTATTGAGAACATGGATCAATCTGGTGATGTAAAGTACTGGAGAGATGAAAACGGAGTTCACCATGTACCTAAAAGAGCCTTAGATGAGATAATTATTTAGTTTTTGGACTATGGCCTAACACGAGACAATCATAGTAGGTGATCTAGTGATAGATATTAAAAAGTTGGTGCAGAAACAATTAAATTATTTTCTGAGTAATGTAACCTGTGATATTAATTATAGATTGGAAAATCTAAAAAGGTTAAGACGAGCAATTCAAAATCATGAAAAAGATATTTGTGAGGCTTTACACAAGGATCTAAATAAATCTGATTCAGAAGCCTTCATGACCGAAATTGCGATTGTTATGGAGGAACTTAATCTAACAATAAAAAGATTAAAAGCCTGGGCCAGGCCTAAACGAGTAAATACGGGATTACTTCATATGGGTTCTTCGGGGAATTTATTGTATGAACCTTACGGGGTCGCCCTGATAATATCGCCGTGGAATTATCCTTTTCAACTGACATTAGTACCTTTGATAGGGGCAATAGCAGCAGGAAACTGTGCTATTGTAAAACCTTCTGAGCTATCTCCTTCTGTTTCAGGTGTTTTGGCAAAGTTGATCAAACAAAACTTTTCTGAAGAATATATTTGTGTTGTTGAAGGTGGCATCGAGGTTAGCAGCGCACTTTTGGCTGAAAAATTTGATTATATTTTTTTCACGGGAAGTGTTCATGTTGGCAGGATTGTGATGAAAGCAGCGGCAAAAAACTTAACTCCTGTAACATTAGAACTGGGTGGAAAGAGCCCCTGTATAGTACATAAAGATGCATCCCTTAAATTAGCAGCAAAGCGGATTGCTTGGGGTAAATTCCTTAATGCCGGGCAAACCTGTGTTGCACCTGATTATCTTCTTGTGCACAAAGCTGTTAAGCAGAAACTGATGGATTATCTAGTTGCTTATATTAATGAAAAATTTAATTATGATCTGGGAGAGGAATTTACCCGCATAATTAATAAGAAACACTTTGAAAGACTTTTAGCCTATTTAAATAATGGAAGGATAATAACAGGCGGAATACATGATGAAAATAGGTTGTTTTTGGCTCCTACAATCATCGATAAGGTCACCTGGGAAGACCCAATTATGCAGGAAGAAATATTTGGTCCCATACTTCCGGTACTTGAGTATGAAGATTTGGATGAGGTTCTCGAAAAAATTAGAAAACGTCCCAAGCCCCTAGCATTATACGTTTTCTCAGAGAATAAAGATATGCAGAGGAAAATTACAAATGGCGTTTCTTTTGGAGGAGGATGTATAAACGATACTGTTTATCATATCGTGACTCCATTTTTGCCATTTGGGGGTGTGGGTGAGAGTGGCATAGGCAGCTATCATGGAGAAGCGAGCTTTCATACTTTTTCGCATAAAAAAAGCATTCTTAAGCAGACAAACTTGTTTGACATTCCATTTAGATATCCAGCTCCAAGTAATTTGAAAAAATTAAGGCTATTCTTGAAGATAAGAAAAATGTTAAGCTGAAAAATAGGTTGATAGGTCAGCAAACCTCTACTTCAACTATATCCAAGCATCCTAGTTTTTTTCCGTTTTCACAAATCATTACACCTTGGTCTATTTTAAAGGAAAAAATAATACATTCTTGAATCTGGTCACACGAATAGTAGCGAACTATAACAGGGCGATTGAAATTAATAGCATATAGAAGTTTCTGATGGAACTGCTCCAATATATCTTCGCTCATTTCGGGTTTATTTACTTTTTCTTTCTGCCCCTCTAACACCAGTTCACGCATTTCAGGGTAGTAGAGTCGGTGCCCCTCCCATAGTTTGTTTTTTCTAAGAGAATTTTTCATTAAATATCCCTGCCTCTGTTATACTTGATCCTCGTTTAATGCTATGGTTACCAAACTTTTTTCTAATGTCATCAACAGCATGATTTAATTGCCGTTGTTTAGTCTTATAAGAAAAAATGTCCAGTTGCTCATATTGTTTTCTTTTAATATTAGAAATACCAACACCAACTAATCGAACTCTTTTTGTATTAGGCCAGTTGGTATCGAATAACTTGATTGCCATACGATATATTTCTTCTGTAATATCAGTACGCTCCCTAAAACTTCGAGACCAATGATGACTATTTAATTCAGTGTCACGCAGGGTGAGGGAGACAGTCTTGCCTACATACCCACCCAAGCGCAGCCGGTGAGACACTTTCTCGGTAATATCAAGTATAGCGACCCGTATATCGTCACCAGCATAGTCTCTGGATAGGGTAAGTTGGTTGCCTATTGATTTCACAGTATCTAAAGAATGAGGGTCTACCGGGCTGTAATCAATCCCATTTGCACTCATGTGCAGGACATGGCCAACAACGCCAAATTTCTTAACCAAAACCTCAAGGGGATATTTAGCCAGGTCTTTGATGGTGTAAATTCCTAGTAGGTTGAGTTTTTTCTCCGTTCTACCGCCAACACCAAATAACTCTTTTACCGGTAGGGGCCATAGTCTTTTTGTTACATCATTCTTTGTTATTAGTGTGAGACCATCAGGTTTTTCTAGATCGGCTGCCATCTTTGCTACCAGCTTGTTCGGGCCTACACCAACGGAGCAAAGAACCCCAACCTCTTCTTTAATCCGCTTTTTGATGTCCCTTGCCACCATGACACTGTCACCAAAGAGTTTTTCTGTACCAGAGAGGTCTATAAAAGCTTCATCTATAGAAAAGGGCTCAACAAGTGGTGAAAAGTCCCTCATAACAGCAATAATGCGATTAGAAAAGTTAAAGTAATGCTTATACTGTGGGCGAACATATATGCCGTCTGGACAAAGAAGTTTAGCTTCCCAATTAGGCATACCGGTTTTTATCCCCATTTTCTTAGCAGGGTAGCTTGCAGCCAAGACAATCCCATGTCGTTTCTCTGGATCGCCGCAAACAATTACTTTCTTTCCCTGTAAAGATGGGTCAAGGGCCTGATGAACTGAAGCATAGAAGGAGTTCATGTCTACTAAAAGAATATTACACATTAAAGATCATCCCCTAATCATTTTACAACAGAACAAGTGTTCGGTCAATGTCCAATTGGTTAGGTATAAAGCAATCAAATAGGGGCTTAATTGTTTAAGATGACAAAAGATTCGACAAATAGAAGGATTTTACTCATTAACAATAGAAGTTCTTGGTGTGTTAGTAATTATTTTCACAAACAACATATAGGACACCGCCATAAGATCAATAGGTAATTACTAATTAACACTACCAGGAGGCTTTGGATGAAAAAGAACAGCTTCATAAAATGGGTTCAACAAGAATATGGAATGTCTATAAAGGAAGTGTTCAGGTATTTGTATCTTGAAGAAAATCTGTCGGTCAAAGAGTTGGCAGCCAGATTATTTCTCACCAAATCTATTGCCCACCGTTGGCTAAAAAAGTTTGGTATTAAAACCAAGAAATCTTAATGATGCATTATGTCCAGAACCTTAAGTGAAAGCGTAGGAGGATAGCTTGGTTGGAGGGTAGTTTATCGGATAGCTGCACTAATGATGGTGCTGCTATTTTTTTGCTTTCTGATCTTGATTTTTTTACTGGATAAAGAAGGGGATATTTACTATTTTATCGAAATACAGAGATTTATTGACATTTTTCAGTTAATTTGTCATGAGGAGGGGATTTTGTGCAAATTTTTTCTTAATTTAATGTTAGTCTACATTTGAGATTCCAAAGAGATAATCAATTTTTGAAGCAAATGTAGAGGATGTTTTTAAGGATCGTTTGCATAACTAAAGGAGGACGTAATGAGTAATTTTTTTCGTAAGCTGATATCTAATCTTATTATTTTTGTGATGGTTATGTCTTTTCTCCCAGGGCCTGTCAAGGCATATGCTTCAGTTAATGAAGCTCCAGTAGTAACATATCCATCGAACGGAGCTCCAGTAGACCCAGGCAGTGTGACAATAAGGTGGGGCTCTGTATCTGGTGCATCAAGCTATGCTATTGGAGTATTGGACGAAACAACGGGAACTAAGATAGTAAATATTGATTCAGGTATTAGCCGGACCTACTATACAATCTCATCATCCTTGATAGAAGCAGGTCATAGGTACCGCTATGCAGTAGGAGCAATAGCATCAGACGGAAGCCAGAAATGGGTGGAGAACCGGACTTTTACAGTAAA
>JAENZX010000005.1:164181-189739 GCA_016841045.1 Thermincola carboxydiphila
CAATAGCATCAGACGGAAGCCAGAAATGGGTGGAGAACCGGACTTTTACAGTAAACACACCACCTGCAGCACCCGTAATAGAGGCTCCAGTAGTAACATATCCATCAAACGGAGCTTCCGTAGACCCAGGCAGTGTGACAATAAGGTGGGGCTCTGTATCTGGTGCATCAAGCTATGCTATTGGAGTATTGGACGAAACAACGGGAACTAAGATAGTAAATATTGATTCAGGTATTAGCCGGACCTACTATACAATCTCATCATCCTTGATAGAAGCAGGTCATAGGTACCGCTATGCAGTAGGAGCAATAGCATCAGACGGAAGCCAGAAATGGGTGGAGAACCGGACTTTTACAGTAAATAATATAAATATCTCTGTGGAACAAGAGAAGCCAATAACGATAAAAATTGACGGTAAGGTACTTGAAACAGATAAGGCAGCTTATATAAGCGGAAGTGCAACGATGATACCTTTCCGTGCCATATTTGAGGCCCTTGGGGCTGATGTTGATTATAAGGTAAGCCCGGTGTTCACTGTATGGGGAATCAAAGGTTCGACCAAAGTTGAGATAAAAGCCGGAACGCGCTACGGGTTATTAAATGGCAGGGCAACTGATATGGGAGCCAATCTGGAAGTTAAAGATGGTACTACCTTTGTGCCGCTTCGCTTCGTAGCGGAATCACTGGGATTTGAAGTGAAGTGGAATGGAACTGAACGTACAGTCGATTTAATAACTGCCAAACCTACAACAGAGTTGTCTGCTCCGGTGATCACTAAACCGTCGAATAATAACAATTTTCCAAAAGACAGTATAACTCTGGAATGGTCTAAGGTTGAGGAAGCTGTCTCCTATGTTGTTGCAGCGGCAGATGTAACAAGTTTAAAAGATCTATCTATGGATGGAATAAAAGTTTTGGATGAGACTGTTGTCAATGCTTCTCAGACATCCTACACAATACCTGCAGATAAGTTTGAGGGCGGAAGGAAATACCGGCTTGGTGTTGCTGCAGTTGGTGCAGACGGAAACCAAAAATGGACAAAGGTTTATATAAATATTTCTGGAGAACAAGAGAAGCCAATAACAATAAAAATTGACGGCAAGGTACTTGAAACAGATAAGGCAGCTTATATAAGCGGAAGTACAACGATGATACCTTTCCGTGCCATATTTGAGGCCCTTGGGGCTGATGTTGATTATAAAGTAAACCCGGTTCTAACCGTATGGGGAATCAAAGGTTCGACCAAAGTTGAGATGAGAGTAGACAACCGGTATGGGCTTTTAAATGGCAGATTAACCGATATGGGAGCCAAAATGGAAATAAAAGATGGTACTACCTTTGTGCCGCTTCGTTTTGTGGCGGAGTCAATGGGATTTGAAGTAAAGTGGAATGGATCTGAACGTACAATTGATTTGATTTCGTTACCTAATGAGATTTCTCGACCGGTGATTAGCGGATTTTCTGGAGAAGGTAGTATTGAACTTGGTGAAAACTACCAACTTAAAGGAAAAATTACTTCTGAAAGTCCGTTGACAAAGGTAACTCTGACAGTGCCGGGATATGAACAACCTCTTTGGACAAAGATTTTTGCAGAGGATGAAAAGATTACCCTGTTTAACCTTGATTCTATTGATCTAAATACCTTAGGAATCTTATCAAAACCAGGCAAATATACAATAAAGGTTTGGGCTAAATCAGAAACTTATACAGACCCAAAGGAAGCTTTGGATGAAATAACAGTAGAAGTCAGGGAGGCTTTGCCGCCAAAAGCTGTTGGTTTTCCAGCAGATTCTGTACGTACAGTGGTTTTGGGGAATACTTACAGTTTTGAAGGGGCACTTAGTTCGGACAGTGAAATTACCAAGGTAAATATTATGTTACGCGATGAGAATGGTTTGGTCGCTGAACTAATTGATTATCCCAAAGAAAAACAATATAACCTGAGATCTCTAAAGCTTGACACGATAGAGTACGGTAATTTAAAAGCGAAAACTTACGAAGCACTTCTCTGGGCTAAAAGTATTAAATACAATGATCCCCAGGAACCATTGGCCGTAATGAGATTGAACATTAAACTTGGTGAACAACCAGAAATTCAAGATCTCCCGAACCAAGCTGAACTGCTCATCGGTAGTTCTTACAAGCTTCAGGGACGCATAGTTTCCAATACTAAACTGACGGCTGTAACCGCTATAGTACGAAAGGATACGCCAGATGGGCCGGTTGAACTAATGCGTTTAACAAAAAAACCTGAATCAAACAGGTTTGAGCTTAAAGATTTAGGTGAAATTAAAGTTCCTTACAGTAAAAATGCCTACAGTATTGCAATTTTTGCCAAATCTCAATCGTACAATGAAGCTGAAACCCCGTTGGGAACGATGAACTTAAATACTATCCTTGCATTAGAACCGGTTGTTCAAGATTTTGAAGATTATTACATGGTGAAAAAGGGCGAAAAAATTAAACTAAAAGGAAAAGTTAAATCAAACGACCGGACAGATTTGCAAAAGGTAACTGCTCAGATATCCCAAATAGCGGGAACATCAAAATCTTCTGTGCCAGAGTCGAAAACTTACTCTCTTGAAAACTTCAATTTTGATACAACTGCACTAGAACCGGGAGTGTACTGTATCGAAGTTTGGGCAGTAACTAATTTATACAGACAGCCTAAACAACCTGTAGCAAGAGCCATACTTGAAGTTGCTAAGGGAGATTCGGCTAAACCGCCGGTACATATACAAAGAAAAGGATATAAATTTTTTGGTTTTCCTCATAATAAGAAGATTGAGATCCTAACTGGTGAAAGTTTAAAATTCCAAGGTCTGCTATATTCAGAAAATCCTTTGCTCATTGTCAATTTAAAAGTTAGGGATAAGAAGACCGGTAAGGCAGTAGATCAGGATATTTTCAGACGAGACGCCAAAGGTAATGTCTTTAACCTGGCGGACTTGACCTTGGAGGCAAAGGGGCAGTTTGCTGTTCCCGGTGAATATACTGTTGAACTCTGGGCTAGTTCAGAAGACAATCCACCTAAGTCGCCCATTGCAAGATTCTATCTAAATATATTATCTTCTACTGGATGGTGGGAAGGCCCCGACTACATAGAAAGCGAAGACCGGGTACATATTGCTGTATGGCCGCGTAAAAGCATTAAGTCTAAGTTAGGAGATTTTCCAACAGTTGCCGCTTCTGTTTTTGATGGGAACAAATTAGTTCGATATATCACGCTTGACCGGTCAACAGACAGTAAAGGGAATACTTATTTCCGTAAACGTGTTGAAGGGACTATGTTTCCACGTGAAAAGAACCTAACTGTTAACTTCCTTGTTGGTAACTATGATAATTGGGATGCACCGGTTAACCCCAATCCACAGAATACTAAGAAGCTTTATGTTCCTAAGCCTAATTGGGGTATTACGCCTAAAAGTCAAAAGTATGAAGTTTCACCTTACTCAAATTCTTTAGTCGTAAAAATGAAAACTAATAAACCATTACCATCAGGATATAACCTTTATTTAGGACTAAACACTAACGGTAAATGGCTGGATTATCCTATCACCAAAGGTTTAAGTACTAGCCATATGCAAAACTATCTTTTGCAGTCTTTAGGACTTAGCAGAGGGAAAAAATACGGATTTCGTGTTTATTTGTATGCAGGGGACGTATTGATAGATCAGACTGGCGATTCATGGATAACTATACCGGTTAAGCCGATAGAAACAACAAAACCGAGTTCAGAATACGCCTATTATCCTGAAGATATTCATACCAAATTAAGTGGCAGTACATCTTCTTCGTCTTTAGACAATCTCATGCAATTGAGTAGAGAATTCACTGATGTTCTCGACAAAAAGGGGGTTAAAGGTTTAATAGACTTAACCTCTGCAGAACATAACAGAATTAACAAAATAATCTCTGATGCTGAAAAGCAGCTGATAAAGGATCAGCAGAATCTGAAGGTCATTAAAGCCGATACAGACATTTTAATAAAGGCTAATATTGCTGATGATATTGCTTTTAAGAACCTAGTTTCCCAACAGAACAGCATCTTAGAAGTTCAGCAGATGAAAATCAGTAAGTTACAGAATTATATCAATAAATTCAAGAAATGGAGCATAGTAAAAGATGCGAAGACAGTGGGAACCATAGGTACTGCTCTTGACGGGATTGCTTTGACGAATGATATTGTCAGTTTGACTAATGATTACAAACAGGGCAAAGCAACCTTCAAAGATTCCTGGTGGCCGGTAATTGACAAAGCTATTGGCTTTGCAGGTGCTCCCGGAGCTCTATATGGTGCAGGACGTAATTTAGAGGATAAAATCCTAGAGTTGATGGAACTGTCTACTGAGGCGAACAATAATTATATGTATATATTATTTTCTCAAGTGGACGGCAATATCCGTGATATTAAACATATTGCAAAAATGGGATTTAAAGATGGCTATGAGGGAACTCCCGAAAATTTGAAGCCTGTAGATAATGCAGTGGAAAACAGGAAAGATTATAGGGTAATGATATCAGAGGCAGAGAAATTTTATAATAGTTGGACATCAATGTTATCATTTGAACGAAAGAACCTAAAAACTGTTCTTGATTACACTAAATCTGTTTTTGCAAATGAAGGACAGATATATAACGAACAAGTGGCGCTTTACAGAAAAAAATACAAAGAAGGAAAAAGCTTAGCACAAATAGTTAAAACATTAGGGAATTATTAAAAATGAAGGAGTCGCAAACTGTAATAAACGGTAGCGGCTCCTTCAGATTTTTTAAATATACAGTGAGGTATGCCGGTATGTGACCGGACACCAGAAGTTACAATATGGATTACAGAAAATAATATGGGATGAACTAACCAGGAAGGGCTCTATGGCCTCGGTACCTAAGGTTAGTCACCCCATATTACTATTCAGAGAACCAAAAGTGGTATATCCTTAAATATAAATACGTTAGGTTGTAATATTTTATGATGGTAGGATGTATAAATAATAGGTAATTTTACATCCCCGACTATGTGATTTTAAAAAAACACTTATCCCTAAGAAAGGTATAAGTGTTCCGTCTTAAATGGCTGAACAACTTCCTTCGGTGGCCCGGCTATCATAACAGAAGATCCCTGTCGTAGACCCGTGGCTTTGCGTCCCTATCTTTCGATAGGTTTGCTTTTATCGGGATCAATGAACAAACTATTCAACTACTATTATAATACTACCAAAATATTCTAATTCCTTCTATTTTATCTAAAACAATTGAATATTTTTTAAATCATATCAAAACAAAGGAGTCAAAAAATGACCCCTTTGTTTTGATATGATTTTCCAACAAAATGATCAAGTGAGCATTAAAGTAAAGGTTGGCAGAATACTTCGCGGTTTACCAGAATATCCCCTGTAAAGGTTCCGTAAAAGAATAGTTGTAATCCGTTCGGGCAGGTAACATTAAAGGAACCGATCCATTGGGTAGAATTTAATCTGGTTGCGTCAATTGTTGCTCGGCAGCCTGTAATTGGTGTGAATTCGTCTTCTTGGACAGTTACGTTATCAAAGACTGCTCCTAAACTTTGCAGACCTATTAAAGTGGCAACAATTAGAGCACTATCCGATGAAAAAGTGAATCTGCGGTTTTCGGGACCACCAGAGAAAACCTCAGCAGTTCCGGAAATATTACCTGTGGGAACACCGTTAACACATGTAACTTGCGCTTCAACACTGGCACTATTCCCATTTCCGATTGTGCCTTGAACTACACCATCGGCTTGAATAACCTTACTTTTTATCAACTTAAATCCCCCTTTCTAAGACATAATACGCTAACAAAACACAAAAGGTTACATAATAAATCATCAGCTTTCATCCAATTGGTGACTTTAAAAATGATGATTGCTAATCCTTAATAGAAGGATACTTTTTTACTTTGAAGAACTAAGTATAGAGAGGAAAAAGAGTAAATAAGAAACGCTTGATGGAGGAAATGATGGACACTTTTGTTGGTTACAATAAAGTTGAGCTTTTTGATGATCATAAGGGCGTGACTTTTCCGATGGCTGTTATGTATCCGACATGCGCCCCGGGAAAACCAGAAAAAATAGGGCCTTACAGTATGAATGTCTCCATAAATTCGGCAATCAAAGAAGGTTTATTCCCCTTGATATTGTTATCTCACGGCAATGGTGCGGGTCATTTGGAATATCGAACCCTTGCTTATCATCTGGCATTGAACGGTTTTGTAGTAGGCGTGCCTGACCACCCTTTCAACAATTGGAAGGACAACTCTTTGGAGGGTACTGTAGAGAATCTCATTAATAGGCCACGTCACCTTCACATTGCTATCAATTGGTTTTTTGACAGCGATGACTTTGGGAGGTCTTTGAAACCTAATTCTGTTTTTGTAATAGGACATTCTATGGGTGGGTATACTGCATTAGCTGTAGCTGGAGGCGTGCCAACTTCCTTAGCTAATGAGTCATTGAACAGACAGCCTCAGCAAATCAGCGTAACACATGACCACAGAGTAAAAGCAATTGTACTGCTGACGCCGGCAGCGGAATGGTTTAGAGCTAAAGGAGCGTTGAGTGAAGTTAAAGTTCCAATATTGATGCTTACCGGGGAAAAAGATGAGCTAACACCACATTTTCATGCCCAGATTGTTCTGGATGGGGTTCCTGACAATGCACAAATTAAGCATAGAATTGTTGAAAATGCGGGGCATTTCTCTTTTTTAAGCCCATTTCCTGAACATGTCACCAAGCCGGATTTCCCACCCTCACAGGACCCGCCGGGATTTGACCGTGAGAGCTTTCTTCAAGAACTAAACGCCGAGGTCTTAGATTTTCTACTGAAATTAACATAGGGTAGGGTAGGGATAAAGTATGAAGACAAGCTTGTCCTGTCTTTTTTTTGATAAAATTGATTAGCAAGTGGAAGCTTGCCAATAGGTACTATCTAACCTAAAGTTTGATAGGGCAGTTGAAATCAGGTTAACCATAATAATATTATGTTAATTAGACGGATTCTTCTGTTGTAATAGCGCCAGTTATTAATCAAAGATTTTGGTAAGAATAAATAGTAAAAGACTCAAGGCTATACTCAAAAAACTAAGATTAGGATTAGTGGAATGAATTCTGATAATAATGTTCTCAAAAGCATGTCTACAAATAAAGCATTGGTAATTTTAACGGCTGCCTTTTGTGCCGTATTGTGGGGCAGTGCTTTCCCTGTACTGAAACTCAGTTACGCAGAACTAAAAATATCTCCTAATGATGTAAACTCGAAACTTGTCTTGGCCGGAATGAGGTTTTTTCTTGCGGCTCTACTGCTGTTTACTCTTGTTATTTTTGAAAGGAAATCAGTTAAGGTCAGCAAAAAATATGTGCCGGAGTTGGCGATTTCCGGGCTGTTACAAATAACTCTGCAGTATTTCTTTTTTTACAACGGACTTGGTAAAACATCGGGAATGAAGGCAGCAATTCTCAACTCCAGCAGTGTATTTTTTGTATTTGTGCTGGCACATTTGTTTTACAATGATGATAAACTGACGTGGAAAAAAGTATTTGGACTAGGCCTTGGTTTTGGCGGAATACTACTTGTCAATTATGGCAAAGGTTTTACTCCTGATTTTAGCCTGCAGGGTGAAGGATATTTAGTGCTTGCAGCTGTTTTTGGGGCCTTTGGAACAATAACGTCTAAAAGGCTTTCTGCCAATTTAAACACGAAGGTGATAACAGCGTGGCAAATGTTATTAGGATCAATTTTATTGGCTTTATCCGGGTATTCTGCATTGTCACACAATACAATGAGTTTTACCTTGAAAGCGTGGGGATTACTGGTTTATTCGGCATTTTTATCAGCAGTGGCGTTTTCTTTATGGTACTCACTTCTTAAAAATAACAAAGCCGGGGAGATTAGTGTTTATAAGTTTATGATACCGGTATCCGGAGCGATTTTATCGGCTTTATTTATACCTGGTGAGCAGCTTAGTATCCTGATGTTAGGATCATTGGTACTTGTAGCTGTTGGTATTATTACTGTAAACAGTAGAAGACGTCAGACTGAACAAGCTACTTGAAGTGGTTTTGAAACAAAAATTCAACCTCACTAACAGTTAATTATCAGTGAGGTTGTTATTTTTATTGTGGATTATACATGCCATTGCTTTTCATATAATTAAAGATATCTTCTCCGTGCTGTTGTTCTTCTTTTTGAATATGATTTAAGGCCTTACGCACGTTGGTATCCGTCATTTCAAAAATAGCAGTGTCATAGGCCCCCGATACATATTTTTCTGTCATTAACAGGTCGTTACAAAGAGCAGCATCATTTGCGTTGGTAAAGCCCATTCCTGGTTGGCCTTGATTATACATATTGGGTTGTTGATATTGTTGATATTGTTGATATTGTTGATATTGTTGTTGTCCCTGCTGTCCTTGCTGCTGGTTTTGTGCTTGCACATTTGGTACCTGGCCTGACAGAATCTGATTAACGGTATTTAAGTGTTGCTGCTCATGTTGAGCATGATTTTGAAACAGCTGTTTTAACTGAGGATCCTGTGCCTGGTTAGCATAGCTGGTGTATTTTTGAATACAAATTTCTTCGTGCTTTTTCTGATCCTCCAGTAAAAGCCTTTCCTTTTGAGTTAGGTTTATTGTCATTCGATTAACACCTCCTAAACATAGATTGCTTTAATTCTCAAATAATTATTCAATTGGTATATATTTAAAACATTAATTTACCATAATTTTATTATGTAAACATGGCTGAAGAAATCAAAACTTGAGGGTAGGGTTTAATCCTAGTATTTTTGCTGCATTACCGCCCAGGATTTTAGTTTTTGCTTCCTGTGGAATAGGCAGATTACTAAACTCCTCAATATTTTCTTTAATACTATTGGGTAAGCCAGGCCAATCACTTGCAAATAATATTCGTTCGGCATTAGCCGTGAAATTCGGGAAGTATTCTAGTAGTTTTTTGGGAGGCAGCCCGGAGAGCTCCATATACAAATTTGGATGCAGCCGGGATAAGGCAAAGGCGCTGTCATACCAAAAATTCCGTCCACTGTGCGCCATTATAATTGTTAGATCTGGGAAATCCACAGCTATATCATCAAAAAAGAGCGGATTTCCATATTTGACCCGTGACCCCCGGAAAACCGAAATCCCGGTATGAAACATTACCGGAATCCCTAACTCCTCAGCCTTGGAGTAAACCGGATACATCATTGGGTCATTGGGATAAAAATAACTATAAGTCGGGTTTAACTTAAGCCCCTTAAAACCCTCTTCTTTAACCAATTTCTCTACTAATTCAGCAGGACGCGCTGTCAGGTAAGGATTTACTGTGCCAAAAGGAATCAAACAATCATAATCACGACAAAAAGCAGCCACATCTTCATTAGTACAAATCCCGACGGCAATAGGGCACATATCCGGTATTATCACCCCATAATCAACTCCGCTTTCCCTTAGCAGTTCAACAAACGCGGCAGGGTCCGACATCTTTTCAATTAAATCCTCAAAGCCCACTGGATGATTTTTCTTCATGAAATCAATCACCCAGGGATGACGCATCTTATATTTAGCAAGGTGGATATGAAAATCTATAACAGGTGTACTCATTCTTTTAACTGCCTCCTTTATCACGTGTAGTTCAATTGATTTTAATCTCAGTCAAATATTATTATAACCCTTCTAAAAGTTTAATCAACTGGGTCAGTAAAGTGCTAATGAATACAAGTTATATAATTAATTATTTCAGTTTAACTGCTCAGGACATAGGACAACACGATATCCGCATAACCATATAAAAATAACCGATTGGAGAGAATGTATATGAAAAAATTACTTTGGCAGCCGTCTGAACAATGTAAAAGTAAAGCTAACATTACCCGTTTCATTAACCGGGTGAATGAGAAGTTCAATCTTAAGATTGATTCCTATCAAAAGCTTTACAATTGGTCAATCGAAAACCTCACAGATTTTTGGGCAGCCATGTGGGATTTCGCTGAAATCAAAGCATCAAAAAACTATGACACTGTAGTTGAAGACATTACAAGATTCCCTGGAACCAAGTGGTTCCCCGGTGCAAAACTGAACTTTGCCGAAAACCTCCTAAGACACAGGGATGACAGAGCCGCCTTTATCTTTAGAGGTGAAACCAAAGTTAAAAAAAGTCTAACTTACGCAGAGCTTTATGATAAGGTGGCCCGGCTGGCAAAATCACTGAGGGAACTTGGAGTGGGACCGGGAGACAGGGTGGCTGCTTATATGCCTAACATGATGGAAACCGCTATCGCTATGTTAGCCGCAACCAGTATCGGTGCGGTATGGTCATCCTGTGCAACAGACATTGGTCCTCAGGCCGTACTAGATCGGCTGGGTCAGGTAGAGCCTGCGGTTTTGTTCACAGTGAACGGGTATTATTACAAAGGCAAAGCATTTAATTCCCTGAGTAATGCTGCTGAAATCGCCCGCGGCATTCCCTCTCTGAAAAAAGTGGTGGTTGCCACTTATACAGAGGATTTCCCTGACCTTATTGAAATTCCAAATGCCGTATATTTTGAGAATTTTCTGGCCAAAGAAGATAATCTTGAGATTCAGTTTGAGCAGCTTCCCTTTGACCATCCGGTCTACATCATGTTCTCATCAGGTACGACCGGTAAGCCTAAGTGTATGGTACAGGGAGCAGGCGGTGTCTTAATCAACCACCTGAAAGAACTAATTCTTCATACAGATTTAAAGCGAGAAGACACCATATTTTACATAACAACCTGCAGTTGGATGATGTGGAACTGGCTTATGGGCTCTCTTGGAGTAGGAGCAACAATTCTATTATATGACGGAAACCCGAGTTTTCCTGACTCGGGTGCCATGTGGCGGCTGATCGAAAGGGAAAAAGTCACCTATTTTGGTACCAGCGCAAGCTACATCGACTACCTAAGAAGCGAAAGATTAAGTCCTGGCAAAGACTATGATCTCTCCCATCTCAAGGGTATACTGCAGACAGGTTCGGCATTATCACCCGAAGGCATGGTGTATGTGTATAGTGAAATAAAGGAAAAACTTCACTTCAACTCTATATCAGGCGGGACTGATATCAACGGCTGTTTTGTCGCCGGTAATCCAATCAGCCCGGTGTATATGGGTGAACTGCAGGCCCCAGCCCTCGGAATGAAGGTTAAAGCTTATGATGATGCCGGTAAAATAATCTATGACAATCAGGGTGAACTGGTTTGTGAACTTCCGGCACCAAGTATGCCCCTTTACTTCTGGAACGACCCTAATGGTGAAAAATACAAAACCGCCTACTTTGCTAATTACCCCGGTGTATGGCGTCATGGTGATTACATAGTAGTACACAGTGATACAGGTGGGATTACCTTTTACGGTCGCTCCGATGCCGTCTTAAAACCTTCAGGTGTGCGTATAGGTACCGCAGAAATTTATAATCAGGTTGAAACACTGTTGGAAATAGGCGACAGTCTTGCTATCGGGCAGAATTGGGAGAACGACCAGCGGATTCTTCTTTTCGTTAAAATGGCCCCTGGTTATAGCTTAACAGATGAAGTGAAAACAAAAATTAAAAAGACACTAAGAGACAATGCTTCTCCGCGGCATGTTCCTTCGCTGATTATTGAAGTTCGAGACATTCCTTATACCCTAAACATGAAGAAGGTGGAGAGTGCAGTTACCAATATAGTCAACGGACGACCGGTAACCAACCGTGATGCTTTAGGCAATCCTGAATCTCTTGACTACTATGAAGAGCTTGTAAATAACGGAACCCTAAGTAAATGAGCTCAAGGTGTATTCATCTAAACTAGTGGAAGGTGAGGGTATATACAATGCTGGAAAATAAAGTGTGTATTGTAACAGGAGCAGCAAGTGGTATAGGCTTGGCAATAGCAGAAGCTTTTGCGAAGGATGGGGCAAAAGTGGTTATGGCTGATATTAACGAAGAAAAATTAAAGGCTGAAGCAAAAAAAATAGGTGGAGAATTCCTTAATACAGATTTAAGTAAAAGAACGGATTGTAAAGTTTTAGTTGATTTTACTTTGAGCAAGTTCACAAAGGTTGATGTTCTTGTAAACGTAGCCGGAATTCAAACTGTATCTCCAATTGAAGAATTCCCTGAGGATAAATGGGATTTTATAATGGCTTTAATGCTAACAGCTCCATTTTTACTAACAAAATATGTTTGGCCTTCCATGAAAGCACAAAATTGGGGCAGAATAATAAATTTAAACTCTATTCATGGATTAGTCGCATCAGAGTTTAAATCAGCCTATGTTTCAGTCAAACATGGTCTTTCAGGATTAACCAAAACCGCCGCCTTAGAAGGAGGACAATATGGTATAACTGTTAATTCTATCTGTCCTGCATATGTTAGAACGCCTTTAGTTGACAATCAAATTGTGGCCCAGGCAAAAACACACGGAATATCAAAAGAAGAGGTCGTAGAAACAATAATGTTGAAAAATGCAGCTGTTAAGAAATTGATTGAGCCAGAAACTATAGCCGAATTTGCTAAATTCTTGTGCTCAGATGCCGGAGCTCATATTACAGGTTCAACGTTAACAGTGGATGGTGGTTGGACAGCACGCTAAAGATTAAGTAATCCCCAGTGAATTTTTTTACATAAGTTAGAGGGAGCCCCCTCATAAGTTTCATCTTATGGGACGCTCCCTTTTTATAGGCATATTAATCAGTTTCAGATTTTTTAAGGGTATTACAGGCTTCTGGCCAGTTTTCTCTTAATGATTTGGTTCCCATTAAAGTGCCAATGTGTCCGCCATCAGTTAAAATTTCTTTGATTTTGGATTGATCTGTTGAAACCAATCTTCTCATACCAAAAACTTGTGCTGGAAGGGTAATGTGGTCCTTTCTTCCACCCATCAAAACGAGTGTGTTTTTTATATTTCTCAAGTCAATTGGACGATTTTCTATTTTAAATAACCCGGGATTTGCCAAACAGTTCTTTTTAAACACATACTCAACTACCTCTAAATAAAATTTTCCCGGAAGGTTCTGTGGATTTTCATACCATCGTTGAAATTGAATATGCCGTTCAATTGCTTTAGCATCACGCTTTAGAACCATATTGTATTGTCTAAGATATTTTAAAAAATAATGTTCTGAAGGCTGCATTGCTTTAAAACCAAAAAGCAGAGCCTTACCGTCCATGAGACCTCCACACTCATTAACTATGCCCCTAAAAAAAGACATATCGTTTTCTTCAACAATAAGGTTCAAAAAGCCACGTTCAGCATTAAAGTCTATTGGAGCAGCTGCTATCACCATTCCAGCAATTTTATGGGGATTCAGTGACGCATACATTGCAGTCTGCCATCCGCCTTGGCACTCACCAACCATGTGCACTTTTTCGGAGCCTGTAATTTTTTTTACTTTTTCTACTGCAGAATCGGTAAATCGTATATAATCTGAAATCCCTAACTTAGAATCCTTTTTCTCTGCAGATAGCCATTCAGAGACAAATACATCGAATCCATTATTTTGGAATACTCTAACAAGGCTTTGATTTTCGCTGTAGTCAGCAATTTTGGAATCGTGTCCAGCTTGCGGTGGGATAATGATTACCGGATATTTGGCAGTTATGTTTTGGTGGGGAAAGTGTCGCACATGCATGGTCTGCTCTACATGAACAACTTCATTCATGGTTGCCCAGTCTAAAGGCTTTCGTGATCCAAAAGCCAAATTTAAATAATCTAAATAATCGAGATAAGGGTTGTGAACACCGCTCTTCCACATATTTGGATTAAAGACTAGCTCCATGGATTCCGAATACGTATCGACTGCTTCTTTGGCTGTTCTAAGAGACTCATCGATAAATAGTCTTACTGCTTTTGAATAATTGTTTTCTTCATAAATCGGTTGAGTAAACATAAGAACACCACCCCTTTGATTTTAGTATATTTCCAAAAGGGTGGTAGGGTTACACAGTTAATACACAGTTAATACAATGTCATAGCCAACTTCTTTAGTTTGCAATCAACCAAGAACTTATCTTAGGCCACGTTATTTTTTTTGCGTGCTTTCCAATAACCAGAGATACATGCCCTGAAGGGACGGAGACATGCTCGTAAACCTTACTTCTTATACATTTGCCCAGGGCAATGGATTGATTTTCCGGAACAATGTGGTCTGTTTTTCCAGTAAGATTTAAGACAGGACACTTGATGTTTTTCAAGTCAACTTTCTTTCCCCGCAACAAGAGTTCACCTTTAACCAGTTTATTTCGCTGATAGAACTCCTTGACCCACTGTCGGAAGGCCTCCCCAGGGAAGGGCGTACCATCATTTACCCACTTATTTAAGACTCTCCAATTATCTACAAACTCCTGATCCCAAATTCTGTCCCAAAGGCTGGTATAAGCTGAGTAAAAATTGGTTACTGGTTTTAATAATTTATTACCAAAGTCAATGGCTTCAGCAGGGATATTACCCATAACATCTACCATTTTATCGATATTGAAGTTTTTTTCATTAAGCCAGTTTGTATATAATCCCGCCTTTTCAAAATCTATGGGAGAAGCCAAAAAGACCATGTTTCGCACCGGAGCTTTAGGATTTACTCCCATATATAACGCAGCCAAAGTCCCTCCCATGCAGTAACTTGTTAAAGTGAGTTCCTTTGCTTTGGAAAATTGCAACACTTTTTTAATGGCACGAGGGACATAATCAAGCACATAATTATCCAGATTGTTGTTTTTATCTTCTGGACCGGCTGTGCCCCAGTCTAACATGTAGACATCAAAACCCTGATCAAGCAGGTATTCCACCATACTATTACCGGGAGCAAGGTCTAAGATATAGGCCCGGTTAATCAAGGCATAGATCATTAAGATAGGAACAGGATGCAGTTTTTCCTTAACTGGTATGAAATGCAATAATCGTGCTTTGTTTTTTGTCCATATAACTTCTTTGGGTGTCAATCCTACTTGTGGTTCTGGCATTTGATGAATTAGTTTGGATAAACGGTCTAGCCTTTGAAAATTCTTTTCTGTCTCTTTTTTGAAGTTTTCCATGAAATCCTGATAATTTTGATTCATCATCAACAGATTTAGCCCCCTAATCCGACCCTTTTGCCTCCATTTTCTTCAAACGATGCTGTTTATTATTCTTCTCATGGCTTTGGGATAATTCAGAAAGATATGTTAGAACAGTTTCCAGCTTCTGTTGAAGATCATCGATTCCATCTTCCAGATAATCGATTTTATTTTCCAGTGCTACGATTTGTCCGGCTAAACGGTGAATGTCTTGTTCGGTAGGAAGCGGTAGGGTTTCAAAATAGGTTTTAGTGTTCTTTTTCAGTATATCAATATAATTTAAATAACCCTCAAGTTGTTTGCCCATTGTCTCCGCAAAGAATTCTGTAGCTATTGTTTTTTCTAAAACTTTAGCCCAGTTATCTTCTGCCATTGTAGAACATTGTTTATAAAAGTTAAATGGATCTGGAATCTGATTCTTTTCTTTCATTGGATTTACCGGTTCTCAAGTTTTTGAGCCAGTTCATCTATTTTTTTGCTGAGTTCATTGATTTGGGACTGGGTAGGCAGAATAAGAGCGGCAAAAGACCCTTGGACAGCTTCCTTAATCAGGTTAAGTAATTGTTCCTGATTATTTTTTACCTGAGTTACCATTTCTTGCATAACCTGTTTAGCATCTTCTCTATTCAATTTTTGTTGGTCAGCTAACTTTTCAAAATATTTCTCTGCTTGTTCCTGACTCCAGGTCAAGGTGTTAAAAGTAGACTGCCAATACCCCAAAAAATCCGGTACTGCATTGGTACTGCCATTTTTCCCTTCAAACTTACTGTTTTGTTGACTCATTGTAAAAACCTCCTTAAAGTTTTTTTATGATTTATCCTGCATTGCTATAGCCTTTTATTAACCCCTCCTTTATCACCAAGAAAAACACATGTGAAATCATATGTTCAATAAATATAATAAATGCCTATTAAAACCAGAAAAATTTCTATACAAATTTAATCCGATTTTAAGTTCTATCTAAATACATACTTATATATGATTAAAAAACTTAAATATAACTGTAAAAACTATGAATTTCTGTAAAAAAAATTTATTTATTTTTTTGTTCTATTTTACCTATACATGTTCGTAGAATTAAAGTATGTTTTTCAATTAACTAATCATAAGGAGGAAAAAGTAGAGATGAGATTGAGTGGCAAAGTAGTTATCATTACAGGAGGTGCCAAGGGTATTGGCAAAGAAATATCCATGCGGTTTGCACGGGAAGGAGCAAAAGTGGTCATTATCTGTGACGTCGACACTATTGCCGCCGAACAGGCCTTATTAGAAATTCAGGAAATAAGCACCGACAGTACTTTTTACCAGATGGATGTCACCAATCGCCAACAGGTATTCGAAGTAGTACATAAAATCAAGGAAAAGTACGGTCGCATTGATATTCTTATAAATAACGCTGGAATTAACAGTGATAGTTTTCTAAGGAGAATGACTGAGGAACAATGGGATCAGGTAATTGCTGTCAATTTGAAAGGAGTTTTCAACTGTGCTCAGGCGGTGATTGAGTTTATGATACAACAGGGTAAGGGAAAAATAATTAATACGACTTCTGTCGTGGGGTTATTCGGCAATATAGGTCAAACTAACTACGCCGCATCAAAGTTCGGAGTCATAGGAATGACTAAGACCTGGGCTAAAGAACTCGGACCCAAAGGTATTAACGTAAATGCTATCGCCCCTGGTTTTATTATGACCCAAATGACAGAGAAGATGCCGCAACATATTCTCGATGAAATGCAGCTAAAAACACCATTGAGAAGATTAGGAACTCCCGCTGATGTAGCCAATGCTTTTCTTTATCTTGCTTCGGATGAAGCTGACTATGTAAATGGCACAGTGTTAAGTGTCGATGGTGGTCTGGTCCTATAAAAAATTCGAGTTTTTTATGTAAAAAATTATTTTGACTAATCACAATTTATAAAATCCTTTATTGGAGGGACGGCCAGCTGCCAAATAAAAAATCCTAAAGAATTTTTAAAAAACATCTCAGGACAACTTTTGGGTCACTGGGATGTTTTATTTCCCTCTGCCAGTTTGCTATAATTTGATAACCAGTTACATAACGTTTGTGGAATCCCATTTTAGGTTTACCATCTTTTAAATAGCATATAATCATTGTATAATAGTATAGATTGATATTTTAATCTACTAGGGTACAAGGATGGTGGAAATGAGCAATAGACAAGCTAAAACAGACGTTATTCTAATAGGTGCCGGGATAATGAGTGCTACGTTGGGGTCACTGCTGAAAGAATTAGAACCAGCCTTAGAAATTACTGTATTTGAGAGGCTTGAAATCGCGGGAGAGGAAAGCACTAACGAATGGAATAATGCGGGAACGGGGCATGCTGCACTATGCGAGCTTAACTACACCGTCGAACAACCGGACGGCTCCATAGATATCAGCAAAGCAATAAAAGTTAATGAACAGTTTCAGGTTACAATGCAGTATTGGTCTTATCTTGTAAACAGCAATTTGATACGTAATCCTCAGGACTTTATTGTGCCAGTGCCTCATATGAGTTTTGTACAAGGAGAACAAAATGTTAAGTTCTTGAAAAAACGTTTTGAAGCACTGTCAAACAATCCCCTGTTTCAAGGGATGGAATTTTCTGATGACCCTGGGAAATTGATGGAATGGATCCCGCTTATGATGAAAGACCGCAAGTCAAATGAACCAATGGCGGCAACAAGAATAGAATCAGGAACGGATGTCAACTTTGGCGCTTTAACACGCATGTTGTTTGACTACTTAAAAAGTCAAAACGTCAATATAAGATTCAAACATCATGTTGAGGATATTAAACGTACTCGCGACGGCATGTGGGAATTGACAGTGCGGAATCTCAACAGCGGTGCCGTCGAAAGCCTGACTTCAAAGTTTGTTTTTATTGGCGCCGGTGGGGGAAGCCTGCCTTTGCTTCAAAAATCCGGTATTCCTGAAGGTAAAGGTTTTGGAGGATTTCCGGTAAGCGGACTGTTTATGGCATGTCATAAACCAAATATTGTAGCGCAGCATAACGCAAAAGTATACGGCAAAGCCCCGATTGGTGCTCCTCCAATGTCTGTTCCGCATCTTGACACAAGAGTTGTCGACGGGAAAGAATCATTATTCTTTGGACCGTTTGCCGGCTTCTCACCAAAGTTTTTAAAACACGGTTCAATGCTTGATTTATTATATTGCGTGAAACTGCATAATCTCGCTACTATGTCGGCGGCAGGCGTGAAAAACTATTCATTGATAAAATATTTGATTAATCAACTTATGTTATCGAAAGAAGATCGCATGGAAGCTTTACGGGATTTTATCCCGAATGCTAAAAGCGAGGATTGGGAGTTACTGGTAACCGGCCAGCGTGTGCAAATTTTAAAAAATACTGCTGAGGGTAAAGGACTCGTCCAATTTGGTACGGAAGTTATCAGTTCCGCTGATGGCTCAATAGCTGCATTGCTCGGCGCTTCTCCTGGTGCTTCTATAGTTGTTACCGTAATGCTTGAGGTATTAGAAAAATGCTTCCCTCAGCATATAAAAGCATGGGAGCCGAAAATAAAAGAAATGATTCCTTCTTATGGTATGTCACTGTTAAAGAACCCGGAGCTTATCCACGAAATTCATACTTCAACAGCGCGGACCCTTGGTTTATTGGGGGAAAAACAGGCAGAGTTGGCATAAACGAAAAAACTCGTATGGTAAAGGAAGTATAGATTGCCGTTTTGGTAATTTATGCTTCCTTTTGGTTTTTATAAGTTCCCCACTATAATTATATTATGTAAACTCGAATGTGGGGAGCTAAAAAGTGAAAGTAGAGAAGATGATCCCGCCGGCTTAGGTGAATTTGTCAGACTGGTAGAATTTTTTTAGAAGCTAAGATTTAAGGAGCTTTCCCTGACATAAAGATTCAAGTGGAAGTTAGCAAGGAAATAATGGGGGAACAAGGAGAAACAATTACTGTATATCAAAGTTAAAACAGTTGATCATAGGGGGATTATTTCTATACTCCCCTAGGGTTATTCTTTTGTGGGGCATCTGATTAAATGAACGCATAACGTATGCGTTCCCCCGATATACGGGAGAATGCAAAACGGGTTACTGCTGAAAGTCAGGTATCCGATGCCTACAAGACATCAAACGCACCCAGGTGTAGCAAAACTTACGTGAATGGCTCCAAAAGTACGGGTTGCTTCGGGTTAGCTAAAAAGGAGGTATGACCGTTTACGGAGTTTTTTCGATTGGAATTCTCATCGTTAATTCAACTTACCGAACCCCTCGGCGAAGCTAAAGGCCGGAAGGACAGGACGTCCGAAACCGCCACTGAACCATGCTGCGAAGCCGTTGCCGCTTTAGCGGCTTACGGATTCGGCGTCCCCCTTGCGGGGAGACGGTGAATTGGCGGGCAGCCGAGGCTTCGGCATGCGGGGTGAGGTTAGTTGAATCGATGAGGATTCCCGAAAAAACGGAGTAAATAGTCATACCTCCTGGCTGTAACTACCCGAAGCAGCCCCGGCAAAACAGAGACCTCTTTTTACAAGGTTTTGCAGTCACCAATAAATACAAGGCATATCTTATTATTTCATGCTGATAATAGTCATTGAGGTGATGATGTGAAAAACAAAGACGATTATTTGACTGAAAATCCAGGTGAATCCGAGCCAGTCGATAAATCAGCACAATATGCAACTGATAATCTGCAAACCAAAAATCAGAGAAACGAAGAATCAATAAATTTAAATGGCCATATTATTACAGAAACAGGTCCGGAACCAAAACTTGGTGACGAACATTTTACAGATGAAGATGGTCACGATTATGCTGGTTAATCAATAAAAAACATCCCAGAACCATTTTTTAGGCTCTGGGATGTTTTCATTCCCTTAACAACAGTGCAGGATTAGATTACGCCCAGCCCGATTAAGAGGCCAAAGCAGCCTGTCAGCATCATATCGCCATAGGGTGCTGCCTCATGCCAGCCCAATGGTTTGACCATATCCCGTCGCGGTCCGGTAACCGCTATATATTCCCAGCCCGGACCCATTTCCGGATCCAAGGTTGCGCCATGCCCGCCGGCATTATAAATTTCGTCATTGGTTAATTCGTTGTTTTGCATCCTTTTAATTAGCGATACGAGTAATTCAGTGTTTAAAGCCCCGGTATGATGCTCAAAGATTCCATAGACACGCTGGCCGCGAATAGCTGCCGCCAGTGTGTGCGAATTGCCGATATTGACAGCGAGTATCCCTTTTTCCAACTGCGGCCGCACAGCCGGATCCGCTGTAATGCCTAACAGAGCCGCTGCCCCAGTATCTGTAAGTACTGCGCCGGGCACTATATCTCTAACAGCTTTCATCCGCGTATAAACTTCCGGTATTTGCTCTCTATAGACTAAATCCCTCAGAGAACCACCTTTGGCAATGAATTCTTTCCATAGGCGGAACCTGAGTGTACGGTTGCTCTCCTTTGCGCTAAAGCCGTGGTCTTGGACAGCTACGGCCAGCTGAGAAGGCAGGGGCTGTTCAAAGGCGGCCAGAGCTTGTTGAAATGATGGTAGGTCAATATCTCCCAGCCATATTTTATCCGCGTTATCAGGTATATCTTCGACCAGTTCAATCCCCATCTGGCAGACTTTATTTAGGTTATCATTGAAGGTGAAGGCGGCCTGCTCTGTCGCGTAGACTTTAAAGCCTGCTGCCAGGTGCTGTTTCAAAGCAGCAGAACAAGCTCCACCGCCCATTAAATGACCATAAAGACAAATGCTATGCCCCTGCTGCGTTGCCCGGCGGATCTGGCCTGCGACAAGTTGTGTTCTGCTAGGCATAACCAATTTGGGACAATTTTCTATATTTTTGCCGGTCTGATAGACCAGCACATCCTGGGTCCCTGAACCAACATCAACCACCAGGATATCTTTTTGCTTAAACAATAGTGATTCACTTCCACATACTGTCACCATAGACGCCCCTTTGCAATGAGGTAACTTCAATACAAATTGATTTAGTTTACTTATTATACTAACAAAATATGATACAACAGAAAAGAGGGGAGACTACATCTTTATTACCTGATTTTTTAAAGTACCAATTCCTTCGATATTAATGCTTATATTATCCCCAGCCTTCATGGGACTAGTTCCTGGTGGTGAACCAGTTAAAACTAAATCACCAGGCTCAAGGCTCATAAATTGGCTTAAATAACTGATTAAAACAGGTACAGGCCTTATCATATCAGTAACAGGAGAATCTTGAACCTTTTTTCCATTTAAGAAGGTAGTAATTACTAAATTTTCGTAGTCTAAATTAGTTTCTATAGCTGGTCCTATAGGTAAAAAGGTATCAAAACATTTGGCTTTGGAAAAGGACTTGTCCTCCTGTTGTATGTCCCTGGCTGTAACATCATTGGCACAAGTATAACCGTAAATTGCATCAAGAGCATCTTCTTTAGATATGTTTTTGCATTTTTTACCTATAACAATAGCCAGTTCTCCTTCATACTCTACCTGCTTTGATAAGTCTGGTATACAGATATTGTCCATTGGTCCAATAATAGCTGAAGTAGGCTTGAAAAAGAATACAGGATACTTAGGAATTGGAATATTAAACTCCTTGGCATGTTCTTTATAATTTAAGCCTATACAAATTACTTTTCCAGGTTTTATAGGAGCTAGAATCTTTATTTCGTCCAAAGTAAATTCTTCGCCTGTGCTTGTGGTATCAAATAAATCATTAATAACTTCTACTTTTTGTGAATCTTTGTTTAAAATCCCATAATAAGTTAAATCATCTTTTTTAAATCTTAAGATTTTCAGTTTGATCAGCCCCTTCTATGCTTTTTATGTTCCGTCCTAAAGAGGGGGTGGGTTACCAAATTGATTAATGACCATATGATATATTAACATAAGACTATTTGGCCGAAAGGGAGAGGTTAAAATGGATGGCGTTGAACATAAAACAGTTAAACTAATATCATCGTTAGGATTTATTCCTAACCATGGGCAAATCGATAAAAAGGCAAAATTTTATCTAAGAGGTTCAAATGTTCAAGTTTATTTCACGGAAGAAGACTTTCGAATAGTTCTATTCGAAAACAAACCACGAAAATCCTTTATAAATAGCCTGAACAAGCGAATTTTAGGTGAAAACGCTGAAAAATTAAAGGGTTATGTTGTTATGGTTCAGTTTGTAGAGCCCAACTTAAAATTAAAGCTAACCTGTCAAAAACAAAAACAGCAGAAACTGAATTTCCTTTACGGAAATGATCAAAAAAGATGGAATACAAATGTATCAACCTTTGAAGAGCTAATCTATCAAAACCTTTGGGAAAATATAGACCTGGTTTTCCATCAGGAAAAGGGCGAACTAAAATATGAATTCATTGTCAAACCAGGAGGGGATCCTGAAAACATCCGATTAAACTATACCGGTGCAAAAAACCTGGTCATTGATCAAGCAGGCAATTTAACCATGGATACGCCCCTAGGCACCTTAGTGGACAAAGCACCAAAGAGCTTTCAATTGATTAACGGCCAAATTATGAATGTAAAAAGTCATTTTGAAATCAAGGAGCCAGATATAAATACAATAACATATACAGTAGATGAAAGTTATTTTAAAGAAACCGACCTGGTAATTGACCCTGGAATCGTTTTTTCAACGCTTTTGGGTGGTAATACTACTGACAATGCCTATAGTATAGCCCTTGATGCTAATAATGATGTATATGTAACAGGTAATACATTGTCATCAGATTTCCCAACATTAAATGGCTTTGATAGAACTATTAATGGCAACTTTGATGCATTTGTCACCAAAATTAGATCAGACGGGAGTGGGATTATATATTCCACGTTTTTAGGCGGGTCTGCGGGTGATTCTGGTTTTGGCATAGCGGTTGATTCAAAGGGCAGTGCCTATGTGACTGGTCAAACGCAATCTGACAACTTCCCGACAATTAATAGCTTTGATAACATTTTTAACGGATCAGATGATGCCTTTGTTACAAAGCTTTCAGCAGACGGAGGCGGAATTGTATATTCCACATTTTTAGGGGGGTCTGGTGCTGATATAGGTTGGGGTATAGCGGTTGACGCTGATGGCAATGCCTATGTGACAGGACAAACAGGTTCATCCAACTTCCCTACGCCAAATGGCTTTGATACCACTTATAATGGTGGCCTGGAGGATGCCTTTGTAACTAAGATTAATGAGGATGGCAGTGCAATTGTATTTTCAACGTATTTGGGAGGTTCCGAAGCCGATTTTGGCTATGATATAGCGCTTGATGAAAATCGCAATGTCTATGTAACCGGAAGAACCCAATCTGCCAACTTCCCAACGCTTAATGGCTTTGATCCAACTTATAACGGCGAAGGAGATGCATTTGTAACCAAGATTCGGGCAGATGGCAGCGGAATTGTATATTCTACCTTTTTAGGAGGGGCTGGCGACGATGGTGCTGAAGCTATAGCAGTCGATGCAAACGGCAATGCCTATGTCACCGGTATTACGCACTCGACCGACTTCCCGGTAGTTAATGGTTTTGATACAACTCTTAACGGCCCCACTGATGCCTTTGTGACTAAAATCAGTGCCGCCGGCAACGAAATAGTATATTCATCCTATTTGGGAGGGTCAAGTGATGATTTTGGTCGTGGCATAGCTGTTGATGTTATTGGTAATGCCTATGTGGCCGGCTATACTTCATCATCCGATTTCCCGACACCAAATGGTTTTGATCCAACTTTTAATGGTGAAATAGATTCCTTTGTGACTAAAATAAGCCCCGACGGAAGTGGGATAATATATTCCACATATTTAGGCGGCTCCGAAGACGATTTGGCTCGTGATTTAGCAATTAATCTGATTGGTAATGCCTATGTTACTGGCCAAACCTTCTCACCAAACTTCCCGACATTAAACGCTTTTGATTCAACTTTAAAGGGTCTGACCGATGCCTTTATCACCAAAATTGATTTAACCGCACAAGCAGGCTTCCCGGTTACCGAAGCAGATTTGGCCGTAACCAAAACAGATTATCCTGATCCCGTGTACGCAGGGGACGGTTTAACCTATACTCTGACAATTCTCAATAATGGACCTGAGACTGCCAAAAATGTTATTGTTTTCGATAAATTACCGGATACAGTGTCTTTAATATCATCTACTCCAAGTCAAGGACGCAGAAATTATGCCAATGGTGTACTGGCCTTTAATTTAGGAGAGCTGGTAAGTGGAGCTAGTGCTAAAATAGAAATTCATGTAATTCCAGAAGAAGAAGGAATAATAGAAAATGTAGCCTTGGTATTGGGATATGTGGAAGACCCAAACATAAATAATAATATAGCCAGAGAAAGAACTCGCGTTTTAGGGGAGATGGAGGAGTAAGAAAGATTCTTAAAAAAGACTAAGGAATGGTAGATAAACGCCAATCCTTAGTCTTTTTTAACATTTTAAAACTACAAAGTGTCACCAAACTTCACTAGATTTATAGCCACGATAGTGGACGAGAATGGCTTTATTATGTAGCATCTTAATTCTCTAGGGAATATGATAAACAAGAAATGAAAAAAGTCTTATTAAAAAAGGGAGAAAACAGTGAGTATTAAGTTATTTAAAAGGAGTTTCCACATTTACCATTATAAGGATAATTATTTTGCCTTAGATAGAAAAGGCAGCGGACTCTATTCTTTAAGTAAAGAAGCATATGAAACTATTTTACATAACAAGAGTGAAGCTGACATAAAAGAAATCATTAGAGAACAATGTAATAATATTCTGCAAACGATACAAATGCTTAAGGATCAACCCCCTAATACTAGTAAAGATCAATTTATATTAAATGGACTATGGTTAGGAGTAGCCCATTGTTGTAATTTAAATTGTAGTTATTGTTTTGCAAAAAAGGATAACTATCTGTCTGATAATAATTTAAAAATGGATTTTAATATCGCTAAAAACGCTATAGATTTTTTGATTAAACATAAAGGAAGTAATAAAAATTTAAACATAACTTTTTTTGGTGGGGAACCTCTACTTAACTTTGATTTAATTATAGAAGTTTTAAATTATTCAGAAAAAATAGAAAAAGAAACCGGGGCTAAATTCAGTTTTAGCTTAACTACCAACGGAACATTACTTGATAAGAAAAAATACGATCTTATCAAGGACAAAGTAGAAATAATGATTAGTATTGATGGTACAAAAGAAATACATGATCAAAATAGAAAATTTAAAAATGGATATCCTTCATGGGATTTAATAATGTCAAATTTACACAGCTTAAAAGATTATATTAATAGGTTAGCTGTTAGAGCAACTATTTCTGATGATTCCTTAAACCTCGTCAATATTTATAAAAATCTAAAAGAAATGGGCTTTAAATATATTTTTTTTACAGAAACAGTTCCAAATACTTCTGATAATAAGTGTATTGAAAACTTTAATATTGAATTACTAGGGGTAGTACCAGCGTAGCTGACACCAGGTGACAGCTAATGGGATAAAATGGG
>JAENZX010000032.1 GCA_016841045.1 Thermincola carboxydiphila
TTATCGCCAGGGTATCTCCATCTATATCTGTATCATTTACCAGTACGTCTATTAATACGGTACTATCTTCATTGACCAATGCGGCATCTGTTGTTGCTACCGGTACATCGTTTAACGGATTTACTGTAACGTTTACTGTTGCTGTTGCAACTCCTCCATTGCCGTCACTTATTTCATACATAAAGCTGTCTGCTCCATTGTAGTTGGCATTTGGAGTATATCTCAGGCTGTCTCCTTCCTGGGCTACTGTACCCTTAGTACCCTGAGTATATCCTGTTATGGCCAGGGTATCACCCTCTACATCTGTATCATTAACTAGCACATCTACTAACACGGTGCTATCTTCATTAACGGTTGCGGCATCTGTAGCTGCCACTGGAGCATCATTCACTGCATTCACTGTTACGTTTACTGTTGCTGTTGCTATTCCTCCATTGCCGTCAGTTATCTCATATGTAAAGCTGTCTGCTCCATTGTAGTTGGCATTTGGAGTATATCTCAGGCTGTCTCCTTCCTGGGCTACTGTACCCTTAGTACCCTGAGTAAAGCCTGTTATCACCAGGGTATCTCCATCTATATCTGTATCATTAACAATTACATCTATTAATACGGTACTATCTTCATTGACCACTGCGGTATCTGTAGCTGCAACCGGCACATCGTTTACCAGATTTACTGTTACATTTACTGTTGCTGTTGCTATTCCTCCATTGCCGTCAGTTATGTCATACGCAAAGCTGTCCGAGCCATTAAAATTGGCATCCGGTGTATAACTTAAGCTATCGCCCTCCTGGGTTACGGCACCCTTAGCACCCTGGGTGAAGCTGGTTATGGCCAAGGTATCCCCCTCGACATCTGTATCATTAACCAGCACATCTATTAATACGGTACTGTCTTCATTAACCACTGCGGTATCTGTACTTGCAACCGGAGCATCATTTACTGCATTTACTGTAACGTTTACTGTTGCTGTTGCAACTCCTCCGTTGCCATCACTTATGTCATATGTGAAGCTATCTAAGCCATTGTAATTGGCATCCGGAGTATATCTCAGGCTGTCTCCTTCCTGGGCTACTGTACCCTTAGTACCCTGAGTATATCCTGTTATCGCCAGGGTATCTCCATCTATATCTGTATCATTAACCAGCACATCTACTAATATGGTACTATCCTCATTGAAGGTGGCACTGTCATTAACTGCTACAGGCACATCGTTTACCTGATTTACTGTTACATTTACTGTGCCTGTTACTGTTCCTCCGTTGCCGTCACTGATATCATACGTAAAGCTGTCGGCTCCATTGAAGTTGGCATTTGGGGTATACCTCAGGCTGTCTCCTTCCTGGGTTACAACACCATAGTTACCCTGGGTGAAAGCGGTTATTATCAGTGTATCCCCCTCAACATCCGTATCATTAGCCAGTACATCTATTAATACGGTACTGTCTTCATTAACCACTGCGGTATCTGTACTTGCAACCGGAGCATCATTTACTGTATTTACTGTAACGTTTACTGTTGCTGTTGCAACTCCTCCATTGCCGTCACTTATATCATATGTAAAGCTATCTGCCCCATTGTAGTTGGCATTTGGGGTATATCTCAGGCTGTCTCCTTCCTGAGCTACGGTGCCATTGCTTCCTTGGGTGAAGTCGGTTATGGCTAGGGTATCTCCGTCTATATCTGTGTCATTGTCTGTTACACCTATTAATACGATACTATCTTCAACAGCTGTCGCGATATCGCTGTTTGCCACTGGAGCATCATTTACTGCATATACCGCAACACTTACTGTTGCTGTTGCTTCTCCATTTCTGCCATCACTTATTGTATATGTAAAAGAATCAGGTCCAAACCAGTTTTCGTCAGGTGTATACCTTAACCCATAAACGTCTTCACTAACAATCCCGTATTGACCATTGGTATAACCAACTAAAGACAGTTCATCTCCGTCAGCATCTGTATCATTATCAAAGATATTCACCGAAACAGCAATATCCTCATTCGTTTGAACTACGTCATCAACAGCTTGGGGATTATTATTCCTTCGAGTACTGCTTCCCCCGCCACCGGAATTAGTTTGTGTATTTGTAACCTCCCCCGGTTCAGATATCTCTTTGCCTCCCACAACAGTGGACTGCACCGATTTTGACACCGTTATCCTACTGACCTGTTGTTTAATCGTTACATTGTTGGCATTTACAACTGCTGCATCTATTCTCCCGCTTCCTGTTACTTCCGTAGCTGCGTCAAGAGTAATACTGCTTATACTTGCCTTACTGTCAACGTTAACCCTAGTCCCTTCTGCCTTATTGGCAACTTCGATATTTTTTATATTCGTATTACCTGTTATATCCACTCCAACCTTTGAAGCTATTGAAACATCTTCAAACGACCCTTCTAACTCCACTGTTTCACCCGGTTTTATAATGATTATCTCAACATTACTAAAACCATTACCCTTTGAATCCTGTTCAACCAAAATCGCTGGAGTTTCCAAGACTGCTCTGCTTAAAGAAGAATCCCCCTGTGCCACTACTCGAACCCTGCCATTGTTCTTGTGTACTATGATACCCTCTGACGATGTATTAAGAAAAATAACTGAATTTATTCCTCCACCACTAATAATAATATTACCCTTGATATTACTGTTCTTTACATACACGTTTCCCTCGCCTATACCGGCGGTACAGTATAAATCACCTTCTATAGTCAAGTTCTGTAAAGTGATATCCTGATTTGTCAGGGTAAGATTACCGTTAACTATCTTTTTCCCTGTATCGGGGCCATAAGTTTTGGCTTCAGTAATTATTTCTCCAAGTGCTTTGTTTAACAGTACCACTGCCTCCGCCCTTGTGATTGATGCTGTCGGGCGAAAAGTCCGGTCTGTATAGCCATTAATATATCCCTTGTCCACTAATTGGTTAATAAACACCTTACTCCAATCGGGAATAGAACTTGCATCTTTAAATTCTTCTACAGCCGTTAAATCTGCAGCTTTGGTTAACCTTAACAGATTGGCTACAATTACAGTAGCTTCCTGTCTCGAAATATTGTTTTGAGGTTTAACCGTACCATCCTTATAACCGGCAATATACCCGGAGTATCTCGCTTTGGCAAAGTCCCCGGCATACCATTTGCTTTCCAAAACATCCTTATAATTGTCCTCTGTTTTCTCTTTAAGCCCAAGAGCTTTATTAACTATTGTTACAAACTCAGCCCTGGTAATTTGACGGTTTGGTTTAAATGTCCCATCTGCATACCCTGAGATAAATTCTTGCCCTATCCATTGCCCTATCTCTTTTTCTCCCCAATGTCCATCAATATCTGTCACCCCAGCTGCAAAAGCGGTATAAGGGAAAACTATGATCAGACAGATAAGTATTAAGCTTAATCTAATTAGCTTAATTTTAAGCACCTCCTTAATTATTTACTATTAATTTTTAATTTTCGACATAATACCTGTATTTTCCTCTGCATAAGACAAAGTAATTGGGTAACCACTTAACAAATAAAGTAGCGCTGTACATTGGACAGATTTGTGTTTTAGTGGTGGAAAAACAACAACAAGCAACTGAACTGTTATTCAGGTTTCTAGTTTATTTAATAAAAACAAAACTGATGCCCCATGAAATGAGACATCAGTTCTGTACATAATTTTTTTTTAAACCTTAGATCTTCTTTGTTTACCGTAGCCCTTCTATTTCTCTAGGATATCTTTTGCCGGTGCTATAGGTTCTCCTGTATATCCGTGACCCCATATAGCTTCTTCTGTTTTACCTTCAATCAAAAACTGTACCTTTTCTATATCTGGCAGTTGTGTAAGAGTATGCGCAACCGATTGTATTGTCATTCTCTCTCCGACACTTCCGCCCCAGTGTTTAGTTTTCATCTCTTCCGAGAAATTAACAAATGCAACACCATTTACAACTTCCATAGAAATAAGCTTTGCTTCTGAAGGAATAGTCTTGTGCAGTCCTTCTTTTTGTGGTCCCTTTATTATTTCTTCAATAAGTATTTGAGCTAAAGGCCGACCACCTCTTGTAACTATCCTTTCTTCAGGCTTCAGATAAAGGGCCTGATCATCCGAAAAATAAAGAAAAACTGTCTCTTCTTCCAGACTAGGCTTCGGATTGACTGGCGGAGTCGTCTCGTTCTTCTCCGTTACATTGGTATCACTTTTTTCCGGCTTTAAATCCGTGCTACTGTTAAATAAGGTACACCCGGCAGTGAAACTAAGCAAGAGTATCATGATAACCCCTATGAAATTTTTCCATTTCATAATCAACACCTCCTATTTACTATCAATATAACTTAAAAATATTACAGCACTATCACAAATTGTTTCGAAAGTGTTAAATTTTCGGAATTTCTAGTTTAAAAACCGTTTTTATCATAGGCTTACTCTCTACACTAATGGTTCCACCATGAAGTTCGACAATTTCTTTAGTTATCGCCAGACCCAGGCCCCACCCCCCGGTTACCCTGGACCTCGCCTTATCCACGCGATAAAAGCGGTCAAATATACGGGGTATTTCGTCTTCCGGAATACCCGGTCCCGTATCTGTTACTGAAATAAAGAGTTTGCCCTGTTCGATACCGTAACCAAGTAATATATGGCCTGAAGGCGGAGAATATTTTACAGCATTTTCTGCAATATTTAAGATTGCTCTGAATATCTTCTCACCATCAAGGACCCAGTAAATATCATCGCTGGTGGAAATGTCCACTACAAGGCCCTTTTTTTCTGCCAGAGGAATAATTGATTTTTTCACTGCCGCAATCATTTCACCAACAGAAACTTCCTCTAACTTTAAATAATTCTTGTTGTTTTCCACACGGCTTAGTACCAATAAATCCTCAATAAGCCTGCTGAGTCTGTCGGTCTCATGCTTTAAATCATCAATAAGTTCCGAAGCATCGTCACTCTTTTTCCTGTAGGCAGGCCATGAATCTAACAGCGCTTTTAAAGAAGCTACAGGAGTCTTTAATTCGTGTGATGCATCAGCAACAAACTGTTTACGAACATTATCCTCCAACTTAATTTTCGAACTCATTTCATTGAAGACTCGCGTTAGTTCTCCGATTTCGTCATTTCTGCCGGTCCCTTCGACCTGAAAGCCATAATCACCTTTTTCGATTTGTCTGGCGGCACTGATTAAACTGCTTACCGGCTTTGTCAAAAACCTGCCGAAAAACAAACTAATAATGAAAGCTATAATGCCGCTAACCAGAGAAAACCAAAACAGCCTGTTTCTTATTTCACTCAACCTTTTACTAATCGAATTTATATCATCAGCTACAAATACCGCTCCGATTACCTTTTTTCCTGAGCTAACGGGAACAGCCGCATATAACACCCATCCGTACTTAGGTTCATAATGGGGTTGGCCAGAGCTTCGTCCTTGCAGTGCTTCTTTTATTTCCGTAAACTCAAGGACACGCCCTGTAAACTCCTTTGCCGAATCAGCCGCAACTCTTGCGGAACGGTCCAATATTAAAAAGCGATTACCTGCCCGTTCGCCATAATCACGGGCCAGAGAATGAAGGTAGGCATCATCATTTCCGTTTCTCAGAAAGGGAGCAGAATTGTTTGCAAGAATGGATGCATGAGTGAATAACGCTGACTTGCGTTCGTCAATAAAACTCTGTTCAAAAAACCTCATGGTAAAATAACCGAAAAAAGTCATGGCTAGAGCTATCAGGGCCAGATAAGTCAGCCCAAGCTTCCACCCCAAACGGATACGCATCTTTATTACTCCTCATCATTAAAGTAGTAGCCCAAACCCCATTTAGTGAGAATATGTACTGGTCTGCCGGAATCTCCCTCTATCTTTTCACGCAGCCTCCTTATATGCACATCCACTGTCCTGTCTTCACCCAAATAATCATAACCCCAAACCAGCTCAAGCAGCTTTTCCCTTGTAAAAACGCGCCCTGGAGACTCAGCCAAGGTGAGAAGAAGATCAAATTCTTTACCGGTCAGTTCAATTATAGTATCTTTAACAATAACCCTTCGTTTGATGGTTTCGATGGTTAGGTTTCCTCGTTTGATGGTTTTTTGAATATCAGTTTTTCTAAAGGATCGCCTGAGTACCGCCTTGATACGAGCTGATAGTTCCCGTACGTTAAAAGGTTTTGCTATGTAGTCATCAGCTCCCATTTCCAGGCCAACTATCTTATCAACATCATCCCCTCGTGCAGTAAGCATAATAACCGGCGTTTCAGCCTTGGCTCTAATTTTACGGCACAAAGTAAGTCCATCTATTCCAGGAAGCATAATATCTAATATTATGAGATCAGGGTCCTCGACCTCAAATTTTTCCCAGGCCGATTCACCATCATAAGCTGTAATAATTTTATATCCTTCGCTTTCAAGACTCCTTACAAGGCCTTTAACCAACAGTTCCTGATCGTCTACAATCAACAGCTTAGCCATTGAATCACCCGCTTAACCAGTCAGTATATTTACATTATATCATGAACCGGAAGGTTCAAAGATGAATTTATTTGTAGCTCATACGAAGCAGGTCTTTAAACACGTATTCGATAACCCTTGACCAGGTTGGTAAATCTATACCCAGAGTTAGCAATAAGCTCGGAATGAATGCCACTAACAGTAAAAAAGCAAAAACAAAAAGTTCCCGCCAGCATTTTTTCCGTATTAGGCTCGGTACTTCATATAATGTTACTCCTGTAAAAGCCATGACTAATAATAATATCACCTAAATTTCCCTCCCTGATTTTCAGGCAGCCCCCGTATTTTAGCTACAAGCAATGTGAGGGAAGGCAGCAAAAACTCACCTGGAATCGTATAGAACGGCCAGATATTACTAGCTGAAGAGACTTGTTCCATAGTCGAATCGGCTATCAATATGGTAAAAGAGATAATGAGAATTCCCATGGGAAGTATCAGTGGTCCATAGGAACGCAGACTAAATAAATGGGCTGTACCCAATAAAGTTGCATAATAAAAAAGGCTGATCTTTATAAAAAATGTAACTAACAGCACTACTGCAACAAATATTTCCAGCCGGGTTATGATTTTAGCTATGTTTATTAATCGTACTGCTTCAAAAGAGGGTTGTGATATGATGGTAATAGTATTTCCGAGTACAGCTATGTCTCGAAATGTTACTGTTAACAACGTTATCGCTCCTATTAGTAATCCCAGCATGAAAGAGCTTTTTGCATGTTTTATCTTATTCAAATAAGGCATGACCATAAGAAACACCGCTGTTTCGCCAAAAGGAATGGCTGCCATAACATGGGTACCATGGATGAAATCCTTCAGAGGAGTTACAAAAACCGGTAAAAAATTGGTTAACTTCATGTCTTGCAGTAATAAAACGAAGGTAGATCCAACTATTACCGTTGTAACTACAACGAATATAATATTACACCGGGCAATAACTTCTATCCCAGACCTTACTGCCCAGGAGCAGACAAAAGTAAACATAATTAATACTGCTATCATGGGAGTTTCCGGCAAAACGTAAGTTAGTATGAAATCCCCAAGATACCGCAAATTAGCAGCGGATAATGATAAAAAAAACAGTAGATAAAATGCAGAAAACAGTTTACCCAAATAGGGTCCATAAATAAGATCATTGATCTGGACCAGGTTTTTGCCGGGGAACTTTTGCACAAGGGCTATATATACTAAGGCAAAGGGTATACTGATTGCCAAGCCTGTTAAAACAACCAGCCAGGTATCATGTCGAGTCACCCCATAACTAAAGGTTACTGTTAAAGTAGAACCCTGGATAAAACCGACTATTAACAACACTAATTGTGAACTTGATATTTGCCCTTTTTCTATCTGCATCAATATCACTATTCCTTTTCGGGATTCGCCGGTTCAGTTATTCTGCCCAACCTGCGTAATTTCGCCTCTACAGCCACCTCTACTTCAATTTGCGGAAAAATCTCATCCCATCTGGTCTCCAATTCTTGCCACAACTTTGGGTATTTTTTATATACCGAGTCACCAAAGCCAAAAATATCAGTATTAAGTTTCCGTGCTTTTTTCAAGACAGCTAGTACTTCACTTCGAATGGCAGCCGCTTTCATTTTTTCCAGGGATTCAACTGCCCGTGGTAAAGCATAATTTTCCAGAGATGACTGACTTCCCAGGTTTCCTTCCTCTGTAATTTTCACTTTAATATGTATCTTACCATCCTTTATTTCCGGAGTGATTTTACTGCTGGCCCGGACAATTTCCAAGCTAACTTTACCATTGCCATCGGGAGAATCCACATCAATAATGCCGCTTTTCACTTCACCTATGACCCACAAAAGGCCCCGGGTTTCAATAGCATTTAACTGACCTGCCAGTTTATCCTTCTTAAAGACCGCCATTCCTGATATAAGAGCAACTTTTTCGCTGCCTTCGCCCGAGATTTCAATAAGGGGGGCTATAGGGGCCGTAGTCTTGCTCATCAATCGGGTTAAAAACTGTTCCAGCTTAACCTGACTTGACTGGGACGTGGCAGACTGGGCTTCAAGTATATTGGTAATATCCATTGCAGGAATCTTTTGTAATTGGGGCTCTACATCTAATATTTCACCCGCTTTATCTTTCGCTACCAGAACCAAAACGGTCAGGCGGGTTTCGGGGTCACGCAAAAAGAAATCAATATATTTCTGCACCCCTTCTTTAGCTATATCCAGGCTAAATATCAGAATCTGATTATGCTGGAAGTATAGCTTTTGGCTGAACTTATGGGTAAATCCCCTTATTGAACCAAATATAGTATCACCTGTATTTGTGTTATTCACGTATGCCTTGCCAGTACCGCCGCCACCTTCTCTTTTTAACTCAGCCGGTTTAACAATTTGTACTGTTAACTGTGTTTTTCCGGAGTCCTTAATCTTATCAATAGCAATACCTGTTACAATAGCCAAATTATCCAGTTCACGACGATTCCAACATCCGGTTGTACTCGAAATAATGAGTACACAAATTATTGTTAGTTTTAAAAGTCTAACTCGGTTTTTCATCAATTGCACTCCACAATAGTTTCTTTGGTTCATTTTATTCGTCTGACGGAGGATCGGGCTTTAAATTGGACTTTTGTCGTTGAGAGCCTTTTAAGTCAATTGTTCTTGGCCGTGTAGACATAGCCCAAATAGGTGCTCGAATAAAGACATCCTTTAAGTCACGGGCAGTGAGTGGAGCTAATGGAGAAAAGTAAGGAGTCCCAAAAGACCTCAAAGATGCTAAATGAATCAGAGTCCCTATTAATCCCAACAATATTCCAAACCCACCCATGGTTCCGGCCAAAATAAGATATATAATACGTAAGATTGCTCCAACATCAGTTTGGGCAGGAATCACAAAACTGGAAACAGCCGTTATGGCTACCATAATAACCATAGGAGCCTCGATAACCCCGGCTGATACCGCAGCTTCGCCTATTACCAAAGCACCTACAATGCTGACAGCCTGACCTACGGGTCGGGGTAAGCGCACCCCTGCTTCCCTGAGAATTTCAAAGAAGACTCCCATAATTAATGCCTGCACTACTGCCGGAAAAGGAATTCCTTCATGGGCTGCTGCCTGAGTAAACAGCAAGGGTGTAGGAATCAGTTCCTGGTGAAAAGTTGATACTGCCACGTACATTGCCGGGTTCAGAACGCTAATCACAAAAGCTAAAAATCTCAGCGTTCTGATCAGGCTGGCAAAATATGGGCGGGAATAATAATCTTCCGCACTTTGAAAGCTTTCAATGAAAAGCATTGGAACTGTGAGCACAAATGGGGTACCGTCCACCAGTATAGCCGCTCGTCCTTCCAGTAACTTGGCTGCCACAACATCAGGCTTTTCACTGTTGGCAACCGTGGAAAAAAGAGAAAAAGGGGCATCTTCTATAAATTGTTCAATGTACCCCGACTCAAGGATTGCATCCGTATTTATTCTTTCTAATCGGCGCCTGACTTCTTCTATCAGACTAGGATTGGCCAGTCCCTTTAAATATGCTATGCACACACTGGTTTTTGTCCGTTTACCTATTACCATTGTTTCCAATGTAAATTCGGTGCTTTTGATTTTACGCCGTAACAAAGCTGTATTTGTACGCAAGCTTTCAGAAAAACCTTCACGAGGTCCCCTGACTACTGCATCGGTTTTTGCATCTTCTACACCCCGGGACTCCCAACCTTCGGTACTAATAAGCAGGGCATCTTTGCAGCCATTTATAAATAAAATGGTATCCCCCGACAAACAACCGTCCACTATATCATTAATGGAAGTGACCTGTTCAACATCTCCCGCATACAGCATGGTTGTCTTAATTAAGTCTATATAATCATTGTCCAACTTTTCTTCCGGACCCGTTAGCCTGCTGTCAAACATTAACGGCTTTATAATACTTTGGTTTATAGTTGACTTATCCGTTAAGCCGTCAATAAAAATAATAGCGCCCTTGACCTGCCCTCTATGACCAAAAGCAAATTCACGAAAGATAATATCTCTGCTTGTTCCCATAATATCTTTTAAAATTTTCAGGTTTTTTCCAAGATCGTGAGAAATCTCAGATTGAGGCAATTTAGTTGTGTAATCTTCTTTCTTTGGGTTAAATTTTAGCATTTGCCAAAAACGTAATTTTTTCAATATGAATCCTATCATAATATTCCTCTATTAGTTTATTTTTCCATTGATAGTATAACCAAAGCTTGAGACAATTAAAAATTGCCATCAGCTTATCCCAAAGGGGTAACCCCTCAAACCACTTTGTTACATTATTAACAGAGGGGGGCTTACTCAGTTTATGAAATCTGCCTAAATATCAATATTTATATTTCATGTTAGAAATAATATAATATAGAAAATGAATGCGGGAGGACTCCTATGAAAAATACCACTCAGGAAACCCAGAAAAGTCAACGATACCAGGAAACCAAGGACGTTCCGGAACAATATCGCTGGGCACTACAAGATATCTATATCAGTGAGGACTTATGGGAAAAAGATTTCCAGTCAATATCAGAATACCTGGAAAAAATTAAGAATTACCGGGGACGTGTGATTGAATCAGCGGATAACTTGTACCAGACCCTGGAACTGCAGAACGAAGCCTCCGTTCTTTTAGCAAAGATAGCTGCTTATGCTATGCTCAAAAGAGACCAGGATACCACTAACCAGCACAACCAAGGTCTCTCCGACAGGGCGACTGCCCTTGCCGTTCGGGTAGAAGGGGAGCTTTCCTTCATTATCCCGGAAATTCTAAACTTAGATACCCAGAAAACTAGAGCTTTTTTTCAGGAAAATAAAAGCCTAGAAATTTACCGACACTTTCTTGAAAACCTTCAGAGGCAGAAGGAACATTTCCGTTCCCCAGAAGAAGAAGAAATTCTGGCCCTTAGCGGGGAAGTCCTTCAGGCACCTGATACTATCTTCAGCCTTTTAACAAATGCCGATATGCAATTTCCTGAAATTGAGGAAGACGGTGAAAAAATCCGACTGACCCAAGGAAACTTCATAGAATTCATGCATAACCCAGACCGTAAGTTAAGGCGTGAAGCCCATAATCATTTATATAAGACCTATGCCGCCTATTCAAATACCATTGGAGCAACCTACAGCAGCAGTATCAAGGGTGATTTGTTTCAAGCCAGAGTTCGGCGGTACCGGTCGGCACTGGAATCTGCTCTCGGTCCTGACAATCTCCCTGTCTCATTCTATGACAACTTATTAGAATCGGTACACCGACATCTTCCGGCATTACACCGCTATACAGAGCTGAAAAAGAAGGCTCTTAATCTTGACGAAATGCATCCCTATGACCTTTATATGCCATTAACAAGCGGCAGCAAATGGAAGCCCCAGATAGAAGTTGCTGAACAGACTGTAGTTAAGGGGCTTGCCGTCCTGGGTCAAGAATATACTGCTCTTTTGGAACAGGGCTTTAGAGACCGTTGGATTGATGTCTATGAAACCAGGGGCAAAAGAAGCGGTGCCTATTCCATGGGAGTATATAGTGCTCACCCTTTTGTTCTTTTAAATTACCAGCCCAGCCTGGAAAATGTTTTTACATTAGCCCATGAAATGGGTCATGCCCTGCACAGCCATTATTCTAATAAAAGTCAACCCTATGTTTACACCCACTACCCAATTTTACTGGCAGAAGTGGCTTCTACTGTCAATGAAGCTTTGCTTTTCAATCATCTGCTTAATCAGGCTGAGCCTGCCGAAAGAGCGGCGCTGCTGGAAAAGAACCTGGAACAGTTTCGCACTACGGTTTTCAGGCAAGTCTTATTTGCAGAATTTGAGAAAAAGGTACACGAACTGGCAGAAGCAGGGCAGCCGCTTACCCCTGCTAAATTTAGTGAAGTTTACGGTGGGCTGCTTGAGGATTACTATGGACCCCAACTGGTAATGGATGATTATATTCGAAGCGAATGGTCCAGAATACCCCACTTCTATTCAGCCTTTTATGTTTATAAATACGCTACCGGCTTCTCCGCGGCAGCAGCCATATCAGAGATGATTTTGAATGAAGGAAAGCCGGCGGTGGACCGCTATATTGATTTCCTAAAGAGCGGGAGTTCCGACTATCCTCTGGACATACTCAACATAACCGGGGTTAATTTAGCAGACGGTTCTGCTGTTAATAAAGCCCTTGATTTATTTGAACAGCGCCTGAAAGAATTTGAAACGCTGCTATAGATAGCAATTTAGTAATAAAAAAAAGTTGGGTAAAGTCAAAACTTACCCAACTTTTTTCTGTATTACTCTGTTATCAAACCTTGGATGCGTGACATTTTTGGCACGCATCATTAATCCCAACCAGAGGCAATATATTAATACTCCAGTATTTTTATTCTCGATACTTTGGAAGGAAAACTATAAATACACTGCCACCGGAAGGTGGGCAGTACACCTGAATTTTCCCTTCATGTGCTTCCACCATGCTTTTTGCTATAGCTAGCCCAAGGCCAATTCCGCCATCTGCCCGATTCCTTGATTTATTTCCACGATAAAAACGTTCAAAGATATATGGAATATCTTCTGATTTAATTCCATTGCCACTATCCGCAACAGAAAAACAAATTTGGTTTTCTTCTCTTTCTGTTAACGAGACATCTATTCTTTTACTGAACGGGGTATGCCGTATCGCATTACTTAGTATATTTGAAAGGACCTGGATGATTCTGTCCTCATCCATTTCCAGTATGATTTCGTTTTCGGGGAAATTAACATTTATCTCAATCTCCTTTTCAGAGGCCGATTCCCTGAAATTGTTAACTACTTTTTTACATAAATTGTTGGCATTAACTTTCTTATAATTAAGTAAAAGCTTACCCGACTCAGCTAGTGATATTTCCTGTAAATCACTTATCAGCCGTGAAAGTCTCAGTAACTCATCATGAAGAGAAACAATCACTTCCTGGGACGGTTCCAAAACCCCGGCCTGAATTGATTCCAGATTACCACGGATGATAGTAATTGGAGTACGCAATTCATGGGCAACATCAGCAATAAGGTGATTTCTGATTTGCTCGTTTTTTTCTATGGCATCAGCCATAGCATTAAAAGCCTTGGATAAAGTTCCGATTTCATCTCCTGAAAAGACATTTAAACGATACTGATAATTTTTCCCCTCCAATCTCTTTGCTGCTTCGGTAAGTGATACCAGCGGAATGGAAATACGCCGCGAAAAATATAAAGCAAGACTTACAGCTAAAATAGCTGCAATAAGGCAAGCCGACACGGTTGCATTAATAACAGATTTAAAAAACTGCTGTTCAAGACTCATCATTCCAGGTGGAGGATTCATGCCTAGAATCACTTTTCCAACAGTCTCGCCATTTATATCAACAACAGCCTCAGTTGTTCGTGTCATTTTAGGAAGTTTTTGGCCTAGGCTTGTTCCGTTAGAATCCGCTATTACAATGCTTGAGTTATTTGTCAAAATAACTCTCTCGACAGGCATCATACCTCTTTTGTTACCCCTGTGCTGAAACTGTGCTTGTCCACTGAACATCTCCTGAACTCCATTCCAGCTTCTGTTATTCCTTTCGTAGAAGGATGCAAAATTATTGCTCCATTGTTCCGCCCGAAAACCGATATTGTAACGGACATAATCATTAAAAAATACCTTTGTAGAATAGCTGATAACCCCTGTTACCACTGCTATTCCCACAGCAACAATTAACAGAAAAACCAAAGCGAGCTTAGTTTGAAGTTTTGAATCAGACCATTTGGTTTTTAAAAAAGCTATAACAGCCATTTTTTTACTCCTTAAACTTGTATCCGACACCATAAACAGTAATTAGCTGTTGTGGTGAAGCTGGATCGACTTCAACTTTTTTACGTATATTGCTCATATGGGTATCAATTGACCTTTCATAACCTTCATACGCATCGTGTGTGGCAAGTTCCAACAACTGTAACCTGCTGTACACCCGGCCCGGATTACGCATGAGTACCGCCAAAATATTCATTTCTGTAGGAGTCAGAGAAACCAGGACATCGTTTACAAACAACTCACACTTATCCAGGTCAAGTCTGAGATTACCACGTGTTATCTTGTTTTCAATAATGTCTTCAGCATTACCTGTCCGCCGTAACACTGCTTTTATCCTGGCGGTAAGCTCAGCCAGGCTGAAGGGTTTGGTAATATAATCATCAGCGCCCAGTTCAAGACCTACTAACTTATCGACTTCCTGACTTTTAGCAGTCACCATTATAATAGGAGTCTTATTTTTCTTACGAATTTCCCTACAGACATCCAAACCGGACATTCCCGGCAACATAAGATCCAAAACAATGAGATTTGGCAGTTCTGTCAGGGCTTTTTCCAGACCCTGTTTTCCGTCTATTGCCGTTGTAACGATAAACATTTCTTTTTCAAGGTACTTTTTGATCATTTCCAATATTTTAATTTCATCTTCAATAACCAGAACCTTTTTAGACACCGGTATCCGCCCCTTTATTCACCAATAAAGCACTAACTCTATAAATAATATTTAAATTACTTCGGCGAAACTTCAATATTTCCTGTACCGCAGAAATACAGTATAACCCGGATAAACTCCGGGTTACACTGGTCTATTATAAAAACAGGGATTACTGCAGCTGAGACTGCTACTGTTGCTGCCACATACCCCCAAATCTACCGCCTTTCATACCGCCTCGCATAGCGCCCTTTCTACCCTGACCGTTAGCCGGCCCGGTAGTAGTACGGTTCAGGTTGGCCTTGATTCTTTGTTCCATGTTGTCCTCACAGTACTGAGCTTGTTCCTGGGTAATGGCACCTTCTTTTAGCCTTTGATCTATAACGTCCTTCCTGTTTTCCATGATGGTATCAACAAGTTTATTTTCATCAACACCTTTGGTTTGTGCGATATCAACCATGGATTTTCCCGATTGACGTTCTTTGATTATTTCTGTCCTGTCCATGCCCAACAGATTGCTAATTACTTCGTTCATACTACCTTGCACACGGCCAATGGCTGCACCGGCACCCCTTTGAAATTCTTGTACTGCCGGGGCATTTTCAGTTGCATAAGTTATTGTAGGTTCTGACACTGCTATTGTACCTCCGATAGCCAACATAGACAAAGTTCCTGCAATCCATTTTTTCATACTCATTCTCTGCATCATCCTTTCATTTTTTTACAACCTCAGGCCTGGATCGTTACAATATTATCATAACCAATAAATGTTATTGACTTTTGTGCAAAATATCAAGAAATTGCAAAGAATTTCATTTTCGTTATTCATATCTCAGCGCTTCCAAGGGGCTTAAGTCGGCGGCTTTTGTTGCGGGATAATATCCAAAAACTGTTCCGGTAATAACCGAAAAGACCAGTCCTAAAACTACACCCTTGATGGAAGGCACTGATTCAAAACCAACGTAGTGGGACAGCGGGACCAAAACAGAGCCAAGGAGAATGCCTAAGATGCCCCCTACAATACTGATAATTACAGATTCAAACAAAAATTCCAGCAATATATCCCTCTTTCTGGCCCCAATGGCCCGGAGAATTCCTATTTCCTTTGTACGTTCCTTTACCGAAACAAACATAACATTCATAATCCCTATGCCACCTACCACAAGCACAATAGTTCCCACAATAGTCAGTAATAGGGTCATTGTCTGTGCAGATTCCTGGGCTGCAGCCAGTCTGGTACCGGGATCACGAACAGTAAAGTCCATTTCACCTTTATGAGTTCTCTCCAAAGATGCTTCAATTTCCTTGATTGCAGCAGGAACACTGTTGAAATCACGGGCCAAAGCTGTTATTCTTGGTCGGACACTGTTTCCCAAGATATACTTTTCTGCCACCGTATAGGGAATAATGACACTCTCGTCAATGGTTACTCCTCCCATAGAATCACCCTGACGTTCAGCAACGCCGATAACTGTGAACTTACGTTTATCTACCGTTATGGTCTTGTTCAGTGCATCCCCGGGATTGGCTCCAAAAAAGGTTTCTGCCAGGTCCCAGCCAATAACAGCAATTTTATTTCGTTCAGCATCATCCTCGTTAGATAAAAACTGTCCGAAAACTATTTTAATATTATTCAGAGGCTGGAAGTCCGCTGTAGCACCGATAACAGTTCCGTTGTAAACAATATCATTATAGTTTAATCCGACTTTACCGGTTATGCTGGGAGAAGCTAAACTGACGGAAGGCGCCTCTGTCTTGATAGCTTCCACATCATCCATAGACAGTGGATAGCGGACATCATCAGTCTGGGCCGACATAACGTAAAGAGTACCTGCATTAAGCTTTGCGAACTGTTTGTTGACAGATTCCTGGCCGCCTTTTCCAACAGCGATTACCAGTAATATTGTTGCCGAACCTACGATGATACCCAACATGGTAAGCATCATACGTAACCTGTTAGCCCAAATGTTTAAAAATACCAGTTTGATTAGTTCATTTAGACTCATGGCCGCCTCACTTCCCGCCAGCGGCTGCCCCGGCTGCTGTCACCGGCTTGCGGATAATTACTGTATATCCGGCCTGCAGCCCTTCTACGACCTCAACGTTACTTCCATCGGTAAAACCGGTCTTAATTTTCCTTTGAGACAGGTTCTCATCTTTATCCTTAAGCTCTACCGTTTGTTTTGCATTAATCATCTTTACAGCATCATTAGGAACAATCAGAACATCTTTTTTCTGCTTAATGATAAAAGTTACCATACAGGAACTGCCGCTTTTAATCATATCTTCAGGCTTATCAAGCTTAATTTCTACATTATATGCTACTACTCCATTAGGATCATTGACCGGTAATGTATCAATGTAAGTTACCTGACCGGTAAAAATCTGAGACGGCACAGATTCGAATTCTACTTCTACTGCCTGGCCGGAAAAGACATCTTTGATATCCATTTCCAGCACCTGGGCATATACCTTGATGCCCTGGCCGTCGCTAATTAACGCAAAGTCACTGTTTGATGAAACAGATTCCCCGACTTTGTAATTCAAGGCTAAAACTACGCCGTCTGCAGGCGCCCTTAAAGTTGCGTCTTCCAGATTCTTCAGGGCTTTGTCAAGGGCGGCTTTAGCCTGGGACACCGAGGCTTCTTCCAGCTTGGTGGAATTATTTTTTACAGTAGCGTAGCTTTTTTGGGTTGTTTGATAATTTTGGCTGGAATAATCCAAAGTCAGCTTCTTTAAATCTATTTCCTGCTGGGAAAAAGCATCTTTAGCTTGAAGCATGGTTTCATATTCCTGCTTATCTTTCTCCCACTGAGTACGGGCGCTGTTGAGTTTATTTAATTCCGCCAAAACCTGGGACTGGTTCTGTGATTTCGTATTGTCCACCTTGGCCAGGGCTGCCTGGTAGTTAGCCCTGGCACTTGCTACTTCGTACTCAAAGCTACGTGTTTCCAGCCGGGCAATAACATCACCTTTTTTTACTTTGTCTCCTAATTTAACAGGCAAACTCTGTAGAACGCCATTTATGCCGAATCTCAGTTTGACATTTGACACTTCCGATTTTCCGTCGGCTTCCATACTTATCTGCAGTGTTCCCTTTTTGACCGCCACCTCGCTTATATCTTCCACCCTGGCGGGAGCCCCAGTCGGCATAAAATAATAAATAAGCAGGGTGCATACTACTAACCCAATTAAGATCATGGCCGTCTTTTTAGTTAGAAATTTCATAAGCTGCCTCCCTAAGATCAAATGACTCATCGATCCTTCCGTCTGATATATAAATAATTTTTTTAGCCCGCCGGGCAACATTTTGGTCATGTGTAATGATAATAATCGTATTTCCCAGGTGGTTTAACTTCTCCAGAAGATCAATAATCTCCTTACTGGTTTTAGAATCCAACGCTCCTGTGGGTTCATCAGCAAGTATTACCGGGGGGTCGGCCACCAGGGCCCTGGCCACAGAAACCCTCTGCTGCTGGCCGCCCGACAGTTCGTTTGGTTTATGTGTTAAACGATCACCTAATCCAACCAGTTCCAACATATGACTTGCCTTTAGAGTGGCAGTCTTTTTGTCTACACCCTGAAAAAGCAGGGGCAGTTCAACATTTTGCAGAGCATTCAGTTTGGGCAGCAAATTGAACTTCTGAAAGATAAAACCTATCTTTTCGCGGCGGGTTTTGGTCAACTGCTCGTCATTAAATTCCGAGACACTTTCCCCCTCCAGGTAGTAATCTCCCGAGGTAGGCGGATCCAGCAAACCTATGATATTCATCAAAGTAGACTTACCAGAACCTGATGGACCCAGAATTGCCACAAAAGCCCCGTTTTCAATTTCCAGACTAAGTCCATCCAGAGCTCTTACCTTCACAGCCCCTAAGTCAAATTCCCTCACTATATCCTTCATTTTAATCAACATTGTTCATCCTTTTCAATTATTGTCCGGACTTAGTCACCTGAACGTAAATAATTTCATCTGAACTTCCTTGGGCAAACCAGAGTTTGAGGAGATTACCCTGCCTGACATCGGCTAAACTGATGTTTTCTGTTTCAAGTTTTCCGCCCACATTCTGATTGGAAACTATGGGGACCCCCACGGGAATAGTTAAATCAATTGTTTCATCAGTTACTTTAAACATTTCAGCCTGAAGTTTGGCTCTTTCTTCGGGGGAAAGGGCCTGCATCTGCTGGCGGCGTTTGGCTTTTTCCGCCTCGGTTAATTCAGGTCCGGTTCTGATAACTTTTAAAACAGTAATTTCGTTTCCTCTGATTTGCTTAACTTTACCTTCCAGGTCAGGAGCCCGGTCGGGGCGTGAACCGGCAGTGTCTCCGGCATCCTCCTGAGATGTGGACGGCGCTGAGGCGGAGCCGGTCTCACTTTTTGAAGAACAACCAACAACTAAAAACATTAAGCTTAACATAATAATGTAAACCAAACTTTTTTTAAATAATTTCATCTGAATCCCTCCTAATATTGTCCCCGTTCAAGATTAAACTGCACCTTAGACAGATGATACTGGTATAAAACATCTGTTAATTTACTTTCAGTCTGGTACAAAGATGCGCTTGCCGTGGTTACTTCCGATATTTTGGCCAAACCGACCTGATAACGTTTTTGGGCCAGCTTTAAGGCTTCCTGCGCCTGTGTAACATTTTTTTCAGCCAAATGGTACTGCCATTCAAGAGATAGTATGTTTAAATACGCTGTTTTAATGGTCACAGGGGCAGTCCGCAGCTTTTCCTGCAGCTGAGATTCGACCTGCAGCAGGTTGTACCGGCTTTCTTCATATGTATAAACCCCCGGACCGTAGAAGCTGGACGCTACTTCTTTTTCTATTTGCTTCAACCTTCATAAGGGCCGTTTTTTCATTATTTTCCGCATCTAAAAGAACTGCCTCAGCCTGCTTCAGTTTTTCTTCCGCCAGGAAAAGTTCGGATCTGGCCTGAGCCGGAACAACAAGCTTTGCTTTTCCAACATCCAGTTTGGCTACTTCTACGGCAGAACTTGATTTTAGAGCCAGTTCGTAAGCCTGCTCGAGGCTTAATTCTATGCCTGCAGCTTTTTCAGTAGCTAAAGACCCTAATTGACCTGGAATTATAAGTGCCAAAGCCATAATAACTATACCGGACAGTATTTTTTTGATGATCCTCATCTCCTTTCTTAAAACGGTAAGTTACTACACTGAAAAATTATATCTTTTCTTTTTGTTCAAACTTTGAGAAAATTGTCAAGATTTTATCAAGAAATTAAATCATTACCTTTGTCTAATCCTATTTAAGACTCTACATAATCCTGTTGAGCAATCTAGTAATAAAAAAAAAAGTTGGGCTAAGTCAAAACTTACCCAACTTTTTTCTATATAACTTTATAACTCTATTATCAGACCTTGGATACGTGACATTTTTGGCACGCCTCATTCTTAAATCCAACAAAGGCATTGTTAGTGTGGCCTACAGTAATATGGCAAGTTACACAATTAAAATTATACTCTTTATGTTGTATGTGGAAGGCCGCAATCCTTTTTTCAGGCATAGATTTTTCATCTTCATCTTTTGTGAATTTATGGCACTTTTCACATCGGTTATCAGCCACTTCAGCTTGTACTTCATCCATATTTACATCTTCAGTAAAATGAATATATACTTCACGTAAACCATTAGCTTTGACTTTAGCCTTGGCTATAATTCCATCATCAGTATGGCACCCATAACAATGTTCACCACCATGGACACCTGTTTCCCACCCGGCGAAAGCTTCGTTCATTTCGTGGCAGCTGTTACAAAAACCTACCTGTGACGTATATTCTACTGAAGCAAATCCGATAATACCGATCAAAACAACCATGACTGTTACTATTATGATTCGAAGCATTTTAGGGTTTTCCATACACATCCCCCCTTTATCTATATTCATTTTTTGACTAAACCATAAATAAAAATTATTTCTTCTTTCCGGTCATGGTATGATCACCGTGGCAATAGAGACAGTCCATTTTCCCTTGCTCATCATCCCGCAGACTGTCTTTGCCCTGATGGCAGGTCATGCAATGAGAGTACTCATCAGATACTTTATACGCAAGAACTACTTTATTTTCCAGTGCCTGATTTAACAGTTCTGCAGCCTTAGCGGCGGTGTCACCAGATAATTTGGCACAACGATCCTTCTTTTCCTTCTCATTAACCCTGGCTCCAGCTGCCGAGACCCACTTACTGACAGAAACATGGCATAAAGGAGAATCTGATATAGTAGTAATCTGGTTTTTAACCTTACAATAGGATTCGTGTTTATTCGAAGGGAACGGGTTTTTAGTATACCAGCCAATTAATTCATTACCAAGTTCCTTGTGCTTAGCTGAAGCAAGGTTAATTACCGCGAGCGCACCATTTAAAGCCCCGCATAACGTTCCCCAGGAATAAGCACCGCCGGCTCCATATAGAAACATGTCCCTTGGAATAGTGCTCCATTGACCTCCGGAGCTCTCTGTCAGAGTATCAAGCAGTGCCCTTGCAGCAGTGTAACAACAACCACCTTTAAAATAGTATTCATAACCCCTTTTTCTCACAAGTTCAACATCAAGTTTGTTATACTTCCATGGAATACTGGCAGCCGTCTCTGCCTTCGTTGCCGCAACAGCACTAACCTGGCTGCTATCTTTATTCTGCTCACTATCTTTTTCAAGATTGGCAACAGTTTCATTACTACAACCGGTCAGACCGGTTACCATTAGACCGGTTGCCAGCACACCTGCTGTTGTAATGAACTTTCTCCTGTTTAATCCTGTTCCCTGGTTTTGTTTATTTATATTTTCTTCTTTCACAGCTATACCTCCCATATTGTTTTTCCTTACTCCAGAACTAGTTTTCAGTATAGATTGTTGTTATCTTTCACATACCCTCCTATCACTTGTGATTTTCTTCATTATCTGAATTTCGATATTTTTCGCCATATATCCTATCATTTAGTTATCAGCTTTATTTAGCACATATAAGTTTGGCTTATAGATACCTCAAGTTAATGCCTTCAGAGGTTTTTATTGTCTACCGGCCAAAGATATAATGAAATAAACCGGCCTCCTTGATTTGACATTAATCTAGGAGACCGGTATTAGAAACTTTTTCTGCCCTCGCCATAAGAAATATTATAATAGTGATAACTAATAGCTAATACTAAAAAGTACGCATCGAATTGTGTTACAATGAGGGTAAATACTATGCAGATAAATAGTTGTTTCAAAACAACCTGAGTATGATATGGAATAAGTAAAACCTATTTGGTCAAATAACTCCTTTAGCTTAAATAATTTGATATAGCTAATTATGTGTCTTTTGGCTACAAAAAGGAGGCATACTAGTGTCATTAAATCAATTTAATATCTTTGTTGCCGTAGCAGAAGAAAAAAGTTTCTCAAAAGCAGCTAAAAAACTTCATCTTACCCAGCCTGCAGTAAGCGGTCAGATTAAAACACTGGAAAACACTTACGGCCTCAGTTTATTTGAACGGACTCCTTCTGGAGTAGATCTTACGGAAGCTGGAAAAATAGTATACCTGCACATTAAGCAGGTACTTCATATACTGAAAGCAATGGAACATAGTCTTGCTGCCTTAACTAATCAACAACCTCACCGTCTAGCAGTCGGAGCGAGCACAGTAATAGGAAGTTACCCCCTCCCCTGTGCTATCTTAACATTTAAAGAGCATCATCCCCAGGTAAATATCAAACTGGAGGTTAATAATTCATCAACTATACTTGAAAAAATTAAATCCGTCTCCTTGGATTTAGCAATAACAGAAGGACCGGTTAATGACGAAGATATTGTTCAAATAAATTTTCTTACTGACGAAATGGCTTTAATTGTACCGTATGTTGAACCATGGATTTACCGTGAAAGTATAACCTTGGACGAGCTGCTGACCCTCCCTTTAATACTTCGTGAAGAGGGCTCGGGAATTCGTTTTACATTAGAAAACGAATTAAAGAAAAGAGGGGTATCCTCTAGTAATCTTAATATTTTTACTGAAATGAATGAATTGCAGTCAATTAAATCTGCCGTAGAAGCCGGGCATGGATTTTCTGTACTACCAAAAATGGCAGTGCATAAAGAGTTATACACTAAAACCCTAAAAGCTTTACCCGTTCAAGGTGTTAATTTTGAACTAGCGTGTAAGATAATCTATAATAAAAACAACATTCTTACAGATATTGCCAAGGAATTTATAAGTCTAATCACCGACCCGGAAAAAAGAACCTTTTGTTAGGTGTAATATCAACCTCTCCTTAATCAGACCGATTTTTATATTTGGAATAAATTCTTCCGGCTATTGAGACAACAGCCAACCCAGAGGCAATATATGACGATATCAGGGTTGTTTGCAAAGCCAGGGTGATACCTTGGTTATAATTGTTAGTTAGGAAATTCTGCATTGCGTTAAAAGCTTTTAAGCCTGGTACCAGTGGAATTATACCTGTTATTATATATGCCGTAGTTGGTTCCTTCTGTATCCTGGCAAAAATCTCCGCAGTTACTCCAACTGCTATTGCCCCAAAGGCTGCGGCAATTATTCTGGACTGAAATAAATTTAGTATTACCTGATTAGCACTCCAAGCTATAGTACCTGAAATTCCAGCAGTTATCAAAGTCCTGATCGGAATATTCAATGTAACACCAGTTAGTAATGAAGTTGCAAGAGCAAATATCACTTTATATTCCATTTACTTAAATCCCTCTTTTTAATTGACTTAAATCCCTCTTATTAGATGTAAAAACATACTTAAACCGGTTGCTATACCACTTGCCAGACTTAAGGTTATCAATAAAGTTTCCGCAGTTCTAATAGTACCAGATAATAAATCTCCCGAGATATAGTCGCGAACAGCGCTAGTCATTGCAAGTCCAGGTAACAGCGGAATTACAGACCCAACTATGATTCTATCTAATTGAACGCCAAATCCTTTACCAACAAATATTGATGCGATAAGGCCAACTGCCAGCCCAGCAAGATATATTTTTAGAACATGGGGAAAATTGGTTACTTTAATATACATAATAAGCCAGACAAAAGTACTGGTTAACAAGGTAGGAATTATATCCTGCCATGTTCCGCCAAAAAGAATTGTAGCAGTTGCAGAGGCAAAAACCCCGGCAAACATAACAGTCTTTTTACTATAACAACAATCGTATTTCAACCTGTTGATTTCATTTATACCTTGGGCTGCATCCATATTTCCGGCTGCATAATTTCTTGATAAATTGTTAAGCCGGGATATAACCTTTAAGTTAATATTTCTCTGAGTAATTTGTTTCATACCGGTAAGTCTGTTTCCATCATAATTTCCGTTTACAATAATACCGGTTGGAAAAACAAACACCTCTATATCATCAAAACCCTTTTTGTGGCATTTTGTGAAGAACCATTAGCCACGACGACAAAACGCCGCTTATATGCTGGCCAGCATATAAGCGGCGTTTATCCACCCTTTAAGTATAAGGTAAATCCTCAATATATATTCATCAGATTGCTACAAATATCCTTCAACAACCTGCCCAATTGGCGCAGTTATTACATTTTACCCATCAGTAAATCAGGGAGGAAGGTAGAGAGTTCAGGAAATGCGATCATAATTGCAGTCGCTATAGATGATGCCAATACAAAGGGCCATACTCCTCTGAAAACATCCTCCAAAGGTACATCCTTGATTACACCCTTGATAACATAGGCATTGATACCTACAGGTGGAGTGATTACTCCGATACAGGTTACCATTACGATAACGACGCCGAACCAAATAGGGTCATAGTGCAGTACATTTGTTACAATAGGGAAAAAGATAGGGATAGTCAGCAAAATCAGCGGAATCATTTCAACAATGCAACCACCAATTAGGTAAACCAGAAAAATAATCATCATAACAAAGAAACGAGGCATATCCAGCTCGCTGACCCAGGCAGCAAGTTCGAAGGGCATCCGGCTAAGGGCTATAAAGCGGCTGAAAATCATTGCCCCGGCAACCAGGAAAAGAATCATAGCCGAAGACCGGGTTGTATCTCTCAGGGAATTGTTAAAAGCCTTAAAGTTCATCTTGCGGGTGATAAGAGTTACCACAAGAACCCCGAACGCTCCCACACCGCCGGCCTCAGTAGGCGTAAAGAAACCCATAAACATACCGCCGAGGGAAATGATGAAAATAACAAGAACTTCTAATAAGCCACCCTTTAAGGTGTCAAACATTTCTCTCACAGTTGGCCTCGGACCCGGTCTGGCCGGAGCAAGTTCAGGGTTACGCTTGCTAAGAATATAGATGGTCAGGCAATAGGCAAGGGTTAATAAAGCTCCAGGCACAATACCAGCTATTAAGAGGCGAGCAATGGACTGTTCAGTGGCAATACCGTAAACAACAAAAATAACACTGGGTGGGATCAGAATGCCTATGGCACCTCCGGCAGCTACACTGGCTGTAGAGAGAGAATCACTATATTTGTATTTCCTCATTTCCGGAACGGCAATGGAGCCAATTGTAGCAGTGGTGGCGGTACTGGAACCGCAAACGGCTCCAAAGATGGCACAGGCCACTTCACTGGCCATTGCCAATCCGCCGGGAAGGTGTCCCACAACCTTATAAGCGAAAGCATACAGCTGGGATCCTATACCTGCATGGTAGGCCAGGAACCCCATTAAACTAAAGGTTACAATTACACTTAGATTGTAAGAAGCGAAGTTGCCAAAAATTTCGGAAGACAGAACCTTGAAGGCAGCGTCTGAAGAATTCACGAAACTAAAACCGATTAGGCCGGCTAAACCCATCGATACCGCAATGGGCATACGGAGCATCATGAGAACCAGAAACCCCGCTATTCCAAGAAAACCTACCATCATTGGACTCATTTCCATTTTGAATCCCCCTTTTAACTGATTAGATCATCAACTTTGATATTATCTTCGGATTTTGCATCTGTAACAGGGTTTAAAAACAAGCTGGATAGAGACTTGCTCAGTCCGTTAATTACCACTAACAGGTAAGCGGCAACACCGGCTGTTACCAAATAAACTATCGGGTAAATGGGCATACCCGTGGTCAGGGCAATTTCACCAGATTGCTGCATTTCCTGCCCATATTTTATAAGCTGCCAGGTGGTCAAGCCCAGGAAGCCCGCAACCAGTAAGTCAATCAAAAGGAATATGACCTGCTGCAATTTTTCTGGTAACTTATCAGTAAAAAAGGTAACGGCTACGTGACCTCCGTGAAAAGCGCATAAAGCCAGACCCATTCCTACACCAAGTGCAGTTAGATACTGGACAATTTCCACTGAGCCTCTGAGGGATGAGCCAAACAAGCGCATGATAACGTTAAGGGTAGTGACGAACATGATGGACGCAACGGCTATACGTGCGCCCATATCCAACAATTGGCTCGTCTTCTCCACAAATTTATTCATAGTATTTTCACTCCTCACCCACTTCTATATTAGGCAAATAGCGCCTGCATGTAATTCTACAGGCGCAATCTGCCTTATCTACGTCAGCAGCTTATTATTTAGTATAGGGAGCCTTTTCGGGATATTGAGCATTATACTTTTCAGCCAGTTCTTTAACGCCTTTAACTATGTCAGCGCCATTTAATCCTTTTTCGTTAAGAGTTTTGATGTATTGGTCTTCTAAAGGCTTAAGCTTTGCCAACCAATTTGCTTTCTCAGCATCAGAGAGTGTTATTACTTCAACCTTTTTCTTTGCTTTTGCATCATCCAAGCCGCCTTTGTCAATGCTGTTAAACCATGGAGCCATTACTTCTTTTACGTATTTCTCATTAACTTCTGTAATGGCTTGCTGAACATCAGCCGGCAATGAATTCCACTTTTCATTGTTCATAGTTAAGAAGAACGCCTGGTTATAAAGGAACGGGGTCAGAGTAATATAGTCGCCAGTAACTTCACCAAGCCTAAACCCTTTAAAAGTTTCCAGAGGTGCTACGCCCCCCTGCATAATCCCTTTACTTAAGGATTCATACCACTCGGGCATCGGCTGTACTACCGGGCTTGCACCCAGAAGGCCTACGGCGTCTGCCCTTAAGCCTGCAGTAGCACCAAGTTGGAGACCCTTGATGTCAGCCAATGTGCGAATGGCTTTCTTGGTAAAGAGGTCACCAGGGCCTGCAGCAAAACTAAACATCTGGTGGGTATCTTTTAACTCTTCAGGGTCAAACTTTTCAATTCCTTCCATCAATGCTTCAGTAGCAGCCTCAGAGTTGTTCCATTCAATTCCGGGAAGCAGGAAGGTTTCAACTACCGGGAAACGTCCCCTGTTGTACGCATATACTGAGAGACCCATGTCTACTACGCCTTTAACTACACCATCATAAGTTTCCGCGGCAGGAACCAATGTACCGGCAGGGAAGCTGGTAATTTTTACCCTACCATTGGTAGCCTTGTCAATTTCTTCAATATATCCTTTGATAATTTTGGTTTCCATTTCATGTGTTGCTGGCCAGAAATGAGCCAGGTTCAATTTAATAGTTTCTGCTTTATCAGCATTGGCACCTTTTTCTGATTGACCACCGCAACCAGCAAGTACTACAATAAGACCTAACAACAATATTGAAAACAAAAAAACTTTCTTTAAATGTTTAAACATTTAACTCAACCCTTTCTTGTATATTTATTTCATAATTTTGAACAGAAAATATCCCCTTGGCATCCAACCTCCTTTCTTAGTGACTTGTTCTGAATAGTGAAAACTGTTCTGTTCTTTGATTTTAATATACATAAATTTCGCCGTCTGGAATACAAAAGATAGGTTAATTTCAAAAATAAGAGCCTAATTGGCACAATAGTGAATTGAATGTCCCATTAATGAACAACTGTCTCCCATTGCGGCCCAAAAAAAATAGAGCTTCATTCACCCCGGTTTTATTACCATCTAACCCTCATTTCCTGCCGTTGACCAATTTCATCCCACTTCCCCTATTGACACTGATTAAAAAAAGTTTCATAATTTATTATAAAGAACAACAGTTTCTTATGCAGAACACGATTGGTTTTACTCCTGTGTCTGCCATCTAGTTAAAGGAGGTTTGTTCATGTATACACCCGATTTTGATTATTACGCTCCCCAGACGGTACAAGAAGTCTGCAGTCTATTGACTCAGTTCGGGAGCAAGGCCAAAATACTTTCCGGCGGGACAGATCTAATGGTCAAACTGAAGCATGGCACTATCGATTACGAAGTATTAATTTCTCTGAAAGAACTCAATGAACTTAAAGGAATTACCTATCAGGAGGGCAAAGGTGTGGTTGTAGGTGCCAGGACCACTCACAACGACCTGGTCAATTCAGACATCTTAAATGAAAAGTACCTTTCTATTTCAGAAGCTGCCCACCACATGGCAGGAAATCAGATCAGAAATATTGGGACGATTGGGGGAAATATCGTCAATGCCGTTCCTTCTGCTGATCTTCCTCCTATTTTTATCGCTCTTGGAGCCATTGTTACAATATTAGGGCCGGAAGGTGAAAGAACTGTGCCCCTGGAAGATTTCTTCACCGGTCCTGGTAAAACTGTACTGGCTCAGAATGAAATTGTTACTTATATTACTATTCCTGACCAGCCTACTACCGGTTCCAATTATATAAAGTTCGGTCTGCGTCGTTCCGGTGCTCTGGCCGTGGTAGGAGTAGCTTCATCAGTTACTATGGAAGGCAATATTATTAAAGATGCGCGGATAGCGCTTGGTGCCGTAGCCCCTGTACCAATGCGGGCTAAAAATGCAGAAGCAGCACTAATTGGCAAAGAATATACTGATGAACTTCTGGAGCAGGCCGGCGTGGCAGCCTCTCAGGAATGTTCACCTATTTCCGACATCCGTGGTTCCGCGGAGTACCGCCGCGATATGGTTAGAGTCTTCACCAAGCGTTCCCTGAAGGCTTCTATAACTAAGGGCCACAGCGGAGAACATCTGGAAACAGAACACGGCAAATAGTTTTCTTATTAAAGGAGGTTCACTTATGCAGGCAATTGTTGATAAAGAGGGTATTAAACGCTACCTGATTTCCCTCACAGTTAATGGAGATACCTATACCGTAGTTGTAAAAGCAAATACCATGCTCGTAAATGTACTGAGAGAAGAATTAAACTTGACCGGAACCAAAAAAGGCTGTGAAACAGGAGACTGCGGTTCCTGCACAGTTATCATGGATGGAAAGCCGGTTAACTCCTGCATCATCCTGGCATTAGAAGCTGACGGTAAGGAAATCACCACCATAGAGGGCGTAGCCCAAAACGGAGTGTTGGATAAATTACAGGAATCATTTTTAAATCAAACCGCAGTTCAGTGCGGTTACTGTACCCCTGGCATGATTCTCTCCGCCAAAGCGCTGCTGACCCGTAATCCCAACCCCACCGAACATGAAATTCGTGAAGCCATTGCAGGCAACCTTTGCCGCTGCACCGGCTATGTTAATATTGTCAAAGCCATTAAGGAAGCTGCCGGGCAACCGGTTGACGAACACTAAAGAGGGGTGAAAAAATGAGCGAGAATACTATTCATAACAATGACTATGCCGTTATCGGCAAAAGTGTGCCCAGAATAGACGGGCGGGAAAAGGTTACCGGGGCAGCCAAATATACCGGAGATTTAAAATTCCCCAACATGCTTTATGGTAAGATCCTAACCAGTCCCCACGCCCATGCCAGAATTCTCAGCATCGATACCAGTGAGGCAGAGAAACTTGCTGGTGTAAAAGCAGTTATTACTCACAAGGATGTACCCTCCCTGAAATACGGGATTAGCCCAGCTCGCTGGGATGAGAATATCTTCTGCATTGACAAGGTCCGTTTCGTAGGTGATAAAGTAGCTGCTGTAGCCTGTATTGATGAGGAAACCTGCTACAAAGCCCTAAAACTGATTAAGGTAGAGTACGAGGTTCTACCGGCAGTCCTGGATCCTCTCACTGCCATGGATGAAGGGCAACCCCTTGTACATGAAGAGTATGAACGTAATATTAACACTGAAATTCATCAGGAATTTGGTGATATGGAAAATGCCTTCAAAAATGCCCATCATATCCGCAAAGACCGTTTTGTGGGACAGCGGACTTACCAGAGCCCTATTGAGCCCCACTCGGCCATCTCCATGTGGCAGGATGGAAAGTTAACCATTTACTCAAGCACCCAGTCACCTCATTACTTCCAATACTACATCGCCCGTGAATTCGGCATGAAGATGGGTGATGTACGGATTCTAAAAACTTATGTAGGCGGCGGTTTTGGTGGCAAACTGGAACCTACCGGTCTGGAGTTTGCTGGCGCTGTATTGGCCAAAAATACCGGACGCCCTGTCAAGATGTTTTATGATCGTGCTGAAATGTTTGCCCACAACCGTGGTCGTCATGCCCAGTACATGGAGATAACCTCAGCAGTGGACAAAGACGGTAAAATTCTAGGCTGCCACACAAACTTCATTATGGACGGTGGCGCCTATACTAGTCTGGGTATTGCCAGCGCATATTATGCAGGAGCGCTGCTTCCCCTAACCTACGAATTCGATAACTACAAGTTTGATATGTTCAGAGTATATACCAACCTTCCGGCTTGCGGCGCCCAGCGTGGTCATGGTGCACCGCAACCTAAGTATGCCTTCGAATGCCATCTGGATGAAATAGCCAGAGACCTGAACATAGACCCTCTGGAAATCCGGATTCGTAATGCCCGTAGACCTAACACTGTAACTCCAAACGATTTTGGCATCAACTCCTGTGAAATTAAGTCCTGCTTGGAAAGAGCAGGGGCTATGTCCGGTTGGGCTGAGAAGAAAGGTAAGCTTCCTAAAGGAAGAGGAATTGGCGTCGCTACTGGAAGCTTTGTATCCGGTGCCGGCTATCCCATTTACCGCACCAACCTGCCTCACGCCTCTGCAATGATAAAAGTTCATGAGGACGGTACTGCCGCCACCCTCTATACAGGTGCAGTAGATATCGGCCAGGGTTCAGACACAGTTCTCAGCCAGATGGCTGCTGAAGCTATGGGCTTCGTATATGAGCAGATGAAAATAGTTGCCGCTGATACAGAAACCACACCTCATGACTTCGGTGCCTACGCTAGTCGGCAGACCCTAATGTCTGGTGCTGCTGTTAAGCAGGCTGGTGAAGAAGTAAAACGACAACTCTTGGATATGGCTGCATCCATGCTTCAACGTCCTGTTTACGACCTGGATGTCAAAGCAGGAGAGATCTTTTCCATATCTGATTCGTCCGTAAGCCTTAGCTTCAGCGACGCTGCCCGGGAGTTCTTCGTCCGCAGAGGTCCCCTAGTAGGAAAAGGTTCTTATACTCCTCCTAAACTGGGTGGTAAATTCAAAGGGGCAGCCGTTGGAACCTCACCTGCCTACAGCTTCTGTGCCCAGGTCAGTGAGGTTCAGATTGATGAGGAAACCGGTGTAATTGATGTGCTGGATGTATGGGATGTCCATGACTGCGGTATGGTTATTAACCCAGGTCTGCTTCACGGACAGGTGCATGGTGCCCTTTTCATGGGATTGGGCGAATCCATATGGGAGCAGGTATTATTTGATGACAAAGGAAAGATAGTTAACGCCAACCTGGCTGAATACCGTCTGCCCACTGCCTTAGATATGCCCAAGGTACACTCCGGCCTTATTGATAGTTATGAACCAGCTGGACCTTGGGGTGTAAAAGAGGTTGGTGAAGGATCAACTAATCCCACTATGGGCTGCTTCGCTAATGCTATCTACGATGCTATGGGTGTTAGAATCAACAGTCTACCTCTAACTTATGAAAAGGTCTGGAGGGCTTTGAAAGAAAAGCGCGAGAAAGAACAGGCGCAAAAGTAAAATAACCAAACAGTAATACTTGAAAAGTTATCCTTGACTTACCTAGTGATATTTCATATACTTTCCAATAAGAACGTTTTCTATAAAGAACAGGACTTAAGGTGATAACATATGGCGCAGAAAAAAGAAAGTACGACCGGCTACAATGCTCCCTTAATCTATAAAGCTTTTTCCGTGTTAGAAGAAGTGGCAAATAACCAGTCCGAACTAGGAATTAGCGATTTATCACGCCGTTTAAATATTTCCAAAAGTACGATTTTTGGTATTACTCAGGCGTTGACAGATCTGGGAGCTCTGCGCCATGACCCCATCACCAAAAAATTTCAGCTCGGTCCCACTCTAGTCAAACTTGGGAATCAGGCCCTCTCCGGGGTGGATTTGCGGTCTATCGTCAGGCCGTTCATGGCTCAACTTAGCCAGCAATTTCGGGAGACTGTCTTCCTGGGAACCTTTGACCTTCATCAGGGGATTACCATCGTGGAAAAGTCCGACAGCCCTGCAGATTTGAAAATAACTGCTCCTGTCGGAACCAGGATTCCTTTGTTTGCCGGAGCGACCGGAAAGGTATTTCTGGCTAATATGCCCGAACCAGATATCAAAAAGCTCCTGAAAGAAACGAAAATCCCCAGGTTTACCGAAAAATCCATAACCAATACTCAGGATTATATTAAAGATCTCCGCCAAGTCCGCCAAAATGGCTACGCCACTGATTTCGAGGAATACCTGAGCGGAGTTAATGCTATCGCCGTTCCTCTTATGGCACCCTGGGGTCAGGTTGCAGGCGCTATCTGGATGGTCGGCTTTAGCCATTCCTTTGTTAATGAAAAGCTAGACCAGGCTATTACTTCAACTATACAGGCAGCTGAACAGATTAGCCTGGAATTGGGAAGTTAAACCTGGCAAGGAGTTTTGGTTATGAAACTATTTGATGCTTTTAATATCTCTAAAAATGATGTGGTTTCCCTGGTGGGCGGCGGTGGCAAAACATCCACCATGTTCGCCTTGGCCGAAGAAGCCAAGGACAGGGAACTGAAAACTGTTTTAACAACAACCACCCGAATTTATAGACCTAACCACCCTGCGCTGTCCACTATCTTGACTGGAAACAGCCAGGGTCTTTCTTTCGCGATTAGTAAAAAACTGGCTGTCAATTCGATGGTAGTTGCCGGGACTGAGCTGACTCCCGATGACAAGTTAGTGGGGCTCAATCCCGATTTGATGCCTTTACTTCTGGACGCAGGTGCAGAACTTGTGATAGTTGAAGCAGACGGTGCTGCCCGTAAACCATTAAAGGCTCCTGCCGCCCATGAACCCGTAATCCCCACCGCTTCAACGGTAGTTATTCCTGTTGTAGGCATTGACTGCCTAGATCAGCCTATAATCCAGGATTATATCCATAGGCCGGAATTAGTTGCAGAGTTGGGTGGAATAGATTTGGGCAAAAGGGTAAATCCTGAAGTAGTGGCTAAGGTTTTAACCCATCCCCTTGGCTTTCGTAAAGGCCTCCCCGTAAACTGCCGATGGATTCCTTTTATTAATAAGGTAGAAACGAATCAGAGCCTACAGCAGGCACAGGAAATTGCACAACTGATCGGTAAATACCTGCCCTGCCGGGTTGTTATTGGTGCAGCCAGAAGTGCTAATCCCGTGGTTGAGGTTATAGATTTTCAATGATCTTAAGGAGGTAACAAATCGCATGGTTATAGCCATAGTTTTGGCTGCAGGAACCTCCAGTCGAATGGGCAAACCCAAGCAGCTGCTGCTATACCAAGGGCGTCCCCTACTGCGCCACGTCATAGAGAATCTTAGCCGGTCCAAAGTTGATAAAACGGTGGTAGTACTTGGTCACAAGTACGCCGAAGTGGCAGCAGCGCTGAAGGATCTGCCGATTAACATAATAGTTAATAGAGATTATGCCTCCGGCCAGAGTGCATCAGTTAAAGCCGGCCTAAAAGCTTTAGTTGATCCAGACTTAAAACTAGCTTCAGATACAGGTCGACAGGGAGTTCTTTTCGTCCTGGGAGACCAGCCTTTGTTAAAACCTGAAACAGTTAATTTGTTAATAGACAATTTCATGCGCTGTGGAGGCATTGTTGCCCCCTATTACCAAGGTATCAGAGGTAATCCGGTACTATTTGACATTAGTTTTAAGCATGAGTTACAATCATTGCAAGGCGATAAAGGTGCCCGAGAAATAATTGCTCGTAATTTACAAGCCCTGCATAAAATTGAGGTCACAGATCCTGGGATTCTCCTGGATGTAGATACGCCGAAAGATCTGGAAGTGCTATCTGACCAATCGAACATCTACTAAAATCTTTTTACTCCACTATTTCATACTCCACTATTTCAGGGAGGTGCTTATATGCCGGCAAAAATCAATTTTGAAAAAATGCAGTTAGCCAGTCAATTTCTTGATCCCCGTCAGGATTTCAAGTCAATTTCGACAGAATTCCAGGTACGGATCGACCCTCTAACCGGAAGAACCGGTCACTTTTCCCATTTTGGTGCAATTAAACCGCAAAAATTAGATTTAGCAAAATACAACGACCCGGAAATTAAAGGTTTTTGCCCATTCTGCGGAGAGTTTAAGACAAAGGTTACTCCTAAATTTCTTCCAGAGCTGATACCTAAAGGCCGCCTGTCTCAGGGAGAAGCTTTACTGGTGCCGAATATTCAACCATACGATATATATAGTTCTGTAGCAATAATGACAAATGAACATGTGGTTCCTTTAGAAGAGTTCACTGACAAAATATTATTCGATTCTTTTTCTGTTGGAGTCAAATTTCTCCAAAGAGTTAAGGCCTTTGACCCTTCACTACCTTACGCTATAATGACTTGGAACTATATGCCTCCCTCAGGCGGAGGACTGGTACATCCGCACCAGCAATATTTTACTTCAGCCACTCCCGGGAACCAGTATACCGACGAATTTAACGCCTCTCAGGCTTTTTATAATACATATCAAGCTGATTTCTGGTCAGAACTAATTGCTTCTGAACAAGTTAATAACGAAAGGTATCTTGGCCAAGTTGGTAGTGGGCACTGGCTGGTACCATTCGTTTCTTCCGGAGTTTTAGGAGAGGTAATGTGCATTTTCCCCAACGTATTTTGTATCGAAGAATTTACAGATGCTAATATTACCGATTTAGTTAAGGGATTGCAGTTAATTTTTCGATACTTCCTTGACAACGATATTTATAGTTTCAATGCATCACTTTTCTGGGGAGTAAAAGGTCAGAAATTTTTCCCGGCGCACTTGCGCATAATCCCCCGAACTTCTCTAAATACGCGTGATTTCGCCCCGGACTCAAATTTCTTTCAGTTACTGCTTGGAGAACCATTATGTGTAGTCATGCCAGAAGACTTATGTAAAGATGTAAAAAAATATTTTGAGCAGAAATCATGACAATTTAAGTAGACACGGAAGAACACTGATTTTTTTAACCAAAGATTAAGAGGTGGCTGTTTTTCAGCCACCTCTTAATCTTTCAACTCAATCTCAAAATTGTCACCAAAATTGATAGTATTGTCGGTAAATTTCAGGTATTTCGGTTCTATACAGTGCCATTGCGTTTTGGCAGCCCCTTTGAAGGAACCCGGGGTTTCTATAATGTGCTTGACTGCTGGGAACTTCTTTAAGAATGAGGCTAATACCTTTGCTTTCTCTGTCAGGCTAGTTACCAGATATGCCTTTCCTTTCATCTGAATGCCCTGGATTTGTTTCCAATCCTTATAATCTTCCGTTATAGCTGCACCCACCAAAGGGTTGCCGTATAAATTGCGGCTATGTATGGAATCAGGGTCAGATAAAAAATAGATGCGGTATCCGCGATTTACAAAGAAAACTGGAGTTGCCCAAGGTCCCTCAGGCCCATTGGTAGAAAGAATTATGGTATTATGATTTGCTATATAACTAAGCATTCGTTCTTCATTTTCACTCATAATAAACCCCTCAATTCTCACTTGTCTTGACACGTATCTACGCACATGTCTTCATACACACCTTTGCACGTGTTATTTTCTTTGTGAATATCTGCTGATTTCTACTCCCCTCCGCAAAAGCCATTCAGCGGTAAAACCGGTTATGATAACAGGCTTTTCTGTCAATTCTGGAAGATCTACAGCACCTGTCATCAGCATTGTATTACGCAAATCATTTATGATGTCGTCAATTCGTTCATTTAGACCTTGCTCCAGACCATCTGAAAACACCTCTAAGAAATGACCTGCAATGCCTACCAGCTTAGACCCCAAAGCCAGGGCACAGGCAACATCAGTTCCACCTGTAAAACCACCTGAGGCTATGATATTTAAAGGCGCTTCCAAACTTAAAGCTTCTATTAGGCTGCACGCTGTGGTAATGCCGATGTTCTTAAATTTTCCATTGTGATCCCGACCTGAGCGCATATATTCTATCTTAATAAAATCAGTTCCGCCTTTACCTCCAACGTCAACATACTCTACCCCAATATCACATAGTTTCCTGACAGTCTCACGGGATAGACCAAATCCGACCTCTTTAAGTATAACTGGAACTGGTGACTGGTGGACAATCCTTTCTATATTCGCTAAGGCACCGCTGAATTTTCTATCTCCCTCAGACATAGCCAGTTCCTGTGCCACATTCAAATGCAATTGCAAGGCATCTGCTTCAATCATAGAAATGGCCTCTTTTGCCATATCCGACGAAGCAAAAGCACTGATATTTGCTATCAATATGCCGTCAGGATTCTCATCCCTGGCGATTTTATAAGTGTCCCTAACTTCTGAATCTTCCAGTCCGGCAGTCTGGGATCCAACTGCCATTGCAATTCCTGTTTGGGATGCAACCCTAGCCAGACTACGGTTAACCTGTTTTACATCAGGATGACCACCAGTCATAGCATTAATCAGCAGTGGAGCCTTTAACTTCTTGTTCAGAAAATCGAGAGACGTATCAACCTGATTTAGGTCTAATTCAGGTAATGCCTCATAAACCAGGTAAATATCTGAAAAACCGTTTTCAACTGGGTATTGTGCAGTCTTCAAAGCAAATTCAATGTGATCTTTTTTTCGGTTTTGCCTGGATATAGTTCACCCCTCCTCCTGCTTTCAGCCTTTAGGATGGCGGACACTTACGACCCTTAATAAGTTTACCACATATTAACCAATTAATGTTATATAAACTCCAGGCCTTCTTAAACGTAGTCAGATCGAAACAGGTATTACCTAACTACTTTTAAGGCTTCTTTAGCCCGTGCTAGGCTTTCTGCCGGAACTGTGATCTTTTCAAACTTACTCAGATCATCACCCTTTTTGGTTGCGTCAAGTCCAAGCTTGGCTGTAATACTGTCCGGGCCCACCGAAGGATCAATTACATACCCTTTAAGGCCGGTAAGTAACAGAATATCCCGGTCGGCCTGAAAGCGAGTGGCCAAAGCCCACTGAACTTCCCTCATATCATATATATTAACATCATCGTCTACTACAGTAATCTGCTTTATGCGCGGGTCCATATTCAGTATTAAGGCCATCAGCCGGCGCACTTCGGAAGGAGCTGCTCCCCTAACAGACGCCACAGCATGAAAGCTGCATGTACCTGGAGCAAAATTAATATCCACAAAGGTTGGGACCATTTTCTTTAAAAGGCGGATGTTTTCCGCACTGCCGCCTAATGCAATTAGCACATCAACTTCTGATCCCCAAACATGAACTGCTTGAAATATAAAATCCTGACGATGGGTTACTGTATGTATTTCAATGACCGGAGAATCACATTCAAAATAGTGTCCGGTGGCTTCTCCAAAGGGTCCCTCTTTTTCCCTGTAATTGGGTATGACTCGCCCTTCAAGAACAACTTCGGCACGGGCCGGTACCAAAAGATCCATTGTTTCTGCCCTGGTAAGTTCTATTGCCTCACCCTTTAAACCACCCGCTAAGGCAAATTTATTAGGTCCTTCAGCTGTAGCTTTGACAGTTGCACCTATTAGTACTGCCGGGTCAACCCCTATTGCAACCGCTACTTCTAAGCCTTTACCAGCGGCTTCAGCCTTCTCCAAAAAAGTAGCCATGGGAGGATTAGATAAAAAGATACCCAACCTGTTTCCTCCTTTAAGCTGGACACGGTGAAGACCCATATTCTGCTGCCCCGTCTCGGGATCTTTGGCTGTGGTAATGGCTGCCGTCATATAAGGACCGGCATCCTTTATATGATAGGTTAAAGCTGGCAGCAAAGAAGGAAGATCAATGTTTTCCTTGATAATGACTTCCTTAACTGGTCCACCTTCTACTATCCGAGGAGCAATTTCCTGCCCTTTTCGGTCAATGAAACTCTGAGTCAGTGTTTCCTCAGTAACTCCCATTAGCCGAGCTACTCGATGCCTGGTGCCCAAAATATTACCCACTACTTTTTTCCCCGGATAGCCGGTAACATTACTAAACTCTACCGCCTTACCGTCATTAAGCAGCTTAAGAGCAGCAGTTACCTCAAAACGAGGGTTGAGTTCTTCCTTAACTTTAAGGAGTTCTCCTTCGTTTTCGAGAATCTGTAAAAAATCTCTTAAATCACGATAAGCCATGTATACCCGCCTCCCTATTTAATAATTATTCAATTAAATACCCCCGCTGGCCTTCAATGCCTCTCTGGCCCTGGAGATACTTTCTTCAGGCATGGTAATCTTTTCAAATTTATCTAAGTCTTCACCTTTTTTAGTGGCATCCATCCCGATTTTGGCTGTAAAGCCATCAGCTCCAACAGAAGGATCAATTACATAACCCTTTAGACCAGTCAGCAAAAGTAAATCCCGGTCAGCCTGGAATCTGGTAGCCAGAGCCCACTCAACCTCACGCATGTCAAAGATATTCACATCATCATCTACAACGATGATGTTTTTAATCCTCTGGTCCATGCTGAGTATAAGGTTCATAAGCTTGCGCACCTCTGCAGTAGTTGCCCCCTGTACAGATGCAACAGCATTAAACATGCACGTGCCAGGTGAAAAGTTAATATCCTTTAGAGACGGAACCATTCTCTTCAAAGAAGAAATATTTTCAGTACTTACCCCCAAAGTCAAAATAACATCAGGTTCTGTACCCCACACCTGTATATTATGATAAATAAACTCCCGCCGATGAGTAATTGTATGAATTTCAATCACTGGATTTTCGTATTGAAAATAATTTCCTGTGCTCTCTCCAAAAGGACCTTCCTGCTCCCTTAAACCTGGAATAATTCGTCCCTCAAGAATTATTTCAGCTCGAGCTGGAACTAGCAGATTTGATGTTTCTGCAGGGGTAAGCTCAATTGCTTCACCTTTTATCCCTCCGGCTGCAGCAAATTTGTCTGGTCCTTCAGCCGTCGCTTTTGTCATGGCCCCCAGAATGATAGCAGGATCAACACCAATAGCTATTGCCACTTCCAATCCCTGGCCTACAGATTCTGCCCGCTGCCAGAACGTTGCTATGGGGGGGTTAGCCAGCAGCGAACCCAACCTGTTACCGCCTTTAACCTGAATGCGGTGAAGCCCCATATTCTGCATTCCTGTCTCCGGGTCTCTGGCTATTATGATAGCTGATGTAAAATAAGGGCTAACGTCTTTTTCATGATAGGTTAAGACAGGTATCAGGGAAGGCAAGTCAATGTTTTCCCTGATAATGACTTCCTTAACCGGAGCTTCTTTTACCACCAGGGGATTTATTAGCTGACTCTTCCGGTCGATAAAGCTCTGAGTTAGTGTCTCCTCAGGTACGCCCATTAACCGGGCTATTCTGTGCCGAGTCCCTAAAACATTGCATACTGCCGCTTTCCCCGGATAGCCGATAATGTTATCAAACTTCACTGCTCTAGTGTCGTTAATTACCTTCATGGCAGCTGATAACTCGAAACGGGGATTGAGTTGTTCCTGAACTGTAAGTAGTTCTTCTTCCTCTTCGAGGATTTTAAGGAAATCTCTTAAATCACGGTAAGCCATAGTTAACCTCCTCCCCCAGTATAATTAAGCGCCGGAGGATAACCCCCCGGCGCCTCTTGTTTAGAGGTATTTCTGAGGAAACTTATTTACTTCCCCTAATACCTGTATTGAATAAGCGTTTTCATAAGCCTGTCCACGACCAAATCTTATCTGCAGCTTTTGTGGATAAGTATCTGGGTTAGCGGACACTTTGGCCTTTACCCATTTATATGCGTATTTATGAATACCAGGGGCCAAGTCCCGCACCTGGAGTTCCATTTCCTGGTCCTCCTTTAATTCATCTAGTTCTTTTACAAAAATATCGTAGTTGTACATATTCATCGCCTCCTTATTTTCTATTAAAGCCCCAGTCTGCCCAGCGAGCCAATACCTTTTCCTGAATGTCTTGAGGATAGATAGTTTTAAAGGATACTAATCTAGGCAGGTCATTCTTATCCCAATCAACGGGGAAGGTGCAGTCAAACAGAACCTTTGGCCCCTTAGACCATGTACGCTCAAATTTGGTAGCAAAGGGATTAAGCGGAGTTCCTACGCCATCCCATACATGAATTCCATCTTTGGGGTGACAACGGGTAGTGAAGGCGTGGAAAACCTCAGCATAATTGTATATGTCAATACTGTCGTCTACTACCACCACCTGATGGAACCAAGGCCCTAATTTACTTCCAAAGGCCAGCTGTGCTATTTGAGCTGCGATGTTGGAGTAAATCGGTTTTACACCAACCACCATCATATGATGTGTCGACTCGGGAGGCATAAAGACACCGGTGATGGGAATCCCCTGGCTGCGCAGTAATTTTTCTAACTCAAGTCCTAATGAGAATGATCTTAACAGCTGTCCCTCATCTGTAGGAACTCCCATGTTGGAGATAGTAGTAATTGGATCATTCCTGTATGTAATACAGTTAACTCTATATACTGTACGGGGCTCACGGGGTGAGGTACGGTAGCCTGTATATTCACCAAAAGGAGCTTCATCAAGTTGGAAATCCGGTAGGATCTCACCCTCAATGATTATCTCAGCATGAGCAGGAACTTCCAGGTCACAGGTCTCACATTTAACTAGTTCAACTGACTCTCCCATCATTAAGCCGGCCAGTTCGGGCTCAGGTATTGAGGATGGAGCACAGGATGCAATTGCAGAAATAGGATCCGGACCAATTACCATAGCGAATGGCAGTGTCTTACCTCTAGGTGCACATTTACCATGAAGCATCTTACCCATGTCGGAGAAGGGCAGTACTGGTCCTACCATTGTCTTGGAGTCATAAACCATGGTACGGTACATACCCCAGTTTACATCACCGTTATCGGGGTCTTTGGCCACGATAAAATGCCAGGTCCCAAGATAGCGCCCACCGTCACCTTCATGAACCATAGGTGCAGGCAGCTTTAACAAATCTACATCGTTACCAGTTATAATATTCTCTTTGCAGGGGGCCTCCGATTTATCTAAAATTTTTGGGGCGGGAGGATTACCCTTTGTCCTTTTGAGATATTCATCAGCAATTTCGGGTATAGAAGAATTTGGATCGAGACCGAGTACAGTCGCCAGTCGAGGGTATGTAGCTATTGGAGCCCCGAAGTAACGGTGTCCAGGATAATCTTTGATATTTTCCATTACAGGCGAAGGCGCTTTGTCCTCACAAACTTTACGCACGATGGCGCCTGCTTCCATATCCCAATCAATTTCCTCTTTAATTCTTACAAGGTCGTTATTCTTTTCCAGAGCAGCAATATATTCTCTATTATCCTTATAGTATTTCATATACAGTCTCCTTTCTACCATCCTTTATTCATAATCTTGTCGCAAAACTTATCCCATTTGCCCTGGGTCCTAAGTATAAACTCACCCAGTTCACGGACAACACCTTTACCACCGGCTTTTTCAGTGATAAAATCGGCTATCTCCAGAACATCAGGTTTTCCATCAGAGGGGGCTACTGCAAAACCTACTCTTTTCATAACCCCCATGTCGATTATTTCGTCACCTACAAAGCATACTTCTTCGTCAGTAATATTTAACTCCTCAAGAAGTTCCATATATTTACCGACTTTTTCCTTGGTCTGATAGAATCTTTTGATGCCAATATCATTCATCCTGTTTTCAGTTGCCTTTGACTTACGAGTAATTACAGCCATTTCAATCCCTGAAGCCATTAAAGCATTTGCTCCAAATCCGTCTTCGTGATTGAATACACGGTAACGACCGCCTTGAGCGTCATAAATTACATCATTAGTGGTTAGCACTCCGTGAACATCCAGTATAATCAGCTTAATTTTTTTGGCCTTTTCTGCTGCCAGGCTTAAATCTTTTTGCATAATCTTACTCCCCTTTCGAATCTATAATCGGTAACCTAAATCATTAATCTTCAAATCCATATTCTTTCCAACGTTTCTGAACTTGTTCTGCCATTGCATCATCCAGCTTGATTTCAATCGGT
>JAENZX010000067.1 GCA_016841045.1 Thermincola carboxydiphila
GCAAAAACCGCGCCAGCCGGTGGGCGGAAAAGTTCGTTTCCAGCAGATGCGTTAGACGAAATGCAGCTAGGTTTCATTATTCTGAAATTAAGGTCTCGTTAACTGGGATTATATTGGAGGTTACCATGACTATTGACAAGATAGCTACTATTCTCTCTGGAATAGGAACTTTTATTAGTTCTATTGTGGTTTTATTTACCCTTTTTGCAATTCATAAACAACGAAAAACTACTTACAGACCGGACATTATACTAGGTGGAGGTTTATTCCACTTACATTGGGACAACAAAGGCCAATTTCCAAACGTATGGACACGTCAAGATCCTCAAGACCAGGATTTTGAAAAACATAGAATCGATTTTACACTTGATATGTACAATATTGGACTCGGGGCTGCAAAGGATATTGAGGTCAAGTGGGATTTTCTTGTTGAGTGGTTTGTTGATATTATTAGTTTAAAAATGAAAGATGGGTTTTTAAAAGTCGAATATAAAAAAACTGGTGAATACGGGTTTATAACTGTTGATTTCACCAATGGAGGTAGTATTACAGTAGGGAAAGCCGATTTAGAAATGCATTATGATTATGTTTTACCCACACACGTTGACAATAACCCAACCAATATTAGGCTTCCTTTTAGCTATATGTTGTTATCGTCCTGTGTGTACTATATAATAACGCAAGATGAGGAGAACTTCGAAATACCTACTATCATGCCTCTTCGCCTTGAGATAAATTACAGCGACATAGGCAATAACCGCCACAAAAAGCAATTTGAAATTAGATTACAACCATACTACGCTCATTCGGGAAGAGACGTGCAAGGTGAATTAGCAAAAGGTTATGTTGAAGTTACTGAAATTAAATAGTTGGCTAATCATAAATCACTTCCTGGATTTCAAAACAAGCATGTAGCTATCATGGCTTATAAGAAATGTCTTTATATTAACAAATACGTTATTTAAGGAAAAGGCTTGGGATGCGTGCCGCTGCACATCGTCTAACAACGCTGGAAACGGCTCCGCTACGCTCCGACCCAACTTTGCCCTATTCCTGCCCGGCTGTCACGGTTTTTGCACAGGCAAAAATCATTCCACCAGCTTGGTAGAATGCATGAAACTCATTCAGCTTTTCGGTTGAGTGACCAAGACGGCATTCCTATTCCGAAAAGCCTGGGTATTCCTTATGGGTCGGTTTGATGGCACTGGTGTAATGCTTTTTGCGGTAGGGGGTAGGGGTCTGGGGTGGCAAAAACCGCGCCAGCCGGAGACTCGGGTCGCAAAGTTCGTTTCCAGCAGATGCGTTAGGTGAAATAGTACCGTTACTCATAGGTCGAATAAGGATTCAAACTAAGATATTGGAGGTAATAGTATGCAAGTAACTAAACATGTCCACGCATTAAGAATTCCTTTTACATTACCAATTGGTCCTGGAATTACACTTGATAGATTTGTTTACGCATTTCTCATTTATGGCGAGGATATTTGCCTTATAGACACTGGAGTGGCATCATCGAAACAAGTAATTTTTGACTACATAGTAAGTACAGGTAGAAATCCTAATGAAATATCTACTATTGTTCAAACCCATACCCATCCTGATCATATTGGTGCAACAAAGGCCATAAAAGAAGCTTTTGGTTGTAAGGTTGCAGTTCATTCAGGAGAAAGAGAATGGATAGAAGATGTTGAGCTTCAATTTAAAGAACGCCCAATACCAGGTTTTCATTCACTAGTTGAAGGTTCTGTTGAGGTAGATCAAGTTTTGGAGGACGGAGACGTTATGAATCTTGGAGAAGGTTTAACGTTAGAAGTGTTCCATACTCCAGGGCATTCAAAAGGGTCCATATCGTTATTACTTAAAGAGGATAGAGCACTCTTTTCAGGGGACGTTATTCCGCTACATGGAGATGTTCTAATCTACGAAGATTATTTGGCATCAGTTGACTCGGTCAAGAAACTGCTAGGGATTGAAGGTGTAAATAACTTACTTTCATCATGGGACCAGCCACGAGAAGGTGAAGCAATATACCGACTTATGAATGATAGTCTAAATTACTTTCAACAAGTGGAGGCGTTAGTTGCTGAACACTTTATGAACGGTGTTATTGACACAATGGATTTATGCAAGAGAGTATTTCAAGATTTAGAAATCCCTGCGGCAGCTGCAATTCCCACTGTTGCAAAGTCGTTTGAGTCAAACATTAAGGCTCTAAAAAAATAAAGGACTGTTCGGGTCACGGTACTACATCACCTAACAACGCTGGAAACGGCTCCGCTGCGCTCCGACCCAACTTTTCCTGCCCGGATGCCGTTCTCTGGGGAGCCGTCTGTCACGGTTTTTGCGGTGGGGAGAAGGGTCTGGGGCAGCAAAAACCGCGCCAGCCGGTGGGCGGAAAAGTTCGTTTCCAGCAGATGCGTTAGGTGAAATAGGGGCTGGGTAGAATTTTGTAGCAAAAAACGGGAGGCGAACTATGAGGTTTTTAAAGAATGTTAAACTAAGTATTTTACCTTCTATATCCAAGAAAGGAACTGAAGCCTCTTGTGTTGTTGGTGATTATGTTACGAAAGCCAAGTTTCCTAGTGATGTATCTGAAAAATGGTTTCCGACAGATACAACTTTATTAATGGGAGTGAGACCAGACCCAACAAAGAGTTTCATTGGTTGTGAAGCTGTTTGGAAATTCAACGTCTCTCATATACACAAAAAGAAACTTGTTAGCGCGAATTTAAGAATAATAACTTTTCGTACTCATGCGGGGATTAGCGTTAATTATGACCTTGTTGAAGGTATTGATAGTAATGAAGCTCAGAAATACTTGGAGCATCAAATGCTAGAAGTAAGAGAAGGCACAGAACATAGACTGAAAAAAGTTCTTGTTAAAAAAGGATATGTTTTGATAAATGATAGATTAGTTGACGAAATTGATCTTGTACCGCCGGTGCCAACTGGAAGATATCATGGATTTAATAAGTTAGAGCCTTTCCCAATAGTAACTTTTATAAAAGAGGCAATTAATGAAAAGAAAGATCTGGTTATTAAACTAAAGGTTGACCCCATGGTCTATTGGGATATTGACGAAATTACTATAGACTCATTAGTGATTGAAGAAAGTACTTTTAAAGGATGGCTTGTTCAAGCATTTTTGTTAGGTGCTGGTGCCACCTTGGGTGTGTATGCACCTAAGTTCTTTGGGTGGATAAGCAAAGTAGTAGGCGGATTATTTTGAAAATAGTGTCCGCCCCTACATCACCTAACAACGCTGGAAACGGCTCCGCTACGCTCCGACCCAACTTTGCATCATCCTGCCCGGCTGTCACGGTTTTTGCAGTAGGATGACAGGGCCTGGGGCGGCAAAAACCGCGCCAGCCGGAGAGTCGGGAAGGCAAAGTTCGTTTCCAGCAGATGCGTTAGGTGAAATGCCTCAATTAATTCTGAGAAAAAGATAAGGAAGGCGGATTTTTAAATTGGAATCACTAACGGCCATAGCCTCGCTAATTACAGCTTTTGCAGCTCTTGCCACTGCGCTGGTTGGGCATAGGCAAAGTAAACAGACAGAGAAGTTCTTTCATAAAACTTATACTGGTTTTCTTAATTTTACTGAAGGTGACGTTAGCCAAACTCAGGTGTCTGGGGAAATTAGAACGAGTATTAATTTAGAATTTGTAAATGTTGGGCCCGGTAAAATCCTTAATTTTAAACCTAACGTAATTGCCCCTTATTATATTAAAATTGTTGATTGTGACCCAGAAATAGGCGAAGTTTTGGATGTTGATGAAGATTTTGAACTTGACTTGCTAATTCCCAATGATTATTTAAGTAAGACAAAAACTATTGACATAGAAATTCAATACCGAAATGTCTTAGGAAAAGAAGTCGCAGTTGATTTTACTTTTGAAATATTTAACGCAGAAATTAGGTTAGTTAAACATATTGTTGAGTCTTAAAAGAAAAAAAGATACCTCGGGCCTTGAGGTACATCACCTAACAACACTGGAAACGGCTCCGCTACGCTCCGACCCAACTTTGCTCAACCTGCCCGGCTGTCACGATTCTTGCGGCAGGGGATAGGGGTCTGGGGCGGCAAGAATCGCGCCAGCCGGAGAGTCGGGAAGGCAAAGTTCGTTTCCAGCAGATGCGTTA
>JAENZX010000033.1 GCA_016841045.1 Thermincola carboxydiphila
TTGAGGAACTGGCTAAACATGCTGATATCCCGGTTGTAAACGGACTAACTGACCTCAATCACCCATGCCAAATACTGGCTGATTTCCAGACCATCATTGAGAAAAAAGGCAAACTTGAAGGACTTAAACTTGCCTATATCGGTGACGGTAACAACGTCTGCCACTCACTTCTTAATGGTTGTGCAAAAGTTGGAATGAACATATCAGTCGGCTGTCCGAAAGGATATGAACCAAGTGAGGAAATTGTTAAGCTTGCTGAGGCTGATGCCCGCGAAAGCGGGGCAATTATTGAAATAACCAATGATCCTGTAAGGGCAGTTAAGGATGCCGATATCGTTTATACTGACGTATGGGCCAGTATGGGTCAGGAGGCTGAACATACTGAACGTCTGAATATATTCAAGCCATTTCAGGTTAATGAAGAACTGGTAAGTCAGGCTAAACCGGATTATGTTTTTCTGCACTGCCTGCCCGCACACAGGGGTGAGGAAGTAAGTGCAGGTGTAATTGACGGGCAAAATTCCGCTGTGTTTGATGAGGCAGAAAACAGGCTGCATGCACAAAAATCAGTATTAGCACTGACGATGGGATAACGATATTTTTACGAAAGGAGTTTTTACATAATGGCAGAAAAAGTTGTACTGGCATATTCGGGGGGGCTTGACACATCAATTATTATCCCCTGGCTAAAGGAAAATTACGGATATGAAGTTATTGCTATGGCCGCTGATGTAGGTCAGGGAGAAGAACTCGAGCCCCTAAATGAGAAGGCAATCAAAACCGGTGCCAGCAAAATTTACATAGAAGATGTCAATAAAGAGTTCGTTGAGGAATTTATTTGGCCGACACTTAAGGCAAATGCTGTATATGAAGGCAAATACCTACTGGGTACTTCCTTTGCCCGACCCCTTATCGCCAAAAGGCTGGTTGAAATAGCACGCCAGGAAGGCGCTACGGCAATATGCCACGGGGCTACAGGAAAAGGCAATGACCAGGTAAGATTTGAGCTTACTGTTAAAGCCCTTGCACCAGATCTTAAAATAATTGCACCCTGGAGAGAGTGGGACATTCGCTCCCGGGAAGATGCAATTGCCTATGCAGAAGAAAGAGGGATTCCTATTCCTGTGAAGAAAGGACATGCTTACAGCATGGACCGTAACCTGTGGCATTTAAGTCATGAGGGGGAAGACTTAGAAGATCCGTGGAATGAACCCAAGGGCAGTATGCTGCTGATGATAACGCCGCCTGAACAAGCCCCTGATAAGCCCGCTTATGTGGAAATCGATTTTGAACAGGGCATTCCGGTTGCCTTAAACGGCGAAAAGATGGATGGTGTATCACTTATTGAGAAACTCAATAAAATAGCCGGAGACAATGGAGTGGGGATTGTTGATATGGTGGAAAACCGCCTAGTCGGTATGAAGTCAAGGGGAGTTTATGAGACGCCTGGTGGAACTGTACTATATGCCGCTCACCGGGAGCTTGAGCTTCTCTGTATTGACAGAGATACTCTTCATTATAAAGACTCTATTTCACAGAAGTACGCTGAACTGGTCTATTATGGAGTCTGGTATCATCCTCTTAGAGAGGCTTTAGATGCTTTTGTTGATGTAACACAGAAAACCGTTACAGGTACTGTAAGGATGAAGCTTTACAAAGGCAGCTGTACTCCTGCTGGTTCCAAGTCTCCTTACTCACTCTATAATGAAGAATTCTCAACTTTCGGTCGCGATGAAGTTTACAATCAGAAAGATGCCGAAGGTTTTATCAACCTGTTTGGTCTGCCGCTTAAAGTACGAGCCATCATGAAAGAAAAGTCAGGCTTAAAGGATTGAGGCCGTTGAAATTCCCTATAGAGGGGTGTTTTATAGATGAATAACCCGTGGGTTTTTGCAGTTTTACTGTTGATTAGTGGAGCGGGAGTTGCTTTGGGGGGGTATTACTACCTTCGGCCTGAGAAAGTTGTTTTAAGGCGGGTTAAGGAGGAGCATAGACAAACCGCCCGGACAGACCGTGAATTCAGAAAATGGCTTGATAACGAAGTCGAGACACAGATTGGTAAGACACGCCGTCTTGGTTTAACTATTCTTATTTTTGAAGCTATACTAATGGTATTGATCGTCGGTATGCTGCAGAAGAGTTTGGCACAGTAACAGTAAAGGGGGCAAATTATGAAGCTCTGGGGAGGAAGGTTTACAAAAGGCACAGACAAGGTAGTGGAAGACTTTCATTCATCCATTTCCTTTGACCAGAGGCTTTACAGGCAGGATATCAGGGGAAGTATTGCCCACGCAAGGATGCTTGGTAAGCAGGGAATAATCCCGGTGAAAGATGCCGAGACCATAATAGCTGCTTTAAATAATATCCTGCAAGACATTGAAACAGGAAAAGCAGAATTTGAAGTTGGGGCGGAAGATATTCATATGAATATCGAAAAGCTGCTGACTGAGCGGATAGGTGATGTGGGGCGCAAGCTCCATACTGCCAGAAGCCGGAATGACCAGGTAGCCCTCGATGTAAGAATGTACCTGAAAGAAGAAATCATTGATGTTTTCGGATTGCTAAAAAAGCTCATGGAAACACTGCTTAACCTTGCAGAACAGCATGCTCTGACGGTTATGCCTGGATATACGCACCTGCAAAGGGCTCAGCCGATTACATTCGGGCACCACTTAATGGCATATTTTCAGATGTTCAGACGTGATTTTGAGCGTATGACCGATGTTTATAAGAGGACAGATATTATGCCTCTTGGGTCAGGGGCTCTGGCGGGTACAACTTTTCCTCTGGACCGCCAATGGGTTGCAGGGGAACTTGGATTTTCTGCCATTACCGAAAACAGCCTGGACGGTGTCAGTGACCGCGATTTTGCTATCGAATTTTGTGCTGCGGCATCTATTATAATGATGCATCTCAGCCGCTTCTGTGAAGAGGTTATACTTTGGTCTTCAGCTGAATTTAAGTTTATAGAACTTGATGATGCATATTCAACGGGGAGCAGTATAATGCCTCAGAAGAAGAACCCTGATGTGGCTGAGCTAATCAGGGGTAAAACAGGCAGGGTTTACGGAGACCTGATGGGGTTACTTTCTATGATGAAATCACTGCCTCTGGCATATAACAAAGACATGCAGGAAGACAAGGAAGCTCTTTTTGATGCGGTAGATACCATAAAAGGATGCCTTTTAGTATTTACCCCGATGATTGAGACCATGAGGGTCAGGTCTGACCAAATGGCCAGGGCTGCACGAGGAGGCTTTACCAATGCAACCGAAGTGGCCGACTACCTGGCTAAAAAAGGGATACCCTTCAGAAATGCACATGAGATCGTGGGAAAGTTAGTTCTTTATTGTATTGAGAGAGATATGGCACTTAATGAACTCTCCCTTGCTGAATTTAAAGAAGCCTCTCCGCAAATCGAAGAAGATATATATGAAGCAATTGATATTATCAAATGTGTTGAGGCACGGAAAGTTCCCGGGGGCCCTGCCCCAGGTGCTTTAAATTTTTCAATAGCATCAGGGCGTAACTGGTTGAAAAATCTCCCAAGCTAACATGACCTGATGTAACTAAACGTGGATTAAAAAAGGGGCAGCCTTAGCTGCCCCTAAATTTTGTTTAATAGGGAATCGTCACAGTATTGTAGTCAATTTCATATCCATCCGGTGTGGACAGTTGTAACAGGTATTCCTGACTGGTGTTTTGTGCCAGCACCTCGCCGGAGGCGTTGCTTGAGAGGTCACGTTTGTCGACAGCTATTATCTGTACTCCTGTTCTTGTTGGTGTTCCTAACAAGACTATCTGATTTTTAAACATCACTATATCAGTAATATGATGCTGCAGCGCCACTATTGCCACGGTGTTTTCCTCCCGGTCATCATAAACCGGCAGTTTGAATTTGTCGGCGATTTCAACCAGCCCGCTGTCATGAAGTGCTTCGTCCCAAAGACTGTTACTGCCAATGGTAACGAAAAGGCGGTGGTATGAATTATGTATCCGGTCAGGTATATTGCTCCAAATTCCCGGTTTACTGTGCCAGTATGGTTGGTAATCAGGTCTTATCCAAGTAGGATCTTCGTAAACTTTAGTAAACGGAATCCTGCTCCCATCGACAAGAACATCTACTACAGAGAGATCATAAATATTACTTGACGGCTGCTGAGCACGAATGATTTTTACAGGTGAAGCCGGTTCCAGCTTGGACAACCTTTCCTTGAGCTCCTGATTATCCCTGGCCAGCTTTTCGAGCTGCGTCATTTTACTTTCTGTAATAGGTTTTATGCTTACTCTGGGTTCCTGATGAACCACTGAAAAGAACCCAAAGGCTGAAATTATAATTATCAGGTATAGTACAAGCTTGTTTTTATCCAGTAATTCTCTAATATTTGGCATAAAAATCACCTCACTAACAGGATAGGCCAGATTCAGCGTGTTTATACCTGTTATTGAAAATATCAAAAATATCAACAGTAACTTAAAGTTATAGAGTTATTGAAATAGTAGGATAAAAGGTATATACTAAAAAAATAGATTAGTGGGGGAGTGTGTGAACAAGTTGAAAATTATTGTTCAAAAGTTTGGCGGTACTTCGGTAGCTACTGCAGAAGGACGTGCCAGTGCCATGGACAGGATAATTGACGCCAAAGAACAGGGCTATGCCTCCGTTGTCGTTGTATCTGCCATGGGCAGGAAGGGCGAGCCTTATGCGACTGATACTCTTATAGATTTAGTAAAAAATGTACATTGCGATATTGAACCGCGTGAAATGGACCTGCTCGTTTCCTGCGGAGAAATCATATCAACGGTTGTCATGGCTACTTCGTTAAAATCGCGGGGGCATGCAGCGGTTGCCTTAACAGGGGGGCAGGCTGGTATTTTTACAGATGGGAACCACGGCAGTGCCCAAATTCTAAATATTGATCCTGAGCGAATAAAGAAGCATCTTTCTCAGGGTAAAATAGTGATTGTGGCTGGCTTCCAGGGTATGGATGAAGACGGAAGCATAACCACTCTTGGCCGTGGAGGCAGTGATACAACAGCGACAGCTCTTGGTGCCGCACTTGATGCGGAAGTTGTTGAAATATATACGGATGTTGACGGGGTTATGACCACTGACCCGAGGCTGGTTCCTGATGCGTTAATTATGAAGGATATTTCATATAAAGAGATATGTGAAATGGCTCACCAGGGTGCCAAGGTAATCCACCCAAGGGCAGTTGAAGCTGCAATGGAAGGGAAAGTTCCCATTAAGATAAAAAACACCTTTTCTGATGCGGAAGGAACTCTGATTGCTGAAAATGTTAAGGAGCGGGTTATTACAGGGTTGGCACATCTAGGCAATCTTTCCCAAATTAAAGTTGGTCCTTTGGCAGGGGATGCTGTCCAACTGGCTAAGGTACAGGTACTTAAAACTATGGCTGAAGCACATATCAGCATTGACATGATTGGTGTTGCCCCAAATTCTATCTTTTTTATCATTAGCGCTGATGATACAGAAAAAGCGCAAGGGATACTCCAGGAGGCAGGGTACAATGTTGTTATTGAAACAGGTTGTGCCAAGCTATCGGTGATAGGGTCGGCAATGGTAGGGCGTCCCGGAGTTATGGCAAATGTTATGGAATCGCTTCATAAAGCAGGTGTGACGGTACTGCAGACTTCAGATTCGGATATTACAATTTCCTTTCTTATTAAAGAATCAGACTTATCTAAAGCTATCCAAATGCTTCACAACAGCTTCTGTCTCGGTCAGTAATAACTGGTTTTTAAAAATATCTTGACATTTTAGTATATAATTCTGTATACTAGATTCAATTATATTTAAAAAGTAAATGGTAATGATGGGGATATTAATACATTGAGAAGGCTACAGAGAGCCGGTCAAGGGCTGAAAGCCGGTGCCAAATTATGTACTATTGCTCACCCCTGAACTGACTGTCGAACGGTGTTATACATACCTAGTAGGCATCTCCGGTGCATACCGTTAAAATGCATTGGTCACAATAAGTGGCTCTGTTCCAGTCATAATCCGGTGCAGGGCAAACAGGGTGGTACCGCGGAAGGTTTAACTCTCGTCCCTGATAGTTTCAAGACTGTCTGGGCGGGGGTTTTTTTGTTACGATTTTTACATGTAGATGTTCGAGGGAGGGGTTTTAGTTTGAGAAGTGATGCAGTAAAAAAAGGACTGGAAAAAGCACCCCACCGCTCTTTGTTTAAAGCGATGGGTTATACCGACGAGGAATTGGCGAGGCCATTAATCGGGGTCGTTAATTCTAAAAACGAAGTAGTTCCCGGACATATTCATCTAGATACTATAGCCGAGGCTGTAAAGGCCGGGGTAAGAATGGCAGGGGGGACCCCTATAGAGTTTCCTGCTATTGGGGTATGTGATGGAATTGCTATGAATCATGAAGGAATGAGATATTCTCTTGCAAGCCGTGAAATCATAGCCGATTCGGTTGAAATAATGACTCAGGCCCATGCCTTTGATGGTTTAGTACTTATACCAAACTGTGACAAGATAATTCCGGGTATGCTTATGGCAGCTGCCCGACTTAATATACCCACCATTGTTGTTAGCGGCGGGCCTATGCTAACAGGAAAATATCAGGGCAGGGACGTCTCACTAAGCAACATATTCGAGGGAGTAGGCGCTGTCCGCGGCGGCAGGATCACTGAAGAGGAACTGAGCGAGATGGAAGAAGCTGTGTGTCCGGGTTGTGGTTCCTGTGCAGGGATGTTTACAGCAAACACCATGAACTGTCTTACAGAAGTACTCGGTTTGTCACTTCCGGGAAGCGGGACTATACCTGCAGTAACGGCGGCGAGAAAGAGACTGGCCAAGACGACCGGAATGAAAATAATGGAGTTGGTTGAAAAAGATATAAAGGCCCTTGACATCATGACAGAACAATCGTTCTACAATGCAGTGTCAGCAGATATGGCCTTAGGCGGCTCCACCAATACAGTACTCCATTTACCGGCAATAGCTCATGAATGCGGTTTTAAATTGAAACTTGACAGTTTCCAGGAAATCAATGAAAAGACACCTCACCTTTGCAAACTAAGTCCCGCAGGGACTCATCATATTCAGGACCTAAACGAAGCCGGCGGTATACCGGCCGTACTAGCTGAATTAAGTAAAAAAGAGATTCTCAACCTTGATTGCCTTACGGTAACAGGTAAGACGGTAAGAGAAAATCTGGAAGGTAGAAACATATTAAATCCTGAAGTCATCAGACCCCTAGACAATCCTTATAGTGACAAGGGAGGATTGGCAATTCTAAAGGGCAATATAGCTCCCGAAGGCTCAGTTGTCAAAGCGGCTGCAGTGGCGCCGGAAATGCATCATCACAAGGGACCGGCAAAAGTCTTTGAATCAGAGGAAGAGACGGTTCAGGCTCTAATTGACGGTAAGATTCAAAAAGGTGATGTTATTCTTATCCGGTATGAAGGCCCTAAAGGGGGACCCGGTATGCGGGAAATGCTCACTCCCACTGCAATGGTAGCAGGACTAGGCTTGGATAAAGATGTTGCTCTGATTACCGACGGCAGATTCTCCGGAGCTACAAGAGGTGCTTCCATAGGCCATGTTTCACCTGAAGCAGCTCTTGGAGGACCTATTGGTGCAGTGCAGGATGGGGACATTATTGAGATAGATATTCCCAACTGCCGTTTAAATGTTCTCCTTAGCGACGAGGAAATTAAGGCCCGGATGGCCGGATGGCAGCCAAAAGAACCCAGGGTTAAGAAAGGTTATCTGGCCCGTTATGCCAAACTGGTTACCTCTGCAAGCACAGGTGCTGTGCTGAGCGACGAGTAGCAGAAAAGTAGTGGAGAGTGAGGAGTAGGGAGTGATAAAAAGATCCGATTTACACTCCCTACACACCACTCCCCACACACCACTTCACATAATATATCCACCACATTACATACTAACAGCGGAGGTGTTCAAAGATGAAACTTTCCGGGGCGGAAATTATTATAAAGAGCTTGCAGGAAGAAGGCGTTGATGCCATTTTCGGGTATCCCGGAGGGCAGGTCATTCCATTTTACGATGCACTTTATGATGCAACACTGAAACATTACCTGGTAAGACATGAACAGGGAGCCGCACATGCGGCAGACGGCTATGCCAGGGCCACTGGAAAACCCGGAGTATGTGTTGCTACCTCAGGGCCAGGAGCTACAAATCTTGTAACCGGAATAGCTACAGCGTATATGGATTCCATACCCATGATTGCTATAACCGGGCAGGTGCCTTGCAGCATGATTGGCAAGGATTCATTTCAGGAGGCTGACATCACAGGGATTACCCTTCCTATTACAAAACATAATTTTCTGGTTGATGATATAAATGACCTGGCCAGAATAATTAAAGAGTCTTTCCATATAGCCACCACCGGCAGGCCGGGCCCTGTACTGATAGATGTTCCCAAGAACGTGCAGGTTGAGAGTACCAACTACAAGTATCCCGAAACAGTTTCTCTAAAGGGCTACAAGGTGACCATGGAAGCCAACAAGGCACAGGTAAAAAATGCTGTGAACCTGATAAAAGAATCTAGAAGACCTGTTATTTATGCTGGAGGCGGGGTTGTAAACTCAGGCGCTAGCAGTGAACTGTACAGGTTGGCGGAATTAACATCAAGTCCAGTTACTACTACTTTGATGGGTATTGGATCCTTCCCTGAAACACACCCCCTGTCCCTTGGAATGTTAGGGATGCATGGAACAAAAGCAGCTAATTATGCAGTTACCGATTGTGATCTGCTGATTGCCGTAGGGGCTCGTTTTGATGACAGGGTAACAGGAAATATTGCCGAGTTCGCACCAAAGGCCAGGATAATACATATTGACATAGATGCAGCTGAAATCGGAAAAAATATTAGGATCGACGTACCCATAGTGGGTGATGTTAAAAATGTACTCACTGAACTCAACAAAAAACTTGAGCAGACTGAGTCACATGAGTGGTATAATAAAATTATTGAGTTAAAAGATAAGTACCCTCTTGCGTATGAAAATAACGGAAAACTGAAACCACAATTTATAATTGAACAAATATATGATCTCACTAAAGGGGAAGCTATCATTACGACTGAAGTTGGGCAGAATCAGATGTGGGCAGCACAATATTACAAGTATACCAAGCCCCGCAGCTTTATTTCATCCGGTGGTCTTGGCACAATGGGGTATGGTTTTCCGGCTGCCATCGGAGCCAAGGTGGGCTGTCCGGATGCAGTCGTAATAGATATAGCCGGTGACGGAAGCATCCAGATGAACATTCAGGAACTGGCCACGGCAGTTCAATACAATATTCCGGTAATAGTGGCTATACTAAATAACAATTACCTGGGGATGGTCAGACAGTGGCAGGAATTATTTTATGACCGCAGGTATTCCCACACAGACATTACCGGACCTGACTTTGTGAAACTGGCCGAGGCATACGGCGCTATGGGTATCAGGGTAACGGAACCCGGTCAGGTAAAACCCGCCCTAAAGCAGGCAATTGAGGCTAAGCGTCCGGTTGTTATTGATTTTGTTGTGGACCGGGAGGAAAACGTATTTCCTATGGTTCCTCCGGGCGGGGCAAACCACAAGATGTTAGGGGGTTAAATCAATGAGGCATATACTTGCAGTATTGGTAGAAAACAATCCCGGTGTACTTACTCGGGTTGCCGGGTTATTCAGCCGCCGTGGATATAATATTGACAGTTTGTCGGTGGGGCGAACCGAGCACCCCAATGTTTCCAGGATGACTATTGTCGTAGAAGGTGATGACCTGGTCCTGGAACAGGTCACAAAACAATTACATAAGCTGGTCGATGTTATCAAAATTAATGATATAACATCAGAGGAATACGTTGACAGGGAACTTGTCCTTGTCAAGGTTGGCGCTGACCCTGCAGTTAGGGGAGAAATAATTCAGATTGTGGATATTTTCAGAGCCCGGATTGTTGACATTGGCCAACGTACACTCATTATTGAATGTACCGGAGACGAGGGGAAAATCAGTGCTGTTATTGAGTCTCTTAAGCCTTTTGGCATTAAGGAACTGGTCCGTACAGGAAAAATTGCCATGCTGAGGGGACATAAATTTACTTCATTAAATGAATTTAAGGAGGAAGAGTAATTTGGTAAAAATGTATTACGACAGTGACGCAGATCTAAATTTACTGAAAGACAAAACTATCGCTGTGATTGGTTATGGCAGTCAGGGCCATGCCCAGGCTCAAAACCTGAAAGACAGCGGGCTAAAAGTTATTATTGGCTTGCGTCCCGGCCGTCCTAACTGGGATGCTGCAGTAGAATATGGTTTCGAAGTAATGACCGTTGCAGAAGCAGCAGAAAAAGCCGATATCATTCAGATTCTTGTACCGGACGAAACCCAGGGTCAGATTTACAGGGACTACATTGCCCCACATATGACCGCCGGTAAAGTGCTTTGCTTCTCCCATGGCTTTAATATTCATTTCGGACAGATTGTACCCCCGGCGGACGTTGATGTAATTATGGCTGCTCCCAAGAGTCCAGGACACATGGTAAGAAGAATGTATCAGGATGGAGCAGGTGTCCCCGGTCTGGTTGCAGTTCACCAGGATGCCACTGGAAAAGCAATGGCAATAGCACTGGCTTATGCCAAAGGCATTGGGTGCACAAGGGCAGGAGTATTTGAAACCAGCTTTAAGGAAGAAACAGAAACTGACTTGTTTGGTGAGCAGGCAGTGCTTTGCGGTGGTGTAACTGAACTGGTTAAAGCAGGATTTGACACCCTTGTGGAAGCCGGCTACGCTCCCGAAATGGCTTATTTCGAATGTCTGCATGAACTTAAGCTTATTGTGGACTTAATGTATGAAGGCGGCATGAGCTACATGAGATACAGTATTAGTGATACCGCTGAATACGGTGATTATGTAACCGGTCCTCGCATCATTACAGATGATACCCGTGAAGAAATGAGGCAGGTACTGTACGAAATTCAGACAGGTCAGTTTGCCAGAGATTGGCTCCTTGAAAATAGTGTTAACCGCCCGGTATTTAATGCCCTGAGAAGACAGGGAGCCGAGCATGAGATAGAGGTAGTTGGTAAGAAGCTGCGGGAAATGATGCCTTGGCTTAAAAAGAAGTAATTACTGTTTAGACTAAAACAATGATGCAATATGATGAAAAAGAGGCCTCTTTCGCCAAGAGGCCTTAATTATGAAGTGTTAGGGGGGATACGGAATGAAAATGACAGCCGCAAAAGCTCTTTTACAGTGCTTAAAGGAGCAAGGGATAGATGTTGTTTTCGGCTATCCGGGAGGCAGCATTCTTCCTGTTTATGATGCTTTATGTGATTTTCCGGAAATACGACACGTGCTTGTACGGCATGAACAAGGGGCCGTACACGCGGCTGACGGGTATGCCAGGGTAACAGGTAAAGTTGGAGTCTGCATGGCTACTTCCGGACCGGGAGCTACTAACCTTGTTACAGGTATAGCCAATGCTTATATGGATTCCGTCCCCCTTGTAGTGATTACGGGTCAGGTAGCGACAACAATGGTCGGGACTGACGCTTTTCAGGAAGTTGATATTACCGGAATTACTATTCCTGTAACCAAACATAATTATCTTGTCAAAAATGCAAATGAGATACCCCTTGCTGTAAAAAGGGCTTTTCACATAGCTTCTACAGGTAGGCCTGGACCGGTTCTAATTGACCTGCCTAAAAACGTTTTGCAGGAAGAAATAACGTATACTAACCCAACTGATCTGAAACTCCTTGGATACAGACCTACATATAAAGGTCATAGATCACAGATTCTTAATGCACGTGACTTGATTATGAAGGCCAAACGTCCATTGATTTACGCTGGTGGAGGAGTTGTGTCATCAGATGGTGCAAAATCTCTAAAAAAGCTGGCTGAAACAATTTCGGCTCCGGTGGTTACCACTTTAATGGGGATAGGCAGTTTCCCGGGGGACCATCGTTTGGCACTAGGGATGGTTGGCTTGCACGGGACCAAATATGCCAATAAAGCGGTTACAGAATGTGATCTCTTAATTGCCCTTGGTGTACGGTTTGATGACAGGGTTGCTGTTGATTTTAAATCCTTTGCTCCTAATGCTAAGATAATACACGTTGACATCGATCCTGCTGAAATTGGGAAGAATGTTAGGGTTAATGTACCGCTGGTTGGTAATGTCAGTACTGTAATAGAGTCAATACTGGAAAACCTTAATAATAAACAAGAGGATGAGTGGCTTGAACTGATCGAAGAATGGAAGGCTGCGTATCCTCTAAGGTATGAGGCCGGTGTTGAGTTAAAACCACAGTTTGTTATTGAAACAATCAGGGAGCTGACTAACGGAGAAGCAATTTTAGTTACGGATGTTGGACAGAACCAAATGTGGGCCGCTCAGTACTATAAGGCTAAAGGACCTCGTACATTTATCAGTTCGGGGGGACTAGGCACTATGGGGTTTGGATTTCCGGCTGCCATAGGGGCCAAAATAGGCTCTCCGGAAAAGGATGTAATACTGATAACCGGCGACGGCGGTTTTCAGATGAATATGCAGGAATTTGGAACAGCAATGGAACAGGGGCTTTCTATTAAAATCATAATTATTAACAATAGCAGCTTGGGAATGGTTCGGCAGCTTCAGAAATTTTATTGTGACGGTCGCTACAGTGCTATTAGTTTTCACAAAAACCCGGATTTTGTTAAATTTGCCGGTGTATATGATGCTTTGGGTCTTAGAGTCCGTGAGCCGGGAGAACTAAGGGGTGCTCTGGAACAAGCGCTCAGTACGGATGGGCCGGTTATCGTTGACTGTATTATTAGTGAGGAAGAAAACGTTTTTCCAATGGTTTTATCTGGGCGGCCATTAAATGAGCCCATTGAAGGATAAAAGCTTTAGAATTGAAGGGATTTACCGTAAAGGGGGGAATGGAATGAACAATCGGGTATGGGTATTTGATACCACCCTGAGGGATGGTGAACAGTCGCCGGGAGTGAGTCTTAATACTCAGGAAAAGCTGGATATAGCCAGGCAGCTGCAGAAACTCGGTGTGGACATCATTGAGGCTGGCTTTCCGATAGCCTCTGTAGGCGATTTTGAAGCAGTGAAACTGGTCGCCCAGAATGTCAAAGGTGCAGCTATTGCAGGATTGGCCCGAACTTCCTTTGATGATATAGACCGGGCATGGGAAGCTATTAAGTATGCTGAACAGGCCAGGATTCATACGTTTATTGCTACTTCAGATATACACCTTAAGCATAAACTCAAATTGACCAGGGAACAGGTTCTTGAGGCAGCAGTTGCAGCGGTAAAACATGCAAAAAAATATACATCGGATGTTGAGTTTTCTGCAGAAGATTCCTTTAGAAGTGACCTCGATTTTCTCTGCCAGGTAGTAGAAGCTGTTATTTCCGCCGGTGCTACAACCGTCAACATTCCCGATACTGTTGGATATGCCACCCCTGTGGAATATGGGGAATTTATAAGGGATATTATTGCTAAGGTTCCTAATGTAGATAAGACAATAATCAGTGTACACTGTCACAATGACCTGGGGATGGCTGTGGCTAACTCTCTTGCGGCAGTAACCAATGGGGCCAGGCAGGTTGAGTGTACCATAAACGGTATAGGTGAGCGGGCCGGTAATGCCTCGCTGGAAGAAGTCGTTATGGCTATTTATACAAGAAACAAGTTTTATGATGTTTATACCAATATTAATAAAGAGGAAATTTACCGTACCAGTCGTCTGGTTAGCAGCCTGACTGGTATGAAGGTACAGCCTAATAAAGCCATAGTGGGGAAAAATGCTTTTGCCCATGAATCCGGTATTCATCAGGATGGGGTTTTAAAGGAACGCTCTACCTATGAAATAATGAATCCTAAAATGATAGGACTCAATATCAATAATATTGTCCTGGGTAAACATTCGGGACGTCATGCTATCAAGGACCGGTTATTGGAATTGGGATATAACCTTTCTAATGAGGAAATTGATAAGACATTTGTAAAATTTAAAGCTCTTACCGACAAGAAAAAAGAGTTTAAAGATGAGGACCTTATTGCTATAGTGGAAAATGAAGTTCTTACGGTTCCGGAAACATACAAACTTGAGTACCTCCATATCTCCAGCGGAACAAGAATGATTCCAACAGCAACCGTAAGGCTTGAGAGGAACGGGGAGATGGTTGAGGAAGCTGCGTGCGGCGATGGACCCGTAGATGCCATTTACAAGGCTATAGATAAACTAACAGGTATGTCTTGTACCCTTCACCAGTATAACATTAATGCTGTCACAGGCGGAAAAGATGCACTGGGGGAAGTTACCGTCAAGATTCAGCCAAATGGCGGAAATAAAAAGGTATACCTTGGTAGAGGAGTCAGTACGGATGTACTTGAAGCCAGCGCCAAAGCATACCTTAATGCTGGAAATAAGATAGCTTTTGCTCAGATGGAAGACGGGGGAATGGACCAAGAGCCTAAATCAGGTGTTTAATAACAGGTAATTATAAATAAAGGTAGAGAGGTGATTTAAATGGGGATGACAATAACAGAAAAAATACTGGCTGCTCATGCCGGTAAAGCTTCGGTTGCGCCAGGCGAGCTGATTAATTGTAAACTGGATGTAGTACTTGGAAATGATATAACAGCTCCTGTAGCTATCAAAGAATTTGAAAAGATCGGGGTTCCTGAAGTTTACGATAAGGAAAAGGTTGTACTTGTACCTGATCATTTCACGCCTAATAAAGACATTAAATCAGCTGAACAGGCTAAGATTCTCCGCGATTTTGCCAAAAAGCAGGGGCTGACCAACTATTTTGAGGTTGGCAAAATGGGAATTGAGCACTGTCTTCTGCCCGAACAGGGAATAGTTTTGCCAGGTGACTGCATAATTGGCGCGGATTCCCATACCTGTACTTACGGGGCACTGGGGGCCTTCTCAACCGGTGTCGGTAGTACAGATATGGCGGCTGCTATGGCTTCCGGTGAAGTTTGGTTTAAAGTACCTGAATCAATCAAGTTTGTTTACAACGGAGAACAATTAAATGAGTGGGTCAGCGGCAAAGACCTGATTCTTTACACAATAGGTGATATCGGCGTTGACGGCGCCCTTTATGAAGCCATGGAATTTACGGGCCCTGCAATACGCAACCTTTCCATGGACGGCAGGTTTTCAATGGCCAATATGGCTATCGAAGCCGGAGGAAAGAACGGTATCATAGAAGCTGACCAGACCACCATTGATTATGTGGAAGCAAGAGCTAAGCGTCCTTACAAAGTATATAAGAGTGATGAGGATGCCAAATACGAAAGAGTTATCGAATATGATGTCGCTGATATCGAGCCTCAGGTTGCTTTCCCCCACTTACCCGAAAATACTAAAGGAATCAGTGAAGTGGGTACAGTGGAGATTGACCAGTCTGTCATCGGTTCGTGTACTAACGGCAGGATTGAAGACCTGAGAATTGCAGCTAAAGTACTAAAGGGGCATGAGGTGCACCCGGACGTCAGGCTGGTAGTTTTCCCTGGGACTCAACAAATTTATAAACAGGCGATGCTGGAAGGTCTTTTTGAAGTTTTCGTAGACGCAGGAGCTGCTATAAGCACACCCACCTGCGGACCCTGCCTGGGTGGTCATATGGGTATTTTAGCTAAAGGTGAACGGGCAATTGCCACTACCAACCGCAACTTTGTTGGTCGGATGGGTAGTCCCGAGAGTGAAGTATACCTGTCTAACCCCGCTGTTGCAGCAGCATCGGCTATTCTTGGCCGTATTGCCAGTCCAGAGGAGGTGGAATAGATGGAATTTAAGGGACGTACATGGAAGTTTGGTGCGGATGTTGATACAGATGCCATTATTCCGGCCCGCTATTTAAATACTACTGATCCTGCAGAACTTGCTGCTCATTGTATGGAAGATGCAGACCCCGATTTCCCTAACAAGGTTAAGTCAGGGGATATAATTATTGCCGAAAAGAATTTCGGCTGTGGCAGTTCACGGGAACATGCCCCTATCTGCATAAAGGCGGCAGGTGTATCTTGCGTTATTGCCAAGTCCTTTGCCAGGATTTTTTACCGGAATTCCTTTAATATCGGCCTGCCAATACTTGAATCTCCTGAAGCAGTTGATGGTATTGACGAAGGAGATGAGGTACGAGTCGATGTTGATAATGGTATTATCTACAACCTGACAAAAGGAACGAGTTTTAAATCAACTGCTATTCCTCCTTTTATGCAGGAACTCATTGATGCCGGTGGGCTGATAAATTTTGTGCGGAGGAGGCTTAACAGTTAATGTTTAAAATTGCCGTATTACCAGGCGACGGTATTGGAGCGGAAATTGTACCTGAAGCCGTTAAAGTGTTAGAAGTTGTTGGAAAAAAATTCGGCCACTCTTTTGATTTTACCGAAGGGCTTATAGGGGGAGCCGCTATTGATGCGGTAGGTGTACCTCTCCCTGAAGACACTCTTAAACTATGTAAAAGCAGTCATGCTGTACTTTTAGGAGCCATCGGAGGACCTAAGTGGGATACTCTGCCGGTTCACCTTAGGCCTGAAGCCGGTGCGCTGCTGCCACTTAGAAAAGCTCTGGGTCTTTATGCAAATCTTCGTCCAGCAACGTTGTATAATTCTCTTTTAGAGGCGTCAACCCTCAAAAAAGAAGTTATTGAAGGTATTGATATAATGGTTATCAGAGAACTTACGGGTGGACTTTATTTTGGTGAGAAGAAGCGGGAAAAAACACCTGAAGGGCAGATTGCTGTTGATACTCTTGTTTACAGTACTGAGGAAATCAAGCGTATTGCCCGTTTAGGATTTGAAATTGCCATGAAGCGTAAAAAGGTTCTTCATTCAGTGGACAAGGCAAATGTACTCGAAAGTTCCCGGTTATGGCGAGAAACAGTTACTGAAATGTCTGCAGAATTTCCAGAAGTCGAACTTATACATATGTATGTGGATAATTGTGCAATGCAGTTAGTACGCTGGCCAAAACAGTTTGACGTAATTGTTACTGAAAATATGTTTGGTGACATTCTTACAGATCAGGCTTCTATGCTTACAGGTTCAATAGGAATGCTTCCTTCCGCCAGTCTTGGAGGGCAGGTTGGCCTCTATGAACCCAGCCATGGTTCAGCGCCTGACATAGCAGGTCAGAAAAAAGCTAACCCTTTGGCGACAATACTGTCAGCGGCTATGATGCTAAGGTATGCCTTTGATCTTAGCAAAGAGGCGCAAATTATTGAGGACGCAGTTGTTAAAGTGCTGGAACTAGGGTTTCGTACTCCGGACATCATGAAAGAGGGTTTTAAACTGGTTAACACTGAAGAAATGGGAGACAGAGTAGCAGAACAGATTGGCGCTTAAATAGTGGGTAGTGGGTAGGGGTAGTGAGTAGATAGTACCCTAAATTGTTTACTCGTGGCAAGAGGCCATTAATTAAGGAGTTAAATGATTATGAAAAATGTAACAATATATGACACTACTTTGCGGGATGGGACCCAGGGCGAAGGAATTTCACTGTCGGTGGATGACAAGCTTAAAATAGCCATTAGGCTCGATAAGATGGGAGTTCACTATATTGAAGGCGGGTGGCCTGGTTCTAATCCTAAGGATATAGAGTTTTTTGAAAGAATAAGCCAAGAGGAGCTGGAACAAGCCAAAATAGTTGCTTTTGGCAGCACTTGCCGTCCCGGGGTGTCTCCCGAAGAAGACGCGGGGTTTCAGGTGCTGTTATCATCCGGTGTAAAGGCTGCCGCAATTGTTGGCAAGAGTTGGGATTTTCATGTGACTCATGCCCTTAAAACGACCCTCGAAGAAAACATTAGGATGATCAGCGAATCTGTCAAATGTCTTAAATCAAAGGGCTTTGAGGTCTTTTATGATGCTGAGCACTTTTTCGATGGTTATAAGAAGAATCCAGGTTATACCATGCAGACAATTCTGGCTGCCCAGGAGGCGGGTGCGGATTTAATTTGTCTGTGTGATACCAATGGTGGAAGTATGCCATTTGAGATAGCGGAAATTGTTGGGAATGTAGTCAAGCAATTACAGGTTCCGGTTGGTATTCATGCCCATAACGATGGAGAGTTAGCTGTGGCCAATTCTCTTATGGCGGTTACGGCAGGAGCAGTTCAGATTCAGGGTACTATAAATGGTTTTGGAGAGCGGTGCGGTAACGCCAATCTTTGTTCCGTAATACCTAACCTGGTATTTAAAATGGGTTGTGAATGTATTGCCGAAGAGAAAATCGCTGGCTTGACTGAACTTTCCCGTTATGTTAATGAGTTAGCAAATAAGGTTCCAAACCCACATCTTCCGTATGTCGGAAACAGTGCTTTTGCTCATAAGGGAGGGATTCATGTCAGCGCCCTTCTTAAAAACCCCGAAACGTATGAGCATATCCAACCCGAAAAGGTTGGGAATGTCAGGCGAGTACTGGTTTCAGAACTGTCAGGCATGAGCAACATTATTTACAAAGCAGAAGAACTTCAGCTTGATGTGGATCTAAACAATACCAATCCTGAGACCAAAGCTGTACTGCAGCAAATAAAAGATCTTGAACACCAGGGGTACCAGTTTGAAGGTGCGGAGGGCTCCTTTGAACTGCTTTTAAGGAAAGGTTTTAACGGATATCATGAACCCTTCACTCTTGAGAACTTAAGAGTAATCCTCGAGAAGCGGGAAGACAAAGAAATTACTTCAGAAGCAATCATAAAGATGCGGGTTGGTAACGAAGTTGTACATACTGCTGCGGAAGGCAACGGTCCTGTCAACGCTATTGATAACGCTTTAAGAAAAGCCCTGGAGAGCTTCTACCCCGAAATCTGTGACATGAAGTTGGCAGACTATAAGGTAAGGGTTCTGGATGAGGACAGAGGGACCACATCATCGGTCCGGGTACTTATTGAAACTCATGATAAGCATGATTCATGGGGAACTGTCGGGGTTTCCGGAAACATTATTGAAGCAAGCTGGCAGGCTTTAGTTGATAGTATTGCTTACGGACTTATAAAAAAGAAAAGAAGCAGCAAAAAGGAGGCTTAGGCCTTCTTTTTTTATGACAAAGCGTTATCCAATATTATGCAGATACACTAGTATCTGCTTTTTTTGTTTTATCCAGTTTAAATTAAGGTGTAAACGGTAGAATACACAGGTTTGTCGGTGACCAAAAAAATGAACAACCATTCGGTTAAAATTGTCCCGGTAAATTTACATTTTAACCGTTTGGATTTACAAAAGGGCTTTTCGCGACTAAAAAATAGTCATGTACAAAACAGTTGTATTAGAATGTAACTACAAGATAGCAATAAGGTGAATCGGTAGTGCAGTTAGGGATTAGTTGCATTGCAATACGTGAAAATATATACTCCAACAAAAAGGGGGGGGCAATCAAATTTACATAATAGTTTTTTTGAGAATGGTTGAGACTATGTTTTTAAATTAGTTCTGAGGAGGAAGTATAAATGGAAAACAATAACATTGAGAGTCGCGTGTTTTATCCTTCCGAGGAAGTTATCAATAATGCCAATATTAAGCAGGCAATGTACGACGAGGCTAAAGCGGACCGCCTTGGTTGGTGGAAGAAGCAGGCCGACGAGCTGGTATCTTTTTTCAAGCCTTATGAAAAAGTTTTGGATGATAGTAATCCTCCGTTTTACAGGTGGTTTACCGGTGGAACAACTAACGTATCCTATAACTGCATTGACCGCCATTATAATTCGCCGAAGCGGAACAAAGCAGCTATTTGTTATGAAAGTGAAATCGGCAGAAAAGTCGTTATGACATACAGAGACCTTTATGTTGAGGTAAACAAATTTGCCAATGTCTTAGCGGGATTGGGTGTTGAGAAGGGCGACAGGGTATGTCTATATATGCCAATGGTTCCAGAGGCTGCTGTGGCAATGCTGGCCTGCACCAGGATCGGTGCAATTCACTCAATTGTATTTGGGGGCTTCAGTTCCGACTCGCTGGCTGACAGGATTAATGATGCACAGGCGAAAGTCGTAATCACTGCTGACGGTAACTTCCGTAAAGGTACACCGTTCCCGCTTAAGGTAAATGCCGATGTTGCCATGCAGAATACACCTTCAGTCGAAAAGTGTGTTGTTGTAAAGAATGCCGGTAACGATGTGGAAATGGTTGAAGGCCGCGATGTTTGGTATCATGAACTGATGGCAGGCGCCGCTAAATACTACGAGCCTGAAGAGATGGAAAACGACGCTCCGTTATTTATATTATATACTTCCGGTTCCACCGGAAAACCAAAAGGTGTTCAGCACACTACAGCTGGATATCTGACTCAGGTTCAGTCTACACTGAAATACGTTTTTGACCTAAAGGAAACCGATACCTTCTGGTGCACTGCAGATATCGGTTGGATTACCGGTCACAGCTATGTGGTCTACGGCCCACTGGCACTTGGCATGACCACCTTTATGTATGATGGTACAGTTGATTATCCTGAAAAGGATAGGATGTGGGATATGGCTGAAAGATGGGGAGTAACAGTATTCTATACTGCCCCTACAGCTATCAGAACCTTCATGAAGTGGGGTGCTGAGTATCCTAAGAAGCATGACCTGTCACAAATCCGCCTGCTGGGTACTGTTGGCGAGCCTATCAACCCAGAGGCATGGATGTGGTATCACGAAAATATTGGCGGAGGCCGCTGCCCGATAATGGATACATGGTGGCAGACAGAAACCGGTGGCTTCATGATAACACCGACTCCGATGGTTTCTTTGAAGCCGGGTACTGCAACTATTCCGTTCCCTGGCATAGAGGTGGATATTGTTGATGAGAATAAGCAATCAGCAGATACAGGATACCTTGTTGTAAAATCTCCGTGGCCCTCGATGCTGATGACCATCTGGGGTGATGACGAGAGGTATATTGACCAGTACTGGAAGCGTTTCGGGGACTTTTACTTCGCCGGTGACGGAGCCAAGAGAGATGAAATGGGTTACATTTGGGTAACCGGTCGTGTTGATGATGTTCTTAACGTTTCAGGTCACCGTCTCGGAACTGCTGAAATAGAAAGCGCACTGGTTGAATGCACGGAAGTTGCAGAAGCAGCAGTAATTGGTAAGAAGCACGATGTTAAGGGTGAAGCGCCATGTGCCTTCGTTATCCTTAAAGATGGTTATGAAGGAAACCCTGAGCTTATAGATAAGCTTAAGAAGCATGTAGGAGTGAAGATTGGTCCCATCGCCCGTCCGGATGATGTTATTTTCACTGCAGGTCTTCCAAAGACCCGTTCCGGTAAGATTATGCGCCGTCTACTCAGAGATATTGCAGAAGGCCGGACCTTGGGTGATGTAACTACATTGGCAGACCCTGGTGCTATGCAGGAGATTGCCTCTAAGTACAGCGGCAAGGAAGAATAATTTAATGTAATATAAAGCTATTAAGGGGAGCGTCCCATAAGTTAAAAACTTATGATGACGCTCCCTCTAATTTTTGTTATAAAAGTTTAGTGGGCTCTTTCTCAAGCCCACTGAATAGTTGCCAACATAGACAAGTTATGTGCTATACATAACAGTCCCCACTCAACATTAAATTTTTCAATATTGTATCAAACCAGGTATTTTCATTTTTTGCCGCAATCCCGCCCATAAGCAAGTGGGCACTTGCCTGAGATTTTTTTATTTTCCTTGCGGGTAAGTCCGGGAATCCGGTGGGGCGTTGCGTAAGATTTTCCCTGCACCGGCGTTGTGAGGAATTTTACCGAAGCCTCCGCTAAGCGAAGTCACAGACCGGAGCCACGGATGGCGGAGCCGCCCCTGAGGCAGGAGCCGAATTGGGCGGTTTAGTCTGTGACTTCGCCAGGAGCAAGGTTAGATTCCTCTGACGCAGGTGTGGAAAATCGGCGCAATGCCTCGCCGGATTCCCCGGCACTAAGTTTCAGGAGTTTGAAAAAAAGGAACGCCCCATTTTGGACATTCCCACTTCGTTTATGTTGAATTAATTTAATTATTCATAATATTTTTGTCGAACTTTCCTTTAGCAGTAAAGGCGGCCCAGTCGACAAAGGAAATACCTGAATTGGCATAAAACTCGATTTCTTTAGCACGTTCCTCATCCCACTGTGTATAAAATTCTTTAACTTCAGCAAGTGCCTCAAAGAAGATGTCTTCATCCATTAACCCGGACTGAAACAGCAGGACTTTTAAAGTATTATTCTCCTGTTCGAGATTCTTTAGCCTTCTAAAAAGTTCAATAAATAAAAGACGTGCGTACTCCTCGTTTATGGGACGCTTGGCGTCAATCAGCATGGACCAGATTGTTTTGTCAGCCAGCATATCCCACGGTTCGTCTTTATTCATAAATATACCGCCTTTCAGTATTTTCATAGTAACAGTCTTCCTCGAAAAAACATCTTTATACAGGAAGAATATGTGAAGTATAGTGTAGTCTAAAAATACCGTTCGCGAGCGCGAGGTGACCGTTCGGGGTCTGGAAACGACAGTTCGTCGGAAAAAAATGACGAAATCCGACAAGATGTAATAGAATTAGACAATGGCAAGCTCGAAAGAGGAGGCGATAGTTATGGCGGAAGACGCAGCATTTAGCTGGTCCGCCATCAGCAGATCTAACCTTGCATATGAAGCTTTTGACATGGTTGATGAAAAAGAGCGTAAAAAGATCTTTGCTTTTGCGGACATTAAAGCCGGTTCAAATAAGGCTGCCAATATTCTAAGAAAATACGGTGTTGGTAAAGGTGACTACGTATTTATTTTCATGCCCAGGAGCCCGGAACTTTATTTCAACTTTATTGGAATATTTAAGATTGGAGCAATTGCAGTCCCGCTGTTTAAGGACTTTACAGAAGGTGCGTTAAGAGACCTGCTTGTTGATCGTGAAGCTGCTGCAATTATTATTACACCTGAATTTAAGGGACGCATTTTAAGATATGAACTTCCCAACTTGAAATACGTTTTTGTCGTTGGAGCTAATGGTGAACTTGGCCAGCGAGAGATTGACTGGGACGCGGAATTTGCCCGGGCTTCCACAGAGGCTGAGCCAGAATGGGTAGATCCTAATTATGGGGATACTTCCAACATACATTCAGGTAAAATCATGCGCCGTATTCTCAAGGCCTGGGAACAGGAAGTGTCTGTCGGTGACTCTTCTGAATCGTAATTAATGTGGATAGTTTGGTAGCGGGTAGGAGCTGCTAGTGGCTTTTAGTACAGAAAGGTTTGCATGCGCAAACCTTTCAGACTTTAACCAGCCACTAGCACTTTTAATTCTCATCACTACCCACTCCCCACCAAGCACTACTTATTTTCCAGCAGGATATTTCTATTTAATCGAGAATTATAACTAATACCTTTGTCCCGTAATTTTTGGAGGATACACAATGGCTAAACTAGTAATTAGGTCTTGGCGTCCAATATTTAGATTTAACTCTAAAAAGTTATTTAAAAAGTGTAAAAAATTTCTCCGTAAGATAACTTTATGGAGGGCTTTTTGGTTTGTGCTGTTTGCTTTTATATGGGCTACTGTTTATTGGACTTCATTTAGTGACAGCATTTTGGAGTATAGAGCAAAACAGAAGCCGCCATTTACCGAGCTGCCTGCAAATGCCAAATTTGACATTCCAACCACATTGGTATATATGAAAGAAAAAAGGACAGTGGTCAGGACAAATATAAAGAATGTATTTAAAATAATCCTTAGAGATATAGGTTTTGGGCAGATGGAAAGCAAAAAACTCGTTAGTATAAGCGCTGCTATGCCAGTTTCGTCTGATCTTGACAAAAACCTCATGGCTGATGACGGAAGGAAAAAGGTCGAAGGGGACTGGGGAATTATTAAAGAGAATCTTGTAGATGCCCTTAAGTCGTATGGATATATGCTCAGTGTGAAGATAGTAAGTATTCAAAGTGAGACCGGAAAACAGGTTAAGATGGTAGTTGCTGAAACGGGAGAACTGGTTCCCTGGGATAAAACCGATAGGATTCTACGCTGGGCGCCTTACATTCAGACTGCTTCGCAGAAATACCAGGTGGATCCTGCAATTATAGCAGCAGTTATAGAGCAGGAGTCCGGAGGTAACCCCAGGGCTGGCAGTCACGCAGGCGCTCAGGGACTAATGCAGCTGATGCCCCGGACGGCGAAGGGGTTAGGGGTAGACCCTTGGGACCCCGCGCAAAATATAGATGGAGGGACACGCTATCTTTTATACCAGTATAGGCGGTTCGGAAACCTTGAACAGGCTTTAGCGGCTTATAATGCAGGGCCGGGGAATGTAATCGACGGCGATTACCTGTACATTTCCGAGACTCAACGCTATATAAGGAATGTTCCCAGATTAATTGAAAAATATAGAGATGTCTTCGCCACAGCGGGACGGGCAAGTAGTAGGAACTATATTGTGCAGTAAGAAGTCGGCAGTTGACAGATGACAGTCGATAGTGGGCAGTTGTTTAGAAGCAATACGAAAGGAACGGTTTAAGTACAACCGTTCCTTTTTTACTCAGTGACTAATTTGGAGTATTCAAATTTGGGCGGCAGGGCCGGTGGTAAGGTTATCTTTTCAGATTGTTCTATTACCAAAGGTATCTTATAGACGACTCTAAGGTTGTCTATGATTCCTGAGGGGATAGAAATACCCTTATCAAGGGCTGCGGGTTCTCCTATAGCCTTGACTACATACGGGTAGAATACCTTGTGGCCATTTATTAGAATGGCAGAGTATTCCTCACCGGGCGTGACAAAAGTATTTTGAGTGATGCGAATGCCATTTACGGAGATGGCTTCTGCTCCTGCATTCCAAAGTTCATTTACTATGTCGATAACGTCCTGATAGCCGAAATAGTTTATATCGTTTTCAGGAATGGTTACGGTTATTCCCGGCCCTTCTACAGTATTAGAACCAATTGCAATACTCAGCTTTTGCTGCTCCCTTGTCATAGCTTCCAATACAGATTTGTTCTGGTCAGCAGTTTGTTCAAGAAGTTTAAGCTGGGTTCTTAGATCCCAAACTTCCCGGATTAGCTGGTAATACTTAGAAGTTAGGTTTCTTGCCATTGCAGCAAGGGCTTCGCTGTTTTGCGAATTGAGGTCTTTTTCCAGAGCCTTATGTGTGCTGAACTGCAGTGATAGCAGAAGGCCAAGGGAGGCGAAGGCGACTGTAAGGGAAAGCTGCCATTTTTTTTTGAACATACATTACACCTCATGGGAAGCTGATTGAGATTTCTTTATATTTTGATGAAGGTAGCGATTAATAAATTCACGTCTGATGATAGCCAGGTTCTGAAATATCCTTACACCGAAAACAAAAATTACTACATAATAAAGGTCTACACCTATCCATTCACCAGTAAGAACCATAAAGGCTGAAAGGGTACCGTTGATAAAGAAACCAGTCATGAGAATTGCTGCGTCATAAGTATTCTGCATTACACCCCTTACTCCGCCCAATGTTGAATCGAGAGTTGCCAAAATGGCAACAGAAAGATAAGGTGCAAACTCCGGGGGAAGGGAAAAAGTAAAAGTCTGGCCGACCAGGAAACCTAACAATAAAGCTAAAAGGGGCAGCCACATTACTTTTCACCTTCTTTCAGAGGTACCGCATAGTTAAAGGTATAACTTCCTTTATATGCGGGGATAAGTATTTCGTCCTTTTTTTCCAGAGTGACGGGAAAGTTACCAAGCTCCAGGAATCCATATTCACCGGATTGGGCTACGGCTTCAAGCTTATCAGGATCACCTATCGCCTGGATTCGATATGGGGGGGCTAACCGGTGTGTATTAACCAAAATAATGTTACCTGCACATCGTATGTCGGTTGTTGAGACAACTCTGTCATTGTTCACCGAGATGGCTTCCGCTCCGGCTGCCCGCAGGTCATTTACTATATAGAGGATGCTGGAGAAGTGTATTAAGTACATTTCTGGCTCTTTGGACGTGCGGGCTTTTTCCTGGTCATCAAGGGTGATGACGATTCCGGGACCAGTGACTTTTGTTAAACCGGCGGCAAAAGTCAATTCCTCGATGTTCTTTTTTAAGGGTGCAAGCCCGTTTTCGCCTGATTTGGTTGCATGGTACTCTTCTATCTTTTTTCGGCTCGCGGTGATTTCCGTTTCCAGCTCCTGGTTTTTATTTTCCTGAGTTTTAATGAAGTCAACTAGGGTTTTGTTTCGAGCCGCAGTCGGATTGACTTCCTGGAGCTGGGTTTTAAGATTAGATGTAAAGAGCAGTCCGAATAAAAGGCACACAAGTGTTATGGAAAGATGCCAGTTTTCAAGCTTCAAAAAAGGACCCTCCTTAAATTACAGATACTTAAATAATATTCGGCAACGGGTATCAAACTTCCTTCTGAAAGACCAAGAAATAAAGGGTAAAGAGCTATATTTGGAGAAATTTAACAAACATTAAAGGGTAATATTAACTTTCGTCGAATGAATGACAAAAAGAACAATAGTTAGGGTAAGTAGTGGGGTAATTACACATAATAGTAAAGGCTCCGATTTGGGGCCTACGGGTATCAGAATGGGGTGCGGAGATGCTGGCTCAACTGCCCACAATCAGTTTAATCAATATTATCGATATGTTGGTAGTGGCAGTTTTAATATATAAACTGTTTCAATTGATTAGGGAAACAAGAGCAGTCCAACTGTTAAAAGGTCTCGTTGTTTTGCTGGTTGCGGCTACTGTTAGTGACTGGCTTCATCTTTATACCATCAACTGGATTCTGGAAAATGTCAGGACTATGGTTGTGGTCGCAATTCCTGTGGTTTTTCAGCCCGAACTGCGCCGTACCCTTGAACGGTTGGGTAGGGGGAAGCTTTTTGGCGGGCCACAGGTTATTTTGGGTGAAGAAGATACTCGGAGAATTATCAACGAAATAGTAAGGTCTATGGTTAACATGGCCAAGAATAAAACCGGTGCACTAATAGTGCTTGAACGTGAGACCGGAATAACTGACTACATAGAAACAGGCGTTGCCCTGGACAGTATTGTTTCCGGAGAACTGCTGACAAACATTTTTATATCCAATTCGCCGCTGCATGATGGAGCGGTGATCATCAGAGGTGACCGGGTAGCAGCTGCCGGCTGTTTCCTGCCGTTATCCGAGTCTCCTAAATTAAGCCAGGAATTGGGAACAAGGCATAGGGCTGCTATTGGTGTAAGCGAACTTTCTGATGCAGTGGCCCTGGTAGTATCGGAGGAAACGGGGATCATTTCTATTGCATATGAAGGTAAGTTGATGAGAAATCTTGATGAAAAAATTACCAGAGACTTTCTTGAGGAAAAATTGTACCGGAAATCGAACGGGCAAGCTTCTTTCTGGAACTGGAGGTCAAAACCTTGGGCAGACTAGATACAGGGGACAGGGGCCTTAAGGTATTATCCCTTTTGGTAGCTGTAGTTTTATGGGTATATGTTTCCAATGAATTGAATCCCACTAAAGAACGGGAATTCAGAGACGTTGGAGTCGACATTCGTGGGGTAGCCTCTAATCTTGCTGTATCTGAACTCCCAGGAAGTGTCAGGATTAGGGTGCAGGCAAGTCAGGATGTAATTTCAGAGTTGAACCCTGGGTCTATTGAAGTCTTCGCAGATCTTAAGAATGTAAAAGTGGGGCGAAATATTATTCCGCTGGAAGTTCAGGTTCCTTCTGGTGTAAAAGTGGTGGATCTGAAACCCCAGCAGGCAGAAATCAATGTAGAGCCCCTGACGGAGAAACAGGTATCGGTCAAAGTTAGGTATGGAGATTCTATTGATAGAGGGTACAAAGTCGGCACAATACAGACAAAACCTGACGAGATTATTGTTCGGGGTCCTAAGAGTATTGTGGATGGAGTCTCGTCTGCTGTGATTGATATTAGTATAGCCAATAGGCAGAAGTCTTTTAGTGAAAACGTTCCGATCAGGGTCACCGATGAGTTGGGTACATTAATAGAGGAAAGGTTTATAAAAAAGATTCCACCGATGGTTGATGTGTTTGTTACTATTGTACCGGACCTGCCATCAAAGAAAGTACCGGTAATTCCTGTGCTTACAGGAGAACCCAGTCCGGAGCATACAGTAACAATGACGGTTGTCGACCCGACGGAACTTATATTAACAGGAAAATCTGATGTTCTGGAAAATATCAGTCAAATATCAACTAAGGCAATAGACATTACCGGGGCGCAAAAGGATTTGTATATTGATATTGCACCTGATTTGCCTCCTGGTGTGGTTGCAAACAGACAGTCCCTGAAAGTTTTAATCAGAATAGGCGAGGAATAGAGCAATATGTCAGTTAATATCGATTAAACAGGGGGAGCGTATGGTCTACCGGGTAAATGAGGTCAGAGTGGATATAGACAGGGATGGATCTGATATTTCACGGGAAATTGCAAAAAAGATTTCGCTCCCTGTGGAAGAAATAGTTGATTACAAAATCGTGAGAAAAGCACTTGACGCAAGAAAAAAGGATCGACTTCTTTTTGTTTATACGGTCGATGTAACTCTAAGTGCCAAGGGTATTAAGATATTATCACGTCGCAGGAATTCCGGGTTGACACAAGTATTTTCCGAACCGCAAACTGAAATTTTACCGGGGAATATGTCTTTAAAGGGAAGGCCGGTTGTAGTTGGGGCCGGTCCGTCAGGTATCTTTGCAGCTTTAACCCTTGCCCGACATGGATATCGCCCGTTGGTATTTGAACGGGGGCAGGATGTTGAAACACGGACGAGGGAAGTTCAGGAATTTTGGGTAAACCGTTTACTAAGTACTGAATCTAATGTACAATTTGGAGAAGGGGGCGCAGGTACTTTTTCAGACGGAAAACTTACTACCAGAATTAATGATTCGCGAGTAAGAAAAGTCCTGGAAGATTTTGTGGAGGCCGGTGCGCCGGAAGAGATACTTTACCTTCATAAACCCCATATTGGTACTGATAAATTAAAGATAGTAGTTAAAAATCTCAGGTTTTTGCTTCAGGACCTGGGAGGGACAGTTTGCTTTGGTTCTAAGGTCACGGGACTGCTTACTGAGGGTGGAAGGATATCCGGAGTCGTAGTAAACGGCACGGAGGAGATTTCTACCGAAGTAGTTATAATGGCAATAGGACACAGTGCCCGGGACACTTATGAAATGCTTCACAAGTCAGGGTGTCCTGTTGAACAAAAGGCTTTTGCCATAGGGGTTAGGATTGAGCATCCTCAAGAGTTAATTGATTCTGCCCAATATGGAAAATTTGCCGGTCACCCGAAGCTTGGAGCTGCAGATTACCAGTTGGTATATAAAAATAGTGAGTTAGACAGGGCTGCATATACCTTTTGTATGTGCCCCGGCGGACATGTGGTTGCCGCAGCGTCGGAAGAGTCTGCTGTTGTTACAAATGGCATGAGTGACTATGCCAGGGATTCTGGTGTGGCTAACAGCGCTGTAGTAGTTTCTGTCAAACCGGAAGATTTTATGTCAGGTCATCCTTTAGCAGGGATAGAGTTTCAACGTAAATGGGAAGAGACAGCCTTCAAAGTTGGGGGCAGTAATTACAATGCACCTGCGCAGCTGTCAGGGGATTTCTTAGCTGGCAGGGCGTCCACCGGTTTGGAGGAAGCACCGTGGGCTACATATAAACCGGGGTTAACCCCCGCCGACCTGCATGACTGCCTTCCTGGGTATGTTACAACAATGCTGGAGGAGGCCATAAGGGATTTTGACAGGAAGCTGAAAGGCTTTGCTTTGCCTGAGGCTGTATTGACAGGTGTTGAGACCAGGACTTCAGCTCCTGTACGCCTGGTAAGAAATGAGACCAAGGAGTCTGAAGGACTCGGAGGGCTTTATCCAGCCGGGGAAGGTGCTGGTTACGCCGGTGGAATTGTGAGTGCTGCAGTTGATGGAATGAGAGTAGCGGAAGCTGTTATACAGAGATACAGAAAGGAAGTTTGAGTTCTATGAGAGCGTTATTTGGGACAGATGGAGTTCGTGGAGTAGCCAATAAGGAACTCACCCCTATGTTGGCATATAAAATGGGATTGGCTGGGGCTTATGTACTAAGCAGATCAGTAAAAGGACCGCTCAAACCGACTATTGTAATAGGTAAAGATACGCGTATTTCGGGGGATATGCTGGAAGCCTCCCTGATTGCAGGGATTTGTTCTGTGGGTGTAAATGTACTGCGAGTAGGTGTGATGCCCACACCGGCTGTTGCTCACCTCATAAGGGAATTAAAAGCGACTGCAGGCGTAGTGATTTCAGCTTCGCATAACCCCGTTGAAGATAATGGTATAAAGTTTTTTGCTTCCAGCGGCTATAAGCTTCCCGATGAAATTGAAGCTGAAATTGAACGTATGATAACAAGGGAAGGTATGACTGAACTGCCATGTCCTGTTGGGTCTGAAGTGGGAGCTGTTAAAGAAATCCCGGAAGCTGGTGACATGTACGCAGATTTTGCCAAAAGCACTATTTCAACCAGGCTTGATGGCCTTAAAATTGTTCTTGACTGTGCAAATGGAGCGGCATCTTTCTTGTCCCCCAGGATTTTTAGTGAATTAGGTGCAGAGGTCATCTCAATTAATAGTGAACCTAACGGTATTAATATAAATAAGGGGTGTGGTTCGACACATCCTGAAGAACTGGCGCGTAAAGTAGTAGAGAGCGGTGCTGATTTTGGTCTGGCTCATGACGGCGATGCCGACCGTGTTATTGCTGTAGATGAGGAAGGCAATATAGTTGACGGTGACCATATTATGGTTATCTGCAGTACTCATCTGAAGAGGAAGGGACAACTCCCCCTTGATACAGTGGTTGTAACTGTTATGAGTAACCTGGGACTTCGGCTGGGGCTTAGGGATGCCGACATAAAAGTATTGGAAACTCAGGTTGGCGACCGTTATGTTCTGGAAGAACTGTTGAAGAGCGGTGCGGTTTTTGGCGGCGAGCAATCAGGTCATATTATATTTTTGGCTCATAATACCACCGGTGATGGGATTGTTACAGGCCTGCAGCTTGCAGCTGTCATTAAGGAAACAGGTAAAACCTTAAGTGAGCTGGCTGCTCAGATGGAAAGGCTCCCACAGGTACTGGTCAATGTCCGTGTCTTGGACAAAAAAATGGCAATGGAACACGAGGATGTGAAAAAGGCCATTCAAAAGGGAGAAGAGATTTTAGGAGACAAAGGGCGTATCCTGGTTAGGCCGTCAGGAACAGAACCAAAGGTTCGGGTTATGGCAGAGGGGCCCGATGAAAAGCAGCTGCAGGAAATTGTGGATGATATAGCTGCGGTGATTTCCGGGGTTGCGGGATGATATTAGTGGGTAGTGAGTAGCGGGTAGTGGCTAGAGGAAAGATGTTAGTCAGTAGAGGCTAGTGGGGAGTGTTTGATTGAAGGTTTGCGGCTGCAAACCATCCTTTAGGCATCGTTCCGCTGCGATGCGGAACGATGTAACGCCTGTGGCTACCACTTGAGATGGGAGTAGGGTATAATGTTTGAGGGGGGTGATGTTGGGAAGTGAGTAGTGGGTAGTGGTTAGTGGGTGGTGGAAAATCAACCCGCTGCTAAATGCCTACAGAACAATTAAATATGGGAAAACTTAATATAGTTCAAAAAAATAATAAGCTACGCACTAATCACTAATGAAGCGCCTGAGCTTAGTTCTAAGTAGTGAGGCTAACTGAAGTGGGATACTACACACTACCACTACCCACTAAGCTGACGAGGAGGGAGTTTATCGATTTTCGGCGGATGCTCCCCGGCTTCCACAAGCCGTTAGATGCAAACAAAACATCCGGTGACGGGTGAACAAATATTGCTGATAGTGGGATTACAAAGCGGAGGTTTTATTACACATGTGTGGAATTGTCGGATATATAGGGCCTAAATCAGTTGTGCCCATTTTATTAGATGGTCTTAAGAAGCTTGAATACCGCGGATATGATTCTGCGGGTGTGGCTGTAATTGAAAAAAACAAGATTTTGGTTGTCAAGAGTGTTGGCAAGATAGCTAAGCTGGAGGATAAGATAGCTGCATATACGCCTGAGGGCTCTGTAGGTATCGGTCATACACGCTGGGCGACCCACGGCAGGCCGTCTGATGTTAACTCTCACCCCCATATGGATTGTACCGGTAAATTTGCAGTAGTCCATAACGGGATTATCGAAAATTATATTGAAATTAGAGAATGGCTTGAATCAGAGGGCCATAGGTTTGTCTCAGAAACTGATACCGAGGTCATCCCACACTTGATTGAGCACCTTTTTGAGGATAGTATTGAGCAGGCAGTGAGAGATGCCATAAAAAAACTGGAAGGTTCCTATGCTATGGCAGTGCTCTCTAAAGCTGAGCCGGGCAAAATAGTTGCTGCCCGCAAGGACAGTCCGCTGATTGTAGGTCTTGGTGAAGATGAATACTTCCTTGCTTCAGATATTCCAGCTACTCTTTCTTATACCAGGGATAATTACATTATCAATGATAATGAGATAGTTGTGATTACTGCTCAGGGCGTTAAAGTGACAGACGCTGAGGGTAATGAAGTTAATAAAGAGATATTCCACGTCAAATGGGATGCGGTTGCTGCTGAAAAAGGCGGGTATCCACACTTCATGTTAAAAGAGATTTATGAACAGCCCAAGGCCATCAGGGAAACCTTTAGTGGACGGCTTTCGGCAGATAATAAGCAGGTTATTTTAAATGAACTTAATATGACTCCTGAGGATATCAGGAATCTGAAGAATATTTTTATCGTGGCCTGCGGCACGGCATATCATGCCGGAATGGTAGGTAAGTATGTAATTGAGGATCTGGCAAGGATTCCGGTCACTGTTGATATTGCCTCAGAGTTTCGCTACCGGAACCCAATAATCGGCAAGGGTGATCTGGTAATTGTCATCAGCCAAAGTGGTGAAACTGCTGATACTCTGGCAGCTCTAAGGGAATCACAAAAAGCAGGAGCCAGAGTGCTGGCTGTAACCAATGTGGTCAGCAGTTCTGTAGCCAGGGAAGCCGATGATGTTATCTATACCTGGGCCGGTCCGGAAATAGCGGTGGCCTCTACCAAGGCATATTCAACCCAGCTTATTGCCATGTTCCTATTGGGTATCCATTTTGCCCAGGTTAGGGAGGCAATTGGCCCTGATTACGCAGAACGTTTAATAGCGGGTATGAAAGAGCTGCCCCAACAGGTGGACGAAATTCTTGAAGAAATGGCAGGTCTTGAAGGGTTCCTGAAGGAATATGCCAAGCGCCAGAATACCTTCTTCCTGGGACGCGGCCTGGACTATGCCGTAGCTATGGAAGGCTGCCTGAAGCTTAAGGAAATCTCCTATATGCATGCTGAGGCTTATGCGGCTGGAGAATTGAAGCACGGTACATTGGCCCTTATCGAGGATGGCGTACCTGTAGTGGCCCTGGCCACACAGATGGATTTGTATGATAAGATGGTCAGCAACATCAAGGAAGTAAAAGCCCGTGATGCCCAGGTAATTGGGGTTACCTATAAAGGTAATACGGAGCTGAAGAAGGTTGTGGACCATGTGATGTATATCCCCGAGACTGACCGTGTGCTGGCTCCGGTGCTGACGGTGGTGCCGCTGCAGCTTTTGGCGTATCATATAGCGGTGGCCAGGGGTTGTGATGTTGATAAGCCGCGGAATTTGGCGAAGAGTGTTACTGTGGAGTAGGGGGAACAACCGTTACTATTGCGTTTTTGTATTGCGCGGTTGGAAATGACAATTTGTGCGGTAACTTTGAAGAATGACAACTTGAGTTTTATAAAAACTATATTTGTGTTCTATCTTGAAATAACTTACAAGAAGAGATCATTTAACGGTCTCTTTTTCTTTTTTTTGCTTATTTTTGTTTTTTTTGGATTCGCATTAGGAAATGGCAATAATGAACGTGTCAGGGAACATCAGGCTAAAGTTAATGAATATGTTTCGGTTGCCAAAACATTGATTGAGGCAGCGAGATTTTCTGGAAAAACAATTACGATTGAAGACATTGCTGAAGCCCTTGAACTATCAGTTTCGGGTGTTAGCAGATACCCGCAAATATCAACGCTTTTAGGAGACATTAGATAAGAGGGAGGGGTTACCCCTCTGCCTATATTAGAGAAGAAAGCAATAACAGGCAGCTGAAGCTGCCTGTTATTGCTTTTCTCTGTGATTATAACCGCTGCCTTCGCAGCTATTATATTATTTGTGACCACTGTACTGATTATTCTTCGCCACGAAGTTTTTTAGCCAGCTGTAAAAGCTCATCTTTAAAGTGGCAAAGGAAATTCTCGATATGGTATGGTTCAAGTTCCTGTAATTCTTCAGGAAATTGCTCCTTATTGAGGTAAGGATAATTGGGGTCATTGCAAAAATATTTAGCCAGTCTTTTGAATTCTGTTCCCCCAAACAGGTTTTCTGCCCCTTCTAAAGCACCGCAGTGGAGGTAGACAACTTCTGGGTACAAGTTAAAGTATGCACCAAGCCTGTGGGCAGTATCATATACACATAATGAATCAAAGTTTGGCACTTTGAGCTCATAAATGATGGTGAAAACCTCATCGAAACTCTTAGATCTCTTAATTTCTTCCAACATGATTGGCTCAAGTAAGCGGCTAACCATTTGATTTAGAGCCGTTTTAAGAATCCGGCGCTCGTGTTTGTCCCTTGTACGGTCAGGCAAATAACCCCAGACTGCGTCCTCAATTAACTCCTCAAGCGGCTTATACCGATTTCTAAAATCACTTAATTGCCAGTCTTCATTCCGCCGAATATTCCTATTATAACGTTCAACCAATTCCGCCAGGGTCTTCATGTGACAACCTCCGTTCTTAATATTACGTTTTAGTCTATTCAGCTTACTAACCCAAAATTCCATGAGTTGGCATAAGGTTGCGATAAATCGAGGAAATGAAAGTTCGGGTTTGACGAAAATACCCCCCCTACATATAAATAAGGAAAGAAGCCCGTAATTCTGCAAATAACGTTTGTCTCATGGACCTAAAATCGGAGATTACTGGTGGCCAACACCAGAACAAAACAGCCGTATTTAGCCTTAAATGGCCAGATACGGCTAGTTTACGTAACATATAATTAAAGGAATTTGATTCTCTTAAATCTTCAAAAATTCAAAAAGGTGAATTAAAACAGAGCAGGAAAATAAATTATCTAAATCAAAAAGAAGGAAAAATAGGAAAAATGTAGAATTTGATACAAAAACACATACTCCCTGATAAAGGCATACTCGTCGAAAGGCGGGGACGCAAAGCTGCGGGTCTAAGACAGGTAAGATCCTGTTACGATAGCCGGGCCACCAAAGGAAGTACAGAAATAGTGCCTATCCCTTTGAGCCGGGATAGGTTTTTTTATTTTAAATAAAAGGAGTGTGGTTAAGTGAAACGATTATTGGTAGGAGTGTTTACAGCCTTGGTGTTACTGTGCTTAATTGGCCTAAATACGAGTGCTGAAGAACCAGCACTTAAGCTGGTTCGTGTTCAACCATTTACAGTTGATTTTCAAATATCCAAGTATAATCCCCCGGGAGCCATCAAGACCAAGTACTATATTTATAGACAGGAAGGTTTTGAAATTGAGACATCTACGGCCAATTTATTAAGTCAATTAACTCTTCCATCCGCGGTCACTTTTGATTGGTCAAATACCGATGTAGATCAAGTTTTTCAAATAGAAAAAGGTTTTACCTATACTTATATAGTTAAGGCGGAGGCTCTAAATGAATCCAACAACATTATTTCTAGTTTTACTACAAATTCTGTTATTATTTCCATACCAAAACCAAATGTTTCTTTTAGACTACTAGATAAAGACGGAGAAGTGCTTTCAAATCTTCCAATAGAAATTATAGGAAATGGTTATGACGAAGCGGCATTTTCTAATGGACGTGGCTATATATCGGGATTTACACTTGATGATGGCCAATATGATATTGTTGTTCGTTCAAGAGAAACACAGCAAATTATCAAAAAAGGCATATTAGTAATCAGTAATGGTGGATCTATAAATGAACAAGTCGTGTTGGAAACTGTTGAAACTAATAATTCTAATATGAATAAGCCTGGATCATCAGGTGGGGGGAGTAATTCAAATAAAGAAAGTAAACCAAGCCTGGATGACAAATATATGATTAATCTTATAGTGGGCAAAAATGAGGCTATCGTTAATGATGAGCCTGTTCAATTAGATAGTCCGATTTATATTAAAAATAATCGAACTATGGTTCCCATACGCTTCATGGCTGAAAGGTTAGGGTCTGAAGTTAGTTGGGACGATATTACTTCTACAGTAACCTTTGAGTTGAATGGGAGAATTGTCATTTTAAAAATTAAGGAGCCTTTTGCCTTAATTGATGAGCAGATAGTTGCACTGGATGTGCCTGCCGAGATACACAATGGCAGAACAATGATTCCTATTAGATTTGTGGCAGAGACCTTCGGCTTTAATTTTGGATGGGACTCCCAAACTAGAACGGTTAGTTTATCTAATCCGTAAGTTAAAGTCAAAACGAGGGAGGTATTTCTATGAAAAATAAACTTAGATATTTTGTTTTGATGGCTCTTGTCATAACTTTATTCTTTACTGCAGTAAATACAAGTAATGCCTTAGACTTTTATAGGTATGCATACCCTGATACAATTTCAGCGAGAGACCGGGAAACGACCACTATTTACTGGGTATTTCAATATGGCCAAGACTGCACAGTTACTGTTAAGGATTCCAACGGGACAGTAGTAAACACTTTAGCTTCTTACAAATGGTTTGGAGCAGGTGAAAATACTGTTACATGGAACGGTTCGGTAAATACAAGTTATAATTCAAAAGGTTATGCCCCTGACGCAAAGTACAAAGTCGTAGTTACACCGGAAGATGAATGGAAGCAATACCAAAACATAATTGAAGTAACAGTGGAAAACAGTGCGGAACCAGAACCGCCAAAACTGGAAATTTCATTAAATACCATCACTTCTTTAACCCCCAATGGAAATAACTATAAAGAATCTCCGTTTACTGTTTCTGCAACAATCCGTAATACAGGAGGACAAACAGCAAACAGTGTCAATTTAAATTTAAATTTGTCTTCCGGCTTGTTTACACTTGATAATACCAGCAGTTACGTTGGAAGCATAGGGAGTGGAGAAAGTAAGAAAGTTGTATGGAGAGTGAATGCAAAGACAAAAATTATGAATGACCGAACGGATAGGGTTACTGTAACTGCAACAAGCTCCAATGCTTCATCTGCTTCGAATTATCGGATAATAAATGTTCCCGGGTTGGTTGGAGGCTCAATGCACTTTTAGGTTGACTACGTGAACCAAAAACTGCATATAAAAAACAAATAAATTGAGGGGTGAATTAAGTTGAAGGTAAAAACTATAAAACTATTGTCCTTCTTAGTGATATTTTCAACTATTTTATTTTTATACCCAGTTGGGAAATTACTACTAACAGATAGCACAACTACAAAATCACTATTTATCGAACAATACTACGTGAAGATAAATTCCAATCAGAATGAATTTGATGTTTTCCGAAACTATATGGAAGCTAGCGGTTGGAAAGAAAAAGAACAACTGGGAGGTTTGCATATTTTTGAGAAATATGGCAACAAAAAACAAATATTAAATACCGATGTAAAAACCATTTTCATTGATGGTAAATTAAATATCTAATAATTTGTTTATTGAAGCTATGCCAACTATAGCCGTATTTGGCCCAAAATGGCCAGATACGGCTTCTTTGCGCAATATATAGTTATTGAAAGCGTAATATACTCTCACAATCTAAAACAAAAAAGTATTACGTTTTATTTCGCTGCTTTTTTGTAGTATCTGACATAATCAATCTCCATTTGTGCTGGGAACACAGTGTTTTTTAAATCATTACCTGGCCAATTACCTCCAATTGCCTACGTTAGGATTTTCACCAAGCATTTCCATTATATCAATTTCTCCATTTTTGGTCATGTTACCGTAAGTATCTTCGGATGCGAGTAACCAAAAGGCCGGAAGTAACCCTTTGCCTCGGGGAAGTTTTGCCTTAATATCAATTTTTCCATATAAAAAGTCAACTTTTCCTTTGGTAACTATCCTCGCTGATGTATAGCTTTTGTTTTCATAATTTTCTTTTATTCCATTTATGATTAAATTTCCCTTACTAATATAACAATTTTCGGGTCTATCCGTATAGACTTGCAATTCATTCATCTTGGTCAGGGGAATTGGTAATGGTGATTTATATTTCAGTGTTTCTTTGAGATGGTATAAATTAACACGGCCAGACAGGATTTTGTCAAAAAAAGATAGAATAAAAAGAAAAAAGTCGAATTTTACAACTAAAGAATTAAAAAGGAGTGGCTTTAATTGCAGTTCATTTTAGGTATAAAAGGAATGGTATAAATAATAATTCCTTAATGTCTAGAAAGGGGAGTATAGAATGGGCAAATCAAAGAAAAATTTTTTAACTTATGTTATCGTTTTTACTTTTATTTTAAGTTTTTTAGCTGTTGGGAACATGAAGGCTTATGCAGCTCCTATGATTCTTGAACCTGTGGAGGATACCTACATAAATAATTGGGGAGCTGTAGGATCAGGGGATAATGCCACGTTGCCAGGAGAAATAGTTAACTGGGTTGGGTCTATGGAAAGTTCGGGTTATTTTGATTCCAAGGCTGCACTTAAATTTGATTTAAGTAGTATTAGTGGTACTATCGTAAGCGCAGAGCTTAGAATACGAGTTTCTTATGTAATTGGTAGTCCTATTTTAAATTTATACGGATTGAAGGGTTCAACAAAGGACGGATGGAATGAAAGTGCAGCATCAATTCCTGATACTTCAGGAGATGATCCTGCATTGTTCACAGGATATTCTATCGCATTTAGCGGAATGAAAAATTTTGATGTTACATCATTTATCAATAATGAGTTTTCAGGAGACAAAGTTGCAACTTTCGTTCTAACGGGCCAACCAACAGGAGATAGTATCTTTCTTTTTAACTCAGATGAAGATGTAAACTATGCACCACAATTATATGTAGAATACGACCCAGATACAATACCACCGAATGCTCCCACTGTAATGGGAATAACTTCTGATTTAGGAGCAAGTGGATTCGATGGGATTACTAAAGACCAAACCCTAATTATAAACGGTACAGCAGAAGCAAACAGTACAGTAGAGGTTTTTAGAGACGGGGTTTCTATAGGGACAACCACAGCCAACGGAAGTGCAAACTGGAGCTTTAATTATACTGGGACGACACTGCCGGAAGGGATCTATGTGATGACTGCCAGCGCAACAGATGCGGCGGGCAATACAGGACCATTGTCGGCAGGCTTTACTGTTGTAATTGACACTACAGCACCTGCTGTACCGGCAATAGCTTCATTTACTAATGATACAGGTGCTTCTTCAACTGATAAAATAACTAACGATAACACGTTAGTGTTCTCAGGAACTGCGGAGGCAAACAGCTATGTAGAACTTTTTAATGCCGATACATTTGACTCTTGGGGTGTGGCTCAAACAAACGGAGAGGGTAGTTGGAGTGTAGATTATTCCGGAACCTCTCTGTTCAATGGTACATACAATGTGATAGCTGTTGCAAGAGATATTGCTGGAAATCAGGGTGGTGTATCGTCAACCTTCACCTTCACTGTAGACAGAACAGCTCCAGCAGTTACGTTGACAGATAATGAAGCAGATAATCTAGTGAAACAAAACGAGACAGTAATCATAACAGCTACCTTTAATGAAGCCATGGCGAACGCTCCCACAATAACGATTACTAATGGTGGAGTGGCAGGGGCAGCTATGACAGACAGCGGGGACAGCACTACCTGGATATATAACTGGACTGTGCCAGTAGGAAATGCTGCGGCAACTGTTACCGTGGCTGGAAACGACATTGCTGGAAATTCATATGCCGGCGCCAATACCCTTAACTTTACTATAGATAATACAGCGCCAACCGTTTCTATAACGGATAACGAAACTGATAATATAGTCAAACAAAATGACACAGTAACAATAACAACAACTTTTAGTGAACCCATGACGAATTCTCCCACAATAACGATTACCAATGGCGGAGTTTCAGGAGCAGCTATGACAGATAGCGGGGACAGCACAACCTGGACCTATAACTGGACGGTGCCTGTCGGGAATGAAACAGCTAATGTAACAGTAGCAGGCACTGATTTGGCCGGTAATACCTACGTCGAAAGTGATACTTTGACCTTCGCGATAGATAACGCGGCCCCTACAATAAACAGTCTCAGTCCAGCAGATGAAGCTGTGAATATAGGAATAAATGACAACCTGGTATTAACATTTACTGAAAATATAGCAGTTGGAACTGGAAATATAACGATAAAAAAATCGTTAGATAATAGTATAATAGAGGCAATCGATGTAACGGGACCAAAAGTTGCAGGTGGAGGAACAAATACAATTACCATAAATCCGGACTCAACTTTTGACACTGGAACAGGATATTATCTGGAAATAGCAGCTACAGCATTTAGTGATATGGCAGGCAACAGCTTTTCAGGTATAGCAGATGCAACAACCTGGAATTTTACCACAATTTCTTCAAATAACGCTAATCTGTCGAACCTTACCTTAAGTGCTGGCACACTAAGCCCGG
>JAENZX010000034.1 GCA_016841045.1 Thermincola carboxydiphila
GTTGATGGCGGGAGTTTATCGCCTGGTTTTCCAGGACGGCGGTAAAAACGGCGATCTCCGGTATTACCAACATTGGCTCAAAAGGGTATCAAGCAATAGCGAAATGATTGTTTTAGTTACAAAGTATGTTTATCCAATCAACTCACCTCCCCCCGCCTCCTCTCTCCTCTCCTCTCAAAGAAAAAAAGGCAATGGATATATTTCCGAGAACGACGGAAGCATTTTTTTCAAAAGACATCAATCTAATCGTCTCACGTCATGTGGAGACAGTTGTCTTGATGTCAAGGGTGGAGACGTAAGGACGACTCAAAACACTGATAAATAAAGGGTTCCCGAGATTGGAGATTTTTTGCCTGATGTCCGGCAGCACCTTTTAATCTCTGAAATCCTTATTTAATTTATTAAGAAAACAAATCGACAGTAAAAATGTTTGTAGGGTTGTGGAGATAGATTAGATAACTTCATAGGGGTGTGTAGATAGAATAGATGTAGCTGAGTCTGGAAAAAACAAGAATACAGATGTATTATATGAAATATTCCTCAGAACTCTAAAAACAAAAATGAGGATGTTAGGTTCAGTAGACATTGATATGTTCTCGTTGGGCCTATGACCTTACCTTAACTGAATCTCGGGAAAAAATGCTTAATTATGCTATTTCTGCAATCCCAAATTTGGAGGATGTGTGGTTAGCTTCATTGTAACAAAATGCACGCCTATTTTTGGTACCTTAAAGATTATTAAAAACGCAGGAGCATTAGTAGACAATTTGGATCAAGCAGTAGAAAAGTTGGCTGTGTCGTGATATTCGTGTTAAAACCGTGGAAAAGAAGATCCATAACGACCTGATATTTTCGTAAAAATGTACTTCTGCCACAATAAACCTCTCTCCAAATAAAAAACTTCTCCCAGACGGAGAAGGTTTTTTATTTGGGGCTAATTATCGAGTTAGACAGCATTAATTCGAAATTACTATCTTCCACTTTAATTATAGCACAAGGATAGTGGCAAACACAGTCTTATAATACTTGATATATACCATTATACTGGATATAAGCAATGCAACCCTGGTTATAATTTACTTATTAAGACTTATTAATAAAAAGGGGAGATATATTATAGATACAACACAAAAGCATGACGAGCAAGAAGTTTTTAATGTTGGGCCATCAAAAATCAAAATGGTTTATCAGCGTTTTGGCGACTCTGCTTTTCCGCCAGTATTCCTGATTATGGGTGGTGGAGCACAGATGATTAACTGGCCTGAAGGTTTCTGTATGGAATTAGCGAGCCGCGGCCTCCATGTAATACGGTTTGACAACAGGGACACAGGACTTTCTACACACTTTACGGATGCGCCCGTTCCAGACTTTTCGGCGGTGCAATCCGGAGATTTTTCTACAGTGACTTATACACTTTCTGATATGGCAGCAGATACAGTCGGACTGATGGATGCTCTCGGATATGATAGTATACACCTTGTTGGTGCATCGATGGGCGGAATGATTGCTCAAACAGTTGCTATAGAGTATCCGGAAAGGGTTCGTTCCCTGACCTCTATGATGTCCACTACTGGAAATAGCTCAGTAGGGCAGCCAGACTGGGCAGCGTTGGCCAATTTGGGCGCACCACCAAGTGATGACCGGCAAGGCTATATAGAGTGGCAAGTTCGATCACTCAAAGCGATCGGGTCTCCAAAGTATCCGTTAGACGAGGTTTATGCTGCCGAAAATGCAGGACGTGCATGGGATCGTGACCATGATCCGTTAGGTATGTTACGGCAAGCTGTGGCAGTTCTGAAATCCGGTGATCGTACAGAAAAGCTTCGCTCTTTACAGGTACCTACACTTATAATTCATGGTGAAAGCGATAAGATGGTTGATGTCAGTGGGGGACGAGCCACAGCCGCAGCCATTCCAAATGCCGAGTTGGTAGTCTTTGAAGGAATGGGACATGGCCTGCCACAGCAATTATGGCCAGAGTTCGCTAATCGAATTGCTGGTCTTATACATCGAGTGGAATCCTCCCGATGAATGCGGCAATATAAAAGAGCCGATATGCAGGAAATTTCATTAATTTGGAGGTAAGATTAGATGAATATAAAATTTGACCCAAACAACATTGTTATTAAACTCTGTATGATGGGGATCAGTTTAGAAGATAGTGGGAACGTAGAAGAAGCAAGCACGATGTTTCATAAAGCATGGAATGAAGCAATAGATGACTATGAAAAATTTATTACAGCTTATCATTTAGCTCGTCAACAAAAGAATATTACAGACAAATTGAAATGGATGGAAATATCTTTACAGTGTGCTTTAAATATTAATAATGATAATGTAAAGAGTGCATACTCAACGTTATATGTAAACATTGCCAAATGCTATGAGGAGTTGCGTGACTCTGATAATGCAAAAAGAAATTATGAATTATTTGAATTATATAAAGGTGTGCCTTCTGATAAAGGACCGTTTTATCATGGGACTAAGGCAGATTTAAAGGTTGGTGATTTACTGACAGCGGGTGGAATTTCAAACTACAAGCCTGAGCTTAAAATGAACCACATTTATTTCACAGCTAATATCAATGGTGCAGGACTTGCAGCAGCATTAGCAAAAGGAGAAGGAAGAGAACGCGTTTATATAATAGAACCAACAGGTGAATTTGAAAACGACCCTAATGTTACTGACAAAAAATTCCCAGGTAACTTAACACGTTCTTATCGCTCAAAAGAACCTTTAAGAATTATTGATGAAGAAACAGAGTGGACGAAACTGACGACTACGGAACTAGGCAAATGGCGCGAAAATTTAGCCAAAAGCAAGGGTGAAATTATAAACTGAACATATTCCAAATAAAATAGTTACTTTTCAAGTTTGTCTGTGGGTGTTGCTGCAATTAGTCAATTCTAGCTTGACAATAGTTAACACCTGTAATATATTTATTACAGGTGTTAACTATTTTTGCTAAAAGGGGGCGTAAACAATAAATGATGATAAAAACAGCTTGAAACACACGGCACCTTCCGGAGACGAAATGCTTACAATTCTGGAAGCATTAGCAAATCCGCTACGTTTAAGAATCATTGCTTTACTGGCTGACAGGCGTATCCATGTGAGTCAGCTGGCACGTGAGGTATCGATCAGCCGGCCATTGCTTTATATGCACCTTAAGCGTTTGGAAAACGCCGGATTGGTCACCAGTCAAATAGAACTATCGGAAGATGGAAAAGCAATGAATTATTATGAAGTAATACCGTTTGCCCTTGATTTGAGTTCCGAGATCATTGCGGAAGCGGTCAAAACACTCACGATTGCAAAAACAGCCAGCGCCTCACCGGAGGATGGCAATGAAAAGGGGGATATTTAATGAATCAGAAAATGATCTTTGACCTGGTCGGAATGGGATCTGCACTTCTTGTTTTATGTTTGGTTACTGTGGTGTTTGTCGTTATCATATCTCAGGTATTTAAAAACAGGCGTGCTAAAATTGCGACTGCGGCTGAAATAGCTCAGAATGAGGCTTATCGCAATCTTGCTGAGGAAGCCATTACTGTACAACGGAAAACAGCAGAGGATCAGCAGAAAATAACAAGAGATATATCCGAAATGAAGGAGCGTATTAACTCGATCGAAAAAATGCTCCGTGAAGTTCAATGAAGTTTATTTTGAAAAACCTGTAAGAAAGAATCAAAAAAAGACGAGAAAATCAGGGCTAGTTATATACATTTAAATATGTTGAATAATAAAAGAGTATTGCTTGTATTTGGGGCTGACGTTCTGTCAGCCTCTGTGTATATCGAAATAATAGACATATACATTGCCCGATATCATTGCGTGTGAAAAGGAGAGATACCGTATAATCTGTTCATTTAATCTTTATCCGTACGCAAAAACTCCTGCATTTGCCAAGATCGAATGGCAAATTTATCTTCATTTGCATTTTCTCATTCTCCTTTTATTTCAATCTCATGAGTTAGTATATCCAGTCTAATAGCTGTTATCCGAAAGTGTTTAGTAAATTAGTGGCAGAATCATTATTCTGTTATTGCTCTATAAACTATATTTCTTTGAAGCAAATCATTAAATTTTTCAATAATAAGTCGCTTTAAAGACAAGGGGACGGCTCTTCCGTCATGATGCTAACTTTCCCGCCAAGGAACCAGTGGGTCTTCACGGCATCATTTTTGTATCCTCAAGGCATGTGGAGTGTGTTTCGTTGATAGAGCGGAAATAGGTTTATGTATAACGTTTAATGAGTTTTAGGCTTAGTTTGATAGTGTGTTCTATGTTCCCTCAGACTGATGTTTTGGGGGAACTTTTTTATAAGGGGTTGCACCTTTACAGTGTTGGGAAGGGTTTTTGCTAAGCGGTTTATAAGGACATACCAAACAGCAAGGCCCATTGACCAGTTTGATGTGGATTTGTACTTCAAATTAGTAGAAAAGATAACGGTCTACGATGCCAGGTTGGTTTTTAGCCTGTTAGATGGGTCCGAAGTAGAATGTGAAATTGAATAGGATAATTAGCTTTTTGAACAGTTTGCGCCTTCTGTTGCTGGATTTTCTGTCAGCCTCTCTTGATATTGGTTATTTTTTTGCGGTTTTGATTTTTTTACCCTTACGAGCATATAGTTTTTAATAATTTAATAATTTGATGGGTTGTGTTTTATCATGATAAAAGTTTTAGCCATTGGAAATAGACTAATGAAGGACGATGGGATAGCTATATCAGTGGTGAAAAATATAAGAGACAAACTGGAATCAATTGGTATAGAAGTTATTATAGGAGAAACTGATTTTCAGCATTGCTTTCACCTGTTAAAGGAAGATGATTTTGTTATTGTACTGGATGCTGCCTATTCGGGGGCAGCCGCTGGAAGTGTTCATTTATATAAATTACAGGAATCTGTTTCTGCATATAGAGAAACAGATTCTCAGCATGATATAAGCTTTTTTGACCTAATGAGACTATACATGAAGCCACTAAAAGGCTATTTGATTGGGATTGAAATAGCTGAAACCGGATTCGGATGTGAGCTAAGTGAAGCCCTGAAGAAAAATTTCAATGGTATATGCCTTGAGGTTGAAAGAATTATTTATGAAAAGGTTAGATGTTTTCCCGAATATGTTGAGTGAATAATTATGTAAATCACCAACAAGGCTCCTGCGGAATATCATGAATATAATGAATATATTTGAGTAATGCCGGAGGGGAAAATATGAGAGTACGAGATTCTTCAGGCGAAAATCTTGAACGTATTATGGCTGAAATTAACCATGATATAAACTTACTATATGTAATTCCGTGTGTCTATACGAGGAATCTGATATTGAACCATTTAAGAGACAGATTATTTACGCTTCATTTTGTTATGGATAATATGAAAACGGCTCCGGGGAATCAGGCAACATTTACATTGCAAGAGCTAGCCAAATTTAATGGAAAGGATGGTAATCCTGCATATGTTGCGGTAAACGGCACTGTTTATGATGTTACAAACAATTCTGCTTGGGCAGCTGCAACACACTTTGGCCTGACGGCGGGCAGGGAACTAACAAATGCATTTGCTTCCTGTCATGCGGGCCAGCCAATATTGAATAGATTAATAGCAGTTGGAAGGCTGGTGTGAAATGAGCAAGGGAAGTTTTACCTGCCCTGAATATACAACAAGACTCAATACAGCCGCAAGTCTTGTGGATACTGTTAAGACACAAATCAGACAGGGCGTTTTGAGGAAAAAGAACCTTGTGTGGCTTGAATTGACAGGATGTTCAGGAAATATCATATCACTTCTGGATGGGTCGAATCCTAATTTTAAGTACTTAATTTCTCAGATGACCCATTTTATTTATAATAACAGTCTTCTGGTTGCCGAAGGCCAGAATGCTATGGAACAGTTGTTTAGTGTCCCTGGAAATGACTATATCCTTGCTGTGGAAGGAGCTGTTGCGACTAAGAACAACGGCCTCTATAACATCATTGGTCTACTGAATGGTAAAGCAGTAACTGCACTTGAAGCAGTGAAAAAGCTTGGTGAGAAGGCTGCATTTGTTATTGCTATAGGTGCCTGTGCAACCCATGGAGGCGTTTCTGCAGCAAGACCGAATCCTGCTGAGTGCGTCAGTGTGCAGAGTGTATTAAATCGAAAGGTCATCAAGCTACCAGGATGCCCATGTCATCCGGACTGGTTTATGGGCACATTGGCTCACATCCTGCTTTATGGAGAACCTGAGCTTGACAGCATGAATAGACCCCTTTTGTTTTACAGCACTACTATTCATGACAGGTGTCCTCGGAGATCCTACTTTGATAAAGGGATTTTTGCCCAAAAGCTAGGAGACAAAACCTGTATGTTCAAGCTGGGATGCCGTGGACCGGTGACACGTACAGACTGCCCTGTAAGGCAATGGAATCAATACGTAAACTGGCCCATTGAGGATGATACTCCCTGCATCGGCTGTGCGCAATTTGGATTCCCTGATGCAATGGAGCCATTTATTAGCTACAATATCACAAGAGAGGTGAAAAAGTGAGTAAGAAGATAGTCATAAACCCTGTGACCCGGATTAGCGGTTTTATGGAAATACAAGCAGATATTGAAAATAACCAGGTAATAGATGCTAAAACAAAAGGGTTGTTGTTTCGTGGGTTTGAAAAAATGCTTAGTGGTAGAAGCCCCTTTGATGCTGTGTATTTCACCCAACGTATTTGTGGGATTTGCTCAACTGCCCATTCCATGGCCTCCAGCCTTGCCTTGGAGGATGCTATCGGCATTGTCCCGTCTGAACAAGGTAGATATTTGAGAGACATCATCCATGGATGTGAATTTCTTCAAAACCATATCCGCCATTTTTATCAGTATACCATCCCTGACTTTGTAAAACTGCCCGAAGATTATCCTCTGTTTAAGTGCAAGCATACTGATTTTAGGCTACCAAAAGAAAAGAATGACAGACTGGTCAAGGATTACTTTGATTCTCTTGACATAAGCCGGAGAGCACATGAAATGCTTGCTGTACTTGGTGGCAAAGTTCCACATAACCATGGAGTTTTTATTGGAGGCATTTCCACACAAGCTACTACCGACAAAATCATTAAATTAAAATCCATCCTACATTCCATTTATCAATTTATTAATAATAGAATGCTTCCTGATGTTTATACAATTTCTGAATATTACAAGGACTATTTTGCTGTCGGCAGGGGTTATGGGAACCTTTTAAGCTTTGGCTGTTTCAACGGTTACAAGAATTTGGGAACCTTATACGTGAATCCTCTTGTATATACCGATGGTAGAACAAGTGTATTCAATCCGGATAATATCACGGAAGAAATAGACTATGCCTGGTATAAGGAAAGAGAAAACGCAGATAAACCTTTTGAAACTGACCCGGAAGCAGATATGAGCAAACATCAAGCATATTCATGGATAAAGGCTCCAAGATACAATAACCTGCCCTTTGAGACAGGCCCGCTGGCAAGGCAATGGCTTTCAGGTGAATACAGAAATGGAATTTCAACAATGGACAGAACCATTGCCAGGGTTCTGGAAGCTAGGAAAATTGCAATAGTTATGAATACACTACTAGAAAATCTTATCCCCGGTTTATCTGTGCAAAAGGAGTATTCCATTCCTGAAACAGCTACCGGAAAAGGCTTAATTGATACTACGAGAGGTTCTCTAGGACATTGGTTGAAAATAAGCGGTAAGGTCATTTCATTTTATCAAATTATTACGCCGTCTGCCTGGAACCTTTCAACCAGAGATAGTTACAAATTGAGAGGAACTGCAGAACAAGCTCTGGTTGGCACTACTATACAAACTCTTGAAGAACCTGTGGAGCTGGGTAGAATTATCCGTTCTTTTGACCCATGTGTATCATGCGCTACTCATGTCTATATAGCGGGGAAGTATGTAAAAACCATACAAGTAATATCATAAAAATGGTATTTATATTGAAGTATCCATAACCAAATCAAGTAGAAAACCGACTAAGGGCATTTCTGGCTCAAAGTCCGCAAGGCTTCTGCAACTGTGGCGGCATCCACGGGATTCATAAGCCTTGAAAGATGTTAGCCGTTCAAATATTTTCCAATGATGAAGATAAAACCGCTCGGCTTTCAATATGTATTTCATAGTGACTTCCATGATACTCTTTCTATTATTGATGAAGTGCAGTTTGAATGCACTGTCGAAAAAAACGGAGTATTTTTAACAATAGGTTTTATTCTGCTTTGAATTTTGACAGAGCAGGGCTATTCGTTCTTATAACCTCTTGAAAATCTATGAAAGTGAGAAGAAGATTACGCTTAATTCAACCGTATCGGGACAGTATTTTTTGGCTCTTTTAGGCGGAATGAAGGATAAAGAGAGGTTCATGGTTGCTTTTCTGGATAATGGCAATAACCTAATTGAAACAAAGACCATGTCTGAAGGGAGGCTCCACAAATTTCTCTCCGGAAGATAAAGCATTGACACAGAGATTTGACGATATTTTTCATCCTCTGTACTCCGAATAAATACGACCCGATGGAATAGTCCAGCTTGTTTTTTATAACTCAAATTGTATGAAAATTATGGTATAATTTAGGTGTACCTGATAAATAAAGGTGCACTTTATTTTGTTTTCAGGGGGTATTAAAGCGATAATGTACCTTATCGATAAGAAAAATAACCGGCTTGCAAAGATAGAAGAGAAAACCTTTTCAGAACTCGGGTTTAAGGAAAGGGAACATCTGCAGGAGTGGCTGGCAAATGAACCTGCAGTATTTGGAGAAGATTTGCTTATTATCCAAAAAGAATTTGACGGCTTTGCCGATACCAGGGAACGGCTGGACCTATTAGCTCTGGATAAAGACGGCAACCTAGTGATTATTGAAAACAAGCTGGACGATTCCGGTCGGGATGTAACCTGGCAGGCCTTGAAATATGCATCTTACTGTTCCGGATTATCCAAGGAAGAAATCAGAGTTATATTGCAGGACTATCTTACCAGGTGTGGAAGCGATGCCGAGGATTATGTGATTAAAATGGCAGGAAAAGCCCAGGATGATATCATGATTGAGAACAGATTAAAAAGTTCTGATGAGCTACGATTGGAATTCTGGACAGCTTTGCTCAAAGAGATGGCGAAGAAAAGTGAGTTGTTTAGGAATATCAGTCCCAAAAAAGATAACTGGATCAGTGCAGGTTCGGGCATAGCGGGAGTGCCTTTTACATTCGTTATTTTGAAGGCATATGCAAGAGTGGAAACGTACATAGATACAGGGGACAAAGACGAGAACAAAAAGCTATTTGACTATTTGCACCAAAACAAACAAGCTATTGAGACAGTATTTGGAGAAGCATTAACCTGGGAACGTTTGGATGACAAAAGGGCAAGCAGAATATGTTCCGGCATTGACTGCAACCCTTACGACAAGGGAAATTGGGATTTTATCATTACTGAACTAACTGAACGGATGGTGCGCTTTGAAAAGGCTCTGAGGGATCATCTTAAGAAATATAGAAGTAAATGGATTTAAGTGATATCGGGAGTGAAGAAAAATTGAGAATTGCTTTGGTTTCATGCACCAGCAGAAAAAGAGCATATAAATGCCCAGCAAGAGACTTGTATTCAGAAAGCCCGCGGTTTCGGCTGGGCTATGCTTTGGCAAAGCTTGTTGCAGATAAAATATTTATTCTTTCTGCTAAATATGGCTTAGTACCGGAGGATATGGTTATAGAACCTTATAACGAAACCTTAAAAGATAAAAGTACCCAGGAACGGCGAGCATGGGGAGACATGGTGCTAAACGAATTACGAAAAGTTTCCGACTTAAAACGCGATGAGTTTAGTTTTTTGGCCGGTGAAGTTTATCAAGAAAATCTGCTGCCCCATTTGGCTCATTTTTGGCTTCCTCTCAAAGGCAAGCGTCAAGGAGAATGGATTCCGGAGTTAGAGAGACTGATTAAGCTTGAAAACGAATCAGATAAAGCGATAGTTCTTCATATGCTTTTCAATGGTATGCCTCGATTGGATTGGACGATGATAAATCGGATTCCTTATCAAAATGGTATATACATCATGTTTGAAAAGGGCGAAAGCTACTATGGCATGGATAGAATAGTTCGTATAGGTACCCACCGGGGTCAAGACCGTTTGTTGAAAAGGTTAAGAGACCATTTTGTGAAAGAGGATGCTGATGGCAGTATTTTCCGTAAAAACATCGGCCGTGCTTTTTTGAAAATGACTTCGGAGCCATATTTACAAGTGTGGGAAATTGATATGCATAATTCTGAAAATGAGAGAAACTATGGATACTTAATAAATGAAGAGCTTGAAACTGAACTTGAGGCAAAAATTAGCCGATATTTAAGGGACAACATCACCTTTGTCTGTTTTCCGGTTGATGAAAACGCTGAGCGGTTGAGGTTAGAAGAAGGTATTATTGCATCACTTAACAGGCATTTATCATTTGGCCCGAGCAGCAATTGGCTTGGTTTGAATAGCCCTATGTCGGAGATTGCAAGCAGCGGTCTTTGGAATAGACAGGGTTTGCAGGGACAACCTTTATCTAACGAAGAATTAGAGCGGGTTAAGTGGCTTGCCAGATTTGGAAACGATAGTTTCAGAAACAATACGGGGCGTAGAACACGTGTACAAAGAGCAAACGATAGTGTCAGGGTGGCTATTGAAGCTACGGGTTCACAAGGGAAAACAGCTGATGATGTAAGGCGGTACATACAAAAATTGTTGCAGGAGGCAAAGATGATAGGTGAAGACTATATTGATTTGGTTTCAGGGGATATTCATAAGCAGATGGGCATGAAAAACAGGATGCCGCAGATATGCAGAATTATGTATGAGAAAATGATGCCTGGCGATGAAGTTTTGCATACTACTCCCAGCGGTAAAAGTTCGACTATAAAAATCAGGTATGACCTCAGAAATAGGCAAGGCGAAGAAATAGTGGAATAATAATGCCTGCACTAAAACAGCAGTAGAATTTATTAAGTGTTTAAAGATTGATTTATTAAACTGGAAAGCAAAATACATAGAGCGCGGAGTCTGTGACGGGATTCAATGGAGAGTTGAAATAATTACTGACAGGAGGAAGTATAATGGCTTATTTTGAATATAAATCCAAAAAAATATTCTATAGAGAAGAAGGAACAGGGGAACTATTGATAGTTATACCTGGAAATACTGCATCATCAGCAGCACATGAAAGTGAATTAAAAAATTATGGGAAGAAGTATCATGCTGTATCATTAGATATCTTAGGAACAGGCCAATCTGATAGATTAGAAAAGTGGACAGTTGATTGGTGGAAAGAGGGGGCTCATCAAGTAAAAGCCCTTATAGAACATTTAAAATACGAGGATGCTATTCTTATCGGTACAAGCGGTGGAGCTGTTATTGCATTATTAGGAGCTATTCTGCATCCGGATAATGTAAAGGCGGTTATTGCAGATAGTTTTGTAGAGAAATTTTCAAAGGAGATGTTGAAAAAGAATATAATTGATGAAAGAAATAAAAATGAAGAAGGACAGATTCTATTTTGGAAGTTTGCACATGGCGAAGATTGGGAAAAAGTGATAAAAGAAGATACAGAAATGATGATAGAGTTTGTAAAACAAGGAGGAGAATGGTTTGAGCAAAGACTAGGAGAAATAATATGTCCCGTTCTATTAACAGCAAGTAAAAAGGACCACATGTTGCCAGATGTTGCGGATCAAATCTGTGATATATCAAAAAAAATTGAAAAAAGTAAAGTTTTTATTAATGATAAGGGCTTTCATCCATTTATATGGTCACAACCAGAAGACTTTAGAATAATAACAGAGTATTTCTTAAAAACCTTATAAGGCGTGCAATAAATTTATGAATAAGTCAAAATAATACTCCTTTCTGTTAAAAACTTCGAGAAAAAGTTTCAAGTACTTGATGGCTGAGTGCCAAGAAAATATTACTAATCTTAAGGAAGCAAAATTGTCAAAGAGAGAATTGCCAATTGAGGTCAACATTTGAGTTCCTAATGTGTTTGGTTTTCAGGAAATTGACAAAACAAAAATCATGGTTGTTGGAAGTAAAGGCGCGAACTTGGGGGAACTTTCCAAGATTGAAGGAATACACGTACCGGACGGCTTTTGTATTTCTACTGAAGCTTTTAAAAGAATCGTTGGCGAAACGTCGAATTGACGAATTACTTAATCAGTTATCGCTTTTAAAGATGGAAGACCGGGATAAAATCGGTGAACTTAGCCGTGAGATTCGCAGGGTTATCGAAGGTATAGCTATGCCTGAAGACATTAATGAAGAGACCACCCACTTCCTCTCCAGGCTTGGTGAAAAGGATGCCTATGCAGTACGATCCAGCGCGACCGCAGAGGATTTGCCGATGGCTTCCTTTGCAGGTACTTACAAAATCTTTTTGGATGAGCTAGCTAAGTTTGAGGGTGGACAAGAAACACGAGATGCTATTTATGATTATCTGAATAAATACGGAATGCGATGTAGTGGGGAGATTGATATTACTAAACCTCGCTGGAGCGAAAAACCAATTCCACTTGTCCCCATGATTCTCAGTCATATCAAAAACTTTGAGCCTAATGCTAGTAGCCGAATATATGAGCAAGGAAGACAGGAAGCTTTAAAAAAAGAACAAGAGCTATTAGAGAGATTGAGGCAATTACCGGATGGTGAAGAAAAAGCCAAAGAAACAAAAGAGATGATCGACCTGATCAGAAATTTCAGCGGTTATCGTGAATATCCGAAATACTATATGATTGATCGTTATTTCCTTTATAAACAGGCTTTAATGAAAGAAGCCGAACAACTCGTACAAGCAAAGGTTATTCATGAAAAGGAAGATATATTTTATCTAACTTTTGAAGAACTTCACGAAGTTGTGCGCACAAAAAATCCGGATTACCAGATTATAGGCTTTCGAAAAGAGGAGTACAAATTATATGAAAAACTAACTCCCCCACGTGTTATCACGTCTGACGGTGAAATCATTGAAGGCGAGTACAAACGAAGGAATTTTCCAGCCAATGCCATTATAGGTCTGCCTGTTTCTTCCGGAGTTATAGAGGGACGGGCACGTGTCATCTTTAACATGGAAGATGCTGTATAGAAGATGGAGATATATTAGTCACCTCCTTTACTGACCCTAGCTGGACACCATTGTTTGTATCCATAAAAGGCCTGGTAACCAAAGTTGGTGGACTGATGACCCATGGAGCTGTTATCGCACGTGAATATGGCTTACCAGCAGTTGTCGGAGTAGAAAATGCTACCAAACTGATAAAAGATGGACAGAGAATCCGGGTAAACGGGATTGTAGGGCATGTAGAAATCCTATAATGTAGTTTAGAAGCCTTGAAAAATCAGGGCTATTTTTTTTAAGGAATCCTCTGACTATGGATTTGGGTATGTGAGGGAACATTACATGCTATAGTAATGTTTTTATGCCCTTGGATTCATATATCTTGTGTTTGTACGACGATAAAGTATATTAAAAAAAACTGCGATCATGGTCTGAAGCTTTATTCATTATGCTAGTTCTTATCGTTTGCTTGACAATATCAATGAGGTGAATGCAATAACATTTCCTCATAAAAGACCGGTATTGAAACTCATATCCTCACAAACGGAGAAAAAAACGGGAGCAGAATATTAAACCAATCACTTAAACAGACTGGGAGCAAAAGCTGAATCAAAAATTATTGATTCCTCTCAATGGTTATCTCAAGTTTTGGCTTATTAATTTCGATATATAAAAATAAGTAATTGTTGTTGAAAAAGGTTGGAGTTGTTAAGCTGAATGAAGCTGTTAAAACCTGTAGGACTTATTCTGTTTTTCGTAATTGTGTATTTCTCTCTGGGCTGCTCTGCTACGCAGGCGCAGTCTTTTTATGCTGAAAAGGGGGTGCTGGATTTAACGCAATGGGACTTTAACCGGGACGGGAATGTGCAGCTGAATGGAGAGTGGGAGTTCTATTGGAGTCAGCTCTTAACCTCCCGGGGTTTGCAGCTAAAGAAACCTGATTTGTATGTTAAGGTGCCGGAGTATTGGAACTCCTATAAACTCAATGGCAAAAATCTTCCCGGAAAGGGATATGCCACATATAGATTAAGGGTTAAAACAAACCTCCCGCCAGGGACTTTGTTAGGTTTAGAGCTGCATACGTTTTCCAGTGCTTATAAATTGTTTGTTAACGAAAAGCCGATTGCCTCCAATGGCAGGGTAGCTCAAAGGGCTGCAGATGAAATTGGTGAATACAGGCCCCAGGGTATTGTCTTTGTCACTCCTGCCAGAGATTTTGATATTCTTTTACAGGTCTCTAATTTTCAATACGCCAGGGGTGGTTTTTGGTATACGGTGTCAATGGGGAGCGCCGCTAATATTATGACACTGCATAGCATGAAAATCGGTAAGGAATTGTTTCTTTTAGGCGCTTTGCTGATTATTTCCATATTTTTCTTTGCCATTTACTTTTTACGTAAGGAGTTAAAATACACTCTATATTTCGCCCTGCTTTGCCTGGCTATAGCTATAGGTGTTGATGGGGCAGGTCAGTTTATACTGTATAAGGCTATTGACTTTTTAAGTTTTAGTTCTATACTTCGGATATGGTATTCTTCGCCGGAATGGATTTTATTATTGCTGATTCTCTATGTGCATGAGTTGTATAAGTCGAAATTATCGGCATTCATTACCCGGGTTTATTTTGTAATCTGCGTGGTGCTGCAATGCATATACTTTTTTACCCCGCCGGCATTTTTTAGCAGGCTGGGCCTGATCAATAATTACATAGAGATAATTGGACTGGCCGGTACGATAGTGATTGTGGGCTTAGGAATAAAAAACGGAGCAAAAGGTGCCTGGTTAAATATTGCCAGTATGGCTGTGGTGGGTATATCATACGGGCATGACGTATTATACTGGACCAATGTTTTACACCACAGCTTCGGGGAGACCGTTTACATCGGGATATTATTGTTTGTTTTACTGCAAATGATAGTTCAGGCACAGCGAATAAAGATATTTCATGAACAGAAGACGGCTGCTGAACTGGCCTTCCTGCAGGCCCAGATTAAGCCCCATTTTCTGTACAATGCCTTAAATACCTTCATTTCAATATCCCATTTTGACATGGATAAAGCGAGAGAGCTTTTGACAGACCTCGGCAACTACCTGCGTAAAAGTTTTGATTTCAGAGATCTAAGTCAGTTTGTACCACTGAAGAGTGAAATAGAATTGGCTAAAGCCTATACAGCTATTGAAAAAGCCCGTTTTGAAGAGCGTATTGAAGTTAACTTTGAGGTGCCGGAAGATTTGGAGGTAAGGGTGCCCAGACTGGTGCTGCAGCCGCTGATTGAGAACGCGCTGATACATGGCATTCTCCCCAGGCCCGAAGGGGGTAAGGTTACCGTATCTGTTAAACGGGCAGGGAACCGGATTCATTTCAGTGTAAAAGACAATGGAGTCGGGATGCCCGGAGAAACGTTGGGGTCAGGACTTAGACATAAATCCGGCAGGGGAATCGGGCTGGCCAATATTGATTCCAGGATACGCAAACTGTTCGGAAAAGGGTTGGAAATTGTAAGTCCGGACACCGGAACTGAGATAAGATGGTCTATGCCAATCAACACCAGGGAGGATCGACATAATAATGATAAAAATGATTAAAGCAGTCTTGATTGATGATGAAAGACCGGCATTGAGATGCCTGGAACACTTACTGCAAGATTATCCGGCAGTAGAAATTGCAGGTGCATTTATCAATCCGCTGGAGGCACTTGAGCAAATAGCAGATATCAAGCCACGTATCGTATTTCTGGACATCCATATGCCGCAGCTGCAGGGGATAGATGCAGCCTCCGGGATACTGGATCAGTGTCCGGACACAGACATCATTTTTGTCACTGCCTTCGACCAGTATGCTATAGAGGCTTTTGAGCTTCATGCCCTGGATTACATACTAAAACCCATTGCCAAAGAGCGCTTTGCCAAAACGCTGCAGCGGTTGATAAACAAGAACAGCCATTTACAGGTTGATACCAAAATGAGGCTTGAAATAAAATGTTTTGGCCGGTTTCAAATGGGATGGACCGGGGAAGAACCGATAAAATGGCGCACAGAGAAAACCAGAGAACTTTTTGCCTTTTTGCTTCATCACCAGGGGCGGGAAGTTTCGAAAGATGAAATCATTGACAATCTCTGGCCTGAAGTGGAACTGGACAAGGCGGTTCACCAGCTCCACAATGGAATTTACTATATCCGTAAAACCCTGGCCCAGTCCGGCATAGACCGCTCACTGGTCAGCATTTCCGGGAGTTACTCCATGAAGCTGGGTGAAGTGGCATTTGATGTCAGGCTTTTTCGGGAGGGCCTGAAGAAAGTCAGCGACAGTATTGCCTTAGAAGACCTGGCGGCACTTGAAGCAATATACACGGGAGAATACATGGCAGGGACTGACTGGGTCTGGGCAGACCTTGAGCGTGAGGTCCTTTCGCGAAAATATGCTGAAATTATGGAGCGGCTGGCACAGGACTACATTGAGCAAGAAGAATTCGGCAGGGCAGAAGAGCTTCTGATAAAGGCCTTTGACAGAAATCCATATGACGAAGGTGTTTCCAGGCTTTTATTAAAGCTCTACCGCCTGACCGGTGACAAGGTCAAAGCAGTTAAGCATTATGCCAAATATGAACAGATATTGCAGGAAGAGCTTGGTATCAAGCCACAGGAGAGAATTCGTCAGGAGTATACAGCCATAACTTAGGGTGGTTAAAGCGAGGTTAGCCATCGGATAAAATAGAGACATACAGAGAGGTTCAGGAACCGTACATCTGTCATTTGACCGGTGTGCGGTTATTTTTTGCTTCGTGTCGAATATAGGAGAATTTTGGGAGAATTCTGGGAGAATCGGGTTGTATAATGAAATACAGTAAAGATTATGTCTTGGCCGCTTTTACAGGGGAGGTGAATATGTGCGGGTTTGTATTCTTGATAAGGGCGGTGCGGGGATGGACAAGATTATTGCCTGGCTGGCAGAAAACCCCGGTATCAGGGAAGTATCGGTTATCAAAGACCCTGATGAGTTTGTGACCCGGGTTGAGCGGGAACCACCGGAAATGGTTTTTATCCGCTTGGGCAGTTATGATATTCCGGGACTAACCGTAGGCCAGATGGTGAAGGAGATAATTCCGGATATCAAAGTAGTTTTTGTGGCTGAAGAAAGGGATTATGCTTTAGATGCTTTTGAGGTGGGGGCTTATGGGTATCTGCTGTGTCCGGTAGAGAGAAATAAGCTGGAGAAGATACTTTTCACAATAGGTCAAAAATCTATTGCAGGTAAGTAGCAAAATGAAAGGGGATGGAAAGTGTATGGTGAAGAAAAGGCAATGGAAAAAAGCAGGGGTTATATTAACTGTGGTGGTCTTATTGATGCAGTTGATTATACCGGCTGGCGGCGCTTATGCTGAAGCAGTTGCAGCAACTCAACCCCCTGGAAGTGGAGTGGAAGGAGACCCGTATCTGATTTCAACACCTGGCCACCTGTTATGGATGTCTGAAAATAATACCACCAATTGGAGTTTTGACGGGAAGTATTTTAAACAGACAGCAGATATTGATATGACTGGGATAGACTTTTTGCCAATAGGGGATATAGGGAATTATTTCGCGGGCAAATATAATGGGAACGGTCATAAGATTTCTAATCTGTCCATAAATACCGGCATTCGTACAGGTGTAGGATTATTTGGTTCTGTTCATGGGAACCAAGCACTGGTAAGAAGCCTGACACTTGAAAATGTTGCCATAATCAATAGTAAGACAATAGGTACATATAATTACGTTGGCGGTATTGCCGGTGAAAATGAAGCTACTATTGAATACTGCAATATAACGGGCACAAGTACCATTTCTGCAACCGGTAATGCTATGGCCGGAGGTATTACCGGTTACAGTGTTGGTGGAATTGTAAGGAATTGTTCCAACTCAGCCGATGTTTCCACTAACTATGCCGGCGATGGGGGATCTCGCTCTGCCGGTGGGATAGTTGGAGAAAATGCTTCCTTCAGTGTTATAGAAAATTGTTTGAATATCGGAAATATTACTCTGGGTCCTACCACTTCAGCAGAGGCCGGCAGTGGTGGAATTACCGGTAAAAACTATAACAGCTATGGAGATCAGGGTATTGTACGATACACCCTGAATTTGGGTACTGTTACCAAAACCGATAATGGTCAGGCAGGTGGGATTATTGGTTATGATGAAGGTGGGGTAACAACTTCAACTTATTTCCTGAGCAGTGCGGCCCCTAATGGGATTGGTTATGATGTCACATTAACGGGAGCAACAGATACTAATGCTGAGCCCCAGACTGCCGAAAATCTAAAGGATGTCAATACCTATACCGGTTGGAATTTTGACACGGTTTGGAAGCTGGACCCGCTGGTTAATAACGGATTCCCTCATTTGATTCCGCTGCTGCCGGAATTTGATGGTATTTCTGCGGAAATTGGCAATGACATGGGGGAAACGTTAATCAACGTTGCGGATAGTTTAGGGATTGACAACCGTCTGGTCATTAAGTTTGCCGAAGCGCCGATAGCAACACCTCTGTATGGGTCGGCGGCGCCGCAGGGCGAAACTGTAACAGACCCATATATCTCTGGCGAAAACTTCAGTATCGATGCTGATGTCTATAAATATATCGGTGTATATGAAGTGAATCAAACTGATGAAGTAGTCAAATTCAGTGAGGTTACGCCAAACGTCAGGTATATGGAGGGACTTGGCACTGCAGAAGCCCCGTTTCAGGTTACCAATGCCTATCAGCTTTCGAAGGTATATTGTAACCCCGATGACTATTACAGGCTCATGGCCGATATTGATATGACCGGTGTTTCTGACTATATTCCAATAGGCACCGACAATTTAAACAGGTTCAATGGGACCTTTGACGGAGACAACCATATCATAAGCAATTTAACATTAACCAGCGGTGATTACTCTTATTTGGGGCTCTTTGGACAGATTGGCAGCGGGACTGTTAGAGACCTGGAATTGAAAGACATCACAATAAACAATACAAAGGCATGGGCGGACGGAGCAGGAGGTTTAACCGGCTTAAATCTGGAAGGGACAATTTCGAATTGCCGGGTCACCGGAAACAGTACCATTACCGGTGGTGCATCAGTAGGCGGTATAGCCGGTGAACATGATGGCGGCAGCATTGAACAGTGCTCGAATAATGCAAGTATTGCAGCAAATGTGGATTATTCCTATTATGTGGGTGGGATTGCCGGTGGATACTGGGGAGGCAGTATTACTGACTGTTATAATACCGGCTCTGTCACAGGGAACGATGGCGCTGAAACAGGGGGAATAGTCGGTGAAGCATGGCCATGGCCAGACGATTTTACCAGAAATTGTTACAATACAGGAACGGTTAGCACCGGCTCTAGTGTAGGAGGTATTGCGGGATATTGGGGTGACGGCATTCTGGAGAATACTTATTTTCTTGATACGTCAGCAGAATTACCTTATGGAGCCGATGATACGGGAAGTGCACAGGCAGTGGCCAGGACTTCTGCGGAGATGCAGGACCGGAATACTTACACCGGCTGGGACTTCACAGAAACATGGGCTATCGATAGTGATATTAATTCAGGGTTTCCCTATTTGCAGGGGGCGCAGGAGGAACTCACCCCAGTGGGGATAACCGGCAACTGGGCAGACAATGCAGCTGCAGCTGAGGGCACTGACTATTCCGTAATTGGAGCTGTCTATACCATTAAAACAGCTGTAGGGCTTGCCTGGCTGGCCCGGCAGGTAAATGGCGGGGATTCGTTCAGCGGCAAAACAGTTGAACTGGATAGTGATCTGGATATCTCAGACCATTATTGGATACCTATTGGAACTGCTCATCCCAACTATTATTCATTTGCCGGTGTTTTTGACGGTAAAGGCCATAAAATCACCGGACTCAGCATTGGTACCAGCGTTGAGTCACCTGGTACAAATGGCTTTGAGGGACTTTTTAGCGTTATTGGCAGTGATGGTGAAATAAAGCACCTGGGTGTTGAAGGGGCAGTATATGCCGGTGCCGGTGAGTATGGCGGAATACTTGCAGCAGTCAATTACGGTGAAATAACAGATTGTTATACAAGGGGAGAAATAGCCGGTGCCAACGGCGCTGTCTTTATTGGCGGATTAGTTGCCTCCAATGAAGAGGGGCTGATAGCAAACAGCTACTCTACAGCCGATGCGGCAAGCAGTGATTATGATACCTTCCCTCCCGCAGCCGGGGGATTGGTCGGCAGAAATACGGGCAGCGGTAACTATGGAATTATCGTCAACAGTTTTGCCACGGGTAATGTCAGTGTAGGTTCAGGCTCATTCGGAAATACCGCTTATGCCGGCGGACTGGTTGGAGTAAATGAAAACAAAGGCAGGATTGAAAACTGTTTTGCCACCGGAAACATCACCGGTGGAGCAAATGCCGGAATTGGCGGGATGGTTGGCTTTTTGCATAACGGCTTTGATGAATTGGTGCCCAATGCGAAGAATGTCTACTGGAACAGTGATGCAGTCCATACGCTAAATGGCAGTGCCTTGGATTTGGCAGATAAAAAAGGCGCCGGTGAGATGCTCGTTGGTTCGGATACTACAACATCTAAGACAGCAGACGATATAAAGGCATCAGCTTTTGTCACTGAGCTCAATAACAATATAACCGGCAGTACATCTGTGCCGAATACTGGCTATTTGGCCTGGGGTCCGGATGAGGCTAATGAAAATAACGGTTATCCTGTAATAACTGATGAACCTGTCAACACAGGTACTCAGCCAGGTGACGATGATGGAGACGGCGGCGGTGGCGGCGGAGGCTCCACCGGCAACACCATCTCTGTAGAACAGGATGGCAGGAGCACTCAGGTGCCCGGAACAATTTCCTCCGGTACCGATGGAGAAAGGACTACTGCAACCATCAAGGCTGATGATGCAGCTATCCAGAAACTTGTGAACGATGGCGCCAAGGGAACCGTGATTACCCTGCCGGTAAATAGCGCTGCTGATGTCGTCACCGGTCAGTTAAACGGGCAGACCGTGAAAACCATGGAACAGAGGGAAGCTGTCCTGGAAGTCAAAACAAACAATGTGACCTATAAATTGCCAGCATCACAAATAAATATTGATGACATAAGCAAACAATTGGGCCAACAGGTTGAGCTAAAAGACGTCAGGGTAGATGTCACCATAGCCGCACCTTCCGCAGATACAGTCAAAATAGTTGAGGATGCTGCCAATAAGGATAACTATCAAATAGTTGTAAACCCGGTAGAATTTAATATTACCTGCACCAGCGGCGGCAACACGGTTGAAGTCACCAAATTCAATGCCTATGTTGAAAGGACCGTGGCCATACCGGATGGGGTTGATTCGGCAAAAATCACTACAGGGATTATCGTGGAGTCTGACGGAACCGCAAGACACGTGCCAACAAAGATAACTGTGGTCAACGGCAGACACTATGCTGTCATCAACAGCCTGACCAACAGTACCTATTCGGTCATATGGCATCCCCTGGAGTTCAGTGATGTAATCGGCCACTGGGCCAGGGAAGCCGTCAACGATATGGGCTCAAGAATGGTTATCAGCGGAATTGGCAACGGTATGTTTGAGCCTGACCGTGATATCACCAGGGCTGAATTTGCGGCTATTCTGGTAAGGGGACTGGGCCTGCAGCCAGGAGAAGGGAGCAAGAGCTTTAAAGACGTGGATTCTTCTAAATGGTACTCTGACTACATCAAAACGGCTTATGAATACAAGATTATCTCAGGCTATGATGCAGATACCTTCGGACCATCGGATAAAATAACCCGTGAACAGGCAATGGCCATGACAGCCAGGGCAATGGCAATCACCGAGCTGCCGACGGATATTTCATCTGGTGAAACAGACAAACTTCTGGCCGGTTTTACCGATGCAGCCCAGGCGGCAGATTACGCCAAAGACAGCATAGCGGTATGTGTAAAGACCGGAGTTGTGTCGGGCAGAAGCAGCACCATAGTTGCCCCCAAGGATAACATAACAAGAGCGGAAATTGCGGTTATCATAAAGAGATTATTACAGAAGTCGGACCTGATATAACTGTAATCAAGCGGCTTTTGTGTAAAAAGCTTAATCAAATCACCAAAATATTCTGATACAGCACCGGAATCTTAGATTTTTACCTGCAAAATGCCCTGTAGTTCACTACAGGGCATTTTTGCCGTCAACTCTGTAGATTACCTTTCGTCACCGCATATTTACCTTTCGTCCCAAAATTCGCCTTTTTATGTCGAATTTTGTTACAATTCCTAAGTAGGGACAGGTATAAGGCACAAATGAAAGGGGTTTTTTTATGATTAGCAAAATGCGAACCAAATTGAGAGCAAATTTAATCAGGAAATTGCGAAGCAGTGGGAAAAGAAATATCAGTATCCTTCTTATCTTGGCTTTTCTATTTACCAATATCTTTTCTGTTTTCACATTGCCATTTTTATTCCCGGCTCAACCTGCATATGCAGCAGCAGGTGTACCCCTTTCTCTGAAACTGGATAATTTCGATGATATATCACTATTGCAGTTGAACGGAACCTCAGCAATAAAGTTATATAATGGGGTAAACATGCTAAGGCTGAATGAAGCCACGGTAGGCCCCAAAGCCAGTACATTTACAGCCGGCAGAATTTCTCTGGCCAGTGACAGGTCTTTCAGCACTTATTTTAAGTTTAGGATTTCCGAGGCCAATAATTACAATAACGGCGGTGGAGACGGCTTTACCTTTACGGTTCAGACAGCAGGAAGTACTGCCCGCGGCACATTAAATGCTGCGATGGCTTCTGACGGAATAATTCCGGCAGTCAATATAGAATTCGATACTTATGAAGATGGGTTTCATACTGATCATATCGGAATAAATACCAACGGAAATCCTGCTTCATTGGCAACAGTCAATGCATCAAATATAGCTGATGGTAATGAACACCACGTTTGGGTGGATTACAATGGCGCCGCCAATCAGTTAGAAGTCCGGATGAGTGATACAGAAAACAGACCCGCAACAGCCACACTAACCAAGACCGGCCTTGAACTTTCTTCTGTTTTGGATAGCAGCGAGGTTTATGTTGGTTTTACTGCTGCCTGCGGCAGTGCCTATGAAGCTCACGACATTTTAAAGTGGTATTTTAACAACGATTATTCCCCTATTGATTTAATCAACAATACCTACGTGGATGCTTCCCGATTAACTCTTACTGCAAATCCGGCGGTTGACACAAATTCAAGTACCATTACTGCCGAAGTTACCGATATGGCGGGAACGCCGGTACCAAACATTCCCGTGACCTTTACCACTGATTTGGGTACATTAAGCCAGTCTATGGTTAGCACTGATGCCCTTGGACAAGCAGTGGTTACTCTTGATGCAGGTTTGGATAACGGCACAGCTTCGGTTAAAGCTGTTGCACAGGGAGGCGCTTACGGGACAGTTACTGTTGGTCTTGTTGGCGACCCTGACCAAATTGATGTAGCGGCTGATAAAGCTGCCCTGGATATCACCTTTGGCGGCACAGATACCGCAACCAGTGTGACCCAGGCATTGGGAGAGCTTCCCACATCAGGGGCCAATGGGACCACCATCACATGGGCTTCAGACAATACAGCTGTAGTGTCAGATAACGGCCAGACTGTCAACCGTCCCTCATACTCCACCGGTGATGTAACCGTTACCCTTACAGCAACTATTGCCAAAGGTTCTGCCAGTGATACAAAGAATTTTTCCTTAACAGTAAAGGCACTGCCCATGAACGATGCGGAGGCTGTTGCCGAAGATAAGGCAGCAGTAACCATTGGCTTCAATGGTACAGATACAGCCTCGGGAGTAACCCGGGACATAGTCCTCCCGACAGCAGGAGCCAGGGGTTCAGCAATTTACTGGAGCTCCAGCCACCCTCTCATTATTAACAGCGCGGGGCGGGTCGTACAGCCTCCCAGGTCTGACGTCAATAAACAGGTTGCTCTTACAGCTTATATCCGTAAGGGTATGGCTATGGAAAAAAGAGGGTTCACAGTTACCGTAATGGCAGACCAGAGCGCGCCACAGATTGTTTCGACGGTGCCGGCAAGTAATGCAACTAATATTGCCAGAGGTGAACCGATTAAGGTTAAATTCAGTGAACCGATTGTCGGCAGCAACAACTGGTGGGGCATCAAATTAAATATGATAAAAGTCACCACCGGTTTTTTGGGTTGGACAACAGAAGAAAAAGTACCTGTGAAGGCAAATCTGAGTATATCAGGTGATACTTTGGTTATTACTCCGTTGGCGCCGTTAAACAGCTATACCAAATATGAAATTATCATTCCATCAGACTGTGTACAGGACAGAGCAAAGAATTCCTTCACGGCTCCCGGAACCTATTACGGCTGGAAGCTTCGATATATCAGGGTTTTTGTGTTTCAGACGGGGCAGCATACTGAACCGCCTGTTATAGTAAGCCATTATCCTGCCAATAATGGAGCAGGCATTGTTTTAAATCCCGAAATATCAATTACTTTTGATGAGCCGATGAAGGCCGGGCCGGTTCCCGGTGGATTAGCCTTAAAAGATGCTGCGGGCAGGGTTATTCCTGCTAATACGGAAATAAGCGGTAAGAATGTAATCTTAACACCTAAGGCCTTTCTGACAGGTAATACCAATTATCGGGTTGAGCTGCCTATTGGCTCTGTAAGGACAACTTCCAACAAGGATTTGGCTGAGCCGTATACCTTCGGTTTTACGACCGGAGTATTTGAGGTGGTTTCCCAGCCGGAAGCCGGAGAAACAAATGTAGGTATTAACACACCCATTATCGTAAAATATACCGGCAATATGCAGACCGGACCAAACCTGGGAGCTGTTACGGTCAAAGGCGAAGATAACAATCCGGTAAATGTAACCACAATGGTTAATAATGGTGTGTTACTGATAAACCCTGTCAACAATCTGGAGTTTGCCACCAGGTATACCGTTAAGGTACCGGCCGGGGCGTTAACGGCAGCCGATGGCGGCTCAAACGGAGAATATGTTTTTGGCTTTACCACCATAGAGGAGATTAAAGATTCTTTGCCCCAGTTTAATTGCAGCCCTGTGGCTCAAATTGAAGGTGACCCCGTTAGTTTTGACGCCTCAGAGGTCTTCAACCAGGTGGGCAAAGATTTTGAGCGAACCATAACAGACTACTCCTGGGATTTTGGTGATGGCAGCAGCGGCGGTGGAACCAAAGTAAGCCATTCCTATGCTGACCCGGGAACCTATGATGTGGTTCTCCGTTTGGCTGACAATAAAGGGCAAGTCCATACCGTGACCAACAATGTATTAATTAAATCATTAGCCGATATTACCCTGGATGTAACTCCTGAGGGCAGCCAAAAGTATTTCCATCAGGAAAAAACAATAGGAGATTTTTTGAATGAGGCAGGCTTTGGTACTCAATTTTCCTTTGGCGCTATCGGCGGCCCCAGTTATAATAATACTTCTGACTCCACCCTTGGCCCGGAGTTTACTGTCACCCTTAACACTGACGGAGTTCCATTGTCTAACAGGAAGGTGGCAATTTACAAGGGTAGCACTAAGATTAAAGAGGTAACCACCTTCTGGAATGGTCAGGTAACCTTCAGGCTTGACCAGCACTTGCTCAACTGGGGGGACAATGTTTTGTCCTTTGAAGCATATGGTCAGGTGGTTCAAAGAGTGATTCATTATGTAGAAGCCAACAGTTCTACCTATAAGATCTCCATTTGGGGGTATAACTCTGTTGACGGGCTCAGGGTTTTTATAGATGGTGAGGAGAAACCCGGTGTACAGGTGGGTGGCGAATACGTCATACATAACATAAAAACCGGGCCCCACACCTTGAAACTTACGGCACCATACTTTTACGCCTACGAGGATATCGTAGAGAGTTATAAAAAAGAGTATTGTTATATGGCCATGATGGAACCTGATATACCCAGCGACATACCCGTTATCCGATGGGTTGCTTCCGGCTATTCAGATTCGCGGCGTGACCAAAAGGACATTATTAAGGGAACCTATCTGCCAACTACACTAAAGGCAGTAGTGGATTGGAAAGGTCACAAACCGGGATATGTCCGGTTCGTGACTCCGGATAAGATATATAAGGAAGCCGATGGTGCCCTGGATATTAACCTGGGCAGGGATTTAAGGCCGGGCAGCAGGATAAGTGCAACGGCTGTTTCCGGCTTCGGTATTGAATCTGCTGCTGTGGATGCCGGGATTAGGATAATCAGCCGTCCCCCTGTGGGAGGTGTTGCTTTTAATACTGATACCGGGGAGTATGTGTTCAGTAACGTTGGTGGTATACCGGAAGCCTTAAGTCCGGGAGCCCCGGACTCGCTGCCCTTCTTTGCCGGTAACTCCCTGGGCATTGACCATGATAATTTCCAGCTGTCCGGTGGTATGGACAATGACGGTAATTTGGTATTCACCATCGCTGCCGGGGGAGGTAAGGAAAAAACCAGGAAGCGGACCCTCAGGGCTCCAAAAAAGGATTATAAAGTAGATGTAGGCGGAGTAAGCATTGAAGGCTTTCTAGGAGCCGAATTGACTTATGCCTATAGAGAAAATATAGATCAATGGGCTTTTAAGGGTGGCACAATCACAGTTCAGGTGAATGGCAGTGCTACCAAAAAGCAGTATTTCCTCATTCCTGTTGTTTTTGTACCTGGTTATGTCAGGGGAACCATAGGCGTTAATACCGAAACCGGGCTGGAGATTACCAAGGATTTAGCTAAGGGCACCACGGATTATCAGGGAATAATTATGATTGGTCCAAATGCGGAAATCGCCCTTGGCGCCGGCGGTGATGACTTATATATTGAAGGATATCTAAATGGTGAAGTAGATTTTCAATACAGCTTCCCGGTGAATGAGGTAAGTGTTGCCGCTGAGCTCAATGGAGGGGTAAGGGCACAGGCCTGGGTGTTTTCCTGGGAAAACAATATGCTTCACTATGAGTGGACATATCCTGAAGAAGAAGCATCTGCAGCAGGAATCAGTAGCATGGCTGCATTGGTACCTAAACCCGTCGAGTTCAAACCCTCTTCAAGAGACTACTTAAACAATGGCACGGTACGGTTGGAACCGGGCGTAAATCTGAGGGCATTAGGCGCCGAATCAGAAAATATCAGTTCAACATTGCTCCAAAGCAGCATTTTCCCTGTTCCGGACCCCGTCATAGTTAATAACGGCAGTGATACAGTATTGGCCTGGGTTGCCGATAACCCTGCCAGGTCAGATATGAACAGAACGGAATTAAGGTTTGCCAGGCATGACGGGACCAATTGGTCTGCCCCACAATTTATGAACCTTGATGATACCGGAGATTTTAGCCCGCGGCTGGCCGGCACAGCCGATGGTATTATTGCCGTGTGGGAAAACGTATACCGGCCACTGCCGGAGAGTGCTGTCTTGGCAGATATGTCTGCCGGTATGGAAATAGCGGCGGCTCAGTCTGCTGACGGCCTTATGGCCTGGGGCGATTTTACAAATCTCACCGATAATAATTACCTTGACCATTCTCCGCAGCTGGCTGCTTCCGGGGATAGTGCCATTCTCCTGTGGACTGCCAACCGGTCCAATGACCTGACCGGCTCGGCTGCCAGTCCAAACGAAATAATGTTTGCCCGGTGGAATGGCACATCATGGACTGAACCTGCTGCCGTAATCAGTGACCTGGGCGCATTGACTTACACCACGGTGGCATACAATGGCAATGAAGGAGTGTTTGCCTATACAGTAGACGGAGACGATAATACCGCCACTGCCAATGACCAGGAATTGTATGTGATAACATATGACGGCAGCCAGTGGAGCAGTCCAATACAGATAACTGATAATGATGTACAGGATGCAAATCCCCAGTCAGCCTATATTAACAATCAACTGTATATGGTTTGGTACCAGGATGGGCAGATAGTATATACCAGGGGAATTCAAAATAATCCTGCAGCAGTTGCAGGTATTACCGGGGCCAGCGCTGATTTTGCAGTTACCAGTGATAATGACCGAATGGCTTTGGTGTTCAATCAACCTGCCGCCCGGGGACAGAATATTTATACGGCCCTCTATGATTCAGCATTTGACACCTGGAGCTATCCCATACTGCTGACTGAGGGAGAAGGATATCTTTACACTTCCATGGGGCCGGCCATTGGTCAGGCAGGTAACCTGATGATTACCCACAGCAAAGCAGAACTGATTACCAGCGAAGCAGCGGGTATTCAGTATACCAATCCCGGGCAGGTGGATTTGGGTATGATAACCTTTACACCCCGGCATGATTTATCCGTTTCCGCCGAAGGGATACGGTTTTCCCAGGACAACCCCTTACCTGGCAGCAGTGTTTCTATAACAGCAGATATAAGCAATGACGGTGATTTTGCTGAACCGAATGTGGAAGTGTCATTCTATAACGGTGACCCTGCAGCCGGCGGAACCGAGATTGGCTCCACACAGATGATTCAGGAGGTTATCCCGGCCAGGGGCAAGGCCTCTGTCACCGTGGATTGGACAGTACCAACGGGCAGTGGTCCCTATTCGGTCTATGTTGTGGTTGATCCGGAGGAGAAAACCGGGGACGGCACCCGGGAGAACAATATTGCCTTTACTGACGCTGCCGCTCCGGATATTGAAATATCAGATTTACAGTATACATCCCTGGGAGGAACGAAATACCTGATTGCTGCTGATATAACCAACATTGGCAGTGTTGATGCGGGCAGCACCCAAATTGCTCTATATGAGGGTGAAAATGAGGATACTTTGGCTGCCACCAAAGAGGTTGCTGCTCTTCAAAGCGGGGAGCGGACCCAGGCGTCCTTTGTCTGGGATGCTGCAGGCAAGGAGTTTATTAACGGCCAGTTTCGGCTGAGCACCAGGCTTAGTTCCCCGGCCGGCGTCAGTGAATACACTGAGGAAAACAATGTTTATCAGTTGGCTCTGGCTCAGGAGCCCCTTTACGCAAAATCTTTCCTGCCGGCTCAAAACTCTTTGACAGCACCCATAAATCAGGCGATAACTATCACCTTTAACACCGAAATTCAGGCAGGGCCGACCTTTAACGAACTGGCACTGCTTGATGAGGCAGGAAATGAAGTGGCGGTAACAAAAGCAGTTGAAGGCAGTACCTTAACCATTGCGCCTGCTGTACCATTAGCCTATGAAACAACTTATACTTTAATGGTGAAAACCGGGGATGTAACAGGACTGAACGGCAGCAGCCCGGAATCAGATTTCGTCCTGAATTTCACCACTGACAGAGAACATGTAAACCCGGCAGTAAGCTTCACCTATCCGGCCGCAGAGATGGCAGATACACCGTTGGATGCCGATATTAACATCATGTTCAATGAGAATGTTGCCCAGGGAGCTGATTTTAACAGCATAAGGCTTACTGACACCTATGGCTGGAACGTGGCTGTTCAGAGCCAGCTGAATGGTGGTACATTGGTACTTTATCCGACAGCCAATCTGCGCTATGGCAGGGAGTATACCGTTACTGTTCCGGCAGAGGCGGTCCTGAGTAATACAGGGAAACCGCTGGAAGCAGACTACAGCTTCACCTTTACGACTTTACCCGACCCCAATCCCAGTTCTCATTCAGGCAGTTCAGCAAGTCCGGTGCAAAGCCAGGTAATTACCACTGACCTGGTAACTGAGGATGGGCTTAAAGTGGTTATAGTCAGCACTGGACTTCCGGACAGGGCCGATTCTGTTCGGCAAGCCGCAGCAGCCCTTGGCGCGGAGATGCTGGTGAATCCCGTTGAGCTTAAGATTGAAGCAGTCCAGGCCAATGGTAAGAGAAAGAGTTTGTCGAATTTCAACCAATATGTGGAACGGAAAATTACCCTGCCGGGCCATCCAGACCCTGCAAGGGCTGCAGGAGTTCTATTTAACCCATATACCGGTCAGCTTATTCCTGTGCCGACGGTCTTTGAAACCATTGACGGCAAAACAACGGCTGCCATTAAGCACCAGGGCAGCGGGATATACACTGTTATAAGTGTAGATAAAACCTTTGCGGACATTCAAAACCATTGGGCGAAAAATGACATAGAAATTCTAGCTTCCAAACTTGTTATTAGTGGTAAGGGCAAAAACCTTTATGAACCTCAGAGCAAAGTAACCAGAGCAGAATTTGCCACATTGCTGGTGCGTGCCCTGGGTCTTACGGAAATCGGAACAAATAGACAGAGGTTTGCAGACGTTTCCAGCCAATGGTTTGCCGGTGCTGTAAATAGTGCCGCCGCCGCGGGCCTGATTAGCGGATATAATGATGGTACCTTTAGACCTAATGCCAACATAACCCGTGAAGAGATGGCGTCTATGGTGACACGGGCTTTGGCCCTTGCCGGATACGATTTTGAAATTGACCAACCGGATGATTTGCTTAACAGGTTTGGAGACAGCAGAGAAATCCGGGATTGGTCAAAAACTGCGGTGGCAAAAGCAGTTAAGGCCGGCATTGTGAACGGAAATGAACAGGCGGAGTTTTTGCCTGGCGCAAAAGCTTCACGGGCAGAAGCCGCGGTAATGGTTCTGCGGACATTAAGATATGTGGGATTTATTAATGAAGTATAAAAGACTTTAAAGATGCACCGGCTATTTTTATGCGAAAATAGCCGGTGCAATTGGTATACTGAGAGTTGGAAAGCGGGAGGGTGGCTACTCTTTGATCACTTGCCTTCGCCTCTGATATATCCGTCAAAATACATGGTCCATGGTGACGATTTCATTACCATACGCACTCTGGGACCGAAAAAATACATTTCAAAGGGAACAGATGAGCTGTCACTGATATCCTTGCTGGCACTGGCTCCCCCGATGCTGACGGTACCGGTACCCTGTGAGGTGGTAGTAATTTTGCCGGAAGCGTAAAAATCCGGGTCTTGGTTTTCCGTAGTCAGGGGTGCTAAATCCCCGTCATCATCGGGCGGAACCAGCGAAGCTAAAGGATAGTCAACAGTAAAACTAAGGTTAGGGTCACTGGACTTTATAGGTGCCGTTATAGTCCCTCCTAAGGCTTCCATGTCATTAGTTGCGAGGGCACTCAGGGTGCCTTTGTATTGACCGGTGATATTTCCTGAAGTATTAACTGCCTTTAAATCAATGGTGATGCTGCGTTTCATGCCACCGTAGGTATAGGAGTTTTTGTCCTTTACATATATAACCCAGTTAAAATCTTCAGGTTGCTTGCCTGACCGGTCTTTCTCCTGATCTTTAAGAAGTTTTAAACCGTATTTGGAAAAACTTGATACACTGGCAGTGACCATGCTTTTACCGTTATTAGTGATAACCTTGCTGGGGATAACATCGTATCCGGAACCGTCCTCACGATACTTAATTATCGAGGCTTCTGGCGCAACAGCCGACCTGAGTGAAAAAATCAGAATGGCCGGTGATTTCATGGGCGGACCTTTACCTGTTGCCTTTTCTTCCAAAGAAAAGCCCTTTACCAACAGACCATTGCCGTCAAAGGGTGTGCTGGAAACAGGTGCCATGACAAGGGAAGAATCCTGGCCCAGAGCTTCCTCAGGGAAAATAACTTTCATCTTTCCTCCCTCGGAAGTATCTAGGCTCAGTTGGCCGCCCTCTGCAGCCGGTATCGTTTTCTCCACCGCTTTGGCTGAATCAATTTCAACTTTTGCTCCTGCTGCGGTTGAGCCTGAAGAGATGCTGTTGCCGGAAGACTTACATGAACTCACCATCATAGCCATGAACAGAATTACGGCTGCCAAACCAAAATATTTTATTTTTTTCATTTTTCTCCCCGCTTCGTAATATAACATTATTTCTTTTTATTTATATTTTCTATTACCTTTTGAGCTATCTTGAGATTTAAGGATTCGTTCTTGGAAGAATCATAATCCTCAAAAGCTACAATAAAATAAATACCGGAATGAAGGACATGCATTTGGCTGTTACTTGGCTGATAAAAGGCTTTTTCTCCGAGTCCGCTGACCGGCTTTTGGTCATCCTTTACAAAACCAAGATCGCTCTCGTACTGGGGTTCTGCTGTATTTTCTTTGGCGGCGCTGTCCTGCCACAGGAAAAGTCCTGCATTAAGGGTTCCTGAAGGAATGTCATATTCATAATATGTCATTGATCTGCCGGTTTCGGGATCTACTCTTAAGGAATCAGTCTTCAGGGTTACCGGATGACCGGTAAGCTCAGCTGCTTCGGCCTGTGACAACAGTTCATCAGGCTGAAACACCCGCAGAGACTTTGCTGAAGATGAATTCTTCTGTACTTCACCGTCCCCGGTGTTCTGGGTACCCGTGTTTTCGTTTTTGGGGGCGCCGCACCCGGCAAATACAGCAAAAGCCAACACCAAAACGAGCAGGACTGCTGACACTGTTTTTAATCTCAACATTAAACCATACCTTTCATACAGGAAAAGTGAATCAAATGCGGCAAGGAGACTGTCCCTTGCCGCATTTTTCGTCTTAATACTGAATGGTAACTGTCTTAGTTTTACCGTCCCACTGCACTTTACAGCCAAAACTTTCACCTACAAAACGCAGGGGGACCATGGTCCTGCCATTTATTATTTTAGGGGGCACATCCAATGTGAGCTGCTGGCCGTCAAGGTCTGCAGTTGTCCTGTTCACCCAGAGCTGCAGATTTTTTGATTTAAGTTTAATATCTATGCGCTGTTCACCTGCGTTCCATCCCACAGTTCCACCCATGGACTCAACGATAGCCCTGATGGGGACCAGGGTCCGGTTTTCCACAATAACAGGGGTAGTGCGCCTGCCGGGGTCAATTTCTTTCACTACATTGTTTACAGTCATGGTTGTTTTCTCCAAAACCAGTTCAATCTTGTTCTGGTAGGTACCGGAGGCAGCGTACAAAGCCTTAATTTCATCACTGCTCAAAGCCCGGTTATAAAGCCTTAGGTCATCCATTTTCCCTTTAAACAGTACATCATAGGAGCCTATGCCAATCCTCATGTTATTATTGGACGGTCTCAGTGAGCCCCCGGGCTTGCCTGGCCTTGTTGCTTTCAGATTCCCGTTTTGATACAGATAAAGGGTTTGCCCGTCAAAGGAAAACACAAGAAAACACCAGTCTTCAGCCAAACCCCAATTTTCAAAGCCACCGGGCTGAATAGCTCTTTCACCATCCGTGAAAAAGCCATGAAAATGGACACCGTGTGTACCTACGGTGATAACATTATAATTATTATTTCCTCCACCGTCATCGAGTTTTGAGACAATACCCCCGTCTTTATTTCCGTTTTGGGACATAACCGGATCCACCTTGACCCATGCTGCGATTGTAAAGCTGTCTTCCAGGTTAAGCTCAGGAGAACTGTTTACATTAATGAAGCCGCCATTAAATACGGCACTTTTCCCAAGCACCCCGTCATCAGCAAAAGTGATATCTCCCACAGTGGTCCCATCATGGCCATTGCCGGAGGAATCGGTGAAATCACCATCAAATTTGTAATGTGCCACCAGCCCGCCGCCTTCACCGGCGCTTATAGCGGTGTTCTCTTCAGCAAAGGCTGCTAAGGGGAAAACGAATAGCATAACAAAAATAACCATTATGGCAGTTGCAGTCTTTTTGGATTTCTGTCTCACATTTATACCTCCCTAATAATTTTGTTTCAGCACACTTTTAAAAAAAAGAGACTAAGCCACTCCTTTCTTTGATTTCCAAGGTACTAACGATATGTTAACTGTCCTGCGTCTCAAAAATGTCTTAAAATCACATTGGCCAATTCCGGCCCCAAGAAGCACAAAAAAAGCCCGGTCGATTCACCATCTACCGGGGAAAAGTTAGATATTTAGGTTTAGGTCAGCCTGAACCTGCTTTAGGATATACCTGAAGCCGATTTTTTTAAACAGACTGATGCTTTTCGTTATTAGATGCGTGGCCTCGGAAGTCTTGCCTTTTGCTCTGGCAATCAATCCATCTGCCCAGAATAGATGAGCCGGGGTCCATATTTCACCTTCATCCATTGTTCTTCGTGCCCTTTTGCAGCAGACTTCGGCAGCTCCCACCTTCCCGGCCTTGGCTAAGGCTGCAGCCCGCAGGCTGTAAAAGAGTGCCTCATGCTCATACAGTCCTCTGGCTCGTGTAATACGTACTCCAACAGAAGCCCAGCATGCGGCCCCTGCGAAGTTTTCTAATGCACACATTTCGGCTGTCAAATGACGTACCCCTCCACAGGCATAATGGAAAGGAGATTTGACTAAGTTTTTCCTAAGCCAGGACTCAAAATTTTTTACGGCTGTCCTATGGTCAATACCCTCTGAACACCGCGTCAAAAGATACATAAACTTCTTTTCTAATTCAAAGCCGACTAACTGGTCCGGAGGGTCAAAGAATTCAATCTCATCGTGCCTGTCCTGCAGGTAAAGCAGGAAGATCAGCTGGCCCCGGGCCAGGTACTCTGTCAACTTAATCCTCGGTATCTGTGTTACTGCCTGAGTGAGGTCAATTGCTTCCCTCATAAATCTCTCGGCAGAACGCAGGTCACCCGACATTTGGGCAAAAATACTTCGATAGAACACAATTTTCAGCACATCATGGATATCGTTGAAATACGCCAGGGCCTGAACAGCTTTATCCAGGGCAGCATGGGCTTCTTTCATCCGGTTCCCTGCCATACGGGCGATTCCTAAAATCAGCAGGAAAGAGGATTCGGAGCATTTGTCGTTTGGTTCAGTTACAATCTTAAGGCCCTCTTCACAAAAGGCGGCGGCTTCATCAATACGCCCGCTCTGCCAGGAGGCATCTGCAGCAAGCAGCAGGGCTCTGCGTAAACTGGGGTTTTTACCTTCCAACCGGTAATGGGAGAGTGCCGCTTTGATATAGTTAAGTGCTTTGTCCGGCTGTGGAGTTGTAGGGGTATAAAGAAGCGAGGTTCCCGTGGCGAGGTAAACAACTGCTTTCGCTTCAGCATCGCCCAGCTTCTCATATACATTCAGGGCTTTTTTAAGGGCTTTCATGCCTCCTTCGATGTTACCCTGAAGCGCCATATCTTCTCCGGATACAACAAGAAAGCTTGCATTGCGCAGAGCATCTTTGGACAGACGTTTGGTTTGCCGTGCTCTTATTTTTTGTGTGGTGTTGCTGTTTTTCAAACCAGGCAGCCGGTTTTCGGTAATCTTAAGGTCAGATAATCCTAATTCCCTGTAAAGGTTCATGGTCTCATTGCCTGGAAGGATTCCAAGTTCCGCTGCAAGAGTTTGTTTGCAGATCTCATATTGCTGTACGGCTCTAGCCAGCTGGCCTGTTTTCACGTAAATACTCATCAAAGCCCGGTAAGCCGCTTCATTCAGAGGGTCTTTTAACAGCCACTGATGCGCATAAGTTAGGGCTTTCTCGTAAAGACCGGATACACAAAGATTTTGCACAAGTGTCTCCAGAATCCCTAAGTAGATATCTAAAATGCGGTTTCTCTCCACCAGGCACCAGTCTGTATCAACACCGTCAAGGAAATCACCTTGGTAAATTGATACGGCATTAGCAAGGTGCCTGACATTTTCCCTGTTTTCACCCAGGCCCAGCTCCGCTTCCTTTTCAAAGGCATATAAATCAACACAGATGTCGGGTCCGGTTAGCACCCGTATGGCACCGGGTTTCCATTCAAGAATAGAATCATTATAGCCATGGGTTTTAAGTGCTTTTTTTAGATAATAAATGGCTTGTCTAAGGTATGCTGAAGCTCTTCTTTCGTCACAATCACCCCAAAAAATATCCTGCAAAAAGTCACGTCTAACCCACCTGCCCTGCTGCCAAAAGAGATAGGCTGCCAGTTGTTTTGCCTTGGCAGTCGGTAAAGTAATTTCTTCATTTATGTTATAGATTCCAAATAAACCAAGCAACTGTACTTTTATCATAAGCTTCCCTCAAGTACAACCATCTATTTTCTTAATTATCTTTAACTTAAAATTAATAAGTCCTTCTTTTAATATAAAAAAATAACAACATTTCATATAATTGGGGTGTGAAATGTTAAATACCAGCTTTTTCAACATGTTTATCTACGCTGTGGCCAAAGCATTAATAATATGGGACAATAAAAATACCATAAAATAAAATAAAAATTTATTGCAAAACAATAAAATGTGTACTAAAATAAAATTAACAATAAATAAATGAGGTGCATTATGAAACGAGAAACACTCTTTTTAAAGCTTTCTGTTATTCTTATTGGAACTCCCGTTCTGGCCTTGTGTTTATTTGGGTTACCCTGGATAGCTAAGGATGCAGCAGGTTGGGAGTTGGCTTATTTTCTATATGGCATTATATCAGTTATGTATGTATCGGCGATACCATTTTTTGTTGCATTGTATCAAGCGTTCCGACTGCTAAACTATATTGACAGGAACAAGGCCTTCTCGGAATTGTCTGTAAGAGCCTTGAGAAATATCAAATTCTGTGCAATCACAATCAGTGCCTTATATCTGGTCAGCATGCCTTTATTCTATATCATTGGAGAGGTAGACGATGCCCCGGGCGCCATCGTGATCGGAATGGTTTTTACATTTGCGCCGATGGCGGTTGCAGTCTTTGCTGCTGTTCTTCAAAAACTTTTAAAACAAGCCATAGACATAAAATCAGAAAATGATTTAACGGTTTGAGGTGAATAATATGGCGATTATAATCAATATTGATGTGATGTTGGCTAAAAGGAAAATGAGTGTCACAGAACTCTCGGAGAGGGTTGGAATAACAATGGCTAACCTTTCTATATTGAAAAATGGAAAGGCAAAAGCGATTCGATTATCAACTCTGGAGGCGATTTGTAAGGCTTTGGAATGTCAGCCTGGAGATATTTTGGAATACAAAAATGAAACCCAATAACATTAAAGCATGAGGGCAAAATATGAAAATAAAACTGATCTCCCCCAAAATGACATTAAGGCCGATGGACTCTGAGTTTAAAAGGACTATGTCACCTTCCATTGCCTTATTAATCTTGGCTGCGTTAACTCCTAATGAACATGAAGTGTATATGGAAGATGAAAACATCGGAAGGTTGAAATTAGAGAATAAGCCTGATTTGGTTGGAATTAGCGTAAACGTGGACACCTCACAACGAGCCTACGAAATCTCGAAACATTACCGCAAGCAAGGAATTAAGGTTATTTTAGGCGGGATTCACGTTAGCGCCAATCCGGATGAGGCCTTGGCTTATGCTGACTCAGTCTGTATTGGGGAAGCGGAGGAGTTATGGGAACAGGTTTTACAAGATGTCCAAACAGGTGATTTAAAAAATAAATATTATAATGATAAACCCACTAATCTGGCCAATACTCCTATTCCCAAATGGAGTTTAATCGACAAATCCAAGTATTTGTACACCAACATTGTAGTAACCGGCAGGGGATGTCCCTTTCGATGCGAGTTCTGCTATAACAGTTGTGAATACGTGCATAACAAGTTCAGAAATCGCCCCATTGAAAATGTTATTGAAGAAGTCAAAGCTTTGGGTACTAAGCAGGTCATGTTTATTGACGATAATTTTATTGGAAATATTAGCTGGACAAAGGAATTTCTAAGGCAAATTAAGCCACTTTGTCTGAAATGGCATGCAGCAGTTTCAGCTAACCTGGTTCAGTATCCCGACCTTTTAGATGAAATGAAGGACTCAGGATGCCAAAGTTTATTTATTGGCTTTGAGACGATTAATAAGGCTTCCATTGAAAGTGTAAGTAAATATCAAAACAATATCGAAAGTTACGAAAAGCTAATCCAGGAGATACATTCCAGGGGCATAATGGTCAATGCCAGTTTAGTATTTGGTTTTGACGATGATGAATATACCGTATTTGAGGAGACGTTGAATTGGCTTGTTAAAAATAAAATAGAGACAATGACAGCCCATATTTTGACTCCGTACCCGGGAACAAAGATTTATCAAAGATTGAAATCCGAAGGCCGCATTATTGACTACGAACCAACTCACTATAACACATCTTACGCAGTTTTCTCACCAAATAAAATGACCCGGCAACAACTTTATCAAGGTTATCTGAAGATATATGAAGACTTCTATTCAATTAAAAATATCATCAAAAGACTCCCTGATGACCGGAATCAAAGAGTTCCTTATTTGTTATTCAATTTTGTCTATCGCAAATTTGGGAAGATAGCATCAAAAATTGCAGGTTTTGGCTTGATGAATTATTTAGGTAAATTAGCGCGAAGGTTGTCTTATGGCATTGATTAAGCAGAGGGGATATTAAACCCTTATCCTGTTGTTTATATTCCTCCGGACCAATATTCCGGAGGAATTTTTATATTGACAGAAACAATAACGGTTACTAAAATAAAGGATTTTGGAAAAAATTGTTGAAAATTATAGCTATAGGTGGTGGGACATTTGGATTTTGTAAAAAATGTCAGGTACATTTTTGCGGTAGTCATAATAATTATTTTCTACTTTATTTTAATTTTAGTGTCCTACAATAATTATCGGAATAAGGTAGAAATTATTAAATCTGAGTATGATGCAAAACATAAGCTTGTGGAGGGAAGTATATACAATACCATTAAGTATGCTGATTCAATGTTCGGGTTAATAGACCAGCAGCTGACTGATGAAATGGAAAATAAGTCACTGCTCCTTGTCGACAAATATACTAAAGAACCTGATGTGATGGCGTGGAATATTGAGGAGTTAAAAAGACAAATTGGTGATTATGATATTTATATCATTAATGAAGATCTCAGGGTAATCAGGACAACCTTTAAAGAGGACCTGGGCCTGGACTTCAGTAAATTACCCAGCTTTTCGAAACTTCTCAGGAGCCGGCTCGAAGACAATTCTTTTGTAACAGACAGAGTAGATGTTTCCACAACAACAGGTCAGTTAATGAAGTACAGTTATTTTCCCACACCTGATCATAAATACATTTTGGAATTAAGCATCAATCTGGAAGAAAGATTTCCGGTTATAAACGAACTGGACAGTTTTTCACTTGCACAGAATTTGACATCACAGTACCGGTCTGTGGAAAATATCGTAATCTATAAATCTCACTTTGATGGCAAGGGAATCTTAAAAATTTCAAAGACTAAACCATATTACCAAGTAGTTATGGATACAAAAAAGACTGAACTAATTAAAAAAGCCCTGAAATCCAATGAGGTTCAGATAGTAGAGCTTACCAATGATTCATCGGGAAACTCATTTACTCACAAATATATACCTTACGTAGTGAATACTAAGGAAGGGGAATATAGTTGGTGGAACTCTTATGTGATTGAAGTGGTTTATAACAACCTGATTTTTGAAGAACTAGGTCAACAAAAAAATGCCTTTTGGAAATATGTAGCACTGATTACACTGGTCTACCTGACCTTTGCTTTTATTATTCTTTACCTGCTTCTAAAATCTGAACATATGGCTTACCATGATGCTCTTACAAACCTGCCCAACAGAAAGTTGTTAGAGAAGTATATCAACCAGGCTATTTTAGGTACCAAAAAGAGTGATTTTCAATTAGCCATCTTGTTTCTTGACCTGAATAATTTTAAGGATATTAATGATACATATGGCCACGATGTAGGAGATCAGGTATTAAAAGAAGTATCCGCAAGGTTAACGGCAAATTTAAGGAAAAATGATATAATATCAAGGCTGGGTGGAGATGAATTTACCATCCTGCTTCTTAATATAAGGTCCGGGGATGAGATAACCAAAGTGGTTTACAAGATAAATAATCTGTTTAAATCCCCCCTAATAGTGGATACCCATGAAGTTTTCATAAAGTGCAGCATAGGAATCAGCAGGTATCCTGATGACGGGGACGAATCGGATACACTTATGAAAAAAGCAGATATAGCCATGTATCATGCTAAAAATAAGCAACTCGGATATGTGATTTATAATGAAAGCTTGCAAGGCCCCCTTTAATTTTAGGGGGCCTAACCTTTTCATTCTGTCTTACCTTTCAGGGTGAGTTATTGACATATGCCAAAAATATTACTATAGTATAAATGTAAATGGCATATGCCCAAAAACATCAGCAAGTGATAGAAATGCCGGGAAGAGACAGAACAGGTCCGATGGGACAGGTTAATTTGGATTTTTAATATTGGGGGATAGACAAATGAAATTATGTATAGACTGTCTGCCGTGTATGCTAAGACAAGTGCTGGAGGCGGCGCGTATGACAACAACTGATGAGTTTATGCAGGTACTAATAATGAATGAAGCAGTGCAGGTACTTTCCGTGCACAAAATCTATAACT
>JAENZX010000035.1 GCA_016841045.1 Thermincola carboxydiphila
CCATTTCACCAAGCATGGTTACCTTCTCACCAGTCATACAGCGAATGATGGGTACGAAGTAAGCTGTATCAGGATAAGCAACTTTCTTTTCCTTACCATAGTTCTGGATAGCACGGTTTAAAAGGATTTCAGCATAGCTGACAGCGGTAATGGCGCCTTTGTAAGCCCTTCTATACATTTTGATAGGCTCTTTGCCTTCCATTGCCTTTTCTGCATCAGCATATATTAAATCAAAATTGAGTTCTTCTGACATTCTTGTTCCTCCTTTCGAATTTCGGGATAATTAGTAGTTCTGGCAGAGACTGGTTTCGTTTCTCTCAGCGGTCTTCTTGTGAATACCAAGTTTCCATGTTCTGTACTCTAATGCACTCAGCATTTTCTCAGCAGCAACTTTGTGGTCAACTTCGAAGATGAAGTATCCGCCGTAAACGTCACTTGCAATCTGGGTTGCAATGCTAAAGAACAGGTCACTGCCCTCAACAGGAGGCAGAACACCAACGTGTGTAGGTAAGCCTAATGAAACTAACCAGCAACCGATAGCAACTGCCTTACCACTCATAGCTTCAGGAGCAGAAACAACAAATGGTACCTTAGGAGTATCCACTCCCATCTCATCGGCCATATCTTTCAATAAATCCATAGCCCTTGAGTAGTCCACGCATGAACCCATATGGAGTACTGCAGGCAGATTACCTTTGAGTCCTGCTTTATTATCGAACTGGCTCAAGAATGCCTTCAGGCCGTCGCCAACAAATTCATCTCTTCTATCGGGATCCATAAGGCCAAATCTTGCTGCAGCCTGTGCGGCGCAACCTCCCGATATAACAAATACATCATTTTTAAGCATTTCCTTAAAGATACCAATGTGGTTTTCATCCTGAACACCTTTGAGGTTGCTACAACCAATGAGGAAGGCAACACCCTTAATTTGTCCTGACTCAATAGCATCAGTCAGAACTTTAACCGGGCTATCAGGATTTACAGTGGAGAACAACTCATAAATTGCTTCCTGGCTGAATCCAGCAGCAGCCTTATATTTAACGTCAGGAATATATACCTGGCTTGCATCACGTTCTTTATAAGAAGCAATAGCCATGCGTACAATTTCTTTTGCATCTTCCATAGCGCTTTCAACATTGAACTGAACATGAGCAGTTCCCGGGAGTTTTGCAATCGGCTGGGTAGTGATGATTTTGGTATGGAAGCACTTAGCAACACTAGTCAGACCGGGCATGATGCACTGTACATCAACTACCATGGCATCAACTGCACCGGTAGCGATAGCAAGTTCCTGAGAACTAAAGCCTGTTGCAACAGGAACACCCTGACGCATCAATACTTCGTTACCTGTACAGCATACACCTGCCAACTGAATGCCGGCTGCGCCAGCTTCTTGTGCTTCAGCTTCCAACTCACGGGAAGCTGCAACAATCATTTCGCTAAGCAGCGGGTTGTGTCCGTGCAGAATAATATTAACTTTATCTTTATTAATTACACCCAGGTTAGCTTCTGAAAGAACCGGAACCGGGGTACCAAACAGAATATCAGAGAAATCTGTACCGATATGGCAGCCTGTGAAGTCAGCTAAGGCAGCTCTTAAAGCACTAAAGGTAATGTTAACAGGGTCATTGTCCTGACCTACATGTGCCTGAGCCAGCAGGTCAGCTAAGGCTGATTGAATACCATTGGGTGTAATGTTGCAGGAATCAAATTTCTCCTTACGTCCCTCGGTAATGTTATTTACCAGGAAGTTACACTCGTCTTCGCCTGTAAGCATACGGAAATCATTAAGTGCCTGCTCTGCCAATTCCTTGGCAACCTGAGCATCAGTCTTACCTTCTGTAGCAAGACCTTGACGCTTGGCAACTTTAGCAAGTTTCTTAGGATCAGTAATCTTATAATCAGCGGCTTTACCTTCAGCAGCCTCAAGTACTGTATGGGCAATGTGACGTGCGTGCTCGCAGTGTGCAGCAGCACCGGTTAACAACATTGTACCTGTGCTACGTGCAGCTATAGTCCAGGCATCGGCACCACAGATACCTTTGCTCTTAGGTCCTACATCAGCAGTTACACGACAGGGTCCCATCATACAGAAACGGCAGCAGGTACCCTTGTAACCGAATTGGCATTGAGGCTGTTGGGCCACAGCCCTGTCAAAAGCGGTAACGATTCCTTTTTCCTGAGTCTTCTCAATCATTTCCAATACTGCAGGGTCACTGGCACGTTTAACGTTTTTTGTGTCAAATACCCTGGGAGCATCTGACGGATGATGAGTATGGCTTGGATCTTTAAATCTTGGCATTAACGTTAACCTCCTTAATAATAATTTCCTGTCTCCATTTCTCCCAAAACCTGTCTTTCTTTATTTATCGGTGCTAAGAGAAACGCAACAAAAACAATGCAATACTTATTAGGTTCCTAACCATCCACCTCCTGTAGTAATTTTTGGTGAATTTCTTTCATGCTCCCTAAAAGCGCTCCTCCCAAATTAGCGGCTGGTCCGTTTTCCATGGAGCTTTCCCAAATTTCATCATCGAACGGAATAAACCCGAGAATTTCATCTTTGGCAAAATGTTTTTCGATAAACTGGCGTTCTTTTTCGTTCCTAATCTTGTTACCGATAAATTTGACCTTCTGAATGCCCAGTTCATCTGCCAGTTCTTTAACCAGCGTAGCTGTGTTTACACTGTTCCTGCTTGGTTCAATTACAACCAGCATTACATCTACACTTCTGGCGGTACCTCTGGTCAGGTGTTCAATACCTGCACCCATATCAAGAATGACTGCACTCTCTTTATCCCATAGGAGACCGCTCATCAATGCATTCAAAAATGAGTTTTCACGACAATAACAAGCTGAGCCGCCCTGTTTGATGCCGCCCATCCTTAGGAACCATATATTATCAAGTTTAAGACTGTACTCGTTAAGGATATCATCAACATCTGGATTTAACGAGAAAAAGGAACCTCCCCCGCCGCTCTTTTTGTCAACTAATTCTTTTAAATCAACCAGGGGCTTCAACCCTTTAATCTGTTCTTCAGGAATTCCAACTGCTGCAGCCAAACAAGCATCAGGATCAGCATCAACTGCAAACACTTTTTTGTGAGAATCTGCAAACAGTTTCGCCAGCGTGGCCGAAACAGTGGTTTTACCTACGCCACCCTTACCTGAAATAGCAATCTTCATACATTTCACCTCATCTGTTAAATTTGTTGCTGCGTCTTTTTTTAGTTTTTTTGCTGCGATGTTAGTAATTTGAATCGATGGTAAGTGTCAGAATATTTTGTCATGGTTTTTCAAAACATTCGCACAATTTAAATGTTTCTACACAACATTCTAAATTCCTGCTGGAAATTTTTCAGATAGCTAACTAAAACAAGTATTTTTTTGAGACACTTTTTCATTAATTTGCAATTATTCAGCTTCGACAGAAAATTCTAAATTCCTTCTCAAATTCGAAAAATAATTGGGTGAATATTATCACAATTGCAACTCTTTTCTGTATATTCCAACAGGCAAAAAGAATACCCCATAGGGGTTTTGTGTTCAAACTATGTCTCAGGAGTAAACGTTTATTTATTAATATTTAGAACATTAGAAACTTCTTTCTTAGGTAGAAATATTCAACTACATACCCAAGCCCGGAAACACCAAATGCTATAAAACCCGCCAGCTTAAGCAGTGATATCCTTAAGTTAAGGCTCTTAATGTGCAGGTCCTTGCTTTCAATGGTCTTTTGTATGGTCTGCTTTTCTAACTCAACGTTTTCCCGTTCCGCCTTAGCAAGTCGTTTTTCTTCCATCAGTCGATAGTTTTCGACAGTTGATCTGGTGTTTTCTTTACTTAAATCTTTTACACGTTTTATCAAGAGATTTTGCTCCACAAACCCGTTACCCGGTTTTAGTGCATTCCATAATACAAATCCGTTACTTTCCGGCGGCATCTGCATTCCTGAAAGCAGCGCAGCGGTAGGAATGATATCTATTATTCTTGCAGATGGTATACTGACAGATGCTTTAAGTCCCGGTCCGGCCATTATTACGGGAACCATTAATTGTTTATCATCTTTAGAGAGGGCATTCAGAGAGTTTGAAGCACCACAATTTCCAACAAGTATAATTAGAGTGTCATTAAAAACATTACTTGAACTCAAGACACCGAGAAGTTTACCAATTTCCACATCAAGGGCACTCATAGCCTTAACAGTTTTCGCCTTCTGGTTTCCTTGGAAGTTGTCTTCGTTTAGTGACATCTTAAGCCCCAGGAAGTAAGGCCGTTCCCGTTCAAAGACTTTAATCGCCTCGGCCATCAAACGGTGGTTTTCACCTGAGGCAACTTCGTAACTTTTTACTTCGGTCTTACTCTTCTGATTAAACATTCCTTTGGGAATACTGCCGGTCTGGGAAACGTATGCAGCAGTCCTCCCGTACTTAAGAGCGATATCTGGCAGTGCTGAAGTCTTTATCTGATCCTTTGGCCCAAGCAAACCATGTATACCAGGATCAGCTCCTGTTAACAAAGATGCCGCAAAAGAGGGAAAATTGGCCGGCAGAACACCTACCGCCGATGTTCTGACACCTTGGGCGGCAAGGCCGCTTAAGTTTGGGGTTGAAACCGACTCCATTTTCCTGTCACTTAGTTCATCAACAGTTATAAGAATTATATGTCTTATAACACGTTGTTCCGGTTTAGCTTCCTCTTTTTTATCGGCCCCTTCTGGCTGAGCACTGGCAGTACCGGATAACATGGCCAAACAAAAAATGCAAATCGTTGTTATTAGTTTAAATCTATTCATCAGAATTTACCCCTTTCCGGACTTGGTCAGTATAAATATATTTTGGACAACAACCTTTTAGACCACCTGTCCTAAAAATAGGTAATAAAAAAGATAACTCCATAGAAGTTATCCTCAAATCCTGCCCGACTTTATGATTGATATTAAAAGCCATATTCCCAGAAACGTTGCCATCAGGAACCCTACCTCAGCAACGGGGAAATGCCACAACAGGAGTTTTGTGCCTTTTTGCGCAATAATGGATGAACCTATAATTATAGAAGCAACTACCAGGCTAAATGATATTCTGTTACCCACCAGATTGAAATTTGCAATAAATTTACTTAAATTTTTGTGCTCCAGTTTAACATTTAGCTCCCCATCTTCTATAATACTAAACAGATTATTTATTCGGCCAGGAAGCTCTTTTGCTGATGCCGACATTTCAAAAAAATAATCTGAAGCAGTTTTCACCAACTGGTCAGGCATAAGCTTATCCTGCAAAAGTTTTTTACCGAAAGGTTCAGCCAAATCCACAATGCTTACTGTTTTGTCAAGCTGTTCCACCACACTCTCCAGCAGCACCAGGCACCTTATCATTAACACCAGCTCAACAGGCACCCGAATCTTATAGACAAATGATAATTGCAAGAGTTCTCTAAGGGCATTTCCGATCTTAATTTCACTAAGCGGCCGATTATAGTATTTGTCAAAAAGATAGTCTACATCACGCCTTAATTTTGCCCTATCAATTTTTCTATGGGCATCCCCAATGTCTATTAGTACCTGTACTATTCCCGCACTGTCACGGCGTACTATGTTCAACATCATCAGGCCTAGTTTTTCCTTCATAGATTCGTCAATCCGTCCTACCATACCAAAATCCATGAATAAAACAGTATTACCCTCTCCAGCAGCCACATTGCCAGGATGAGGGTCTGCATGAAAAAAACCATCTATTAAAAGCTGTTTAAATACTGCATTGGATATACGCCGGGCTAGTTCCGATCTGTCCAGGCCGACTTGTTCAATTTTCTCAAGAGAATTAATTTTTATCCCTGACATATACTCAAGTATAAGTACACGTTGAGTTGAATAGGTCCAATAAACAGCCGGTATACTGACGGTACTGTCACCTCTGAAGTTGTTTCGCATCTTCTCAGCGTTTAGACCTTCAATAGTGTAATCCAACTCTTCACTAATTGACCTGGAAAACTCTTCAACCATCTCAATTATTTTGTAATACTTCCCCCAAATCGTCCTGGCTTCCAAAATCTTTGCCATATCGTACATTATCTCCAGATCGGTTTGGATAACCCGTTCCACACCGGCCCGCTGGACTTTAACCACCACATGTTCCCCTGACAATAGGTAAGCCTCATGGACCTGACCAATAGAGGCCGAAGCTATAGGGGCAGCATCAAGATGAGCAAAGATTCTTTCAACCCTCAGACCTGTTTCTAGTTCCAGTGTGTTTTTTATTTCAACGAAGTCTACTGATGGTACTTTATCCTGGAGTTTTTCTAATTCATTTATAAAAACCGGCGGCAGCAGGTCTGGCCTTGTGCTTAATATCTGGCCAAGCTTGATAAAAGTTGGGCCAAGTTCCTGCAGGACAACCCTAAGCCTCTCAGCAGTGTTAGTAAATTGTTGTTTTTCATCCCTTTGCCGCCATAGAATCCCAATACCTGAGTTGAGCCCAAGGGAGTCAAACAGAGACTTAAGCCCGTGCTTACTTATTATGTTAACTATTTCCCTGTATCGGCCAATATGCCGGTACCGATTGGTAAAAAAGGTTTTCAAGCTTCACCACCACCTGTAATCTGCTAAAACCTTTTACTCACCCGACGGGAACTGAGCCGGTTGAAATGATTCTCCTCCGGTTTCAGGTGCAATTCCTATATGTTCCTCAACCCTTTTCAGGCGTAACGCGAGAGCTTCTATATCGGACTTAGTCGCTAAACCCATGTCCTGCAGTTCTTTCCTCACGACTTCACTAAAATTAGCCCTTTCCTGTTCTCCTTTTTTGACAAGCTCATCTACGAATTCCTTGGTCTCATGAGATTTTATCTCACCTCTGTCCTCCATTTCCCTAACCAAATTCTCAGCTTTTTCCTTAGTCATAGAAATGGCGCCTATACCCAACATAATTGATTTCTTTAACAAATCCTTCACTGTAATATCTCCTCCTTCTTGTTTAAGATGTAACATTATTATTAACAAATAAGTCTAACCATATGTTCAGGCGGTAAAAATCCATGTAAATTATTCCTGATTTTTTGATAAAACGTGTATATTTTTTACAAGAGCCGCCGATACTATCAATACTCCGCTTTGGTGAGTTCTATCTCTCCCCGTCCAGTGGAAACACTGGACCTTTTTTTTAAAAAATCAGCTCTTGACGTAACCTGAAATATTATTTATAATATGATTTGTGACTTTGACTAAAGGTTACGTCAAGGAGCTGTGGTGTAGAGGCCTAACATGCCTGCCTGTCACGCAGGAGACCGCGGGTTCGAATCCCGTCAGCTCCGCCATATTTCAATTGACAATTGACAGTTGACAATTATTTAAAGGTATAAATTGTCAATTATCCATTGTCAATTTTCAATTAGTTTTCATGGAGGGATTCCCGAGTGGCCAAAGGGAGCAGACTGTAAATCTGCCGGCTCAGCCTTCGAAGGTTCGAATCCTTCTCCCTCCACCAACAAACCAATTGAGAATTGAGAATTGACAATGTTGGAAAAGATAAATTAACAATTGACAGTTGATAGTTGACAATAAAAAACCAAAAAACAAAGACTGTTAAAACTAACGATTTTCTTTTTTATTCGGTTTGTGACGTAAGGAGCAAACCTTCCATAATTGTTAATTGTCTGTCAATTGTACTATTGGGGCGTCGCCAAGTTGGTAAGGCACGGGACTTTGACTCCCGCATGCGTAGGTTCGAGTCCTGCCGCCCCAGCCATATAGAAAAATGACACAGCTGCGATTTATTGGCTGTTTTTTTATTGCTTTCTTTAAGCAGTTGAATCGTGTGGGAGTAGACAAGTATAAAAATAGGAGACGTTTACGCCAGAGCAAACGTCTCCTATTTTACTTTTTACTTTAAATTAGAAATCTTCATCATCCCGCCAATACCGTCCCTGCCGAGCAGGTGAGATTGTCCGCATACCCCTTAAGCTTGCCCCTGTTTTGGTCTTGGGGCCCTTGGTTGCTAAGTGCTCTCTGTTCATTTCAGTTCTTATTTTACCCGCTATTCTTTTAACCATATAATCACCATCCTTTTACCGCTTACCGGTGAATTTGTAATTAGTCGGGATATATTGTTCCACCACAGGAAGAAAAAATGCACTCTGGTACAAATTACAGGTACTAAGTAAATCTCTGATAACGCATATTCGGTTGACAGTGATTTGTATTTATGATATTATCGTATATGTAGCTCAAACATGCGGTCGTGGCGGAATTGGCAGACGCGCTAGATTCAGGTTCTAGTGCCCGTAGGGGTGTGGGTGTTCAAGTCACCTCGACCGCACCAAAATTCTTGATATACTTAAGTCCGTGGATATAATCCACGGACTTTTTGTTGCTTTACGGCAGATATGGAACTCTCAGCCGCCAATCTCTATGACCTTCCTTAAAGTTTCTGCAAGCTCTTCCACGCTATAGGGCTTTGATACAACATCTCTGAATCCATACTTTTCGTATTCTGACATAATCGGGTCATTAGAGTATCCACTTGAGACAATGGCAGCCGCTTCCGGGTCTATCTCGATTAATTTCTGAATCGCCTCTTTTCCGCCCATACCTCCCGGTATAGTCAAATCCATGATAATCGCATCATATGGCTTCTTAGCCTTTTTGGCGCTGGAATACATATCAATTGCTTCGACACCATCCTTTGCGCAGGCAGCTTCATATCCCAAATACTCGAGCATTTCGCTGAGCATAAAACGCAGCATTTTGTCGTCATCCATAACGAGCACCTTACCTTTACCGGTAGTCGACGCATCCTTCCGTATCTCTTCTCTAATAACTAATGCTTCAGTTGCTGGTAGATACATTTCAAACCTCGTGCCAATGCCCAATTCAGATTGAACCTCTAATATTCCGCCATGCTTCCTGACAATTGAGTACGATGAGGTTAATCCAAGCCCACTTCCTTTTTGTTTAGTTGTAAAGTATGGGTCGAAAATATTGTTAAGGAACTCTGGTGGAATACCAACACCGTGGTCAGCAACAGAAATCTTGACGTAACGTCCCCCTTCTAAAGGCAGTCCGCTTTTTCCATTAACAACAATATTCTCCGCCTTTATTTCTACCTTGCCGCCACCAGGCATTGCCTGGTCCGCGTTTATAACAAGGTTGTGAATAACCTGACTAATCTGCCCTTCGTCTACCTCTACCGCCCAGATGTCACCGGGTATTTCGAAGATGCATTTCACATTGGACCCTCTAAGTGCAAATTCGGTTATTCCCTTTAGGAGTTCCGTGGTTGAAGTAGTCTTAATAATCGGAGCACCGCCTTTTGCAAATGTAAGCAACTGTTGTGTGAGGTTTTTTGCCTCCAACGATGCTTTTTCAGCCTCATCTAATAAGTTCAAAAGAGCTCCAGCACCTTCTGACTTCATATTGTTTAGTTTCAGCTTAGCCAAAGATACATTACCCGTAATTGCTGTTAATATATTGTTAAAATCATGAGCAATTCCACCTGCAAGAATACCAACCGATTCCAGCTTTTGTAGTTTCAACAGATGGTCTTCAGCCTGTCTTTTCTCAGAAATGTTCTGTGCAACCACAACTAAGTGACTGCTTTCTCCTTTATCGTTAATTACGGGAATACACCTGGCTTCATACATGCCATGATTCGGAACGGATACGTCGAATACAACCGGTTCTTTTGACCGAACCGCTCTCGTATACTGTTCAGTTAAGATATTTGCTCTTCCTTTGGGGACAACATCCTTAATAGATTTACCCTTAACCTCGTCCAGAGGTAGTCCAAGTATTTTTGATAGAGTATTGTTTCCTTTGAGAATTCGGAAATCTTTATTGTTAACCACCTCATAAAGTATGACTGCATCATTAGTTCCGTTAATGATTAAATTATATTGTTGTTCGCTTTCCAGGACTTTTTGTTCTGCGTGCTTTCTTTGTAGGGCTATAGCGTAAATGTCCGTAAGACGCTGCAGTATCTTTAAATCCCGTTCAGTGTAGTCTCGCACAGAATTGGCAACTGAAATCTGACCAATTAGAACTCCTTCAACCAGTGCGGGAACTGATAGAAACCGGTGTATTGGCATATGTCCGGCAGGGATTCCGGCAGCTCTTTCGTCGCCAGCAGCTGAATTGGTTAATAATGGCTCTTTATGTTTAAGAGCCCAACCCCAAAGCCCCCGAAATTCAGTATTAATAACTTTACCTTTGTTTGGTTGACAAATTTCCTTTACATTTCCTGCAAGATTAGATATACTAAACTGTCCCGTTGCGGAATCGACATATCCATTGTATCCGCACTGACTTTCAGTTAAAGCAACGGACTTTTCTAATAAAACAGATGCTATTTGCTCAACTTCCGTTGTTGAAAGAAACATATGAGCTAGCTCTGCAACAACTGTATTAAGTTCTACTTCAGATATTAGTGCCCTTTCTGCTTCCCTTCGTTCGGTGGAATCGCGTAACAAAGCGATATTGTATCCATCTTCTAGAGCAACCGCATGAATGTCAACAAAAACTGTGCTGGCATCTTTCCTAAATAGTTCAACCTCTCCCTTACTAGTGCCTGTTTCAATCAATTTATGAAAGTGATCACTTGAATCGACGTTTTTAACCCTTAGTTGCAACAATTCTGACTCACTATACCCTAATAAATCACATAAAGCAGGATTTACCATGTGATACTTTCCACTTTTATCAGTAATAGCAACACCGTCAGGCGAACTTTGGATATATAACCTAAAGCGATTCTCGCTCCTTCTTAAAGCCTCTAAAGCATATTTGTGATTGGTAATATCCCTAAACATCTCAATCACACCGGTTATTTTCCCCTCAAAATCCAAAATCGGTTGTCCAGTAACATGGAAGTGGATTACTTTACCTTCAGAAAACTCTTTTTCACACTCATGTTCAACATACTTATCACCTTCGATAATTCTAATAAGGGGACAAAAGTTGGTCCCGCACCGGCCACAGTTTAAATGTTTGAAACATTTTTGTCCCTCGGCATAATCCGCATTAATTAAGTCGGCCATTTGAGCATACGTATCGTTAACCCTGATAATATTGAAATTTGTATCAATTAACCGTATCCCTATCCCGGTATTTTGAAACACCTGTTCCAATAAGTTGTTAGCCTTTTTCAACCTGGCATTTTCATTAAGTAAATCTTTCACCAAACTTTGATCCACTAGCGAGTTTTCCATATACCCACCCCAAAAATACATTGTTATATAATTATAGGGAAAACATCTTATTAAGACAACTAATTCGACAAAACATTCATGTTTTGTACATATAATTACACTATTCTTACAAGCTTTCTCCTGATTTTAATGCTTTTATCTTTTAACCCTCAGTTTCGGGAGACTAAAAAATAAAAGCGTCCCGTGGGACACTTCCTAAAGCGTTTTTGTCACGCCTGAAAAACTGCATTTTTTGTTAACTTGGCCCTATACAATACTTTATCTACCCTTAAAATCATGCTATCAATATCTTTATCGAATGTAGGATTGAATCCGGCAACTCCAAAGCTGCAAGTAATCATTACTTCTTTGGAAGAATCCAGAATAAAACCCATACCTTCTATTAGACATCTCATGCGTTCTGCTATATGATACGCCTCACGAACATAGGCCCCGGGGAGGCACATGATAAACTCTTCTCCCCCATAACGTCCCACAAAATCATAGGGCCGACTGCTTTTTAAAAAAATTCGACTAACTTTTTGTAATACCTGATCTCCGGTAATATGTCCGTATGTATCATTAATACTCTTGAAGTTGTCCATATCTGCCAGAATCACCGATAGAGTGGTATTTTCTCTTTTTGCCCTTTCCATTTCTACACTCAGCCGCTGAATAAAAGCTCTCCTGTTCAAACATCCCGTTAGGTAGTCAATGTTGGCAATTCTCTGAAGTTCCATCTCTGAATTAATTAGAGAAGTAATATCCTGTATCTGAGTGATAAAGAACAGTGGTTTTCCCATCTTGTCCCTGAAAAGACGAACTGTAGCCTTACCCCAGACAATGTGCCCTTTCTTGTGAATATACCTTTTTGTATTGTTAAAATGGTCTATTTTGCCCTCCATAAGCTGCCTGATAAATGGTTCATCAACTTCGCGGTCATCTGGATGAGTGAACTTCTTAAAATTAATATTAAATAACTCTTCTTTGGTGTACCCTATTATATCGCAATAGGCTTTATTCACATCTATATATTGTAATTGCAAGTTTACAACAGCCATACCCAGAGCCGTATAGTCAAAAGCTAATTTATATATATCGTATTCTCTAAACTCATCATCTCCATGAATCATGTCGCATCCCTCCGATGGCAGCGGCAACAATATACATATTATGTAATTCGGTATTTTTTTACCAGTTCCTGCATTTTAAGCCAAGAAATTATTCCGACCTGGCGTAGAACACTCGTTTGCACAACAACCTGTAAATATTCATAAAATATATAAATAGCCTCACCCACCTTGTTTAATTTTTTAATACTAAAAGAAAGAAGGTTTAGTACATGCCACGAGTTCCTGTTTCCTGTCCTCCCGGATTTCGCGGGCGTTATACCGTTAGACCGGGTGATACCATGTTTAAAATAGCACAGTTTTTTCGAACCAGACTGGAAGCACTTACTGTTAATAACCCCCATATACCTGATCCAAATTTTATCGTTCCCGGTGACGTACTGTGTGTACCCGGCTTCGTCTCCTTCCCCTGCTGTGTAGTCCTTAGGCCACGTGTCACAGTGCCTGTAGGGACCGAAGCTGTTGCCCTCGTCCATACACCGGCAACCGGAGGAGAGGCCGTCATAGTTGCCGGCACCCTCCCTCCTCCATCAACCTTCGGAGACTATAATGTCTACCTCGCAACAGTAATTATTCCTGAGATAGACGGCGGCCCCGGGGATGTGCTGCGCCCGACAGCCGAAGACCCCCCCACCTATGCTGTAACTATAAATATCCCCCTTGCCGCCAGATTAACACCAAACTCTAGGGTTGTAATTGAACCTTTTAAAGAGGGTTCGAATCTATCCGGCCCCATAATCCTTGAAAACAACTTCCTAAGCTGCAGATAAACAAAAATTCCCGTGGAAAATTCCACGGGATTAGTCTTCTATAACATCAGTAATGCTTAAGTTTTCATCTTGTAACAGGTCCACTTCAACAGGCTTCGGCAGGTCTTTGCCATTATTCCAGAAAAGTCTTACTATCGGGTTGAATGGAGACCTAAAATTCTGTTTTATAACAAAACCCGATCTTCCATCATTAAGAAGTATTTTTGTTCCTTTCGGGAACAGGGCAATTTTTTGCACAAAATTATCAACAATTATAGGATCAAACCCTGTTGCCGAATTATCTACCAGATACTCATAGACTTTATGAATCGGGAATTTGCTGCGGTAGCACCTATCATTTGTCATAGCGTCAAATACGTCTGCAACGGCACTAATACGAGCAAATTCCAATATATGTTTTCCCCTGAGACCTCTTGGATAACCTGAACCATTATATCGTTCGTGATGCTGCAGAGCTACATGTGCCGAGGTCACTTTTATCTGCGGGTTACTCCTTAATATTTCATAACCGTGCCAGGTATGCATTTTTACTATTTCATATTCCTCATTAGTCAATTTACCTGGTTTATTAATAACCTCCCCAGGTATAAGCGTTTTCCCCAGATCATGCAGGATAACACCCATACCCAGATCCAACAGCTTGTCCCTGTTATAATACATTGCAACACCAATCATAACGGATATTATTGTTACATTTACCGAGTGTTGAAAGGTATATTCGTCAAAAGTTAAAATATTGGAGATGTTAAACATAATATCTCGGCTGCCGATAAGTTCATCAACAATATTTTCAACTGACTCTTTTACACCTCCAAGATGAACAATCCTGCCTTTACGAACATTATTAGTTAAATCATGGAGACATGCAATAGCTTGGACCCGGGTTTTATCAGAAACAATATCATCAAAGTTGATGTCGCTCAGCAGTTCATTATAGACATATACATATGTAAACCCAAAATCTTTAAGACGTTGGATATATCTGGAACTTAAAAGTGTTCCTGACTTTAATAATAATTCTCCGTTGCCACGATATATTGACCTGCCAAGAACCATATCCTCCCTGACTTTATCGAGAGAAATCAGCCTCACTTAAATCACTCATTCCATTTAAATATGCCAAATCTTAAACCGAATTAATTTATTATACACTATTATAAGATATACTACGTTTCCCCTACAAAAACCTTCAATATTCGACAATCTTTGCATATAGTAATATTTTATTATACGTAAATCTTTGCATTTTTTGGGGGGTGATATGTCAATAAAAAAGCCGCCCATTCCGGTGCGGTTTTTTATCCTAAGAATAAGCAATCTGACTCTGCATCTGAATTTTATTAACAACTGGAACATCAGCCGGGGCAAACTCAAACTGGCTCATTTCCTCCGGAGTTACCCAACGGTAATCGGAACAATCTAGACATTGTGGTTCGCCACCGATAATCTGGCACAAGTAAAATAGGAGTATTATATGTTTTTCCCCGTAATTATGTGATACCACCTGGTATATATCTTTTACTTCAATCAACAAATTAAGCTCTTCTATAATCTCTCTCTTAAGACATACCTCGGGGCTTTCTCCCTTTTCCACCTTACCTCCGGGAAACTCCCATTTTAGCCCGAGATGTGAATCTTTTTTTCTCTGAGCTATAAAATAACGCCCATCCTCTTCGATAATCGCTGCTGTAACAACCAGAGTTCCCATAACCACTCCTTTTGGCAGGACCTGATTATTAACTGAAAAGCCTGCCATATATAACGTTATTATACCTCTTCATGTACTCTACTATAAGGCCATCAATTTCACAACTGAAATTATAAACAGAAGGATCATTGATTCCCTTTTGTTTTACCATAGAATACATTTCTTTCTGTTTTTCTTTGATTTTCTTTTGAAAATCACGACGAGAAACCCACATTTTTCATCCCTCTTTACTCTTTTTACAATTACATTTGCAATGTTCCCTGTTATATCCCTTTTTTCTGTGGTCATTTCGGCAAAAAGAGTCTGATTTCCTTCGGAGAAAATGTCGTTTCTTGTCAGGTCAAAAAAATTTTACTTTATCCAGTCAAGGGTGATTTTGTCTCCATGATTTAAAGGAGTGGTAAATTCAGCTCCCGCTCCATTCACTTTCATTTCCAACCTCATGCTTGATTCAGGCGGCTTTAGGGAAAAACTTGTCCTTGTAAGGATGTCAGCTAATATAATGTCTCTTCTGTCAATGATTATTGTCTCATCATTAACGTAAACCGTGGTATAGTCTTTTGGAACCAGTTCTTCTTTAGATTTAACTGCCTCTGAAGCAAATCCAAAGGTACCGGTTATAGCTTCAGACTCAGTTTGCACCTCCATTGCCTCCATATCTGCGTTCTGGACTTCCAAATCAATATCCGGACCTTCTAAGCTAACGTCAGCTAGCTCAACAATAATGTCGTCTCCTTCTTCAAGAGCCGTATCAAAGGCTGCAATCCGTTCATTGACATAAACAACATATTCTGTTTCAGGAAGATCGAAGCCGGAAATTTTCATTATTTCACCCACAGTTTTAGGTACTTGATATGTAATCTTTGCGTTATTAGTTATCTCGTCGTAATAGTTCACGGATCTATCATTCATAGTAATAACCGGGTTCAGCATTGTCGTTTTTCCGTTTATGTTAACATTAACAGGAAGAAGGTCAGGTACAACATCATAAATAAACCCTCTTGCGTTTTCTCCATCTACTGCCTCAGTGAATTCTATATAGTCATTATGTTGAACCGGTGTATCCAGACTTGTGGAGTTCCCATTCAACATAATAACAGAAGGTTGGCCTTTTCCCCCTTTGACTATTTTCAGATCACCATTAACTGTTACAGTAAGGGCCAATCCAAGCCTCGGCTGTGTCCTTCTCATGCTAATGCCGGCCGCTACAAGGGCATCGGCAACAGTGCTTCTGTTAGCCTCAAATAGCTTGACCTGAGTTCCGTTAACCTCTATACGAGCAAATCCAAGACCTTTCCGTTCATATGAAGTCACAGCAATCCCTATTGGCGTAACCGCCTCGGGACCAACCAGTTCCTGAGCTCCAAAAACTTCTGCTATAGCCTCTCGTCCCCTGACAGCAACTCTTTGTTTTGAAAGCCCAAGGCTTTCTGCAAGCATATCCTTCAGTAGGGGAGTTAGGCTTCCCCCACCTATACAAATTACAGCTTGCGGAGTTTTGCCATTAAGCTCAAGAATTTTTTCACTTATCATTTTAGTAAGCGATTGTACCGCCTCAGAAATTACATCTAGAATTTCCTGCTTTGCTACAGTATGCTCGACTCCCAGCACATCTGTAAACCTTATTTCATCGATATTATAGACTGTTTTTTTTATCTTTTCTGCTTCGTTAAAATCAACCAGAAAATGGCTCGAAATTTTTTCCGTAACTTCGTCGCCTGCCACAGGAGCCATTCCGTAGCCAATAACAGAACCATCTGAAGTAACGGCTATATCTGAAGTACCTGCGCCAATATCTACCAAGGCTATATTTAACTGTCTCATTGAAGGAGGAACTACGACTGTACTTGCGGCAATGGGCTCAAGCGTTAAGCTTGCCATCTCCAATCCTGCCTTGGTCAGAGCCGCAGACATAGAATCTACTACAACCCTGGGTAAAAAAGTAGCTATAACCTCCGCACTCATTGATTTACCTCTTTGAGAGTAAAGATTCCCTATTTTGTGGGAATCCAGTTCATATTGTACGATACTGTATCCAACACAGTGGTAATCCATAAGCCCCTGTTCATCTTCTTCCTCCTTGGAATCCGCGAGGATCTTTTGAGCCTTCTGCACCGCCTGCATCTCCAGTCTTAGCACATCTTCTTTTTGAACTTCACGGTTGTGCGTAACATCTGAATTGACCTTGACTCTGACAGTCTTTAGGGCACGGCCCGCAGCAGCCACCGAAACCTGATACAATGGATGTCCTACTTTAGCTTCCAGTTTGTCTTTTACATGCATCAGCACTTTTGAAACCTGTTCTATGTCATGAATCTGCCCATCAATCATTGCACGAGTCTGATGCTCCAATTGTTCACATGCTGTTATCTCCAAGCCTCTCGGCCCTTCAGTTAGAACAACACCAACTACCGACCTTGTTCCAATGTCAAGAGAAAAAATATAGTTAGATGACATCTAATACCTCCCTTTACAGGGTTAATTTATAATACAGGCTAATTTTTTACATTTCGACTGAATTCAGCAAAATTCCTGCAAAAAAATAATGGATAGTGATGAGTGGGGAGATAATGGACAATTGAAAATTGATAATTGACAATTGACAATGGAAAATCATTAAGGGCGGGGATATAAGCATACCCCACTCGCCCTGCGGGCTCGGAGGTTTATAAGCTCGATTTATAATATTAAAATAAAACTGGTATGACGATAATTCATCATACCAGCTTGTATTTCTTCGTATTCTAGTCAATTGTAATACTACCCACTACTCACTACTCACTACCCACTTTTTTATAAAAGAAGGAGGAAACAAGAGAATAACCTATCTCCCTTGACTGGAATATCTGCTCGGTACTTCCTGTAAATAATACACCACCGGGTTTCAAAGCCGCGTGAAAGTTACGGTATAAATAATTCTTACTTTCCTCAGTAAAGTATATTACCACGTTTCGGCACAATATCATATCATAGTTCTTGTCAAATCTTTCTTTGAGCAGATTGTGCCTGTGGAATTTTACTTTTCTTTTTATTTCGTCAGATATGGTGAAGTTAGCTTCCTGACGGGTAAAATATTTTAGGTAGCTTTTCGGCAGATTCACCACTGCTTTTTCATTATACATTCCACTGGCTGCTTTTTTTAATACTTCTTCATCTATATCTGTAGCTGTTATGGAAAAGGATATCTTAGGAAAATTCATCATTAAAACCATTGCCAGCGTATAAGGTTCTTCCCCGGTGGAACAACCGGCACACCAAAGCTTCAAAGATCTAGTCTGTTTAAGCAGATCCGGTATTATTTTTGTCTGCAGGATTTCCCACTGAGGCGGGTTCCTATAGAACTCAGATACATTTATAGTCAGAGTGTCTACAAACTTACGCCAATGCTGTTGTTCCTTATCCATCAAGTCAAGGTAAGCATTGTAATCACATATCTGCAAACTCCGCATTAAACTGTTAATCCGTCTCTCCATTTGAGGCCTTTTATAACCTGTCAGGTCTAGACCTTTTCTCCGCTGCAAATTCTGAAGGAAAAACTCATATGCATCCGGCATTCTTTCTATCTCCTCTATTAAAAATGAAAATGAACTTTTTAATTTATCTGATTTATGTTCCGCTGTTTGTGGCAATCATTACAAAAGCCAGTCTTAACAGACTCTCTGGTTTGTCCATGGCAATCTAAACAGAATTTGCCCAGTTCATTTTCTTTGATAATACCTTCAGCTACCTCCCCGTGCTCACCCATCCACTTTTCTTTTGACTTATGCTGTGAGTTGATGTTATGACACTTTTGGCAGAAGTTTTCGTTTGTTTCTCCCCGCTTATCTTTATGGCACTCAATACAGAACCGATCCGGATTTCCCCTGCGGTTAACTATATCAGCGTGCTTTGCCATCCACTCAGTCTTATCTCCATGCTGCGTCCTGTTCATGGAAAAATATATTACCAGCACAAGAGCCACTAATAAAAGTACGGTGATGATGTTCTTCCTGTTTAACACATCCACCAACCCCTTGGTAATTTTTGGGTATCATTAATTTATTTTGACTCCTTAAATGCATTATAAGCGGCTTCAACCGTTCGGTCAATATCTTCTTCAGAATGAGATAGTGAAACAAAAGCTGCCTCAAACTGTGAAGGAGCAAGATATATTCCCTGATCCAGCATTGACCTGAAAAACTTTCCAAATCTCTCCGTATCTGAAGTTAAAGCACTGGCATAATCAACTACCGGTTTTGCTGTGAAGAACGTACATACCATAGAACCAACCCTATTTGATGACACTTCAACTCCTGCACGTTCAGCTGCTTCAGCCATGCCTTGCGCCAACCTGGCTGACTTTTTATCAAGTTCTTCATATACACCAGGCTTCTGCAGTTCCTTTAGAGTTGCAATACCCGCAGTCATAGCCAGTGGATTCCCTGATAAAGTTCCTGCCTGATAAATTGGTCCCGCAGGAGCTATTTTCTCCATTATTTCTTTTTTTCCACCGTAGGCTCCTACCGGAAGACCTCCACCGATAATCTTTCCCAGGCAGGTAATATCAGGTTCTATATTAAAGCGAACCTGCGCTCCACCGTAAGCCACCCGAAAACCTGTCATTACTTCATCACATATAAACAGAGTTCCATATTTACGGGTTAATTCGCGCAGTCCTTCCAAAAATCCTGGTGCCGGTGGCACTACTCCCATATTACCTGCAACTGGCTCTATAATAACTGCAGCTATATCGTTTCCTTCAAGCTCAAAAATTTTATTTAGGGTGTCAAGATCATTGTAAGGCGCTGTTATGGTGCTACCGGCTATATTCTCCGGAACGCCTGGACTTGTAGGTACTCCTAAAGTTAAAGCACCTGAACCTGCCTTAATCAATAGTGCATCTGCATGACCGTGATAATTACCCTCAAATTTAACAATCTTGTTCCGGCCCGTATATCCCCGTGCAAGCCTCAAAGCACTCATGGTAGCTTCAGTGCCGGAGTTAACAAAACGTACCATCTCCATTGCAGTAAACGCATCTATTATCATTTTTGCCATTACAGTTTCAAGCTCAGTAGGCGCTCCATAACTTGTCCCCTTATCCAGATAAGCCTTCAAGGCTCCAACAACTGTTGGGTATTGGTGTCCAAGTATCATAGGTCCCCAGGAACCCACATAATCTATGTACTCATTACCATCAACATCATAAATTTTAGAACCGCTGGCTCTATCTATAAATACAGGGGTATGTCCAACAGACCTGAAAGCTCTTACGGGGCTGTTTACCCCACCGGGAATATTTTGTTTTGCTTCTTCAAATAGTTCTACTGACTTTTGATAACCTTTATGCATTATTACACCATCCCTCTTCAATTAATTTGGTTCCACAGCAACAAACATCATTAGTGTTTCCGACACCTGACAAAATTACAACAGGGGCACGTTTTGCTAAAACACACGCCAGGCCCATTGACAAGGACTCTGGCGTGTGTGTTTAAGTGCTGTAATTCACTGGAGTCTGTCTAAAAACCTTTCCTACCTTGATACAGGCACCATGGTTCTTCGGCCATATAATCACCTTCGTTATAAAACGCTGCCCTGGCTCTACAGCCGCCGCATAGTTTCTTGAAACCGCATGAACCGCATCCACCTTTATATTCCATGGTTCTAAGGTTTTTAAATACTTCACTGTCAGCCCATATTTCGCTAAACGGTGTTTCCCTTACGTTTCCTACTTCCATATCCATATAGGCACAGGGCTGAACTTTTCCTTTAGGACCAATGATACAGTATGAAGTCCCTGCCAGGCATCCTCGTCCAAATCTTAAGTTCATACCCATCTGCTTGGCTATCCTCATAAACTGGGGTGCACAAGTGGGTTTAAGCTCAATATCAACTTCCTGCTGCTTTTTCATAATCCTTGTCAAGATATCCTCATATTGTTCAGCTCTAAGAGATTCTTCCTCGATGTTTTTAGCTCTTCCGGTAGGAACAAGGAAGAAGAAATGGTGAGCTTTGGCCCCAAGTTCAATGGCAAAGTCGGTGATAGCTTCAGCCTCGTTCCAGTTCCAGTCCATCAGAGTGGTGTGAATCTGGAAGGGGACTCCGGCCTCACGGCAATTTTTCATACCCTGAACAGCACCTTCCCAAGCTCCTTCCAACTGCCTTAGCTTATCGTGCTTTTCTTTATCCAGACTGTCTAAACTAATTCCTACACCGTCCACCCCCAGGGCCTTAAGCCTTTGAGCAACCTCAGGGGTAATAAAGGTACCATTGGTGCCGAAAACAGTAATCAGTCCCAGCTTCTTTGAATGCTCCACAAGCTCAAAAATATCCGGCCTCATAAACGGTTCCCCGCCGCTGAAAATCATAATCTTAAAACCGGCTTTTTTAATTTCGTCCAAAAGTGCTTTACCTTCTTCAGTATTTAATTCCTCATTGGCTTTTGCCCCAGCATCCCGATAGCAGTGGTCACAATACATGTTGCATTGGTTTGTTGTGTTCCAAGATACAATCATTACTGTCCCTCCCTTAACCATTTGGCCATATCTTTGGCATGGTAAGTTATTATAATATCTGCACCGGCACGTTTGATACCGGTCAGGGCTTCCATTACAACTCTCTTTTCATCCAGCCATCCGTTAATTGCCGCAGCCTTAAGCATGGAATATTCCCCACTAACATTGTAAGCTGCAACCGGCATCTGGAATTCATCTTTAATTCGTCTGATTATATCAAGGTAAGGAAGTGCCGGCTTGACCATTACTATATCTGCCCCTTCCTCAACATCCAGCCATACTTCCTTTAAAGCCTCATCACTATTTGCCGGATCCATCTGATAACCCCGGCGGTCACCAAACTGGGGAGTTGATTCAGCAACATCCCGGAAGGGGCCATAAAAGCCTGATGCATATTTGGCTGAATATGCCATAATGGGGATATTGCTGTAACCGTTAGCGTCAAGAGCTTCCCTGATGGCACCCACTCTACCGTCCATCATATCTGAAGGTGCAACCATGTCTGCTCCTGCTTTAGCATAGGATAAGCCAATTTTCGCCAGAACACTTAATGTTTCATCATTAAGGACATTTCCTTTTTCATCAAGGATACCGCAATGCCCATGACTGGTGTACTCACACATACAGAGATCAGGAATAACCAGCAAGTCAGGATACTTTTCTTTTATAGCCTTAATAGCCCTTTGAACTGCTTCATTCTCATCAAAGGCAGAAGAACCTTTTTCATCTTTGTAAGCAGGTATCCCAAAGAGCAGTACCGCCGGAATTCCTAAGTTTACAATTTCATCACATTCCCTTAGGATGACATCTACGGACATCTGAGAAACCCCTGGCATGGAAGCAATCGGATTGTTAACTCCCTCCCCGTTTGTAACAAATAATGGGTACACCAGGTCGTCAACTGTTACTTGGTTTTCCCTAACTAACCGGCGCATCGTTTCAGAGCTTCTTAGCCGTCTCGCCCTAACAATCGGAAAACCCATTTTCTACACCTCCACCAAAAAATTAAAACTCTTTTATTTTCCGTAATACCTAAGAATAGCCTCAACAAGCCCGTCTATAGTGTATTGTGAAGCCTCAATATCAACTTTGAGACCTAATTCCCTGGCTGTCGCAGAAGTTATCGGACCTATACAGGCAACAACAGCGTTATTTAACAATTCCTCTGATTTGCTGTCACCAAGTTTGCGGATAAAGTTTTTGACGGTTGAGGAACTGGTAAATGTAAGGACGTGAATTTTTTTCTCTTCAAGCATTCTAACAAGTTCTTCAGTATTACCGGATCCTTCGATAGTGCGGTAGGCAGTCACTTCGTTAACAATTGCACCCATTGCCTTTAGAGTATCAGGAAGTATTTTTCTTGCTATATCTGCTCTGGGCAGTAATACCTTCTTACCTTTAATCTCCTGGGTCTTGAAGATTTCAATTATTGCCTCGGCCACAAATTCATCTGGCATAAACTCACAGAAGATACCAAATTTTTCAATTTCATCTCTAGTTTTAGGTCCTATGGCGACAATTTTTATATTACTTAACTTCCGGATATCTTTCTTAAGGTATCTCAGCCGGTTCATGAAAGACTGAACCCCGTTCACACTGGTCAATACCAACCAGTCATAATCTTCAATTTCATCTAAAGCTCTATCTAAAAGATCAAAATCCTCCGGGTCGGCAATTTCTATAGTCGGGAACTCCCATGGTTCAGCGCCAAGTCCTTCAATCTTTTCCGCAAATACACTGGCTTGGCTTCTGGCCCTGGTAATTAAGATACGCTTACCAAACAGGGGTTTTTGTTCAAACCACTTTAACCTGTCCCTAAGAGTAACTACATCACCCACCACAATTATTGCCGGATGACCCATCTTGGCTTCTCTGGCTTTATCTGCAATATCGGCCAGAGTTCCTGTAACTGTCTGCTGTTCCGGTCTGGTCCCCCATCTAATGACCGCGACAGGAGTGTCGGCGGAACGCCCCTGGGCAATCAACTGCTCTGCGATATGAGGTAGATTGCTCATACCCATGTAAAATACCATGGTTCCAATACCTGAAATCTTTTCCCACTCAATTGATGTATTTCCTTTTGCAGGGTCTTCATTTCCTGTAATAAAGGCTAAGGTAGAAGTGAAGTCTCGGTGGGTTACTGGAATACCGGCATAGGCGGGTACGGCAATACCGGAGGTGACTCCTGGAATTACTTCAAATGAAATCCCATGAGTTAAAAGATAGTCAGCCTCTTCTCCCCCTCTGCCAAAAACAAAAGGGTCGCCACCCTTCAGCCTGATAACACTTTTACCCTCACGGGCTTTTAAAACCAACACTTCGTTGATTTCTTCCTGCTTTAGAGTATGCCTGACCGGAGACTTACCGGCAAAAATAAGTTCTGCCCCCGGTTTGGCATGAGATAATAACCTTGGGCTGGCTAATCTGTCATAGACAAGCACATCAGCCTTTTTAATATATTCTAAGGCTTTTACAGTAATTAGCCCGGGATCCCCCGGACCTGCCCCAACTAAATATACCTTTCCATTCTGCATTTCTATATTGACTCCTGTCTGACTGATTCAAGAATACGGTCTGCTCCCATTTCTACCAGCTGCCCGGCCAATTTCTCTCCCAAGGTGGCAGCATCATTGACAGATCCGGTAATTTCGCTGCGTAAGAGTTCTTTTCCATCGAGACTTGCCACCACACCCTTTAAAGTGAGCTTGTCTCCTTCTACATTCCCAAGAGCCCCAATTGGAATCTGGCATCCACCCTCCAGTCTCCTTAAAAGAGCTCTTTCTGCAAGAATAGCTTTTTCTGATGGAAAATGGTTAAGTTTTTGGATTACCTCGTAAACCTCAGTATCGCCTTCCCTTATTTCTATGCCTATTGAACCCTGTCCAACTGCCGGTAAGCTAACATCGGTGGAAAGCCGCTCTGTAATCCTGTCGGCCCAGCCAAGGCGTTCAACACCGGCTGCTGCAAGAATAATTGCATCCATATTCTCTCTTTCCAGTTTGGCCATCCTGGTATTAAGATTGCCCCTCAAGGGCTCCAACTGCAGGTCGGGTCTATAACTTAGCAATTGAGCACACCTTCTGAGACTGCTGGTTCCAATTCTGGCCCCCTGAGGCATATCTGCAAGGTTAACCCCGTTCCTAGAAATTACCACATCTCTGGGGTCAACACGTTCACAAATACAACCAATGGTCAGGCCTTCCGGAAGAACAGTAGGCAGGTCCTTCATACTGTGAACTGCCAGATCGATCTCACCGGCCTGCATAGCCACTTCAAGTTCTTTGGTGAACAACCCTTTGTCGCCTATTTTGGCCAAAGCAACATCAAGAATTTTATCTCCCTGGGTTTTCATACTTACAATCCTGAAAGAGTAATCAGGATTCAGCTTTTTCAAATTTTCCATTACCCATTCTGTCTGCCACATCGCCAGGGCACTGTCCCTGCTCCCAATTACGATTTCCCTTGCCATAACAATACCTCCAACTCAAGACGTCAGCCTTGTTTTATTCGTTACCTACAACCTGATGACGGTGCGGCATCTCACCAGGATGGCCTTGTTCATCGGAACCGGCGTGGCCTGCACCATGCCCTGCACCCATAGCAGGGTGCTCTCCGGAAATCTCCAGGTTAAAAAGGTTTTGCAGAATTTCAGTGTATAAATGTCCCTGTTTGGTAAGGGCATATGCTTTTAACTGCATGACCGGGTCATGTAGCAGTTGGTTAACAATTGAATTAGTCATGGAACTGATAATTTTTTTCTCGCGCTCCGTAATATTACCTAACCTGTTATAAGCCCTGTTCATTTCCTTCTGCCTTATTTCCTCACCGCGCTTTTTCAGGGCAGCCACAGTCGGGGTTACAAACTGTGTACTTAACCATTTCCAAAACTCAGAGATTTCTTTTTCAATAATCTTTTCAGCCTTAACGGCCTCCTTCTTCCGGTGAGCAAGGTTTTGGTCTACGACATTATTCAGATCATCAATATCATACAACTCTACGCCTTCGACTTCCCTGACAGATGGTTCCACATCTCTGGGAACTGCAATATCTATAACAAAGATTTTTTTGCCGCCTCTGCGTTCCATAACTCTTTGCATATCGGCTTTACCTATTACATAGTGGGTTGCCGAGGTTGCGCTTATAACTATATCTGTATCTGTCATATGGTCAAATAACTCATTAAAATAAACTGCCTCACCGCCAAACTGCGCAGCCAAATCAGAAGCCTTTTCGTAGGATCGGTTCGAAACCAAAACATTTATAACTCCGTTGGATATAAGATGTTTAGCCGTTAGCTGGCTCATCTTTCCTGCACCGACAACCAGTATGGAACGGCCCTCCAGACCATTAAAAACCTGCTTGGCAAGTTCAACAGCAGCATAACTTATAGATACGGCGTTCCTGTCAATATGGGTTTCGGTACGCACCTTTTTACCTACTGCAATAGCCTGCTGGAAAAGTGTATTCAAAACTCTGTTGGTAGAGTTGTTTTCACATGCATGCTGATAAGCTGTTTTAACCTGGCCCAGAATCTGGGTTTCTCCCAGTACCATTGAGTCGAGGCCTGAAGCCACTCTGAAAAGATGTGTTATAACATCGTATAGTGTATAAGTGTATAAGTAGTTCATTATTTCACTTAGCTCAGCACGACAACACTTAGCAAGATGTTCGCGGATTTTGGACAGCCCTTTATCAACATCCAAAACAGCGGCATATATTTCTGTCCTGTTACATGTAGACAGAACTACACATCCGCGTAATATTTTGTTGGAAGTAAGCTTTTCCAGGTGCTTCGGCAGGTCTGTTTCAGAAAAACTTAATTTTTCCCTGACCTCTACCGGAGCTGTCTTATGATTGAGTCCAACCACTACCAAGTACATGGTTTATCCGCTCCTTTACTTTTTCGTGTTGTCCTTCTCTCAATAAATCAATAATATCAGAGTAAACTAAACAATGAAATATCTCTCTGCGTTTTCCCTGTTCAGGAATGTTACTTATAATATGTTGTCTTATATCTCCCATAAGTTCTAAAAACTCACGGTATTCCTCCCCAAAGAAGGACTCTAAATCTTCTCTTATCCGGCGTGCCAGCATCGGACTTCTTCCATCGGTAGAAATACTGATAGACAACGGCCCTTGTCTTACGACCGCTGGTACAATAAAATTGCATCTATTCGGCTCATCAACGATATTTACAAGAATATTTCTTGTACTGCATTCCTCAGCAACCAAACCGTTGACTTCGCAGCTATCGGTTGCTCCTATAACCAAAAATGCATTTTCCAAATCTGATATCTTAAAGTTTCTCCTGACAGCGGTAATCTCTCCACGGGCAGAGGCTTCCTCAAGCCCTGGGGTGAGTTCGGGGCTTATAACGAAAACTGAGGCACCGCAGTCAAGTAAGCTTTTGACTTTTCTTTCAGCTACTTTCCCGCCGCCAACTACAACACACTTCCTACCCGGTAACTTCAGATACACCGGATAATATTCACTCATCAACTTTCACTTCCCCAAAAGGGCTTCATGGACCCGTATTCTAATTATAACTTATCCATTTAAACTAACCAAGGATAAATGTTTTCCAAGTGATTTTTTGCACAACCCCACTATAAATTTAATTTAATAACATTTCTACAGTATATCTGAGGAATCAGGAAGCAGTTTCCGGCCATTACGCCGGAAACTGCCTAACTCTAGCTTCCGTAGGCATGAATACCTGACAGGAGATAATTAACTCCAAAGAATGTAAAGAGGACGAAAACAAACCCAAGAATTGACATCCACGCAGCTTTAGTTCCTCTCCATCCATAGGTAAATCTGGCGTGAAGATAAGCGGCATAAACAAGCCAGGTGATTAAGGACCATGTTTCTTTGGGGTCCCAGCTCCAATAACGGCCCCAGGCATATTCTGCCCAGATAGCACCAGTAACAATGACTGCTGAGAGCAGAGGGAACCCAACAGCTATAAATTTATAACTGATATCATCAAGCACGTCGAGTGAAGGCAATCTTCTGTTAAGTTCACTTCTGGAATTATTGTTCTCCATGTTCTTTTTGATAAGATACATTATACTGGTTCCCAGGGCGAGAGCAAAGGCTGCATAAGAAATTATAGCCGTAGCCACATGTATGTGAAGCCAGTTACTTTGCAGAGCAGGCATCAGGTTCTCAGCATTTCTTCTCTCCGGCGGCATGGCAACAACGATGTACGACAATACCAGCCAGGCTACAGGCATTACAAAACCACCTATAATCCTCATTTTATAAATACGTTCTGCCAGTAGATAGATTAAAGCTATACCCCAGGCAAAACTGACCAGGTATTCGTAACCGTTTACAAAAGGAGGATGTCCGGATTGAACCCATCTAGCACCAAGTGTAACCGTATTTACAATAAAACCTATTAGTGTTGCAAGTGTCCCTAGCTTGGCTAAATTTTCATTCTTATAGCCGAGATAAATTATATATACAGCTGATGCAATGAAATAAGCGAAATATGTTGCCTGAAACGTAAAATTCTCCAAAGCCAATAAATCCATTGATTGTCCCCCCTATCCCTTTAGTTCGGCGCTTAGTACTTCTATATCACTGTCCAGACCGCGTTTATCCTTAGTGCTTTGACCACCAATCAAGACCAGAGATCCGTCTTTTTCCGGAGTAATAACAGCCCATATTCTTCGCTGTCTTAAAATGAATGAAATTACCATAGCTACCATAAGAAGAATTGAAGCAAAACCTACAATCGGTACTCCAGGATCCTTTTTAACCGAAAGTACTGTATATGCATCCACCCTGTCAAAGATTATCTCAGCCTGTTCGTATTTATATGGGGTCTTCACATCAACTTCTTCCTGATTTACCCCCTGCTGTCCTTTGTAAGTAATCACAGTGATTTTATTGGTGGCTTCATTAAATTGTACAGGCATAAATGATATATCTCCACTGGTTACATATTCCTCAGGCGCCATGGTAAACTGCTGATTGGTATTACCCTCTGTTCCATACCTCCCTGCAAACTGGTAGCCGTAAGAAGACTGATAAAATTTGATCCCCTTGTGAACCAACGGATTATTTACGTATATGCTGTAATTGTAGTTCTGGTTGCCATCTATAACTGTAACATCACTATACCACTGTTTAACACTTCTACCGTCAGGCCTAAACTCAGTCCTAAAATCGTTTATTCTCAATTCAAAGTTGTCTTCGGGAGCAATCTTTCCTTCTACACCACTAAGCTGGTTTAGATTATAGGTCCCGCCTTCCAACCCTGCTAAAGTACCTTCAAAACCTACGAGACCGCTAAATTTAATCATAATGGCAATAAGCATAATTAAAAAGCCCAGGTGTGTAAGATATGGTCCGAGTATTCCCAGGTGTCCTTTGTCAGAAGCTATCCTGACACTATCACCTTCTGAATTCTCAAATACCCTGTAGCCTCTTTTTTTAAGCATTAATTTAACTGATTCAGCCGCTTGTGCCGGACTGGATTTCAGCTTGATGCTGGCAGAAGATTTGAGGCTCTTGACGAAATTCTGTGAAACATCAGATTTCGGACCTCTCAGCGTACTAGTAATAGATTTCCACCGGTTAAGGCTGCATACTAAAAGGTTTAAGCTCAAAAGACCCATCAACAATTTAAAAGGTAGAGAATTGTAAAAACTCACAAAGTCTTCCCGTCCAAACTGATCCTTGGGTATAAATATTGTACCCCAAATAGATGCGATGGCCATTATCAAAAGTAAAACTATCCCCAATTTCATGGAACTAAGGAAGTTCCATACCACATCAATGATGTTACTTTCACCGGAAGAATTCTGAGGTTCATCGGGTGACGTTTGGAGATCTTTCGAGTTAATGTCATTCCTTTTATTGTCTTTCGCCATCTAATCCTGTTCCTCCTTTAAATTTAATTTATGTAATTTAAGTATTACTTCCTAACTCCCATAGTCTTTGTTTTTCTACTACAAGTATTTGATTTCCTTTATTTGATTTCCTTCTAGGAACATTAATTTTTCTTATTAGCATTAATTTTTCTTGATACCTTTCTCCAAAATGATAATATCACCAATCTGTGTCAAAACTGTGGCAATTTAATCATTTTCAACAGGGTTATTGTACCCTAAGTCACCCTAAATAATTAATCATCGTTAGATGGTGGTTCTTACTTACCCCGGAATGCATAAAGGAAGGAACAGGCTTTCACCTGTTCCTCTAATAGACAACCCTTTTTCACTTCACAGGAGCATGAGCGGATCCGTGGCAGCTTAGACAAGCGGCTGTACCAGTGTGTTCGGGGACAACTGCCGGAGGAGGTGCCATGGTAATACCTTCTACTACCTTGCCTGTCTGATGACAAGCCAGACACTCATTCCTGCCATCACCAAGGTTGGAGCCCAGGGAATCCTTAAGCATATATTTGTTATTGTTAGCTGATCCATGAAGACTGTGGCATGCTTCACAAGGCATTTTTGACCCCGGTATTAGATTCCCTCCGGAAGACTTTATATAGTGACCTCCCTGTGAACTGTTATACGGTGTCTGGATATCATATTTTGCATTAGCGCTGGTATTGTTATGGCACCCGAAACACAAAGCAAAATCAGAAGCAATATACTGAGTTTTACCATCGTTATATGACCCTCTGAGAGTTTTCATAGATACTTTGGAAGTCCCGTAAGCTGAACCATGAGGATCATGACAGTTTGCGCACTGCCCCTCCTGCCCGGTGCTGCCGGGATATGTTACATTGGTATTAGGGCTTGATACCAGCGCATGAGAATTGTACACCGACTCAGCAACTGTCTTCCCCGGGAACCTGTTATCAGGGCTAGCATTGGTATGACATTTGAGGCACAGTGTTTCGTTATTACCGGTAATTGGCGTATCTCCCCCAGTAATTGTATCTCTCAGTAGTTTTGGCTGAGATGACCCGTGCTCCTGATGGCATCCCATACAGCTTATATCAGTACCCGAATCAGGACTAAACGGAGTAGTCCCGTTTATTATATAGGAAGAATCGTTATGACCAGTTCCATTTAAAGGGTATACGTTTGGATCCAGGGCTTTAAGATTACCCTGTATATCCTTGTGACAGCTGAAGCAGAACTCATTGCCGCCATGTATATTCCGGTCGGCGCTGCTCTGCAGCAGCCGTGCCCAGTGAATGTCATTGCCGTTAATATCCTTTCCACCGTCGTGAGGATTATGACAGTCACTGCACTGCATGGTGCCTTCAGGGACTTTATGATGGGATACCGCATAAGGTGCCTCCAAACCAAACTGACCGGCAATGTCGTACTGGCTCTGTCCACCCGCATCATGACATAAATAGCACATTTGGGTCTGGTCCTGTTGGTTAATCAGTCGTTCACCCGCCGCAGTATGAGTGGCATGGCACTGAGAGCACTTGTTAGTATCACTCAGATACCTGCCGTGGGGATTTACACTCACAACTGAACTCCCGGTAAAGGATGCTGAATTATTAACAGTACCTATAATATTCCCGTACTGATCTTTTACATTTGTTACTGTAACAATATAAACTTCTCCTCCTGTTTGTGTAGCTGTTGAGAGCTTAACCGTTACTCCGTCCTTCTGAAGTGTTGCCCCTGTAATAGGGAGTGCCGGTGAAACAGTATAATTTGTTGGATCTTGAGCTGTCACCGGGTCCATTGTTACACTAAATACAACATTCAACGAAATGTTATCAGTTGGAGCTGCGGATAAAACCTCAGGCGGAGATGTTACCGGAGGTGAAACTCCTGCGAAACCGGCCGTATTATTAACTCCTACAAGATTTCCCGCCCCATCTTTGACTCCGGTTACCGTTATGGTGTAAGCAGTTCCTCCTGTCTGGGGATCTGTAGTGATTCTCACTGTTGCAGCGTCAGGCTGAAGTACGACCTCCTTGATACCAAGGGCCGGACTTATACTGTAGTTTGCTGCTGTTTGGGCAGAAACAGAATCCACCCGCTCATTGAACAAGAGGTCAACTGTATTATAGTTTATTGCAACTGCCGAAACTACAGACGGAGCAGTCATGTCAATTCCCTCAAAGGTAACTGTATTATTTCCATTGATAGTATTTCCGGCCAGATCTTTGACACCGGTTACTTCCAAATAGTAGATGGAACCATGAGTTTGAACGGCAGTAGTCAGTCTTACCGTTTTACCGTCGCTTTGAAGCACAGCGTTTTGTACTGTTAAACCCGGGGTGATGTTGTAACCGGTCAACGACTGGGATGTGACTGCGTCAACGGCTTCACTAAACAAAATATCAACAGTGCTGTCATTGACCGGTGTTGCTGACAACACTTTAGGAGCAGTATCGTCTGATCCCGAGAAATTTGCTGTATTGCTATCAGATATTATATTACCCGAAATATCCTTTACGTTATTTACAGTGGCTGTATAAGTGGTCTGCCATGTCTGAACTGTAGTGGTAAGACGTATCGTCTTGCCATCTGCCTGAAGGATAGCGCTGCTGATGCTCAATTCCGGGGAAACAGAGTAGTTGTTGAATGTTTCTGCCGAAGCCTGATCAACCTTTTCATTAAATACCAGGTCAACGGTAGTTTCATCTACCGAAACTGCAGAAACAACCCTTGGCGGCGTAGTATCAACTCCGGTAAATTCTGCAGAACTTCCATCATTAATTATATTGCCGGATAAATCCTTAACATTTGATGCTGTCAAGGTATATACCGTTCCGAGTGTTTGAGTGGATGTGGTTACCTCTACCGTCTGACCGTCTGCTAAAAGCGTGGCTCCTACTACTGTAAGGGAAGGACTTATTGTGTAATTTGCATATGCTGCAGCAGTCACAGTATCAACCTGCTCGTTAAACTTTACACTGACCATATTATCCTTCATGGCAGTAGCAGAAGCTACAGCAGGAGGAGTAGTGTCAACTCCGGTAAAAGCCGCTGTACCGGCTGCCGTCATGGTATTTAAAGATACATCCTGGATATTGTTGACAGTAACAGTATAACTAGTCCCTTTCACCTGAGCATCAGTTACCAGTTTTACAGTTTTGCCGTCAGCCTGTAGAACAGCATCTGTTATATTCAGTACAGGTGTGATTAAATAGTTGGCTGTGTTCTCAGCAGACAGCGGCTCTAACTGTTCGTCAAAAATTACATCAACAGACCTGTCCGTGGGCGCAATGGCCGATACTACCTGAGGAGGAGTGGAGTCATAAGTTATATTAACCCTAACTTCATCAAACCAGGTAATTAGCTGTGCTGTGGGGTCGGCTCCGGTCTGGCCCTTCTGTACAAGCCTCAATTCATACTGAGTATTGTATTTAGTAATAGAACTTAATGTTTTGGTAACAGGCGTAAAATCTATATTGGTTATTCCTGCATCCAGTGGGACTGACTCCAGAGGAGAATTCCCACCTACCTCCCATATTTGGGCTTCCACATTCCAGCTGCCCTCAGATGGTTGGGCATTAATGTACTGTTTTTTGTATGCCAGGTCCAGAGAAGCCGAAATGGGAACCTTAGTTGTTGCAAAACGGTAATAAACGTAACTGTCTACTGAAACAGCAGAGCCTACGGCTGATGAAAGTTTCCCCGAACCGGTCCCCATGTAGTTAACAGTATTGTCAAGCTCCCATGTTCCGTTTCCTGAATTATTGTTTAAAGTCCAAGCCCCGATCTGAAGGGAAGTATCCATACTTCCATCACCGTTTAAAACATCTTCAGGCGCGCCAAAGGCAGTTCCAAGGAAGTGCCCGGCAACAAAAAGAGCCATAAGAACAGCGGAAATAACCACCAAAATCTTTTTCTTACGCCAGGACGTGTCTACTTTCCAATTAAGGTTTATCATTTTATCATCTCCCGCACCAAACATGATGAGGCTACTTTGTAACGAAAAAGACCTTTACATTTCCCGCTCCCCGGTCAACTACAAACAATTTACCTGTTTTATCAATAAACTGATTAGTAGGAAACACTAGCTGAATTTCCGGTCGTACAGCCTGAGGTGAAACCATCAACTGTTTCCCTTCCTGGTCAAATATCCTTACCTGATGAGCAATGGTATCTGTAATAAAGGCGCGTCCCCACTTGTCAAAGGTAATCCCCCGCACCATGGAAAAAGAGGTTTCCGGCTGTCCGCCACCCGTTATTGTTTTTATAACACGGCCTTTTTTATCGAATACCTTGAGTGAGTAGTTACCACTGTCTGCAACCCATAACCTCCCTTTCTTATCAAAGGCAGTGGCCTGGGGGTAACTTAAAGGGTGCTGTGGGTCAGATATTGTTCTGATTCGTTTCCCTTGTTCATTAAAGACTACAATTCTATGGTTTAATAAGTCTGAAACGTATAATAGACCGTCCGGACCCATGGTCAAAAAACCTGGTTTAAGGTCACTGGAAGGCTCAACAACAGTACGAAGATATTTCCCTGTAGGATTGAAAACTTTGATATCATTGTTAATTGAATCCGAAACCACTAAATTCCCCTCGCTGGAAATTACTATCCCATTAGGGAAACCAAAGGAATCTTTACCTTTACCGGGCTTGCCAAAAGAAAACAGTTTTTTACCTGTATTTGAATAAACAAGTATCCTGGCTGTCCCTCCGTCAGTCACGTAAACCCGGCCACGGGCATCTACTGTTACAGTGTTAGGTCTCACCGGTCCGGTGGCATCCCCCAACGAGTATAGATAAGAAGGAAATTGCTTCTCCGTTATCAGGTTGTAATCTGTAGGAGTTGATCCCGCCAAACCCGGCCAGAGAAAAATACTCCCGTAAATAATTAAACCGGTTAGCACACATAGCGACCCAATAGTTGCTATTAATCTTGTCAACCGCATTTTTATCAACTCCAATCCAATTAGAGCACTAAACAATGTAGTAGTTTAATTCATCTATTCTGATTTCTAGAAACTATTATTATTGTCCTTCTGATTTAACCAAACTTATATCCGGTAATTTAGGGCACCAAAGCAAGAACTTTCCGTATTACATCCTCCCCAGGGGTAACCCCCCAGCCCTGTTCCGGTGCGTACCTTTGAACCATCCAGGTAATATTAATTCTGTCTTTAAAAGATTAAACCGCAGGTGAATTGATTCATTTACGGCAAAAGAGAGAGGACGCAAAGTACGCAGAGAGTCAGAGGTATCCCAACATATGGTCTCTTCTTCTTTTTTCTTCTTTAACTGTTGCCGGTAAGGCGGATTACTGCTTCTCTGGCCTGTTTGAAATCTGGTACATAGAGCAGAGCTGTTCTATATTGTTTTAGAGCCTCCTCCTTTTTACCCTGGGCTTCGTAAACCATGCCCAGCTCTATCATAATGTCAGCTGAACCTGGTGAAACTTCCAGGGCAAGATCATACTGCTCTTTGGCTTTGGCAAACTGCTTTGATTCGCGATAAACTTGTGCCAGCAAGTAGGCTGCACCCTCATAACGGGGGTTTTGCCCTAATACAATTTTCATCTGTCTTTCAGCTTTTTTATAATCACCCGATTCTTTAGCCATCAGACCGATTTGAAACATGGCATCCAGATTGCCTTTGTCCAACTTTAAAACCTTACTGTATTCTGATAGAGCTTTATCTGTCTTACCCCGCAGGTGATATATCTTCCCAAGGTTTAGATGAGCTTTAACATCCCTGGGATTTACCCGCAGAAGGTGCTCGTAGGCCTCCTGGTCCTTTACAATTTGCGGCTTTTTTGCCTGCGATACTAAATAATATTTATAACCCGCTGCAACACAGGATGTAATCAAAACGACCGTAAAGACGGCAATTAGCGTCAAAGCCGTGCTGCGGCTAACAATCCGACCGTTCTCCATCCACCTTCACCCTTTCATTCATTAAGTAAACATATATAATTAACTACTGTTTCTATGTTCTAGAAAGTATAATTATCCTACTGTGAATTCTATCACAAACTTATTCAATGATGTGCTGAAAATTAATGGAAGTAAGTTAAAAAAAAACCGCGGTGGGAGTATCACCGCAGTTTCGTGCAATCGTAATTATCCAAATTTAAATATATTATAACCCAGGCATTGATCCCAATAATAAGACGGAAAGTCTGGCTGCGTCCACCGTCAGCATCACCATAGTTGACCGTTATGCCGTCGGTACCAGTGGCTCTTTTGTCCATGGTCCATCCCATGTACCATCATAAATTCCCTCCCCACCGGTTTCCTGATTAAAATAGGCATCACGGAAATAGTCAGTGAAAAGATCTAACAAGTGAATACCTATATACGTAACCTTGGAGCCTATCATTATTGTCTGTAAATTATAATCTCTAAGGAATGCATTAGCTCCAATGCTCGTCACGCTGCCTGGAATAGCTATACTTGTCAGCGCGGGGTTATCTGCAAAGGCAAGGCCGCCAATAAAAGTCAGGCCGTTGCCCAGCGTTATGTTGTCCAGCTTAGTATTTCGGAAGGCCGCCTCACCGATGGTAATAACACTATCCGGTATTACCACATTGTCCAGGTCGGTCGTAGTAGTCCCCCGAAACGCCCGTGCGCCAATGGTCGTTACTTTATCGCCAATTGTCAGGTCTGTAAGCGGGTTGAATTCAAAAGCGCCATCACCAATGGTAATTACATTAGCAGGAATTACTAAACTTGATAGTCTGTTATGGTAAAATGCATTCTCTTCAATGTTGGTTACACCAATGCCAATTGTCAAATCAGAAATTAAGCCATCTGCAAAAGCTCCCCAACCGATAGTGATTACATTGTCAGGAATAACTAAGCTGGTAAGTTTATTGACAGCAAATGCGTCACGGCCAATAGTTGTAACACCCTTGCCAATAATTAATTCGTTAAGATTGTAATCATAATAGAATGCACCTTCGCCGATACTTGTTACACTGTCGGGAATTACCAGGCTGGTTAGCTGACTACAATCCGCAAATGCATAATCACCAATGCTTTGCACTCCGCTGCCAAGCGTCAAACTATTTACATCCCTATTTTGCGCAAAAGCATAATTACCAATTGTAGTTACACTGTCAGGAATAGTAACAGCGGTTAAGCTATTATAGTAGAAAGCATAATCTTTAATTGTAATTACACTTTCAGGGATAGTAACAGCGGTTAGACTATCTCCGCTGAAGGCACTATCACCAATGGTTTGTACACCGCTGCCAAGCGTAAGGCTGGAAAGATTATAATTATTTTCAAAGGCACTATCACCTATGGTGTATACACTGTCAGTGACAGTAACCGCGGTTAAGTTATTCGAGTAAAAAGCTCTGATGCCTATGACAGTTAGGCTGTTCGGTAAAATGACACTGGTAAGTCCTTTAGTTTCAAATGCATTATCCCCTATTCTGCTTACTGTTTGCCCGCCAATTTGAGATGGAATGATGACATTGGCTCCGCCAGCTGTATCATAGTCCGTGATAGTGCCTGTGGCGCTGTCAAAATTAAAATATTGAGCTTTGGTACTTACTTCTACCGGTATACAAACTGTAAGACCGGCATAAGAAGCGACAATGTTTGTTATTCCATAATCAACTGAAGATACCACTCCTGTTCCGTTAACAGTCGCAACTCCTGCATTTTCTGTTGACCATTGTGCTTTCGTCGTTATATCCATTTCTGTGGAATCACTGGAAATGGCAGTCAATACTATCTGCTGCATATTCCCTGGACCGTCTAAAGTAATGATTGAAGGGCTATAAGCCAATTGAGTCCACGGTGATACCGGACCTGCCGCGCCGCTGGTTACGCTGCCTGAGTAACTACCGCTGCCGGTGGCCACCACCCGCAAATATTTGTTGGCGTCATCCAACCGCGGAGTGTAGCTGCTCCCGGTAGCACCGGCGATAGCACCATAAGGTCCATCAGCCGCGGCCGCTTCCTCCCACTGGTAGCTCACTGTGGCCCCAGCCGGGGTAAGCACCGTGGTCAGGGTTAGGTCCACCTGCGGCGTACCGCTGACCATCACAGCCGTAAGCGGCTGAGCCGCCATCGGTCCCACAGCCGCACTGGTGATGCTGCCGCTGTAGCCGTTGGTCCCTGTGGCCACTAACCTCAGATACCTGCCATAGTCGGCTGCCACTGGTGCGTAAGTGCTCCCGGTAGCACCGGCGATATCGCTATAAGGGCCATCAGCCGCGGCCGCGGCCTCCCACTGGTAGCTAGCAGTAGCACCCGCCGGGGCAAGCGCCCCCGCCGTAAGCATAGAACCCACCT
>JAENZX010000036.1 GCA_016841045.1 Thermincola carboxydiphila
AGCTTATAGAATAGGGTGGCGATGATTTCCCAGTGGGCCAGTTCTTCTGTTCCAACATCAGTCAGGATACCTTTGACCATCCCTGTGGGCATGGTATAACGCTGTGAAAGATAACGGTTGGCTGCAGCGGCTTCGCCGTCTGACCCGCCGTACTGCTCAAGTACTATTTTTGCGAGTCTTGGATTGGGTCCGCTTACCCGGACTGGATACTGTAATGATTTTTGATATACCCACATACGCTAAAGCCTCCTTAATATTCAATCTGCCATGGCCATGGTTCATCAGTCCAACGCCATGGGCATTGGGCAGTTGATGTTCCGAAGTTGGTTAAGGGACCATAGCACTGTTCGTAAGCGGATGTGAGAACCTTAAGCATATGGCTGACATGGTTATATTCTGCCAGAGCCTTCATGTCATCGGGATGAGTATCTAGATATAGGTTCAGCTCAACCGCAGTAAATTGGTGGCTCATGATTTCTTTGAGCATCTGTGCTTGTTGGGAAACTCTTCTGCTCATAATAACCTCCTGTTAATACCATCCTGGAGAATGTGGATGGGGCATGTAAGGACGTACTAATTCCGGGAAAATAGTACCGTGGACCAAGCCCGTTTCGGGCGGAAACATTGTCATGAGACACTGGTAAGGCGTCCATGCTTCACTAAGACGTGCCTGTGGGAAGCATACTCCCATCGGCGCCATAATATCAGGACATTTAGCCATTCTGGGACCCCCTCCTAAAATTATTAAGGTATATATAGTAACATATGCAGATAACTTACCATTTGTTATAGTTAACTGCATATGTTAACAAAAATACTAAAAAACGAGTAATGCAGAAATACGGTAAAATAGAAAAGTAAAATAAAAAGGCAAAACAAAAAGGCAAAACAAAAAGGCCTGGCGGCCTTTAAAGCATGTTGTCTAGATTTAAGGATTCTCTTTCCGGAATATGTGCCAGGAGAAGCTTAAGTTCGGCCAACTCGGCCATTAGTCCCGGTAGGTGTCTTGTATTTATGTATTCTCTTATTCTGGAAATGCTTATATTAATTTTATCAAGTTCCTGGTGGTCAATTAACATTGCCCACTTGGCGTTTACTTTGTTCCAGGAGGTATCCAGAGAACCAAAGGACTTTTCAGTCTGTTCCCAGTTACGGGCACGTGCATTTTTTTCTAGTGAAACTGTTTTCACCACAAGGGTGTTAGTTGTTTCTTTGAGATAATTGAAAGAATAAAACCCGAACCCCACTATAAGTGCCAGTATTACCATTGCTGCAATAAAGCTTTTCAATGACCGATTCCCCCCGAAGTGCTATTTTTTTTCTGATAATAGAGTTTTCTCTGGCTGTCGACACTGGCAAAAAGAACTTGTCTCGGATTCTCGATTCCCAGTTTTTCCAGTTCCTTTTGGAGCCATGGTATATCCAGGCCTAATTTGATTAGATTTTTATGTATGATATGGCCATCCATGATTACCGAGTAGGGAATCCCTTCATATGGTGTGAGAAGGTTTATGTCGTCAGGAACTACAGGTCTCTTTTGGGACTTGGGAATAACACTCAACTGCCCGCTGGTCTCCAGGATTGCAAATTCCACATCAGATATATTGGGGACATTTTTGGCCCGCAGCTGCTCTAACAGGTCACTGAGGTTATATCTTAATCTCTGCAGCTCCGGTTCAACTATCCTTCCGTTTTCGATGAGTACACTTGGCGTACCGCAAATGATTCCCCGAACACGTTCGCTTTTAAGGGAAACGTAGGATAGCACAATCTGAGCTACCACCAGCGTAAGTATAGGTATTATTCCGTTAACCAGCGGTATACCAGTGTTCTGCATCGGGATTGCAGCCAGTTCGGAAAGCATGAGAGTTACCACCAGTTCGAAAGGCTGCAGTTGGCCAATCTGCCGTTTTCCCATGATACGCATGAAAATCACAACAAAGCTGTATAGCAGTAAGGTTCTGAGAAGGACAACCAGCATCGTGGACCTCCTTAAGATTTATACAGAAACATTTTAACCAAAGGAAGGTATTTTTATCCGATAGCTAAACGCTGCTACAAAACTAGCACTTCTTCAAGTGGCAGTTAAGCGGCGCTAAGCTCCTGGATAACGGTTTCTTAGTTCAGGTGGAGTCTTTAACTACATCTGAACTAAGAATCCTGTTAATTAGGACTGAACCTTTTTGGACTAAACTGACAGAGCATGTTATAATTTAGGTGAATGCGATGAGTTAGTGAGTAGTGAGTAGTGGGTAGTGGAGAATTGCTAGTGTGACAGTGCTAGTCTACTCACCAACACTCCCACTAAAAATATTTTGCCGGGGGTTTTGATAAATGAAGTCATATACTGAATATCTTACGTTTAATACGGAAGAGAGAAGAGAATACATAAATATAACGTCCCAGGTACGGGAAGTCCTTGAGGCATCTGAGATACAGGAAGGTATGATTCTGGTATCGGCAATGCATATTACTGCCGGAATATACGTAAATGATGCTGAAGACGGCATTATTCAGGATATAGACAATATGCTGGAGGAAGTAGCACCCTTTGGGCTTGATTATTTTCACCACCGGACCGGTGAGGATAATGGTGATGCTCACCTGAAAAGCATTCTTGTACATCACCAGGTAATAATCCCCGTAACTGCCGGAGAGCTTGACCTGGGCCCCTGGCAGCAGGTCTACTACGCCGAATTCGACGGTAGACGGCCTAAGAGGGTGGTAATTAAGGTGATGGGAGAGTAGAAATTAATTGACAATTGAGAATTGACAATTGACAATTGGTGCGGAGAAAAGATAATCTGGTTTGATGATGGTGATATAATGTTAAATATTATTTCCTGTGGTATGATTATGAAGGAAGTAGAATTTATTTTAAACGAACTTGGTATTAAAGACGAAGTTGCTTTTTTGGATCACGGTGTTCATAACTTTGATAGACTAAAAAATAACTTGACTGAGCAAGTAAACAAGAAAAAAGCAAATAATGACAAGCCTACCATTGTTATAATTGGGCAGGCCTGTCATCCTGAGATGAATTCCATGTTAGAACAGTATTCAGTTGTTGGTTTGAATGCTGCTAATTGTTTTGAAGCTCTCTTAGGTCCCGAAAAAGAACAGTTAGATAAAGAAGCCAATTCCTTTTATATGACTTCCGGATGGTTTGAGCACTGGGAGGAAATTTTCGAAGATTCCGGGTGGACAGAAGTAGATGCCCGGCTTAATATGGGTTTTGGTGATCGTGTCTTGTTACTGGATACTGGTTTGGTGGAGATTACCGACGAAAAAATACTAAAGTTATTTGATATAATTCAGGTACCTATAGAGATCAAAAAAGTGAATTTGGAACACCTAAAAAAATTAATTGTTGAAGCTATTGACAGGGCTAACAATTTAAAAACTAACGAAGAAAATGGCACTCATTAAATTTGAGTGCCATTTCTTTGATAACCCCCGAGCTCGTAGGGGCGAGCAGGGTTAACGTATGTCCCCGCAAGGGTTTTATCAACTGTCATCTGTTATCTACAAACTAACTAAGCCCAAACTCTTTAGCCAGTTCCCTAAAGGCAGGGAGAGAGTTTAGTATAACCTGTTTATCAATGCAGTAAGATATTCTGAAGTAACCGGGTTTACCAAAGCCGCTTCCGGGTACCAGCAGAAGATTATACTTCTGAGCTGCCTTTACAAATTCAACATCATCAGGTATCGGAGATTCGGGGAAAAGATAAAAAGCTCCCTGTGGCTTAATCATTTTAAAGCCCATTTCTGTAAGGTTATTATAAAGGATGTCTCTTTTTTCCTGGTACTCGTCGATGTTCACACTTTCCCTTTGAAGATTGGTAACCAGCCTCTGCATAAGGGCAGGAGCATTCACATATCCGAGTGTTCGGTTGGAGAATGTCATCCCCTCCATCACGAGGGCAAGGTCTTTTACTTTTGGACTTACAGCCAGATAGCCGATACGCTCTCCGGGCAGAGCCAGGTCTTTACTGTAAGATGTTACTAATATCGAATTATCGATATACTTAAATATACTGGGGACTTTGATGCCGTCATAGCTGATTTTGGCATAGGGCTCGTCAGAAATTACATATATGTCTGTTCCAAGTTCTGTCTCTTTCTTTTTGAGCATACTGCCCAGTTCTCCTAAGGATTGTGCATCATAAACAACACCTGTTGGATTGTTGGGTGTATTTATGATAATACCCTTGGTCTTTGGACCGATAGCTTCTTCAATAGTGGGGATATCAAGCTGAAAGTCCTCCCTGGTGGAGACGACCTTAGGAATACCGCCGTGATTATCCAAGTAAAATTTATACTCCACGAAAAAGGGCGTAAGGATTATTACTTCGTCGCCGGGATCCAGTATGGTCTTCAGGACTGCGTTTAACGCCCCGCCGGCACCAACAGTCATGACTACATTTTCTTCCGTAAAATCAAGACCGGAATCCTCAGATAATACGGTGGCAACGGCCTGCCGTGTTTCAGAGTAACCTGCATTACTCATGTACCTGTGCATTCCGGGGATAGGATTATCAGCCAATTTTTTAAGTTCGGCCTTGAATGCCGCGGGTGGTTCCACGCTGGGGTTACCTATGGTAAAATCATAGACTTTATCAGCTCCATGAATTTTACTCAATCTGGCTCCCTCTTCAAACATAACTCTGATCCAGGAAGCGTTTTGCAGGTTTTGTACGATTTTTTTTGAGATTGGCAAGTTTAACACTCCTTTAAAACATTAAATTTATTTATAATAATAAATATATAGAAGTAAATTATCTTATATTATAGCATGGATGGACAACTTATAACAATTTTTTGCTTACATAATTGACTAGTTAAAAAAATTAGATTATACTAAAAATAGTGATATAAAAATCGAAGTTGATGCAATAATCAATTGCTTGGACAGGAAGGGAATTGTATGAGTACACAAGAGCCTCAAGCGCTGAACCGAAATGAACGGAGAAAGCAAAAAACCAAAGAAAATCTACGTAATGCTGCTATAAAAACCTTCCTGGAAGTCGGATATCTGAATACCACTGTCCAGGACATAATGGAGCGGGCAGATTTAGGATATGGTACGTTCTATCAATATTATAAGAGTAAGCAGGACATTGTCATTGAACTGGCTGATGAAACCAAGGAGATAATCAAAAAAGATTATGTGCCTTCTTGGGAAATAGAAACGGACATATATAAAAGAGTTGTATCCAGGTTGAAAACGATCTTTGATGCTTATGCTAAACATCGGGATGTGCTCAGAATTCTTTTACAATGCCATCACTCCGATGAGGAACTTCACAGGGCGTGGAACCAACTGATGGAAGTACCTTATAAAGCGCTGAAGAAGGATTTAACCTGGAGCATGGACCAGGGGATTTGCCGGGATGTTGATTTAAACACGGCCTTAGTTGCGTTAAATGGTATGATTCAGACAATTGGAATTCATATTCTGCAGAACAATTTGACCGAGCAGGAAATTGAAAGAGTTACTAAGGATGTAGGAATGCTATTAACAAAAGCGATGTTTATCAAGGAAGAATTCCCTATAGAAGTTTGGCGTAAAAAATAATATGTTTTATCTGAATATGGGTCTGTGATGGAAACCTAAATTTCTATCACAGGCCTTTTTTTATTTTTTTATTTGACTGCTAAGCTTTAATTTTCTACAGTTGGCTGAAAAAAGATGGTATATGGAAATTGTTAGTCTATAATAAAAGAAATACAATGTCGATAGTGACAAATACGTCATATTAAAGAATGTGATATCTGTGAACCATAGTTGGTTCAAAACGAACTATTAAATAATCACTTCTTCTCTAAACTAAACCAGCTATCTACAGTTTAACCGGAAATAACACCCACTATAAGAAAAATTATAACCGTTAACCGAATTGTTCTAATTTTGGCATGACTATTGCATTAATTAAAGTTAAATGGCATTACCATTTAGACCACTAATAAGGAGGGTAGAAAAACAAATCAACTAACGGTAATTGCCCAGGAAGGAGGTAATTGTTTTGAATGAAATAGCCGGTGGAAGCTTTATAATCGAAGAATTAGACTATCACCAGGTGTTCATTCCAGAAGACTTTACAGAAGAACAACGTATGATGTCAAAAATGATTGAGGATTATGTTGCGCGAGAAATCGCATCCCAAGGCGAGGCTGCTCAAAAACTAAATTATGATTTAACCCTACAGATCTTAAAAAAGGCAGGTGATGCAGGTATTCTCGGAGCTTGTCTTCCTGAAGAATATGGCGGGTTAGGCCTTGATGGGGTACGGTTTGCCATACTTAGAGAAAAACTCAATAAAGGTTCATTCTCGATCACTTCGGCAATTGCGGGTCAGATAGGGATTGGAATGCTCCCAATTGTTTTTTTTGGAACGGCAGAACAGAGGAAAAAGTATTTGCCGGATTTAGAATCAGGCAGAAAAATCACTTCATTTGCTTTGACCGAACCTTCGGCAGGTTCAGATGCATCAAGTATCAAAACGATTGCAAAGCTTTCAGAAGATGGAAAACATTACATTTTGAACGGTAGTAAAGTATTTGTTACAAATGGGGGCTTTGCAGATATGTTTATCATATTTGCTAAGATCAATAGTACGGAGTTTAGTGCATTTATTGTTGAACGGAAGACGGATGGTTTAGTGGTTGGACCAGAGGAGCATAAAATGGGACTTAAGGCTTCTTCTACCTGCTCTCTTGCCTTCGAAGATATGAAAGTGCCTGTAGAGAATCTCATTGGTAAACCTGGGAAAGGACATTTGATTGCCTTCAATGTATTAAATTTTGGCCGACTTGGAGTTGGAGCAGCTTGTCTAGGTAATACCAAAGATGCACTAGAGTGTTCTGTGAAATATGCCAATGTGCGCAGTCAATTCGATCGTAAAATTTCTTCGTTCCCTCTGATTGGAAAGAAACTGGCAGAAATGAATATCAATACTTTTATCTTAGAAAGCATGCTTTACCGCACAGCAGATTTGTTTGATAAAGGATTGAAAGAACTTGATTTTCGCGATCCGGACTTGGGGAACAGTTCAAGGAAAGTAATCGGTGAATATATGGTGGAATGTTCTATTATAAAGGTGTTTGGTTCGGAAACTCTTGGTTTCGCGGCTGATGAAGGATTACAAATCCATGGCGGTTATGGATATATGCAGGAGTATCAAATCGAGGAAATTTACCGGGATGCAAGAATCAAGCGAATTTTTGAAGGCACAAATGAAATCAATCGCTTATTCATTACCAGTACTGTAACTAAACGATTATCTAAAGGACAGTTTGACCTGCAGAAAGCTGCAGAGCAAATCTCCGTGAAATTAGAACAAGCTAAACTTTTGCAAAGTGCTGAAAGTACTTTAGAGCATGAAACATATTTAGTTGCAGTATCAAAGCAGATTTTCCTGTCTACATTAGCACAAACCCTGCAAAAATATGCAGCAGAACTTGATCAAGAGCAAGAAATCTGTAGTGATTTTGCTGACATTGTTATCAACATATATGCTATGGAAAGTGCTCTATTGAGAACTAAAAAAATAATTGCTCAAAATGGTGAAAGTAAGACTCAGAATGCGATAAATATGACGAAAGCTTACATTCATGAAGCCTTTGATCAAATCACAGGTTTTGCTAGAGAAATACTTTGTGCTGCAAGAAACGCTGATGAGCTTACGAATCAACTTTCAATCTTAAATGAATTTTCACGTAAATTGCCGGTCAATATCCTGGCCCTAAAACGTCAGGTTGCGGCAAAAGTGATTGAAGCAGAAAAATATATTGTTTAAAAAAGAGGAGGAATAAACAATGAGTCGTTTGGAAGGTAGAGTTGCCATTATAACCGGTGCCGGCAAAGGAATTGGCGCTGGTGCAGCAATACGCCTGGCCGCTGATGGGGCAAAGATTGGTGTTGTAGATTTAAAAGAAGAGTTTTGTTCAGAAACAGTGAATGCAATTCGCGCCGCCGGCGGCGAAGCAGTGGCCATTGCTTGCGACGTTGCTAATAGCGAGCAAGTTCAACAGGCAGTGGAAAAAGTGGTTTCACAATTTGGGCGGCTGGATATTTTGGTCAATAATGCCGGTATTCTCCGGGATGCCCTGAGCTTTAAGATGTCAGAAGAAGACTGGGACGCAGTGATTGATGTCCATTTGAAAGGAACCTTTTTGTTATGTAAAGCTGCTCAAAAATACATGGTTGACCAGCGTTACGGTAAAATCGTCAATACCAGCAGCTTGGGAGCCTGGGGTAAACGAGGTCAAGCCAATTATTCTGCAGCCAAGGCGGGTATACAAGGGTTTACCAAAACCCTGGCCATTGAATTGGGACCCTATAACATCAATGTGAATTGTGTAGCGCCGGGATTTATTCAGACACCTATGACGCGGGACACCGCAGCACGTGTGGGTATACAATTTGAAGATATGGTTAAAAAGGCCAGTGCAGTTATTCCCATGAGAAGAGTAGGTGAACCTGTGGATGTTGCCAATGTCATCGCCTTCCTGGTGAGTGATGATGCTAGTTATGTAACTGGGGAAGTAATTTGTGTCGGCGGTGGGGAAAGGCTTACTAAATAACATGTAAAGGCAGGCTGGTTACCTATGATTGATCATAAATTAATTGGCACCACGAGTAAAGTATATGAATTCGAAGTAGAAAAAGGTGCAATCCGGGCATTCGCCAGTGCTATTGGAGATGATAATCCCTTGTGTTTTGATGAAGCTTATGCCAAAAGTCAGGGATATGCAAGTTTGGTGGCTCCACCAACCTTTGCCCAGACGTTGAGGATTCCGTTTACCGATTTGAACGTAAATGTAGACAAAAGTCGTACTTTACAAGGGGAACAAGAGTATATTTATGAACGCCCTATCGTAGCAGGAGATGTTCTTCGTTGTGTGAGTGAGTTGGTGGACATCAAGGAACGACAAGGGAAGAAAGGACCAATGATTTCCTTTGTCTACGAAATTCGGGGAGAAGATTTAAAGGGCAACTTTGTATTCCTTTCGAGAACTACCGTTATATGTCGCTGATAAGGAGGATAAGTGCTAATTATGGAATGGAATGAGATCCGAATTAATCAAGAATTTGAGTACACAAAACCCCCAATTGATAAAGCACAACTGGTCAAATATATGGGAGCATCCGGTGATTTTAATATGATTCATGCAGACGATGAAACTGCCCGGAAAATCGGATTGCCTGGTGTCATTGCGCAAGGGATGCTCAGCATGGGGTTTTTAGGACAATTTGTTGGGCAAATTGTTGGAAATCATGGGTTTGTAAGCCGCTTGCAGGTAAGGTTTGTAGGCATAGTGCTGCCGGGAGATGTAGTTACTTGTCGGGCTAAAGTTACGGGCAAGGACGAAATACAACAAACAATCGACTTAGAGATTTCTACCGAGACAGAGCCTGGTAAACCTTCAACCATTGGTAATGCAAGCATTAAATTTAAAAACTGATTTCTGTTTATAAATTAAGAAAGGTGTGAAGAAAATGAAATCTGATCGTATTGCTGCAATCGTTGGCGTTGCAGAATCAGACTTGGGGGTAGTGCCTGGCAGTAACGTTTTACGTCTCCAGGCGCAGGCCGCTAAACGTGCTTTAGATGATGCGGGTTTTACCAAAGATGATGTGGAAGCGCTGTTTACTGCCGGTAACTGGGCTCGTTTTCCAGGTCTGATGTTGGCGGAATATCTCGGAATCAAACCCAAATACTTAGATGCTACAGATATTGGAGGTTCTTCGTATGAATCACATGTTATTCACGCCATGGCTGCCATTCAGGCCGGACTCTTTGATGTGGCCTTGATAACCTACGGCAGCACCAGCCGCACGAGCCCGACACGGATTCCTTCATCATTGACCTTAAGGTATGAAGATCCTTTTGGCATACCGTCTCCTATAGGTCATTATGCCTTGGCAGCGATGAAACACATGCATCAATATGGGACCACTTCGGAACAATTGGCGGAAGTTGCCGTTGCGACACGTAAATGGGCCATGCTGAATGAAAAAGCGTATAAGCGAGATCCCCTTAACATTGACGATGTCCTTAATTCGCCAATGGTCGCTGAACCCTTACATGTTCTTGACTGCTGTCTGGTTTCTGATGGCGGCGGTGCTGTTGTGGTTGCTTCAGCCAAAGCTGCAGCGCGGGCCAAAAAACGCCCGGTTTGGGTGCTAGGTCACGGCGAAATGACCAGCCATAACAATTCAGTTTGCTCTATGCCGGATTTAACAGTTACTCCCGCCAGGGAAAGTGGGCGACGGGCAATGGAAATGGCAGGAATCACCCATAAAGAAATTGATGTGACGGAAGTCTATGATTCTTTTACCATAACAGTGATTCTGACACTGGAAGCATTAGGTTTTTGTAAACCGGGAGAGGGTGGCGCTTTTGTCAGTGGACAGCGAACAGCTCCGGGAGGAGATTTTCCGTTAAATACCAGCGGGGGCGGTCTTTCCTATTGCCATCCAGGTTTGTTCGGTATTTTCTTATTAATAGAAGCGGTGAGGCAGTTACGGGGAGAATGTGGGGAACGACAAGTCAAAGATGCCAAAATCGCTTTGGTTAACGGCACGGGGGGAACTCTTTCCACAACAGCCACAGTAATTTTAGGGAGGGACTAGAATGAAAGGTATGATGCATCTAAAGCCGCTTATTGATGATGATTCCAGAACATTTTGGGAAGGTGCAAAAAATCATAAATTAATGATTCAGTGGTGTAATGATTGTAAAAAATATATTTTCTATCCCAGGATAATTTGTCCTCATTGCTTCTCAGAACATGTTTCCTGGGTGGAAGCCAGCGGGCAGGGAAGAATCTATAGTTACACGGTAGTACATCGGGCAATGCCGCCTTTTAATGAACAAACGCCTTTTGTTGTTGCAATTGTTGAACTTAATGAAGGTGTTAGAATGATCAGCCGGATAATTGGAGATCGGGAGAAAATTTCAATCGATAAGCCTGTTTCGGTAGTGTATGAAAAAATTGACGATGAACTAACGCTTCCTTATTTCCAATTGTCCTAAGCAGGATTAGTTTTTAAGTTTAATAAGTTTGGAGGGGAGACTAATGACGCTTAAATCCTGTTATGGTATGTCGGTAGCACAGTTACTAGAGAAAGCTGATCGCTCTTCTCCGAACAAAGAAATAATCTATGATGGGATTAGACGAATGTCTATTCATGACTTGCATACTGAGGTAAATGAAGTAGCCTTGGGTCTAAGTCAAATTGGTATTAAACCAGGCGACCGGGTCGCTGTAAGTTTACCAATCTGGTACGAGTTTATTGTCCTTGTCTTTGCTATCGCCAAGATTGGAGCAATACTTGTACCCTTCAGCACTCGTTACAAGGAAAAAGAAGTAGAACATGTTTTACAGGATTCCGGTACAAAAGCCGTATTTTTTACCCAACAGGTTGATAAAGTTAATCAACTTGACCAGCTCCAATCCATAAAAAAACGTCTTAAGTCTTTAGAATACTTAATAGCGGTTCGATTTGAGAATGAAAAAATGAAGAGTTATCAGGGACTGCGGGAACTTGGTCGTGGAAGAGAACTGCCTGAAGTAAAGCTAGATGTTAAAGAAGATGTATATGCACTTTTATATACTTCAGGAACTACGGGTAAGCCAAAAGGCGTGATGCTAACTCATAATAACCTCGTGGATAATGTTGTTACCAGTTTGTTGATTTTAAGAGCAACCAGGGATGATGTATTCCTGCATGCAGCCCCCTATTTTCACATCATGGGATTGGTATACATACTTCGATTAGTAGCGTGTGAGGGGAAGGCAGTTTTGTTGGAAACTTATAAGGCAGAAAAAGCATTAGAGTTGATGGAACAGGAAAAAGTAACAGTTCACACAGGTGTTCCCACATTATATGCTCTTGAACTGAACCATCCTTCCTTTAAATCTTATGATTTATCATCTTTACGTTTGGCAACCATGGCCGGGGCGCCATGTCCTGTGGAAATGATCCGTAGAGTCAAAACTGAAATGGGCGTTCAGGTTCTGGTAAGCTATGGGATGACTGAAACTTCCGCAATGTTAACGTTCACTGACTTTGAGGATGATGACATAATTCAGGCGGAGACAGTTGGAAGAGTAGTGCCCGGTGTGGAAGCCAAGATAGTGGATGACAATCGACAAGATGTTGCTGCTGGTGAAGTTGGTGAACTTGCTGTTCGCAGTATTGGGTTAATGCAAGGTTATTATAATTTACCTGATATTACACGGCAAGCTATGGATGATGAACGATGGTTCTTTACAGGGGATTTGGCAACAATGGATGAAAAAGGATACATTCGCATTGTTGGGCGCAAAAAAGACATGATTATACGTGGTGGCTACAATATTTATCCTAATGAACTTGAAGAAATATTTTGTACTCATCCGTTAGTATCAGATGCTGCCATTGTAGGGCTGCCCGATAGTGTCCTTGGAGAAGTTTCCTGCGCGGCAATAGTATTAAAACCGGAGTGTATAGCCACCGTTCTGGAGTTAAAGACCTTTATTAAAAATCAGGTGGCTGATTATAAAGTGCCCGATCATATCGTCCTTATGAACGCACTACCTAAAACCGCTTCTGAAAAAACACAGAAGTTTATATTAAAAGATATCATTATGAATGAAAAAATGGTTAATTTGAGATGAAAAAATTATGATGATGGAAGGCATAGGGGAGAAGGGGGTATAGCTTGTGCGTACACTACAAGGTACTTATCGATTGTTGTTTAAAATTATAGCGGTTGTTATGGGTATTTACCACATGCTTTATTATGGGGGCATATTTCAGGCACTAAACATAGTCATTACCAGTATACCGCATCGGGCAACCAGCTTGGGCTTTTTGCTAGTTCTAACATTTCTTTTATGGCCCATAAACAAATCTGCTCCTAAAGATAGGGTGCCATGGTACGACCTGGTATTTATAGCTCTGGCTGTGTTAGCTAACGGTTACATGGTCATCTTTTATAATACCCTGGTGTTAGAGCACGTAGCTTTGTCTATGATAACTCCCTTCGAATTAGTTCTTGGTATAAGCCTTATATTTTTAATTGTTGAGGCTGCCAGACGGGTATTAGGATTAGCTATGCCGCTTATCGCCAGCTTCTTTATTATCCATCCATTTATTGCCCAATACTTACCTGGCATCCTAAATGGACGGGATTTTAGCCTTGAACGGGTTGTAAGACAATTCTACATGCACGCTGATGGTATTTATGGTATAGCGGTAGGGGTGTCGGCAACCATTATCATAGCCTTTATAGCATTTGGTCAAGTATTGCAGGTAACTGGTGGAGGAAAATTTTTCTTTGACATGGCTTTTGCCCTTACAGGCAGACTGCGGGGTGGTCCGGCCAAAGCTGCAATTGTAGCCAGTGCCTTTATGGGGATGTTTTCTGGCAGCGGGGTAGCCAATGTAGCTACGGTAGGCGTATTTACCATTCCCTTAATGAAGAAGTCCGGCTATTCCCCACATTTTGCCGGAGGAGTTGAAGCAGTAGCTTCTAACGGAGGACAGTTGACTCCTCCAGTAATGGGGGCGGTGGCTTTCATCATGGCAGAGATGCTTGAGGTTTCTTTTGGAATGATAATTGCTGCTGCTGCTGTTCCGGCACTGCTTTATTACTTTTCTTTGTTCATGCAGGTAGACTTAGAAGCAGCACGAACAGGTATCAAGGGACTGGGAGCGGATGAGCTGCCCTCAGCTTGGCAAACCTTTAAGAACGGCTGGTATTATTTGCTCCCAATAGCTGTTTTAGTATACTTGCTTATAGGTCCTCAGCTATCGGCTGAGAAAGCAGCCTGGTGGGCCATGGTCTCCATAGTAGTTGTTACCTTATTTAAAAAAGAAGAGCGGATAAATCTTAATAAGTCAGTTACTGTTTTTGAGGAAACAGCAAAGACCATGACTAACGTAGCTACGGCTGTAGCTGCCGCTGGTATTTTAATGGCTTCCCTGGGTTTAACCGGCGTTTCGGTTAAGCTAGCCAGTACCCTGCTGGATGCCTCAATGGGAAATCTGCTAATTTTACTCATACTCACAGCTATTTCCAGTTTTATATTAGGAATGGGATTACCATCCATCCCATGCTATTTGATGGTAGCTATTTTGATAGCACCGGCTATGATTAAAGTAGGGGTACCACCCATGGCGGCTCATATGTTTGCTTTTTGGTATGGGGTAACCTCATTTATTACTCCGCCAGTAGCTCTCTGTTCTTACGCTGCTGCTGCTATAGCCGGAGCTGATATAATGAAAACAGGGTGGACTGCCGTCCGTTTGGGTATTATTACTTTTATTCTCCCATTTATTTTTGTTTACAACCCACAATTGTTATTAATTGGTTCGATGGGTGATATAACCCAAGCAGTAGTTACGTCGGTAATTGGTGTGATTCTGCTAGCCGTCGGATTAGAAGGGTATGGTTTATCATATGTAAAGAAGTGGGAAAGAGCTGTAGTTCTTACAGCTGGTATGTTAATGATAATACCCGGTTGGGAGACCGATTTGGCGGGTATTATTGTAGGTATACTTATGCTTATAGTGCAGGTGTACAGAAAAAGAGTGGATCAGACTATGTCAGAGCATATGGAGTCAAAATTAGTTTGAGTCGTTTGAGGAGGTGATTTATGGATGTACGCTTGCAAGAGAACAGGTGATTTCCGGAAGAACAAAAAAAGAAAAGGGAGGTTCAAAAAGTATGAAACTAAAATTAAAGAATAAGTTTCGATTAAAATTGAACATTTTAATCTGTATTGTTTTATTACTTTTCCTGGTAGCGGGTTGTGGGCAAAATTCAGCAACAGGTCCTTCTGATAAAGCGGGTCAAAATGGCCGGTCTAACTGGCCGCGGGCTCTTACCATTGGTAGTTCACCTATAGGAGGAAACTACTATGTTCTAGCCACAGCTCTTGGAGAAAAGGCCTCTAAAGCAATGAACATTACTGTAACACCGGAAGCTACAACCGGAAGCAGCCAGAACATTTCCTTGATACAGCAAGGTGAAATGGAACTGTCTTTTGGAACTAGCCATTCTTTGTATGAAGCAGTACACGGTGTAGGGGAGTTTGAAAAAATAGGTAAGGCGCAGATAACTCTTTTATGGAATGCCTACCCCGTACCTTTTCTGACCGTAACCAGGTCCGAGTCCGGAATAAAAACATACAGCGATCTCAAAAGCAAGAAATATATGGCTGACCTCACGGGAAGTCCGACATCAAAACTGTTGGTAACTGAATTATTGGGACAACACGGTCTTACCAGAAAAGATGTAAATGTTCTGCCTTTTTCGGCTAAAGAAGAAGGTATTACGGGCATGACTGAAAAGACTATTGATGCTTTTGTCCTAGGATCTGCTTCTAAACCAACTGGTGCATTTTTACAGATACAAGATGCTATTGATGCTCATTATTTACCACTGGGTGAAAAGGAAGCAAAGAATATAATTAAAAAGTATCCCTTTTTCTCCGAGACCATAATTCCTGCTAATAATTATGAAAATCAAAAGGAACCCTTACGTGCCCTTGCCTGGAATACCGTATTTTTGGCAGGAAAGGATTTGCCGGAGGATTTGGTATACGAGTTTATGAAATCTACCTGGGACAACATGGACAGTTTAGTGGCTATGTCTCCTATATTTAAGGAATGGAGCTTACAGAATGCTGTAAAGGATCCAGTTGCTCCCTTCCACCCAGGTGCAATTAAGTATTACAAAGAGAAGGGTGTCTGGACAGCTGAACTCGAAGAAAAACAGCAGGAACTAAAAAAAGAATTAGGATGGGAATAGAGCAGACAGCTGACCTGGTGTTGAACCTAATTTCCCAACACCAGGTTTTTTTCTTCAAAAATATGATTTGTTAAATTTAACTGTTAAGCCTTAATTTTTTACAGTTCGCTGAAAAAAGATAGTATATGGAAATTAAAAGTCTACAATAAAAACAAACGCAATGTCAGTAGTGACAAATGCATCACAAAGTCGAATTGAACCATAATTGTTTCAAACGAGTCAATACAACTGTTAACCGAATTATCGCCATTTTGGCATAACGATTGCATTTAAATGGCATTACCATTTAAACCAGTAAAAAGGAGGTTAGAAAAGGCTGCTATGGTTAAATTTAAAACACTTGAACGAAAAAGATTCAGTGATGAAGTTGCTGAACAAATTAAACAACATATCATCAATAAACAATTAAAACCAGGAGAAAAACTGGCCAGTGAACGGGAATTGGCCCTTGAATTCGGCGTTAGCCGGCCGGTAATCCGGGAAGCTCTTAAAATTCTCGAATACGTGGGTTTTCTTGAGGTTATCCCGGGATCCACGGGGGGGTCGGTAGTTCGCAAAGCAAATCCCCAGTTAGTCAGCGGAACGATGGAAGTTATGTTTCAGCTGGGTACCCTGGAGATTAAAGAATTGCTTGAGGCCCGGCGAATCGTGGAAAAAGAAACAGCCCGTTTCGCCGCCATCAGGGCTACCACTGAGGATCTGGCCAGGATTGAACAAACCATCAGTTATATGCAAATTAATATCAATGACCCGGATGTAAAAACGAAATTCCTCGAGGCCAATGATTCTTTTCATACTGCAGTGGCTAGGGCGGCAAAAAATCAAATACTGCTTTTAAATGTCAATTCACTTCGACAGGCTGTATTTAACCTGATAGAAAAGCACAACCCCGGGTATAAATCAATAAACAGTGCACTAAATTATCACCAGCAAATATTTGAGGCGATCAAAGCCCGTGACGGCAAAGCGGCCAGTACGGTAATGGAGGAACATTTGACATCTTTCGAAAATCGGTTAAATGACTAATGAACAATAATTGGTTCAAACTGAACCGATAAAGACTCACTTTTAGCTAAGTTAAACCAGACTATCTACCACTTAACCCAAGATAAGTGACACTAGATTAAAATTATAACCGTTAACCGAATTTTTCCCATTTTGGCACAGCGATTGCATTAATTAAGATTAAATGGTATTACCATTTAGAACGTAATAGTGAAGGTAGAAAAATAAAGATTAAAAGGAGGGTAGAAAAAACATAAGCGCAGGAACGCAAATGAAGAAAACATTTAGTTTCTGCATTGGAATTTGAAAAATTAAAAACAGAGGTGATGTAAAGTGGCAAAAGATTTAAGAAGTTTTATTTCCCGCGTTAAGCAGCTTGCTCCTGATCAGTTAATTACCGTTGATAAAAGTATTGATTCCAAATTTGAGATTACCGGTCTGCTTCAACATATGGAAGACCAAAACAAGTTTCCTGCGGTTCTGTTTACCAATGTTAAAAATATCAAAGGGGAAAGTAACCACCGGGTCTTTACTAATATTACGGCAGACCGGAGCAGAATTGCCATGGCTGTTGATATGGAACCTGATCAATGGAAAGTAGAATTAACCAAGGGTTTTGCGGAGCGAGCTGAAAATCGAATCAAGCCGATGGTAATTGCGAAGGAATTTGCTCCGGTCAAAGAAGTAGTTCAACAAGGCGATGAGGTTGACCTCAGTTCACTTCCGATGATTTATCACCACGAAATGGATGGAAATCCTTATGGGACCATGTTAGTATTGGCTAAAAAACCGGATAATCTGGGGTATAACCTTGCTTATCACCGGACCATGTATAAGGATCCCAAACATACCGGTATTCATATGTCGCCCTTCCATACCCGGCGTATTTACGAGTTAAATGCTGAACAGAATAAGCCCACTCCGGTTGTGATTCTTCCCGGCCACCATCCGGCATTTAATCTGGCAGGTGACTTTATGTCCCCCTGGAACTGGAACGAGTATGAGGTGGCCGGAGGATTTCTCAATGAATCTGTACGCCTGACTCCGTCAGAGACTTGGGGCGATGACTTCCTGGTACCGGCTGATGCAGAGATCGTTATTGAAGGGGAGATTATCCCCAACCATGTTGAGCCGGAAGGTCCATTTGGCGAATGGCCCTCCTATTATGGTCCCCAGCGGCAAAACCCGGTAATTCGAGTCAAGGCCATTACCCGTCGTAAAGATTACATCTGGTGTGATACAAATATTGGGCATTTAGACCATCCTACAATTGGCTGGGAATCAGAAATTTATCGCCGGGTTAATGATGCCCTGCCTGGATGTGTTCAGGGAGTATATGGCCCCTGGTCTGGTAGGGGAGGTTTTCATATTTACATATCCATTGACAAAATGGCCGAAGGCCTGCCCAGCATGGCATTTTGTGCTGCACAGACGGTAGGTTATCCCAAGTTGATTGTCGTAGTTGATAAAGATATTGACGCCTATAACGAAAAAGAAGTATTGTTTGCTGTAGCTACCAGATTCCAGGGTGATAAGGATTTAACGATTATGAAAAATGTTCGGGGTACGATGCTTGACCCATCAATGACACATCTGCATACCCATACGTCGGTTTTCATTGATGCCACTAAACCCTGTGATGAGCCATTTCCCGAAATTGTTAAAGTACCGGCAGACGTACTGGAACGCATTAAGTTAAATGATTTTGTTGATCAAGAAACTGTAGCTCGGGTTCCTTTTACCCAATATTAGGAGGTGATTAGTATGGTATCAGTTGCCTGGTTAACCTGTCCACACTGCCAAAAAAAGTTCTATGTTGAAAAACCCCAGTTAAACAACGATGGTACACACTGGTTTTGCCCCTTCTGCAAGAAAACCTTAACCATCGGAGAAGCTCTGGAAGTTTGGGCCTAATTTCGGGGCGGGCCAGCCGACAGGGCTGGCCCTATAATTCTTGAGGAGTGATAAGTATGGCTAGGAATACAAACTTGCATTTGAAAGTTTTGTCAGGACCTGCCGTTCCTCCCGAGCCAATATTCGCCAGTCCACAAATGAAAACTGTTGTAAATCAGGTTCTTAAAATAGCTCCTTTTGATTCTACTGTACTTATCACAGGCGAATCCGGTGTGGGCAAAGAGGTAATCGCTGATCTTATTCAAAAAAACAGTAAAAGGTCTCATACTTCCTATGTAAAGATTAACTGCGGAGCTATCCCTGAAAGTCTGGCGGAATCAGAATTTTTTGGATATATGGGCGGCTCATTCACCGGATCTAACAAGGAAGGGAAACAAGGCCTTTTTGAAGCAGCTCATAACGGAACACTTTTTTTGGATGAGATTTCTGAGCTCCCTTTAGCTCTGCAGCCTAAACTCCTTAGGGTTTTACAAAGCAGGGAAATCAACCGGGTTGGTTCTACTGTCCCATTACAACTAAACGTTCGGATCATTGCCGCTACTAATCGAAATTTACGGCAAATGGTATTAGATGGTCTTTTTCGAGAGGATTTGTTCTACCGGATTAGTGTTATTCCAATTCGTATTCCTCCGCTTCGCGAAAGAAAAATGGATATAGCTGCAGCTATCGATTTTTTTACCCGCAAATTTTTTGCGAATTATGGTATAGATAAAAAGTTTTCTCGGGAAGTTTTAGATATTCTATTAAACTATCATTGGCACGGAAATATGCGTGAACTGGAAAATGTTATTGAGCAGATATTAATTACATCGGAAGGAAATGAAATAGTCCCTGAAGATGTTCCATACCACTTTAAAGTAGAAAATAAAAATTTTGAAGAACCTGTTGTGAAAGTCAAACAAATTATTCCTTTGGCACAGGCCGTATTAGAGTTGGAAAGACAGCTTTTTTTGATGGCTGTTGAAAGCTGTAAAACAACTCGTAAAATCGCTAAGGCGTTAGAAATAAGTCAGTCTTCAGTCATGCGGAAGTTAAAAATTTTAGGAATAGAACTATCGTAAATTTTAGAGAAAATTGAAATAAAGGGAGGCCTAATTGTTGGAAGCAAACTTCCAACACCAAGCCTTCTTTATTATTTGAAAAAATTTGATTTGTTAATGTGACCGTTAGGCTTTAATTTTCTACACTTCGCTGAAAAAAGATGGAATACGAAGATTGTCTGCAAGACACAGAGCTGTTTGCCTTGCAGACAATTTTTTACTAAGAGGAACCGTGGACATCAATTATTCAGGAAAGAAAGGGAAATCCTATGAGCACAAAAGAGATTCCAGCGAAAAACGTTCCAAACCGGAATGAACGAAGAAAGCTAAAAACTAAAGAAAATGTACGCAATGCTGCCATAAAAACTTTTCTCGATGTGGGATATCTTAATACCACCATTCAGGACATAATGGAGCGGGCAAATTTAGGATATGGTACGTTTTATCAATATTATAAGAGCAAGCAGGACGTTATCGTTGAATTTGCCGATGAAGCGAAGGATTTAATCAAAAAAGACTATATATTTCGCTGCGAAAAAGAAACGGATATATATAAAAGAGTTGTATCCAGGCTGAAAACAATCTTTGATACTTATTCAAAACATAAGGATGTGCTCAAAATTCTTTTACAATGTCATCATGCCGACGAGGAACTTCACCGGATATGGAACCAACTGATGGAAGTACCATATAAAGCGCTGAAGAAAGATTTGACCTGGAGCATGAATCAAGGGATTTGTCGGAATGTTGATTTAAACACGGCCATTATTGCGATAAATGGTATGATTCAGGCAATTGGAATTTATATTGTACAGAATAATGTGAATGAGAAGAAAATTGAAATAATCACTAAGGATGTAGGTCTGTTATTTATAAAAGCCATGTTTACCAAAGAAGAGTTCCCCCTGGAAGTTTGGCGTAAAAAATAAACGAATAGGTATTTGTATTGAAAAGAGGCCTGGTGTTGGAAACCAAAATTTCACATCAGGTCTCTTTTTTAATCAAACATGCAATCGATATTGACATTGGCATCAATTTGGGTTGCTAATATGACCGCTAAGCCTTAAAATTCTACAGTTTACTGAAAAAAGATGGAATGCAAAAATAAAAAGACTATAATAAAAACAAACACATAATCAATATTGACACATTAGTCAAAAATACAAATTTAGTAAAGGAGGTTTTAAACGACATATATGGGACGTTGCCTTATCACACAACAGGAGGTTTTAACATGAAAAAACTATTAACGGGAAACGAGGCTTTTGCCTATGGGGCCTATCTAGCCGGGGTGCAGCTGGCCGCTGCATATCCAGGGACCCCAAGTACAGAGGTCGTTAAGAATTGCGCAAACTATGACACCATTTATGCAGAATGGTCCCCTAATGAAAAAGTTTCACTGGATGTGGCTACCGGGGCTTCCTATTCCGGCCGCCGCGCCTTATGTGCCATGAAGCACGTAGGTATGAATGTTGCTGCCGATTCACTTTTCTCAGCCTCATATACCGGGATAAAGGGTGGTTTGGTAATTATTAATGCTGATGACCCAGGTCAGCATAGTTCCCAAAACGAACAGGATAACCGGAATTATGCAAGGTTCGCTAAAGTTCCAATGCTTGAGCCTTCCGATAGTGAAGAAGCCAAGAAGTTTGTCCGGATTGGCTGTGAGCTGAGTGAACAGTTTGACACCCCGGTAATAATTCGAACAACCACGCGACTTTCCCACTCACGTACCCTGGTCGAAATAGAGGATAGCAACAGGGTAGTTCCAAGCCAGGATATCCCGGAATACGAGCGCAATTTTGCAAAATATGTAATGGTTCCAGCCGCTGCCCGCCAACGCCGGGTGGTAGTTGAAGAAAGACTCCGGAAGCTGGAAGAGTATGCAGAAACTACAGAGCTAAATAGAATTGAACCTGGTGATGACGAAATCGGTATTATCACCAGCGGTATTATTTATCAGTATGCCCGGGAGGTTTTCCCTACAGCCAATATCCTCAAACTGGGTATGGTCTGGCCCCTGCCCACGCAAATGATTCAAGATTTTGCTAAGCGAGTTAAGAAGCTGGTCATTATTGAAGAACTGGATCCTATCTTTGAAAAGCATGTCCGGGAATTAGGCCTCGATTGCATCGGAAAAGAAGTTTACCCCATGATCGGTGAGTTCAACCCGTCCCTTATCCGGGAGCTATCCTACAATGCCGGCCTGATAAAAGAAGCGCCTCCCGAAGTGTCTTGTGCAAATACTGAGTTACCAGTCCGGCCACCGATGCTCTGTCCCGGTTGCGGACACCGTGGCCTGTTTTATGCTCTGAAACGATTGGATGTTACTGTTTTCGGTGATATCGGCTGTTATACCCTCGGTGCCGCACCACCCCTCTCAGCCGTACACACATGTACCTGCATGGGAGCCGGATTCGGCCTTGTGCACGGGGTAGATAAGATGGGAGTCAAAGGCCAGACGGTCGGGGTTCTTGGAGACTCAACCTTTTTCCATAGCGGAATTCATCCAATGATAGATGTTTTATACAACAAAGGAACGAGTACCCTGATTATTACAGACAATCGGATCACAGCAATGACCGGCCATCAGGATAACCCAGGTTCCGGTAAGACCTTGCTGGGAGAACCTGCCGAGCGCATAGACATCGAAACAGTTGTACGGGGCCTGGGGGCAAAGCGGGTGGAAGTTGTTAATCCCTATGAAGTCGATAACGTGATGAAGGTAGTAAAAGAAAGCATTGACGCAGGAGAACCTTCGGTAATTATTGCCCGGTATCCATGCGTGCTCAATACCAAAGAAAAACATCCGGTGCCTGCCGTTGATCCTGAAACATGTACCAACTGTGGTACTTGTCTCAAAATTGGCTGCCCACCTCTTATTAAAACCGAAACGCAGGTGGCCATTGACAGCATTTTGTGTAACGGATGCGGCCTTTGTGCCAGGATTTGTCCCTTCCAGGCAATCAAAAAAGCTGAGGAGCAATAGATAAGGAGGTCGGCTTACGATGCAAAATAAAATTGACATTATCATTGCCGGTGTAGGTGGGCAGGGTACAATTTTAGCCAGCGATATTTTAGTCGAGGTAGGTTACCATGCCGGGTATGATGTTAAGAAGTCCGAAGTTCACGGTATGTCGCAGCGCGGCGGGGGGGTGGAAAGCCAGGTGCGTTGGGGTAAAAAAGTATATTCCCCGCTGATAGAAAAAGGAAAAGCCGATTACCTGATAGGGTTTGAAATGCTGGAAGCAGCCCGCTGGACCGAATATCTTAACAAGTCATCAATTGTATATGTAAACAAACATAAGATGTTTCCCCCTACAGTCACATCCGGTCAGGCAGAATATCCGGCTGAAGCTTCTATAGAGCAGGAATTGAGTTCCCGAGCCGGTCGGTACGAATGGGTGGACGCGATGGCAGCGGCCAGGGAACTCGGCAACCCGGCTTTAGCAGGTGTTATTATGCTGGGGCGCCTATCCGTTGACTTGAAAGTTGATACGGAACTTTGGCTTAAGGTTATTACCGAACTGGTACCTGCCAAGTTCGTGGAATTAAATAAGAAAGCTTTTATAACTGGCAGGGAAATGAAAAAGGGGGCATGAAAAATGGCGAAAATTTTAAGTCTGATGCCAAGAATCTATTTTAAAGATCCCGGCACCATAGCTACTTTGGAAACCTTTAAAGATGATCTTGCTTTTTCCTCCGATTATGAACCTGAGCAAATTATTGCGGCAGCTAAGGATGCAACCTGTATATTAGCCCCGGCACCGTACCCTGTCATATCGGAAGAAGTTATCAAAGCTCTACCCAATTTGAAATTAATCCAAACCGCGGGTGCAGGTTTCGACAAGATTGATCTGAAAGCGGCGGCGGAAGCCGGGATCCCTGTTGCCAATACACCTGGGTTAAATACGATGGCGGTAGCTGAACTGGCTTTGGCTGCAATAATTACGATCCGGCGGGGCTTTATCTTTGCTGACCGGGAAATAAAAAAGGGCCGATACCAAGAGGGTAGGGAAAAACTTTTTGAACAAGGGATGTCGGAAATAGGTGGAAGCCGCTGGGGGATTATCGGTCTGGGGCGGATTGGGGCCAAACTAGCCGAAGCAGGAAAAGTTTTTGGTGCAGAGGTTAATTATTATGATCCGTTCCGCAGAACAGCAGATGAAGAAAAGCAGCTAGGGGTTAATTACTGCAGCATGGAGGAAATTCTGACAGCCAGCGATGTTGTTGTTATCTGTGTGGCTTTAACTGCGGAGACTCGCGGTTTAATTGGAGCCCGCGAAATGAAAATGATGAAACCGGATGCCATCCTGATTAACACAGCCCGGGGAGGGATTGTTGACGATACCGCCCTGGCGGAAGCTCTTGCTCAGGGACAGTTAGGCGGAGCGGCAATTGACACTTTAGAACAAGAGCCGCTGCCGACAGATCATCCCCTTCTTAAGCTGCCGGAAGAAATACAGAACCGGATTCTTCTTACTCCCCATTTAGGCGGAGTTACCACCCAAGCATTAAACCGGATGCTGGATTACGCCCTGGCAAACTGTATCCGTGTTATTCAGGGCGAGAAACCGTTGGCGGTGGTCAATGGTGTTGACTAAACTTTATTCAAATAAATTGGGCATTGTTGTCTAGGAGGTGAAGAATTTGAAGACAGGAAAAGAAACCGTAAGCAAATGGATGCATGTAGGAACGGCACTTAAAGTGAATGCGCATAATTATCCTGAGCGATTAGGCTGCCAGGATAAATCTAAAAGTTTCAACTTCAGGGAATGGAATGAACGGGCGTGCCGTTTATCAGATGCTTTGACGAAAATGGGAGTGGGTTATGGGGAAAGGTTTGCTGTTATTGCTTACAACCGTGTTGAATGGATGGAGATTTACGCAGCCTGTGCCAAAGGGGGCCAGATAGCGGTTCCTGTCATGTTTCGCCTGGCGCCGGCAGACTATGAGTACATATTGAAACAATCGGGTTGTAAAGCCTTTATTGTTGAAGCACCTTTCATAAAGAATGTTGATAGTATCCGCGACAGCCTGCCGTTAAATCAGGAAAACTATATTTACCTCGGTGAGGGTGAGGCTCCTCCTGGCTATGTTCACTACGAAGATGTCCTTAAGAGAAGTGACCCGGCGGAACCTGATGTGATGGTAGATGCAGCTCATCCCTGGGTCATCATGTTCACCTCAGGGACCACCGGCCGACCCAAAGGGGTCGTGCGGACTCACGAAAACATCGTTGCCCATTATCTGCTCGGTAACATGAATATGGGGGTAAGACCTACTGACAAACCTCTTATGGTTATGCCCATGTGTCATGTAAACTCTATACATTTTTCCTTTTGCTACACCTATGTCGGTGCACCGGTAATGGTTTATAACATGGTCAGCTTTGACCCGGAGGACCTGTTGCGGACTATAGCCGATTACAAGATTACCTTTACCTCCCTGGTCCCGACCCATTACACCATGCTTTTGACCCTTCCCGAAGAGGTCAAGGCCCGTAATGATACAGGGTGTATCAGACAGCTTCTAATCTCTTCTGCTCCGGCCCGCAGAGATTTAAAGCTTGCCATCATGGAACATTTCAAATCGGTGGAATTATGGGAGGCATACGGTTCCACCGAAACAGGCTTGGCAACCTTCTTGAGGCCGGAGGACCAGCTAAATAAACTGGGCTCCATTGGAAAGGAAATCTTCGGCATTGACCGGCTAAGGATTCTGGATGAAGAAGGCCGGGATGTAACCCCCGGTGAGGTTGGGGAGCTTTACATTCGCTCACCGCTATGCTTCAAAGAATATTGGCAGGATCCCGGCAAGACCAGGGAAACGTACAAGGGTGAGTGGTGCACCGCGGGTGATATGGCGAGAAGAGACGAAGACGGCTTTTATTACCTGGTTGACCGCAAAGCCAATATGATCATCACGGGGGGCGAGAATGTTTACCCTTCTGAAGTGGAAAATGTCGTTGGCGGTCATCCGGCGGTCAGGGACGTGGCGGTAATCGGGGTTCCGGAGGAAAAGTGGGGCGAGATCGTAGTGGCCCTGGTAATCCTGAATGACGGATACAAGAGTGGAGATGACCTGACCAGGGAGATTATTGGCTACTGCCGGGACAAAATGGCCGGTTTCAAACGGCCCAAGGCAATCCACTTTATTACCGAGGCCGAGATGCCAAGGACCGCTACCGGTAAGATCCTGCACCGGGTCTTACGGGAAAGGTACGGTATGTGGAGCGACAGCCAGGCGAAAGAAGACGCCGCTTTAAAGAAACTAGAGTGCAGTTAAGTTCAGGGAGGTGCAGCCAAATGTATGTAGCAGGAATCGATATTGGGTCCATATATTCTAAGGCCGTAATTTTAAAAAACAATCAGGTTGCAGCTTCCCTTGTTAAAAGAACCGGTGGTGAAATCAGAACTATTTCTCACCGGATAATGGATGAAGCTTTAACACCTCTGGGTATTCAGCTTGAAGACCTGAAATCCATTGTAGCAACCGGCTACGGAAGAATATCAGTTCCTTTTGCGGAAAAACAGGTAACAGAAATCACCTGCTTTGGGAGAGGAACTGCACAATTATTTCCAGATGTCAGAACTGTAATTGATATCGGGGGGCAGGACAGCAAGGGAATTAAGATTGATGAAAGGGGCCGTGTAACTGATTTTGTCATGAACGACAAGTGTGCAGCCGGCACCGGGCGTTTCCTGGAAGTAATGGCTAACGCCCTGGAAGTTAATCTTGAAGATATGGGACCTCTGGCGCTTCAATCTGAGTCTCCGGAGGAAATTGGTATAACCTGTACCGTTTTTGCAGAATCTCAGGTTATTTCACTTGTAGGTGAAGGACGACGCAAAGTGGATATCGTTGCCGGAATACACCAGGCAATCGCTGAGAGAATATACGGTTTATTAAAAATGTTAAAGATTGAAGAACGCATTGCCATAACTGGTGGAGGAGCCAAAAACATTGGGCTTGTACACGAACTTGAAAAAAGACTGGGCACGGAGTTAATAGTTCCGGAGGAGCCACAGCTGATTGGAGCACACGGAGCTGCGCTTATGGCAATGGAAATGGCAATGCATCGGAAAGGAGGTTAAATATGGCAATTAAGGAACTACTGAACCGGTTTAATGCTGTTGTGACCGATCCTTACTCCGAGGCCAGAAGTCGTAAAGAGCAGGGTCAAAAGGTTATCGGGTGGCTGCCAACCGATGTGCCGGAAGAGTTGATACACGCGGCTGGGGCCTTTCCCGTGGGCAGTCTGGGTTCCTGCAGCAAAATCCGTTTAGCAGATACCCATCTCCAGGTTTGGGTGTGTTCCCTGATGCGAGGCTCATTAGAGATGGGATTGCGCGGTGACCTTGATTTTCTGGATGGCCTTATCATACCTCAGACCTGTGATACCACCAGGGCCATGGTGGGCATTTGGCGCCAAACCTCCCTGATTCCTTATATTGACAGTTTTATGATGCCAAAACAGGTAAAGCGGTCCAGCGCCCGGGAATATCTCATCGGAGAACTGACACGGTTAAAGAGCAATCTTGAAAAGGTGACGGGAAACCTTATTACCAATGAATCCCTTGGCACTTCGATAAAGTTATTTAATGAAAACCGGCAGCTTTTACGCCGGATGTTTGAAATCCACGCTGATCATCCGGGTTTGATTAGCTCCCGTGAAGTCTATACAGTTATCAAAGCTGCAATGTATATGGATAAGGTAAAACATAACGGGATTTTGCAGGATTTGATCCAGGCAATGAAGCAGAAAGCAGCCAGATCGATCGATAAGTCTAATCCCAAAGTTAGATTGGTTATCTCCGGCGGAGTCTGGGAACCTCCCGAAATTATGGATTTAATCGAAGAAGCAGGTGGTGTGGTAGTGGGTGACGATATGCTGACGGGCATGCGATATTTGAGTCCGGATGCAGATGAAAAAAGAGATCCACTGGAAGCTCTGGCAGACCGACAACTGAACAAGATTCCTTTTGCCGGGTTTGATAATCAAAATTACGAACGACGACGGTTTTTACACAACCTGGTTCGCCATACAGAAGCTGCAGGGCTCATTTTTCTTCACCTTAAGTTTTGCGAGCCGGAGAATTATGATTACAACGACATGCGCGAAGCTCTGAACTCAGCTGGAATCCCCAACCTTCGTCTGGAGACCGAAGTTGGCAATCCATCCCTTGGTCAAATCAGGACCAGATTAGAAGCCTTTATTGAAATGATTGGAGGGGATCCAATTGAGTGAACCCTTTAAGACAGCCGCTTTAATGAAAGAATTAATGGCTAAATACTACGACCTGGGGGAAGAATCCCGCCGAAAGGGAATACCTGTGGTTTGGGTTACAGCAGTTTTTCCAGTTGAAATTATTTACGCTATGGATCTTTATCCCTATTACCCAGAAAATTTTGGAGCATTAGCTTCGGCCCGAAAAGTGGCAGATAAACTTTCCATGGCAGCGGAAGCAAAAGGTTATTTTAACGATCTCTGCGGCTATGCCAGATGCGGTATTGGTGATGCTTACTCTTTAGAGCATCCTGTAGGAAAAATCCTCTCACCTGATTTGCTTCTTTGCTGTAATACACAGTGCGGGAGCCTGCCCAAGTGGTTCGAGGCAGCAGGCCGTTTTTACAACAAGCCGTATTTTCTCTGGGATTCGCCGATGATCGAAGATGAGACCAGTGACATTAAGCAAAACTACCTTATTAAACAGCTTTATGAATTAATTGATTTCCTTGAAATTACGACTAAACGCCGATTTGATATTAACAAACTCCAGGAGGTTGTAGCGCTATCAAGCCAGGCCACAGCTCTCTGGAACGACTGCCTGGAAATGGCTGCCTTAAAGCCTGCCCCCTTTGGCTTCTTTGACGCCTGCATACATATGGCTCCCATCGTAGTTTGGCGGGGCAGACAGGAAGCCGTGGATTACTACCGGCAGCTAAAGGCTGAACTTGAGGCACGCCTGGAGAAAAAGATATATGCCATCCCCAACGAGCGGCATAAGGTTTATTTTGATCACATCCCGGTCTGGCCGCGTTTACGGTGGTTTGCAGACATGTTCGCTGCCAATGATACTCTGGTAGCCGCATCCCAGTATACCCATGCCTGGGCCATGAATTTTGACCCGGCCCGCCCCTTAGAAACCCTGGCCGAACACTACCCTCATCAATTTGTCAACCGGGGTGTGGATTACCGTCTTAAGCTAAAAATGGATTTCATGCGGCATTACAACTGTGATGGTTTTATCCTTTTCTCCAACCGAAGTTGTAAACCAAATTCAATAGGACTTTATGACAAAAAGAGAATGCTTACTGAAATGACTGGTTTACCGGGTTTGGTTTTTGAGGGTGATATGTCAGATTTGCGTTTCTTTTCTGAGGGACAGATTAAAACTTTGTTTGAGACTTATTTCGAGCAATTAGTATAGGATTGGATTCAAACAGCGCGCTGTGCAATGCAGTAGTACGGTAGGATTAGGAGTTTAATTTTGAAGCTTTGAGGAGGATGGAAAAAATGAGTGTGTTAGAAAGATCTATTCCAGAAGAACAAACGAAGCGAGAAGCTGGTGAAAAAGAGTGTTTGATTTGGGATCGTGAGCATGAGTGTATGCCCCGTCCGGCACTCGAAAAACTCCAGTTGGAGCGCCTGCAAAAGGTAGTGGCGCGCTGTTACGAAAAGGTACCCTTTTACCGTCAGAAAATGGATGCACTTGGAGTACGACCGGAGGATATTAAAACCCTGGCAGACGTGAGCAAGCTTCCCTTTACTTCCAAGCTTGACCTTCGGGACAATTATCCCTTCGCTATGTTTGCTGAACCTATGAGTAACGTTGTAGAGCTTCATGCCTCCAGTGGCACAACCGGCAAACCGGTTGTAGGCGGTTATACAAAAAATGACCTGGATCTCTGGTCTGACCTGGCGGCCCGGGTCTTAACAGCTGCTGGGGTTACTTCAGATGATATCGTACATAACGCCTTCGGTTACGGACTTTTTACTGGAGGCATGGGTTTCCACTATGGGGCAAAGCGAATTGGAGCTACCATAGTTCCGGCTTCCAGTGGTCAAACCAAACGTCAGGTCATGTTATGGAATGATTTTGGGGCTACAGCATTCTGTTCCACCCCGTCTTATGCCTGTGTTCTGGCTGAGCAGGTTGAAGAATCAGGGATAAATCCTGTTGCGGATCTTAAGCTCAGGGTTGCATTATTTGGGGCGGAGCCCTGTACCCCCCAGATGAGGGCTGAGGTTGAAAAGAAGCTAAACGTAGAAGCCTTCGATACGTATGGCCTCACTGAATTGATGGGCCCGGGAGTTGGCCTGGAGTGTCCAATTCATGATGGATTACATATTAACGAGGACCATTTCCTGATGGAAACCATTGATCCTGAGACCGGTGAAGTCCTGCCTCCCGGCAGTGAGGGTGAACTGGTACTGACATCTTTAACCAGAGAGGCATTCCCCCTGCTTCGTTTCCGCACCCGTGACCGTACCCAGGTAGATCAAGCGCCTTGCGCCTGCGGCCGAACCACTGCCCGGCTTCAGAAGATAAACGGCCGCACTGATGATATGTTGATCATCAAAGGAGTTAATGTATTTCCAACTCAAATTGAAACGGTTATCCTTTCCCTTCCCCAATTTGAGCCCCAGTATGTAATTGTTGTCGATCGGTCCAGCAACTTCCTGGATGATATAGAAGTTATGGTGGAGTGTACTCATGAAGTGCACGAGGCTGGCGAAGAAGCCAAGGAGGAAGCCAGGAAGAAACTGGCCCACGAACTGCATCAGATGTTGGGAATAAATACCCGGATTAAAGTGGTAGCCCCGAAAACCCTAGAGCGCAGCGAAGGTAAGGCCAAGCGGGTTGTCGACTTGCGGGATATGACTAAATAGCGGGGGATGAGGAAAATGAATGTTATGCCACATAGTGCAACAATGCCACGTATAAGTGTATCCAGCCGGGTAGAGCGCCTTCCGAAGTCATCTTATCAGACCCTTTTGTGTTGGCTGCTTATTGTAGCGTGGTTTGTGGAAGCTATTGATTTAGGCGGGATGTCATTTTTAATGCCAGTTCTGGGGAAAGCTTTTCATTTAAATCCTAAAACTCTGGGATATCTGGGATCCATTAGTTTTGCCGGTATGTTTGTTGGTTCCCTCATCTCAGGGAACTTATCTGACAGGTTTGGCAGGAAGAAAATACTCATAGCTTCCATGGCCTTCTGGGGAACTGCCGGCCTTTTATTGTCCATAGCATGGTCTATCGAGAGCCTGTTTGTTTTTCGCTTTTTACTGGGTGTGGGGTTAGGGGCTCAGGTGCCTATCGGTATAACTATGTTGAGTGAGCTGATTCCCTCCAGCATCCGTGGTAAGTATCTCGCTCTTTATCAGGCATTTTTGCCGGTGGGGGTTGCAGGTGCGGGACTGTTAACTTACCTGGTACTGCCAAGGTTTAACTGGCATGGGGTGTTTTTTGTAGAAGCGTTACCAGCTTTATGGCTGTTTGTGCTTTGGAAGTATATGCCCGAGTCCCCCCGTTGGCTTGAAGCTAAATCAAGATTTACAGAGGCCGACAAAGTTATCGGAGATATAGAGACAAAAGTGCAAAAAAGTACCGGGAAGGAACTGCCTCCTCCTGTTGAGGTTGTAACTGCAGGTGATTACAGTAAGGAGGCGCCGAAAAAAGGTTTCGGCGAACTGGTTACCAGGGCCTATCTTCCAATAATGGTTATGGCTGCACTCTGGCAGGGTTCAACAATGCTGGGCTTTTACGGATTAAATACTTGGTTGAGCGCTTTACTTGTTGCCAAAGGGTTTTCAATAATAAAATCTACAGGCTTTGTATCTTTAATTGCTCTTGGCGGCTTACCGGCATATTTTTTGGTAACTTACCTGGCAGAGAAAATTGGCAGAAAATGGAACGCGGCATTCTTTATGATTATGACGGGTGTTGGCGCGTATGTCTGGGGTTCAGCAACTACATTTGCCCTGGTAATTATTCTAGGCTTAATATTCCAATATTTTTACTACGGTATGGCAATTGCCAATAATGTCTATTTACCGGAATTATGGCCTACCCATCTGCGGGGTACTGGAGTCGGTTTTGGATTATCATGTGGCCGGATCGGTGCTCTCATAGGGCCGATTCTTCTGGGGTATGTTATGGCCAATTTCGGACCTATGGCAGTTTTCGGAGTTGCTGCAGGCATCATGGTCTTTGGCGGACTTGCAATTATAGTATTAGGTCCTGAAACAAAGGGCAGAGTTTTCTAAAAAATTCCAAATTTGTCATTGGGGAGGTTTGTTATATGTATTCAAAAGCTTTTATACCTTATGGTGGTTATTACAGTTCTCCTTTTGCCCGCTGGCAGGGGAGTCTGCAAAATGAAAATTCTTTAAAGCTTGGGGCAGCTACTGCCAAGAGATGGCTGGCATCAAAGAACTTCGAGGCAACAATGTTTGATTACCTATTTGTGGGAAAAACTGTCGGCCAATTGCATACTTTTTACACTGCTCCTTTGGCAGCAGCTCTGCTAGGTGCAGAGAGAACCACAGGCCTTCACGTTCAACAGGCCTGTTCCACCGGCACCACGAGTGTCAGCCTGGCGGCAGCCGGCTTGGAAATGGGCAATTTTAATAACTCATTCTGCCTGATGGTAGACAGGATGTCTAATGGCCCTCATACCATATGGCCTAATTCAAATGGCCCTGGAGGACAAATGGTTTCAGAAGACTGGATAATGGATAACTTCAATGACCCCCTAGGTAAGTTTCCCATGATTCAGACAGCTGAAAACGTAGTAAAAAAAGCAGGAAACATTACCAAGGAAGAGTGTGACGCGGTTGCTGCCAGACGGTATGAACAATACCTAGATTCATTGGCTAATGATCGTGAGTTTCAAAAAAGGTATATGTTCGCGATTGAATTTAAAAAGGGTAAGAAAGCAATAGTGGTGGATGAAGACGAAGGGGTAACCCCTACCACTTTAGACACACTTGTAAAACTGAAACCGGTTATTGACGGTGGTGTGCACAGCTTTGGCTCACAGACCCACCCCTGTGACGGTAACTGTGGAATTATCGTAACAACCAGGGATAAAGCCCAGGAACTGAGCAGTGATAAGAACATCCAAATTCAGGTAATATCCTACGGTTATGCCCGAGCAGAAAGGGCCCACATGGCCATGGCAGTGGTTCCGGCAGCTATGATGGCTTTAGAAAAAGCAGGTATTGGCGCTGCCGACGTAAAGGCATTTAAGACTCATAATCCATTCGCAGCCAACGATGTACACATGGCCAAGGAAATGGGTATTGATGTAATGAGCTTTAATAACTACGGAAGCTCCCTCATCTACGGTCATCCCCAGGCACCTACGGCAGGTAGAGGGATCATCGAGATGATCGAAGAGCTGGTACTGCTTGGCGGGGGCTACGGCCTATTTACCGGATGTGCCGCAGGAGACACCGGGGCGGCTTTAGTTATTAAGGTATCCTAATTAAGAATGTTCACTTTGGCGCATCTGATTATTTTGATAAGGGAGGATATTTAAATGAGCTTTAATAAAGTAGCGGTTATTGGCGGCGCGGGGACAATGGGAATTGGGATTGTGCAGACAGTTGCCCAGGCAGGAATTGAAGTGTTATTATTTGAGACCAAAATGGAAGTGGGGGAGAAGGGGAAGGCCAGACTGAATAAAACCCTGCAAAAACTCGTTGAAAAAGGTAAAATATCTGAAGAGAAAAAGCAGGATATCATTGATAAGATCGTTTTATGTGACAACTATCAGGATATGGCTGACGTAGATCTGGTTATTGAGGCAGTATATGAGAATATTCAACTAAAAAAAGATATTTTCAAGCAGCTTGACGAGATTGTTAAACCTGAGACCATCTTAGCCACTAATACCTCCGCTCTGTCTGTGACAGAAATCGCCAGTGCCGCAAAAAGACCTGAAAGGGTAATCGGTCTCCATTTCTTTAACCCGGTGCCTGTAATGAAACTGGTAGAATTGGTAATGGGTTTGGCCACCAGCGAAGAAACTTATCAGGCCGGTGTTGATTTCTGCAAACAAATTGGCAAAGAATCCATCAGGGCCAAAGATACCCCCGGCTTCCTGGTCAACTACCTGCAGATTCCGCTGCTTGTCGGGGCGGTAGCTGCCTATGAGTCCGGATTAGCTTCGGCAGAGGACATTGATAAAGCCTGCGTGTTAGGGATGAATCACCCCATTGGCCCCCTCGCGTTGTTAGACCTGATTGGTCTGGATACAGCATTGGACGTATACAACGTCATGTATGAAGGCACACAGGACCTCAGGTTCTGGCCGCGTACTTTACTTAATCGGATGGTGCAGGCCGGACACCTGGGCAGGAAGAGCGGCCAGGGTTTCTTCAAATATTAATTACTACTTAAGGAGCGAATAGCTATGGATTTTAAAAATCTGCTATGGGAACAAGATGGGCGTGTAGCCATCGTTACTTTTAACCGTCCTAAAGCCATGAACGCTCTTAACGGGGAGACCCTTAACGAACTTGAACAGGCTATTAAGAAAATAGAGACTGACAACAGTATTGGTGCCCTTGTATTAACCGGCGCCGGTGAAAAGGCTTTCGTCGGGGGGGCTGATATTGGCGAACTTAGTGCTCTTGAGAAATCTATGGACGGGGTGGCTATGGCCCGTCGGGGCCAAAACATTTTTGCCTGCTTAGAAGAATTGGGTAAGCCGGTTATTGCTGCAATTAATGGTTATGCCTTGGGCGGAGGAATGGAATTGGCATTAGCGTGTGACCTGCGCTTGGTTTCAGATACCGCACGGTTTGGGCTTCCGGAGATTAACCTGGGAATTATTCCTGGAAATGGCGGCACTCAACGCCTGGCCCGCCTGGTAGGTAGAGGAATGGCTAAGTATCTCATTTTTAGCGGTCGCCATTTGACAGCTGCAGAGGCTTTAGATTTGGGAATTGTGGAAAAGGTATACCCGGCGGGGGAACTGCTGGCTGAAGCCAAAAAATTAGCTTCAGAGCTGGCAGAAAAGGCACCTGTCGCCCTAGCCCTGGCAAAACGGGCAATCAACACCGGCCTTGATACAGATCTGGCTACAGGGTGTAAAATAGAAGCCCATTATTTCGGAATAATTGCCGGCACTGAGGATGGCAAAGAAGGTACCAGAGCCTTCTTGGAAAAAAGACCGGCTCGATTTACAGGACGTTAAAAATCGAAAAAGTTAGAAGTAAACTGTAAGATTTGAGAATTTCTTAGTTATATTAGTTTGTTGGAAAAGGTTCAAAAATGGACTTAGAGTCAAGTAATCTAGAGTCACAAGCGTATCGCTTGTGGCTCTAATATTTTTGTACACCGGTCACGTTGGTATTACTTCCATGTAAAACCATTACTTGCCTTTTTTCTGCCGGGGGATTATGCTGTAATATGTGATTAATAATTAACTGAAATTACTTAGCGCTATTTTTCAAAAAGGGAATTTACACTTCGACCCAAGGAGGATATTTAATGGATACAGTAACTGAGCTAGTACAGAAGGTTAAGGAAAACGACAGATTTGCAAGACTTGTAGGAATAAAAATTGAAGAAGCTGCACAGGGATATGCGCGGGTAAGCCTAAAGATTGAGGATAAACACCTAAATGGCGTTGATATCACCCATGGCGGAGCAGTTTTTACCCTTGCCGACCTGGCCTTTGCCATAGCTTCCAATTCCCATGACAAGGTTGCTCTGGCCCTTAGCATGAGTATTAACTTGGTTAAAGCAACCACAGCAGGCAGTCTTCTTACCGCGACTGCCACAGAAGACAACCTAACCAATCGAACAGGTCTGTACCGTATTGTCGTAAAGGATGAATCTGAGGATTTGGTTGCGGTGGCAGAAGGGTTGGCATATCGAAAAGGGTAATATCACTCTTCACTATCTCACCTCCACCCGAATAAATTAGATTATGTGGAAGAACAATAATTGCAGAATCTGATGAACGGGGGGGTCATATGCTAAGGACTGAAGAGAACTTATCATTATCTACGTTTAAAATAGCTGCCACTTATGTTGGGACCGTCGTGGGAGCTGGATTTGCTTCCGGGCAGGAGGTATTACAGTTCTTTGGGATGTTTGGTTTTAACGGTTTATGGGGTTTACTTCTTACAACAACTTTGTTCGCTGTTTTTGGGTGGGCAGTGCTGGATTTGGGTATGAGACTAAACGCCCGTTCGCACCTGGAGGTTATATACTTCGCTGGTGGTAAATGGCTTGGCCGGATAGTGGATTATGTTATAACCTTTTTTCTTTTCGGGGCTCTTACAGCAATGGTAGCAGGTGCAGGGGCTATTTTTGCAGAGCAGTTTAATTGGCCGTCTTTACTTGGTAGTGTAGTGATGGTTACTTTAACTCTTGTCACCGTTATGATGGGGCTCAACGGGGTGATAAACTCGATAAGTTTTGTTGTTCCGATTCTTTTAAGCGCAGTTATAGGCATTGGGCTGTGGACTGTATTTTCTTCAGATTTTTTTGCAAATCCTGCAATAGGCAGTATTCCCATGAAAGCCCCAGTGCCTTACTGGCCTTTTTCAGCTATTGTCTATGTTTCTTATAATCTTGTAATGTCTGTTGC
>JAENZX010000037.1 GCA_016841045.1 Thermincola carboxydiphila
TAAGGTACGTTGAGGATGACGACAAAGCGGCTGACGCAGCTAGACGAAGCTTTTCCCCGCAAGGGGGAGGCCGCAGTTCTAAGCGCTAAAGCGCTAAGAACTTGCGCACTCAACAGATTAACCTTTCCGGTGACAATGGCGAGAGGGTCCCACCCGTTCCCATCCCGAACACGGAAGTTAAGCCTCTCAGCGCCGATGGTACTTGGACCGAAGGGTCCTGGAAGAGTAGGTCGTTGCCGGATTTATATCAAAAACACCTGGTGAAAACCAGGTGTTTTTGCTGCTTTCAGTACGACCTACATACTTGAGTTTCCCTTCGGTCCAAGTGCCTGAGGCGCTGAGATAGTTGGCTGACCTCTTTGTTTGAAAGGACACCATTAGTTAAAGGGTATCCTGCTTGAATTATCGGCTTAGCCGCTTAGAGATACCTGGACAGGTAGAAGAGTAGGTCGTTGCCGGATTTATATCAAAACCACTTGGTGAAAACCAAGTGGTTTTGTTTTACCTGAAATTAACGACCTACATACTTAAGTTCCCTTCGGTCCAAGTGCCTGAGGCGCTGAGACTGATTGGCTGACCTCTCTGTACGAAGGCACACCATCAGTTGGTCCTAGTAATAAGTTCAAATATACTTATAAAACTTTGCATGATGACTCAAAATAAAGAAAACTGTTATCTGACCAAAGCTCTAATAAAGAAAGGTGTAAGATAAAATGACACTACTATATACTGAAAAGTTAAGTGTTGAGTCAATAGATTCTTTTTCTGAAGATGTTATACAAAGAATCGTTGAAATAGAGAAAAGAGCCTTTGGGGAAGGCGGGCTTCATAATGAATGGTTACTGGTTCCCTTTATTCGTTACGGGAGAGTTTTTATCGCTAGAATTGATGATGAAATTGTGGGATGTGCGCAGTTTATAAGAAAATGGAACAGCTCTGAAACAGCTTACTTTTATGGGATCTCAATGTTACCGGAATACAGAGGCGGTGGATTGGGGACGGTATTTTTAAGGGAGATTCTGTCCCTAATAAAAATTGACGGTATTCAAAGAGTAATTTTAAGTGTAAGCCCTCAAAATAAAACTGCTATATACATTTACAGGAATAAGATTGGTTTCGTTGAAAAATCCTTTGCTCCTAACGAATATGGCTGCGGTGAAGATCGTTTAATAATGGAGTTAAAATTATGAAATTAAATCCCCGAATCTTAATAGATCTTGAAAAAATCACCACTAATACCCGAAAAATAATCAACCTTTGCGCAAAACAAGGGATTGGTGTTATAGGGGTAACAAAGGCCGTATGTGGTGATCCTAATGTGGCTCTTGCAATGTTAAAGGGAGGAGTACAGGGGCTTGCAGATGCACGAATCGAAAATATAAAGCGAATACGTAAAGCAGGAATAAATGAGCTTGTTATTCTACTGCGAAGTCCTATGCTTTCAGAGATTGAAGATGTTGTAGCCTATACAAACATCAGCCTTAATTCAGAACCAGAGGTTCTAAACAAGATATCTCAGTGTGCTAAAAATAACGGGATAGTCCATAGGGTTATCTTGATGATTGATGTGGGGGAAATTAGAGAGGGTATTTTGCCTGCTAATATTTTTAAGATAGGCCATCACATCAAAGACTTAAAAGGTATTAAAGTAATCGGAGTAGGAACAAATTTGGCTTGTTATAGTGGTGTAAAACCCACAATAGAAAACATGAAGCTGCTACTTTCAACCGGGGGCGAGTTGGAAAAAATTCTGGGATACAGGTTATCTGTTTATTCCGGGGGCAACAGCAGCGGACTAGAACCTTTACAGGGTGGGAGCATCCCTGCAGGTATAAATCAATTCAGAATTGGTGAGAGTATTCTGTTAGGACGTTACCTTTATAGTGATAAACAAATAGCCGGATGTAGCTCTGACACTTTTATTCTAACTGCTGAAATAATTGAATTAAAAGAAAAACCTTCTATTCCGTTTGGAGAGTTAGGGCCTAATACTTTTGGTGAAAATATCAACCATAAACAATTAAAGCTTCATCACCGAGCAATCGCAGCCATTGGTAGACAGGATGTACCTCCAGAAACGATTTATCCAGTCAATGATTTATCGAAACTGAATATTAAAGTTATAGGGGCGACAAGTGATCATACTGTTATCGATTTAGGTACTGATTCAAAGGCTCTTAAGGTCGGTAGTCAGCTGCGTTTTAATCTCAACTATCAGGGATTATTGGCAGCTATGACTTCTCCCTATGTTCATAAAAAATATGTTAACTAAAGGTGATATAAATGATGATAGAGATTATTGGAGTACCAATGGATTTAGGGGCCAACAGAAGAGGAACTGATATGGGTCCAAGTGCAGTTCGTTATGCCGGACTAAGCAAAGCTTTGCTGGAAATGGGCCTTGATGTTATCGATAGAGGAAATATATCAGTTCCAGTGCCTGAGAGTGTTAAGGTTGCTAATCCGGAATTTATGTTCATGGATGAGATAATTAACGTTTCTGAGCACTTGGGAATAGCAGTTGCTGAAGTACTTAATAATGAGAGTTTTCCTCTTGTACTTGGAGGCGACCATAGTATTGCTTTAGGGACTACTCTGGGTGTTAGTAAAGTCATTCAGGATATTGGACTGATTTGGTTTGATGCCCATGGCGATTTCAATACCTGTGAAACAAGTGAAACGGGAAATATTCACGGCATGTCTCTTGCGGCCTTGACGGGGCATGGTGAGTCAAGGTTAGTTAACCTTGGGGGAATCAGCCCTAAAGTCAGAGAAGAAAAAGTTGTTTTAATTGGTATTAGGGACTTGGATAAAGAAGAAAAAGTTCGATTAAGAAATTCAAAAGTAACAGTGTACAGCATGAAAAAAATTGATGAAATGGGAATAGGTGAAGTAGTTAAGGAGGCTTTGTTAATTGCTGGGCGTGGAGGTAATGGTATTCATGTAAGTTTTGATTTAGACGTAGTTGATCCTTCGGTTGCCTCAGGTGTCGGTACACCGGTAACAGGAGGGCTAGGCTATAGAGAAGCTCACCTTGCCTTAGAACTGATAGCCGAAACCAAATTGTTAAGAGCCTTGGAAATATGTGAAGTCAATCCAATTGTAGATTATGGCGGAAATCGAACAGCTCGTCTAGCTGTGGAGCTGGTAACATCAGCATTGGGAAAACGTATTTACCAGTAAAAAAACAGAATCATGCAAATTAAGGTTGTAAACCCACTTATTTACCTCTTGCAAACGAGATGAATTTATGATATTATAATCACTGTTGAAAAGCGTTCCTCGGTAGCTCAATGGTGGAGCACCCGGCTGTTAACCGGTAGGTTGCAGGTTCGAGTCCTGCCCGGGGAGCCATATTTATGACTTAAAACAGGTTGGCAAACCTGTTTTTTATTTTTTTATATTAAAAGCTAGTCCTGACCAAAGATTATTAATGAACCCTTTAAGCATGTAAGTTTGCTTAAAGGGTTCTCTTTTTTTAATTATTAATTTTATAATGACCCCTTATCGGCGATGTTTTGCTTCATTCTTTTAAACAATAGACTCCATTCCTTAAAAAACAGCCCCGCCAAAACTTTAAAAAGCGAATAAGCATTTGAAAATCTATCTTTAATCGGCCATTTGAGTTCATCTTTTCCACAGATGGTAGCCTTGTTAACAGTATCAACTTTTGCACGCATTTGTCGAAGCTTTACCGTACGCTCTGATTGAGGTAATTTCATAATTACATCTATTTCATGAATTATCGTGCGGGCCATTCTTATACGGAAGTCAATATCTGAGTACAGCTTGTTATCAATTAGATTGTAGTCCTTCTTCAGCTTATTTAGACGAAGGGCAGCTTCATAAGTTGACTCTACTATTTCGTCCCTGCTCATAGAGTCGGTCTCATAACTGAGAATATACTTCCAACTAGGCATTATAAGTGCCTGACGGTGATCTTCCAAAGTGTGGTAGAATTTCTTATAGCCGAATTTATCAGGATTCTCAAAGGCAGGGCAACCAGGGTCAAGGAATGGAGCAAGCGGGGCGATAAAAAAGCATAGCCGCTTTTCACCAGGGAATCTATCGAGAAGTTTTTGGCAATAGTTGACGGCGGATACGGCATCATTGTAAGTTTGTTTTGGAATACCGGTCATGAAAAAAATATCTATTTTACGGCAGTGATGATTAAGGGCAGCTTCTATAGTTCTTTCGATTTTTTCATTGCTGACGGGGAACTTTCCATTAAATTTTCTAATGTGTTCAATATGTGACTCAAGAGTGATTTCCACACTGTATTTGGGAACAGCATCAGCCAATTTTGCAAAAAAATCGTCATCCGCAGGGAAAAATAGTTCAAAAACTAATTCATTATCAACCTTCTCCTGTTTTAACAGAGATAGGAACTCTTCGGTAAAATCACGCCCTGCCATACGAAAGTCGTTGAGTATAAAGATTGGGGCTCTGCCGATTTTGCGCAGGAATCGTATGTCTTCAATAAGCACTTTTGGCGAGCGAAAGGCCGGCTTATCTCTATTACAAATTTTTTTGTAAGCCGACTGAGAACCTCCACATATAGCACAGTTCTGCGTACAGCCTCTTGAAGTAAGTAAAGCTGTAACAGGATATTTTAACCATTCAAGATATGGGACTGTATTGTGTAGATTGGCGTATTTAAATACAGATCTGACAACATATTTATAGCTGGGGATAGATGCATAATCCATATTGTCAGGAACGTGAGTTAAAGAGTTAACCACTATGGTGCCGTCAGGTTTTTTCCAGGTAAGATTGGGGATGTCTCTGACAGGCAGGCCATTTTTTACAGCAGATAAAAGCTGTTTTACGATTTCCTCGGTAGAGTCGCCACGTACAACAAAATCAACGCTCGGGTAACTGATGAGTTCTTCATGAAAGTAAGAGGCCGATAAACCTCCGAAGACCACCGGGGTATACGGATGGTATTTCTTACATATTTTCGATACTTCAATACTTCCATGGGCATGAGGCAACCAGTGAAGGTCTATTGCAAACATTGTGGGGTTTATCCGTGAAATGACCTTTTCTACATCGTAGGCGGGATCTCTGAGCATCTGGTAAGCTAAATTTATTATCTGGACGTTGAAACCACTCTGCTCCAGAATATCTGCGATACTGGTAATTCCAACCGGGTACATTTCAAATGTGGCAGAAGATGGAACTACGTCACTGATGGGTCCGAACATAGTCGTGTCTTTTCTAAAATCATAAACGCTTGGTGCATGCAAAAAGACAAGATCTTTTCTAAACATAAATTTCCCCGCCTTCTATTGTGGTGACGAATTCACGCTTACCAATATTTTCATTTGCAAGTACATTCTATCACAAACGCAAACCCTCAGTAAATCAAAAATAAATCACAATATATTCGAAATATGTCAAAAAAACAGTCGAATAGAGCCGTTGAATGTGAAACATTTCATTAAGGTGAGATGGGGTAAGTATGACCTGCAAATCAATTCTTGAACAAATAAAAAAGTAAGGCAAGATAACTTGCCTTACTTCAACGAACGCATTTTTTGACGTGTAATCTTTAACCGCCTATACAGGAGTTTAATTTCTGTCGCGAACAGCTTCGCGAAGACAGACGATAGGGAAAAGATGCTGCCAAACCTTTCACTAATAGGCCATTTTAATTCATCTTTGCCGCAAATGGTATGTCTGTTAATCTGTTCTACTTTTACCTTAAGTTCCTTAAGTTCTTTTTGTTTTACAGTTTCATCCTGAATTTCAAGTATGCGGTCAATTTCATCTATAACTTGTTGTGCGCTTTTTATTCTGTATTCAATGTCTTTATATAGCTGCTCATCGATAAGGTTAAACTCATATTTAAGAGTGTTGAGCTTAAGGGCAGCATCATAGGTTGAACGAACTATTTCATCTCTGGTCATACTGTCAGTTTCAAAACTGAGAATGTGTTTCCAGCTTGGCTGTGTTAAAGCACGGCGGTGATCCTCGAGAGTATGGCAAAACTTTTTATAGCCATACTTTTCCGGAAACTCAAATGCTAGGCAGCCTGGATCAAGAAAAGGAGCAAGTGGGGCTATAAACAGTGCTAACCTTTTGTCACCATCAAACTTTTCAAGTAGATGACGGCAGTAATTAATACTGTCAACTGCCTGTTCATAAGTTTGTTTAGGGATACCGGTCATAAAGAAGATATCTATCTTTCTACAGCCGTATTTGAACGCTGACGCAATTGTGTTTTCAACCTGCTCATTAGTACACGCAAATTTGCCGTTCATACGGCGGATTGATTCGACATGGGTTTCAAGAGTCATCTCAAGACTAAACTTAGGAACGGCATCCGCGATTTTGGCAAAATATGCATCATCTGCTTCCCAGAACAATTCAATTATAAGCTCGTTTTTAATGTTTTCCTTCTTTAAGAGTCTAAAAAATTCGTCGACGTAATCCTGACCTGCCTGGCGAATGTCATGCAGTACGAAAATAGGGGCACGCCCCAGCTTCTGAATAAGCCTGATATCTTCTACTAATGATTGAGGTGACCTGTAAGCAGGTTCATCTCTGTTGCAAACCTTCTTATATGCAAACTTAGAACCACCACAAATTGAACAGTTCTGAGTACATCCACGGGCCGTTAGTAATGCAGTAATGGGATATTTCAGCCAGTCAAGATACGGCATAGTGTTTTTTAAATTTGCGTATTTAAAGACTGATCTAACAACATAGCTGTAACAGGGAACAGAAACATGGTCAATGTTTTCAGGCACATGGGTAAGCGGGTTTACAACGGGTGTTCCATCAGCTTTCTTCCACGTAAGGTTAGGGATATCATGAAAGGGCAAATTATACTTAATAGCCCCCATCAATTGTAACATGGGCTCTTCGGTACTATCGCCCCTAACAACAAAATCTACAAAAGGATAGGAAATCAGCTCTTCATGATAATAAGAAGATGATAGACCACCGAAAATTACAGGGATATCAGGGTGGTATTTTTTGCATATTTTAGCTAATTCAATGCTTCCGTGAGCATGCGGCAGCCAATGGAGATCTATACCAAAGGCGGTTGGGTGCATTGATGCAATGACCTTTTCAGGGTCGTAATCTTTGTCTTTAAGCATTCTATAAGCAACATTAATAATCTGAACGTTAAAACCGTTTTGCTCCAGAGCTTCGGCAATACTTGTGATTCCTACGGGATACATTTCAAAGGTTGGTGAAGACGGGACCACATCACTAATGGGGCCGAACATTATTGTATCTTTTCGGAAATCGTAGACGCTGGGAGCGTGAAGGAATACTAAATCCTTTTTAAATACCTGCAGCATAAAACTCCCTCTTTTCCGTTAACAATATTTATGCCAGAATTCTCAAAAATGTTTTAAAATTCTCGGGCAAAGCGCATGCATGTACATTTTACCACAGAAGCACTCTGTTTAGAAGTGATATTTTATACCAATAACGACAAAGGTCAAATAATGTTTAAAGGTCAAATTTAACCGAGAAATTATTTGACCAATAATAATTAATGTCACATAAACAATATAAATAAACACATAAACTGTGAAATTATACAATAAAACAATTTATTCTAATGTAACGGGCAAATACAACTGTATATAAACATAAATGGTTAAAATAGGCATTTGATTAGCGGGATAAAAAGGCTTATAAATAAAATAAAGGTCAAATAAGGTCAAACAACAACTAATCGATCTTAAATTGTTTTTTATGAGGATAATTGGAACAGGAGTGTTTGTAATGCCTAGCATTGTTGACATTATTGAGGAATATATTAAAGCCAGGCTAAATCAAAGTGATGGAGGAATACTCTTATTTCGCCGGGGAGAATTGGCGGAAAGGTTCAGGTGTGTACCGTCACAAATTAATTACGTTTTAAGCACCAGGTTCAGCTTCAAGAGAGGTTACATTGTGGAAACCCGCCGAGGAGGAGGGGGATTTGTACGGATAATCAGGGTACCACTTCAAGAGGCTGAGGACTTACTACATATAATCTATGACAAGGTACAGGACCAAATTAGTCTTTCTGACTCTATTAGTATTGTAAGACATCTTTATGATGAAAAATTAATTTCACGGCGTGAGGCGCATCTTATGGAAATTGTTTTAGAAGCAGCAGTACCTGACAATAGTTTAGAATCGTGCAGAAAGAGGGCTGTATTACTCAAATCGATGTTAATGGTAGTGCTTAGACATCAAAAATAGTTTTATATCCGCCGGGAGCATTAACGGAGGTGAGAGCGATGGGTGTGGCTTACCAGGACTATTATCAGACCTTAGGAATTGATAGGAAAGCAAATGAAAAGGAAATAAAGGCGGCTTATCGAAAGTTAGCCCGAAAATGGCATCCTGACCTGCATTCAGGAAAAGAGAAACAGGCCGCGGAGGAAGAATTCAAGAAAATTAATGAAGCATATGAGGTTTTAAGTGATCCTGAAAAAAGGGCCAAGTACGATCAGTTAGGTAGTAACTGGCGTAATGGCGAGGATTTTGGAACACCACCTGACATGGAGGGGTTTCGTTTTTATTCAAATAGTGAAGCAGGAATGGGAGATTTTAGTGAATTTTTTGAGACTTTATTTGGTGGAGCGGGTTTTGGGCGTGCAAAGGGCACAGCTAACAGGACCGGTCCTATCAAAGGTCAGAATATAGAAACTGAACTTCAGATTAGTCTTGAAGAGGCTTACCACGGAGCAGAAAAATCTTTACAGTTTACCACTAGGGATTTGTGTCCCGTATGTGGGGGCAGCGGCCATAATAGGAATTCTTTTTGTGGCAGATGCAATGGTATAGGCGAAGTGCAGGCCATTAAATCACTGTCGGTAAAAATTCCTGCCGGTGTTCATGAGGGCAGTCGTATTAGGCTAAAGGGTCAAGGAGCTGAAAGTGGCTATGGAGGCCCAAAGGGAGACCTTTACATGATTATCCGACTTAAGCCGCATCCGGTTTTTGCGGTGAATAAAGCTGACCTTGAAAATGAGCTTGTCTTGCGGCCTGAACAGGCTGTGCTTGGAGACCAGGTACAGGTAAAAACGCTGGACGGAACCGTAACAATGAAGGTACCACCAGGAATTCACACAGGCAAACGATTAAGACTAAAAGGAAAAGGTTTATCCTATAAAGGAACCCGGGGTGACCAGTATGTGCGGATTAGCATAGATATCCCCGGAAACATTACGGAAGAGGAAGAACGTCTTTACAGGGAGCTTGCTGTTTTAAGCAGAGGGGTTAAGGTTTAGCGAGTTGATAATTAATTTTAATAAAGGAGGTGAAACCGGATGACTAAGGCGTCCGGAAGATGAATGGATATTAACAGGTACACACAAAAATCTAGAGAGGCACTGGCTGATGCCCAACAGATAGCTGCAGAGAGGCATCATCAGGAAGTAACAGCAAAACACCTTCTTGCAGCTTTGTTAAGCCAGGAAGGAGGGATGGCTTCCCGGTTCATAGAACATGCGGGAGTTCAGACAATCCATCTTTCGGGAAAGGTTGAGGAATTGTTAAGGAAAATTCCGGTTGTCACCGGCTATGAAGGGTCACTCCACCTCGGGGGCGGCTTAGCCAGGGTGCTTGCTAAGGCTGAGCACGAGGCGAGAGATATGAAAGATGAATACATTAGCATTGAGCACTTGCTGCTTGGTCTTTTGGATGAGTCAGAGCCTGAGACTAAGGAAGTGTTAAGGCAGGTAGGATTGTCCCGTGAGGTGTTGTTGAATTCTTTAAGGGCGATAAGAGGTAATCAGAGAGTCACTGGTGAAAATCCTGAAGAAACATACGAGGCTTTGGAACGTTATGGTCGCGATCTCACAAAACTGGCCCGCGACGGGAAGCTTGATCCGGTTATTGGGCGGGATGAAGAGATCCGGCGGGTAATTGAAATTTTATCCCGGAGAACCAAAAACAATCCTGTGCTGATAGGGGAACCTGGCGTTGGCAAGACTGCTATCGTGGAGGGCTTGGCCAGAAGGATAGTGGCCGGTGATGTACCTGAAGGGTTAAAGGAGAAAAGGCTGATTGGATTGGATATGGGTTCCCTTGTTGCCGGCGCCAAGTACAGGGGTGAGTTTGAAGAGAGGCTTAAAGCTGTGCTCAAAGAAGTTCAGGAGTCTAACGGGAGAATTATTCTTTTTATTGATGAGCTTCATACTGTTGTTGGAGCAGGGGCTGCTGAAGGAGCTATGGACGCCGGTAATTTATTAAAGCCGATGCTTGCTCGTGGTGAACTGCGGACTATTGGTGCTACTACTCTTGACGAATACCGTAAACACGTTGAAAAAGATGCAGCTCTGGAGAGACGATTTCAGCCGGTTGTAGTTAACCCTCCTTCTGTAGAAGATGCAATCTCTATATTGCGGGGCTTAAAAGAACGATATGAGGTTCACCATGGCGTTCGCATTCAGGACAGGGCAATTGTTGCTGCAGCAACACTATCTGACCGCTATATTTCTGACCGGTTTCTTCCCGATAAAGCCATTGATCTAATGGATGAGGCCGCTGCACGGCTTAGGACTGAAATTGACAGCATGCCGACAGAGCTTGATGAAATTACACGTCGAATTATGCAGCTTGAAATTGAGGAGGCAGCCTTAAGTAAAGAGAAGGATCAGGTTTCTGAAGCGCGTCTTGATAAAATAAAAGGCCAACTGGCTGATTTGCGCCACGAAGCAGATGTCATGAAAGCTCGATGGCAGGTAGAAAAAGAAGTTATTTCCAAAATACGCCAGTTAAAAAAAGATATAGAGGAAACGCGTCAGGAAATGGAACGGGCTGAACGGGAATATGATCTAAATCGGCTGGCGGAGCTTAAATACAGCCGTCTTGATAACTTGGAGCGCCGACTGAAGGAAGAGGAAGAAACTCTGGCCGGAAAACAACAGCAGGGTATGCTTTTAAAAGAGGAAGTTGATGAGGAAGATATTGCTCGGGTTGTGAGCCGATGGACCGGTGTCCCGGTCAGCAAACTTATGGAGGGCGAAAAAGAAAAACTTATTCACTTGGATGATGAGCTGCACAAACAGGTTATTGGACAGGATGAAGCGGTCAGGGCAGTGTCGGATGCTGTTCTTCGTGCTCGGGCCGGAATTAAGGATCCTAACAGACCCATAGGTAGTTTTATCTTTCTTGGCCCGACTGGGGTAGGAAAAACTGAACTTGCTAGAGCCTTGGCAAAGTCACTTTTCGATGATGAAAGAAATATCATTCGTCTTGATATGTCAGAATACATGGAGAAGCATACTGTTGCAAGGCTTATCGGAGCCCCGCCAGGATATATTGGGTATGAAGAAGGTGGGCAGTTGACTGAAGCTGTTAGAAGAAAACCGTATTCAGTAATTTTGCTTGATGAAATTGAAAAAGCACATCATGATGTATTTAATGTACTGCTTCAATTATTGGATGACGGGCGTCTTACTGATGGACAGGGTCGTACGGTTAATTTCCAAAATACAGTTGTTATTATGACATCTAATATCGGAAGTCAGGAAATACTGATAAATCAGGAGAAGGATGGGGATTTTCATAAGATGAGGGAAAGTGTTCTGGAGATCCTTCGTCGTCACTTCCGGCCCGAGTTCCTGAATAGAGTAGATGAAATAGTCGTTTTTCATGCACTTAGTCAGGAGCAGATGAAAAAAATCGCAGGGCTGTTCCTTGCAAAACTGGGTGAACGTATAAATGCCGGAACTGGTATTAAACTAGAATGGGAAGAAGACGCTCTTGAGTATCTTGCTATTAAAGGTTACGAGCCTTCATATGGGGCACGGCCTTTAAAACGTTTGATTCAGCAGGAGGTTGAGACTCCTTTGAGTCGTTTAATCGTCAAAGGAGAAATTTCAATAAAGGATACCGTATTTTTAGTGAAAGGTAATAACGGACTTATATTTAATCGGCAGTAGCTAACGTTAAGTAAATTGAACAGATGACATAAAAAAGGGAATGCTTAAAAAGGCGTAATCGTTAAACTTTCTTTAATTATTGCGTAGTATTAAAGTGGGAACTTTAGCTGAAGGGAGGGAGTTACTGGTGCGTTTGTTTCGCCCCAGTAAGATAATATGCTTTGTGATAAATGTCAAAAACGTCCGGCGGCTGTTCATATGACGAAAATTATTAATGGGAACAAGACAGAGACCAATCTGTGTGAGGTATGTGCACAGGAAGAAAATAGCATTGGAATGGGTCCTAATTGGATGCTGCAAAATATTGTTGCAGAATTGTTTAACCAGTCCATATCAGGGAGCCCGCAAGTACAGGTCACAAGGTCCAAACCTATTCAATGCGAACAATGCGGATTTACAGATGTTAATTTTTCACAGGTGGGAAAATTGGGATGTCCAAAATGTTATGAAGTGTTTGAACAAAAGCTTGATCCAGTACTGAGGCGGGTTCATGGATTTCCTACCCATACAGGAAAGATTCCGCAGCGTACAGGTGGTAGTATTGGCCTCAGAAGACAAATAGAGGAACTAAGACAGGAGCTCCAGAAGGCGGTAACTCGGGAAGAGTATGAAAAAGCAGCTGAAATCCGGGATAAGATTCGCGGATTGGAAAATCAGTTGGGTTAGGGGGAGACCACATGTCCATTAAAGATACGGTTAATGATGCCCGTAGTAAATGGATGGAAGGAACGGGAGCGGATAACGATGTGGTTATCAGTTCTCGTATAAGGCTGGCGAGGAACTTAAAGGGAATACCTTTTCCGCATTTTATGTCAGATGCGGATGCCGCTAATGTCATACATGCTGTAAGAATTGCAGCGGAGAACACAGAATTAGTTAAGCAGGTTGGGGCTGTGGAGTTCACCGATTTAGCAGAATTATCTTCTACTGAGAGGCAAATACTAGTAGAGAAGCATCTGATAAGTCCACATCATGCTGAAAATATAAAATCTCGTGCTGTTATTTTGGCTCCTGATGAATCAGTTAGTATCATGATAAATGAAGAAGACCATCTTAGAATCCAGTGTCTGCAGCCTGGACTTGAGCTCGAGGAAACTTGGAAGCAGGCTGACAAAATCGATGATTTATTGGAACTGACGTTGGACTATAGTTTCAGCGAAAAAAGAGGCTACCTGACGGCCTGCCCTACTAATGTAGGCACTGGGCTGAGGGCTTCTGTAATGCTGCACCTTCCGGGTCTGGTTGTGAGTAAACAAATTGGGCAGATAGTTGGAGCTATTTCGCAACTGGGGCTAGCGGTCAGAGGGTACTACGGTGAGGGAACAGAAGCCTATGGAAATCTTTTTCAGATTTCCAACCAGGTGACTCTGGGGCAGATAGAATCAGAAATAGTAGAAAACCTTCTCTCTGTAACCAACCAGATTGTAAACCAGGAGAGGTCGTCAAGAGAAATAATTTTCCGGGATAATCGTCAGCTTCTGGAAGATCGTATTTACCGGGCGATCGGTACAATGAGGTATGCAAGAATGATTACTTCTCAGGAAGCACTTAAGAATATTTCTGACATGAGGCTGGGGATTGAACTGGGACTATTAAAGGGTTTAACTTTCGAAAAAATAAACGAACTAATCATACTAACCCGTCCTGCCTTTCTGATAAAAAAAGCGGGTCAGGAAATGGAGGCAGGGGAGCGGGATGTCCTAAGGGCAAACATTATAAGGGAAAAGCTTTCAGAAATAAAATTTGACTAAATAAGAGGTGAATACTATGTTCGGAAGATTTACTGAGCGTGCACAAAAGGTATTGATGCTGGCCCAGGAAGAAGCACGAAGACTTAACTACCCATACGTCGGAACAGAACAACTGCTGCTTGGATTAATTCGTGAAGGGGATGGGATTGCTGCAAAAGTTTTACAGGGAATGAATGTTAAACTGGAAACAGTGCGTCAGGAAGTAGAAAAAGTAATTGGTAACGGTGGAGCTATGGTCTCGGGCGAAATTGGTTTTACTCCACGTTCTAAAAAAGTGTTGGAGCTTTCTTTTGAAGAGGCTCGCGGTCTTGGACATAACTACATCGGTACAGAACATATTCTCCTGGGTCTAATTAGAGAAGGAGAAGGTGTTGCAGCAGCTGTGTTGCAAAACCTTGGGGGTGACTTAAAAGAAGTTCGTCGTCAAATTATTGCCATGCTTAAAGGCGGATCACCTCAGGGAGGGCAGGCTAAAGCTGCTCAACAATCAAAGACGCCAAATCTTGATGAGTTTGGCAGGGATTTAACAGTTCTTGCTAGGGAAGGCAAGCTTGATCCGGTGGTTGGAAGAGATAAAGAAATTGAACGAGTTATCCAGGTATTGAGCAGACGAACTAAAAACAACCCGGTACTAATTGGGGAACCTGGTGTTGGAAAGACAGCCATTGCAGAGGGATTGGGCCAAAGAATCGTTAATGGGAATGTGCCGGAGACGCTGTTGGATAAACGTGTCGTCACTCTGGACCTTGCGTCTGTTGTAGCAGGGACCAAGTTTCGGGGAGAATTTGAAGAACGCCTTAAGAAAGTGATGGATGAAATCCGGGAAGCAGGAAATATTATCATGTTTATTGATGAACTTCATACTCTTATTGGTGCTGGCGCTGCGGAAGGGGCTATTGATGCAGCAAATATTTTGAAACCGGCTTTGGCCAGAGGGGAACTTCAATGTATAGGGGCGACTACCCTTGACGAATATAGAAAGCACATTGAACGAGATCCTGCTTTGGAGAGAAGGTTTCAACCAATTACGGTAGAGGAGCCTGCTGTTGAGGATGCGCTGGCAATTCTTCGTGGATTGCGGGACAGGTATGAGGCTCATCATAGAGTTAAGATTTCTGACGAGGCTATTAATGCGGCTGTCAGGCTGTCAGACCGCTATATTACAGATAGGTTTCTTCCAGACAAAGCTATTGACCTGATAGATGAGGCTGCTTCACGTGTTAGGCTGCAGTCTTACGTCGCTCCACCTGATATCAAGGAAAAAGAAGCACAACTTGATAAACTGCGTCAGGAAAAGGAATCGGCAATATCGGCCCAGGAATTTGAAAAAGCTGCAAAGCTTAGGGATTCTGAGCAGCAGCTAAAGGAAGAATTGGGACTCGTAAAAAAAGACTGGGATCAGAAAAAAGGGCTGCAGAAAAAGACTGTTACTGAGGAAGATATTGCTCATATTGTTTCCAGTTGGACAGGGGTTCCGGTTAAGAAACTAGCTGAGGAAGAAAGCCAACGGCTTCTTAAAATGGAAGAAATACTGCATAAGCGAGTCATAGGACAGGATGAAGCGGTTGTTGCCGTCTCCCGGGCTGTGCGCAGAGCAAGGGCAGGGCTTAAAAATCCAAAGCGTCCGATAGGATCTTTTATATTTCTGGGTCCTACCGGTGTTGGAAAGACTGAGTTAGCGAGGGCTTTGGCGGAGGTATTGTTTGGTGATGAGGACGCATTAATTAGAATAGACATGTCCGAATATATGGAAAAACATGCTGTCTCAAGGCTTGTTGGATCACCTCCTGGATATGTTGGTTACGATGAGGGAGGTCAGTTGACTGAGGCCGTTAGGAGAAAGCCTTATTCAGTGGTGCTTCTGGATGAAATAGAAAAAGCCCACCCGGAAGTATTTAATATTCTTCTTCAGGTGTTAGAGGACGGAAGACTTACAGATAATAAAGGTAGAACAGTAGATTTCCGGAATACCGTTATTATCATGACTTCTAATGTGGGGGCAAGCCTGCTTAAGAAGGAGACTTCCATGGGATTTAGAACCGGTGGTCAGGATAAGACGTATGATGATATGAAAACTAAGGTTACCGGTGAGTTGCGCAGGACTTTCAGGCCTGAATTCCTCAACCGGGTAGATGAAATTATAGTATTCCATGCGTTAACTGAAGAACACATCAAGAATATCGTCGACCTGATGATTCAGGAAGTTGCTGAACGGCTCGAGGAAACTGATATTAAGATTGAAGTAACTGAGGAGGCCAAAAAAGTACTTGCTAAAGAAGGCTTTGATCAGATGTATGGCGCCCGCCCACTGCGGAGAGCAATCCAGAAACAAGTAGAAGACCGTCTATCGGAAGCTCTCCTTTCCGGGGCTTTTAATACTGGTGACAGGATTCTCGTAGGAGCTAGAGACGAAGAAATAGTTGTCGAAAAAGTAAAGTAGTGTAGTGGTGAAAACCAGGGGCAATCAACCCCTGGTTTTACGATGCAGCCAATTTTGCATAGTCAACCTCGGCCAGATGTCAAATTAATTCACCAAATTCTTGGGTCCAGTAATGCTTGAAAGTTCCTTGGGAGGAGTAGAAATACCCTACGCCTGTATGTGTGTATTCGGGTTTTAGAATATTGTATCTATGGCCTGGGGATTTCATCCATTCCTTGAAAGTCATTTCAGGGTTGGGGAAACCGGAAGCGATGTTTTCTCCAGACCACCTACAGGAGACCCCGAAGGATTTTATCATTTCCTTAGGTGTGCCATGCGTGGGGGACTCATGGGAGAAATAATTATTAACACACATATCTCTTGACTTTTCTCTTGCAGCTCTGGTTAGATTATGGTTTATCTCAAGAGGTAAAATTCCCGCTTTTTTACGTGCGGCATTAACCATTTTAACGATTCTCAATTCAGAGTATTTTTGCTTCAGACAACCTGGTTTAAAGCACTTTGAATATATGACTACAGCATCTGAAATTTGCAAATCAGGGCAACATGTACATTTTTTCATAAGTCTGGCCGGTTGGATTCTAGTGTTATAAAACATCAGGGTCCACCTGATATCTGGCGCTGGTTTTGGGTCGTCAAGGGGAGACCCTGAGCATTGAGCCATACTACTGTTTCTAGCATTTTTTTGGCTCCTTTCATCATAAGTTCCTGTTGACATAATATATTCTGTCAAAGCTTAAAATGTTAAGGATAATGGTTATTCTCGAAGCCAATGCTTGTTTTTCCAATACTTGATTTCTAATACTTGATTTTCTTGTTTAGCACTTTTTTTCATGATATAATTAAATGTTAGTAAATCTTATTTATGTAGAGGTAAAAAGTGGTAAGGGCAAAAAATAAATTAAGGTTTGTTTGTAGGGAATGCGGTCATCAAGAATTCAAGTGGCATGGGCGCTGCCCAGGATGCGGCACGTGGAATTCAATGATTGAAGAACTTAACACAGATAGAGGGAAACGGAGTACGGCTTTTTCTGAATCCAGGCCTGTTCCCATCACAACAGTGACAGATGTTTCCGAACAACGGATATTAACAGGCTGTGGGGAACTGGACAGAGTGCTGGGGGGCGGAATCGTTCCAGGGTCGTTAATTCTTATCGGAGGAGACCCGGGTATAGGAAAATCTACCCTTGCTCTTCAGGCGGCCTCTGCTATTGCTGACAGACAACTACTTTCGTTATATGTGACCGGTGAGGAATCGGCACAGCAAACAAGGATGCGTGCGTTAAGACTTGGTGTGATGACAGAAAGTCTATATGTTTTAACTGAAACGTCTCTGGAGCATATTAAGAATTATGCGGAGAAACTTTCTCCGAAACTAATAGTGATAGATTCGATTCAGACTGTTTATACCGAAACTATTCCATCGGCCCCCGGAAGTGTGGCCCAGGTCAGGGAATGTACAGCTTATCTCTTGCAAATGGCCAAGGCAAATAATATACCTGTACTGATTGTAGGTCATGTTACGAAAGAAGGATTTCTTGCAGGTCCAAGAGTTTTGGAACATATGGTAGATACAGTTCTCTATTTTGAGGGCGAACGACATCATACCTTTAGGATACTTAGGGCAGTGAAGAACAGGTTTGGTTCAACCAATGAGATTGGAGTATTTGAAATGGGGGGGCAGGGTCTTCAGGAAGTGTCTAATCCTTCAGAAATCTTTTTGGCTGAAAGGCCTACCGGGGTCTCCGGTTCTGTAGTTGTTGCCGGGATGGAAGGCAGCCGCCCAATGCTTGTCGAAATACAGGCTCTGGTCAGCTCAAGTAATTTTGGAAATCCCCGTCGGATGACCAGTGGAATTGACATTAACAGGGTAAACCTGATAGCTGCTGTGTTGGAAAAGAGAGTCGGACTGCATATAGGAAACCAGGATGCATATGTCAATGTTGCTGGCGGTGTGAGGCTTACAGAACCCGCAGTTGACTTGGGTATTGCTGTAGCCCTTGCTTCAAGTTTCCGTGATATTCCCGTTATCCAGTCAGCTGTAATTTTAGGTGAAATTGGCTTGACCGGCGAGGTCCGGGGTATCAGTCAGGTGGCAAAAAGAATACACGAAGGGGTCAAACTCGGATTTGGAACATTCATTATTCCAATGGCAAATTTGAGCCAGTGTAAGGATAACGGCAATTGTAAAATTATTGGTGTAGAAACTGTGGTTGAAGCTTTTGAATTGGCATTGGGGGTAAGTGCATGAAAGACGAGCAATTAATGGATAGTGAACTGCGAAAGGCCATAAAAATACTGGCCCCCGGCACTGTTTTGCGTGAGGGTCTGGAAAACATACTAAGTGCCCGAACCGGCGCACTAATAGTTGTGGATGACACTCCCCAGGTGATGGATATAACGGTCGGTGGCTTCGAAATAAATGCCGACCTTACCCCGGCTAACATCTATGAATTAGCGAAGATGGATGGGGCAATCATTCTTAACAGTGATGCGAAAAAAGTTTTATATGCTAATACACAGCTAATTCCTGACCCTAATACAACATCTTCGGAGACCGGTATTAGACACCGGACTGCAGAACGTGTCGCCCGTCAGAGCGGTGCACTGGTAATTTCAATTTCCCAGCGTAGAAATATGATAACAATTTACCAGGGGAACTCCAAATATGTACTTCGCGATATTGGGGTAATTTTAACCAAGGCCAACCAGGCCGTACAAACCCTAGAAAAATATAAGGTTGTTCTTGATAAAGCAATGGCAACACTGAGTACTGTGGAGTTTCAGGATTTTGTTACTCTTCATGATGTAGCCAAGGCTATTCAGAGGACAGAAATGGTAGTCAGGATAGTTAGAGAAGTAGAAACTTATATAGATGAGCTCGGAACAGAAGGCAGATTAGTCAGCATGCAGCTTGATGAGGTAGTGGCTAATGTAGAAGATGACGGTTTGCTCATTGTTGAAGATTACTTGAAAGAAGACAAGGCCCCTGAAGAAGTGCTTCATACAATTGGCAGCTGGAATGCTGAAGATTTACTGGACTTATCCCTTATATGCAGAGCTCTGGGGTATACTGGGAGTTCCAGTATCCTTGATCAATCAGTGTCCCCTCGGGGCTATAGGATCTTATGCAAAATCCCGCGCCTCCCTTGGCCTGTAATTAAGAATTTAGTAGAAACCTTTGGTTCGCTGCAAAGAATACTGAACGCATCAATAGAAGAACTGGACGAGGTTGAGGGTATTGGTGAAGTAAGAGCAAAAGCTATTAAAGAAGGGCTCAAGAGGTATAGGGATCAGATACTGCTGGACAGACACTGGTAAAAAGTAAGGCTGTTGAAAAGTTTCGTCAAAAACTGCGCCGGAATCCTCGACGTACGCACAAAAGTACGCCTGCGGTTACGGCGCAGTTTTTTTCCTTGTTATACTCGCTTTTGAACAACCATACCTGCAGGCCTGAGATGTTCTCTAAAAATTTTTTCTCGAACAACTTTCAAAAAAAGAAAGAAGGCATAGTATAATATGCCTTCTTTTTTAATATAATTTTTAGGTGCTAATTTTATGCCGGGCGGCATATATATTATGTAAAGTTAAAAAAACGGAGGGTTGATAGTTTTTTGTGTTCCTTGATAAATACGTCGTAAAGGTTAAGATCTAATTGGTTACATAGGGCTGCCAGATAAAAAAGGTTTCTGCCCACCTCAGCTTCAATGATTTCTTTGCAACTTGGACATAGCTCTCCGCTGATGTGAGAGTCAACCAAATCTTTTAATTCAGAAATAGTGATATCTTCAGGAATAGCTTTTCTTTCCGCGTTTATCTTAACACATCCGCAGCTTGTAACGGCCTTGGTAACAGCACGGTTGATACGGGCAGAAGCTTCCTGTAGCTTGCTTAAAACGTCGAGGATGCTCTGGTGTCTTATCAGTAGTTCGGAGACCTTATTCTGGAACTCATCGCATAATAAATCTTTCACTTGCTTCCCCCCAGTGGCTTGTTTTAAAATTAGTTCCCTTTGGCTTCATTATACTTTCGGGGAACTTATCCTGTCAATGTGGTAAGATATTAAAAATTATCATTGACATTATGGAAAAGGATATGATAAAATAATTTATTTTTTGACATTTGGCATTCCTTTGTGCTATACTAATATAGAAATGCCTAGTGAGGAGGTTAATCATGTTTAATATAGGAGATAAAGTGGTTTACCCCATGCACGGCGCAGGTGTAATTGAGGCCATAGAAGAACAGGAAGTTCTGGGTGAAATTAGAAAATATTATATAATGCGGATGCCAATTGGGGATATGAAGGTAATGATACCTACAAATAATATTAAGGGAATTGGTCTTCGTCAGGTTATTGATGAGGATGGAGTACAAAAAGTCTTAGGTATTCTCAATGACCGTACCACTACAAATACTCAGAACTGGAATCAGCGCTACCGTAACAACCTTGAAAAGATTAAAAGTGGGAATATCTATGAGGTTGCAGAAGTAGTAAGGAACCTAATGATTAGGGAAAATGAAAAAGGGCTTTCTACGGGTGAACGTAAGATGCTGGAGAATGCAAGACAAATCCTGATCAGTGAACTGGTTTTGGCTCGCGGAACTGAAGAAAAGAAAATAGAGTCTATGTTGGAAGCTGTGTTCGCATAAACGTCAGGAAACTGGCGTTTTTTTTTAATAGCATAAAATTAGGGCTAAGTGCATGCGCGGGAAAATGGCATCTGGCGTTGTTGCGCGGGCCGACGCAATCCTCGACGTATGTTTAATACGCCTCCGGTTGCGCCTCCCCGTGCGCCTAGCCAGAACGGCATTTTCCCACCCCTGGGTCGGGACTAAAGTGCGAAGAGTCTATTATATATGCAGGTATGGGGTCTAAAAATAATGCTGACAGGCGTATTTTTTTTGTGTATTGCTAGTATCGCGGTTGTTGGCGTATAATGGAAACAAAAGCTTCATAAGCTATTACCTAAGAAGGAGGTGACATTGAGTGGTTCGCAGGATTCTACGTATTTTGTTTGTGTTATTGTTTTTTGCCGCCGGAAGCGGGTTGGGTTATTACTATTTGCCGGAAAATACTGCTATTGCCGGGGTGGTACTTAATTCGCCGGTAACTCGCTACAGTGCAATTGGACTTGTGGCTGTATTTAGTGGTTTTATAGGTGTTATTTTGGCGCCAAGTATAGTGGAGAAGCTTATCTGGGTGACATCATGGCTTGAGCAGAAGCTAAACAGGATGTCTATTCAGGAAATAATCGGAGGCGCCACCGGTTTAATACTTGGACTTATAATAGCTACTTTATTAGGTAGTGCTATATCATGGATGGGTGTGGTAGGTGGAGTACTCCAGAGTGTTATTACAATCATGTTAGGCTATCTGGGTCTTAGTGTAGGCACCAAAAGAAAAGAGGAACTTCTTAGTTTTATTCCCCGTTTCGGTAAAGATAAACCTACAAAGACTGAAGCAAAGCAGTCACAATTATATAAAATTCTGGATACTAGTGTTATCATCGATGGTCGCGTTGCAGATATCTGTAAAAGTGGATTTATTGAGGGGACACTTATTATTCCCGGTTTCGTATTAGAAGAACTGCGTCATATTGCGGATTCCTCAGACTTGCTTAAAAGAAACAGAGGTCGTCGTGGTTTGGATATCCTTAATAAAATCAGGAAAGAACTTGATGTGATGGTTCAGATTAGTGAACAAGATTTTGAAGATATAGCTGAAGTAGACAGCAAACTAGTCAAGCTTGCCCAGGTTTTAAATGGAGTTGTTTTGACTAATGATTATAACCTGAATAAGGTAGCAGAACTGCAGGGGGTGAAAGTTCTTAATATTAACGAACTGGCAAATGCCGTCAAACCGGTGGTTCTACCAGGAGAAGAAATGACTGTACAGGTAATGAAGGATGGAAAAGAGGCAGGCCAAGGTGTTGCATATCTTGATGATGGGACGATGATAGTGGTTGATGGGGGCAGAAAATTTATGGGTCTTACCATAAGTGTTGTTGTCACCAGTGTGCTCCAGACTGCCGCAGGCAGAATGATTTTTGCCAAGCCAAAGCTGGGGGAGAAGAGAACATCGGAGCAAGAGGCGTCATCCTTTGACGAGGTGAATGCCATTGGATAAGTTTGCAGCAGTAATCCCTGCCGCTGGTCAGGGTAAGAGGATGATGGGTGACAGAAACAAACAATTTATGCTTCTTAAGGATATTCCTATTATAGTACATACGTTAAAAGTTTTTCAGGAATTGCCTTTAGTTACAGAGATAATCATAGTATGCGGTGCTGGAGAGGCCGAGTATTATCACAGTGAAATTCTGCCCGCTTACAGAATTACTAAGCCTGTTTCTGTTGTTACAGGAGGCCGGGAACGACAGGATTCTGTGTACAGGGGACTTGAAGCGGTTTCCGATAATGTCCGGCATGTTCTGATTCATGATGGTGCCAGGCCTTTTGTTTCACCGGAACTTATTTACGCCCTTGCGGAAGAGGTTAAGCTGTCCGCTGCCGTGGTACCAGGTATTCCGGTAAAAGATACAATTAAGAGAACAGATTCCGGCGGTTTTATAACTGATACTCCGCCAAGGGACGGTTTATGGCAGGTCCAGACTCCCCAGACTTTTGACTTGCAATTAATAAGGAAGGCTTACCGTGAAGCCGTGAAGGCAGGCTTCTACGGAACTGACGACTCATCTCTGGTAGAGCGGCTCGGGATTGCCGTAAAACTAATTCCCGGGTCTTATGAAAATATCAAAATTACCACACCCGAAGACCTTATTATAGCTGAGGTATTATTGAAGAGGAGGGCGTGTAGTTGAGATTTGGCATAGGTTACGATGTCCACCGTCTGGTAAGCGGTCGTGCTCTTATCTTGGGAGGAGTAAAGGTGCCCTTTGATTTAGGGCTTGATGGTCACTCCGATGCTGACGTTCTGGTACATGCAATAATGGATGGGCTTCTTGGTGCGGCAGGTCTGGGTGATATAGGTAAACATTTCCCGGACACTGACCAGCAGTATAAAGGAATTAGCAGTCTCAAGCTGTTAGAACATGTTCGTGTACTGTTAAAGCAAAACAACTTCAAAGTAAATAATATTGACACTGTTATAGTTGCTCAAAGGCCGAAACTAGCGCCTTTTATAAAAGAGATGCGGGACAATATCTCTAAAATACTTAATATCCCCTGCGAAAGGGTTAATATTAAAGCTACAACTACTGAAGGCCTCGGTTTTACCGGGACGGGGGATGGAATTGCGGCTTATGCCGTGACCAGTCTTGCAGAACTTGATTCTTAAGGTGAAGAAAAATAATAAACCGGAAACGTAACTATGTAGATGTAATTAAGCCCCTTCCAAGTCGGAGGGGGTATTTTCTTGTAAGGAACATGCATGATTGGAACATGGTTAAAGCGTTGACTGATTAACGGATGCTGGTTGTTTTTGGGGCGCATAAAAAGGATGGTTTTGAGGAAATATTGTCTTTAGAAGACAGAATTATTTGAGCGGGGTCTGCCCTGCTTTATTTGTTTCAGGATAAAATATGACTAAAAACTAAAGGGGGCTTTGCAATGAAGGGAACCGGTCGCTTTATTCGCATTTTCGCAGTAATATTTATTACAATATTTTTTATTGGATCTGCTGCAGCAGAATATTCCAGGGTTGTTACATTTGGGGCCGACCTGAGCGGGGCTCAACGCACTATGCTGGCAGCTGAGTTCGGGGTTAATCTTGCACAGGCCGATGTCCCAGTAGTGGAGATTACCAATGCTGAAGAAAGAAGGTATTTGGAAGGCTTGGTAGCTGATAATCTTATAGGAAATAGGGCCATATCTTCTGCTTTGGTTGAAATGCTGCCGGAAGGTCAGGGAATCAACGTGGAAACAAGGAATATTACATGGGTTACGACAGATATGTATGAAAACGCATTGGTTACTGCCGGTATATCAGATGCGCGAATTATAGTTGCAGCCCCCTTTCCGGTGTCTGGTACTGCTGCTCTAACGGGAATCTTTAAGGCGGTTGAGCATGCTACCGGCAGATCTCTTGGAAACACGTCCAAGAAAATTGCCAACGAGGAACTTGTGCGGACCGGGCAGTTGGGGCAGGAGATTGGCAAGGAAAAAGCTACCCGGCTGATACTGCTGGTTAAAGAAAGGATAGTCAGAGAACGTCCTGAGACACGCGTTGAAATAAGACAGATTATAGTAAATGTTGCCGGTGACCTGAATATTAACTTGACAGAACGCCAAATAGAAGATATTACAACTCTTATGCAGAGAGTAAGCAGCTTGAAATTGAACATTGGCGATATTTCACGGCAAATTACCGGATTGAGAACCGAGGTCGAGAAAAATATAAAAAACAGTGCCGAGGTCAAAGGTTGGGTCACGCGTTTGCTTGATTTAATCAACCAGTTAATACAGCAGATAAGGGCCTTGTTCCTACAGGAGCAATAAAGAGGGTTTGGGAACTTGTTTGTTTGAAGTGTCAATGATAAAATACAAAGGACAGAGCCTTTATTGGTTTGTGTTTTTACGACCGGTAAAGGCTTTTTAAAAGCAACCAAGTTGCTTCTGATGTCATAGCAATGATATAATATAGAGATGGTATTTTTGTGCTATTTAACATGAGGAGGTTTCTTGATGGATAATTCAGTGAGAGTCAGGTTTGCTCCCAGCCCAACCGGCCCTCTGCACATAGGCGGAGCCAGGTCTGCTCTGTTTAACTGGCTGTTGGCTCGAAGATACGGGGGCAGCATGATTGTCAGGATAGAAGATACAGATCTTGAAAGATCCAGCCGCGAATCTGAAGAAAACATCCTTAACGCTTTAAACTGGCTCGGTATTGACTGGGATGAAGGTATTCAAAAAGGCGGTGAACATGGCCCTTATCGCCAGACAGAACGACTTGATACATATCGTGAGGCTGCACAAAGGCTTATAGAACAGGGACATGCTTATCACTGCTATTGTACCGAGGAAGAAGTGGAAGCAGAAAGGCAAGCCTGTATGGAACGGGGTGAATTACCCAGGTATCTAGGCAAATGTCGTGATCTTTCTGAGGAAGAAAGGCTTAAGCTTGAATCTGAGGGACGTAAAAAAGTTGTCCGCTTTAAAGTGCCGGAAAACGAAAATGTAATTGTCCAAGATTTGGTTAGAGGCAACGTTGTATTCGAAAGCAACGGCATAGGAGATTTCGTCATTGTTAAATCAGATGGGATTCCCACTTATAATTTTGCAGTTGTCATGGATGACGCTCTCATGGGAATAACTCATGTAGTACGCGGAGAAGAGCACCTCTCCAACACTCCGCGGCAGTTGGTCCTATATAAAGCCTTAAATTTGAAGACGCCGACTTTTGCCCATGTTTCTTTGATTTTGGGTAAAGACCGCAGTAAGATGAGTAAGCGTCATGGTTCTACCTCTATTGAGGCGTATCAAAACCAGGGATACCTGCCAGAAGCCCTTGTAAACTTCCTCGTGCTGCTGGGGTGGTCACCGGAAGGGGAACAGGAGATTTTTACTCTGCAAGAACTGGTACAGCAGTTTTCGCTTGACAGGGTTGCCAAGAATCCAGCTGTATTTGATGTTGACAAGCTCAACTGGATTAACGGTCATTATATCAGACAAAGCCCACCCGAGCGAATAACGGATTTGGCCATTCCCTTTTTGAGGGAAGCTGGATATATTACTGGTGAAATTGACCAACAAACTTTTGAATGGCTGAAGCTTATTGTCATATCGGTTCAGGAAAAGCTGGCATTTGTTGCTCAGATAACTGACCATGTTCGGCTTTACTTTGATGACCATGTTACTATGGAAAGTGAAGAAGCGGCAATGGTGCTTAAAGATGACGATATACCGGGAGTAATGGCTGAGTTTCGCCGTAAAGTCAGTGAAGCAGAAGAACTAACTCCGGAAGGAACCAAGGCGATTCTAAAGAGCCTGACTAAGGAGCTGAAACTGCCTGGGAAAAAAGTTTATATGCCTATTAGGGTAGCTCTTACAGGTCAGACTCATGGACCCGAATTATTTTACATAATTCCTGTTCTTGGAAGGGATAGGATATTAGTCAGATTAGCACAAACAGTAGGAGTTTAATGTGCTGAGTTGGCTTTTTAGGGGGAGTTCAAAACGTGTTGAACAGATTTCGTAAAGACATCAAGGTTATCTTTGAGCGTGACCCTGCTGCCAGAAGTTTTCTGGAAGTATTGCTGTGTTATCCCGGGCTTCATGCCCTATTGTTTCACAGGATATCCCATTATCTTTACAAAAAAGGACTTATTCTTCTTCCACGGCTAATATCACAATTATCCAGGTTTTTGACAGGCATAGAAATACATCCGGGAGCCGTTATAGGAGAGGGTGTATTCATTGACCATGGTACCGGGGTAGTCATTGGCGAAACCGCGGAAGTGGGTAATAATGTTACAATCTATCAGGGAGTCACTCTTGGCGGAACTGGTAAACAAAAAGGTAAAAGACATCCTACTGTGCAAAATAATGTTGTTATAAGTTCTGGAGCTAAAGTGTTGGGTAACATCACTGTAGGCGATAATGTAAAAATTGGCGCAGGTTCCGTGGTGCTCAAAGATGTCCCATCCAATACTACTGTAATTGGTATTCCCGGTAAAATAGTCATTCGTAACGGGATCAATGTTGCGGATATGGAAGTGGAATCGTTAATTGACCTGCATCATGGCGATTTGCCGGATCCCGTGGCTGAGATGATTCTCTGCATCCAGAGAAAGCTGGGCCGTGTAGAGCAGAGAATAGATGACATGGAGGAGGGTAAAAATTGACCCTGAAAGTATATAATACTCTTAATAACCGAAAGGAAGAATTTATTCCACGTACGGCAGGCAAAGTAGACATGTATGTTTGTGGCCCTACCACATATAATCTGATACATCTTGGGAATGCTAGGCCGTTAATAGTATTTGATACTGTTAGGCGTTATCTTGAATATACCGGTTACGAGGTTAATTACGTACAAAATTTTACAGATATTGATGACAAGATTATAAACCGCGCCAAAGAAGAAGGCATGGACCCCTTGGCTTTGGCAGATAAGTATATAAAAGAGTATTATAAAGATGCCGGGGCTCTTGGGGTTCGGCCTGCAACGGTTCACCCAAAGGTAAGTGAACACTTATCAGAAATTATAGATATGATTCAGCAGATAATTGATAATGGTTACGCATACGAAGTTGATGGTGATGTATATTTTGGGGTCAGCAAATTTACCGGTTATGGCAAGCTTTCAGGTAGGAAACTTGAGGATATGCAGGCGGGTGCCAGGATCGACGTGGATGAGCGTAAACAGCATCCCATGGATTTTGCTCTGTGGAAGGCTGCTAAACCAGGGGAGCCGGCATGGGATAGTCCTTGGGGAAAAGGAAGGCCTGGATGGCATATTGAATGTTCGGCAATGGCCAACAAGTACCTCGGTATTGGATTCGATATTCATGGAGGTGGTTTTGACTTAATATTTCCTCATCATGAAAACGAGATTGCTCAGGCCGAAGCATGTACAGGCTGCGGACCTTTCGCCAGATATTGGATGCACAATGGCTTTATTACAGTAAACGAAGAAAAAATGTCAAAATCCCTTGGTAACTTTTTCACCTTGAGAGAAATATTGGCCAAATATGACCCGGAAGTAGTAAGGTTTTATATGCTTTCTACTCATTATCGGAGTCCGCTGGATTTTGATGACACCAAGCTGGAAATGAATAAAAAAAGTCTGACCAGGCTGCATAATGCTCTTGATAATATTAAAGCCCTTATAAACGGTGTTTCTTACGGTGACTCTGATATATCTTTAGAAAAAGAAATAAAGTCATTACTGGATATTCTGGGCAAAACTGAAAGAGAATTCGGTGAAGCCATGGATGATGATTTTAACACCTCGCTTGCTGTGGCATGTCTTTTTGACCTGGCCCGTGAAGCAAACGCTTTTGGCAAGGCTCTGGATGTCCATGCAGGCAAGGTTCTTCCTGTCACAGTAAAAGAAACCCTTGAGAAGGTCAAAGAAAAATTCCTTCAGCTTGGATTGGTTTTAGGCCTATTTCAACAGGAGGGGGCTGTTCCTGAAGAATCAGGTATCATAGAAAAACTGATGAATGTCTTAGTGGAAGTGCGTCAGGAAGCCCGTGCAAGGAAGGATTGGGACACTGCAGATGCAATCAGAAATAAACTGGGTCAAATTGGAATTGTTCTAGAAGACACTCCCCAGGGGGTACGTTGGAAACAAAAGTAGTTACGGAGGCTCCTGTTTATGGAGGATACAATTATGGGTAACCCGGCTGCTATGCCGGCCCTTGTTTTGGCATATTTAGGCGATGCGGTATATGAACTTCATGTCAGACGTTATCTGATTTCGCGGGGTATTACAAAAGTAGACTCCCTTCATAGAAAGGCGGTTAAATTTGTTAATGCTTCCACACAGGCCAGAGTTCTTCATTCAATTAGCGAAACGCTTTCCGAAACAGAAATGTCAGTTGTTAAACGAGGGCGAAACGCCAAGTCTGGTTCTGTACCCAAAAACACATCGGTTTCGGATTACCGTCATGGTACAGCATTTGAATGCCTCATAGGATATTTGTCTTTATCAGGCAGGGATGACCGGATAGCCGAAATTTTTAAAATCGCTCTTGATATTGTAATGTTGACGGAAGAGGGAGATACTAATGAAGGTAAAACTTATTAATCATACCCCTGATCCCGACAGGACTGTTGCTTCTGCTGCCAGGCTTTGTTATTCAGCAGTAGGGGTATCGGAAATCATCGAGGATTTTTCACAGGATGAAATTGAGAAGTTCCTCAACATGCTGGTAGAATTGGGGCATAATTCTCCTACGGAGCACGTCTCTTTTACCTTTGCCGTTGAAGGGGTCAGCAGAGCGATGACTCATCAGTTGGTAAGGCACAGAATAGCTTCGTATTCTCAGCAGTCACAGAGATATGTTAAAATGGAAGATTTTGAATACATAATTCCTCCATCCATATCTAAGAACTCTGGGGCTCTTTCTGTCTACAAGAAGGTAATGAACGAGATTGAGAATGCCTATGAGCAGTTGGCTGCAATAGTACACCGGGAGGATGCAAGATATGTTCTGCCTAATGCTTGTGAAACCAAAATAGTCCTGACATTTAATTGTAGGTCGCTGTATAACTTTTTTGAGCATCGTTGTTGTGAAAGGGCTCAGTGGGAGATACGCAGGTTGGCTAATTTAATGCTAGCCGAAGTTAAGAAAGTGGCCCCGGTTCTTTTTGCTAAAGCGGGTGCTCCCTGTTTATCCAAGGGTTTGTGCCCAGAAGGGCGCATGTCCTGCGGACGGATTAATAAGTTGAAGACAACTTAGCTGCCTGATGAAAGATAGGCATATCGGAGTGATAAACATGTCGGATTATATAATTGGCCGGAACCCAATCCTGGAAGCACTAAAACATGGTACTCAAATACACAAAATTTTAGTTGCCAAAGGGACGGGCAAAGGATCTGTTGTAGAGATCCTTGCCAGGGCAAAAGAAAATAAAATTCCGGTTCAGGAGATAGAGAAGTCGCAGCTGGACAGTATTGTTGACGGTGCAAACCACCAGGGTGTTGCCGCACTGGTGCCGGCGAGGGAATATGTAGAATTTGAAGATATATTACAAATAGCGCGGGAAAAAGGAGAAGACCCTTTTATCCTGATTCTTGACGAAATAGAAGACCCTCATAACCTTGGGGCGATAATGAGAACTGCTGATGCAGTGGGGGCGCACGGAATAATAATTCCCAAGCGGCGTGCTGTTGGCTTAACTGCTACTGTGGCAAAAGCTTCTGCGGGTGCGATAGAATATGTACCGGTGGCGCGTGTCTCAAATATTGCTCAGGTAATTGACAAACTAAAAAACGAAGGCTGTTGGGTTGTGGCCGCGGATATGGATGGAGAGTTTCTTTGGAATAACACCGGCCTTACTGGATCGCTGGCTTGCGTAATAGGCAGTGAAGGAAAAGGTGTCGGTCGTTTGATTAAAGAAAAGTGCGATTTTCTGGTCAAAATACCAATGAAGGGAAGAATATCTTCTCTTAATGCTTCGGTGGCAGCGGCAGTACTATGTTATGAAATACTCAGACAAAAGGAAAATAAATTAAATGGCTGAGTATCTTATCGTGGATGGATATAACATCATACATGCCTGGCATTCACTGAAAACCACAATGGGCCATGATTTAGAACACGCGAGAATTAAGCTAATAGATATAATGGCTAACTATCAGGCCTTTAAAGGTGTGAAGGTCATTATTGTCTTTGATGCTCATATGGTAAAAGGAAATACAGGTTCAAAGGATAAAATTTCAGGAGTAGAAGTTATTTACACTGCTGAAGGTGAAACGGCAGATTCAATCATTGAGAAAATTGCAGGTGAATTTAAAGAATCCGACAGGGTGACGGTAGCCACCTCGGATTGGGAACAGCAGAGAATAGTTTTCGGCAGGGGCGCAGCCCGGTTGTCGGCTAAGGAACTGGAAGCTGAAGTAAAAGTAAGTCAGCAGGAAGTACAAAACCGTATCGAAAATACTTATCAGAATGACCGCAAGTTAACAGGTCAGCTAAATGATTATGTAAAAGAAATTCTTGAGAAAATGCGCCGTGAAAAGTAATGTTGATTGCTTACATGCCTTGATTTTCAGCGCATTTTTACGATGCCTCCTTGACGGGACATCCTGCTTTATGTATAATAAGTAATGTAAAAAAGCAGTTATGCTTTATAAGTTTTCGTATGAAAGTGTTCTGGCTTAGCTCGAACATTTTGTTTTGTAAAGCTTCTGTTTGTAGAATTAAATATACAGAGAGAAAATACAGAGAGATAAAGATACTGGTATCGTCATTTAATGTAGAGCGGAGGCGTTGCTTGTGAGTCTTAGTGCACAAAGAGAGGTCCTGGACACCTATAATGTGATGTTAGACGAGGATATCGTGGAATTTGCCAAAGACGGTGACGACAGTGCCCTGGAGTACCTTATCAATAAATATAAAAACTTTGTGCGTGCTAAAGCTCGTTCTTATTTTTTGATAGGTGCCGATAGAGAAGATATTATCCAGGAAGGCATGATTGGCCTGTATAAGGCTATCCGTGATTTTAGGTCGGACAAGCTTTCTTCATTCAGAGCTTTTGCCGAACTTTGTATTACGCGTCAAATCATTACCGCCATCAAGACAGCTACCCGCCAGAAACATATTCCGTTAAATTCGTATGTTTCTTTAAATAAACCTATTTATGACGAAGATTCAGACAGAACTCTGCTTGATGTTATTTCAGGTTCTAAAATTACAGATCCTGAGGAACTTATTATCAGCAGAGAAGAGTTTGATGATATTGAAGAAAAGATGGGACAAATCCTTAGTTCTCTGGAATGGAAGGTTCTTATGTCCTATCTTGAGGGCAAATCTTATCAGGAAATTGCTGTTGATTTGAAAAGACATGTTAAATCAATCGACAATGCCTTGCAAAGGGTTAAGAGGAAGCTTGAAAGATATTTGGAGAAAAGAGAAAATTAACTGGCAGTAAGTGCCGGTCATACCATAAAAAAGTAGTTGACCGGAATCCTGAAAAGATGTATAATTGTCTTTGTCAGTCGCCGACGTAGCTCAATTGGCAGAGCAGCTGACTTGTAATCAGCAGGTTGCGGGTTCGAGTCCCATCGTCGGCTCCAATTTTCATGGAGGGGTTCCCGAGTGGCCAAAGGGAGCAGACTGTAAATCTGCCGGCTCAGCCTTCGAAGGTTCGAATCCTTCTCCCTCCACCATCTTAATTTAACAACGAATATTTTTTAGCTTAGCAGTGCAAGATAAAAGAGTCAGATTTTCGTCGCGGGGTAGAGCAGTTGGTAGCTCGTCGGGCTCATAACCCGAAGGTCGAAGGTTCAAATCCTTCCCCCGCAACCAAACTAACAAATAACAGTCCATGTTGGCGGTTGTTCCGCTGACTTTTTAAATGGAACTGTAATTAATAATCGTGCTGCTATAGCTCAGTAGGTAGAGCGTATCCTTGGTAAGGATAAGGTCACCGGTTCAATCCCGGTTAGCAGCTCCATGGCGGCGTAGCTCAGTTGGCTAGAGCATGCGGTTCATACCCGCAGTGTCCGGGGTTCAAATCCCTGCGCCGCCACCATTTGAGATGATAGAACACACCGAAACAGGTGTGTTTTTTGTTGTTGTATGAACTTTTGGGTAAAGTGCATGTAGGGGAAAATGCCAACCTGGCGTCGTTGCGCGGGCCGACGCAATCCTCGACGTACGCACTCAGTACGCCTCCGGTTGCGTCGGCCCGTGCGCCTAGCCAGAACGGCATTTTCCCACCTTCGGGTTCGAAGAGTTTCAAATAAGCCAAGTGCTGTAACATATTTTTAATGCATGATATTTAAGTAATTGGACCGCGGGTGAGCATTACATCTGTCGTTGTTGCTCGGCTCATGCAATCCTCGATGTCGGGGGGATCAGTTATGGTTACGTGGTTAAAGAATGCAGTGTCCCGGTAACAAAATAGAGGTGTACAGTTTTTAAGTCTTATTTGAAGGAATTTTTATATCTTTGTAGAAATACAATCAATGTTTTAGATGGAAATTAAATTACATAAAGACAGTAAAATTTGGTAATACTTATCCTGTTCAAGTAAGCGGGAAATTGTTGACCCAAATTGTAGATGCTGTAATGTTTTTAGCTGGGTGAGTATTCTCAAAGAGATTTAAGGAGGTTAGATAAAATGGCAAAGGCTAAATTCGAACGTAACAAACCCCACGTAAACGTAGGAACCA
>JAENZX010000068.1 GCA_016841045.1 Thermincola carboxydiphila
TTAATCAATACGCAACCGAGTATAACTTTATGAAATAATAAAGATTTCATTTGTACCGGCAATAAGGTACCCCCTTTTGAGAAAACAAAGGGGGGCACCTATCAGTATTTATTTAAATATTTCTATACCCTTATCTTTGCAATTATGGCTTGAAGATCCTGTGCCAGCCTGGACAGATCTTCGCTTGAGCTGGATATTATTTCGATGGATGAGCTTTGTTCCTCCATAGATGACGATACCTGCTCGGTGGAAGCGGAGTTTTCTTCTGCTATGGCCGAAAGGCTCTGTAAGGACTCAAGAATATCATTCTTCATCCTGCCCATTTCCTGCCCCGAGTCGTTCAGTCTTTCGGCGGCTTTCACAACTTCCTTGATGGCCTCCGCAATGGACATGTATTTGTCTTTGCTGTTACTGACCCCACCGCTTTGCTCCTTAGATATGGCAGACACCCTTTCTATTGTCTGTACTGCATCCCTTGAATTGTTCTGTAGTTCGGTTACAACCTCGTCAATTGATTTGGTGGATTCAGATGATTCTTCTGCCAGCTTTCTGATTTCCTCGGCCACCACCGCAAATCCCCGTCCTGCATCTCCTGCTCTTGCAGCCTCGATTGCAGCATTTAACGCCAGCAGGTTTGTCTGCTCTGAAATGGATGAAATAACACTGCTGGCCTGACCGATTTTTTCCGAGCTCTCGTTGGTTTTTCTTATAATATCGAATATCTCCCTTGTACTATGGGAACTCTCTTCAGTAATCCTTGACAGGTTTTCCACTTCCGACAGGCCTCGGTTTACCACCTCTGTAACCCTTTCCGAAGCCACATTCAAACCTTCCACGTATGTATGGTTTTTTTCGATTATTTCACCCAATTGAGCAACTTTTAATGACCCGTCCTCTGTGTTTTTTGCCTGCTCTGCCGCTCCCTTGGCGATTTCTTCTACTGTCCTTGCCACTTCCTCGGTAGTAGAAGCCGATTGCTGCGAAGTGGCCGAAAGCTCCTGGGCCGATGCCGCCACCTGATGGGATGACTGATTAATCTCTTTTACTATGTCTCTTAAGTTGGCAACAATCTTTTCAAAGGCATTTGACAGCACCCCTATTTCATCTTTTTTTCTCAGAAGATTTGGATCTATGTCCTGCGTAATATCCAAATCTGCCAGCCTTTCGGCTTGGCCCTTTATCTTGATAATTGGTTTTGCAATAGAGCCTCCTATTATGTATGTAATGACGATACTCAGCAGTATGATACCGCCGGCTATCATTATAACTGTTTTCTGTATTTCCTGTACCGATGACAGCACTTCATCCCTGCCTGCAGTTATTATAAAATACCAGTTGGAGCCTTCTATGGGTGCATACCCTGCATACAGCTCCTTTCCTTCAAATGAATATGTACCAACACCTTTTCCCTCTTTAATGATTCTTTCAAAAAAAGATGCCAATGATGCCAGGCCGGCATCCTCTTTGACAGCATCAACCGGATTGAATTGCTCCATGACCTTTTCCCGGTCAGGGTAGGCCACCACTGTTCCCTTGCCATTAATCATGTATGCATATCCGCTTTCACCATAACCGGTATCATCGGTAATCTCGCTTAAGGCATTCCCTCCGCTTCTTCCAATCAAAACTCCCACAATGCGTCCGTCTCTTTCAATGGGAACTGCATGCATAAGGACAGCCGAATTGGTTACCCTGCTTATAATTATGTCCGAAACATTGGCTTTGCCATTAAACGCATCGATTACATACTGACGGTCTCCCAGCTCTGCCGTTGTTCCATCGCTGTAATAGGCAGTACCCCCCGGCGGGATAACCGCTAATGCCAGATAATCCGACCTTTCCAGTTCTCTTTGAAGTATAGGCTGCTGCAACTCCCAGTTCATGCTTTGTATCTCTTCCCTGCCTGCAATCATTTCTACGGTCCGCTGCTGGGTCTGTATTCTGCTTTGTGTTAATTTGGTACCCTCATAAGCCAGTAATTGCAGCGTTTCTTCGGCTTCCTGGGTAAGAGACACAGTAGATCTATGTACTGAAATAACGCCCATTGCGGCGCATGATATTAACATAAGTATTGAGAACGATAAAATCAACTTTATCTTTATACTTTTCACTCATATCCCCCCACATCTTGTAATGGATTGTTTTATTAACAATCCATTTTGCTCAGTAACCCCTTTTCCTTCTCTGAAAGAATTGCCGCAAAATCCAAAATAATAATAATTTGTTCCCCGATTCTGCCTATACCCATAATACGGCTTGCGTTAATTTCGGCCACAATATCCGGAGTATCGTCTATGTCTTCTTTGGCAAGCGTTATAACCTGCAGTGCTTCGTCCACCAAAAACCCCAGCAGCCTTTCTTCCCGGTTTACAACGATGACTCTGCTATTTTCCTTAATAACACCCGACTTTAATCTGAACTTTTTTTTGAGATTTATGATAGGGACAATACTTCCCCTTAGATTGATAACCCCATCCACAAATTCAGGTGCCCTTGGAATCTTGGTTGTCTTCCTATACTCGGTAATCTCCTTCACTTTCATAATCTCAATGCCATAGGTCTCTTCTTCCAGTCTAAAAACAACATACTTTCCTTCCCCCATTTCATCACCCCCTTCCCCTTTTTAATCCAATGACCGTATTTACCGACAGCAAAATAAATATAGCAATAGTTCAATATACTATATATAAAAAACGCTGATATTTTCTTATACATATTGCCTCTAATGTGGAAAAAAATGCAGAGATGGTCAAGGTGACTTAGTGTAATAAAATCGGGTACTGTCGGGAATCAATGCCGTCATGCCTGTCGGACGTATAATTATAGTTTCCTCTAAAAATACCATTGAGGCCTTATCATTGTACTTCCCTCTTGTGTCCAGCGAATATTCAATGAATTGCAGATTGTTTCTTTATAAATATCGACATATTTCTACCTTTTCTTTAATATTTATTAATTTTACGACCAATTTCTCATAACGAGGGCAGCGTAAATGCTGCTGCAAATCCAGTATCCAAATGTTTCACAGTAGACTGTACCGGAAGCCTGCGTGTATTTGTTTACCTATCCTTATAGATTTTTCCGGTATATCCAAGCTTTAATTCTTCCATGAGAAAACCCCGTTGAGAAACGGGGCTGATTGTAATCACATGGCTGTATTGTTTCGGACACTTTTTGTTAACCCTGCATATTTTACAAGCCATTATTCCTATATTATTTTTTGATAGGACACAACATCCAGAAAGCGGTCGAATTTTTTGCCA
>JAENZX010000038.1 GCA_016841045.1 Thermincola carboxydiphila
GCAAGTGCCCCACGCACTTATGGGCGGGATGGTGGCGAAAAAAGAAAATATCTGGTTTGATGCGAAAAAGGTTATTGCCGATGCAGGCTACGGAAGTGAAGAAAACTATGAATACTTAAAAGCGCAAGGCATAGAAGGCTATGTTAAATACAATATGAAAGGAAGCCAGACAAAACCTACTGTCTGAGGTAGGTATTGCCCTGCGGAAAAGACATTGTATTGAGCCTGAATACGTCTTTGGCAGGGTTAACTGGTGCTGGGGTTTTAAGAAATTTCTTTTAAAAGGGATTGAAAAAGTTAAAGTTGAGTGGGAACTGCTGTGTATAGACATAACTTGTCTAAGCTAGCAACCATTCAGTGGGCGTGAGAAAATGCCCACTAAGTTTTTTTATAAAAATTAGTAAAAATTAGAGGGAGCTCCTCACAAGTTTTTTGAACTTATGGGACGCTCCCTTTATCTATACAATCATGACCACCCCACTTACATAAATCAGCGGGTAGTTTTTAGGCAATTAAAAAGAGTATGCCATGTTAATTGGAATACTCCCTTGTTCAAGCTTCATTATGTTATTGGCACTGTTTTGGCCAATTCCTCTATGACCAGCTTCTTGGCCGTTTATGTGCAGAACCACTCTTCCATCTTATTATTGCCTTATTTTAACTCTATTTTAAGAATTCTTGCTGCGTTTAGACCTAGAATTTTATCCTTTGCTTCCTCGCTGATAGGCAGACTACGAATTGTTTCTATATTTTCTGCAATACTGTTTAACCCAGGCCAGTCTGTGCCGAAAATAATCTTATCTGCATTGCGTTCTAACTCCGGAAAGTAGGTAAGTAACCGACTTGGTGGCAGACCGGCAATTTCCATATATACATTTTCGTGAAGACGAGCTAGGAAGAATGCCCTATCATACCAAAAACCCCGACCGCTGTGAACCATCAAGATATTGAGATCAGGAAAATCCACCGCTATATCATCTATGTAAATAGGGTCACCGTACTTCATCCTGGCCCCTTTGAAAACGGAGGATCCAGTATGCACCATAACCGGAATTCCCAGCTCTTGAGCCTTAGCATACATCGGATACATCATACGGTCGTTGGGATAAAAATATTGGTAAGTTGGATAAAGCTTAACTCCTTTGAATCCCCGTTCGCTGACCCAGTAATCAAGTTCCGCTCCGGGCCTATTATGTAGATAGGGATTAATACTGGCGAAGGGGAACAACATTTCCTGCCCTTCACAGAACTTTGCCACGTACTCGTTAGAGCAGCTGCCTGTGGCAATAGGACTAAGTTCAGCCATAAAAACGGCATAATCCACTCCGTTTTCACGGAGACAATCAATCGTTACTTGTGGATTTGCGTATTTTTCTCTATATTCTTGCTCACTTATGCCCTGCTGACTGGTAATCCAGGTAAGAGCTGAAGGAGTATAAGTTTCGTATAAAGGTGCATGTACATGAAAATCTATAACAAGTTTATTTTCTTTAGCCAATGACCTCACCTTTCATCGCGGAAATACCGCAGGACCTCACACCATTTATTTTATTATACTGTTTTATTATACCCAAAAGTAAAATATATTTATGACTAACTTGCACTTAAACCATCAATCAACATTTTGTAAACCTGTGGAGCCTGACCCGATAAGCTATAGCGGCGGTTATATACCCAACTGATAACAATCTCGTCCAGAGTGCCATAAATCATTCTGCGAACCAGATGTTTATCAAATTCAGCATTAAAAGTGCCATTAGCCTGCCCTTCTTCCACAAGCTCCTCTATCAAACGGAAATATCTTCTTAGTACTTCTCCAGTTGCCTGACGCAGCTTTATATCCGGTTGACGCAATTCCACCAAACAAACAACTGCTTTATTATAATTGGCTTCCAATATTGTTAAATGGGCCTCTACTAACTTCTGCAGTTTTTGGGCAGAATCAGTAATGTCTGCCATTTCAAGCCGGACTTCTTCAACAAAACCACCCACAAACTCGTTGAAGACATCAATCATCATTTCTTCTTTACTGTCAAAATACAGATATACGGTTCCATCAGCTACCCCTGCTTCTCTGGCAATTTTATTTATCTGTGAATTACTGTAACCGTTAGTCGCTATTACTTTGACCGCAGCTTCTAAGATCGCCTCGTACTTTTCCCCTTTTTTCTTTGCCATTTTAAACTCCCCCAGTTGACAATGAGTATTCACATTATAAAATGTCATGGAAAAATCCACAATAAACAAAGCATCGCAATGTTCATAAATATTCTAAAATGTTCATAAACGCTCTAACATAAACGCTCTAATATGTTACAACAACAATATGGTTAAAGTAAAACAATTTTCCGTGAGCAGTCAGATTTTCAATGTAAATGGTGGCAGAGCCGACCGAAAATTGTTTTCATGAATATATTGCTTTCCGCATGAACGGCATGAACTTTAAAATTCATGCCGCTTTAATAATACCATTTGGGCTCTTGAGCATCCACTATGACTTATTTCTGTTTCGCCCATAATCACTTCAACGGAATGTTCCCCCTCATCATTTATAAGGGAAATACACCCTTCTGCACTCTCCTTGCCGTCAATAATTACCTTTTTCACACCCTTATTTACCCTTTCGGGATTTTGAATACTAATCCTATATACCGTTCGGGACAGGTAGTATTGTACCTGGTACTCAGACCAGTCTTTAGGTATACACGGGTCGAAATATAATCTGGTACCGACTTTTTTAATCCCCAGGATATGCTCAATTCCAACTCTGTACATCCAGCCGGCGGCACCTGTGTACCAGGACCATCCCCCACGCCCTCTGTTGGGGTCAACTGCATAGACATCGGCGGCCAATACGTATGGCTCCACTTTATACCGCATTGAATCTATCGAAGTGCGGGTATGATTGATGGGATTTATCAAATGGAACAACTCCCCCACCTTGTCGCCATATCCCAATTTGGCAAAAGCCAAAATTGTCCATATTGCAGCATGAGAATATTGTCCGCCATTTTCTCTGACTCCAGCAATATAACCCTTGATATAACCTGGTTCAAGATATCCGTCACCGAAAGGAGGGGAAAGGAGCTTGATAATTCCCGCTTCCCGGTCAACAAGGTAATTATCAACAGCCTTCATAGCCTCTTCGGCACGCTGAGCTTTACCCATTCCGGAGATTACAGACCAGGATTGGGCAATAGAGTCAATTTTACATTCTGTATTTTCCGCTGAACCTAATGGTGTCCCATCATCAAAATACGCCCTGCGGTACCAACTGCCGTCCCAGGCATTTTTCTCAATATGTTTAGCGATATTCTTCGCTGTAACAGCATATACTTTGGCCTTTTGCCGGTCATCACGAGCCATGCATATAGGAACGAATTTTTGTAGTACAGTAATTAGAAACCAACCTAACCAGACACTTTCCCCTTTACCCTTGTTTCCAACTGTATTCATACCGTCATTCCAGTCACCCGAACCCATTAGAGGAAGTCCGCGTTCACCAAACTTCAATGCGTTATCAATGGCCCTGATACAATGAGAATAAACAGTATCTTCTTCTGTCGAAATTCTCGGAACACTGTACCTCTCATCTTCTCCAACGGGCAGTGGATCATCTTCCAGAAAGCCCACAATTTCATCCAGGATGCCCCAGTCGTTGGTACACTCTATATAGTCTGCCGTTACATACGGCAGCCATAAGAAATCATCAGAGTACCTGGTACGGATACCCTTACCTGCACCCGGGTGCCACCAATGCTGAACATCGCCTTCCACAAATTGGTGAGATGCATGAAGTAAAATCTGTCTTCTGGTAAGCTCAGGCCACGTATAGGTTACTGCCATTACATCCTGCAGTTGATCCCGGAAGCCGTAGGCCCCCCCGGATTGATAAAAAGCTGCTCTGGACCATATACGGCATGCAACAACCTGATACTGCAGCCAACTGTTCAAGAGGATATCCATAGTTTTATCCGGAGTTGTAACCTGAATTACTCCCAGCCTTTCATTCCAAAAGGCCTTAATTCCGGCAAATTCCTCTTTAGCTGCCATGACATTGTTATATTTATTTACAATTGACATCACTTCAGCTAGCTCCCGCCCCTGACCCATAAGGAATACAATCTCTTTGTCTTCATTAGGAACTAATTGAACCTTTATCTGCATTGCAGCACAGGGAACCAGACCTGCACCTACTGTACAGGATAGTTCTTCCCGCTCCATAGCAGCCGGACGCTCCATACTACCGTTAATTCCAATAAACTCATTACCGTCCCCTGTAAAAGTTCGGTTTATTTCCGAAGTCTCAATAAAGGCAATTCGTCCCGGAAAATCTTGGTTGTAAGGGTTGCGAATTAACAAAACTTCTCGTTCACCGTAACTCTGAGTATTAATGTACTGGGCATTGACCTTCTCATTAACTCCTAATACAGGACGCATGTAATAAGTTGCCGACAGCTCCACCGGCACCTGTGTCAAGTTCTTCAATCTAACCAGGCAAATCTTTACCGGGTCATGTAAAGCTGCATAAACTGTTAACACCTGTTCAATTCCGTGGCTTATATGCTCAAAGACACTGTAACCTTTACCGTGACGAATAGTATAACCTTCTTCTTCTCGAATCGGCATCGGCGTAATATTCCAGTATTCTCCGGTTTGTTCATCTCTAAGATAAATTGCTTCACCGGGCAAATCTGTTACCGGATCATTATACCAGGGTGTTAGCTTGTTCTCCCGGCTGTTTTCCGCCCAGGTATACCCTGCTCCCACCTCTGTAATGTTAAAGCCAAACCTGGGATTGGCAATTACATTAATCCATGGAGCCGGAGTATGCTGCCCATCCTTTAGATGAATTACGTACTCCCTGCCATCCTGACTAAAGCCTCCTATACCGTTAAAGAACCCCAGCCGGGAAGGTTCAAATTGAGCCGTTTGCCTGCTATTATTACCAACACTTACCCTTGAAGCATCTGCTGAAACAACTTTTCGAATTTCCGGCACAGTTATTTCTTGCTTCTTCCAGGCCAACTGCTCTTCAATCGGGCCGCCGTCACCTCTAATTATAATTCTGGCAGCAGAGTAAATGAGGATTTTTTCTTCCTCAGCCATTACATTGGCGTTGAGTAAATAGACCCCGCTGGTTCGTCCCAGCATATCTCTGGCATGGCTCGCAAAAATAGCATCTCTAATACTATCTTGCAGCGGTTGAACATATCCTCCTTTATCTTCAGCAAGAAAGATTAAGTCAACCTTTAAATCTTTGAGCCGCCAGAATTCGTGTGCCTTCAGAAGTCTACCAACCATATCAATTTGTTCTTTATCATTTATACTTACTAAAACAATGGGTAGGTCTCCCGATATACCAAAAGGCCATAAAGAAGGCTGCCCTTTTTGATTCCTGATAATAAAATCTTCAAACTTACGTCTACCCGGACCGGGAAATAGAATTGAGGGAACCATGTTCAAATAAACCTCCAGGTCCCTGGGACTAATATCCAAATATTCTGCTTCGATCCGACTGTGATTCCAGGCTAGCTCAAAAGCTCGCTCTACTGATTTGGGATCCCTATACTTATCAGCCAATTTTAGTGCTTCCTGCCGTTTCCCGGCTGTTGCCAAAACATACGAAATTCTTACCGAATGCCCTGGTTCTATCCTGACCCTTCTTCGCAAACTCATTATAGGGTCTAGAACAGCTCCCACGGTATTTGATAAAGGCTGATCAACATCCATAGAAACAGGATTTTGTAAACTCCTGTTTCTACCTATAAACCTGGCCCGGTCTGTCTCATACTGTAAATCTCCGATGGTCTCCCCTTCAACAACAATAGAATGAACAGCAAATAAAGGGTTTTTACCAGCTATCCTCGGCCTTCTTATAGCTAATAAACAGTCATATTTCTGTACATATTCTGTTTTCACAAAAAGATTGCTAAAGGCTGGATGGGCCAAGTCCGCATCAGGTTGAGTCAGCACCACTTCCAGATAGCTGGTTATTTCCAAAACTCTCGAATGTGGGCTATTGTTAGTCAAGGTGATTGTTCTAATTTCAGCATTGTCCTCCGGCGAAACCACAATTTGAGTATGAGTTTCAATATTCCCATCCTTTCGGATAAACTCTGCCTTATCAGGCGAAAAAACCACCTTATACTCCTCTGGTTCAAAATTATACGGTTCAAAGGTAGCAGACCATACATTATTCGAATTAATGTTCTGAATATATACAAAAAATCCCAAGCCGCTGCCATGAATAGTTTCCCTCCACCTGGCTACTGCCATGTCATTCTTTTTACTGTAACCTGAGCCTCCATCCGTAACCATAACGGAATAAGACCCGTTGGACAGCAAATGAACATTGGGTAATAGTGACTCCGGTATCCCATACTTTCTAATAACTTCCGGGTAGAATGAAGTTTTTCTTTCCAAGGCCGGATATTCTTCCTTAACCTCCCTGGTAATACTGACATTAAAGGGCATTCTCTCCTGAAGAAGAATTTCCCCTGATCTGATAACCGGATTGGCATGAAACCGTTTCTGCATGATATTGTCATAAAGGTAATTATTTAATGCTAGAATACTCATACCCTGATGATGAACCATGAAGTTCTTAATTACAGCTCTTTGACCTCTAACTTTAACCCTGGAAGGGGTATAATCTACCGCCTCATACAGACCGTAATCCCCGTCCAATCCTTCGCGTTTGAATCTGGCAAGATTATCGACGGCACCTTTAGGATCAATTGCTAATGCCAACACTGTTGCATAAGGGGCAACCACCAGTTCACTGCTGAGTCCCCGCTTAAAACCGAGTTCCGGAACTCCAAAGGCTTTGTATTGATAATTTAGATCGACATCAAAAGCATAATAAGCGGACTCTGAAATTCCCCACGGTATTTTGCGCTTTTGTCCATAAGTCTGTTGAGCCTTTACCACAAAGGTGTAAGTTGCATCCATTAATGAATTCTCATAATTCTTCATCACCAATAGGGGCATAAAATATTCAAACATGGTGCCTGACCATGATACCAGACCTTTGCTGCCATCAACCTGCGTAAGTTTCCGGCCCAGCCTAAACCAGTGTTTTTTATTAACTTCCCCCCGGGCAACAGCAATGTAGCTGGCCAGCCTTGCCTCTGACGCCAACAAATCATAGTATGATTTAGTCAATTGACCCTCTTCCACATTATATCCGATAGAAAACAACTGTCTTTTGAGGTCAAATAGAGTGACAAATCTTGTGTTTTCAATTAACAGGTTGATTCTTTTTAGTAACTCCTCCACCTGTCTTTGAATATCTTCAGGTGTAATAATTTCGTCCTTTTTAAATGATTCAACCATAGCAAGGAGTTTTCTGCCCCATGGGGAGGCTTGGACTTTTTCCCTTTTATCTTCTCCGGCCAGGTCAGCCATTATCACTCCCAATATCTCAAGCCAGCTTCGGGCATCGTGCCTGTCTGCATAGAAATATGCCTCCAGGCTGCCGGTTTCCAAAGCAGATTCCCCTTCTTCTAACTCTTCATTGTAAATCCTGATTGTATCAAGCAGCCCCTGAGTGTACCTCTGATATTGCGAAGACTTTTTTAGATACTCTCTTAGTCCTTGCTCCAAAACCATAAGGTAGCCTACAAAATTGCCGCTGTCTACCGTAGATATATATCTTGGCCTTAAAACGCGAAGGCTTACTGTATCATACCAGTTATAAAGATGCCCCTCCCACTTTTCCATTCTTTCAATAACAGATAAAGTGGAATTGAGCTTATCCAGCATATCAGCTGTCCCTAGATAACCAAAATCCTTGGCTGCCAGCATAGAAACCAGCAATAACCCAATGTTAGTGGGTGAAGTTCGGTGAGCTTTACCCTTTGGCGGCTCCACCTGATAATTGTCCGGAGGCAGATAATTATCTTCCTCTGTGACCATGTCTTCAAAATATGCCCATGTTTTTCTGGCCAACCGCCGCAAGGCGTACCTTTCCTGATCATTCAATTGCTCAACTTTTTTTACATAATCTTTACTAACCAGATACGCAGCATATGGTGCAGCCGACCACAGACCAAAAACTAATGCCGCTGTCACAACCTCGGGAATAGTGTTTGTCCGCACAATGGCCAATACCAGAACTAAGACCCCTAAGAGAGGAGAAAAAACCATCTTTTTATAAAAGGAACTTAAATCATTTTTTAACAGCGATTCCAGGTCGGCAGCAGGAATCCATTCCAGGAGATTTTTCCTGGTCACAAAGACTCTGATTAAAGTTCTTACTATGGCATCAAACATTAAATAAGCCTGATAAGCAATAAAAATAAACTGGAGGGCTGTTTGATAGATGCCTGCCCTAACCCCTCTAACAATAGTTTGAGCCTTCATTCCCCCTGTTGAATGAATATTCTTTGCAAAGACACTCCCTGCTAAATAAGTGATAACCGGTAATGCCGTAGTGACAACAGCCAGCCCCAGCCATAAAAAACTACTCCCGGGGAAAATCGTAAATCCCAGAAGAATCAAAACAAAAAGAGCCGGGTTTAATAAGCTCCTTCTTAGGTTATCAATTATCTTCCACTTGGACAGTGCCGTTAGTGGATTTTTCCTCCACTGACCATGCCTGTCTTTCACCTTTGCCCCCAGCCAGGGAATAAGCTGCCAGTCACCTCTGACCCAACGATGCTGCCGCATAGAAAATGAATTATAACGAGCAGGGTAACCGTCTATTAATTCAATATCAGTAACAAGGCCTGCCCGGATATAACTTCCTTCTAATAGGTCATGACTTAATACAGCATTTTCAGGTATGGCATCTTTAAGTACACTCTGGAAGGTATCTAGTTCATAAATACCTTTTCCCGTAAAAATACCTTCACCAAAAAGGTCCTGATAAGCATCAGAAACCGATGTGGTATACGGGTCAATGCCCCCCTGTCCCGCAAATATTCTGGAAAACAACGTTTTGTTGGCACTGTCAAGACTTACCCCTATACGGGGCTGCAGTATTCCATATCCTTTAGTAACAATTCCTTTATTCCGGTCAACCTGTGGTTTATTTAACGGGTGGGCCATGGTTCCGATTAATCTTTTGGCTGCACCCATATGAAGGTTTGTATCAGCATCAAGGGTTATTATATATTTCACAGCAGGCAAATCCGGTAATTGAGTGTTAAGTACATTAAAACCGGTATCCTTTGATCCTCTTAGCAGATTATTAAACTCAATAATAGCCCCTCTTTTTCGTTCCCATCCCATCCACTGTTTTTGGGCTTCATTGTATTGCCGCTGCCTGTGAAAATAATAAAAGATTGTTCTATCCGTTGAATAAAGCCGATTTAGTTCATTAATACCCTTTAAAGCAGTTTCGATGACTTTCGGGTCATCAGGCATATCTTTAGATTCAGAATCTTTAAAGTCACCTACCAAAGCAAAGTAAAGGTTATCGTCTTTATTAGCCAGATAGCAAATCTCCAATTTTTCTAAAAGTTCTTTAACCCTCTTTTCATTGGGCAAAAGGGTTGGAATAATCACCATGGTGCTGTTTTCCCCTAAAATTCCGTCGTTTAGCTCGAGTTTGGGAAGCACAACTGGTGAATAGATACGACTGACTGCGAAATTGACTATATTAATTGAGATTTCACTTACAGGTATTAAAAGAACAAAACCAATTAACATTAAGATTATAGGGGAGATGATCCCCTGCTCGTAAGCATATCCCAGGAAAAACGACATTATCGTTAAGGCAATTAACGCAATTGAAGAAAAATAAACTACATAAGGATAATCTTTCACAAAATTCAAACTGGCTTTAAGCCCTTTAGGTTTAAAACCAATGCACTTATCCAAAGTTTTTCTGCCGGAGCTTATCAAATAATAACCAACATGCCTGACCTGGTCCTGTGCATGGTCCACAGAAGCCTCCTCTGCACAACTTAAAGCTTTATTAGCAACTTCAATTTCCGATATTTTATAAAACCTAGAAATTTTTTCAAGGACATGCCGGTAATGATCTCTGGAAGCAAAATCCATTTGGCTGTAATAACCACTTGGGTCCCGTCTTAAAATTTCTTCCACTATGCTCAGAGATTCAAAGATTTCATTCCAGTCGATATTAGCAATCATACGTAAACTAGATATTGAATTACCTATAGATACCTGTCTGACTGCCTGATTCTGGTGTTCGAGACTAATCAGGTTTTCCAACGAAAAACCTCTCTCCGTCAGCTTCTCATCAATAAATGCAACTACTGCCGAAGTCTTTCTTCCGTGTTTTCTTAACATCTGCACTAAAAGCCCAATGAAGGATTGGTTTATATCAGCTTGTTCATGCAAACTGTCATTGACCATGCCCTGTGACTTGTCATCATCATCTATGACGCTTAGAATAACCTCTGCCAGCCTCTCTGCTTTCTTTCTCTGACTATGATAAAAACTCAGCTGCTGACAGATACTACTTATCCTTTCGATTAACGCAATTCTAAGCATCACAGCCACCGCCCATAATTCACCCATGGATAATGGCTGCCTTGATTGGTAGGCCCTGAAAAAGTTTATTAATGTAGTTTCATCGATTCCACCATCAGTGTGAGTAACCAACGCCAGAGCCAAGGCGTATATCCTTGGATACCCCTTTAGTTGGCCATTATTTAGCAAAGGCAGCCGACTGTAATACCTCTTGGAAAGGTTAACTTTAATGTCTTTCACCTGGTCTTCGATAATATAAAAATTGTCAAGAAGCCATTCAGCAGCAGGAGTCAAGACTGCCCCCCCACCAGTTTCCCTGTTTAAGGTTTTATACATATCTGTAATCTGCTGATAATTAGCTTCCATCCGGTTTCTCAACCATTTTGGAAACCTTGTATTTGCTCCCACTATATGATCATTAGCTAATTTCAGGGCATACTTGGCTATGTTCTCCGGACCAAGGAGATTGTCCATTTTTTCTAAACTGTTTATTTCACTCATGTAGTTAATCACCGTTGTCCTAGAATTTTGTTGACAGTATTGTCGTAAAATTTCCTTAACTATTATGCCCCCTTTTATTGGTTTATATGGCATTTTTAAAACTTTATATAATGTTGAAACAAAAAAACAGCCTTTTGGCTGCTTTTCCACGTGATTTATGCTTGTTGAGCTCCCCAGTCTTCATCAAAATTATAAGCTACGCTGTTCCTGCCTTGTTGCTTGGCGGAGTACAGCTGCTCGTCAGCCATTCTTATAAGATCTTTAACATCAGTCCCCGGACTCGGAACGACTGAAGCTACCCCAATGCTTACCGTAACGTATTTTGATACAGAAGAACCCGAGTGTTCTAATTGTGCATCCTCTATCGAGTTTCTTATGCATTCAGCAATATATAATGCCCCAATTCCATCAGTTCCGGGTAAAATTACCGAAAACTCTTCACCACCGTAGCGTGCAACAACGTCGGATGGTCTTTTTAGATTACCTGCAATCAAGTTAGCGACATTTTTAATACATTCGTCTCCGGCAAGATGGCCCATAGAATCATTAAAATTTTTAAAGAAATCTATATCAATCATAAGCAGGGAAATAGGTTTTTCGTTTCTTAACTCCCTATTCCACTCGTTGGCAATAATAGAATCGAAATTCCTGCGGTTAGGGATTCCAGTTAAACCATCTACGCTGGACAATTGTTCAAGTTTTGCCTTATCTTCTTCAAGCTGCTTCTTGGTATTTTCCAGCTCCCTGATTTTTTCTTCCAGTTGTGCCTTTTCAGATACAACTATAGTCTCAGGATTGGCCGGCGTTGCACTTCCCAAAACCTTGGTAATCACAGAAAGAAGGTGCTCTGGGTTGATAGGTTTAATAATATAATGCTTAGCTCCATATTTAAGAGCTTCCAGCACCATTTCTTTTTGATCCAGTGCACTGACAATGATTATCTTGGCTTCAGGGAAATCCTGTATGATACTTTTGACCCCTTCAATGCCATTGACCTCAGGCATGGTTATATCCATGGTAACAAGGTCTGGTACATGTTTTTTATATAAATTGTAGGCTTGTCCTCCATCCATAGCCTGAGCAACGACTTCGTGACCTGCCCGTTCTAAAGTCAAAACAAGATTTCTTCGCATTACAGCCGAATCATCAACTACCAAAATACGCGACATGTTATAACCTCCAAATGAAAACTTTTAATATGAAATTTTTATAGTATAATTTCTTCTGACTTCCTGGACAAGACAAGACTCAGACTGAGCTTCCCTTCATTGGTTTGAATATTGCATGTTGCAATCCTTGATTCCTGATATCTCATCAGAGCATCCCTTGATGAAATAGATACAGGACTGTCAATTACAATCATCTCTTTAAGAGCAGGAAAAAACTTAAGGGAGTTCCCCAAAATATTGTTTGTGCACTCTGCCAGAACATCTTCTATGTATTCTGTCTCCTCATCTTCGGTAAGCTCCTCTAGGATAAAGCTTCTTAAAATTACTCTTATCAATGCCTCTTCCATACTAACAACAAATAACCCCTCTATCGCACCCTTTATTGAAATAAAAACCGTGTATTTATGCAGTAATAACTTCTCGGTAGAGCTTACATCAAATGGTTCAATTGATTTGATTTCGAGCCCTGCATGCTTCATTAGAAAACTACTAGTGGTTTCTATCAGAGGCTTTATTATATCAGAAATTGAAATTCCCCAAATTTGTTCATTCTCCATTGGAATGGTAAATCTGAATTCAGTACCTCTCCCGAGAAAAGTTTTCACTTCAACAGACCCGCCAAGTTTTTCTAATTCACTATTAACGGCCCCAAGGCCAATTCCCCGCCCAGATAAATCTGTTACCTTGTCTTTCGTTGAAATGGAGTCCTTAAATATATACATCAAGATTTCGTTGTCGGATATATGAGCTGCTTCATCCTGACTCAAAAGACCCTTTTCAACTATCTTATCCCTTAATTTATTGCAATCGATACCCCTGCCGTCATCCGCAATAACAATAGATATCTTATTATCCCGACTTGAAATAAAACATTTAATTCGACCGTAATCTTCTTTTCCACTAACTAGTCTTTCCTCAATGGTCTCAATACCGTGGTCAATAGCATTACGAAAGATATGTACAAGACTTCTGATAAAGTCATTATACTGATCCGGATCAACATAAACCTTTTCGGCCTGAACTTCAAAGGGGTAAATATTTTTTTGGTTTCGCTCTGCTAAATTCATAACGTAGTCATGATAAATCAGAAGTAGAGAATCAAGAGGCCTATATCGTAATTTCCTAAGTTCCATAACGAGGATTTTGCATTCCGCCGGAGGAAGAATAGATTCTACTTTTTTCTCTATTTCTGTAAGTTTAGACTTGCTGATTGTTAACATATCCTCGCTGGAAATGAAGTCTGGACCCAAAACCTCTTGCAAACGTTCCATATCTTCCTCTAGCCAGGATTCTAAGTCAAATTTATTAATAAACTGTATTAATTGCTCATTGTCCATGTCTGACAAAAGCCTTTTACTAATTGCAGAAATTTGGCTTTCAAAATCATGCAGTTTCTGTGTAATAAACGTCATGTAAAATTGACTGAAGTTTCCTTTAAATGTATGGACATATCTGAAAATTTCTGTGATTTTTTGTTCCAAGGGGTTCCCGCTGGTTAAAATTTCATGAATTAAGCTGCCATGAAAATCTCGATAGTCTTTTAAGGTCTGAATAAAATCATTATAGTTTACCAAAACCTTGACGATCATTTTTAAATTATTTTTCTCGTATTCCATTTGGTTCTCTAACAGCCGCTTATCCGTAACATCTGTTAATATTGCCATACAATTCCTGGCTTCGGAGCTTGAATTGATAATTTTATATTCTAATTGAATATTTTTGCTTCCGAGTTTTATTTCCTTTGGCAGCAGCGGAAGATAAATATCAACAATTAATTCTTCATCATCTTGCTTAAACACTTCCTCTAATAGCGAATCAAAAAATTTTCTGCCTTCCTTATCGTGTTGATATAACAGCTCAGAAAACTTTAAGCCTCCAATTTCACTTCCAAAGACTCTGGTACACTCGGAACTATATTCTTCATTGACAAGCAAATCCTCTCCAAAAGTGAGAAATCCCTGCCCGGCATTATTTAGAAGATTCCTGACTGCCGCAGTCCTTTGTTCTACTGTTTTTTCCAATACCTCATTCCAGGCAGCCACTTCATCTCTGGATTTTTGAAGCTCTTCAGCCTGGGCTTGTACCATCTTGAAGTTAATTTCATTTTCTTTAAACAGATAATACTTACAACTTTCAACATGGTTGAGGCGATTTACTATTGCTATCATCATACTTCGGCAATTGCCATAGCCGCATGAAGCACAATTAATCTGGCGCTCCTCGGGGGTAAGCTTGTGCATTCGCACCCAGGTTGCTTCCTCTTCTGCAATTGAAGGTTCCCTCAAATACTTATTAGAAGACCTATCGGAATACTCTCTGGAAAAATCTATGTTTTCAGCATCTATCCATTTGTAATACTCCTCAAACAAATTTGGGTTTGCCCCATTGGAAGAATTATGCTTTTTAATTTGTTCTTCCCTACGGTCCTCCATGATATGTTCAACTTGAAAATGGGTATGCTGATGTGTTACCGCAGGACCAATGTTACAACCGTACTGGCAGTTAAGAATGTCTACTAAAACAGGCCCTTTCCCACTCAGTATATCGTTCTTAAGCTCAGGCAGGTAATTTAAATAAACTTCTTGGGGTCCCTCAATTCGCGGAACATCTGACTTTTTTATAGGAACGCCAAAACGGCGAAAAGTTTCGGTCAACCCTCCTGGCTGCGAAAAAACTACAGCCCGCTCTGCTTCTGGTGTGTCAAAACCAGAGGGTTCTAACTCCATTAATGAAATACCCTTTTCCTGAAAAAAATCGTCTAATGAACGGTAAGTAATATTATAAGAAACTATTCCTTTAGTATTTGGATCATGTATTTCTCTGCGTTTTGCAAGACAGGGCCCAAGAAAGGCAAGCTTAAGACCCTTGTATGCCGGCTGCCTCCTGACCCAGTCGGCAGCCGCCAAAGCAGGTGATTGTGTAGGAGCGAGATACGGTATTAAATCCGGGTGATAAATTTCAATAAAGTTTACAACAGCCGGACATGGTTGGGCAATTAAAGGCTTTTTAATTCCGAATCGAATAAGTTTTAAATAATTATAGGTTGCAATTTCGGCTCCAAAACTTACATCAAAAATATGCCTGACTCCTAAATTTCTTAGAGCGGAAATCAATCTTGGCAGCTTACCGGCGTAATTTACTGCTGCAGCCGGAGCAACAAGCACGCCCATAGGGACACCTGCTTCTACTTCCTGTAAAAATTCTTCGAAATCATCAACTCCAGACCTGGCATTATGCCCCTTTGTTTTACAGGCCCGAATGCATTCACCACAACCTATACAAAGATCTGCATTAACCGAGATTCCATCTGGCTCCACAATATTACATAATTTAACTGGACATACAAGTAAACAGGCTAAACAATGTTGGCATTTAGTTTTGTCTAATTTAATTACTTCTGGTAATCCCATTTTTATCACCCTTATTTTCGTAAAGCATCATTTATCAACAAATTTCATCAATTTTCTTATCCTTCTGTATTCGCTCTAAAAAACGGTATTTCCTTCCATAAGGCGAAAATTTAATATAAAAAGGAAGACCACCTGTCTTCCACAATTTCAATGATTATTCGAATATTTCCATGCACCTGTCCATAATCCCATTTAAATACGCCAAAACAACTCCGTAATTTGTAATTTTAATGCCCTTCTCGAGACAAATATCTATCCTTGTCTGCATGACTTTCTTGTTAAGCATGCATGAACCACAGTGAATGACCATGTCATATTCGTCCAGATTCTCCGGAAAATCATGCCCCATTTTAAAATCATATTGTAGTTGCTTTCCTACAAACTTATTTAACAGGTTTGGTATTTTAATACGTCCTATGTCTTCATGTGAATGATTGTGTGAACAGGCTTCTGATATTAGTATTCTTGATTCACCGGTCAGTTCCTTTACTTTTGAAGCCCCATCTGCCAGGGTGCTGAGGTCTCCTTTATGTCTCGCAAACAGTATAGAAAAACTGGTAAGTTTAATATCCACCGGAACAATTTCACTTACACGTTTAAAGGCCTGTGAATCAGTTACGACAAGATTCACGCTGCTCAAATCAGTTAAAGCAGATTCTAGTTCAGTATCTCTTACAACATAACTCTTTATGCCATGATCGAGACAGTCACGGATAAGCTGAACCTGGGGTAATATAATTCTACCCTTTGGAGCTTCCGAATCCACAGGTACAACCATTATAATCTTACCGCCAGATGGCACAAGGTCACCGACAATAGTCTCTTCGGTGTCATCATTGGTGAGCATTTTGATAAGCATATCTTTTAGTAATAATATATCTCCGCCACTATGAGTGGATACGAATATCGCTTCCTTTAGTTTCGATTTGATTCTTTCAAGCTGTTCTTGAGAAGCCGAATCTATCTTGTTAACCACAAGCACATGTGGGATGCTGTACTTCTTAAATCCCTTTACTGCTTCAATATAGGCCTGCTCATCCAAGTCGTTTATATCCATGACATATATTGCGAAGTCTGTACTCTGTAGAATTTTAATACTTCTTTTAACCCGAAGCTCACCCAACTCGCCTGTGTCATTTAAGCCGGCTGTATCAATAAATACAACCGGTCCGAAGGGAATTAACTCCATCGCCTTTTTTACCGGATCTGTCGTTGTCCCACTTATGGAAGATACCAGCGATACGTCCTGCCCAACTATAGCATTTAGCAGTGACGACTTCCCCGAGTTTGTTTTTCCAAAAATAGCTATATGCTTCCTATTTGCATCTGGTGTGCTGTTCATATCCGGACGTTACCTTCTTTCCCACTGAATACTGTCTCCCCTCGACATATCGGTCTCAAATCCAGCCTGCATTATCCTATTGTCAATACACTCCCTGCACTCGGCAGCTTCTTCACCCGTGCAGACCTTATCATCATATAATGCATACTTATCTCTTACCTCAACAGGCGACAGGTTTGGCATAACTACATTAGCCCCTGCCTTAAGTCCCATCTCCCTGCCAAATGGATCTATCGTACCTAAAGCGGTAGTAGCGGGCAAAAGCACCTCCGGTAAGAGCATCCTGATAATTGCCAATAGTGTTATAGTTTTATCAAGTGTACCTCTGGTTTCTTTTGCGAGAGGAGTGTCCTTATGTGGAATAAAAGGTCCAATTCCTACCATATGTGGCTGAAGTTCCTGTAAAAACTGCAGATCTTGTACATAATCTCTGTTGGTTTGGTTAGGCAGCCCCACCATAAAACCCGCTCCAACCTGATAGCCAATTTCCTTTAAATTATACAGGCACTGGACCCGCTCTCTAAAGCTCATTCCAGGATGAAGGCTGTCATACAATTCTTCTGAGGCAGTCTCATGTCTTAATAAGTATCGTTCAGCACCGGCATCATAATACTTTTTATAGGATTCGTAAGACTTCTCACCTAAGGAAAGTGTCACCGCACAGGTTGGAAATTTGGTTTTAATCTTTTTAACAATGCTAATAATATTGTCGTCATTGTAAAATTCATCTTCTCCGCCCTGTATTACAAAGGTCCGGTAACCCAGTCTATAACCCTGCTCACATGTTGCTATTATTTGCTCAAAGCTTAGCCTGTACCTTTGTACCTTTTTGTTTGAAACTCTTAGCCCACAATACTTACAGTTTCTTCTACAGTAATTGGTAAACTCAATAAGACCTCTCATAAAAACTTTTTTTCCATAATGCTTTACTCTTGTTTCATGAGCCTTTGATATTAGATATTTCCTGATGTCCTCATCCAAATTTTCAAGCAGGTCAAGCATCTCTCCACCGCTTAAGTTATTATATTGATGCAGCTTATCAATCAGCGCCTTCATAAATTTTGCCCCTTAATGCTCTATCTTTTCTAAACGTTCTATCTTTCCTAAACGTTCTATCTTCGTCATATATACAAATCTCTTTCACCATTTTCGAGCCTTTTTAGGTAATCCTTGATAGTTGCGTATAAAGCTTCACCCTTGAATCTTAAAACATAATCATTTATTATTTTTTCTCCAACTTTTTTGGTTTCTTCTGTAGCATAATCCAGCAAGTATTCCTTAAAAGTAAAAATCGCATTGGGCATACAAAAGTTATGTACGAAACTTGATTTTGCGTAGCCCATGAAACTCTCACCGGTTCTTCCTGTACGGTAGCAGGCAGTACAAAAGGATGGTATGCTGTCCATTGTGCAGTTGTCGCGCACTATATCGTCAAGAGAACGTAGGTCTCCCAATTGAAACTGTTCTCTGTCGGGCAGCTCGTTACCGATGGCTTTACTATATCCTCCAACCCCAATCCTGGTGCCCCCGTCTATCTGGGATATGCCCAATGGGATAACTTCTCTGCGCACCTCCGGTTTTTCTCTTGCAGTCAAAATCAGACCTGTGTAGGGTACCGACAGCCTCAAAACAGCCACCATTTTTTTGAAATCCTCGTCTCCCACCGCATACTCTGGGTAATCTGCATATGGTGTCCCGGTTGCAGGCTCAATCCGGGGGAATGATATAGTATGTGGACCCACCCCATTATATTTTTCTTCCAGGTGGATGGAATGATATAAAAGTCCCATCACTTCAAAACGCCAGTCATATAATCCAAACAAGGCGCCGATGCCCACATCATCAATTCCTGCGTCCTGAGCCCGGTCATGTGAGTATAACCGCCACCTGTAATGTCCTTTTATAGTGTTTTCCGGATGCACTCTTTTGTAAGTTTCATGGTGGTACGTCTCCTGAAAAACTTGGTAAGTTCCGATTCCCACTTGTCTAAACTTGGCAAGCTCTTCCCTGGACAATGGTGCACAGTTTATATTTGCCCTTCTGATTTCTCCATGCTGACTCTTTACACTATAAACCTTCTTAATAGTCTCACACATAAAATCAATATTTGTCTCCGGTGATTCGCCATACACCAGTACAGTTCTTTTTTGTCCTTCTTCTATCATTATCTTAACTTCTTGTGCTATTTCCTCCATAGTAAGGGTTTTTCGGACCATCTCATTGTTACTACTCCTGAATCCGCAATATTTGCAGTTGTTGGCACACTTGTCGCTTATGTATAGTGGTGCGAAAAAAACAATGCGATCTCCATAGATTTCCCTCTTCAGTTTGTTGGCCAAAATATACATTTCTTGAATAGTTTCATTATCCTGGTTCTGTATTAAAATAGCTGTCTCTTCAGGTTCCAGTCTAATTTTTTGTTCAGCCTTTTTTAGAACCCTGCGGACATCAGCCTGCTTTGGGTTTTCCCATTTGCTGAGTTGGCTCCATATTTTGGCATCATCGATAAAATCCTTATCCATTTTGTCATATTCAACCAAGTCCTGGCTGTACTTCTCAAAAAAATTCAGTTTCATCACTTCCTTACAAGTCCTACTGCGAATCTAAAAATATCTACAATAACTATTTATAATAATTTTTCTGGGTTTATGATATAAAAAACGGCAAGAGTTTCAAAGTCTTGCCGCTAGCAATCATATTGATAATAACCACTAGTTTCAGGGTGTAAGGTGGTTATCTAACAATCAAAATAGGCTTAGAAACATAATGGACTACTCTGTTTGTTACACTGCCTATCAGCAGCCTTTGCAGAGTTCTCATACCGTGTGTACCCATGATTACAAGATCTGCATCGCTTGCTTCAACATATTTTATGATTTCATCTGCAGGGTCTCCCTCTAAGGCAACAGTTTCTACTTTATCTCCAAAATCTTTCAATAAATCTTGTGCTTCCTGTAATAATTTAGGCTCTGTTTTTGGTGCTTCCAGATCCGCATTGGTAAAGCCTTCATATGCTGAGGGTATAACCTTTCTCGAGACATTTAGCAGGACTATGTGGCTGTCAAATGCTTTTGCGAGTTCTTCGGCTTTTTTGATAGCGAGATTTGCGTGATTGGACCCATCAATAGGTACTATAATTTTTTTCACAACAATAACCCCCTTCAAAATTAGCTTTAAGTTAATTACATTTTATTCCTATATCTAATTTAATTATATAAGCCATCTGCCAAAAAATCCATTAAAAAAAGATTGTTTATTGAATTTGGGGAATAAATGACCGTATTTTTTCATCATTTTGGCAGTGCCAATCACCTACAAAAACAGGTATAATTAGGCAAAACCTAAAATGAAATTGACAATTTATCATGAAGCTTTTATATAATTTAACTAATAAAACAAAGGGGTGAGCCAATTGAAAGCCAGTACGCATTGTTTACAATGTTCTTTGTCCGGTTTTTTTAACCTGGCAGACCAGTTCAGTATGGAGGAAAAGCAGGTAAAAGAGTTCTTTAGTTTTCTTGCTGGTTTGAATTATGATGTTACTCCCGTGGAAATTATGAAGGATTGCCACGCAAAGATTAAGGAACTCATCAACAATGATGACCCGTATCTCGAAAAAAAGAAGCTGTACAATCAAAAAATTCTTGGGCAATACAGCTACTTCATTGAGGAAATCAATAATTCGGAAGATCCCATAAAAAAGGCGGTTACCTTATCAATCGGTGGAAATATTATTGATTTCCTACCAAAAGATAACCAAAATATTGACGAAAAAATCCAAAATATCCTGCAGCGAGACCTTGCTGTTGATGATGTAAGCAGTCTTTTGGAAGATTTACGGAATGCATCATCTGTTCTTTATCTAACTGACAATTGCGGTGAGGTTGTGCTCGACAAGCTGTTGATTCAAACTCTGATTGAACATAATATTGTAGATAAAGAAAAAATTGTTGTAGCAACCAGGGGAGTACCTATTATTAACGATGCTACTATTGTGGATGCTGAAGAAATCGGCCTTACAACCATGCTGAAAGTAATCAATAACGGGGATAATGCTCCAGGGACACTTTTAAAGACTACATCAAAAGAGTTTCAGGATTATTTCAACAAAGCAGATGTTGTGATATCAAAAGGCATGGGTAATTATGAAACCCTAGATGAAATTGCAAATAAGAAGATTTACTTTCTTTTTGTAGCCAAATGCAAATATGCAGCAGATCTACTCGGGGTAGCTGTTGATGACTTTATTTGTAAAAAATCCTTTATTCAAGAGTAATATTCGTTAAAAAATGTCGAAAGAGTATGATAGCAGTAAAAAAAGGTTTTGGTCGGTATATAAACCGCCAAAGCCCTTTTACTTGGTGGAGACAAGTGGAGCCGCTAACCTATAATTTCTTAGGTTTTACGAATCGGACTGTCCTTTCTTTTTGTTCAAGTTTTCTTGCAGGTGCAGGATCAAATGTAAGTCTTGAATGTTGTCTCTTTGATGCTTCAACTTCTGGTTCTTTTAGGCCAACGGTCGTAAATCGCAAAAATAGATAAGCACTAAGAATTGCAAACGGTTGATTATTAAAAAAAGCCACATAGGTATTTAAAATACTATGCTGATTGATTCTCATGCCAAGTGAAGGAAATAGAACCATCAAAGCAAACATAACACTTGATGAACAAATAACGACACTTTTAAGATAGGCAAAGTCTCTGCCAGTTAACTTTAACACCACCCCTATTAGTACACCATTTGTAATGGCAACTCCAAAAGTTGCAAGAAACCCAAAAAACTGTGCTCCAAAAGTATACAGTTCAGGAGGCTTAAAAAAGACACCTGCTAAATCATTCCAGGGAAATCTTAATTCCGGACCAAAAACCCAGATTAGTGGTAGCGTGTCTATATTTGTTAAAATGTTACTTATACAACCAATAATAACTCCTGCTGATAAGAAATCATCTATTTTCCTCAATTCCTCACCTTCTCACTTACTTGTAGAAACATGAAATCAATATGCTTGAGGTCTCATTTATTGTTATAGTTACCCATAATGCCTAATTTTATTGGCAGCAAAACAACAGTATCAATAAAAAAACACTAAAAAAACAAACAAAAAAGGTAGTGGTTTATCCACTACCTTTAACGTTTGATTTTGGTGGAGCATAGCGGGATCGAACCGCTGACCTCTTGAATGCCATTCAAGCGCTCTCGCGACATATGCACCTTACGCACCCTTTAAGGTATGTTAATTAATTCTCATACCATTGTCATACATCATGCCTTGAGCAGCAGCTGACCTTTTTCACTTTTACTACAGACTTTTTAATGCCTTATCATTCTTATCAATATTGAGCAGCAATTATTCCGTCTTTCGGATACGCCCATGTCATTCTTCAACACTTATGCCGGTTTAAGTTCACTTGCACTATAATCATTAGAACAATTTATATCAAAAATAACCGTAGTACCTTTTTTAGATGTTGATAAAATCATTTCATCTACAAAACTAAATATAATATTAAACCCGGATCCTAACGAAATTTTGGTAGAAAATCCATTGTAAAACAGCATTGATGGAAGATAATCAAAGTCCATTCCAGGTCCCCGATCCTTAAAAATAAATCTGATAGTTTCATCATTCATTCTTCTAATAATAAACAAACCCGAACCGGCATGTTTCACAATGTTTGTTGCTGCCTCAGAGACGCAAAGTAGTATTTTCTGGGTTTTATCATATTGAGGAAATAAATTATTCATTGCTTGTTTGGAGATCTGTCGGGCCAGTCCGATATCCTCTCCTTTTGAAATATTAACCTCCGCCAACTTCTTACCATTATCAATATAACAAGGTAGTTCTTCATCATTAACCAGTATAAACTTCCCCTGAGTAACAGCATAAATTATATCCCTGTAGATAGTAAATATTTTCTCTTTTTGGTCCTTAGTTACAGATAATTCGTGTTCCAGAGCTTCTCTGGAATTTTTGAGTTCCAACACCATACAGTTAAATGACTCTATAAATCTTCCCAACTCGTTCCGCTCCTCAACAGGAATCTTATAATCCATATTTCCTTTGGAAATTATCTGCATACCAGTAATGAGGTTATTTAATGGTTTATATAGCCTGATAAAAACCAGTCTGTATTTAAGTATTAAAATAATTAATATACTTACTAATAATAATGCCAAAATTAATGCAGCCCAGATTTGCTGTTGAATAAAACTGTTGGCATTAACCTGTATGGCTAATTTAATTTGTGGATTGATATAAACTGTTCCTTCGGCAACATACCCTTCTCCGTTGAACCAAATCTTTTTTTTGTTTTTAAAAAATCGGGAAACAACAGCGGCTATTCCTTTTTCCTCCCTTGACAAAACGGTATCAAAACTCCCGTTAATAGTAAACGCCTGATTCCAACTATTTGTCCGGGTATCAAGTCTAAATATTTTTAAATTAATAATATTGTCACTATTTATACTAAGAGATTGTATCTCCTCTTTTAAGAGTTGCTCATTTTTTTTATTTAAGCAAATTTCAGATGATTTTCTTCTCTCATTTAAGCCTAATACTAAATTTGCCAAAACCTTTGCTTTAAGCTCCGCATCATGGACTAAATCAGTATACACAATGTTCCGGTAAAATGTAAACTGCACTAGCATAAAAATGCTTAAAACAGAAAAGATAATAAGATTTGTATAGTTCATGAAATATAGATTAATCTTTTCTTTAATTCTAGCCATCTTTATGCCCTCTACTTTCAGGTATCAGTTTGGCATTCTAAATATTCTTCCCCCATTAATTCAGGTATGCCCAGTATGTCAAAAACCTCATAAATCTCCTTAGGAATCCTCTTTATCTTAACTGTGATATCCTGTTCTCGCAGCTTATTCATAGCTTGAACAAGACAGCCTACACCGGTCGAATCCACAAACCCAACGCCGAAAAAATCAATGCATACCTCAGTTGTTGATTCAGGAATACTTTCAATATTTGAACGAAATTTTTCCACAACAGAGATATCAAGTTCGCCTGATAATTTGAAGCAACTTATAGATTTACTATGGCAAATATCAACTTCTAACATTTTTCATCCCCCATTTACTTAGCTTTTAATTTCTCCACTTCCAAATTCCCATTCGGGGAAATATAAGCCTTAATACATCTGACTAAGTCATCAAATTGGTACTTTCCGCCTACAGATTCAATGGTTACAGCCGGATGCACCAGTTGCGCTTCCAATACAGACCCTTCACTAATTCTGACAACACTAATTACGTTTGCATTAGAACCCAGTTCATTCACCCTTGCTATTCCACCGGCACTAAGTTTCCCGCCTCTTACTACAGCCATCGGGCTGCTAACACTAATATCTTCCCCGGCCAACAATTCAGAAGTAATTACACCCCTACCAGTAATTACTATATCACCACTCGCTTTAACTGAAGCGTTCTGAATATAATCCGCTGTTACATTGGCCGGTTCATCTAATTCACTGTTTTCCTGTATCTTTTGTGCGTTCGCTTCGACGACTCTCGCGATATCGAATACTTCTTGCCCTTTTTGTATTCGCAGTGGATTAATTCCGGTCAGTTTTTGTAGTTGTGCTACTGTCCCCTGCAATTCCGGCAGCAAACCAAACTTACTGGTATTAATAATTTCAAATAACTCTAAAATCAGTTTTGGAATTATTTTAAATTTTGTATCAATAAGCAACTGCACCAGATGTCCTTCTCCCTGCCGCAAGTCGGTTACTTTAAAAGCATTATGGTTTTTTAAATACTGCATAGCTTTTAATAAATTGTGAATCAAGGAGGATATTTGCTTTAGATACGGTAACAACCTTGTACAAATAAGTGTATTCTCGCCCGCGTTAAGTTCGCTGCTAATCACGTTTTTATAAACGGTGATATTTCGCCCTGCACTCAGCTCGGCCTGAATGACATTACCGTGAACAATAATGTCCCCTCCGGCTACAACTTGAAAACCTTCCAATACATTGCCATAAACTATAACATCTCCCTTAAAAATAACATTTCCAACACTGATGTCCACATCTCCCGTTACCGTATATGTGGGAATAACCTTTAATGTCTTAGTTTTGCGCCCTTCCAATACCGGCCGGCCGGCGATAGCAGCTACCGCTACTGTCTCGTTATTTATCAGTCTGACCCCGTCACCAGTTAAAATCTGCGTGTCTTCAGGCGGCTTTGGGACAATAGTTTCACCAAATATATTAATACCAGCTTTTCCTTCCCGCGCTTCACTTTTTATTGCCAGTACCTCGCCAACTTCAACAGATAAATCAACGTTTCTGGAATAAGGGCTAAAAGACGTGTTGGAAGACGCTTCCTTCTTTTGAAAAATATATTCAACAGCAGCGTTCTTGCTGGGTTCCGGAGGTTGTCCTTCAGCAATCAAGACCTTATTGGCCCCTTCAGTATTGCTTTCCACAACCCGGGAAATTGAAGACTCATTAATGCCGTAAACAATGCCTTTATCTTTTAGCAATGTTATAACTTCGCGGGGAGAAATTTTGGGTGGCGGTACCTCTTTGATAACCTCATGTCTCACCCGGACATGTATACACGGCCGACAATCCATAACCTGACATTCCTTGCCAAACCGTCGGTTAACAACCAAGAAAGCACTTTGTTTATCATCGTCAACTTCTACATCTAAATCAATATACGGTTCTTGTTTATACGCCTCAATTTTAACATCATCTTCGGCACTAATAATGGTGGCTTCAGAAATCGGCTCTCCGTTTATTATTACCCTGATGTTTTCACCTGGCTCAATAGTTGGATATTTTCCACCACATTGCGGGTTTTTGACTACCACTTTTCCGTTAATTATTTCAATCGTTCCGTCTATGGTATTTTCAACACGCTCTAAATATTCAGCCGAATCACTTAGGAGATCATCCACTAGCTGTTCCAGTGCAGCTTCTTTTTCTTTTATCCAGGCTTGGATGGTAACTGTTTCCTTCCGAAAAATAAAACCACGTTTTTCTTTGTTTACTACCTTTACCTCAATTTTGGCTTTTGAGGTGTTTAATTGCACTTGAGCCTTTTCCAGCGCTTCTTCTAACGAATCCGCCTTAATTATGATATAACCGCCTTCTCCCATGTACCATCACCTCTTTATTCCGCCTTCAATACTATGAACGTTATGTCGTCACTTTGCTCCCTGTCGCCTATGAATTGCATCAGCCGCATCGTTAGACAATCAAGCATAGCCGGTACTTCACAGTAACGATATTCTTTTAATATCTCTGCCACCCGTTCAACACCGAATTGTTCCCCTTGGTGATTTTTGGCTTCAGTTAAGCCGTCAGTATAAAAAATCACGAGATCACCTGACCCAAGCTTCCTTGTCTGAAGGTTGTAAGATAATTTTGGACAACCACCGATAAAAATTCCCCGGCTTTTCAACAAGCCTATTTTCTCTGAACCACCTTCCAGAATGATAGGCGGATTATGGCCGGCGCTGGCATATAGCAGGGCTTTCTGTTGTGGATTATATAAAGCAAAAAACATGGTTAAAAACATGCCCTGGTTTGATAAATCCGGAAATAAACTACTGTTAATCTCCGATAATGCCATGTGAGGCACCAAGTCATGCCTGGCAATGGATCTGGTGATAGTTCTGGCGATACCCATTAATAATGCAGCCGGTATCCCTTTCCCCATCACGTCACCAACAACAATACCTAAATTCTGGTGGTCAGTTATTATAAAATCGTAGTAATCACCACTGATTTCATAGGTGGGAATGAATCGTACTCCCAGAGTTATACCCTGAACCTCCGGTATTTGCTTTGGTAACAAGCTCTGTTGAATAATTCGGGCAGTGTTCAATTCCTTGCGCAATTTTTTCTGCCTGGAAGCCGTAAAATTATATTGTAATTGTTCAAGACCAAAAGCCAATTCTACAGCTATACTGTCTATTACATCCCGTAAAACTTCATTTATTCGATCCTGATTGTAAAATGTAATGCTGCCGATAACTGAGTTGTCGTGTAAAATAGGGTTTGCCCTTACACTTAAAGGAATCGTCTTGACTCCTAAAAATCTCTTGTCATTTTTTAAATTTTCTATCACAACCGGAACCTTATGTTCCAAAACATGTTTATTTATTTCAAAATCAAGATTAGAAATGGTTAAATCATCCGTGCTGCCCTCTTTTTCAAAATAACCTAACCTTTGTTGTCTGTTGATTTCTTTAAACCATATACTGCAGCAATGTAAATCTAATTTCCTGCATATTTCTCTACAAATGGTTTCATAAGAGGCTTCGATGTTCTCGCGCAATAAAGTTGAACAAACTAAATATAAAATACTTGAAGATTTTATCTCATTCTCTGGTATTTCTATAACAACCCCTCCTTACAATAGCTTGGCTTGTTTATGGTTCGTCGTCTATTATTATGTTTTGTACAAAATACGCCTGATTTTTAGCCAAATCAATTTCAAAAGGGGGATTTACCCTTCGTCCACCTTTATTTTTAAATACCCTGACCACCGGCCGGGTGGGATATTTTTTATTCACTTTGGTTACCAAGGCTGTTTCTCCGGAATTTAAAAGTACCACCGTTCCTAAAGGAAATACCGCAATTGTTCTGATAAAAACCTGCAATATTTGCGCATCAAACCATTTATCGCTATACAATGTAAGATGTTCAATTGCTTGGTGAGGTAATACTCGTTTTGCCTCGACGCCAATAGAGACAAGATTATCATAGATAGCGGCTATCGCCACTATCCTGGCAAACTCGCTGATGTCATCACCGGCTAACCCCCGGGGATAACCTGTGCCGTCATATTTCTCATGATGCTGTAAAGCCACATGGGCTGACATGAGGCTTACTCCTTCCTTTTTCCTTAAGATATTAAATCCCAACTCGGGATGTTTCATGATTTGTTCATTTTCTTCTGCTGACAACGGCGCTTGTTTTTTCATTAATTCAGGAGGCAGCATGATTGTTCCAATATCATGGAACAGTGCACCACATGCCAGCTGTCCAAGTTTTTTGGTATCATATCCCATGGCTATGCCGGTAATAACTGATAAAACAGTGGTATTTACACCATGAAAGAAACCTACTTCATTGGCGGCCCGCATGTCAACCAAAGCTATCAGAAGGTCCTTAGAAGTTAATAACTCGGAAACCAAATCATCGACTACTTTTTTGACCTTCTTAAAATCAAAATCCGAGCTTAACCGGACACTGTTCATAACATCTTTAGTTACTTTTAGAGCTTCCTGTCGAGTTTGCTCAGATATCACATCGTCATATTCTACTTTACCGATGTTTCCATCTCTAATATACAATGCCGGGACTCCAATTTCTTTAATACGTTTTATGTAAGTCTCATCAATTTTAACGCCGCTGCTTAATAGAATTTCGCCCTTGGAGCCAATTACAGCACGGGCTATTACCATCCCAGGTTTGACTTTATCAATAGGAATTATCCGCATAACCTCACCTCAACTAACTTTATATTCCGTGTTTTTAGGATCTAGTTTCTGCTCTAACACCAGCGTTGTTCCCTGTTCACTTGTTTTCAAATAAACTTTGTTCAATAATTCAAGTAAAATGGTAAAGCCTAATCCTAAAGCTTTTTTCTTTTTCTCTCCTTTGACCAAGGTAGCCTTCGGTAAATCACTCATTTTGATTCCCGGACCGGAATCCTCGGCAATAAAACGAATTTTACCATCGTCACAAAGATACCATAACAATCTCCCGCCGGAAGCATGTTTCACCATATTTGTGGCAACTTCGGAAATACATAACAAAATTTTGTTTATCTCCTGTTCTGGGACATGGTATCTTTGCAAAACATCTTTAACGGCATAGCGTGTCTTGCCAATATCCTCCTGTCTTTTCACATCTATCTCCCCCAGTTTCTCACCTTCCTGCTTTAACACGTCAATTTCAAAGTCATCCGAAATCACCAGTTGTCCATTGGTGACTGCATCCAGCACATCCCGGAAAACGTTGCTCAGACTATCAAATTTCCAAACGGAATCTACCTTCTCTTCAAATAACTGTTTCTCAAGACCAGTTAACAAGGCATCCACAACATTAGGATCAAACTGCCCAACGGCAGACTTTAATAGCTCGTTTATAGCCAAGTTTTTATCCTTTCCCTGGCGGTATATACGGTCAGCAGTCATAGCATCAAAGGCGTCGGCAACAGCAAGAATCCTGGCACCTAACGGAATATTTTCACCTTTCAGTCCATCCGGATAACCCTTGCCGTCCCACCGTTCATGGTGATGGTAAACATAAGGAAGCAGAGATGTAAATAATGGGACAGGTTTTAATATTTTAGCGCTGATGTACGGGTGCATTTTTATTTGATTAAATTCATTAGGTGTAAGTTTACCAGGTTTATTTAACACTTTTTCAGGAATACCTATTTTTCCGATATCATGCAGTAATCCGGCAAACCTGATGTTTTCTATCTCTATTTCTGATAATCCTAATTCATTGGCGATTATTACCGCATATACAGCTACTTGTTCAGAGTGTCCTTTTGTATAAGGATCTCTAGCATCAAGTGCTTGCACCAGAGAACGAATGGTAGTCACCAAAGTGTCTTTTTGAACCTTCAATAAAATCTCGTTTTCAAGTACTAATCCTATTTGATTGGCAAGTGACATCAAAAGGAATTGGTCTTCTGTATTAAAACTTGTATAACCATTAAAATCTTCAGTCCGCTTGTTTATTACAGTAATCATACCCAAAACATTTGTTCTTGAATTAATGGATACATTTATTAAATTATTAAACTTAAAACCGTAAAACTTGTTTAATCCTTTAGGTGAAAACTTATTTACCACGGTCGTTTGATTACGCATTTTTGTAACAGAAAAGATTTCATCCCGATGATCAAGTGTAGTTCCCACTTTAAAATGACTATTACCAAAAGAACCTTTAACCGTAATTTTTCCCTCACCGTTATATAATAAAATTAGACACGTTTCTGCTCGAAATAATCTGGCGAGTAAGCCGCTTACTGTGTTAAGCAGCTTTTCCTGTTCATCCTGCAAGTTAGCATCATGAGAAGTATCGTTATCTTGCATTCTACCTAAAGCGAATAGCGATTTATCAAGTGTTTTTTTGTAAGCCTCAATCTTTTTTTCTGTAAAATAATTCTGTTGTTTGGAGAATACTATTACAACTTGGGATATAAAGTCTCTTAGACAAGGATGAATCAGAACTGCTCTGTATTTGTTAAGGATTTCAGAAATCGGATGAAACTGTAATAAAACATTATCTGTATCACAGACATCATCAATTATTAGTGACTCTCCTCGAACAACCAGCTCTCTCATAAATTTTACAAAATCGTGGTCAGTAATCTGCTCCTCAAAACCTTTGGGAAGTTGCATAATAGCCTCAATTTTAAAACCACTCCCGTCATCAACAATAATTGCCCCAGCATCCACATCCAGTTCATGTAAATTTATCTGGTAAATCATTTGGTTTAAGCTTAGGCTAAATTCAGGAAAGCTTATGAATTTACTAATTTCATAAGTTTCTCTGGTATTTTGCATTCTTTTTGTTAATTTATTAAACATTTCCCGGTTTAATTTCCGCTCTTTTCTCCAGGCATTGGAAAGGAGACATATAGCAACAAGAAAATATAAAACAATAAAAACTTTGTTATACGGATTTTTAAATGCTAATCCCTCCCATGAAAGTAATTCCAAAATAATATGAATACCCGTTTGAAAATAAAGGGCCGCCAAAAAATCCGGCAATTTAAATCTGACTGATAAACCCAGCAGTTGAAGAAGGTACAGAAAACTAAAGGCATTGTTACCTTTAACTAAAAAAAGTAATAAAGAAATTAAAATAGTATCAATAACAATAAAAAGCCAATTATAAGCCTTTATGGCGGGAATTTGTCTTTGAACAACGAACAATCCAGTACTATATATAAAAATAGTTACGCAAAAAATAATGTAAGGCTTGTTCAACTCTATTTGCAGGCTGATTAGGGTCGGAACAATTATGGCGAATGCCATTCTGCCGTAATCATAAAGATTTATCCCATCACTTTTCTTCATCCCACACACATCACCCCACAAATGAATCCCACAATACGTAATATCATCATATTACGATATCCCGCCGCCATACTCAGTAACAGTATAGTTTAAGTGAAATATTACCAATTATATTAAAGAAAACCATCCCGGATAAAGGGATAGTTCTCTCTTAAACTCCGGCGGCTGGCTGTCATGACTAACAAAAAGTTAGCTTTAGACCCTTTAGCTTTGCGTAATTACCTTTAGGTAATTTTGCCTTTTTCGGACAACTATTAGTTTGATGTAACAAAAGACATATAATGTTACAT
>JAENZX010000069.1 GCA_016841045.1 Thermincola carboxydiphila
ATTTGAAGAACATGATAGAGGATATAAATAACAAGTTATTGGAGGGGTACAAACAGGTAATTACAGATGACGCAGATCAGGCGTTAGATTCTGCGCTTATCACACCAAAGTATCTACCAAAACGCTTTCAACACTATGGCATATTTATGAGGGATAATCCCGGCATACCGACAAAAAAGATGATTAAACAACTGTGGTATGATCCGGAGAAGTTTGAAGTATTGTTAGTAACTCAATCAAAATTTTCAGCACCTGATCAAGAAGGACGAATGATCTTTACCGATGGTTTAGAGGTTCCGGGTAAAATAAGTGATATTTATCCATGGGCTAAATACAGAAATCATTACGAGTTTACTAAGGATGGAATTAGTGTTCAGGGGTATATGCTTGTAAACGATGAAGGTAACCGGTATGAATACGAAAGGATATTGAAATCCTTACAGGAGTAATAAATAATACATTGAAGTGGGCAATGGGGGCGAGTAGCGGTAATACTTGGCCTCATCATACCAGTTGAATCTTAATGTCCGAAAAAGCTCTAATAAAAACAGCTACCTAAGTATTGCATTTGAATTAGGGTTAAAAGAAATAAGCCGGATTGGTAAGCGCCATGATTGGTGAGGAGATAGCTTAGTGGAAAGCCTAGCCTTATTCAATAAAGTTTACACAGTTGCCTTTCGCTTAACAGGCCAGGAAACATCGGCCAGTGACCTAGCCCTGGCCGCCCTTACTATGACCGCCAGGGAGTGCGGCTGGCAGCCACGGAAACCGGTACCATCAGAAATGTTGCAGGCGAGCATTAAAGAGGTATACAGGCTCTTCCTGACCCAACCCTGGCCGGGGAAGGAGTCCCAATCCTTCTCCCGGACGCCGTCACTATCAGGGCGGGAGGAAGTTTTGCAGGCAGCCCTCCTCACACTCAAACCCCTGGAGCGGGCAACTGTGGTATGGCGGTACATAACGGGGCTTAAACTAGCCGAGCTGGCACCGATTGCTGGTGAGGCCGAACGGGACCTATACCGTTACCTTAGCCGCGCGCTGCGTGAGCTATCCCGCCGGTTACAATTGGCTGGATGATTCTGAAGCACTAACGGGGTGTAAAAGACTGATAGTTGCCAGCCCACACTTCACCCCTGCCACATTCGCCAAGCAGTTTTTTGGGAACCAGAATGCTTTTCGTAAAGTCTATATTAAAAGAACCCTGTGAAAGAAGTTAAAGTGTCGAAATCCGTTTATAACATAATTGTTAATTATTTCAGGGAGGTTTTTATTTTGAAAAAGAAATGGTTAATAGCTGGTATCGGCGTTGTTATACTGATTAGTGTCTTTGCCACTATGTCCTTTGCAAGCAACCCTATTAGGTTATTTGTAAATGGGAAGGAAATCAAGGCAGACGTTATGCCGCAAATCATTAACGGCAGGACTATGGTACCTGTCAGGTGGGTAGCTGAAGCTTTAGGTGCTGACGTACAGTGGGAAGAAACTAAGAACGGTGGAATAGTTAGGGTAAGTGTTGAGGGTGAATTGCAGAAACTGCTTCAGCGTCTTCGCGCTATTGAACCCGAAGAACCCCAAACAATTACGAGTAATTACCGGGATGAAAAAATAGCTAAGTATTTGGATGAACACGAAATAAATCCGGTTCGAAAAATCTTGGACGAAGGCAAGGCTATCTCCTTTGAAGTTTTAACTACTGACGATACGTGGAAACGCCCATATTATTATAAAAACTGGCATAGCACGTTTATGGACGGTAAATTTAGCAGTATAGAGATAATTACCTTCCTGGCTACCCACGACTTCTACTTGCTCTATGGGGGTGCTTCTGAAAGCTCTACATTATTAAATGGAATTGGGCTGCCCAGCGAAGCTACGGAAACAAAGTACCCCGGTCAAGGTGTAAGTATCCTTTCTCTAAACGCCAAGGCCAAGGAAATTAAGTTACTAGACCAGCAATTGCTTGTGGTCGTGGAACCACAATTAAATGGCTTTCAAACGATTTGGGTTAACTTCTCCGATATGTACATAACTAACGATAGAAAACCCTTCTTTATTCAGTATTTAACGCCGGAGGGATACTTGCTGGAACAAGACGTGGCAACTTGGTAACCCAGACTTTGAGATGACTTTCCTGTAAATAAGAAATGGTTCCAAGGGAAATTATCATACTAAGAGTAACCGTAAAAACCGAAAAGACAATAGAATATCAACGACAAGGGCAAACCTGTCTAAAGGCAGGGACGCAAAGCAATAGGGTCTAAGGTGCTTATTGGCACTATGACAGCCTGGCTGCCGTATTGATACGTTCTTTACCTGCCCTTTTTGTGGCAGGTTTTTTGTCTTTAATGGGCTCTTAGCTGGGCACGGCAAAAAACGACAAAAGGACTGCACTGCTATTTTTCATTTGAAGTGAGGTGCTTAACAAATGAAAAATGAAGTGATATTAAAAACCAAGAGGTTAGAATAGCTGGTGCAAAGGGGTATAAAGGTTATAGCTATATTGATTTAGGCTTCACCCATCCGGATTGCTTTGGACCCTTAGTCCATGTTACATTTTTTACAATCTTTTTTCAATTTAAGATAACCCATCCTGACCGGAAAACCGCAATGTGCAAAAAGCATGTTGCGGTTTTCTTATTGACAAAAATACCCTTTTTTCAACGTATTTCACGACATTTTGATAAAAATAATCAGTTCTTCTCCCACCTTCAGGTAAAAAGGGCAGAAATTAAGGATCTACCCAACCATCTTGCGTTTTTAAGATATTCAACAGGTTGCCGCGCCCCTCCCCTTTTCCCTTCCTTTGAGATTTCAAGGAAAGGAGGGGAAGCAATGAGCAAGGAATACTATATCCTGCTGGGCGGTAAAAAAATCCCTGTCACAGAAGAAGTCTATTACGCCTACAAAAGGCCTGAATGGCGGGAATCCAAACAGGCAAAAATCCGTGCGCAAAAAGAATGCTCCTATGATTTCATGGTTGAAAATGGCTTTGACGGCCAAGTCAATCCGAAACAGGCGCTTGTAGATGAGGTTGTTGCGGACAAGCTATTGCTGGACGAGCTGTTCAAGGTACTTGTAGAATTGACTAACAAAGAGCGTTTCCTGATTGGTCAATTGTTCTATCACAACAAGTCGGAACGTGAAGTAGCTAAGGAAACCGGGTTATCCAAAACCGGTATTCACA
>JAENZX010000039.1 GCA_016841045.1 Thermincola carboxydiphila
GGATTCCCCGGCCCTAAGTTGACGAGGGTGCAAAAAAAGAGGAACGCCCCATGCATTGTACTTATGGGACATTCCCTTTAATAATTATTAGGTGGCTATTTTGCGGTTACCTGAAATTTACCATCGATCATTTCTACTTTAAATTCAGCATAAGAAAAAGTTTCCCCATTTGAATGGTTAATTCTTTCGATCCGAAAGTTGTTATCCCCCGATAAGACTGCTCTGAATTCGTAATCTCCGATACTATAGAAAACATAGTTAGCTAGTTCTGTTTTCTTTAGTTCATTCCAATTAACCTGTCCATTATTAACAACTCCAGGGGTGTTAAGCTGTATCCCTGGGAATTCTTGGTTTAGGCTGTTTTCAAGCTGCTGAGAGACTTGATTCGTGGTAATACTAATGATGTCGTCCTTTAGGTTCGAGGCTTTTTCTGATAAACTGCAGCCTGAAACTACTAAAACTAAAAAGCAGACTAAAAAAACAAGAAGACTTTTGAATTTCGTCATAGACTCACCCACTCCCATATATTGTATACAACTAAATTTTATGATAAAGTCAGGTGAAAGGCAAGCTAAGTATTCTTTTCTATTCTATTACTTTTGTATTGTATTACTTGCACCTACATATATTTATTAGTATAATTTTAGTTATTGGTTAACAAACACACAAAAAAACAGGAGACATTTATGTTTAATCGTTTGGTTTTTCTAAGTCGTAACATAATTCTTAGTTTTATTTTTCTTGTAGTTTTTGCCGCATTTCCTTCTGCTGTGTTGGCAGAACCGGCGCTTCAGGGTAAGGCGGCAGCCCTAATTGACAGCAAAAGCGGTGAAATATTGTTTGGGCATTATGAAAACACACCTCTCCCTCCGGCAAGCACGACTAAGATAATGACTGCTTATCTGGCTCTGGAAAAAGCTAAACTTTCTGACGTTGTTGTAGTTGGTAAGAACCCTTCTCTAATTCCTCCTTCGGCCATCGGACTTAAGGAAGGGGAACGTATTACAATGGAAAACCTGTTGTATGCGCTTCTAATTAAGTCGGCTAATGATGCGGCAGTAGCTATAGCTGAACACGTTTCGGGGTCAGTTCCTGAGTTTGCTAAACTTATGAATCAACGGGCAAAAGAATGGGGTGCTACCAACACAAATTTCGTCAACCCTAACGGTCTGCATGACCCCAATCATTACTCCACTGCCCGGGATCTTGCTATAATTGCAAAACATGCTATGGAGAATTCCTTTATCAGAGAAGTAGTTAAGATCAAATATAAGTCAATTCCCCGGGAAGACGACACTGCAATAAAATGGCTCCCTAATCATAATAAGATGCTATGGCGGTACGAGGGCGCAAATGGTATAAAAACCGGGTATACCAGCCAAGCGAAGCAATGCCTTGTATCCTCTGCTGCCAGGGATAACCGTGAATTTATAGCAGTTGTTCTTGGTGCGCAGGGTAATAACGTATGGACAGACTCTATAAACCTGCTGGACTATGGGTTTAATAACTTCATGACAGTCAAGCATAAGTCTGCTAACCAAATCATCAAAAAAGTTCCTGTCAGGAGAGGGAAAGAGGATGTAACTCTAATCACCCAGAAAGATTTTTATTATACTGTGCCAAAAGGGAAGTCAATTGCCGTTGTTGAGACCACTGAAATCAACAATGAGATAAAAGCGCCCATTAGGAAAGGCCAGGTGCTTGGTCGTATAAAGTTTTCTTCTGCTGAGAAAGAACTGGGATATGTAAATTTGGTAGCGCAAAGTACTATTCCGGCGGTAGAACTTTTTAGTGCCGAGTTTGGTAAAAATCTAGTCTTAAACCCGCAGTTTTTGGCTGGTCTGGTGTTGTTGTTATTTATTGGTTGGGTAAGTAGAATGCGAAGAAGAAAAAAGCGGCGCCGGAGAAACAGGTGGCTAAATCATCGGAACAGTATCCGGTAACTACTCGGAGGAAACGGAGGATTTATGGGCAGATTTAAAGATGCGGTTTACGAACAAACTGAAAAAGTATTTACCGCATTTGTCACGTGGGGTATTGGTATGCTGCTTATGGGAGCTTACTGTGCCTTTATCTACTGGCTAAATAATGTTTTTGGGTTGTATGGAACCATTGCAGGGGCGATGATATTCCTAACCGCTGCCTATTTTATGATTGACCTATGGTGGAATTTCAAGAGAGCCGGTTTTAAAGAGTGATTTCTGAGGGTGATTTCTAAGGAGCGTCAGGTTAGCAGTGCAGTTTCGTGGATATACTATATCTGCGGAGGTGCATAATATGTTAGATAATAACCGATCCCGCCTTAAAGTAATTACCGGTGGAGGAAGGGAGTTAGAGGCATTACATGATAAGGTAATGGGACTCTTAGATTCCCAAGAAAAGCAAGGCATCAGGCAACTCCTCAAAAGAAACAGTAACTCGTGCAAAAAGCTCCTTTTTCCATATATCAAAGCTGATCCCAACCATGCTGGTTTAATGACTGCCCTTACCGGCATACTGGAAGCACATGCCAGGGAATGTTATGCCATAGGATACCTTGACTGCATTGCCAACAGTAATCATGAACCGACACAGGATGCTTTAGATCCGTAAAATTTACGGGTCTTTTTTAATTGTAAGCAGGTTTTTCCAAATAACTTGTCGAAGAAAATCCTCTAAATGGGTTTTTATGTATGTAAAAGAGGTGGATTTGTGCGAATAAGTTTTGGTTTCAAATTGGTAGTGGTTTTTGTATTTATGCTATTTTGTATTTCAACCGGAATAGGAATTTATTCGTTGTTTACAATGGATTCGTATATTTCTTCAGTAAGGAATGAAGAAATCCGAGGTAAATTAAATTTGAGCCGTGAGTTCTTTGAAAAGGAATATCCTGGAGAGTGGCGTGTTGAAGGAGGCATCCTGTACAAGGGTGATGTCCCTATCAATGATGAATTTCTTCTTCTAAAACGGTTGAAGGAATTAACAGGCTATGATTTAATGTTTTTTCGGGAGGGAGTATTAGTAGCCTCCAGTTTGAGTGAAATTGAAAAGAACCGTCACGGAATCGACAGCAGAATAACGGGACTAATGGCAGACAATCCTCGTGGGCAGGTTATTGAGATTGGACGGAATTACTTAAGCCAATTTAAGCCCCGTGACTTTGTCGGAGTAATGCCGATAAGGGATAAGAATAAAGAGAATATCGGGTTTTGGGTTATTAAGCCGACAGGATTAAATTATGTTACTCAGGCTCAGAATGTACAGGTCAAAATGATGGCTGGCGCCTATATGGCCATGGTAGGAACAGGTATCATATTTTTTGTTTTAACAAAAGTGATCTCAAGGCCGATTCCTTTGATAGTTAACGGGATGACCAGGGCTGAGGGGGGAGACCTTACTGTTCGGTTAGATATAGGAACAAGAGATGAGTTTGCTTTTTTGGGTGATAAGTTTAACAGCATGATCGAGAATATTTCGGTTTTGATTAAAAATATAGGTACAGTGGCCGAGAAGGTTGCCCATTCCTCCGAGCAACTTGATTTTGTTGCGGGGGAGGCATCAAGGGCCACCACGCAGATTGCTGAAACAGTTCACCTTGTTGCTTCAGGCACCGAAGAACAAGCAAAGAGCATTGAGCAGACATCTCTCACCATCAGCCAGATGTCTATTGGTATAGAAGAAGTGGCGGGTAATGCCAGCAGCGTGCTTAATATTTCACAGCAGACCAATGAAAAGGCAAGCAGTGGTGCGTCATGTATCCGACATGCTGTGGAGCAGATGACAAATGTAAACAAAACCGTTAACTTTACTGCCGATTCAGTTAGAAATTTAGGTGAAAAGTCCAAGCATATTGGATATATTGTGGATGTAATTACCGGAATAGCTAAACAAACAAATCTGCTGGCTTTAAATGCGGCCATTGAGGCTGCACGCGCCGGCGAACAGGGGCGGGGCTTTGCTGTAGTAGCAGATGAGGTTAGGAAGCTGGCTGAACAGTCTGCTGAGGCGGCAAAACAAATAGCAAATATCATAAATGAAATACAGGAAGAGATTATCCTGGTAATTGGGAATATGCAGGCCGGTATACTAGAGGTTGATAATGGCACCAAAGCTGTAAATGACGCCGGAGATTCTTTCTATCAAATTGTTGACTCTGTCAATTTAGTAACTACCAAGGTTCAGGAGGTATCTGTGGCGGCAGAACAAATGGCTGCTGGTGCTCAAGAAACTGTGCATGCTATGAACAATGTCGCCTGCATATCAGAAGAAACTGCAGCAAGCGCAGAGGAGGTTGCTGCAGCTACACAGGAGCAGTCGGCATCTATTCAGGAAGTTGCGGCATCAGCAACTGTTCTTGCTGGTCTGGCCGAAGACTTAAGACAGATGGTAGCTAACTTCAGGGTTTAAGATTAAAAGTTTCATTTTTAAGCTTTTATTTGTTCAGGAGTTCTTCCTCCAGTACTTTTATTCCCTGCTCGCAGTAATAATCTGCAGTTTGCCCCATTTTTTCAAAAGGAGATGGGGGAATTTCTTTTTCAGTAAGCAATTTAACTACTGCATTTATAAATTCGAAAATCCTGATACCATTTTTACCTTCTATCATGACACACTTGTATTGAGCACAATTTTCATGGTTAACAATTATAACATCGACTTGGCGGCTATTCTTTTTTAATGTCATTGTATCCGGAGTTTGTTCAGTACTAATGTCAAGCCGGGTGCAAATCTTTTCATAAAAAGATGGGCTAAGCAATGTCCGCGGATTTTTTCGGGCAATTCCTAAAACTTTCTCTAAGGCTTCCAAATGCATGGCAGAGTCTCCTTTCACGACAATACCTATAAGATAACCGAAAAGTTCAGGAATTACCATAAAATCTGGATAATATTTAACCACTTTGTTACTCTGGAATAATTCTTTGCACAAGTGAAGCAAATTGACGTGCGAAAGGAAGAACCGCCACAGAGCTAACTACATTAAAAATGGTATGGGCATTGGCAATTTGCCTTGGTAAATTTTGAGCTGTCGCACTGATAAGGTCGGCGAACGGACCGATGAAGGGCAGCATAAGGGCGACTCCAATGACATTTAGCAGTACATGGGCGGCTGCAACCTGTTTGCCTCCGGCAGGGGTGCCAATGGCAGCAAGTACTCCTGTAATACAGGTTCCGATGTTACTGCCTAATATTATGGCAATTGCTGTAGTCAGGTCAAGGAGATCAAGACGTGACAAGGCAATGGCAACACCCGTTGTAGTTGCACTGCTATGTATTAACGCTGTAAAGACAGTGCCTGCAATGACACCCAAAAGCGGGTTAGCACTGACCTGCCCAAGGAGGTTAATAAAGGCCTGAGAGTTTTTTAATGGTTCCAAAGAGTCAGACATTGTATTTATTCCTAAGAATACTACACCGAATCCTATGATTGATTGTCCGATATCCCGAACTGATTTTCTTTGGGGGAGCAGCAGCATCAGTGAACCAAGGCCTATTGCTGGAATCGCAATTTCCTCCAACTTGAATGACAGCATCTGTGCTGTAATACATGTTCCGATATTAGTGCCTAAGACAATACCAACAGCCTGGTGAAATTTAAGTACCCCTGCGTTGACAAATCCAATGGTGATTACTGTTACAGCGGTACTGCTTTGGACAAGTGCTGTAATAACAGTGCCTGTGATAAAACCTATTACCGGTGTTTTAGTTAGTGTTTGAATGGCCAACCTAATTCTAGTTTTGGCCGCCTTTTCAAGACCATCTTTCATAAATCGCATTCCGAAAAGGAGTAAAGCAACACCGGCAGAAAACTGAAGCAGGATTAGAATCATAATACCTCCGGTAAAAATATATTTCTTTTATCACTACTATTTTGATGAATAACTAATTATTACTAGTCAGTTGGAAAGTAAAATTGGCAAGATTACTATTGCGATTAGTAGGGCTAGTAGCGTATAATTTAAAATGTAAACTCTTAACTGGTAATTTTTATCCATAATAGTTTAGGGAGAGAGGTGGAACCATGTTTTTAAAGAATCTGATTTCGGATTTCAAACCACATAAAATAGGTTATAAAAAAGTCCTTGGAGATCTTGAGGCTGATATCATGAAGGTCGTATGGAAGCATAACAGGGTGACAGTCAGGGATGTCTATGAACAATTGCGTTTGGAGAAAACCCTTGCGTACACTACTGTAATGACTATTATGGGTCGGTTAGCTGAAAAAGGGCTGTTGCAGAAGGAGCCCCAGGGCAATGCCTTCGTATATACTCCAACCATAAGTGAAGATGATTTTGGCAGACAGGTAGTTTCCGAAGTTCTTGACGGCCTTTTGGAAGAGTTTGCTGAACCGGCCATTTCTCATATGGTTGACAAACTTGGTTCTGAAGATAATGAAAAGCTCAGTAAGCTCGAGCAGATTATAAAGGAGCGCAGAGTAAAGGGGGAAGAATAAATTGTCCTATGATGTCTTCATTGACAGATTCATTCACCCCTTTATCCTGTACGTAGTGGTTGGGACTCTCGTAAGTTATCTGTTGGCCCTGGTATTTATGCGTTTTCCGGTAATGAAAAATTCCAAAGCACGTGCACTGATATACAGCGCTATATTTCTTATTCCTTTTATCGGATATGCAGTGTATAGGCCTTATATTGACAGATGTATAGTTGCAGGTCATCCGTTGGGGTCAATTAATGACAAGTTGTGTACGGCGGGTGAAGCTCTGGCCAAAATCCTCACTCCGTTATTCTTGTTAGTTGCTCTGTTGGCTTTTGTAAAAGGCGGCCTGAGTATTTATGCAACCCGTAAGATTGTCCGGAGATATGGTTATGCACAACCCTCCGACTACCCGGAGTTATTTGAAATAATCGAAAACTTATGTCAGAGAGCCGACATTGCGGTGCCGGGGCTGATAGTAACAAAGGATAGATTTGCCAGATCTTTTACGATGGGTTACCGTAATCCTGTAATTGTATTATCAGAGGGAGTTCTTGAGGTTCTTGACAGTGAAGAACTGGAAACCTTACTGGCTCATGAGATTGGCCATATCATCAGAAGTGACTCAATTACGACGTGGATAATTGTTTTTTTAAGAGACTTAATGTTTTTCGTACCAGTGGTTTACTGGATATTCAGAGATTTATCCTGTGAGAAGGAAATGGCCTCTGACGATTACGCAATAAACCTTACTAAGAAACCCATGGCTTTTGCGCAGGCCTTGATTAAAGTATGGAGACTATCTCCTAAGAAACTATTTGATAACATCATCCTTGATAACTTCATGCCGCATCCTAACTTCGTATCCTCTTCAGGTGTCATCGAGCATAGAGTGAGAAGAATTGTGAATAATGAGTATCAGAATTCTAATGGCTCCTGGGTTGGAATGTTGATTGTTAGTCTGATATCTGTGGTATCAATATTTTTCCTTTATTGGATTTGCTAATCACCATTATGAAATTTTTCCGGTCTCTAGTTAGAGGCCGGTCTTTTAGAGTTAAAATTACTACAACCCATAGTAGAAAATTTTGTTTATTACATTTTAACTATTGACCTTTTTATGGCTATGAGTTAACATGAGTATGCCGATACTACAATGATTAGTACGCAACAAATTAATAAATTTTATGGGAGGAATGTTTAATGTCCAGAAGTGATAAAAAAGGTAAGTTTATAGAGCCTCAAAAGTCAAATAACAAGTTGTTTATCATCGCAGGTTTGATCATAGTAGCCCTATTGGCTGTTGGCGCTTATGCGGTTTCTAACAATTCTGCAAGTGCTGATGCCAACCTTGTGAATGTTGGTGCTACCAGCTATCAGGTAGCAGAGTTTGCCAAGATAAATGCATCTGAAGAAAGTGGGAACATTGTAATTGACTTTAATGAGCTGAAAAACAAAAAATCTGTAACTTTTGATGTTCAGGGAATTAGTTTTTCTTTAAATAATGGAACAGCTTTTGACTACCTTCCTTTGTTAGCTTACGTGACTCCCAAAGGAAACGTTGTGGTGGCAACCAGTCTTTGCGAACCCTGCAGCGGTATCAATTTCCACATTGAGGGTAATGAACTGGTATGCAATGCCTGTGATACCCGCTGGAGTTTGGAAAACTTACAGGGTATTTCCGGCGGATGTCCACAGTACCCGCCTGATAAGGTTAAGTACACCGTAGAGGGAGATAAACTGATTATCAAAAAATCAGACCTTGAAAACTGGAAACCCAGACAGGTTTAGTGGAGGAAAAGATAGATGAAGAGAGAGGATATGATTAATCATATGATTGATGATATGAATGCTCATAAGATAAATGATCACGAGGAAAAAGCATTTGATTTTGAAAAAGAACTTGCAGCTTTTCGTAAAAAAGACAGAAGAAAAATGCTGGTTATTGGCTTCCTGGCGGGAGTTATGCTGGCCTTTGGGGTAGCTATGTATATTGCTGATGCCAATGCTGATTCGGATTTATACAATTACCAGTATTCACAGTCAGGCAGTTTTAGTTCTGCCAATTCCGCCTCATATGCCGACTACAACAGTCAGAGTGGCGGTGGAGTCGGGGGCGGCTGCTGCGGAACGGGTGGAAGTTCTCAGGGAGATGCTTCTCTAAGCGACCTTGAAAAACAGGCTCTTGAGCTATATAAGCAGGAAAAAGGTTCTGCTGCTGAAGTATCAGCTAAGGCTGCCAGTTATGGCTGCCATATCCAGATTGATATCAGTGATAAATCAGGAAAAATAGTACGCAGCTATGGTTACCAGGGTGACGAGATATATGTAATCAGTTAAAGGCGGTGCAGATCTTATGAAATTGCACAATATTGCATTAAATAACATCCGGCGCAGGAAAGCCAAAATGGCTTTCCTGGTAGTCGGGATGATTATAGGAATAGCTACAATTGTTACACTTTACACAATCACAGGCGCTATGCAAACTGAAATTGCTGATAAGTTTGACCAGATTGGGGCTAATATGACAATTGTCCCTCAGTCCGACAGTCTGAGTATGTCCTACGAAGGTGTTAACGTTTCAGACGTAGGAGGTACCCCTAATTTTATTACAATGAACGATGTCGCAAAAATCAGTACTATTAAGAATAAGGAAAATATTGCAACCGTGGCTCCTAAACTACTGGATACTCTTAAGATCGACAACAAAGAGAGACTTGTGTTAGGAATACAATTTAAGGAAGAGCTCAAAATGAAGCGCTGGTGGAAGATTCAGGGGAATAAACCCGCAAGTTCGGGAGATGTTTTGCTGGGTTATCAGGCCGCTAAGGGGCTAAATAAGAAAGCCGGTGAAAAGCTGCAGGTAAAGGGAAAAACTTATACAGTGGCAGGGATTATTGAAGAAACAGGCAACCAGGAAGACTCAGTAATTTTTATGGACCTAAATGAACTACAAACTATTACAGGTAAATCTGATGCTGTGAGCTTTGTAGAAGTCAGCGCTCTTTGCAGCACTTGTCCGATAGAAGAGATTACCATGCAGATTTCACAAAAGTTACCGGGGACAAAGGTTAGCGCTATCAAGGAAGCTGTCCAGGCCCGAAAAGATTTCGTTGACAGGTTTGCGCAGCTGGGTATTTATGTTTCTGTAATTGTTCTTGCAGTTGGATCACTTGTTGTGCTAATCACCATGATGTCATCTGTAAGTGAAAGGACTAGAGAGATAGGTATATTCCGTGCTATTGGCTTTCGGAAGGGACACATTATCAGTGTAATTCTTATGGAGTCAGGCATAGTTAGTATTATTGGAGGAATCACTGGTTACGTAATCGGAATGGCGGCGGCCGTAACTGCTGGACCGGTAATCGCCCAGATGGATGTCAGCATACCCTGGGACGCTAAAATAGGATTAGCGGCAATGCTGATTGCAGTGGCTATGGGTTTGGCAGCCAGTGCCTTACCGGCCTGGAAAGCATCAAGACAAGACCCGGTAGAAGCTCTGCGGTATTTATAGTTTCAGTTGGAGTTATCAGAGCTATGGTTTGAAGGAGGATTTGAACATGAGTCTGATTAAAGTGCAGGATGTTAAAAAAATCTATAACGGTGGCGAAGGTGAAGTTACAGCTCTCGGGGGTGTGAGTTTCACTGTTAACGAGGGTGAGTTTGTTGCTTTGATGGGGCCATCCGGTTCCGGGAAAAGTACCCTGCTTACAATGCTAGGGGCAATGAACCCACCAACATCCGGAAATGTCATTGTAGATGATATAGAAATATATAATCTTACATCCGAAAAAAGGGCTGATTTTCGTATTGAATATCTGGGATTTGTTTTCCAGCAGTTTCAGCTGATTCCTTACCTGACTGCCGCGGAAAATATAATGCTTCCCCTTGCTATTACAGGTAAATCCAACAGAGAGCAGGTTCAAATGGCACAGAATGTACTGAACAAGGTTGGACTTGGCGAAAAGGGAAACAGGCTGCCGAATCAACTTTCAGGGGGAGAACAGGAGCGGGTGGCTATTGCAAGGGCTATAGTCAATGAACCGCCAATCTTATTTGCTGATGAGCCTACAGGGGCGTTAGACAGCAAAAACAGTGAGGAAATAATGAACTTGTTCAAACATCTGAACAAAGAAGGACAGACAATAATCATGGTAACTCATAACCCGGAGTTTTTGTCATATGTCGACAGAGGTATATTCATAAAGGACGGTATGCTTGATGAAAGTCGGCACAGCAAAAAGATAGCGGTATAGGGGGGGCGCTTAATGCAGTTAAAAGATATAGCTTTAAATAATCTTAAGCGCCGCAAATCGAAGATGCTGTTTCTGGTTTTTGGGATTATCTTTGGAATAGCAACTATTGTTACATTGTATACTCTAACTGGCGCTATGGAGAAAAGTGTTTCCCGAAAAGTTGAGGAAAACGGTGTAAAGCTCGCCGTTGAGCCTAATTCTGAATCAGTGTCTTTTTCAGTAGGCGGTATACCCGTGGTATCCGGTGTGACTATTAACATGAAAGACCTTCCGACGGATGCTATCGATGAGATTAAATTCATTCCCGGGGCAGATAATATCAGAGTTATTGCTCCTAAAGTTATGGGAACTGTTAAGGTTAATGACAGGAAGGTACTGCTGGTGGGTGTTGATTTTCCGGCTGAACTTAAAATAAAGTCCTGGTGGGAAATACAGGGAAGGCGGCCGGAAGGAAATACTGATGCCCTCGTAGGGGCAGCGGCAGCTGAAAAACTAAATCTTGTTACTGGTCAGGAAATTAATATAAATGGTCGGACACTTAAAGTTTCCGGAATTTTAGCTGAAACAGGGGAAGAAGAGGACGGTATTATATTTACTAACCTTACCTCTGCACAGAAAATTCTTGATAAAAAGAATAAATTTAGTTTTGTTGAGTTAAATGTTGTGAAGGATGAAAAAGTTGTATCGGCTATATCTAGTGAAATATCGAAAAGATTACCGGACGTGAGGGTAAAGGTTGTTATAGCAGCCACTGAAGCAAGACAAGAACTAGTCGAACGGTTCAGTAGGTTTTCCCTAGTTGTTTCGCTGGTAATGGTATTAATAGCTAGTCTAATCATTACAACAACCATGATGGGTTCTGTAAATGAAAGAACCAGAGAGATAGGTATATTCCGGGCCATTGGTTTTAGGAAGGCACACATAACCACAATTATCCTGATTGAGGCCGGAGTTGTCAGTGGAATAAGCGGGTTGACAGGTTATATCATTGGGATGGCTGCGTCGTATGTTGCTGCCCCAATGTTTGCAGATTTTGACCTGATTATTTCCTGGAGCCCTGTTTTTGGAGCTGCAATACTGACAGGTACGGTTTTACTTGGTGTATTGTCAAGCATTTATCCTGCTTCCAGGGCCTCCAAACTGGATCCGGCAGAAGCTTTGAGATTCATATAGAAAAAATTAGGAGTACAGTAAAACCTCTTTCAGTTACTATCAAGAGCATCAAATTAGCCGTTGAATACGGCTCTTTTTTTTTCTTAAATTACTTTACATCTAACAGTGAAACTTTAGTATAATTAAAGAAGTTGTAAGTAAAGTTGAAGCGATACTGACTTATTTATAACGACAATAAAAAATCCCGGGAGGATGGCAGTGGAGTTAATAAACCTTTTTTTGACAGCTTTTTGGCTGGCTTTTTCCGGAGCAATGATGCCAGGCCCCATGCTTACTGTTACAATAAATGAAACAATGAAACGTGGGAAAATAGCCGGACCATTAATAGTGCTGGGCCATGGTATTCTTGAACTGGCCCTTGTCGCAGGCTTGATATTCGGACTCAACCTGATAATTACTAATCAGTCGGTTACGGCAGCCATTGGCATTGTGGGAGGTGGTTTTCTCCTTTGGATGGGTTGGGATATGATCAGAGGCGTGTATTCAGGATTAGTTTCTTTGAATTTGGAAGATAGAGGGGATACAAAAAATATAGGACCTGTACTGGCAGGTATAATGACCAGCCTGTCCAACCCTTACTTCACATTGTGGTGGGCAACTGCCGGGCTAACCCTTCTGACAATGGCCCAAAGAATTGGAACTTTAGGTATAGGGGTATTTTACGCCGGTCATATTCTGGCAGATTTGGTTTGGTACGCAGTGGTTTCATATGCTGTCGCAGGAGGAAAAAGGTTTATGAGTGACAAGGTTTACCGGGGAATAATAACAGTATGCGGGGGGTTCCTTATTGTCCTGGCTGGTATGTTCTTTACAGAGGGAATAAGGTGGGTAGTAGGTCAGACGTTTTAATCTTAATAATAGCGGCAATGAAACAAAATATTTTGGAAAACATTTTTTTACTACAGGTCATTGATAAAATCAATTGGCCTGTAATTTTTTTAATCTAGGGTAAAAAAAGCAAGCGAAGTCTGACATTTTACTTTGAAAACAAAACAAAATTCGACGGAATCATCTGACATAATTTTTGCGATTTTAATTAACTTCGATGATATACTTTAAAACGATATCATCTAGCAAAGATTACCAAAACTTATGCAGTAATTAAATACGTCCCGATAGCTATTTTTTCGGGGGCAATTGTTACGAATTTTAAAGGAGTAGAGTTATGAAAAGACATGTGATAAGCCATTTATTATGCATACTTATAGGCGGAATTATTTTTAGTTCAGTTGCTTATGCTTCAAACATATATGTTCATTTCCTGCCTTTAAAATATTTTATCAATGGAGAATCGAAAGCTCCACTGCGTGGTCAGGAAGGATTTATCTTTAACGGCAGAACATATGTACCTTTGCGTTTTATTGCAGAGTCCTTAAGTTGTGATGTTGTTTGGGAAGGTGCAACTTCCAGCATATATTTAACTAGTACTGCGTCTAATGAAGATACTGATGAGGTGAGTCAGCAAAAAGTATATTTTACGGGTACATGGAAGACTGATTCCGGCAGCATATATAATCTTAAGCAAAATGGCACCTCTGTTACAGGCACCTTGACGCATTATGCCGATGAATCAAAATATGAGTTTCCAGTGACTGGTATAGTAAACGACAAAAACATTCAATTAACCTGGATATATAATAATGCGGAAGTCTATGCAATTATTAAGAATGTCCCTTTAAGAGTTGCCAGGCAAGTATTGGGAATTTCAGAAACAGCCATGCTGACATTGGACCCTGAAACTAATATTTTGGAAGGTTCTTATTATCAGGACTATGTAGAATGGGATTCTGATACATTTAATGTACTTAAAAAATCTGATGGGAATTCTCTGGAAGCATTAAATAAAATGGCTCCGTTAAAGATCAAGCTTTCTGGTAAAAAATTGTAGAACTGAATTTAAATGAATGGGGTAAATGTTATGAATAAATTGGACAACTTTGACAATGAAGGTATTGATTTAAAAGAAACACTAATGATCTTAAAAAGGCGATACATGGTTATTGTGCTTATAACTCTGGCAGCAGTTGTTGCGAGCGGTATTTATAGTTACTTTTTTGCCGTATCTACATATCAGGCTGACGCAGTGCTGATGGTGACCCAAGTGATGCCTGAAAACCGAAACAAAAGCGGGGGAGAGGGCATGGAAGGGCTAGTTGACTCTATAACCAAACTGCCTGAGATGACAATAAACACCTACGTCAGCCAGTTAAAAAGTGAAGCTGTGATGGAAAGAGTTATAAAAGAGCTAAAGTTAGACAAGGCAGGGTATACAGCTAGAAATTTGGCCAGAAGCGTTGCAGTAGAAGCCGATAAAGATACTGAATTGATTAAACTGGCAGTAACAAATACTAATCCTTTCCTGGCTGCTAAGATTGCCAACACCGTGACTCAGGAATTTATGGATTTTATATCAGAGACAAATAAACAGCAGATTAATAAATCAATGGAGTTTCTTCAAAAGCAGGCTGCTGCAAATGGAGAAGAGCTGAAAAAGGCCGCAGCTAAACTAAATGAGCTTGAAGCCCAACCCAGAGGGGTAATAATGCTTGAGAAGCTTATAGCAGCGAAGACGGAAGATCTGACTAAATATCAGTCCCAGTTTTTGCAGGCAGGTATGGAGTACCAACAGGCTCTTGCGGGTAAGAAACAGGCAGAGCAGCAGTTGAAAAATACACCACTTATAATTGAAATATCAAAATTTGACGAACGTCTGGGCAAGTCAATTTTGGTGGAGGAGGTTAATCCTGCATATACCGAACTGGCTTCTATGATTAATCAAAAAACTGTGCTGGCAGAAGAAAAAGGTGTTGAGGTAACCACCCTTCAAACGGTTACCCGTCAACTAACAGAAGAACTAAAAGGTTTGCAATCAGAAGTGGGACGTAAGAAAAATTCTCTGCAAATAGCCCAGAATGAGGTTAAGCGTTTGGAACAGACTAATTCTCTGTTAAGGAGCAAATTAGATGAGACTAATATCAGTAAATCAATAATAGTTGGAGATAAGAACTTGGCCGTAATCTCTCCCGCCACACTGCCAGGAGGACCCGTTGCACCAAACAAAATGAAAAATATGTTTGTTGCTCTGGTATTGGGTTTGGTAGTATCAATAGGTATTGCATTTGTACTAAACTACTTCGATAACACTGTCAAAACCCCAAAAGATTTAGAAGAGATTCTTGGCCTTCCTGTTTTAGGACAGATACCTTGTTTTACCCCTAATAAACCTGGAGCCATAGGGAGGTAAGTATGAATAACTGTAAAGTAATGTGTGAACTAAATCCCAGATCACATGCGGCTGAGGCATTCCGAATTCTTAGAGCCAGCCTGCAGTTCTCAACAGTAGACCAATCTATAAAGTCGTTGTTAATAACCAGCCCCGGGCCGGCAGAGGGTAAATCCACAATTACAGCCAACCTGGGTATAGTGATGGCTCAGGCCGGAGCACGAGTAATTCTTTTGGATTGTGACTTACGCTGGCCAGAACAGTATCGTCTTTTTCGCGTGCCTAATGACAACGGTCTGACAGATGTATTGATGGGTAACATGGATCTCAGCCAGGTTTTAAAAGATACCAGCCAGCCTAACTTAAAGATTGTTACAAGCGGCTCTTTGCCACCAAACCCTTCAGAGCTTCTGGCTTCGGAAAAGACTACTGAGATTTTCGCTGAGCTAAATGATATGGCAGATATTATATTAATAGATTCTCCGCCGATTTTAATGGTGGCCGATGTTGCTATTATTTCCTCGATAGTAGATGGATGTGTGCTTGTTATTAAATCAGCTAAAACCAAAATAGATGCAGTAAAACAGGCCAAAGAACGTCTTGATAAGGCTAATGCCAGAATAGTCGGAACGGTTCTTAATGCAATGGAAAGCACTGAAGTATATCATTACTACGATTCTTATTACTACGAAAAATACAATCGGAAAGAAACAGCGGCAGGTAGGTTGTAAAGAAGATTTTAAATAATAAATTGCTGCTGGCTGGAGGTGGAAGAAAAATAACCCAATCAAATGCCAATAAATAAAGGAATCGTTAATAAGAGGAGTGTAAAGATGAAAACAATGTTTGGCAATAAAAAATGGAAAAGACTAACTTCATTATTTTTGGCTATATTACTTGTTACAACTTTCGCACTGCCCGTCGGAGCATCAATTTCACCGGTTAATCTGGAGGCTACTCTGGCTGCAGGCCAATCTGTTAATGAGACTAAAACGGTGGAGATACCAAGTCTGGCTCCTAAGGTAGATGTGGTATTCGCTTTTGACTCCACTTATAGTATGCAGCAAATTATCGACCGGGCAAGGTTAAAGGTGTCAGAAATTATGAATACTCTAAATGCATCTGGGGTTGATATAAACTATGGAGTAATATCTTATATGGATTATCCAGGTACTTTTAATGCCTACGGTTATAACCGTGATTACGGCAGTGAAGGTGATTATGCTTACAAGCTTGACCAGCCAATTACATCAAATATTGAAGCGGTTTCAAATGCCGTTTATAATATCAAGCTTAACGATGGCGGTGATGCACCTCAAAACTATTCCAGGATATTCTATGAAAGTTATTCTGACTCATCTATCGGTTGGCGTTCAGGGGCTAAAAAGATCTTGGTTAATTTTGGCGACTGTGTTCCCCATGATGATAATTTAAATGAGGGTATAACCTCTGGTACCTGGTCAACTGGCGGAGATCCGGGAAGAGATGGAATTATGTTTACTGACGATGATCTGGACCTACAGAAGGTTTTACTCGAAATGGCTGCCAATAATGTTGTTCTGATCCAAGGCCTGTACATGGATTTCCCTGCATATCTTTTTTACGGGCCCGAAGACATGAGCATAATGCAGTACTGGAATGTGTGGACTGCAGTTACCGGTGGTGCGGCTTACATAACCAAATCCGAGACTTTTGCAGCAGATGTCGTCAATGTTATTACAAATAAACTAACTACTCCAAACATTAATGACTTACATTTAGAAGCAAGTCCCGGATTTGAATCCTGGCTAGTATCCGTCAATCCACCATCATACAGCGGGCCTACAGGAGTCTCTACACAATTCGATATCTCTATTCAGGTCCCTCACGGAACTGCCCCCGGCACGTATACATTTACAATCAGCGCTGTTGATGAAAACAATTTGAACTACGGTGACCAGACAGTCAGAATCACCGTACCTGTACCTAACAGATTGCCCGTATTAACAGCAGGTGATGTATTAGTAGGGGAAGGATCAGTAGCCTACACTGGAGGCACTGTTATTGACCCTGATGGTGATGATGTCGTACTTATATCTTCTCTGGGGACTGTAATTAATAAGGGAGACGAAACTTGGTCGTGGAGTTATCCTACTACTGATGGACCGGCTGAAAGCCAGACTGTAACAGTATCAGCTGATGATGGTCACGGGGGAACCGCAGCTGTTACCTTTAATCTGGGAGTACAAAATATAGCTCCCGATTTAGGGCCTATTACAGTGGACAGCTATTTGGTGCCTCTTGGCACTCCGGTGAATTTTAATGCTAATTTTACAGACCCGGGGATTCTTGATACACATACTGCTCTTTGGGATTTCGGTGATGGCACAACATTGGCAGGCACAGTTTCTGAAACCAATGGTTCGGGCTCTGTAAGCGACGGCTACACTTACACTGCAGCTGGTATCTATACCGTTCAACTAACGGTTACTGATAAGGATGGTGCTTCTGATTCCACAGTACATGATCAGTATGTCGTAGTATATGACCCTGGTTCAGGATTTGTAACAGGTGGCGGATGGATTGATTCTCCCCTTGGGGCCTATGTAAATAATCCGGAGCTTACCGGTAGAGCTAATTTCGGATTTGTTTCCAAGTACCTAAAAGGTGCATCAACACCGACCGGTCAAACTGAGTTTCAATTTAAAGCAGGTGACCTGAATTTCCACAGTGAAAGTTACGATTGGTTAGTAGTCGCTGGCCCAAAGGCCCAATACAAGGGGAGCGGAACCATTAATGGTTCTGGCAGCTACGGTTTTATGCTGACTGCAATTGACGGTAAAATTAACGGTGGCGGCGGGATTGATAAATTCAGGATTAAAATATGGGATAAAGCTACTGGTGCGATAATTTATGATAACAATACCGGAGCCGATGATATGGCAGAACCTTCTACCGCTTTAACAGGTGGACAAATCGTAATTCACAAGTAAAAATTAGAAAGTAAATTAAACCTGTACTCAATTAAGCAAAACTCGAAGGGAAAAGGCTGAAGGCCTTTCCCTTCGGGGTAACAGGAAGAGTGTGGTAATAGTGAGTGCAATAGCTGGAATATATCATTTTAATCAAGAGCCTGTACCCATGGAAAATTGCAGGAAATTAATGTCGGGGTTGCAGCAATTTCCTGCTGATGATATTCAAACCTGGCTTAAGGAGGATATATTCCTTGGCTGCCATGCACAATGGATAACGCCTGAATCAGTTGGAGAAAGGTTACCTTACTACGACCATGAAAAACAGTTAGCCATTACAGCTGATGCTATTATTGACAATCGTAATGAACTATTTGAGAAATTACGAGTGGACCAAAAATTAAAAAAAAAGATTTCAGACAGTGAGTTAATACTACTTGCTTATCAAAAGTGGGGGGAAGAGGTCTCCCAATATTTAATAGGCGATTTTGCCTTCATGATTTGGGATGAGAGAAAACGGGTGCTTTTTGGTGCACGGGATTTCTCAGGAAACCGAACTCTGTATTTTAACCGATCTCATCAGTACTTTGCCTTCTGTACTGTCATACAGCCACTATTGAAGCTGCCCTGCGTAGAGAAGAAGCTTAACGAAGGATGGCTCGCCGAATTTATTGCAATACCTGACATGATTGATTCAGTGGATGCTTCATCAACAGTCTATAAAAATATTGAGCAATTACCTCCTTCGCATACCATCTCAGTAACTAATGGCACTGTATCAATTTCTAGATACTGTACTATAACTGCAGGGGAGCAATTGCAGCTTAAGTCAAATCAGGAATATATTGAGGCATTCCGTGATGTATTCCAGAACGCAGTAAACGTAAGGCTGCGTACTCATCGTCAAGTTGGCTCTTATTTAAGCGGTGGACTTGATTCTGGTTCAGTTGTTGGCTTTGCGGCAAAAGCTTTAAGGAAGGATAATAAATCTCTGCATACTTTTAGTTATATTCCACCTAAGGACTTTACGGATTGGACACCCAAATGGAGAGTAGCGGACGAGAGTTCATATATTAAAGAAATAGTCAAATATGTAGGAAATATATCGGACAAGTATTTGGATTTTGAAGGAAAAAGTCCGCTGACTGAGGTCGATGATTGTCTTACATTGATGGAGATGCCCTATAAATTCTTCGAGAATTCTTTTTGGCTTAAAGGAATTTTTGAGAAAGCCCATCTAGAGGGGATGGGAGTGCTGCTCAATGGAGCAAGAGGAAATTATACGATATCCTGGGGTTCGGCCTTGGAATTTTATGCTTTACTTTTAAGAAAACTGAGATGGATTCGTCTTTACCTCGAAATTAATAAATACTGTCAATACAATGGGGTAAAAAGAACGAAAATGATTTCGGTTGTTAGTAAAACGGCATTTCCAAATATATCCCAAATATTGTCATCGGAAGAAAAATATATTTTTCCAACCTTTATTAATCCTGACTTTGCAAAGAGGACCAAAGTTTATGAAAGACTTAAAGGTCATGGGATTGATGTGACGGGGTCTCAAATGCCAGACGTCTTTAGAGAACGAATAGAACATTTTGAAAGGGTATTTCCATGGAATGCAACGGGAACCTGGGGAGCGAAACTTTCTTTGCGCCATTCGCTATGGCAGCGTGATCCCACAAATGATATAAATGTTATTCAATTCTGTTTAAGGGTTCCAGAGGAGCAGTATGTTAACAATGGTCTAGACCGGGCCCTCATCCGCAGGTCAACTGAAAACTACCTGCCTGATAAGGTTAGGCTAAATAATCGTATTAGGGGAATACAGGGTGCTGATTGGATTCATCGCACGATTCCTGCCTGGAATAGTTTTATGGAGGAGCTTGAACATCTTTGTAAAAACTCAGTAATTGCAGGATTTCTAAATATTCAGGTGATTAAGGATGCTATTTGTATGATTCGGCAAGAACCACGACCCGAGTATGCATTTAAGCCTGAGTATAGAATGTTAATGAGAAGCTTAATTGTTTACAGATTTATCAAGAACTTGGCTTGAAAGGAGGTGATATCATGAAAAAAGTATGGCAGAAACCGACGTTGGAGGTCCTTAATATTAAAATGACAGCATTGGGAGATAACAACGGTGGTATTGATGCAACATATACAGATAAGTCCGACAATGAAGTAGTTCACCTTCATAGTTAGGAATCATTGATTTTTAAAATGTTTATTTCAAATTGCCCTTATACAAGATAAGTATTAGGGTATTTTTTTAAAAGCAACTTTGTCGACTTTTGGAGTGAGATGATGATTGATACTGTAAATAGGACCTTTTACAAAGCTTTCGGATTTATATTGTCGAGCGAAATCCCTTTGCCTGAATTACCCAAAGTTAATGAACAGGTTGTGGCAGATATTGAAATCAGGCTTGGCGATTTGTCAAAGTTATGGTCTGAGTTGGTGGCACCGCATAAAAAGATAGTTGTAAAAGAAAATCTGGTCATTTTCGAGGCCTCTGATACTGCTAAGTTCTGCATACAAGATGGTAAACGAATCATCGTTTCACCCCTAAAGGGTTGCGATGAAGATGAGATGCGGCTGTTTATACTAGGAACTTGTATGGGTGCATTACTGATGCAGAGAAAAATACTTACGCTGCATGGCAGTGCTGTGGTCATTGATGGAAAGGCATATGGCTTCATCGGTAATTCAGGAGCGGGAAAATCAACTCTTGCTTTAGCTTTCCTGAATAACGGATATCAACTACTTAGTGATGATTTGATAGCAATTATTCCTTCCCACGATAAAACTCCGCTAGTTATGCCCGCTTACCCTCAGCAGAAGCTTTGGCAGGAAACACTGCAGGAGTTTAGAATGGAAACCAGCCTATACCGACCGCTATTCCAACGAGAAACTAAATATGCCATACCTGTATCTTCAAAGTTTTCGGCTGAACCGGCACGTCTTGCGGGTTTATTTGAGATAGTAACAACGGAGAGTGGAAAATTAGAAATTTATAGTATTGATAAACTCCAAAGATTGCAAACGCTGTTGCTTCATACTTATCGCAATTTTTTTATAGCGAGGTCCGGGCTAACAGAATGGCACTTTCATACCTCAGTAAGTATTGTAAATCAAATGGAATTTTACCAGGTACGGCGTCCGACCACTGGTTTTTCTGCTCCTCATCTTGTACCTCTGATTTTAACTACTTTAAGAAAGGAGGCTTCATAACATGAGTGAACCAACTATTTCATCTAAGCACCTAATAGTACGAGGTAAGGAAAACATAGTTAGTGATATGGGCGGAGAAAAAGTCATGCTAAGCGTTCGAAACGGAAGGTACTACAATTTAGGGGAAATTGGCGGCAAAATATGGGACAATATTGAAGCTCCTGTTTCCGTTGACCAGGTTGTCGATAAATTAGTGTCCGAATATGATGTGGCCCAAATCAAGTGTAAGGAAGAGGTTGTTTCCTTCCTAGAACTTTTATTAGAAGAGGGTTTAATTCATATTGAAGAGGTTAACCCCTAGGTCATTGTAGATTCAGAACAAGAAGCAGGTAACTATGATGAAAATTTTAGATAAATTGCGTAAAATTTTTTCCCTGGACAGAAAAACACTGTTTTTATTTCTGGAAGCTTTTCTTTATTTAGGGTGGGCACGTTGTCTTATATATATGCCCTTTGCCAAAGTTGCTCCTTTATTAGGTAATCAGATGCAGGAAACACCAGGTCAAATCGATATAGAAAATTCGGTATTTAAAAGAATATCGGGCGCTATTGCAATTATTAGTAATCATACGTTTTGGGAATGCAAGTGTCTTGTAAAAGCCATAGCTGCAATGAAGATGCTTGAAAGGCGCGGGATTGGAAGTACTCTTTACTTAGGTACTGCTAAAGATGAAACTGGTGAACTTATTGCTCATGCCTGGCTCCGCAGTGGACCTTTCTTTATTACCGGAGCCGAAGTAATGAATAGATTTACAGTGGTTGGGAAATTTGCAAAAACGATTAGCAATGATAAGTGAAGGTGAATGAAATGGGTAAGGATACAAGTCTCCAATTAGCAGTACTTCCTAAGGAACTGAGATTAATACTTTTCATTATTAACAGGCAGGACAAAGATGGCGGGTTTCAAGACAATAACGAGTTGTTCATGGGTGTCGATTGGGATTTATTCCTCCAATTGGTAGATCATCATCGTGTTTTTCCAACAGTCTATTTAGCTTTAAAAAAAATGGATAATCATTGGATTCCGCAATATGTTATTGAAACTCTCTACAGAAAATACTTTAAGAATACATTACAAATGCTTTACTTAAGCAGGGAAACCGAACAAATCTCCAGATTATTTCTTGAAAATGACATCCGTGTACTATTTTTAAGAGGTCCGGTTCTTGCTGATGATCTTTACGGAGATATATCGCATAGGACATCTGTCGATCTCGATATTTTTGTATCATTAAATGATTTAGATAAAATTGATGACCTTCTCTTAGATTTTGGCTATTTAAAGAATGAATATTTCTCAACTGTATTAAACGAATGGAAATGGAGGCATCATCACTTAAACTATATTCATCCACAAAGTGGCTTAAAGCTGGAAATTCATTGGAGGCTGAGTGAAGGTCCGGGAAAGGAACCATGTTTTGGTGAATTATGGAAACGTAAAAGAAAAAGTTCTCTCACAAGTTATCCTGTCTATTATTTAGAAAAAGAAGATTTGTTTTTATTACTTGTTACCCATGGTGCCAGACACGGTTGGTCACGACTTCGATGGCTGGCAGATATCGATAGACTGGTTAAACAGGGACTTGATTGCAGTAAGCTAAAGAAATTAATGAAAAAAAATCATTGTCTTCATGTAGGAGGACAAGCGCTAATTTTGGCTTCACACTTATTAAGCACTCCTATGGCCGAAGAATTGAAAGCACTAACATTAAGTAACAGGCCGAAACGGTTAGCTCACAACTCCTTATTTTACATCAGTAAAATGGTAAACTTACATACCTATCCTGTTCCTGAAGATGTAGCCCGGTATCATCAACGCTACTTATTTTCATTAATGTCTTATCAGAAAAAGCTTCTGTTTATAATGAGTTTTTTTTATCCCTATCCTATGGATGCTGAGGTCTTGCCACTGCCCAAATATCTACACTTTTTATACTTTCCTCTACGTCCTATATTATGGGCCTGGAGAAAGACAAGAAAGCCAGCCTTGTCCTAGGGGGTTAAAATGAAACATATTTTCTACTTTTATAAACGATTAGAGGCCTTATCAGGAAAAATTCTCTATATTAATCTTCTGGGAATAGTCATAGTTAGTTTTCTTCAGGGTATGGAAATATTTATGTTAATTCCTCTAATTAGTGTCAGTGGTGTAATGAACATGGACTTCGGTTCAAGTAACTTTTGGCCGATGTTCAAATTTGTGGAACAATTTCCGCAATCTGTGGGCTTGCCATTGGTATTAGGCATATTTCTATTTTTGGTGTTATGCCAGAACCTTCTACAGCGAACTATAAATCGTCAAAATTCAAAAATACATCAAGGGTTTATTCTCCATCTGAGATTAGAGGTTTATCGTGCTGTGCTGCAAGCCAATTGGGGCTTTTTTATAAAGAAGAGAAAGTCTGATATCATTAATTCACTGACGACGGAACTGGGACGTGTTACCGGTGGGATGGCTGTATTTTTACGTCTGCATACAAATCTTATATTTACTCTGATTCAGGTTGGGCTGGCCTTATGGTTATCAGTAAAACTAACAGTCTTTGTACTGATATGTGGTTTTGGTATTGCTTTATTAAATCGAAGATTTGTTAAAAAAGCCAAAGTACTCGGGAAACTAACATCAAAGTTATCACAAAGTTATCTTGCAGCTATAACTGATCAACTTAATGGAATCAAAGAGATTAAAAGCAATACTTTGGAAGAATCCCGTTTGACATGGTTCGAGAATTTAACTCGAAAAATGGAAGAAGAACAAAACGAATATGTAAAATTGAGGACAAACTCAGAGTTTTCTTCAAAGATTTCCTCGGCTGTATTAATTGCTTTTTGCATTTTATTATCTGTGAAGGCACTTCATGCTCAGCCACAGCAGTTAATATTGATTATATTAATTTTTTCCCGTTTATGGCCGAGATTTGCTGGTATTCAGGCTGATGTAGAGCATATAGCCTCAAGTATTCCGGCGTTAAAAGCTGTGGCAGAACTGGAAAAGGAATGTAAAGAAGCTCAAGAATTAACAGTAATTGAAACGTCAAGTAACACTATAAAGCCGGTTCGCATCGAACAAGGGCTTGAATGTCGAAATTTATATTTCCGTTACAATCAAAAGGAATCGATGTATGCACTTCAGGATGTCAGCTTAGAGATTCCTGCTAAAGGTATGACAGCTATTGTTGGACGTTCGGGTGCGGGAAAAAGCACCTTAGTCGATATTTTAATGGGCTTAATACAACCAGAGAAAGGACAGCTCCTTATCGACGGGAAACCTTTTAGCAGTGATAAATTATTGTCATTGAGGAGTTCTGTCAGCTATGTTCCCCAGGACCCATTTCTTTTTAATGCCACCATAAGAGAAAATCTGTTGTTGGTTAAGCCGGATGCAACAGAACAAGAACTTTGGCAGGCATTAGATATTTCCGTATCCACTGAATTTGTAAGGCTCCTTCCTCAAGGGCTGGATACGATTATCGGTGATAGGGGAGTCAGACTTTCCGGGGGAGAAAGACAGCGGCTTGTCCTTGCCCGGGCTTTGTTACGGAAGCCGTGTATTCTTGTATTGGATGAAGCGACGAGTTCACTGGATAGTGAAAATGAAACCAAGATACAGGAAGTACTGGATAGAATTAAGGGTGAAATGACAATTATTGTTATAGCACATCGGTTATCAACTATACGTAATGCTGATCAGGTGATAGTTATAGATAAGGGTAAAGTAATTCAAAAAGGTGGCTTTAGCCAACTTGCTCAAGAGAAAAGAGGTTTGTTTAGTAAACTGTTAGGACATCAGGTTGAGTCAGTTTTTAATACAGAGGGACATGCTCAAGCGTTAGTAACTGAAAGAGTTTAGAAAAGATGTATTTAAAGACAATGTTTTTACGATTTCGACATGATGATTATGGTAATCTTTATTAGACGCAACAAAAGGTATAAATATTAAATATACGATGAAGTTTTATCTTTTCAGTACGTAAATAGAAAAAATTTTGTTAAAAAAAGATCTAATTTTTTAAGCCATCTAAAGGTGATATAAGTGATAAAAAAAGTACTGTTTTGTGCGACGGTGGACTACCATTTTGAGGCTTTTCATTTACCATACCTGAAATGGTTTAAGGATAAAGGGTGGGAGGTTCATGTAGCAGCAAAAGGTGATTTAGACCTTTTATATGTTGATAAAAAGTTTAATTTGCCTATTGAAAGAACACCTTTTTCTTTAAGTAACTTTAAGGCATTTAAGGAACTTAAGAGAATCATAGACAATAATCAGTATCAGATTATCCACTGTCATACACCAATGGGGGGAGTGCTTGCACGGTTAGCAGCACAGCGGGCTAGGAAGTCTGGTACCAAAGTAATATATACCGCACATGGTTTTCACTTTTGTAAGGGTTCACCGCTTTTGAACTGGATTGTGTATTATCCTATTGAACGATGGCTGGCACGTTATACCGATTGTTTGATAACCATTAACGAAGAAGATTATTGTATAGCCACTAAACGAAAATTTAGAGCCGGTCGTATAGCGCATGTTCATGGTGTAGGAGTAGATAGTGTAAAGTATAAACCAATAAGTCAAGCAGAACGAAATAACCTCAGAAGAAAACATGGTTATACCATGGAAAACTTTATATTGTTTTATGCTGCAGAGTTAAATAAGAACAAGAATCAGCATTTTCTTATAAAAGTAATCGCTAATCTAAAGAAAGATATACCTCATATAAAGTTATTACTTGCAGGTAGCGGACCCCTTCTGGAAAAATACCGCATGTATGCGTATGAAGAAGACGTTCAAGATGAAGTTGTTTTTTTAGGATATAGAACCGATATTGATGAATTGTTAAAAATTAGCGACGTAGCAGTCGCATCAAGCTGGCGGGAAGGACTTCCGGTAAACATATTAGAAGCGATGGCTTCTGGGCTGCCATTAGTAACAAGCAGTAACAGAGGGCACCGAGAATTGGTTACAAATGGGGTTAATGGCTATGTCGTACCTGGAAACGATGACGCTATATTCTCTAAGAGAATATATGAAATTTATAGAAGTACTAAATTGCGTATGACTATGGGTAAAGCAAGTATCAAAAGTGTAGTTCCATATGAACTTAATTGGGTTGTTGAGGAAATGAGTAAGGTTTACAGACTTTATATGTAAGCAGATACATGGAGGCTATAAAGATGACGCCGAAAGTTAGCATAATAGTGCCCGTATATAATGCTGAAAACTATTTGAGCAGATGTTTGGATAGCCTGCTGTCACAGAAGTTGAAAGATATCGAAATAATTGCCGTAAATGATGGATCAACAGACCGAAGCTTAGATTTACTTAGGAAGTATAAGAAGCAGGATAGTCGCATTGTTGTTATAGACAATCAAAATAGTGGTGTTTCCTCTGCGCGCAATACTGGTTTGAGTGCAGCAAGAGGGGAATATATTGGGTTTGTTGATGCTGATGACTGGGTAGATCTCGACATGTACAAGGAAATGTATGGTACTGCTATTAGTGATGAAGCTGATATTGTAATGTGTTCATACATAAGAGAGTTTGGAAGTCATTCTAAAATAAAGAACTTTAATCTGCCCGAAAAGACCTGTTATCATAACGAGGAAGTTCATAATAGGGTCATGAGACGTTTGATAGGACCTTTGAAAGAAGAAATGGCCAATCCAGAATTTCTTGATGCCTGGGGTACGGTTTGGTCAAAACTATATAAGACTGAAGTTATTAGGATGAATGAAATCGAGTTTACTGACCTTAGCGAGATAGGTACTAATGAAGACTTACTCTTTAATATTTATGCTTCTTACTATTCCCGCACGTTTATATTCATTAACAGACCGTTTTATCATTATTGGCGCGCCAATGAAGCCTCTTTTACATCAGGTTACAATCCGAATTTAGTAAATCAATGGTCAAGATTATACAGTCTCATTGAGGGTTTTTTGAAAGAAAAAAAGATGGAGCAGGATTATTTCGTTGCTCTTAACAATCGCAAATGCATTGGTACATTAGGACTCGGTCTTAATACTGTGAGTAAAATGAACAGGGTATCCGTTTTAGCAAAAATTTGCCATTTAAAAAAAATACTTACGGACCATAGTATAAAAAATGCCTTTAAAGAATTTGATTTATCATATTTTGCATTACATTGGAGGATATTTTATTCTTGTGCAAGACATCGATTTGCAGAGGGGTTTTATATTATGGCTGTAATCATTAACTCTCTAAGATGGGTAGTCAGATAGGAAGTGGAATCGTGGAGCCATTACGTGTATTGCAGGTAGTAACAATAATGAATCGCGGCGGATTAGAAACTATGTTAATGAATTACTACAGGCAGCTGGACCGTAACAAAATACAGTTTGATTTTATGGTACATCGGGATGTAAAAGGACACTATGATGAGGAAATCCTGAGTCTGGGTGGCAAAATCTATAGAATGCCGCAGATACGACCTGGTAATTACAGAAAATATTTTAAGCTCTTAAACAAATTTTTTGTTATGCATCCCGAATATAGAGTGGTACATTCTCATATTAACGAAAACAGTAGTTTTGTGCTTCGCGCCGCAAAGCTTGCGGGTGTGCCGTGTCGAATTGCACACAGTCATTTAAGTGATTTGGGTATTGATTTAAAGTTGCCATTTCGCTTGTATGCCAGGTATATGATGAAGGATAACCCCAACAGATATTTTGCCTGTTCGAAAAATGCGGGTAAATGGCTGTTCGGGAAAAAATTATCCGAATCCGGGGATATAACGGTTCTTAACAATGCTGTTAACATAAAAGAGTTTAAATACGATGATACAGTCAGGCAGCACCTGAGGAACCTATGGGGGGCTCAGGATAAATTAGTTGTAGGTCATGTTGGTAGATTCAACAAGCAGAAAAATCACTCTTTTCTAATTGATATTTTCAAAGCTATTCACGGACGGAATCCTAATTCTTTGCTGATTATGGTTGGTGATGGAGATTTGCGCTCAACGATAGAAAAAAAGGTAAAGGATTTAGGTCTATCTTCGGCTATAAGGTTTTTAGGGGTTAGGGGTGATATACCACAACTGATGCAAGCCATGGACGTATTTTTATTTCCCTCGCTATTTGAAGGACTGCCGGTTGTTATGGTTGAAGCTCAGGCTGCAGGTTTAAGATGTGTTGTTTCTAATTCGATTACCAGTGAAAGTGATGTCACAGGCAGAGTAGAAGTTTTAAGTTTAAAGGATTCACCAGAAATGTGGGCCGATAAAATACTTGCGGTGCCATGTACGCGTCGGGATACATCAGAACTGATGCGCACAAACGGATATGATACTGAAACAATGGCCAAATGGTTGACTGAGTATTATACAAGTCATGCTATATGATAATATCAATTAAACTGTGGAGGTAGTATGACTAAGACATTAACAGTGTTTACTCCGGCTTACAACCGTGCATATACACTTCATAAATGCTACAAGAGTCTAAAAAGACAGACGGCGAAGGATTTTGTATGGCTTATAATCGACGATGGATCTACTGACAATACCAAAGAACTTGTCGACGAATGGATTTTAGAAGGAGCTATTGACATTGAATATTACTTCCAGGAAAATCAGGGAATGCATGGGGCACATAATACTGCATATGAGCTGATCAATACTGAGTTGAATGTTTGCATTGATTCTGATGATTATATGGCTGATGATGCTATTGAGAAAATTATTAATTTTTGGCGTAAACATGGCAGTGACAGATATGCTGGAATAGTCGGGCTTGATGCTGCACCGGATGGGAGAATTATTGGCACCAGGATGCCGGAAAATGTTATAGAATCAACGCTTTCGGAATTATATGCTTGTTATAAGGTCAAGGGTGACAAAAAGCTTGTGTATAGATCTGAGCTCACCCGCAAAGTCCCTCCATATCCGATTTTTACCGGAGAAAAATATTGTCCTCTAAGTTATAAGTATATCCTTATTGATCAGATGTGTCCTCTGCTTATTATGAATGAGGTGCTGTGCTATGTCGAATATCTGTCTGATGGCTCAAGCCTCAACATGATTAGGCAGTACAAGCATAATCCCCGGGGATTTTCTTTTTTCAGGAAAGTCGCAATGAGATATGCACCGTCGGTGAGGGAGAGATTTAGAGAAGCTGTGCATTATGTTTCGAGTAATTTAATGATTAGAAACCATAAATTTTTGTTGGAATCTCCGTGTAAAAGTATGACTTTTCTAGCTGCTCCCTTTGGACTTTTACTGTATATGTACGTCCAGAGTAGATACAAGACTTTAGCGCTTAATAAATAAATAATCAACATTATTGAAAGGAACTGTAAATGTGACAGTATTTTGGATTAACTTGGCTATTGTCTTTATCTTTTCACTACTTGCCAGGTATACCGGCAAGCCTGTTGCTGTCGGACCAACAACAATAAAGCCAAATAAGACATTTGCCTTTGTAGCCCTAGCATCCTTGGTTTTGGTTTCAGGACTTCGTTCCAACATTGGGGACACATATGTCTATAGGGCTTCTTATAGATTACTTGGAACAAATCTGGACCTGGCATTTTCTGAACCAGATTTTGGTTTTAATATTTTTATCGTATTGCTCAATAAAATATCCAGCGACCCACAGTTACTAATTTTTATTGCAGCACTGATTACAAATGTTCTGATATTTAAGGTGATTTATAGATATGCCAATCCCTTTGAACTGGGAACTTTTCTTTATATAACTTCAGGTAGTTTTCTGGTATCCATGAACGGCTTGCGGCAGTTCCTAGCTTCAGCAATTATGTTTTCGGCTATTAAATGGCTTATGGACGGGAGTTGGAAAAGATATTTTCTTCTGGTATTACTTACATCTACGTTGCACCAGTCAGCTTTGATTATGATTCCCGTTTACTTCGTTGTCCGCCAAAAAGCCTGGTCCAGAACTACATTTTTGGCGATGGTTTTAACATCTGTA
>JAENZX010000006.1:0-59430 GCA_016841045.1 Thermincola carboxydiphila
AATCGGTGCTGGTATGGCAGTAGGAATTGCTGCTATTGGTGCTGGTATTGGTCAGGGTATTGCTTCCGGTAAAGCATTTGAAAGTATTGCCCGTCAACCTGAGGTTACTGGTACTGTAAGGACTCTTCTTTTCATTGCCTTAGCATTTATGGAGACATTAACTATTTATGGTTTGCTGATTGCATTTATGTTAATGGGTAAGATGCCCTCTTAAGTACGACCGAAGTCAGTTATGCATACTTACTTACTAAGGCGATAAGGAGATCAGGGAAGGTAATACCTTGGTCTCTTTTCGCCTAAAACAAGGTATTTGAATGATTGTAGAGAGGGGGTTTTTGGATAGATGATAGGAGATATTCTGGCGAGCTTGAATTTTGATCTAGGTAAATTTCTATGGGCAATTGCTAACTTTCTGATCCTTCTCTTTCTTTTGAAAAAGTTTGGCTACAAGCCCGTCTTAGATATGCTCGATGAGCGGAAAAGGTCCATTGAGGACGCGATTAACAATGCTGAAACTGCTCGCATTGAAGCTGAAAAGCTTAGAAAAGAATATGAAACCCGCCTTGCCGAGGCAAAACAGGAAGCACAGGATATTGTCGCAAAAGCTACCAAACTCGGCGAAGAAACGAAAAACGAAATAATGGCTAATGCTCAAAATGAAGCAGCCAAGGCTATTCAAAGAGCCCAGGAAGAAATCACCAGAGAAAAAGAACAGGCAATTGCCGCTCTGCGTGATGAAGTAGCTGTCCTGGCAGTAATGGCGGCTGGCAAAGTTCTCGGCAAATCAATCACCGTTGAAGACCATGCGCAATTAGTCAAAGAATTTGTGGCAGAGGCAGGGGATTTAAAATGCTAGAGAATGCCGTTGCGCGCAGATATGCTCAAGCATTTTTTGCTATTGCCCGGGAAAAAGACCTGGTTGACAAGCTTGAGTCAGAGCTAGAGATTGTGGTAAGTGCTATCAATGGAACGGATGAGTTAAAAAAAGTAATGGATCACCAGTTGGTTTCTCCTGAAGAGAAAAAAGCTATAATCGAAAAGATTTTTTCCCAGGAAGTTTCAGAACTCACCGTTAACCTTCTTGACGTTGTTATTGAGAAGTACCGCGCCACTTACATTCCTGCTATATATGATGAATTTGTCACATATGCGAATGAACTACGAAATATGGCTGATGCTCAGGTAAAAACCGCTGTTGAATTAAGTGATGCCGACCTTGAAGCGATAAAAACAAAGCTGTCTGCTGCCACCGGTAAAACCATACGGCTGCAGTCTGACGTTGACCCCAGCTTAATTGGTGGGGTAATGGTACGTATAGGAGACAAGGTCATTGATGGCAGTATTGCCAGCAAATTGACAAAACTCAAAGATAATCTTCTGCAAATTGAAGTTAAGGAGATAGGGGTGAGGAACTAAATGAAATTAAGGCCGGAAGAAATCAGTTCGATAATCAAGCAGCAAATAGAGAAATATCGAACCGAAGTTGAAGTTACTGATGTCGGTACTGTTATTCAGGTAGGTGACGGTATCGCCAGGATTTATGGTCTCGAAGAAGCAATGGCCGGTGAATTGCTTGAGTTCCCCGGTGGCATATATGGTATGGCCCTCAACCTCGAAGAAGATAACATTGGTTGCGTTATCATGGGTCCTTACACCCAGATTCGCGAGGGTGACACTGTAAAAAGAACAGGCAGAATCGTTGAGGTTCCAGTAGGCGATGCGATGCTCGGCAGGGTTGTAAACTCCCTTGGCCAGCCGATAGATGGCAAAGGCCCCATTAAAACCGATAAATTCCGTCCTGTTGAGAACAGAGCGGAAGGTGTTATTGAGCGGAAATCAGTACACCAACCTCTGCAAACTGGTCTCAAGGCTATCGACTCAATGGTTCCAATTGGGCGAGGCCAGCGGGAATTAATTATCGGTGACCGCCAGACTGGTAAAACAGCTATTGCTGTTGATACTATCATCAATCAGAAAGATACTGACGTAATTTGTATTTACGTTGCTATCGGTCAGAAAGCTTCAACAGTTGCTGGTGTTGTTAAAACTTTGGAAGAGCGCGGTGCAATGGATTATACCATTATAGTAGCAGCTACAGCTTCAGAGCCTGCACCGATGCTCTATATCGCTCCGTACTCCGGATGTGCCATGGCTGAGGAATTTATGTTCCAGGGCAAGCATGTTTTAATCATTTATGATGATCTTTCAAAGCAGGCTGCAGCTTACAGGGAACTTTCACTCCTCCTTCGCCGTCCGCCCGGTCGCGAGGCTTATCCAGGAGACGTTTTCTATATTCACTCACGTCTTCTTGAGCGGGCGTCCAAGTTAAATGATGAACTTGGTGCAGGATCAATTACAGCTCTGCCTGTTATAGAAACCCAGGCAGGTGACGTATCTGCATATATTCCGACCAACGTTATTTCTATCACAGACGGTCAGATATTCCTGGAGTCCGATCTTTTCAACTCCGGTTTCAGACCTGCGATTTCCGTTGGTCTCTCGGTATCCCGGGTTGGGGGTGCTGCTCAGATTAAGGCTATGAAGCAGGTTGCCGGACGTCTTCGTCTTGACCTTGCCCAGTACCGTGAGTTGGCTGCTTTTGCTCAGTTTGGTTCTGACCTTGATAAAGCAACCCAGGCTCGTTTGGCCCGTGGTGAGCGTATGATGGAGATTCTTAAGCAGGGACAATATCAGCCGATGCCTGTTCAGGATCAGGTATTGGTACTATTCACCGCTGTTAACGGTTTTCTTGATGACCTGCCGGTTGATAAGGTGCTCAAATTCCAGGAAGGTTTCCTTAAATTTTTGCATTCAAATAAACCGGAAATTGGCAAAGAGATTGTTGAAAAGGGAGCCTTGAGTGATGAGTTGACTGAAAAACTTAAGGCAGCAATCAACGATTTTAAGAAGAACTTTGTTTAAGATCAGGAAGGTCATTTAATCAAGACGCTGAGTAAAGGTGGTGAGAGATCAACATGGCAAGTGCAAGGGATTTACGACGCAGGATTAAGAGTGTTAAAAGCACTCAACAAATAACTAAGGCTATGAAAATGGTTGCTGCGGCTAAACTGCGTAAGGCTCAGGAACGTGTCACTGCTGCCAGACCTTTTGCGGCAAAGGTAAAAGAGGTGCTTGCCCGTCTGACAGCTTCCAGCTCAGGGGTAGAACATCCTTTGTTAGCTACAAGACAACCTGACAGGGTATTGTACGTTTTAGTTACTGCAGACCGTGGATTATGTGGAGGGTATAACGCCAACATAATGAGGATGTGTGCGGGTATGATGCAGCAGAAACCTGGTAGTCTGGTTGCTGTCGGCCGTAAAGGGCGAGACTTTTTCCGCCGGCGTGGTTTTACAATTGAATCTGAATTTGTTGGACTTGGTGAAGATATTCCTTTTGGTTCGGCTAAAGAAATTGGGGAACTGTTAGTTGGTTATTATGAGAAAGAACAGTTTGACGAAGTCTATCTTCTCTTTACCGAATTCAGGTCAGCCATCAACCAGATACCGACCGCAATAAAGCTGTTGCCAGTTGAACCGCCCACTGAAGATGAAAATGGTTCTCAAGTGGACTACATTTACGAGCCTGAACCTGAGGCGTTACTATCACGATTGCTGCCCACGTATATTGAAACAACTATTTACAGAGCGCTGTTGGAATCTAAGGCGAGTGAGCAGGGTGCCAGAATGACAGCGATGGGTTCAGCGACTGATAACGCTACAGAAATGATAGACAAGCTTACACTTTCACTTAACAGGGCAAGGCAGGCAGCAATTACGAAAGAAATATCCGAAATTGTTGGTGGTGCAAACGCACTAGATTAATGCGATAGGAGGGAAAAAGAACAAATGAACGTAGGTAGAGTGGTTGCGGTAGTTGGTCCGGCTATCGACATCGAGTTCGAACCCGGCAAACTCCCCAATATATATAATGCTATCAAGATCAAAAGTGCTGATCAAGACACTGTTAAATCTAGTGTTGAAATTGATATTACTCTTGAAGTAGCTCAGCACCTCGGCAACAACCTCGTTCGTGCCGTAGCCATGAGCTCCACCGATGGAGTGGTCAGGGGCATGAAGGCCATTGACACTGGAGCAGCAATTTCAATTCCGGTAGGCCGCCCAACTCTAGGAAGAATGTTAAACGTTTTGGGTGAAGCTATTGACCATAAGGGTCAGGTGGAAACCGATACTTATTATCCAATCCACCGTCCAGCTCCGAAATTCGAAGACCAGGAAACATCAACTGAGATTCTTGAGACAGGTATCAAGGTTGTTGACCTTCTTGCTCCTTATGCAAAAGGTGGTAAAATCGGTCTCTTCGGTGGTGCCGGTGTTGGTAAAACAGTTTTGATTATGGAGCTTATCCGGAATATCGCTTATGAGCACGGTGGTTTCTCTGTATTTGCGGGTGTTGGTGAGCGGACACGTGAAGGAAACGACCTTTATCATGAAATGATTGATTCCGGTGTTATCGATAAGACTGCGATGGTATTCGGTCAGATGAACGAACCACCAGGAGCTCGTCTTCGTGTAGGTCTGACTGGTCTTACAGTTGCTGAATTCTTCCGTGATGAAGAAGGACAGGACGTTCTTCTCTTCGTGGATAACATATTCCGTTTCACCCAGGCAGGTTCCGAGGTTTCTGCGCTTTTAGGCCGGATGCCTTCAGCGGTTGGTTACCAGCCTACACTGGCTACAGAAATGGGTCAGCTTCAGGAACGTATTACATCAACTAAGAAGGGGTCTATTACATCAGTTCAGGCCATTTACGTGCCTGCCGACGACTTAACAGACCCTGCCCCGGCAAACGCCTTTGCCCACCTTGATGCAACAACGGTTCTTTCCCGTCAGATTGCTGAGTTGGGTATTTATCCGGCCGTTGACCCCCTTGACTCATCATCACGGGTGCTTGACCCGCGTGTTGTCGGTGATGAGCATTATAAGGTAGCGCGTGATGTTCAGGGTGTGCTGCAGAGATATAAGGAACTTCAGGATATCATCGCAATTCTAGGTATGGACGAACTTTCTGACGAAGATAAGCTTGTGGTTGCTCGTGCGAGGAAGATTCAAAGATTCCTGTCACAGCCTTTCTTCGTGGCTGAAAACTTTACCGGTCAGTCCGGAAAATATGTTCCGCTAAAAGAAAGTATTCGAGGTTTCAAAGAGATTATCGAAGGTAAGCACGACGAAATTCCTGAGCACCTTTTTGCTATGGCAGGAACTATCGATGAAGTAGTTGCAAGGGCTAAAGAAGAGGGTGTATAGTATGGCCGACAAGAATTTAACGGTCGAAATAGTTACTCCTGAGCGTATGGTTTTCAGTGAACCCGCTGAAATGGTTGTTGTCCCCGGTGTCGAGGGCTACCTTGGCATCCTGCCTTTACACGCTCCAATTGTATCAGGTTTAGAGATTGGAGTTTTAAAGGTGGTTAACGGCGGAAAAGAAGCCAAGATTGCAATAAGCGGGGGATTTATGGAAGTGAGCAATGACAGGGTTGTTGTCATTGCGGATACTGCTGAGCAAGGAAATGAAATTGATGTTCTACGGGCAAAATCGGCCCAGGAACGTGCAGAACAGAGACTTAATAACCGTACCGCTGATATTGATGCAGCTCGTGCAGAAACTTCCCTGCGTAGAGCAGTTGCCCGTCTTAGGGCAGCAGGACAAGACTAAACTAAATAACAATTAAAATAACAACCTGAAAGCTCCGGTGCAAACCGGAGCTTTTAATTATCTAAGTTTGTAACAGGTCGGTCTAAGCCAGTGAAATAACGGCTATATTACAGGTAAGAAAAAATTACGGAGATGATTGTCCTGGACCACCTGAAAAAGAAAAAGTTTGTCGTATTATGTATGTGTATGGGGTTTTTTGTCTTAACATCTTTGGGTTTCACCGGGCGCATGTTTTTCGCAGGTTCATCAGATGAAGAAGTAATTACTAAGACATTCTTTAACTCGGGTGCGAAATTCCAAGGTCTAACAATTAGAGGCTGGACGCAAATAGAATATAGGGATTATGGTGGTGACCCCAGTCAACTATTGCAACAGCGTGCTGCCAGCTTGTTTCCCGCGGGTGTTACATCAACTAAAACTACTAGTGATGATGGATTAAGCACTTTAACAATTCAGGGTCATACAACAAAAGATGTAAGAGCAACTTTGACTTTTGCAGAACAGACGCTTCATAATAAAGATGCCTACGTCATATTATCAATTGAAAGCAGTAATCTGGCACAATATAGGTTGATGGAAGAGATATATAATAAAATAATGAGAGATAAAACTAACAAGAGTATAGTAATTTATGGCTACATTGATAAAAAGCTTGGTCCTCTGGAGACGGACAATCTTGTGAAGAAAATGATAAAAAGCACTAAACTCCATAATGTACAAACTATGGCAGAACGCGGATTGGTAAGTGTTTCCGGGTGCTCGCCAAATGTCCGTAATGTGTTGACACCTGATGGCAACTGGGTTAATATAAATATGGCTTTAAGATATAATTCCCTCGATAAGAGGACCATGGTATATGTCGGCGCTCCAGTTATTACCATTGATTATTAAAGAAACTAAATTTAGGCATAATAGGGGGAAAAGTAGTGGAAAAGCTGGTTATCCGTGGAGGGGTTCCGTTAGCAGGTAAAGTTCGCATCAGTGGGGCTAAAAATGCAGTACTACCTATTATTACAGCAGCAATTCTGGCCAAAGATACTTGCTACATAAGGGGAGTTCCCCGTTTGGCCGATGTTGATGCCATGGTCCAGTTACTCAATCATTTCGGTTTACAATGCACCTGGAATGGTGATATAGTGAGTATTGATGCCGTAAATTTGAATAATTTTGAGGCCCCTTATGAGCACGTAAGCAGACTGAGGGCCTCTTTTCTGGTTATGGGCCCGTTACTTGCAAGATATGGTCATGCGAGGGTTTCCCTTCCAGGTGGCTGCAAAATAGGCACAAGGCCAATCGATCTGCATCTAAAAGGGTTTATGTGTCTTGGGGCGGAAATCTCAACAGAAAAGGGCTACATTGAAGCAAAGGTAAAAGGAAGGCTGAAGGGGGCTAGGGTTTATCTGGACTTTCCCAGCGTAGGTGCTACAGAGAATATTATGATGGCAGCTGTACTTGCGGAGGGAGTAACCAGCATCGAAAATGCTGCAGAAGAACCCGAAATAGTAGACCTTGCTAATTTTTTGAATTCAATGGGCGCAAAAATCTCGGGAGCTGGAACAAATTTATTGGTAATTGAAGGAGTATCATCACTTAAGGGTACAGATTATACTGTCATACCGGACCGTGTGGAAGCGGGTACCTTCATGGTAGCGGCGGCTATTACCGGCGGTGACATATATCTTGAAAATGTAATTATTGAACACATTGAACCAATAATTGCAAAACTTGAAGAAACAGGGTCTAAAGTAATCTACTATGAACAGGGGATCAGAGTTATCGGACAGGAAAAGATAATGCCTGTAGATATTAGAACATTGCCTTACCCGGGTTTTCCCACGGATATGCAGGCACAAATATCATCCCTATTAACAAAGGCCGAAGGAACCAGTGTAATAACAGAAACCATTTTTGAAAACAGATTTATGCACACAAAAGAATTAGCAAGGATGGGGGCGGATATTTCAGTTGAGGGTAGAGTGGCAGTTATTCGCGGTGTACGGGAAATCCATGGAGCCCAAGTCCAGGCAACTGATCTAAGAGGGGGAGCAGCTCTCATACTTGCCGGGCTGGCGGCACGGGGGGAAACTGAATTATACTTTATACACCACCTTGACAGAGGGTATGAAAGACTGGAAGAGAAGTTTTGTGGTCTTGGAGCTGATATAATTAGGGCAGAAGACCTGAAAAAGGTCACTATTGCTTAGAATATAAGGCAAAATCAAAAAAACGAGTGCAAAAAAACATGGTCTATGACCATGTTTTTTTCATATCATTTCAATAAGACAGGTCATTTAAATACTGGTATGACAGAAAGTGAATTGGGGGCCGTGTTTTTTATGAAAAAATTTGTAAAATTAATTTTTTCCTTCATAATAATATGTCTTTTTGGTGTGCCATTAATAGTCTTATACGGCCCAGACGGACTTATTCCTGATACACGTGATAATCAGCACACTGTCAGAGTTCTTGATAAGCAAATGGGACAGGTAAGGAATATACCTATTGAAGAATATCTGGTTGGTGTTGTGGCAGCTGAGATGCCGGCTGGATTTGAGCTGGAAGCTTTAAAAGCTCAAGCAATCGCAGCAAGAACATATACAATAAAAAGAATGTTTGCTTTTGGGGCTAAACCAAACCCACACCACCCGGAAACTGAAGTGTGTACAGACCCAACACACTGTCAGGCCTGGATTAATACTGATGATCAGATGAAAAAGTGGGGGCGGATGAAGTACTATGCCAATATTGAACGGATAAAAACAGCAGTCAAACTTACAAAAGACCTGGTATTAACTTATAATGGAGATCTTATTGATCCTGTTTATCATGGCTCCTGTGGGGGAAAAGGAACAGAGAATTCAGAAGATGTATGGTCAGCCCAAGTACCTTACCTCAGAAGTGTGGACTGTGACTTGGAATATAAGTCAGAGCAGCAAAATACTACTGTCCAAATTGACAAAAGCAAACTCAGCAGCATATTAAAGGATTTCTTAATCATACCAGTCTCCTCACAGAGTTCAGCCAATTATATTGAAATTCTGAAGAAAAGCCCCCGGGGCCGGATTCAGGAGGCTGCAGTATCCGGTAAAAAGATATCAGGGATGGAATTAAGAAACTTGCTGGGACTGGGGTCTACAATGATGTACTGGCAGGATAAAGGAGACAAAGTGATTTTTAGCTCGGCTGGTAAAGGTCACGCTGTTGGTCTGTGTCAGTATGGAGCAAATGGTATGGCCTTAGCGGGAAAAAACTATAAAGATATACTCTATCACTACTATACAAATGTGAAAATTGCAAAAGTAAAGTATTGATGTGTCAAGGTCGTTTTTTTGAGAATTTATTTGACTCCTCCGCATATATATTTACTAGTAATCGAGGGGGAGGTTAACTCATGCAGGATTATATTAGAAAGCGTGTCCTTGACATAACTGAATACATTATTGAATCTAAAGCCACAGTACGGCAGACTGCAGATGTCTTTGGTGTGAGCAAAAGCACAGTCCACAAAGATGTAACAGAAAGACTTCCAGGCATTAACAAAAAATTGGCCGCAAAAGTCAAGGATATTCTAGAATTCAACAAAGCCGAGCGTCATTTAAGAGGTGGAGAAGCCACCAGAAAAAAATATCAGGAATTAGTCGATTAATATAACAAAAAGAGGAATTTCCCCTAAAACGTAGAATAATAGTCGTAGCTATTTCTGGTTAATTTTAGAATAAATACGTTTACATACAGTACTGAAAGGGGAACGGTTTTAATGTTTTGGTTTGGGAATGACATTGGTGTTGACTTAGGGACAGCTAGTGTTTTAGTATATGTCAAAGGTAGAGGTATTGTACTTAAAGAACCATCTGTTGTGGCGATGGAAAAAGATACAGGAAGTATAATTTCTATCGGAGAAGATGCAAGGCGTATGCTTGGCAGGACTCCGGGAAATATTATTGCAACTCGCCCCTTGCGTGAAGGCGTTATTGCTGACTACGATGTAACTGAAAAAATGCTGCGCTACTTTATTTCAAAAGCCTGCGGTCGAAGCTTTTTCTTCCGCCCCCGGATAATGGTATGTATCCCTTCAGGGGTAACCGGTGTGGAGGAAAGGGCGGTACGTCAGGCTGCTTTACAGGCTGGAGCTAGACAAGCTCACCTAATTGAAGAGCCTTTGGCGGCTGCCCTAGGAGCAGGACTCGAGATTTCTGAGCCTAACGGTAGTATGGTTATAGACATAGGTGGTGGGACAACTGATGTTGCAGTATTGTCTCTCGGCGGAATAGTAACTAGTGCTTCCTTAAGAGTTGGCGGGGACAAGTTTGATGAAGCTATTGTGAGGTTTATAAGGCGCGAGTTTAACCTTATGATTGGTGAGCGTACTGCAGAGGAATTAAAGATTAACATTGGAACAGCTTACCCTCCCGGAAAAACTGAAAACACCACTATGGAAATAAGGGGAAGAGACTTAGTTAGCGGGTTGCCTAAAACTGTAAGTGTAACCAGCCGCCAGACCTATGATGCCATGCAGGAAACTGTAGAAGCAGTAGTGGGAGCAGTTAAAGAAGTATTGGAGAAAACCCCCCCTGAATTATCGGCTGATATCATCAATAAAGGAATTGTAATGACTGGTGGAGGCTCGCTCTTAAACGGTTTGGACACATTAATAAGTAAAGAAACAGAACTGCCTTGCTATGTTGCAGATGACCCTCTTTCATGTGTCGCACAGGGAACAGGTAAGGCCCTTTCAATGATAGGAGTGCTCCCGGCCAACAACAAACTGGCCAAAAAAGTAGTATAAATGGACAAGTCTCAAAGATCCTAAATACTAAATAGGCTGTTCAAAAACGAGTAGAGCAAGGAAGTAATTTTACCAAGGGCGCAGTCAACAGCCGTCAGAGGAGGTGAGAAATGTGATAAAGGGTCTATATACATCAGCATCAGGTATGATGGCTGAAATGGTCAGAAATGATGTAACTGCAAATAATATGGCAAATGTCAATACTACCGGTTACAAAAAGGATACGGCATTGTTCAAGGCATTTCCGGAAGTTCTTATTTCTCGAATAAATGATGATAAGAAAACCGATATTAAAAAACCGCCGGTAATAGGTTCTTTAGGGACAGGGGCCATTGTGGATGAAATTATAACAGACCACGGTCAGGGGCAGCTTAAAGAAACCACAAACCCTTTTGATCTAGCAATTGCAGGAGATGGGTACTTTGTAGTCCAAAATGCAAATGGTACCTTTTATACGAGGAATGGAAGCTTTACACAGGATAGTGCTGGCTATCTAGTGAACTCTGATGGTGGTTACCTAATTGGGGAAGACGGACCGATTCGAGTTGAAAATGCGGATGATGTTACTATAGACGAATCTGGGAATGTATTTGAGAATGGCACTCAGACAGCTTCTATTAGATTGGTTACGATTACTGACCAAACCAGTCTGGTGAAAACGGGTGATTCGCTTTTCACAGGCGGACAAGCTCTTAATGGGATAACAGGGCAGGTTAAGCAGAAATTTTTAGAGAATTCTAACGTAAATGTAATCAATGAAATGGTCAATATGATTACCATTATGAGAGCTTATGAAGCTAACCAAAAAGTAATCACTGCCCACGACCAAACCTTAGGACAGGCTATGGATGTGGGACGAATAAGGTAACCGAAGTAACTCAAAAATAAGGGGCCGGACCGCAGTGCGGAAGCCTCTCCAAAACCGCTGACTGATTGAGGCGGTATTCAATAAGTAGTTTTTTGAGATAAACCGGGGAGGAATAGAATATGATACAATCTTTATGGTCAGCAAGCTCAGGAATGCTGGCTCAGCAGCTGTCCCAGGATAACGTTGCTAACAACCTGGCAAATGTTAACACAACTGGATTTAAAAAAGCCCGTGTTGACTTTCAGGACTTGCTTTATTCAGAGATCAGGGAACCAGGTAAAATGACAAGAATGGGGCAGGTTGTTGCCAATGGAATTCAAATCGGCAGTGGAGTCAGACCGTCTTCCACACAACTAATATTTGAGCAGGGGAGTATTCAGCAAACGGGAAATCCCATGGATATTGCTATTTCCGGCAATGCCTTTTTTGAAGTAATACTTCCCGATGGTTCAAGGGCTTATACCAGAGATGGCTCATTTAAGGTTGATTCTAATGGTTCTCTTGTCACCGGCGGCGGATACCGATCCAGCACGGCGGCCGGAGGATTTGTGACTTTTGCTGCAGATTCTTCAAATATAAGTATTGATAATAAAGGTGATATTTTTCAGGATGAACAATTGCTAGGTCGGTTAAACCTTGTTCAGTTTACTAATCCGGCAGGGCTGCAGAAGATAGGCTCAAACCTGTATCTAGAGACAGTTAATTCAGGTGCTCCTCAGACTGCGGCAGATTATAACCTTGTCAGTGGTGCTCTCGAGATGTCCAATGTGCAGGCTGCTGAAGAAATGGTGTCAATGATGATAGCACAGAGAGCTTACGAAATTAATTCAAGGTCAGTGAGAACATCTGATGAAATGTTGGGAATGGCTAATTCTATGCTGCGGCGCTAATATAACAGTTGGAGATAGAGAGTAGGTGGATAAATGAGAATAAATGATATCACACCAAATGTCAGCAATCTGTTAAAAGAAAAAAATTCTGGGATTCAAACTCAGGGGCAGGATTTTAAACAAATTCTGGACAAGGCAGTGTCTTCCAAAGAGGATAAACAATTGCGGGAGGCTGCGACACAGTTTGAAGCTTTGTTCATTTACCAGATGTTTGAGCGGCTGCGTGAGACCACCTCGGAGGGCGGGCTTGTACCCAAAAGCATGGGAGAAAAGATATTTCAGGGTATGCTGGACCAGGAAGTGAGCGCTAAGGCAGCCGAGACCAGCTCTCTAGGCTTGGCAGAATTGATATATAAACAACTTAAAGTAAAATAAACACCAATGGGCTAACTGACCGAGTCAGTATAGCCTATTTTTGTATAACGAATACTACCTGTGGGTGGTTCCTAGCCACCATAGCTGCAATCATATTAAAAGGTAATTTGATTTGTATGAATCTTCCTTTGGCAGACTATAATATAAATGTTTCGCCAAAAGGAGGAATAAAATTGAAACGCCAAAGTACAAAAACTAATATGATATTATCAAGTATCTTTCTTTTAGCTCTGCTAAGCGCTGTTATGTTATTTATCGGCCAGTCAGGCAGTTTAAATAAGCGAGATTTTTTGAACCTTGCTCAATTAAAGGTTACCCAGGTTCCTCCCCTAAAAGGGCATTGGTTAAGAACTGCTAAAGATCCTTCTTATCCTGTGCCGCCTTTGGAAAAGAGCCAAACTGGGAAAAAGGTTCCCTTTCAGAATGTGATTCCAACTGTATTTACTCTGGAGGAAGCAAAGTCAGCTTTAAATCGTACTATTGATTTGATAAATGTCATGTATGTCTGGTCAGATGCTGACGAGTTGAAAGTTATTTCAGTTACCAGTTTCAATAAAGAGACAAAACAGGCAGCAATCATCGTCATACCATTATATACGGTGATTGATAATACTGGCACGGTTAATCTTCAAAATAATTATACAACAATTCAGGAGCTATATAAGAGCAAGGGTAGAGAAGGGGTTAGAACCTTTCTGGAACAAAAACTTGAGATTGAAATTCCAAATTTTGTGCAGGTCAATCAGAGTGCCCTGCAAAAGATCAGTGATATTATAGGCGCTTTAGAGGTTAACGGGTCTCAGACAACTATGCTGGAAGCCTTTGAACAAACTGCGGCAGGCTTACGAACGGACGATCGCGAGGTAGTTCGGGCTGTGGCGGTCCAGGTGCTTAGACCGGGTATCATTCTCGAAATTCCTAATTTAATTTATATTTTTACGCATGATATAGAAACAAACTTTTCTACACAGGAAATGATTAATGTGTTCTATATGAGCAGGCAAATGGACCTTAAGCATATGAGGAAAACTGCCATGCCAGGCTATGAACACTTGGTTGCACCAGAGAAAAAATTTCTCTTTGTTTCCGAACAAGCCTGGAAAAATGTAGTTTATGATATTACTCAGTCGTTTCCCTTGTAGATATAAATTAGGTCTACCAAACAGGAAGGCGCCTGTTTCGGCTGTCGACAAAGTTGGCAGCCTTTTCACATTTTTTTATACATAAAAAGGGAAGAATGACCTCTCTATCGAAATCATAGTACATCATAGATAGGAGGTACTTTTATGTCAGGGAAGAAATTTTTTCTTGCTGCAGCAGTATTGTTTTTGACACTCACCGGATTTGTTTTGGGAAATGTCGTAAACGCAGCTGCCGGCTCACCAGGCTCTCAGGATGATCCGTTGGTTACCAAAAGCTATATTGACAGTGAAGTATCAAAGCTTCAGGAACAAATTGACGGACTTAAAACTGAAGTTGAAAAACTAAAATCAAAGCAGGGGATATAATGAGATTAAAAATGAAGGTTTACTTTTTTATACTACCAGTCCTGGTTGGCTTTTTTGCCGCCCAACTGGTAAATGCTGATTACGGGGCACCTGGAAGCAGCACCAACCCGGTCATTTCCCGGAGTTATGCCGACAAAGTATTGGGGCCCTTGAGAGAGCAGGTTGCTTCTCTTTCTGAGGAAATTACTGTTCTACAGCAGCAGTCGGTTGTTAAACCTTTTGATGATGTTCCGGCAACCCACTGGGCTTACGACAGTATAATGTTCATGGTGGACAAAGGGATATTAAAAGGTACCGGTCCCGGTTACTTTAGTCCGGATAGACCGGCTCGTCGCAGCGAATTTGCTGTAATAATGGTTAAAGCTTTAAATTTACCTGTTGAAAATACAGAACTGAATTTTAAGGATGTTCAGACCAAGCACTGGGCTTACAGCTTTATAGCTGCTGCTCAAAAGGCCGGTCTCATGTCGGGTTATCCGGATGGAACCTTTAAGCCTGATAAGGAAGTAACCCGGGGCGAAATGGCAGTCATTCTAGTGAGGGCTTTTGGCCTTGAAAAGACAGGAACGGCGACAGAATTCAGTGACGTTCCAAGTGATTATTGGGCCGCTGAAGCGATTCTGACGCTGGCTGATAACAAGATCACCAAAGGTTATGAAGATAGAACCTTTAGGCCCTCTCTACCGGTCAGGCGATCAGAAGCAGCTATCTTTTTGGCCAAATCGATTGATCCGTCACGCAGGGAAAATTAAAAGCCTCGGCAGTTGGCATATGCCACTGTCGAGGTTTTCTTTTTATAAAAAAGGAAACCGGCAGATCCTGACGAATATCTACAAGATATGCCGCAATTTGCCCGGCCTACTGCGTTAAGTCTAATCTGGGGTGTGCCCATACATAGGAGTATACAAATGTCTGACTTTAGAAACTTTAACCAGGATTACTTTCCCAATGATACAAGGGTTCACAAGCTCAAAATAAAAAGAGCCCGAAAGGGGCGCTTTTTTAGAATGTCATTGATGCTGCTTGCGGTTCTCGGTACGTTGTTGTACGGCGCTTTTGTATATGCCGACGACCTCTGGGTTCTCGTTGCAGATAGATACTTCAGTGATCGCCTGAGCTCGGTATCCGGTTCTGAGATGCCCTCCGAAGACGGAGGGAAATGGTTAAATGTGATGTTGGCGGGGGTAGACCAGAGAAAAAATGAACCCTCCCGTTCGGACACACTTATGGTGGCTATGCTGAATTTAAAAGAAAAATCTATCCAGGTGATTTCTATCCCTAGGGATACTCGTGTTAGAATAGAAGGCATTAGCTACAAGACAAGAATTAATCATTCACACTCCCTCGGAGGTGTGGATTTAACACGAAAGACGGTTGAAGAGCTGCTGGGGATACCAATACATAATTATGTGGAGACCAATTTTGAGGGTTTTAAAAATATTATTGATGATTTAGGCGGAGTAGACCTTGAGGTAGAGAAGAGAATGTATTATCCTGCTGAAGGCATTAATCTGCGAAAAGGATTTCAGCATCTTGACGGGGAGGATGCTCTCGGATACGTAAGGTTTAGAAGCGACGGTAAAGGAGATTTGCCCAGAATTAAGCGCCAGCATAAGTTTTTAAGTGCGCTGTCTGAACAGGTTCTTCGGCCAAAAACACTTCTTAAGCTGCCCAAAATAGTTGGTGAGCTTCATAATAATATTAATACTGATATGTCAGTTAAGGATATGTTGGTGCTGTCAGGTGAATTCAAAAACGTGAAGTCAGAGAATGTTAGATTTACTGATATACCTGGTGCACCCAAGTACGTTAATGGAGCTAGTTATTATGTCGTTGACCCGGACAAGCTTAAAATATTTATGGAAGAAGTTCTTGCAGGAAGGGACCCGGAAGCCGACCCCAAAAAATATGAAGCAATTGATAAAGGTAAGGAGGATACATCCACTGATAAAAAGGATGTATCACGTGCCACGAAAAAAGGAAAAGTAAATATAGAAGTATATTCTGATAAAAATAATAAGGCTGCTCAAGAAACAAAGAAAAAAACGTCTGATAGTGAAAACGGAAAACCTTCCACAAAGGATTCAGAAGAAGACCGTCAGGAAAAACCACCAGGCGGGGATGCAGAAAATCCATTAGAAAAGTCCCGCGAAGAAACGGGTGACATACCTGATGATGATTCCCAGACAGCCACTGAAAACAATCCACAGGATCAAACGGATGAGAATACTGGGAATCAGGGTGAAATAGAAGATGGAAACCTTGAACAGTAAACCAGGCGGGAAAGGGTACATAATCAATGAAAACTGTTGTGATTTCTGGTTATTACGGTTTTGAAAACCTGGGTGATGAAGCTCTGCTTGCTTCAATCATATATGCTCTAAGGGAAAAAGTCCCTGGGCTGAATATAGTTGTTTTGTCGGCAAAACCCGAAAAAACCTGTTCCCTTTACGATGTGGAAGCTGTGGATAGGTGGAATCCGCTTGCCGTAGTAAAAACTCTTAAGTCTGCTGACCTGTTGATTAGTGGTGGCGGCAGTCTGCTGCAGGATGTTACTGGGCCCATGACAATCCCATATTATCTAGGCATTATCTGGCTTGCTAAAATGCTAGGCAAGCCGGTGATGGTGTATGCACAGGGCATAGGTCCTATAAATGGTAGTTTTGGCAGATTGTTAGTCAGATGGATTATTAATAGAACAGATTTTATTACACTGAGAGATATCGCGTCATCACGGCTGCTTCAAGAAATAGGGATATATCGCCCTCCTGTAGAGGTAACTGCTGACCCTGTCTTTGGCTGGTATGCAGGTGGACAGGAACCATCTTCTAATGCAAAGCCAAGGGTGGGGATATTTGTGCGGGAATGGAAAGGGATTCTCGCCTATAAAAAAGCTGTGGCAGGTCTCGCCGACTACTTATTTGATAATGGGCGGGAGGTTGCTTTTATACCCATGCAGTTCCCCGCTGATACTGCTCCCATTCATGAAATAGCAGGTATGATGAAACATAGACCTGTAATTATTGAACAGGAGCTGGATTTCCGCCGGTTGACCGGCCTTGTGGGTGAAATGGAACTTGTCATTGGTATGAGGCTTCATGCTTTGATAATTGCCACCCTCTGTGGAGTACCGTCAGTAGGACTAAGTTACGACCCCAAGGTTTCAGAATTCCTGGACAGTGTAGAGCAGCCGGATTTTGATGATCTTGAAAATGTAACTGCTGCAGAGTTAATAAAGAAGATTGATGAAGTAATAATAAATAAGGAATTAATTAGAAGCAAACTGAATAATTTAAGGACGGAGCTAAGAAAAAAGGCAATTCGAAATAGTGAAATAGCGGTAGAGCTTTTGGGGCTGAAAGAATGTTCACGAAATGGACACAAAGATGTATTACAATAGATTATGCCTTCTTGGGGCTAATTGCCACCTAGAGCGGCAAGGGTTTTGGAAAATTATGGTTGGTTGGACTACCCCCAAAAACTGCTTGGTGGATTCGATACCTATAAGAGCAGAACAGAGTGAAATTAGAAATGGGGGTCTCCGGGTGAAGGGCAGAAAGATGGTGACCATCACTGCAATTTGGCTAATTGCAGCGTTTTTATTTACATCAGGTTTTACTTTTATATCATTAAAGTCAGCCACAGTTGGCAGTACAGATTCAAAAAATCTTTTACTGCCGCTAACAGATATTAAAGGACATTGGGCTGAAGCAGGTATAATGGAAATGTATGCGAGAGGTGTTATGATTGGTTACCGGGATGGATCCTTTAGGCCCAAAAAACAGTTAACCTATCTCGATGGCATAGTTATGCTTGATAAAATGTTATGGGGTGAACCACCCAAAAGTGATTTTGAAACAAGCGGCTATTTAAAGGATGAGTTTAAGATTCCTGAGTGGGCTGTTGGATATATCGCATCAGCTTTAAGACATCAGATAATTTATTACAGTGATTTGCAAAAGGTTGCTCAGGCTCAACCCCTGACCCGTCAGGAAATTGCGGTTTTTATTATAAGAGCGTTGGAGCTAACCGGCAAAACAGATGCCGAAAAAGAACTAAGGCTTCCTTTTAATGATGCCAAAGAAATTCCTGATCAATTGAAGGGATATGTTTCCCTGGTAAACGAACTTGGAATTATGACAGGTTTTCCTAATGGTGATTTTAAGGGAAATAGAACGGTTTCCAGGGCGGAAATGGCTAAAATTCTTAACAATATAGCTGATTTTGTTTCTTACCTTAAGATGGATGAAGTTAGCGGTTTCATAAAGTCATTGGCCAATTCTGAAGGTGCGATAACATTAACAACCAGTAGTGGAAAAGAGGTCAGGATTGTACTGTCTGACAAGTATTTTATTTATCTCGATAATAAAGCTGCTACCACTGAAAAACTTAAACCAGGTATGTACCTCAGAGTTATTACTTCAACTTCCAGGAGAACCACCGTACTTCTTGCCCAAAGAGTAAACCCGGATGAAGGAACGCCGGTAATGTTTGAGCAGGTCTTAACTTTGCCTTCCGCTGATATTCTGAACTGGGTAGAAGAAAATAAAGTTAAAGAGAGTTATTCTGTTAAGACAATTGAAGAAAAGTTATACCTGTTGGCTGCCCGGGGCGAAAAAATGACTGGGGGCTATAAGATTACCATTCGTAAGATATTTGCTGCAAGAAATAAAAATGGGGGACTGGATTACACGGTTTTTGTTTTGCGTTCCGACCCTGGTCGTGACAGCATCGTTAACCAGGTAATTTCCTACCCTTACAGCCTTGTGCGGTTTGACAAATCTGGTGAAACTGTAAATTCAATAATTTTCTTAGATGAACTTAACAGGGTTTTAGAGGAGATAAAGTTATAATTGCTTTGAAAAAATATTTACAAATTTTTTAAAATATTTTTTAACTTACCCCAGTAAAACAAAAATTGACTTCGAATTACTATGAATGTAGTGACGGGCACACAATTTTATTAAATCACCTAAATATTGGTTAATAGAAAACGGTTGACTAGCTGGTCAATGTTTCGGTATAATTATTTCAGGTTTGTGCCACAATCATCCTTTTCAGGTAAACCCAAGGAAAAGTCGGTACACTAATCCAATCGAAGTAAACCAATCCAAGTTGAATCAAAAAAATTTCCAGACATGCAGGAAAACATATCCAATACGTTGAATGTCAGAAGGATATCCAAAATCGATTTATGTTTCTAAAGGTAAAAACCTTTAGTGTTATGGGTTCATATATACCATTGAAGGGGGGGAGCGCCCGAACAATAAGACGTAGTTTATTCACAACAGAGGAGAAACACCAAAAATTTTTAAGGGGGATTTAAAAACAATGAGAAAACTCAAAAGAATGATTGCTCTCGTTACTGTAGCAATGTTCCTGTTGAGCCTCGCTGCTCCGATGGCATCTGCTGATACCAAAACAGATGCATTTGACAGACTGAATGCTCTTGGCGTTGTTTACGGTGACCAGAATGGCGATCCTATGTATGACAAAAACTATACCCGTGCAGAAGCTGCTGCTGTTATGGTTCAGCTTTCCGGCATGGGAGCAGCTATCGATGCTGCTAAAGGCGCTACTAAGTTTAGTGACGTTCCTGCTTCCCACTGGGCATCAGGCGTTATCAATCTTGCTGTAGGTGCCGGTATTATCAAAGGTTATCCTAATGGTACATATCAGCCTGAGAAATCTGTAAGTTATGCTGAAATGTGTGCTATGCTTGTTCAAGTTCTTGGTTATGGTCCCAAGCTCCAGGGAACCTGGCCGAGCAACGTAATTGGTAAAGCTGCTGAACTCGGCCTGCTTGATAGCCTCAGCATTTCCAACTACAATGATCCTGCTGTTCGTTCTAATGTATTTATAGCTGCTGACAATGCTCTTGAGACCGAAATTCTTCAAGAAAATAAAGACGGCTATGAGACTGAAGACGGCGAAACCTTAATGACTGAGAAACTCAATGCTGTTGAGCTTGAAGACGTGGTTGTTACCGAAGTTTCCTCAGCTGTAGATAGCATTGAAAAGAATCAAATTACATTACTGGGTAATTTTGATACTGATGCTGCCCTCGAGGAAAAAACTTTTGATGTTGTTTCTAAGACTAACCTTCTCTCCTTCCTTGGACAAAAGGTTAAGGCTTATGCAAATGATGACGATGAAATCATTTCCTTAAAGTCAGATGAAGACGAAGTATTCGTTGATACTATTAAGTCAGTTGATTCAACTAAGGTTCTCTTCTACGACAAAGGCTCCAAAGAAAAAGCTTCAGGCATGCAGGTATTTGAGAATTTCGAAGGCTCAGTTAATAATGTAACTCCTGCTGCTGGTGACTATGTAATCGTTGTAATGGATGGTTCAAAAGTTAGTAAGATGCAAGTTATTTCCCTCACTGAATATGGTATTGTTGAAGAGGTTGAAGACAACAAGATTATCATGAAAGAGGATCCCTCTTCCAGTGACATTGATCTTGATGATGTAGATATGGACTATGTTCAAATCTACAAGAACGGAAAAGTTGCTACTCTTGACGACATTAAAGCAGATGATCTCGTTGCTTCCATTAATAATAGCGACAAGTGGACTATCTTTGTTTCCGACAAGAAGTTCGAAGGTAAACTTGATGTAGTAACTCCTTCAGCCGGTAACGCTGTGAAGCTTGTTGTAGGCGACAACGCAGCTCGTTCTATCAATGTTAAGACCCTTGAGTATTCAACCGATAATGGCGACAGCTACAGCGATGCTAATCTTAGCAACCTGAATGATGACGTTATTGGTGAAGATGTTAAGGTTTACGTTAACCCTTGGGGTCAGGCTACTTACCTGGTAGCTGATGATGAAGCTGAAGGTGCTTCCAATAAGGTTGTTGTTCGTAACATTACTAGTGACGACAATCCTGGATCCAACACCGACAGCACTGTTAAGTACATCAAGGTAACCAAAGCTGACGGTACTGATGTTACTTATGAAATCGACAATGATGATTACACAGTAAACATGGTAGATAGCTACTATGGTACCCTTGACTTAGATGATGCTGATGGTACTGGCAGTGCTGATGTTAGTGCTAAGGATATCGTTAAAATTTCTCTGAACTCTGCAGGTAAAGTAACTGACATTGATACTCTTAGCGACATTGTTACTCTGAGAGCTGGTGCGACCGGTATCAATGTTGACAACAAAGTAATGTATGGTACTGACAACTTAGCTTATGTTGTAAGTGACGACACTGTATTCATCCAGGTTGATGAGTATGGTAACAGTACCAATTACATTGATGAGAATAAAAAGATTTCTTGGGCTACTGTTGATGACAATGAATCCGCAATCGAAGGTCTTGCTGCAAATAAGGTTAAGTTCTATGTTGAGGACAAAGAAGTAGTAATTGCCCTCATTGACAGTGACCTGTCCCTGTCCAGTGATGACATGTATGGTGTAGCTGTTAACGGTTCCTACGCTGTAGGTGGCGGTGACTATAACATCAAGATTCTGGTTAATGGCGAACTGAAGTCTTACAAGCTTGATGACACTGTTGACAACTTCGCTTATGGTAACGCTCCTGTTGTATTCGCAGTTAACGCTGACGGTGACATTGATGAAATCGCTCGTGTAGTAGATAATGCTGCCGGTTACTACGATATCATCAGCCAGTTCGAAGTTAAGAATACTAAGTCTGTAGGCGATAAGCTGATCATCGTATACGAAGGTTCAGATGCTTCAACCTCCGCAGATGATGTTGAGTACATCGTTAATAAAGACAAAGTTAAATACTTCGACAATACTGGTGCAACCATCGAGGAAGATGGCAGTATCAGTAGGGGTGACGTAGTAGTACTGTATGACTTCCTTGACAAGGATGGCGACGTTGCATCTGCTTCAAGTGGTGACAACGCTGCAGACGGTATCTACGACTACGTGGTAATTGTAGACTAATTGCAGATGTTAAAAGAGAGCGCTTATGGCGCTCTCTTTTTTTTCAGCATTTTTAATTGGCTAAAAATGGTGTTGCTAAAATAACAAACATTACCACTTAAAATAAGGGGGATATTGCAGGAACCGAAGTATAAATGTCGAAATTGGTTAAATTAGACAATCACAATATTTATATCAATAGCATTTTATGACTTAGGAGGAATTTTTCTAATGGCGGATTCTGCGGTCTCCTTTAAAAAGTACTTTATGGTTATTTTGGGACTTCTTTTGTTTATACCTCCATTTTTTAAAGGTTTATATTTTGATAAAGATTATCTCTGGTTTGTGCTGGCCCTCCTTATCTTATTTACTATATATTACTCAACTCAGCAGATGGGCCACAATAAAAGGTTCTTGGACAATCTTAATGACTATCTTGTCCTGGGATTTGTCATAAGCTACGGTATTGCAGTATTCAATGCAGCTAATTATAATGACGCTTTTAACGGATTTTTAAGGGTTGTAGGTTATTTTATCGTATATTACCTAATTGCTCACGGTCTGCGAAGTCAAAACGATGTAAGTAAGATACTTAATGTACTTTACGGAGCGGGATTGCTGGTTGCGGTTGTTGGTCTTGGTGCCGGATTAAACTTTTATCATTTTGCGGGAGATATCACGGACGGTAGAATCAACTCTACCCTGCAGTATCCCAATACACTTGCAGCTTATTTAACAGCGGTATTTATACTGGGAATATACTTAGCATTAAGTCAAAAGAACAGGATCCTCGGTATTATTTATAGTTTGGGCAATTATCTTTTGTTAATAACAATTTTTGGCACTCAATCCAGAGGCGGAATTTTGGTATTTTTATTTGTGCTTCCTTTGTTTTTATTGGGACCTCTCAGTAAAGTAAAACTTATTGCATGGGTAAATACAATAATTACAATCGTGTTTGCTTTTTTTGTGTCTCGTAATGTGCTTGCAGACATATCTCACCAGACAGCGTTTGTTTCGATGTCATGGGTGCTGGGAGGGGCAATAACGGTTGCTGCGTTTTCATATGGACTTATCTTTCTTGTGGAAAAAATTACCGTCCCTGAGAGTATCAGAAATTTAAAGATACTGGTTGGTGTAATCATCATTTTAATTTTGGGTTTGGTCACGGGACTTAGTTATGATTTTCTGCCGTCTCAATTTACTTCTCGGATAACAACCATAAATTTGAACGATCGGAACGTTTTGGAGAGATTTGTCTTTTATCAGGATGCTTTTAGGGCAATTAAAGACAATATGATTTTTGGGGCTGGAGGAGGAGCATGGAGGACCCTTTTTCAGAGTTACCAGAGTTATTACTATATAGCCAGAGAGGTTCACAGTTATTACCTCCAGGTATGGTTGGAAGTCGGTATTATAGGATTGGCCTTCTTGATAGGGGTGTGGTTTACCTTTATAAGGTCAACGATTAGATTGTTAAGATCCAAAGGAAACAACTATGAAGCCGGCATTTTGGGCTGGACAATACTTTGTTCTGCTCTTGCTCTTGGTCTTCATGGACTAATCGATTTCACTTTTTCATCAGGTGCAGTTGCTGTTTTCTTATGGACATTATTTGGCCTGATTAGGTCCCTTGAAGCAGCAAATGAAGATGACGATAATTGCGCTGCTGAAAAAGCTCGCAGTACATACATTAAAAAGGATTTAGTTGTAATTTCTGCCCTGGCAATTTTGTTGATAATCACTACTAGCTTGAATGCTGCAGTAAGTTACAGCAGCATGGCAAGTAAATCGCTACAAAAAAATGACATTAGTAATTTTAAACGGGCTGCAGGGAAAGTTAACACTCTCAACCCGTTAAGTTCATCATTTCACCTATACTTGGCTCAAGTATATGCACAGTCAGGTGGCGAACAAAAAAATGATAAAATGATGACGATGGCATTGGAGGAGGCCGACAAAGCCGTAAGATTAAATCCAAAGGAGCCGACCATTAGAGAAGTTCGGGCAAGGATTTACCTGGCTATGGGTAAAGTTGACGAAGGTATAAAGGAAATGGAGACAGCATTGCAGCTTCAACCCTGGTATCAGGAACGCTGGGGTATTCTTACAGAGACTTACTATCAGGTAGGTAAATATTATCAAGGAGTAGGGGAAAAGGAAAAGGCAGCTGAATGCTTCAACAAAGTCAGTGATATGCCTGCCAGGATATCAGCCCAGTTAGCAAAATTGACGCCTGAGCATAAGAAGTTATGGGTTTTAGAACCAAAGCTTCAGGTGGATTCATATGTGTCAAGTTTGGCTGCTAAAGCCGATTCTCGGCTTAAGAGAATATAGCTAAGCAGTGTGAGACACTTATTGGGCAATATTTCAATTTTAATTAAACACCTAAAAAGCAGGAATTCGAGTATTTAGGGTAGAAAAATTTACAAAAGATTACAGAATATTATTTCATTCGACATCTAGTGAGGAAGATTCATGTGGATTTCTAACGAAAAAACAAAATACTCATTTCTAATAATGCTGGCTGACGCAGTGTTGATTAACTGTTGCATTGTTCTTGCCTATTTAATTAGGTTTAAACTTACTCTTCCCGATTTCAATTTCCGGCCGTATATGGAACTGTTCATTTGGATTTCACTAGGGGGTATTTTTTTTCTAAACCTTTATCACCTTTATTCGGTTTCAGCCAGAACAAGATGGGATGACCAATTCTATTCCATCGTATTGGCAGTGACACTAACGATGATGTATAGTGTTACTCTTACATATATTAGTGCAAACTATTCTTTTCCCCGAACGGTTTTTGTCATAAGTGGAGTGCTTCAGGTTATTTTTCTAACGTTGTGGCGGTATCTTTTGTGGAAGACGACCAAGAAAATCCTTGGTTCTCAAAGAGCTATACTTATTGGAAATGAGAAAGTAATCAATGAACTGGCTGACAGGCTGCAGAAATTTTCCGAGAATCACCTGGAGATAATCGGCTTGATTACTGAGGTCTCTCCAGACGTGGCGGTTAAAGAGGGAAGATATAAATTTCTTGGATCCTTTGACGAATACAAAAGAGTGCTTGAACGAGAAGATTATGAGATAGTAATTCTTGCCCCTTCTTTGGATATAAGCTTCAAAGAAGATGTTGTTAGCTTTTGCTATTCGTCAGGCAAGGAGGCTATAATCATTCCTGATTTGTATGAGGTCCTTCTTGTCAAATCCGATCTTAGTCTGATTGATGATGTACCGGTACTTAATATTAAAAATCAGAATGGTGAACCTGATCCGGTAAAAAGGTTTTTAGATATAGTTATTGGTTCTGCAGCTTTTATTTTCACAATTCCGATAATGGCTCTTGTAGCTTTAAGTATAAAGTTGGATTCACCGGGACCTATAATATACAGACAAGAACGTGTCACTAGAGGCGGCAAATTATTTATATTATATAAGTTCAGAACAATGGTTCAAAATGCTGAAAAAGGCACTGGACCGGTATTTGCAGTTGAGGATGACCAGAGAGCAACCAGGGTAGGGAAATTTTTGAGAAAAACGAGGCTGGATGAACTTCCTCAGTTTATTAATGTCATTAAAGGTGATATGAGTCTTGTTGGACCAAGGCCGGAGAGGCCTTTCTTTGTGGAGAAATACTCCAGGCTGATAAATGGCTATGACAATAGACACCGGATGAAACCGGGTATTACTGGGATAGCGCAGATTGCGGGGAAATACAATACCGGGCCCAGGGAGAAACTGGTTTTTGATTTGTTATATTCTAAGAAGAATAACGTTTTGGTTGATTTAAAAATTTTGCTGCATACTGTAAAGGTGCTGTTTATGAGGGATAAGGCGTCATGAGAAATTTGTTTCGGCTGATATGTGAACTAACAGTCAAAACATATAACATCATTAAATCATATGGTCTAAAACACTTTGCTTATCGGGCACTGAAGTTCATTAAGATAAAAGGCTGGCGCAGTTTTGCTTCTCCCACCGATTTAAATTCCCAGTATAAAAAATGGCTTACTCAAAATAAAAAGACTGTTGTTGTTAACCAGGGTGGATTTAGTTTTAATGTAGCGATTATTATTTTAGGTCGGTCTGATCCACCGTCCCTAATTGAAACTTTTAAATCTGTTTTTACCCAACAAACCCCAAAATGGGAACTGTTTTTAGACAAGGCGTTATTTGCACATTTGAAACCTGTTGTCAGCGGTGAAATGTTGAATGATGACCGGGTTAAGTTTCTGGATGTAGACGTTGATCCAGCTAAGGTGCTTGAAAATATTAAACAAGATTATATATGGTTTGTAAAGAGCGGGGATATTCTTAGAGACTGTGCCGTTTGGGCTGTTCAGGAGATAATCGGTCTTGATGGAGAACCCGACCTTATTTATGTTGATGATGACAGGTATGATTGTGGCTCAGGCCGACGCTTTGCTCCACGGTTTAAACCAGGTTGGTCTCCTCATCTGTTATATTCGTTTAACTACATTGGTTTCTCCGCTGTTTTTAAGAAACAGACAATTAAAAAGGTTCAAAACCAGGCATCACCTATTGTAACGGGGGATACTTATAGTTTACTTACACAGCTTACGAATTTTGATATTGAAGTGAAACATATCTCAGATGTCCTTTACAGCTCCAGGTCGGTATCTGATATACAGATGAGTAGTAAAGAAACTACCAAAAAAGAACTTGCCGACTGTGCGGTTCTTGAAAAATTTTTTAGTGACAAGGGTTACTCGGCTGTAGTGAGCATCGAAAGTGGAATTTACAACTACCGGATAGCAGTAAAAAGCAGGGAAAAGGTTTCAATTATCATACCAACTAAAAATAACGTGTCAATATTACGAAGGTGCATTAACAGTATTCTAATGAAGTCCAGTTATGATAACTTTGAAATAATTATTATTGATAATGGAAGTACTGATAATTCAACACTTGAATATTTTGACGAGCTTAACGTATTAGATAATGTTCGAGTAATTAGTTACCCTCACGATTTTAATTACGCGATTGTCAATAATATGGGTGCTGAAGCTGCAAGTGGTGCCTATCTGTTATTTTTAAATGATGATACAGAAGTCATAAGTTCCGACTGGATTGAGGCGATGATGGAGCTTTGTCAGATGCAGGGTGTGGGTGCGGTGGGTGCTTATCTATTGTTTCCCAATGGATTAATCCAGCATGCCGGGATAGTTATAGGTATGCGAGGTAGCGCATCTCACGCCTTTTATAAAAGTAATCCTTCCGGCCCTTTGTACATGAACCTAAATAGATGTGTTAGAAATGTTTCGGCTGTGACTGCAGCCTGCCTAATGGTAAGAACTCAGTACTTTAATAAAGTTGGAGGTTTCGACCCTAGGTTTAGAATTGGGATGAATGATGTGGATTTATGTCTTCGGTTAATGAATATTGGTTTGGTGAATTTAGTTACTCCTCATGCAAGACTTTTCCATCATGAATCATTGACCAGAGGATCTTATGTTGATATTTCTGAACTTGATTTATTTAATGAAATTTACAGTGAGTTAATATCTCAGGGAGATCCATACTATCATCCGGCATTAAGCCTATCGAAAAACGACTTCTCACTGGTGGTGTAAGATTTGAAAATATTGGAATTTATCACGCTGGCTGAGATTGGCGGGGCGCAAGAGGTTCTTATTGACTTACTAAGAGGTTTTTCACATGACCGATATAAACTGGATACTGATTTGGTCGTAGGGGAAGGAGAATATATACAGCGTGCCATCAACCCATGGTTTCAGGGGAAAGTTATTCAGCTGCCTTACTTGCGCAGAAAAATAAGTCTTTTTAATGACCTTAAGGTTCTCATTAATTTAGTTAAAATTTGTAGGAAAGGGAATTATGATTTATTGCATTGTCATAGTTCCAAGGCGGCATGGATTGGCAGAGTCGCTGCGCTATTAGCAGGGGTACCCAGAGTATGTATAACCGTGCATGGGTTGCCCTTTAGTTGGGGAAGAAACAGATTTTCCAGATTATTATATAGACTTATCGAGAGGTTATTAATACCTTTGAAGGCAGAATATATTTTTGTTTCGCCCGAGGACCGCGATGAGATGATAAAACTTGGTTTAAAACCATCTGTTTGCAAAGTTATATTAAATGGGAGAAACATACCATCTACGCCTAAAAAGGGGCTGACTGAAATTATCCCTAAAGTTTCTAAGGGAGTTCCTCTGATCTTAATGGTCGGTCGTCTTTCCGAGCAAAAGAACCCTTTGGAGTTTATCAATGTGGCAAGAGTGTTCATCGAACAACTTTCTGACACTGATGTAAGACCAAATTTTGTTTTTATTGGTGATGGCCCTCTTAAAAGAGAATGTCAGGAAGCTATCCAAGAAGCCGGCATAGGTGAATACCTGCACTTAGCAGATGCATTAGAAGACGCAGGCGGCTTTTTTTGGGATGCTGACGTTGCCGTTCTCACATCGGTATATGAAGCCTGCCCGCTTGTAATAATCGAGGCTATGGCAGCGGGGGCGCCGGTTGTTGCTAGTAATGTACCAGGCACTCGCAATCTGGTTAAGCACGGTGAAACTGGATACCTCTACGAACCTTGTAATATTAGGGAAGCTGCTAAAAGGATAACTGAGATTTTACATAATAATAAACTTAGGAATGAAATGAGTAAAGCAAGCTCTAGGACATATAAAAGCCGATTCACCGTTGAAAAGATGGTTGAAAATTATATCAGACATTTTGAAGGAAAAAATAATGAGGATAGGCTATAGTAACACCAATCACCGAAAATTTGATGCAATTGTCTGTCTTTCTGCGATAGACTGGGACTTTCTCTGGCAAAGAACACAGGAAATAATGAGTCAGTTTGCCGCATTAGGGTATCCGGTATTATTTGTGGAAAATACGGGTGTGAGAGTCCCGGGCTTTAAAGATGCCCCCCGGGTCTGGAACCGATTAAAGAAGATTATCACGTCACCTCAGAAACAGGCTGATGTACAAAATCATATAAATATCAAAGTTTTCAGTCCAAAGGCACTCCCTTTTCCATACTCACCCTTGGCTATTAAGTATAATTTGTCCCATTTGCGTAGTGTGGTTCTTAGATTTAGTCGGGAAACGGGGATTCCTGTTAATCGGATTCTTCTTTGGTCATACATGACTACTCCGTTGGCGGTGAAATTAGCTGAATCTCTACCTTGGGCCGGCGTAGTAGTGGATTTGGTGAGTGATCCCTGCAAGGTCGAGGGGGCAGAAGCTGTTTTTGCTTCTCATAAAAAAATTCTTGAAATGGCAGATGTGGTACTATGTGCGTCCAGTTCTGTCATGAATACTGCATGGCATCAATTGGGACAAGGCTGGGAGGATAAGCTGCATTTGTTCGAAGATGGTTTTTCCACTAGGCTGTGGCAATTGGCCAATGAAGTAGAAGAAGAGTTTGAGTTCCCATGGGAACAGTCAGGTAGGCCAATTGCGGCCTATATTGGTGGTGTCAATAACAAGATATGGTGGGATGCGGTATCGGCGATGGCAGCAGGACTGCCGGAAGTCAACTTTGTTTTTGTCGGCCCTAAGGAATACGGGGAGCTGCCATGCCAAGGAGTTAATAAAAATATACACTGGCATCCTTCTTTTGCGAAATACTCTCAGTTAGGACGCTTTTTGAAGAGCTGCAGCGTTGGTTTAATTCCTTATGTTCCCACCTCATATGTTTTGGAGATGCGCCCTGCAAAGATTAATGAGTACTTGGTAATGGGGCTGCCTATAGTATCTTCCCGAATGCCTGAGCTTGAACGTTTTGCCGAAGGACATGGGGAAGGAATTATTTATTTTGCTGATCAGTATATAGATTTTGCTGCAGCACTCAATCAGGCTTTAGAAGAAGATAGTCAATTGCTCCGTGAGAAACGCCGGAACATAGTCTTGGAGCGCTCCTGGGAGTCAGTATGTTCTGATTTGGCTTTGTTAATACATTCTTCGTTAGAGTAATATGAGCAATGAACTTAGATTAAGAGGCGAAATTAATGTTTGAGACCATTAAGGAATTAATGTTATATAAAAATTTGATAATCAGTTTAACTCAATCTCAGGTTAGGAAGCGGTATAAAGGTTCGGTTCTTGGTGTCTTATGGTCATTGATTAATCCATTATTTTTGCTGGTAGTTTACGGTTTTGTATTTTCCTTTTTGATGCGGGGGCGCATTGAAAACTATTTCTTGTTTTTATTTAATGGATTGCTTCCTTGGATTTTTTTTAAAACATCTGTCGTTATGAGTTCAAATTCAATAGTTGGAAATGCAGGTCTAATAAAGAAGACGTATTTTCCGCGTGAAATACTGCCTATTGCAACGGTGTTTGAAAATCTTGTGAATTTTTTTATGGGATTGCTAATATTAATTCCGGCTTTATTAATATTTGGTGACGGAATCAATCTTATGATATTTTGGCTGCCGGTGGTAATTTTAGTCCAGGTGGTATTAAACCTTGGGTTAGCGTTATTTTTTTCTGCGGTAACCGTTTATTTAAGAGACATGAGGCATATTTTGGAAGTCCTAACCATGGCTATGTTTTATTACACTCCTATTTTGTATACCATGGACATGATTCCGGAAAGGTATCAGCCTTTTTTCAAATTGAACCCGATGGCTCCTCTTATTGATGCCTACCGACAAGTTTTATTTAAAAAAGATATACCTGATTTAGGGAGTTTGCTTTGGACTTTTATTTTTTCATTACTGATATTAGTTTCGGGGATGAAAGTATTTAAGCATCTTAACCGGGGATTTGCTGAAAAGGTTTAATATAAAAGGTGGAGTACACGATGGAGATTATAAGGGTCGAAGACCTTTCAAAAAAATTTATTCTAAGCAGCAGTCCAGGCACGCTTAAAGAGTGGCTTATTTCAAGAGGGAAAGGTTCAGCCAACAAGGAGTTCTGGGCGCTAAAAAACATTAATTTAAGCATAAATAAGGGTCAATCGTTAGGCCTGATAGGTAGAAACGGGTCAGGGAAAAGCACTTTGCTTAAAATCATATGTAAGATTTTGTACCCTACTACGGGGTCAGTTCAAGTCAACGGTAAAGTATCAAGCCTGCTTGAACTGGGAGCGGGCTTTATACCTGATTATACTGGTCGTGACAACGTGTATCTTAATGGCTCCATTTTGGGATTATCCAGAGAAGAAATTGACAAAAGATTTGATTCCATTGTGGAATTTTCAGAGATAGGGGAGTTCATAGACCAACCTGTTCGTAATTATTCCTCGGGAATGTATATGAGGTTGGCATACTCAGTAGCCGTAAGTTCCAACCCTGAGGTTTTACTGATTGATGAGATTTTAGCTGTTGGGGACAGTAAGTTCAAAGAAAAGGGTTTGAATAGGATATTGGAATTAAAGGAAAAAGGCACCACTATAGTTTTTGTTTCCCACTCGGATGCAATGATAAAAAAAGTATGTGATAGGGTTGTGTGGCTGGACAAAGGGTTAATAGTTGGGGAAGGGACTCCAAACGATGTGCTGCCACAATATGCCCAATGATTATATAAATTGGAGGCTAGTCAATGAACAGGTTTTGGCATAGTGTAATTTTACCAATATTAAAAGAGATAGATGCAAAGGTAATTATGGAAATTGGTTGTGCTCAGGGCAAGAATACAAAAAATATTATGTTGTATTGTGCTGAAAATAACGGGCTACTCTATGCTATTGACCCGTTCCCTGATTTTGATGTCCAGGATTTTAAAAATGAGTATGGTGATAAATTTGTTTTCTATCAAGAACTAAGCTTAAGTGCTCTACCTTTAATAGAGAAATGTGATGCGATTTTGATTGATGGGGACCATAATTGGTATACAGTGTTTAATGAATTGAAAATAATCGAAAAAAACGCCCAAACAAGTGGCCATTTTCCCTTATTATTTCTTCATGATGTTGGTTGGCCATACGGAAGGCGAGATTTATATTATAACCCGGAAAACATTCCGGATCTATACAGGCAGCCTTACAAAAAACAAGGTTTATTACCGGGACAAAGCGGTTTGGTAGAACATGGGGGAATTAATGCCCATTTGTATAATGCAATTTATGAAAATAACCCTCAAAATGGGGTACTTACTGCCGTTGAGGATTTTTTAGTTCAATCTTCTTTTGAGCTTAAGCTCTATAAATTTAGTGGTCTGAATGGTTTGGGGATAGTCGCTGAAAGCCGAGATTTAAATTTAAATGACTACATTAAGAACGTAATTTTCGATTCTGAGTTGGTTTCCCAGGTGGAGCAACATAGGCTAGAAGAAATGGTTCGCGCATCAGAAAAGAAATTGTTTATTGAAAAACTGAAAAGTGCTGAAATAGAATTGGTGAAAAAAATCAATTCAATTACTGAGCAGCATTCTCAATTATTAAAGCAGGTAGGGGACTTTGAGGATCTAAAAACTTTATTAAAGCAAGCACGAGATGAGAACCGAAACAAAGATGAACTGTTGAAGCTTAAAGGAAGTGAGTTAGCTGCTGCCCAGGCGGAAGTTCGGACTGCCCAGCAAAAGATGCGGAATCTTGAATTCGAAATGCAACAGCAAAAATATAGGCTGCGGCAAGCTCAAAGGACAGCCGAGGAATACAGGAATTCTACCAGTTTCCGATTAGGGCATCTAATAGTGAAGGCCATTAAGCCTTCGAAAGATACTATTAAGTTCCCTTTTGCGATAATTAAATTATTAAAGGATCAATTTCGGAAACCCAAAAAGGTCGAGGGAAAAAAAGTAATCTCCCATAAAATAGACACAGTGCAAGGTCAGTTACAAGATAATGGAGCGGTTGTTGATATAATCGTCTGTGTACATAATGCCTTAGAGGATGTTAAAGAGTGCTTGGAATCAATCTACAAAAAAACTGACGTGCCTTTTAGGCTAATAGTGGTGGATGATGGCAGTGAGAGAGAAACTAAGGATTATTTAAGCCAGAAAGCTGTGGACAAGGGATTTATTCTTCTTCGTAATGACAAGGCAAGAGGGTATACCTGTGCCGCTAACCAAGGACTTAAAGCGTCAAAGACTGGATACTGCATACTTTTAAATAGCGACACAATTGTTACCAGGGGTTGGGTCAAAAAACTTATTGAGTGCGCAACAGTAGATAAAAAAACCGGCATTGTGGGGCCTCTGTCCAATGCCGCTAGTTGGCAGACGGTTCCTGAAATGATGGATGGGGAAGATTGGAAGGTAAATTTACTGCCGGACAGTATTAACGTTGAGTTAATGGCTTCAATTGTAGAAAACGCCTCTGTTAAAGAGTTTCCCAAAGTACCGTTTATTAATGGTTTCTGCTTTTTCATTAAAAGAGAAGTCATTGATAAAATTGGTTATCTCGACGAAAAGACTTTTCCAAAGGGCTATGGGGAAGAAAATGATTACTGTCTAAGGGCAATGCAAGCAGGGTTTGAGCTGAGAGTAGCAGACCATTGCTATATATTTCATGAAAAATCAAAAAGCTTTACACACGAAACCAGAAAGGTGTTATCCAAAAAGGCAAGCGAGTTATTGAAAGAAAAATATGGGAAAACTGTAATGGCAGAAAATGTCGCCCGAATGAAATCTAATACAACGTTACCGCAAATACGAAGCCGAATAAAGACCATTTTGAGTCAAATTGAGCCCCGTGTTAAAAAATTAATGAGCAAATCTATGCTTTTTATACTACCTGTTAAAGGTGGGGGGGGAGGCGCTCATTCAGTTGTACAAGAGACGATGGGCTTAAGAGAATGCGGTTTTGATGTTAAAATAATAACGGATAAGAAGCATTTGGAAAGTTTTATAAAAAACTATCCTGAAGCCAAGGATTTTTGTTTGTCTTTTAAAGATGAAGAGAATCTTATACAACAGGCTGTTACTTTTGACATAGTAGTTGCCACTATTTTCAACTCCGTTCGTCTCCTAAAGAAGGTAAAAGATCATAGACCTGACATTATACCAGGGTATTATATCCAGGATTATGAGCCATTGTTTTTTGATGAAACTGATCCGAGAGTAGAAGAAGCTAAGGAATCTTACAACTTGATTTCGGATATACGTGCATTTGCTAAAACCCACTGGATCAGGAATACGGTAAAAACTTACCACGATATTGAAGTACACAAAGTAAAACCAAGTCTAGATACAAGACTATATAACCCTTATTTAACTAGCGTACGTCCAGTAGAGTCTGTTATTAAGATTGCAGCTATGATTAGGCCAAAGACTCCGAGAAGGGCTCCTAGGGAAACCCTTATGGTTTTAAAGAATATTAAGGAAAAATATGGAGACTCAGTAGAAATTAACATTTTTGGTTGTAGTGATAAGGAACTAAACATGTTTGGAAATCTCACTCAATTTAGTTTTGTTAATCATGATGTACTTAAGCGATGGGAAGTTGCGGAATTACTCAAGAGATCAGATGTTTTTCTTGATATGTCCACGTATCAGGCTTTTGGTAGGACCGGACTTGAAGCAATGGCTGTTGGTTGTGCAACCATTCTTCCTGAACAGGGGGGCACTGGGGAATATGCAGTTAATGGTAAGAATTGCATTTTAGTCGATACTTCAGACATATCTGCTACATCAAAAGCAATAGAGCAATTAATTACTAATAAAGAGCTATTAGTAGAAATAAAGAAAAACGGAATTGAAACTGCTAAGAACTTTTCTATTAGAAGTGCCGTATGGTCTGAGATCCAATTTCTAATGAAACTTTAAAATAAGATTTATTTAGTCTTTGGTACTAGTTTGGATACCATTGAACACTTGCTTCCGCAAGGGCCCAATAAAAAATTAGTTCTTAGAGGACAACTTATGACTAACCTGCAAAAAGAAACAAAGCAAATAGGAGCACTTGGTTGGATTAATTCCACTAAAACTTACATTTTAAATTATTTTGGCTATGGCATTTTATATAAAAGCCTTAGCGGATTTTATAGGTTGATTAAAACACTTATCGAACAAATTAAAAGAGCTAAATTTACAAAACATTTATCAGATCAATTCAAAAATAATAGTATACGCCCAAATAAAATCCTTATAAAGAAAAAGCTGTTATCTGCCCAAACGTTAAAAGTATTATTTGCTGTCAGTGAAACAGGGCCCGATGCGACTGCGGGAGATTATTTTACAGCTTTGGAATTAGGAGAAGCATTAAAAAAATCTTTTGGTTGGGAAATTGGGTTTTTAAGTAAAAATGCTGATGATTGGTATCAGGTGGAACCGGATGTTGATATCTTAATTTCCATGCTTGAATCTTTTGACCCCCGCAAGATTAAAGGTGACAGTAATGGATTATTAAAAATAGCATGGCAGAGAAACTCGTTTGAAAAATGGCCCGATAGTCCGGGGACACAGGAATATAACATTATTTGTGCTTCCAGCCAAATAGCATGTGACTACATCAAAGGTAAAACTGGCAGACAGGTAGATTTATTACCTATTGCAACTAATGAAAAGAGATTTTGTGATACCATTGAAAAATTAGAAGAATACGATTGCGAATATTGTTTCACCGGAAGTTACTGGAATGACCCTAGAGATATTATAGAATTACTAGACCCACAGGGATTGCCATATAAGTTTAACCTATACGGCAAAAATTGGGATAGAATAAAAAAATTTAAGCCCTACTACAAGGGTTTTTATCCATATGAGGATATGCCGAAAATATACAAGTCTACCAAAGTTGTTATTGATGATGCTAACCGCACAACTAAACCATTCGGCGCAGTAAACAGCAGAGTATTCGATGCATTGGCCAGTGGAACCCTTGTTTTAACTAACGGAGATTTGGGGTCTTCTGGCACCTTTGAAGGCAAGCTGCCTGTCTTTAACAATAAGGAGGAGTTAAAGCAATTATTAGATTATTACCTGCAAAATGAAGAAGCAAGATTATACAAAGTTGCTGAACTGAAGAAGTTTGTCTTGGCAAACCATACATATATGCACCGGGCCTTGGAGTTAAGGAGCATAATTGAAAAATACACTACCCTTCAGATTGCCATCAAAATACCCGCTCCCAGTTGGGAGGTTGCCCATGAATGGGGAGACTATCATGTAGCATTAGGACTAAAGAAGAATTTTGAAAAAGTCGGATTCAAAGTAGTAATACATGTTTTGTCCGAGTGGGATGCGCTTGAGGACAAAGAAAGTGATGTTGTTATTGTACTCAGAGGATTAAGCTACTATAAGCCAAAGCCCCAACACTTCAATATTATGTGGAATATTTCTCATCCTGAAAAGGTGTCTTTAGATGAATATAACCAATATGATTATGTATTTATAGCTTCCGAACCGTGGGTTAATCAAATAGCCCCCCAGGTGAAAACCAAAGTAAGACTCATGCTTCAATGCACCGATCCCGAATTGTTTAAAGCAGAACCAGCATCCGAATTAAGCCACGAAATACTCTTTGTGGGTAATTCGCGGAATGTATATCGCAAGGCGGTTAGAGATGCAATAAGCGTTGATTTAGCACCGTCTGTATATGGAAGCAATTGGCTTCAGTTTATTGACAATCAACATATCAAGGGCGAGCATATACCCAATTCTGAGCTGAACAGATACTATAGCTCGTGCAAAATACTGTTAAATGACCATTGGGATGATATGCGGGAAAAGGGTTTTATATCTAACCGGGTCTTTGACGCCTTGGCCTGTGAAACCTTTGTTATATCTGATAAGGTAAAGGGTATTGAAAATGTTTTTGAAGATGTTGTGGTTACTTATGAAACTAAACATGAATTGGAAAATCTAATAAATGTATATTTAGGTTCCGAATACTTGAGGAAGCAAAAAGCGTTGAAAGGAAAAGAAATTGTGCTAAAAAATCATACATATGCAGCAAGAGTTAAACAATTTGCTCAAGTTATAGACGAGCATTTTAGCCAAACTTTGCTCAATAACTCTTAAATTCTGTAATCCATTTATGAAATATGGGGTGACAGTCGTCAGTTACTGAAGGGAGATAGATATCTATGCATTTTACTGTCAAGTATAAAAGCTATATTTACTTTTGCACTATTGGATCACTGATATTAACTGCAGCAGCTTTTAGGATGATAGGTATAAATAATGGATTATGGCATGATGAAGCTGCAACTATGGTGCTTTTTGTCGATCAAGGTTTTTCAACAATTGTCGCAGGAGATGTGTATAGGCCAAACAATCAAATATTCTATAGTATTGTTATATGGTTGCTGACAAATATATTCGGTTTTAGTGAATTTATTGTTAGAATCCCGTCTATTATCGCATCAATTGCAGCGATGGTGATATTTTACAGAATAGCTTATATCTACTCCGGTAAGTTAATATCACTAATTTTTTTAATAGGCATGGTGTTTTCTGATTATCACGTTTTCATTACTTCCGAAGCGAGAGGATATGGTTTTGTTGTCCTTTGTGTGGCCTTGCTTACTCACTATGGATTAAAGCTAATTGAAGATTTTAAAAAGAAGGAGCTCATTTACTTTTCATTAGTTGGTGTTCTGGGTGTATATACATTCCCGTCACTTATAGTGGTTGTAGGACTCACCTACCTTGTTTTACTTCTGAAACTACGAAGAACTTCTATATTTGTTAGCGGATCTACTTCTTTATTAACTATATCTCTGCTATACTCTCCGTTATTTGCTAAAATAAAGTACTATTATGTTAATTTTGGGGGAGGTTTCACGAAGCACGAAAGGCCAGAGTGGTACAATTATTTCACTTTTCCTGTTGATAAAGTATTTGATACGTTCGGTTTTAATATTTCGGCCACTAATGTAGTGGATGTGAATCAAATTGTTCATATCTTCATTAGCTTAGTTTTAATATTTGGTCTGATTCAGGCTTACAAATATAATCGAGACATTGTGTATTTGGGCGTTGTCCCACCGTTAGGGTTTTTAGTTCTAGCAATTATTTTTTCGGTTCCGATTGCTTCTACATCCCGTTATACGATGTTTATAGATTTTATTTTTATCTATATGTTTAGCATCGGGTTAGGTACATTAATTTCTAAAACATATCTTCATCTTTCAAAAAGAGGGGTTGTAACCAATTTACATATGTTAATTTGCTTAGTCCTTTTAATTAGTCCTATTGTATTATCTTCTTTGCAATCAACCCATTATATTCTGAAGCAAAAACCTATTCCAAGAGAAAGCTATAAAGATGCTTTCCGATATGTTGAAAGCTTAAAATTAGAAGATTTTAAGTTAATTGTTCTTACTGCTAGAACACCAGGTTTTGAATTTTACGCGAAACAATATGAAGATATATTAATAACCGAATCCGATGAAGAAGCATTGGAAGAAATAAATGGTTATGAAGGAACCACTGTGCTCATAGATTACACTTTGAAAAAAGGTCCAACCAAAATTAAAGTGGATGCTGAACCTGTCACATTCAAACAACGGAGAGGTGGACATATTAATTTGTATGTTTTAGATTAGTTTATATAGAATAAGAGACATTAGTTATCTAATAGGAAAACCCTCTTAAGGATAAAAAAGTATGACTGAAAATTGAGGAGTTTTTCATCAAGATGAAATAGGAGTGGTTCGACTTGGTCTTAAAGCCACCAGAGTTTTTTATGAAGAATGTAAAACGCTATTCTAAATACCAAATAGGAGATTGGACTTATGGTGAACCAGAAGTACTATCTTGGGGAGAAGATACCTCTTTAATTATCGGCCGATTTTGTTCAATCGCTAAAGGAGTAAAAATTTTTTTAGGCGGCGAACACAGGGTGGATTGGGTGACCACGTATCCTTTCACCGCAATTATGGATGAGGCGTCAGCGTTTAAAGGCCACCCCGCATCAAAGGGAAATGTTGTAATTGGGAATGATGTGTGGGTTGGTAGAGATGCAGTAATCCTTTCAGGAGTAGAAATAGGAGATGGTTCAGTAATAGGCGCCAATAGTGTTGTAACAAAGAACGTTTTACCTTATTCCATTGTTGCAGGAAATCCGGCAAGAATTGTTAGGTTTAGGTTTAAAGATTGTTTAATAGAGGATCTCCTTGAGATCAGGTGGTGGGATTGGGATATAGAGAAAATAATCGAAGCGCTTCCCTTAATTCTTTCACCGGACATAGAGCTTTTTATTACCAAGTATAAATATTAGACAATGGAAAGTAAATCAGGGGGAGTGTTGACAATGAAAATCACAGTAGCAGGGACAGGTTATGTAGGATTATCCAACGCTGTTCTACTAGCGCAACATAATGAAGTAACAGCTCGTGACATAATCCAGGAAAAGGTGGACATGATCAATAGAAAAGAGTCCCCCATCATAGACAAAGAAATAGAAGAATTTTTAGCTGCAAAAAATTTAAATCTGGTGGCAACGACCGATAACTATAAAGCGTATAAAGAAGCAGAATTTGTTGTTATTGCGACACCTACAGATTACGATCCGGAAAAAAATTATTTTAATACAAGAACTGTGGAAAGTGTTATTGCCACAGTGCTTGCCATAAATCCCAAGGCAGTAATGGTTATCAAATCGACGGTGCCGGTAGGCTACACCGAAAAAATTAAAGAGCTTTTTGATACAAATAATATAATTTTCTCACCTGAGTTCTTAAGGGAAGGAAAAGCTTTGTATGATAATCTTTATCCTTCAAGAATTATTGTCGGAGAAAAGTCGGAAAGAGCAGAGAAATTCGCCCATCTCCTAATTCAGGGAGCGGTAAAAAAAGATACTCCAATACTATACACCGACCCAACAGAGGCAGAGGCCATCAAGTTATTTGCCAATACATATTTAGCAATGCGAGTAGCATTTTTTAATGAGTTAGACACATATGCAGAAGTTAGAGGATTAAATACCAAACAGATTATTGAGGGCGTATGTCTTGACCCCAGGATAGGCAGTCACTACAATAATCCTTCCTTTGGTTATGGGGGATATTGTCTGCCAAAAGACACAAAGCAGTTAAGAGCAAATTATCAAGCTGTACCAAATAATATAATTGGAGCAATAGTAGATGCCAACAGAACAAGAAAAGACCATATAGCTGAGATGATAATTAAAAGGAAGCCGAAGGTTGTTGGGATATATAGGTTAACAATGAAAACTCACTCTGACAATTTTAGGGCTTCATCAATACAAGGTGTAATGAAGAGAATTAAGGGTAAAGGGATTGAAGTAGTAGTATACGAACCAGCATTGGAACAAGATGATTTCTATAACTCAAGGGTAATTGGAGATTTAAGTGAGTTTAAGAAAATTTCAGATGTAATAGTAGCGAACAGAATGTATGTAGAGCTTGATGATGTTAAAGAGAAGATATATACGAGGGATTTATATAACAGAGATTAGTTTTTTGGAAAAAAACGCCTATTAGTCAGGGTGTAAACCAGCACGAAAATCACTGTTGGTGGGAGAATCTGTAATACTAACATCATTAAACCAAGTAATTTAGGCAGGATTCCGACTGATTTAGTCGAATAACAATTTGGTAATGCTTTTTTAGGAATGCTATTCTAGCTATTCTAGGAGGTCTTATTCATGGCTAAGGTTAAATCCGGCCCCAAGAGTGCTGGACACGTCGATAAAGGTCGCAAAGATGTTAATTCAAAGCGGCTGCGTGATAAGGGTGTGGATGCAGTCTTTTATCTACTTCTGCCACTGCTTTTCCTGGCACCTTTTTTTCGGGGTTTATTCTTTTATGAAGAATTAAACGTAGCTCATATGTATACGGCAGTAATTGCGGGGGTTTATTTTTACCTTAACCGTGATAAACTCCGTTTTTCTAAGAGTATCATGGATTATGCCGGGGCTGGGCTTGTTATAGCTTATTTGCTTTCGTCCTTTGTAGCTGTTAGCAGTCGGGGCGGTATTGGCCTCGTTATGAAGAACCTTAACTACTTCCTTGTATATCTGTTAGTGGCTCAGGTTGTAAAAAACACAGATCAGATTAAAAAAATCCTTATTACCGTCTTTACCTCAGGAGTAATAGTAGCTTTGATAGGACTAGGTAATTTCTTCGGAAGCTTTGAAACTGACGGTGGTGTTTTAGATGGGCTAATTTGTTCCACTATTCAGTATCATAATGCAACAGCAATCTTTCTCTTTGCCATAGGGATGTTGGGTTTGGCTCTGACCGTTTACTTTAAAGATGGGTTTGCCCGTACTCTAACTGCAGGTGCCACGTATGTTGCAATAATCACAGCAATGGGGGCAGGTTCACGGGGAGCACTGCTGGTTACTCCTATAGCAATGCTGATACAGTTTTTAGGATTACCCAGGGCGGACAAGGAGAAATATTTTTACACTGTCCTTGCTGTAACGGTTCCTCTTGTTATTACGTCCAAGAGTGTTCTAACCCTGAATGTTGAAAATTCAGATTCATATTATTGGGGAATACTGTTTCTAGGATTCTTTCTCAGTTGTTTAATACAGTTTGGCTTTGACCGGTTTATCAACTTAAGCGGAAAGACAAAAAGGGGTTATATCCTGTCTACCGGTGCCATTGTAGCAGTGGCCCTTGCTGCAGTTGTTGTGGTTAAGGGAGCCGAAATTATGCCTGCATCTGTAGTTGACAGGGTTAAGGAATTTAACTTACAGAACAACAACGTCCTGGACCGCTTTAACTTCTATGAAGATGCGGTCAAAGTAGTAAAAGACCATCCCGTACTGGGTGTAGGCGGAGGTGGGTGGAAATCCATTTATCGCTCGTACCAGAATTACTGGTATGATACTACTGAGGTACACAGCCATTTCTTCCAGGTATTGGTTGAAACAGGTGCATTAGGTTTTATCTTATATCTTTTACTATGGCTTGGGCTATTGATAAGCAGTATAAGGCTGCTTAGGAGTGCTTCGCCGGAAATGAAGTTACTGACATGGACAGCCTTTTCAACGGCTATTGGTATAGGGATGCACAGCGCCATCGACTTTACTCTGTCGCTGGGTGCGATAAGCATATTACTGTGGTTTCTTATGGGTCTGGTCAGAGCCGGTGAGGAACAGACCTTTGGAAATGACAACTATTTTTCTACTCCGGTATTTGATACAGGTATAAGAAAGATTATTGGGATTATAATATCAGTAGTATTTTTTGCAGCCTCTGCCAGCTTTTTTTGGAGTACGCTTAATGTTAATAAGGCCATCGACACTTATCAACAAGGTGATCTGGAAGGTGCCATTGCAACAATGGAGTTTGCCGTAAAACTTGATCCCTATACAACAAAGAATCTTACGGACCTGTCAATTATGTACACGGAAAAAGCATCAAGGGGTGACGTCGGAGCAATCAGTCAAGCTCTCAGTGCTTCTGAAAAAGCAGTCCAAAACGACTCCGGGGATGGCGAGGTCAGGTGGCATTTAGCAAAAGCCTATTACAATTCCAGAAATATGGAAAAAGGGGTACAAACGGCTGAGGAAGCTGTTAACCTTGCGCCATTTGTGACCAGAGGATATATTCAGTTGGCAATGTATTATAACGCAGTAGCGCAATTTTATTTACAGGCAGGCGACAAGGAAACGGCCCATATTTTGCTTGAAAAAACTCTGGCTATACCGGAGAGGATGAAAATGCAGGCCAGTAAGCTTGACGAAGAAGGCAGGAGACTGTTTAAAGGTACTCCGCTTGATGCGCCCAACGGAGAGCTGGATAAGATGCTCGCAGAAGCCAGGGGGCTTCTATCCCGATTATAATTTCATCCGGGTTAATACTCACCCGCATTAATGCGGGTGTTTCTCTTTGGAGGACATATGAAACCGAAGACATTTACCTATTTGGTTCTGGCAGGTACTATATTAGCTGCCGCCATAGTATGGTATTCTTATTACAGTTCCAATTTTGTTGCATTGGCATATAATGACTCTATGGATTATGCCAGCATAGCCAGAAATATTGCCGATGGTGAAGGCTTTATTTCGAGCTATATTACACCTTTGGGTTTGGCCCACAAGGGGTTACCCCATCCAGACCTGTGGAGGGCCCCTATGTGGCCTGCTGCCATAGCCTTGTTTATTAAAGTCTTCGGTGCGATTGACCAGGCTGTAGCTTTGGCGGCCGGGTTCTTTTATCTGGCTGCTGTACCACTTGTTTATCTTTTAGCCAGGCGGCTATTCAATAATGCTGTAGCTATAGGAACATCATTGGTTTACATCTTCAGCGCCCAGAATCTCCACTTCAGTACAGCTGGGCTCACCGAACCTATGGCCTTGTTCATGTTGACGGCAGTGATATTCATCATGTATATGCAGTATTTCAGGAACCCACTGGGTGATATGCTGCTGGGTTTGACGGCAGGGCTTTTTTATCTTGCTAGGTATAACGCATTATTATTTATACCGGTTATTGCTGTTGTCTGGTATGTCTTACGGAAACCCGCTGGTCTTAAGGCCGGATTAAGATTCGTAATAGCCTTTTGTCTAACTGTGCTGCCCTGGATGTGGCGAAATTATGCTTTAATGGGAAGTCCTCTTTTTTCCCTTCAAAAATACGAACCAGTGATGTTTACAGAAACTTATCCCGGGTACACCCTCTATACAATGTTTGAAAAAGTCAATGTGGCTGAGTTCCTTATGTCTCATTCTGCAGAGATATGGACCAAGATAGGCCAAAACTGGCAGGAATTCATCTACAACATATTTGCGCCGTCTTTTACCGGTATAAGTGCAGCATTGTTTGGCCTTTTTCTGCTGTCCCTGTTACTACCCTTTGGTGAAAAACAGAGGTACTTGAGACCGCTTTTACTGATATGCTTTGGCCTGCAGCTTGCTGCTCTTATGGTGATTCATTTTATCCCGCGGCTTTTCTTCATGTTTGCTCCTTTTTATATCATGTATGGATTGGCTGCAGTGGAGTACCTTCTCGGACTGTTCAGCAAAAAGCGAAGTGTCACTTTAATTTCTATGTCACTACTGACAGCCTTGTTTATTTTCGCAAACCTGCCTAACTGGAGCGGGCCCAACGTAGATAAGCCGTTAATACGTGACTATTCTGCTTCTATTAAGAAAGTTACTCTCTTGGCCAAGAAGGGTGATCTAATCCTTTCCAATGATGGGCATATCCTGGCATGGTATGGGAATCGTTATGCTGCCAAGCTGCCTTATAGAACTGATATGCTGCCTGAACTGGAGAAGCTGGCACCGGTCAAACTTATTTACCTGAGTGGGAGGATGAGCTGGAATATGCCGGAGGCTGACGATAGCTGGCGGAAGGTATTCTGGGGCAGACCGCAGCAGTTGTATGGGTTTAGGCTGCTGGAGCGGTTTGAGGATGGGTCACTGCTGTATGGGCGGTAAAATAAAAGGTTGAGTTACAAAAAATGGAAAACTTTTTGTTGAGATTCAGGCTGATTTAGCTTAAAATAAGTATATAGTTATCGTAACGGAAAAATGGGTGGAGGAAGAAATTATGCCTGATAAGGAATTATTTGATATGCTTAGAACAGTAATTCAAGAGGAACTAAAACCAATTAGGGAAGATATTAAAGCATTACAAGTAGGTCAGCAGGATCTTCAAGTAGGTCAGCAGGAGTTACAAGTAGGTCAGCAGGATCTTCGAGTAGGCCTGCAGCAGTTGCAAGCAGGTCAGCGGATTTTGGAAATAGGTCAGCAGAAACTGCAAAAAGAGGTGCAGACTTTAAAAAGCGGGCAGGATAAGCTCCAAAAAGATGTTGCTGACATTAAGAAGCAGGTTACTCATATCTGGAAAGACATTGGTAATCTTGAAAAACGTGTCGAGAAGCTTGAGGCCAAGGCGCAATAGACTAGATTTAAATAAGGGGCTTTGCACAATGAACCTATAGTTCTTTGTACAAAGTCCCTTTTGTTGATTGAACTATTCACTTTGATGAGAACCCGTAGTTTAGGGCACATATGTGAGAATAAACTCACAATTGCCAACAATACTAATATCACCCAACCCTGCCGGTATCAAAAATGCATCGCCAAGAGACATTCTTTCCTGACCGTTTACGTACAATAAACTTCCTTCTCCGGCAATGACCATGATTACATAAAATCTGGACCCATCGACTTCCTGTCGGTACTCCTTGAAAACAGAAATCTTTTCAACGTTAAACTTGCTGAAGCTGCATAGAAGCTTTTTTTCTGCACCTTCGAGTTTCAATGTATCTCCCTGATTTTCTATTGGTAACCTTTTATTAAAATCAATAACGTCCAAAGCCTTTTTAACGTGCAGCTGGCGTGGGTTTCCAGTTTGGTCAACCCTATTATAATCATAGACACGGTAAGTCAAATCACTGTCCTGTTGAATTTCGGCCACCAGCAAGCCTGCACCTAAAGCATGAATAAGCCCGGCCGGGATAAAAAACACATCTCCGGTACGAACAGGGACATAGTTAAGGAGCCTTTCGATGTTACCCGACTTTAAAGCTGATATAAAATCCGGTTTTTGTACCCCTTCTTTTAGGCCGTGCACAATCTTGGCTCCAGGCTCGGCATGTAAGATATACCACATTTCCGACTTTCCGGACTGTCCATTTTCAAAATTATAAGCATAATTGTCATCTGGATGAACCTGCACAGATAGCCTGTCATTGGCATCCAGAAGCTTAAACAGCAGGGGAAACTTATGAGAGTTCACAGAAGTACCTAGTACTAGATCCTTTCCAAGCATTTTGAGCAACTCCGGAATGGTCTTGCCAGTAAAGGATCCATTAGTCACTCTGCTAAGACCATTGGGATGGGCAGAAATTTCCCAGCTTTCACCTATGGTTTCATTAGGAGGAAGGTCCTTGTTAAAATGTTTTGCCAGATTTCTTCCTCCCCAGATTCTTTTTTGGAAAACAGGCCTGAATTTAAATGGGTACATAAGTTCTCCTCTTTTTATCTATTATTATGATATATTCTATGTAAACTGAAAGGTTCCTTTACAGGACCTTTCATAACTTAATTTTATAATTGAAGCAGTCACAGTTTAATTCAAATTATATTTAGTTTTATATTTGTATATATCCTGATTGTGGTTAAGCTAATTTGATAAGAAAAAAGGTTTTCACGCTATTAGCTTGAATTCTTACTATTAAAAATACATTTTGAATGTAGTTTTATATAAAATTTTACAAATTATTTTAATGTCATGGAGGTATAAAATTGCTAACTGCAGTAATTATGGCCGGTGGAAAAGGTGAACGTTTCTGGCCCAAGAGCAGGACAAAAATTCCAAAACAGTTTTTAGGCCTGACGGGCGAAGATACTATGATTCAGGCGACTGTCAAGAGAGTTAATAAGCTTATACCTTATGAGCATATATACATTATTACCGGGAAGGATTATGCTAAGCTTGCAGCGGAACAGATACCTCAGATTCCGTTTGAAAATATTATTGTTGAGCCAGAAGGGAGAAATACAGCTCCATGCATTGGTTTAGCAGCGATTCATATTGAAGAAGCCGATCCGGAAGCATTAATGGTTGTATTACCGGCTGACCACTTGATTGGGGACGAAGAAAAATTCGTTAAATTACTTGAGTCGGCTGCAGACCTTGCGGAAGATGGCGAAAATCTGGTTACTCTTGGGGTTAAACCTGAGCGACCTGAGACTGGATATGGCTATATTCGTTTGGCTGACAAAAAAGGCGACTATAAAGGCAATCCGGCTTATGCCGTTAAAGCTTTTAGAGAAAAACCCAATTTCGAAACTGCTCAATATTATCTTGAGTCCGGCGAATACCTCTGGAACAGCGGGATGTTTATCTGGAAGGTTTCGACCATCAGAAAAAAAATACGTGAATTTATACCAGATTTGGACCTTGGCTTAGATGTAATTAAGAATGCTATTGGCTCAGATAATTATCAGGAGGTTCTTCGCAAAGAATATGCTGCTTTTGAAAGCACATCCATTGACTACAGCATAATGGAAAAGGCATCTTCGATATATGTTTTTCCGGGAGATTTTGGGTGGGACGATGTTGGTAGTTGGACATCTTTGGAGCGGCTCTTCCCAACAGATAAAGAAGGTAATGTGGTCAGGGGCCGGGCAATAGGTGTTGATACCAGGAACTGTATTATCGAAGCTTCTGGAAAGTTAATCGCCACCGTGGGTTTGGAAGATGTAATAGTAATTGATACAGATGATGTGATTATGATCTGTCCCAAAGATAAAGCTCAGCAGGTTAAGGAACTTTTGCAAAAGTTAAAAGAAGAGGGACTCAGAGATTATTTGTAAGTCTTGTAATTTAGGAATCAGCCGCATGTACAGGTGTGGCTGATTTTTTTTAGGCTGGCATAGAGGTAAAAAGCCCATTACAAAGTCGTATTTTGTCAAAAATAGCAGAAAAAGAAGGAATTATCATTTTGGGGGTAGAAATATAAGTTAGTAGAGGAAATTTCTGCTGATTTAGAGGTGAATGCCTTCATGGTATCGGCTACCAGTGTGTTATATGATAAATTGAAACTAGTATTCACATATATAGCTTATTTAATAAATGCTGGTTTTTTAATAGTTATTGCTTTTAGAGAGGGTTTTGTACCTTATTTTACCCTTCCTGGGTTAGGAATAAATTATGTTGTCATGGGACTTGGCAGGATTTTATCAAAAACCCCTGATTTTAGTTTGAATGTTTCAAAAGTAATGTATCCCTACGGAACCGAAATTGTCCAAATGCAGTTTCCGTATTTTGTGATTTCGACTCTAAACAAGATTATTAACCGTATTGAAATAAGTACGGTTTCTTTTTATTTTTTCGTATATATCGTTTCTATAACCAGTATATTTTTCCTTTCTTATAAGATTACAAACAGTAAAATAATCAGCAGTTTCATCCCTGTAGTATTCTATTTCGATCCATTTCTGGCTCAGGTGCCGGCAATAAAACTAGCATTTATGCTGCTGCCTTTAGGCGTGCTTTTGGATGCGTACATTTTTGCGGGAACGCTACCAAGTGGAAAGTTAAAACTCATATTTTTATTTTTGCTTAGTTTTCTGATAAGAATCTTATTTCCATTAACTACATTATACATAGGAGTAATCTTGGCTGCTGCATCATGCCTGTTTTTTCTGTTGGTTTATCTTCTAAAGCATGGGTTTAAAATGGACAAGGAGAAACTTAATAAATACTTTTTTTTCGTATTTTTACCTTGGGTACTTGCTTTACTAATTGTTAAAGGGATTATACCCCACGGAATATCTACTATGGCAGCCAGCCTTGACTTTATCAGGGGAAATTCACCAGACTGGTTAACATTACTTTTACCCCCGGAAAGTGTTTATCTGTCCAAGGTGTTCTCCGTCAGAAATCATCTGATGCAGCAAGGGCGAATTTTTTCCGGGGATGGAACAATGTGGAATAACTATTTGGGAGTACCGTTGTTTTTAGCCGGTATCTACACAGTTTTTAAGCAGGGGAAAACAAATAAAGTGGTTATGGCTCTATCTCTGGTTGCCCTAATAACTTTTTTGCTTGCGTTGGGACCTTCATTAAAGATAAATTCAACTATCCCGTATACAGAAACCGTTACATATGATAACTACCTGCTATCCTCAGAACAGGTTGTTTTTGATTTCCCCTGGAAGCATGTTTATTCTGTATTCCCCCTTAACGTGATGAGAGCTGTATATAGGTGGCTTATTATACCTAAATTTATATTATTGTTAAATTTGGCATATATAATGCGTGGTTTTATTCTTGAAAAGAGACATTGTCTTGCTGGATTCATTGGTTTATTGGTATTTATTGATTTTTTACCTAAAGACATTTCTGTTAGTAAAGGTACACAAATTTTATCAAAAATGAAGCAATTTAATGCAGATGTAATTGAGCCTCTCAGGGGATTTAAATTTGACCCGGAAGACCGGGTTGTCTTTGTCCCTGCCGAAAATGATTATTTAGCTCCATATATAGCCGCCAAGGTTAATTTTACTACCTATAATGGTGGTGGGGACAAGGCATTGGCTCTAGCTGGAAGAACCTTTCCAATCTCGATTAAAAATTTATTAAATGCAAAAGATCCGGCAGAAATATCTCGACTTATTCTTGAGGTTAAAGAAAAACAGTTAGCGGATTATATCATCTTACCCTTCTTTTCACTGCGGTGGGAGTCATATTATTGGCCAATATCAAATAGCAAGCAAGCTGACATGAGAGAGCAGGCTTTGTTGGTAGAAAAACAATTGGGAAGTAGAGTTAAGGTAATAAAAAAGGGGTATTTTGATTTAATAAATTTAAAGGAAGGCTTTTCTTCCACAAAGGTAAAGCTGGTTAATCCGTCTTTTAAGCAGGGGTTAACTGGATGGCAAAAACATAATAAGCCCGATATTGTAAAAACCGGTTTTAAAGATGAAGCTGCAGTAGCGGTTGATAAAGATAACGTAATCTACCAGAAATTTAATGCTAGGGAATTCCCTGATATTAACGTATCTTTTGTTGCGCGGTTAGCAGACGATGAGGAATATAATGAGGGATTATTTGAAATAGCATGGATTGATGGTACGGATAAAGTGCTTTTTGTGGATAGGATAATGTTTACCCCTAGTTCTGATAGTTATCTTCGGGTTAGTAAAGATTTTGAAATACCCCATGGAGCTAAATACGGTATCATAAAACTTTCTGCTGTTAAGCCAGGAAACAGGATAATTATTGATAATTTAAGAATGGTTCGACTGAATTCCAAAGTTTATAAAATAGATTCTACAAATGTTTAAACAAAGACTCTTTAACTAACCGGTTATACGTTTCTTGAGCCGTTAATAGAAATTGGAGATAAATTGAAGGAGACTTCTCAGGCTTTACAATACTAAGGTAAATGGATAGAGGTGGTTCAAAACATGCATAACGTACAGGATAATTTTAGTGTAACCATACTTTGTGGCACATTTTCCGGTAATAAGGGCGCAGCCTCAATGTTAAGAAGTGTAATAAAAAACCTGTCTCAGGAACTACCTTTTCCGGTTAAGTATGATGTTCTGTCAGTTTACCCAGAGGAAGATGCCCAACAAAACGATTTTCCAAATGTAAGGGTCGTTTCCTGCAAACCGGAACAGATGGTGTTCGCTGCATTTTTTCTTGCAATTTTATATAAAATGTTTGGATTTGTTCCTTTTGTGAGGAAATTTATTTTGAGAAACCCGATTTTGAAATCTTTTCACAAGGCTGACTTAATAATTGATATCGCCGGGGTTAGTTTTGTTGACGGCAGAGGTTTTGTTTATACCATGTATAACTACATATGTTCTTTTGTCCCCCTGACTGTAAACAAAAACCTTGTGAAACTATCACAGGCGACCGGCCCTTATGAAAATTTCTGGAACAGGTTTTTCGCCAAACGGATTCTATCTGGAGTGAAGGTTATTTGTCCCAGGGGAGAAGATACTCTAAAGCATCTTCAAGAACTGGGAATCAGAGATACTAAATTATGTGCCGACCTGGCTTTCATTTTGCCAGATGATGAAAAGAGTAAAGTGCAGGCAGACAACCTGGTTCAAAAAACCCCAGAATTTTTTAATGTGCCTTTTATCACGGTTTCTATCAGTTCAGTTGTTTACAAGAATTGTAAACGAAATGGTTTGGATTATTTAGGTATCATGGCAGAGTTTGTGGATTGGCTTATTGAGGATAAGGTTTACAACGTTCTTGTCATTGCTCAGGCGGCGCGGGCAGGTAAGACAAAGCTCAAAAACAATGACCTGCCTGTTTGTAAAGAGGTATATTCAAAGGTTAGAAACAAAGGAAAATGTCTCACTTTGGATCAGGAACTGCCACCGGAGACACTTCGGGAGCTTATTGCCAAGTCAGAAATTTTAGTGGCCTCCAGATTTCATGCAATGATATCTGCTTTGTATAAAAAGGTCCCTGTGCTTTTAGTGGGGTGGAGCCACAAGTATCAGGAAGTGTTGGACATGTTTAAATTGGGGAAGTTTGCTACCGATTATAAAAAGCTAAGCTTTGAGGATTTAAAAAGCTCCTTTGAACTTGTTGAAGCAGAAAAAGATAATATTAGGTTAAATATAGAAAAATATTTGCCGGATGTTCGGAAAAGCTCAAAGCAAAACATTGAGATTGCCGCACAGATGTTAAAGGGAGAGTAGGCAAATGACATTAGATTACGCTAACCCGCAAAAGTATATTGGGAATTATCATAGTTGTTACGTAGGGTACTCGAATAATGAGGAAATAAGGTCGGGTGCCGCATCAGGTGGAATGGTGACATCTATTCTATTATACCTTCTTGAAAATGGGATAATTCAAGGGGCTTTAGTCAGCAGACAGGTAATGAATGATAATCGAATCGATTACGAGACATTCGTTGCCAGTACCAAAGAAGAAATACTTGACTGTCGGACTAGTATATACATGGAGTTCCCTTTGGTTAAGCACTATAAAAAAATATTGGATTTCAATGGTAAAGTTGCGGTTGTTGCCTTGCCATGTCAGCTAAAGGCATTAAAAAACATGGAAATAAAGTATCCGGAGTTAAAAGACAAAATTGAAGTGAAGATTTCTTTATTTTGTAGTGGTTCTACATCAGTAGAGTTGGTGGAAAGAATTTTAAGAAAAAATCAAGTTAACAGTGAAGGTATTAAACGAATTTACTTTCGGAAGGGTCACTGGAGAGGAAAGACTCATATAGTCATGAAGGATGGTTCTGAACGTACATTTTCTTATTTATATAACTTATGTACATACAGGAATTTATACTTTTTTACGATGTCAAGGTGCTTTTCTTGTCAGGACCAGTTCGGGTTTTTTTCTGACATAAGTTGTGGAGATGTATGGCTTAAAGAAATGAAAAAAAATCCCATAAAGCATACGGGGATAATAGCCAAAAATCAGAAGGCATTCGATATTTTACAAAAGATGAAAGGCAGCGGTGCCGTTAATCTACAAGAAGTAGATGGAGGTGCGGTTGTTAAATCCCAGAAAAGAGCCTTGATCTACAAGATTAATTCAGCACGCGCACGAGGTAAAATCGGCAGTTTATTTGGCTTAAAGAATACTGTTTTAGATGCCGGACCGTCAAAATGGAATTACTATCTTGCAGCCCTTCTTATAGTCTTCAATATAAAATGGTCGAGGAACCCTAGATGGAATAAGCTTATCTTCTTTTTCCCCCAGCGAATAATGTTCCTATATATGTGTTTCTTACGAACACTGATTAGTTTTTAAGGGTGTGCCATGACAAGAAAATTATTAAATTACATTAAAATAGTTTTTGTTATCAGCGTAGTAATCTTTTTAGCTCGTTTTCTTATAAAAAATATTGAGGAACTTCGAGCTTTAGATTTCCGTTTCAATTACTATCAGCTTTCAATAGCATTCATATTTTTTATAATATATAAATTCACACAGGGATTGTTATGGCATTACATTACAAAGAAAAACAGAGCAAATATTGCCCTGGATAAAGCTATAATTTCATATTTCTACTCCCAGTTAGGCAAATTTATTCCCGGCAAAGTGTTTTTGTTGGGAGGCAGATTGTATTTTTATCATAAAGAAGGGATTTCTAATAAAAAAACCACATTTTGCTTTTTTATTGAGAACATTTGTACTTTACTGGGTGCTGCCTTTTTGTTTTTAGGGTCTTTATTCTTCATTGACGTTCCGTTATTCAGGGAATATAGAAGTCAAGCCATATTTTTGGTTTTTTTGCTTGTTATCATAATCCATCCGAGATTACTTCAGGCAATTATAAATGTTCCACTAAAAATGCTGAAAAGGGAAACTGTTACACTCGATATAAAGTATAGAGATATTTTAGGTTTTGTTTTTTTGTTTACAATAAACTGGTTCATTGTTGGAATGGGTTTTTATATTCTGGTTAACTCAATTTACCCTGTAGGAGCTGAAAACATTTTTTACATCTCCGGTTCATTTGGATTAGCTGTTATCATAGGGCTATTGAGTCTTTTTGCCCCCTCCGGTATTGGGGTGCGAGAGGGAATTATGATTTTTGCATTAAAAAATATAATGCCTCAAACAGCTGCAGTTGTGGTTTCGGTAGTTGCCCGTCTGTGGATGACTGCAGGAGAATTGTTATTGGTAGGGGTTGTATATCTCTATGCAAGACAAATGAAAATAGTTTTTAATGATAGCAAGGTAAATGAATTAGACTAAATTCTCGGGAGGTTATCAAGTGAAACTGATAGTTCAAATTCCGTGTCTTAACGAAGAAAAAACCCTGCCTATTACTGTAAAGGATATTCCCAGGAATATCCCCGGGGTGGAAAAAGTTGAAATCCTAATTATCAATGACGGCAGCACTGACCGTACGGTAGACGTTGCCCGTGAGTTAGGTGTTGATCATATTGTTCACATCCCCAAGACCAAAGGGCTGGCAAACGGGTTTAAGTCCGGTTTGGATGCCTGCCTTAGGCTTGGTGCAGATATTATTGTAAATACTGATGGGGACAATCAATATAAAGGAAGTGATATTCCAAAACTGATTCAGCCAATACTGGAGCACAAGGCAGAGATGGTTATAGGGGATCGACAGATTGATACAATATCTCATTTTTCCGACACCAAAAAGTTTTTGCAGAAGTTTGGCAGCTGGGTTGTAAGACAGGCTTCTGCCACGGATGTTCCGGATACAACCAGTGGCTTTAGAGCATACAACAGAGAGGCTGCATTGAAGATAAATGTTCTGTCGGAATTTACGTATACCTTGGAAACCATCATTCAGGCCGGCCAGAAAAACATAATTGTTTCTCACGTACCGATTGGTACAAACGGGAAGTTACGTGAGTCTAGACTTTTTAGCAGTATAGGCCAATATATTAAAAGGTCTATGGGAACTATCCTTAGAATTTACACAATGTACAGGCCTCTAAGGGTATTTTTAAGATTGGGAAGCCTGCTTTTTGGGTCAGGTGTGCTTATAGGTATGAGGTATATTTATTTTCTTATACAAGGTGGGGGACAGGGACATGTTCAGTCTCTTATTTTGTCTGCCATATTAATTATGTTGGGATTTCAGGTGAGTGTATTTGGGCTAATGGCAGATCTCATAGCAGCAAATAGAAAGCTTAACGAAGAAACTCTATATCGGGTAAGGAAAATGGAATTGGATAGTTATGCGATTAGACAATCATTTGATCAGGTAGCGGCAGGTAAATATAATCCTTCGGATATAGATTAGAATTTAATAAATAGTATCATTGGCCAAGAATCATTTTTAAAAAGTTTAAAAATCACTGTAAATAAAGTTCTGAACGGGGGATTCGCTTCTAAAATAGATTAATCCTAATATTAAAATAAACAAAGCTAACGTCTTTCTGTTTCTTCCAAATATAATCTTGGAATCAAAAACAATTAAGAAGAGATACATCCCTAGACATAAGAATGTTAACTTTAAGGCTGGCATTAACTGCATTCCAAACAATAGTTTATATACAATAAGGTTAGCAGTAGAAATATCGTTTGCAAAATAAACCCATCCTATAGTTACAAAATGGAATGTTAATAGAACTGAGGACAGTTTTAATAACTTATTATTTTTTATGGATTCAAGCCTTTCAGGCCGCACCATAGACTTTAAAATCTGAGAATATATGCGGTAAACCGAAAGTCCGATACCATGATACAAACCCCATATCACAAAATTATTTGTAGCTCCATGCCAAATCCCGCAAACAACCATATTGATTATCCTTGCCAATACTCCTGCCAGTAAATCGTTTCGGATAAACTTGGGTAAAATCGTCCTAATTGGCAAGAATATGTATTCCATTAGCCAATTAGTTAATGATATATGCCAGCTCTTCCAAAACGAAGATATGTTTTTTTGCAGATATGGCTTATTAAAGTTTTCGATAATGTCATATCCGAACAGTCCAGATACTCCGATAGCGATATCAGTGTATCCGGAAAAGTCGGCATAAATTTGAATTGAATATAGGTAAGCGGCCAACCAAAGTACGCTTGCTGACGCTGTTTCAGCTGAAGAGTAAATTAAACTTGTCTGTGATGCACAAAGTTCAGCTATTACCAGTTTTTTAAAGAGTCCTAACAAGATCCGTTCAATGCTTGTAAAAATGGTGCCAAAGTTGAGCTTTACTGGTTTCTGTGTGTTTTTAATAAAATGGTCTACTCTTTCAATTGGTCCTGCTACATATGTCGGGAAGAAAAAGATGTACAGTAATAGCTCTTTTAATTTTATTGGTTTAAGCCTTCTGGAATATACTTCAAAAAGATAGTGCCAAAATTTGAATGTAAAATATGATGCTCCAATAAAACCAACAAATTTGGAATTTATACCGATTAATTGAAACAGTTCATTCTGTACCGTTGTATACTTAAAGACAGACAAAAACCCAATCAGAAATAATATTGAAATGAATAAAACGACTTTACTTTTTCTTCGTTCTAAACTTTTTGCAAGACAATGGATTAAGAGAGTAACTAATGATAGTAAAAATCCTTGGAGTGGTGCAACTGACAGAACGATTAATACACTAATTACTGTCAAAAAGCTTACGTGCTTTTTTTTAAATAAAAGGAACGAACTAAAAACAACAGTTAACACTAAAATATCAAACCATGATGTAAAACTCATTTTTCCACCTACTTAACCAGTTTATTTGAGATAATGTAATTTGCAACCAGCGCTGCCATTTTTTTACTCCCAACAGCGTTAAAATGACTATAATCATGGTAATACTTATCTTTATCCCAGGTATTTTCTACTCTTAGGAATGGTATTTGTCTAGCTTCAAATTCCTTCGACATGTATTCAATGTTGTGCGAATAATTCGGCAGATAGTTTTTATCCGGAAACGATTCTGTAATTGGATGGTTATAAATCAATAGCTGAATGTTCTGCTCTTTACATTCATCTAAAAATTTAATCGCGAGATCACTTAAATCATTAGGTGCGTATCCTAACTCTTTAATCATGCCTCCGCTTTTCTTCGTTTTTGGTATTTTAACCCCTCTTTCGGATAAACCACTTGTAAAAACGGTTTCAAATTTCTTTTTTTCCTGGTCAAGCCTATTGATCTTCATCTTATTAAAAAAATCGTTCAATAAAACTTTAAATAAAAAATTAGTCTTTTCTTCAAGTACTTCTCTTTTGATTAAATAATCTATAAAGGGAATGCTAGGTTGAGATGACTTTAACGCCTTTGCATCCTGCCAGAACAAATAATCCAAATAACTAAATGCTTGCAATGCATCAGCTGGTCTTTTCAGCCAATATCCTTTTCCTAAAGGAGTAGGATATTGAAACTTAAAGTCACGCCCTGGATAAAAACCCCAAACAATTAGATCCGGTTTAGTAACTGTCATTACTTTTTGAAAAATATAATAATCTTCAAAAAACGTATCTCCCTTTATTGCAAGGTTATACACTTTAATCCGTTTATTAACTTTACTCTGTAACATTTTCTCTACCTGATATGGTATTGAATCGTTAATAGAATCTAAATATTGTCCCCATACGACTGAACTCCCAAGAAATACAATTTTAATAGTAGCAGGAGAAACCGGATTATTGATTACATGCTGTGAAAAATCATTCCCTAAACGTTGCTTACCTGCTATTTTAGTTACAGGCGGGTGATTCTCTCTACCAAACATTTTTGCAGAGTTGTTATAAACCAGAAAAGCTAATATAAGACAAATAATGAGTAATTCAAATATAGGTTCTTTTTTAATAATTAATTTTATCATCTTATCTTCCTTTGCTTATTTATTCCATATTTGAGAATTAAACATTTTGCGACTAGATTCCTTTTAAATTCTCAATTATTATCGAAAAAAGAAGGAAAATCATCCCTTTTGTCGAAAATGCACGATAAAGGGATGAGGTGTTTCAAAAATGGATATTATTCTGGGTATTTCAATTTTACTAAATGTTATTTTTATCACACTGTTAATAAGAGTGTTTTATTATGGAAAAGAGATGTGGACAGAAATAATTGAACACGATCGGTTAATCGACAGCTTATATAATGAGAGGAAGGATATATCATAGAGTGCCAATAAGATTATGCAGTTTAGGGATTAATGAGCCGGTATGGCTCTCTTTTTTTCGATATTTATAGGGTAATATAGAGGAATTTTAAAGTATTCATTGAATGTTAAAAAAAGAACAAATGACCATAAAAAAACAATTTCGGCTAGAAGAATTAAGGGGTGGTAATATGAGCATAACTTCTCGGAATCTTATTTATGGTATTTTAATTGCAACAGCAATTGTTATTATCATGTGTACCGGAGTATATGCTGTACCGGCTTTAAGTGAGCCTCAGGAGTTTAGTCAGCCCTCGGGCGAAAAATTTGAAGCAGCTATTCAGGGCGACGAATGGTTAAACTGGGTTGTCTCTGATTCGGGTGATATAATAGCAAAGGATAAAGATGGATATTGGAACTACGGACAGCTAGTGTCAGGAAAAGTGGTTCCAGGGGGTAAGGTTTATAAACGTGATATGCGGCCCCCAAATGCGCTTTCAATCAATGCTTTTAAAGAGGCTATAAAGAACAAACAGGTAGATATACCTAAACCTACCAGGTACGACCGTGAAAAGCCAAAATCCCCAAAGTTTCAGTCTATGCAATTATCTTCATCTCTTGAAGAAACTTCGTTTTCATCCCAAACATCAGATGTACCAACTTCTTCTTCGTCAGAAGCACAAAGTTCTCCTCAGTTATCGGGGCCTAGTGGGACAGAAAAGATCCTTGTTTTACTGGTACAATTCAGCAATAAAAGTATAGTATATTCTGATTCTGCATGGAGTAATACATTTTTCGGTTCTTCGAAACCATCTGTCAATCATTATTATCAAGAAGTATCAGGAGGAACATTTGGATTTGCTCCTGCCGGAGAGAGCTATGGTACTGCCAATGACGGGATTATTAAAGTTACCTTGGGATATAATCACCCCAATACCGGTACGGTTATCGATTCCAGAAATCAACAGATTGTGAAAGATGCTTTGGCTGCGGCCAACCCTTATATAAATTACGCCAGTTTTGATACCGACGGTAATGGCTACATAGATCCTGACGAATTACATATTCTTACCGTGGTGGCAGGAGGAGAGGAAGCGACCAGTTCAGCTGCTCCCACTGTTTGGGCTCATAGATGGGGTTTTGCTCCATATCAGTTGGATGGCAAGTACCTGTATGCTTATACCCAAGCGGGTGAGCAACAGAATGGCCATATGGCAACTGTCGGAGTTTTCACTCACGAATTAGGTCATGACCTGGGTCTTCCCGATTTGTATTCATATACCGATCGTTACGGTGGAGTTCAGGGACAGAGTTTGATGGGCTCGGGAAACTGGGGGTCGCTGACCGGCGAGTACGCCGGTGCCACTCCTGTTCATATGGATGCCTGGTCCAAAGGTGAAATGGGATGGGTTTTACCCCAGACCGTCAGTTCTCTTACTAATTACTCTGTTAAATCTGTTAGCACCGGACAGTATAACGTTATAAAAATTCCTACTTCAGATCCCAAGCAGTTTTTCCTAATTGAAAACCGGCAGTTCAGTGGTTATGATGCGGGATTGACCAGATTTACGACAGCCGCAGGTATTGCCGTCTGGCATATAGATGAATCGGTAATATTTGATGCTTCAGGAAATTATATTGATCAATTCAACAATAATGGGACCGGTGTGGATTTAGAAGAAGCGGATAATGATGTTAATCTTTATAACGATTTTTATCGGTCTGGCTACAAGACGGTATTTAATTTGAATAGTATTCCATCTAGCAGGCTGAGGTCGGGAGCTGACTCTGGAGCCGGGTTAACTTTTCCAGATGCCAGTGGAAGTACGATGACAGTTGATGTTGTTTCTGCGTATGGTGTGACTGCATCTGATACAGAGGCGCCGACAGCGCCAACGGGGCTGTCAGCAACGGCATCTGCGGGCAGGGTGGACTTAAGCTGGACGGCATCAACGGATAATGTAGGGGTAACCGGTTACCGGATTGAGAGGTCACCGGATGGTAGTAGCGGTTGGACTCAGATAGGGACGAGTACTACAGCTAGTTACTCTGATACGGGGCTTTCAGCTAATGCAACATACTACTACAGAGTAATAGCAGAAGATGCGGCAAATAATACATCAATTCCCTCAGTAACGGCAAATGCAACAACACCGGACGTAATAGTGACTAAGATAGAAAGTGATTCCTCATCAGCATTATATACAGGGGGCGGATGGCTAACAAGCACCAGCATAGGTTACTCCGGTGGCAGCTCAGAATACACCAGTATAGCCGGGAATTCAGTAACCATAAGCTTTACGGGAACCGGAGTCAACTGGTATGGCCGGAAGTACCCTAATCGCGGAATAGCAAAGGTATATATAGATGGTGTTCTTCAGGGTACAGTGGACCAGTATGGTGTAGATGTATTCCAGCAGAAGCTTTTCACAAAGACAGGCTTAACAAATGGAAGCCACACAATCAAAATAGAATGTACAGGAACCAAGCAGGCCGCTGCAACAGGAACTGTAACAGAAATAGATTATATAGAAGCAATCACAGAGCCTGATAATCAAGCACCGAC
>JAENZX010000006.1:59670-162888 GCA_016841045.1 Thermincola carboxydiphila
TTCAGCCACGGCCAATGCGACAACGCCGGATGTAACATTAACAAAAATAGAAAGTAATTCACCATCGGCATTATACACAGGAAGTGGATGGCTAACAAGCACAAGCGCAGGTTATTCCGGTGGTAGTTCTGAATACACCAGTTTAGCAGGAAATACGGTAACTATAAGCTTTACGGGAACCGGAGTCAACTGGTATGGCCGGAAGTACCCTAATCGCGGAATAGCAAAGGTATATATAGATGGTGTTCTTCAGGGTACAGTGGACCAGTATGGTGTAGATGTATTCCAGCAGAAGCTTTTCACAAAGACAGGCTTAACAAATGGAAGCCACACAATCAAAATAGAATGTACAGGAACCAAGCAGGCCGCTGCAACAGGAACTGTAACAGAAATAGATTATATAGAAGCAATCACAGAGCCTGATAATCAAGCACCGACGGTTCCGGCAGGTTTGTTAGCTACAGCAGTATCTGAAACCAGGATAAACTTAAGCTGGGAGGCGTCAGTAGATAATGTAGGAGTGACTGGGTACCGGATTGAGAGGTCACTGGACGGCAGCAGTAGCTGGACCCAGATAGGGACCAGTGTAATAACAAGTTACTCAGATATGACAGTATCAGCCAATACAACATACTACTACAGAGTAAAAGCAGTAGATGCAGCCAACAATACATCGGACCCGTCAATAAGCGTTAATGCTACCACCCCAGCCCCGGATACTGAGGCACCAACAATACCTGCCGGATTTACAGCAACAGCAGTTTCAGGAGGCAGGATAGACATAAGTTGGACAGCGTCAACAGATAATGTAGGAGTAACAGAGTATCGAATAGAGAGATCGTTAGATGGCAGTACGGGGTGGACTCAGGTTGGATCCAGTACTACCACCGATTACTCTGATACAACTGTATCTGCTAACACAACATACTACTACAGAGTGATAGCAGTAGATGCAGCAAACAATATATCCAATCCTTCAGCCACGGCCAATGCGACAACGCCGGATGTAACATTAACAAAAATAGAAAGTAATTCACCATCGGCATTATACACAGGAAGTGGATGGCTAACAAGCACAAGCGCAGGTTATTCCGGTGGTAGTTCTGAATACACCAGTTTAGCAGGAAATACGGTAACTATAAGCTTTACGGGAACCGGAGTCAACTGGTATGGCCGGAAGTACCCTAATCGCGGAATAGCAAAGGTATATATAGATGGTGTTCTTCAGGGTACAGTGGACCAGTATGGTGTAGATGTATTCCAGCAGAAGCTTTTCACAAAGACAGGCTTAACAAATGGAAGCCACACAATCAAAATAGAATGTACAGGAACCAAGCAGGCCGCTGCAACAGGAACTGTAACAGAAATAGATTATATAGAAGCAATCACAGAGCCTGATAATCAAGCACCGACAGCACCGACCGGGCTAACTGCAACGGCATCAGCGGGTAAAATTGATACAAATTGGACAGCGTCAACAGATAATGTGGGAGTGGCAGAGTATCGGATAGAGAGGTCGTTAGATGGCAGTACGGGGTGGACTCAGGTTGGAACCAGTACTACCACCAATTACTCTGATACAACTGTATCTGCCAATACAACGTATTACTACAGAGTAATAGCTGCAGATGTGGCAAACAATCAATCCAATTTTTCAGCCACGGCCAATGCGACAACGCCGGATGTAACATTAACAAAAATAGAAAGTAATTCACCATCGGCATTATACACAGGAAGTGGATGGCTAACAAGCACAAGCGCAGGTTATTCCGGTGGTAGTTCTGAATACACCAGTTTAGCAGGAAATACGGTAACTATAAGCTTTACGGGAACCGGAGTCAACTGGTATGGCCGGAAGTACCCTAATCGCGGAATAGCAAAGGTATATATAGATGGTGTTCTTCAGGGTACTGTGGACCAGTATGGTGCAGATGCATTCCAACAAGAGCTGTTTACTAAGACCGGCTTAACAAATGGAAGTCATACAATAAAGATAGAATGTACCGGAACCAAGCAGGCCAGTGCAACCGGGACTGTAACAGAAATAGATTACATAGAAGTAATCGGTTAATCAGGTACCTAGGATTCGGCATTTCTGGACTAAATTTGACTTGACTAGATCCTATAAGTGGAGGTTTATGTCTGAAATCGTTATTTGCTATAGAACCCTTCTAAGGCAAGTTGTTGTCAAAGAAGGGTTTTTCTTTGTTAGAAGAATTAAGCCTTTTAAAAGTGATAGCCCCCCTAATTTATCTTGTACATTAAGAGGAACTTTGCAATTAAATGTCGAACAATAGTAATGACTTCATAAGGAATAACAATGTGCCAATTAAACTTTTATATGACATTTGGAGGAAATATTAAATGAGAATACTGGTAACGGGGTTATGCACTCTGCACTGGGGTAGACTTGAACATGGAAATGTTGGAAATTATTATATTATTGTGCCTTTTTTCCGTGAGTTGCATAGAACTTTTCCTGGAGCTGAAATTGTTACCACATTACAATTGACAGAAGAATTTTGTCTAAAAGAAAATATTACATTATTACCCTTGGATTATTATTACGCATGGAATGAAAATGATTTATCCAATGCATATCGGGATTACGCAATTGCCGAAATATACAATCAAACCGGGCAGCTTGTTGAACGCAGTCAATTTATAGACGAAATAATTAAGAGTGATTTGGTTATAAATTTCAGTGGTGATATGTGGGGAGATAATTCAGCATCAATGGGGCATAAACGTTTCCTCGTTGATTTGCTCAAAAATCGTACTGCTCAGCTGATTGGCAAGCCAGTTGCAATGATAGCAAGTTCACCAGGCCCTGTTACCGAAGTAGAAACATTGGATTTTGCTAAATTAGTATATAGTAATTATTTGCTTGTTGCCAACCGTGAGCCGGAATCTCAAATTATATTAAAAAAAGCGGGATTTAATATGCTGCATACAGTTGATTTCGCGTGTCCTGCATTTCTATTTGATAGTTCATGTTATCCTGAGCAAACTGCTTTCTCTCCTATTTATGAACGTGAAGGTCTTATCGGTGGTGACAGGAACAATGTCGGAATTATTATGTCAGGGTACATCATGCCTGATGGTGAGTTTAACACATGGCCAAGAGGTGACCATGAGTACATAGAATATGCTGAAGTCGTGGAGTACATAGTCAATACTCTTGGTGCCCGTGTTGTATTGATGTCGCATTCCAATGGTTTTGAGCTGCCACCAAATTTCAAGCGTACACATTGGCGCGATTACAAAATAAACAACCAGCTATGGGATGTAGTAAAAAGTCGTGGTATTGCTGACATGAAACATGTACATAAGATTGACAGCTTGTATTATCCCTGGGAAATACATGCAATAATTGGTAAGCTGGACATGCTGTTTACGGGCCGCGTTCATGCTGCGGTTGCGGGTTTGGCTCAAAAGATTCCGACTGTTGCTATAGAATATAAAAACGGACCTTTATCACATAAAATGCATGGATTTCTTAAATTAGCTCATTTGGAAGAATATGTTCTCCCTCGTCATGATTTTGGGATAATTCCCCTTGTGAAGAAATGCTATGATAATATGGATGAAATACGTAATCAGTTATCACAGATAATTCCAGAAGTACAAGATCGTGCCCGTGCCGGGTTTGATGCACTTAGACCATTGGTTGCTAACTCCACCAAAAAAGACTAATACATATAAAGCAAACCAGTAAGATTTATTACATGTTAAAAGGAGATAAGTGTGGCAAAATTACTTTTTTTAGCCTCTGGTGGCGGAGGCAATTTAAAATTTATAAAGCAATGTATAGAAGAGGGAATTATCAAAAACTGTGATGTTGAAATGATAGCTGACAGAGATTGTGGAGCGTATATTTATGCAAAGAATAGCGGGTTGCCTGCAAAGATAGTAGATTACTCCAGAACAAATAATGCCCAATTACTTGATGCAATAAGACAATCGGAACCTGACATGATTATTACCAATATTCATAAAGTACTTGATGCTCAGATTGTAGGAATATGCAATAAGAGACTTATAAATCTTCATTATTCTTTGCTTCCTCTTTTTAAAGGAGAAATAGGTTCAAAGCCTGTTCAACAGGCTTTAGAACATGATTGTAAATTTATTGGCACTACTGTTCATTATGTAAATGAGGTTGTTGATGACGGAGAGATAATATCACAGAGTGTTATAAGGGTTATTAAAGAAATGAATTTTGATAGTTTAATGAATTTTGTTTTCAGGTCTGGCTGTCTGAATTTATTAAACGCCCTCAATTTAAATACTAATATTGAAGTTTTAAACAACAAAAATACATTTTCTCCAGAAAACATGATTTTTTCCCCGGAATTATCTTTTAAGATTGATGTTTCCGGTATCTGGGACAAAATTATCTGATAGAAGATATAGTTTAGGTGAATTAGAATGAAAAAAGTTGCAGTGCTGCAATCAAATTATATACCATGGAAAGGCTATTTTGACATTATTCATGATGTGGACTTATTTATATTTCATGATGATTTACAATACACAAAAGGTGATTGGAGAAACAGAAACAAGATAATATCATCTAATGGTTTGATGTGGCTGACCATTCCTGTTGGTACAAGCGAGAAAAGATTGATAGACGAGGTGCTGATTCAGGACGGCAAGTGGCAGAAGAAGCATTGGTCAAATATTACTGCATATTATTCTCGTGCACCTTATTTTAAGATGTATAAGGAATTTTTCGAATATGTTTATCTTGAAAAGAAGTGGGATTATTTGCATGAAGTCAATAGATTTATGATTATTGAAATATCAAGAAACTTTCTTGGAACTAAAACCCAATTCGCAGACAGCCGTGAATTTCATTCAGTGGGTGTAAAGCATGAAAAACTTTTAAGTCTTGTGAAGGCCACCGGTGCAGGCGTTTACCTGTCCGGTCCGGCTGCCAAAGACTACATAGTAGCAGAGGACTATGAAGAAGCGGGGATCGAGTTGGTATGGAAAAATTATTCAGGTTATCCTGAATATAAGCAGCTCCATGGTGAAGTGTTTGAACATGGGGTAAGCATAGTTGATCTATTGTTTAATACTGGTAGTGATGCGCCGTATTACATTTGGGGATGGCGAGCTGACCTGTTAAAAGAAGAGAATATACTCTTCGATAAAGGACGAGGACTATGAATTGTAAACATGAAAAAATTAAAACTGTTAATATAGTTATCCCTTGTTACCGTTCTGAAAGAACAATTAAACAAGTTGTTGAGGGAATAAAAGCTGTATTTTCCAAGTGCCGGGATCTTAAACATCGTATTATTCTTATCGATGATGGATCTCCCGATAACGTATTTAGCGTAATTAGAGAAATGTGTGTGGATGATCCTCAAATCATTGGCATAAGTCTCTCACGTAATTATGGGCAGCAAAGCGCACGGATGGTTGCGCTGCCTTATGTCGATGGCGATTATGTTATTTATATGGATGATGATGGTCAGCATCCGCCTGAAGGGATTCTGGCTCTCATTGATAAACTAGAAGAAGGCTATGATGTTGCTTTCGCTCGTTTTAAGGAAAAAAAACACAGCTTTTTCAAGCAAATTGGCAGCAGACTTAATGCGACGATGGCTACAATTCTTATTGGCAAGCCTAAAGAAGTTGTATCATCAAGTTTTTTTGCGATGCGTTTATTTGTGGCAAGGGAACTAGTCAATTACAAAAGCTCGTTCCCATATATAGTAGGATACATGCTAAGAATAACAACTAAAATAGCTAATGTCGATATTGAACATAAAGAACGTATAACAGGTACAACTACCTACACTTTTAGAAAGATGCTTTCAATTTGGATCAATGGTTTTACAAGTTTCTCGGTCGTGCCTTTGCGGGCAGCTTCGATGATTGGTGCAATAACAGCCGGGGGAGGCTTTCTATTTGGGTTTTACATTATATTTAGAAAAATCTTTAATCCTTCCATTCCAACCGGTTATAGTTCTATTATGGCCGCTTTCCTTTTTGTTGGCGGCATGATAATGCTTATGCTGGGGCTTCTCGGCGAATATGTAGGACGTATATTCCTTAGCATAAATAACCTACCCCAGTATGTGGTAAAGGAAACTATAAATTATGACAAGGGAAAAGTATGAAGATGAATAAAAAGCGAATGAAAATACCCTTCAATAAACCGTACTTGACTGGTAACGAGATGAAATACATAACTGATGCGCTTGCAAGAAATCGCATCTCTGGAGATGGATATTACAGTAAAATTGTCCATTCTTTTTTCGAACAAAAGTTTGATATTGAAAAAGCCCTGTTAACAACTTCTTGTACTCATGCATTAGAAATGGCGGCCATGTTGATAGACTTAAAACCCGGGGATGAGGTTATTTTACCTTCATATACCTTTGTTTCAACAGTTAATGCGGTTATGTTAAGAGGAGCTAAACCGGTTTTTGCTGAAATCGACCCGGTCTACCTAAACATTGACACTAAAGATGTTTTGCAGAAGGTTACTGAACGCACAAAAGCTATTTTTGTTGTTCATTATGCTGGAGTAAGCTGCGATATGAACAAAATTATGGATATTGCTCATGAACACAACCTCTTTGTAGTTGAAGATGCTGCGCAGGCAATGAACGCGAAGTTTGGGGACCGTTACCTTGGTACTATCGGCCATATTGGATGTTTCAGCTTTCACGAAACAAAGAATTATCAATGTGGTGAAGGAGGAGCCATATTCATAAATGTTCCTGATAAACATATTATTGAACGGGCTGAAGTTATCAGGGAAAAAGGGACTGATAGGAGTAAGTTTTTCCGAGGAGAAGTGGATAAATATACCTGGGTGGATGTAGGTTCCAGCTACCTTCCTTCTGATATGCTTGCTGCCTTTTTATATGCGCAGATGGAACGTCTGGACGAGATTAATGATTTAAGAGCCAGAATTTATGAACGGTACCGTGAATGTTTAATACCATATGTTCAGCAAGGTTTGCTTAGAATACCTGAAATTCCCCCGGAGCAAACCGGTAATCATCATATGTTTTATATTATCCTAAATTCAGAGGAAGAACGGAATTGGATTATGGAAGGATTAAAGAACCGCGGAGTTGGAGCCGTTTTTCATTATATTCCCCTTCATCTATCTCCTATGGGAGAAAAACTTGGTTACACAAAAGGGGATCTACCTGTAACGGAAAGGTTAAGCTCATGTTTATTACGGCTGCCCATGTATGCCGGAATGACAATAGAAGAGCAGGAGTATGTATTAGAGAGCCTATTTGTCCTGACAGAAGTGATGGACCAGGTGGTAGTGTCAAAATTATGACCGAAGGAATTGTATGAAATTGAATGCCGATAAAGCAAACAAAATAAAATTATTGTTTAGGTTATTTATCAGTTTAGGCCTTCTTTACTTTATAATGAGGAAAACTGATTTTTTACACATTTATGGAATAGTTAAACAATTGAATATCGTCTGGTTATTTTGGGGTCTTTTACTGTCATTTTGTTATATGATTTTTTTTGCCTTGAGGTCCAAAATTATTATGGATATCTGCCCTTCATCCAGGGTAACTACTAGTAAATCATATCTTTATTACCTTTACGGAGCATTTTACAGTAACTTCCTGCCGGGTATGATAGGCGGGGATGTACTGCGGACATATTATCTGTCAAAAGACGGCCCCAGTCTTTATGAAACTGGGGCTTCAGTGGTGCTGGAAAGAATAAGCGGAATGTTGGTTGTTATATTAATTGCGCTTTGGTCTACTCTAGCATTATTTAATGACAATATTGCCATAATGTCGTCGCTGATTTTGCTTATCACAGGGTATATTGTCTTTGTTACTCTATTGTTCAATTCCCGGTTCAGGAAGTTTCTTGAGCGGTTTGCCAACGGAGATAGTGCTTTCAATAAAATGATAAGTAAACTTGTTTACTTCACCAGTGTAATGCAGAATTATATGCAAACAAAGGTGGTTTTCTGGGTTATAATATTATCCTTCGGAGCACAGGTGGCGGATTTTTTTGTCACCTACCTTTACGGACTTTCATTGAATATTGAAATTCCCCTACTTTATTATTTTGCTTTCATGCCTGTGGTTTACACTGTTACTATGATACCGGTATCTATTAATGGTATAGGTTTGCGGGAAGGAATTGTTGTTTTTCTTTTTTCACAGGTGGGAGTTACCAGAGAACAGGCCCTGATTTTGGCGTTTCTCATTTATTTTGACAAGCTGATAAAAGGACTGGTTGGGGGACTTGTTTTGTTACTAAATAACTTTATTAAGCTGCGCCAAAAGAAAGCATAGGGGTACTAAGGCTGATTCAGGCCTTTGTTTTATGGAATTCAAGAAATTTTAAATAAATTAGTTGTATTAGTCGTAAGTAAGGTTGGGAGTTTGAGATGAAGGTTTGTTTAAAGTGTAATAATAAATTTGATAATTTGTCCTGGGAGTGCCCAATATGTCATTTTTCGCCTGAATATATTCATGGCTTTCCTGCTTTTTCGCCTAGCCTGGCAGAAAATAATGACGGATTTAATCCCAGTTCTTTTGAGAAACTTGCCAGTCTGGAAGCGAGGAATTTTTGGTTTCGTTCACGTAATCGACTAATATTTTGGGCATTAAGAAAACACTTTTCAAAAGCTACACGATTTTTAGAAATTGGGTGTGGAACCGGCTATGTTAGCTCAGGCATAGAAAAGGAGTTCCCTGAAATGTCTCTTTGTGGGAGCGAAATTTATAGTACAGGTCTTACGTTTGCTGCACAAAGACTTAGGAATGCCAGCCTCTTTCAAATGGATGCTCGTTGTATACCTTTTGAACGCGAATTTGACGTAATATGTGCTTTTGATGTGCTTGAACACATTGAGGAAGATGAAAAGGTGTTAGCTGAAATGTTCAAAGCAGTTAAACCCGGTGGTGGTATAATAATCACCGTACCGCAGCATAAATTTCTTTGGAGCAGGACGGACGAGAGAGCTTGTCATGTTCGGCGTTATAGTTCAACTGAATTAGAAGGCAAAGTTAAGAAGGCTGGTCTTGTTGTAGAATGTATGACGTCATTTGTTACACTTTTATTTCCACTCATGATTTTATCAAGAATTAACAAGAGGGATAAAGAAGGTCGTACTGGCGGAGAACTTGAGTTAAATGCTAATTTAAACCGTATTTTTGAAAGGATTATGGATTTTGAAAGAGGGATACTGAAATTTTGTAGTTTACCTTTTGGTGGATCTTTACTTTTAATTGCCAGAAGAGATGGCGACTTGAATTGGTGACGTACATAAAAGATAAGGATAAACGGGAGGCAACTTAGTGAGACAAGCGATGCTACTATATGTACTCTTTTATATGGCTTTAACTATAGTGACAATTGATTTCCCACCGGTGTTTATTGATGAGCCGTGGCTTGGAGAGGTTTCATTCAACTTAGTTCAAAACGGAGAACTAAAAACAACATCGTTCCCTTACAGTCAAAATTATATGTTGTGGTTGGGAAATCTTTTTATACTAATGAATGCCCTATCAGTAAAGGTGTTTGGGTTTAACATATTTGCATTGCGATTATTTTCAGTTCTGTTTTTTGGCGGTTCGATGTTTTTGCTATACTCTATTCTAAAGAAATTGTTCAATGAAATGCTAGCTTTTACTTTTGTAATCGTTTTTAGCCTAAGCCCATTTACTGTTAACATGGCTCGAATGGTGAGACCTGAGAGTTTTATAGTATTTTTGTTTCTCTTAGGGTTATATTTAGTCTTTACCTTTGATAAATCAAAACCAAAGAAAGCAATGTTACTGGGTCTTATTTTTTCATTACCCGGTTTGATACACATCGTAGGACTGTTTACTGGTGTGATAGGGTTTATTCTGCTTTTGAAACATCCCAAAGCATTGTTATATTACATTTTAGGGGCAGTACCAAGTGGTGCGATATTTATTTACAAGCTCAACGGTAACCTTGAATTTTATGTGAATCACGGTCAAAAAACAGGCACTTTTGAAATCTCATTAATTAAAGTGCAAAAATATCTTGCGTTTCTTTACCAAGGCTTTGATGTAACCAGCTATTTGATAATTTTCTTTATGTTGCTGGCAATACCAGGGATAATTAAAATATATAAACAAAAACAAATTTGGTGCAATTACCAGATTTTCTTCATTAGTTTTATGACACTCGCTGTATTAATATTTGTAATATTTAACCTGTCAAGACTATATCTAGTTTATTTTTTGCTGTTCCTGCTAGTGCTTTTGTTAGTCCCTTTGTATCAGTATAAAAAATCCGTTTTTCTTACAGCTTCACTAACGTTAAGTTTACTCTTTATTTATCAAAATGTTCTATGGTTTAACTACTTTAAGACTGCAGACTACGGACTGTATGAACAGGAACTAAGAAAAGTTATCCCTCAAAATAGTTCAGTGTTAGGTAAAATAAACTACAAACTGTCTTTTCCAGATGGTAAATATTTTGCTTCAGAGGACCTAATTTATTTTATAGAAGACGGTGGTAGTGTAAAAGAATATATTGATAGATATAATATAGGTTATATAGTTTACGACTACGCTTGGGATTATCAGAATGAAATTAGAAATTACCTAGCAAATAATACTCAACTTATATATGCATTCAACGAAAAATTCTACAGTAACAGACTAGGTCCAACGGGATCGATGCACATTTGGCTTCCTTATTACAATTTAATAGAAGTATCATCCAGCAATCAAATGGATAAAGCAATGTACTGGACCAAAGTATACAAAATTAATAAGCGCATTTGAAAGTGGCGACTTTTTAGCACTTACATATCATAAGATAAGCCCCCAATCTTTTGATAAGGGCTTATCTTAATATTTTTCCACATTCAAACACTTGCCTCTTTTTTCATTATTATAACCAAATTGTCCCCATGTCGTTTATCTAAAATGCTAAAAAAGCGGGAACATACATTGACCCAGAGTTTATAAAGCATACTCTTAGGCTTTTTCGAATCGTCATAATTAATAGAGTACATATCATTATGCATAAAGTTGGAAACGGTTGAATATTCGCTAAAAGAACTTAGAATTCTAAATCCGTGTGATTTACCAAGTTCTTCCAATGATTTTGCTGACAACGCGTAAAAATGCCTTGGGGGATAAAAACACCACCAGGGATTTTTAATAAAATCAGTGGTTGATTTGTTTTTTAAAAGGGTTTTATAACGTTTTAAGTGATCGATTCTGTAAAACTCTCTAGAACCTTTATTTGGAGTAGCAATAATCAGTAAGCCATCTTTCTTTAAAAATGTGTTTACTGATCGAAAAAAATCATGAGGGTTTTTGAAGTGCTCAATGACATGTGAAGAAAAAACAATGTCAAAATTATCCGTTAAGTCTGCCGTGTCGTACACTGGCACTCCAAGATTGCGGGCGTTTTTTATTGCCTCGTCATCTATTTCGGTCATTTTTACGTGATAGCCTATATCCATAAAGCCCTTTGAATAAAGACCGCCTCCGCCGCCAAAATCCAACAAACTGTTTCCTGTCTGCCAGGGTCTTATCATATTTTCGATATATCGGCATTTACTAACAAAAGTCTTCTGCAGGTGTTCTGAGTAATTCTGGCAGTTATAGCTAAAACCCTGGTAAAAACAGTTAATTTCTTCATCGCTTGGAAAATAAGAGGGAAAAACAGTGTTGCATTTGTTACAAAAATTTGCTTGCCCTGGGTAGTTGTTGATATCGCCCAGAATTTCAATGTCAGAATTACTACAAATTGGGCAATGTTCTGTCACGAAGACAAACCTCCCTATCCATCACTTTAGTCTCGATACAATTCACCACGCAACATAAAAAAACCTCTTAATTTGACTATAAAGTTTAAAAAAGAAATTACTTTAAGAGTAAATTTATTACTCGGAAGGAATAATAATTTTCGACTCGAATATATACTTGAGGTGAAAATTTTTGCTTGAATCATTAATAACATCTAAAACCCGAATAAAACTACTTCTAAAGTTTTTTATAAACCCTGAGTCTAGAGCTTACCTGAGAGCCTTGGCGGATGAACTGGGGGAATCTACTAATGCAGTCAGGGTGGAACTAAACCGGTTAACAGAGGCGGGCCTGCTCTCCGCCAGCGCTAACGGGAGAACAAAGATGTACAGGGCGAACACCACTCATTCGCTATTTCCTGATATACATAATCTTGTTAAAAAAAACCTGGGTATAGACAAGGTTGAAACCATAGTATCTGAACTGGGGTCAGTGGATTTGGCTTTGATTACCGGGGATTACGCCCGTGGGGTTGATTCGGGAATTGTTGACCTTGTGATTGTAGGTGAAATCGACCGTGCATTTTTAAATCACATGATTGACAAATCAGAGGAAGTAATTAAGAGAAAAATTCGTGCTCTAGTGTTAAACATGAATGAATATGAGGAATTAAAGTACAAGCAGAAGCTTGATAAAGCATTAGTAATCTGGAGAGATGATGAAAAATTTAAGGAATAGTTATTTTCAAAGGAGAGGCAAATGAGAGTACTGGTAACTGGTTCCAGGGGAATGCTGGGAACGGACTTAATGAAAGCTCTCAATAAACGCCACATGGCGGTGGGGCTGGATATTGAAGAACTGAATATTACGGACCTAACACAAACCCTTAAAACTGTCAAAGAACTGGCTGCTGATGTGGTTATTAACTGTGCGGCTTATACAAATGTTGACGGCTGTGAAACAAATGAGGAACAAGCCTACAAAGTCAATGCCATTGGGCCGAGAAATCTTGCCGTGGCCTGCAATGAATTGGGTGCAGCACTGGTTCATATTAGTACAGATTACGTATTTCCGGGAACAAGTTCCAGGCCATATAGGGAAGATGATCCTATCGGGCCTAAAAGCGTTTACGGCTGGTCCAAGCTTGCGGGGGAAAACAATGTCCGTGCTTTATGCAGTCGGCATTACATCGTTAGAACCTCATGGCTGTTTGGACAACACGGGCCAAATTTTGTGAAAACAATGCTTCGCCTGGCAGCAGAACGAACGGAATTGACTGTTGTTAACGACCAGACCGGTTCTCCCACCTATACCGGAGATTTGGCAGCAGCTCTTATCGACCTTATTGCTCAACCGGCCTATGGTACTTATCATTTAACCAACAGCGGCACCTGCACCTGGTACGAATTTACAAAAGAAATTTTACAGGATGCAGGTATTACAGGTGTTGACGTTAAACCCATTAGTACGGAAGAACTAAATCGGCCAGCTCCGAGGCCAGCATTTTCAGTGCTGGATAACTTTAACTGGGTACTTCAGGGTTTTAAGCCCTTGAGGCACTATCGGGAGGCTTTAGGAGACTACCTGGCCATATAAAAGGCTAAACAATAAAGGGGGAATTCTTGATGAAAGGGATTGTTCTTGCCGGAGGCAGCGGGACAAGGTTGTATCCCATAACTAAATGTATCTCCAAACAACTATTGCCCGTTTACGATAAACCTATGGTATATTATCCATTATCAGTACTAATGTTAGCAGGGATAAGAGACATTTTGATAATTTCCACCCCCGAGGACACTCCGAGGTATGAGCAGCTATTGGGTACCGGTGAGGATTGGGGTATTAAACTTAGCTATGCTGTACAGCCCACACCTGGCGGTTTGGCTCAGGCATTCACCATTGGTGAGGAATTTATCGGGAGTGACCGTGTAGCACTGGTTTTAGGTGATAACATATTCTTTGGGCATGGCTTTACCGGAATGCTTAAAGAAGCTGTTGCCAAGGAAAAAGGGGCTACTGTATTTGTCTATAAAGTGAAAGATCCTGCCAGGTTCGGTATAGTAGAATTTGATAAAGAAGGAAGAGTATTGTCTTTAGAGGAAAAACCAAAGGAACCAAAATCCGACTATGCTGTTACCGGCTTATATTTTTACGATAATGACGTGGTGGAGATAGCAAAGAATATGAAGCCTTCCGCTAGGGGAGAACTGGAAATAACTGATGTGAATAAAGAATACCTCAAAAGGGGAAGCCTTAGTGTTCAATTGCTGGGCAGAGGTTTTGCCTGGCTGGATACAGGAACCCATGCCTCATTATTAGAAGCCTCTCAGTTTATTGAGACAATAGAAAGAAGGCAGGGCATGAAAGTTGCCTGCCTTGAAGAGATTGCATATAATAATGGTTTTATTACAAGAGAACAGCTAATTGTTTTGGCCAACCGTTTGAGGAATAATCCTTACGGTGAGTACCTTCTCGAACTGGCACTGAAACCGGAAACGGATATAAACAGCCATGACCATAATTTTAAGGTAATTTAAAACAGAAGTTTAAAGGAAAACAAGAAAGGTGATATAGGGAGGTTCTCATGGATTTAATAGCAGGTGTTGAAGTTAAAAAGCTGATTAAACATGTGGATGACCGAGGTTTTTTCATGGAAATCCTGAGGGATGATGACAAACTGCTGGACCGGTTTGGACAGGCTTCCATGTCCCTGACTTACCCGGGGGTTATAAAGGCGTTTCATTATCATAACATTCAGGATGACCACTGGTTTTTTCCCAGCGGAAATGCTCAGGTTGTGCTGTACGATATGAGGGAAGATTCACCTACATATAAAAAGACTAATGTGTTTTACATGGGTGAACATAACCCTATCCTGGTCAAAATCCCAAAGGGTGTGGCCCATGGCTACAGGGTCCTCGGCAGCGAACCGGCTGTAATTATTTATTTCACCACAGAAAGCTACAAGAGGGAGGAACCAGATGAGTTTCGTATTCCCTGGGATGACCCTGAAATAGGCTTTGATTGGACAACACAAAATAGGTAAGCTACAGATGAATACCGATTAACGTGGATGAAAGTGGATAAATACAGTGTGTTTGCGTGGCAAACCGAATGGAGGGGGAAAGAAAACACCATGTCTAAAAAGCTATTAATTACAGGCGGAGCGGGATTTATTGGCAGCAACTTTATAAAGTTCATGCTTAAAGAACATCCGGAATATAAACTCATAAACTTAGATGCCCTGACTTATGCCGGAAACCTCGAAAATCTGGCTGATATAGAAGACAAGCCCAACTACAGCTTTGTTAAGGGGGATATTCGTGATAAGGAATTGGTTGACAAAATCGTAGGAGATGGAGTTGACCATATTGTAAACTTCGCTGCTGAGTCTCATGTAGACCGGAGTATCGAAGGACCGGAAATTTTTATCCTGACTAACATATTGGGCACCCAGGTGCTCCTGGATGCAGCCCGTAAGCACGGGATCAAAAAATTTCTTCAGGTATCTACAGATGAAGTTTACGGTTCTTTAGGACCTACAGGATACTTCACTGAGGAGACCCCCCTGGCCCCTAACAGCCCTTATTCGGCCAGTAAAACCAGTGCTGATCTCATAGTCAGGGCATATCATGAAACCTTTGGTCTTCCCATGAATATTACACGGTGCTCTAATAACTACGGGCCGTATCAGTTTCCCGAAAAACTGATTCCCTTGATGATTGGCAATACCCTTGAAGACAAAGCCTTACCGGTCTACGGTGACGGACTTAATATTAGGGACTGGCTTCACGTTAAAGATCATTGCAGGGCAATTGATGTTGTACTCCATGAAGGAAAAGATGGACAGGTCTATAATATTGGTGGAAACAACGAAAAGGCCAATATTGAAATTGTCAAGCTGATTCTTGAGGAACTTGGCAAACCTGAATCTCTGATCACGTATGTAAAGGACAGGTTAGGTCATGACCGCCGGTATGCTATAGATTCTTCCAAGATGCAAAAGGAATTGGGCTGGACACCCGAATACACCTTTGATGTAGGTATAAGGGAGACTATCCAATGGTACCTTAATAACCGGGATTGGATGGACAAGGTACGGTCAGGGGTTTATATGGAATATTATCAAAAGATGTATGGGAACAGGTAATAATAATGAACTATCTTAGACACTTTGGTTTGTTCATAAAAGATATAATACAGAGCCGATTTCTTATTTTGGAGCTTGCTAAAAACGACTTCAGGGAAAAGTATCTTGGCTCTTATCTGGGCATACTATGGGCATTTTTACAACCAATCATGACAATTTTTATATTTTGGTTTGTTTTTGAAGTTGGCTTTAAATCAAAACCTGCCGGGGATTTTCCTTTTATTTTGTGGCTGGTTTCGGGGCTAATACCATGGTTTTTCTTTTCTGAAGCACTATTAAATGCAACGAATTCTATAATATCAAACAGCTATTTAGTTAATAAGGTGGTTTTTAGAGTAAGTATCCTGCCCTTGATTAAGATAATTTCAGCTTTAGCTATACACATTTTTTTCGTTGTTTTTCTAATTATAATTTTTTTACTCTATGGATATTCACCAACTATTTACTATCTGCAGATTATCTATTATATAACGGCATCTCTGCTGCTCTTATTGGGTTTTTCATGGATGACCTCATCTCTGGTTATTTTTCTAAAAGATATAAGTCAGGCTATTGGTGTTATTCTACAGTTTGGTTTCTGGGGGACCCCGATATTCTGGTCCCTTGATATAATTCCTGAGAAATATCAGGTGCTTTTCAAGCTAAATCCTGTTTACTACATTATTCAGGGTTTTAGAAACACCTTTATTTACCACCGTTGGTTCTGGGAAGATGCTTCTCAAACAATTTACTTTTGGTTGGTTACTATTATAATTTTTGCCATAGGAGCACTTGTTTTTAGAAAGTTAAGGCCTCATTTTGCAGATGTCCTGTAGATTAGTAAACAAATGTAGGTGACATATATGAATGGACAAGAAAACACAAAATTTATCGCTTTCATTCCTGTCAGGGGTGGAAGCAAGAGCATTCCACTAAAAAACATAAAAATGTTTTGTGGTAAACCTCTTGTTTATTGGACGCTAAAAGCAGCCAGTGAAGCGAGTCCAATAGAAAAGGTGTATGTAGCCACTGATGATGACAGGATTAAACATACGGTTAGTAAATTTAATCTGCCTAAGGTCGTTGTCGTTGACAGGGGTAGGCATACAGCAACAGATAATGCCACCACAGAATCGGCAATGTTGGATTTCGCAGAGAAACACGATTTTGAAAATATATTACTCGTTCAGGCAACATCTCCTTTACTGGAAAAAGAAGACTTGGAAGGAGGCATCTTCAGATATATAGATGACCGGGCTGACAGTCTTCTGTCGGTTGTAAGACAAAAGAGATTTATCTGGCAGGCTTCCGGATCTTTTGCCCAACCGGTAAATTATGACCCTGCGATAAGACCCAGGAGGCAGGATTGGGAAGGATTTCTGGTCGAGAATGGAGCATTCTACATTACCTCCAGAGAGCGTCTTTTACAGAGTCGGTGCAGGATTTCAGGCAATACTTCCTTTTACGAGATGAAAGAAGAATCATATTTCGAAATAGATGAAGAATCTGATTGGGTGATTGCCGAACAGCTCAAGCAAAAGCACTCTGTTCAAAACGGCCTTTCCGGCGTCAATTTTAACAGGATTAATTTATTAATTTCAGACGTCGATGGGGTATTAACCGATACGGGAATGTATTATTCCACCTCCGGAGAAGAACTAAAAAAGTTCAGCGCCAGGGATGGAAAAGGTATTGAACTGCTTAAAGCTGCTGGAATAAAAGTGATGTTTCTTACCTCAGAAGATATATCCATTGTTAGCAATAGGGCCAAAAAGCTTAATATTGATTTTCTGTTTATGGGAATTAAAGATAAGAAACATTTTTTGGAAGATTTTTTTGAAAAGCATAGTGAATTTGATTTTAGTAAAACAGCGTACGTAGGTGATGATGTCAATGATTTGGAAGGTATCAGGTCTGCATATTTTTCTGCCACTCCATCGGATGGGGTAGAACAGGTTAAGCGCTCCGCGGTATATACCTGCTCCTCCAAAGGCGGACATGGGTGTATCAGGGAAGTGTGTGACCTTATACTAAACGGGAGGACAAATGGCTGACATTTCATTAGTTATCATAAATGACGAGGGAGCTGAATATCTACCCCGACTGCTTGACAGTATACGAGAACAGGCTGCAATCCCTGATATCGAGTATATATTGATTGATAACTATTCCAGGGATAATTCGGTTAGCCGGGCGAGTGAATTAGGAGTAAGAGAAATTTTCCAGTTTCAGCAAAAGGTAGAAAACCGTGGGGTGTTATACAATAAAGGGTACGAACTGGCCTCGTCTCCTTATATTCTGTTTATTCATAGTGATGCTTACTTCTTTTGTGATTTTTTTCAAAAGCTTAAGGAGAAACTGAATTCTCATGCACCTGACGGCCTCGTCATGTTTACTCAGTACTATCCTGATTTTAACCTGATTGGGCCGGAAAGGATTGGGATAGACGTGGACAGTGGTAGTCTATACTATTGGCAGATATTCAGGAAGTACCCGGAACATGTTGAGTGGCTGCTGGAATTTACCGAGGCGTGTTTTCTGGCTAACAGGGAGGTTTTTGATAAGATAGCATTTGATGAAACCTTTCACAATTCTTTTTATGAGCATGTGTTAGCTGACCGCGTAAGAGACATGGGTAGAAATGTTGAAAGTTACGAGGAATGCAAGTTTGGACATTATTTCATAGAACTGCATGAAAAGCTGAAGACTTATAACACTGATATAGCTTTAATAGCCGAAAAGATTTCCGGTTTGTTAATTATGAAATCATCGGTATGGCTTAAGGAGCGGGACAATCTTATGAGAGAAGTATCCCGACAGGCAGAAATAATGGAGCAAATGAGACTGAAAAATCGGGCCAAACGGTTAATTAAGAAATTCATAATGTATGACCTTTTCCTTGGAAAGTAGGGTCGGTTACTAAAAGTCTTTGAAGGAGAAGAAATTTTGATGAATGGTCCTGCAGTAAGTGTGGAAAATATCACAAAATTATACAAGTTATATGATAAACCGTCCGACAGGGTGAAAGAGGCCTTAAACCCTTTTACCTCCCAAAAGTATCACCGGGAGTTTTTTGCTCTAAAAGATGTTTCGTTTGAGGTAAATAGGGGAGAGACACTTGGTGTTGTTGGTAAGAATGGCTCTGGCAAATCAACCCTGTTAAAAATACTAACAGGGGTTCTAACCCCCACGTCCGGTCGGGTAGTAACTGACGGGAGAATATCTTCTTTGTTGGAGCTAGGTGCAGGTTTTAATTTTGAGCTCACTGGTCTGGAAAACATTTTTCTATTTGGTACCATAAACGGGTTCAGCAAGGAAGAAATGAACCAAAGGCTCGAACAGATTATCGAGTTTGCAGATATTGGACCCTTCATAAACCAGCCTGTAAAGATGTATTCTAGCGGTATGTTTGTGCGCCTTGCATTTGCTGCAGCAATCAATATTGATCCTGAGATATTGATTGTAGATGAGGCTCTTAGTGTGGGTGATATGAAGTTTCAGAAAAAATGCCTGGAAAGAATTGATCAATTCAGGGAAGCGGGGAAGACAATCCTTTTTTGTTCTCATGATTTACATGCTGTAGGAGAACTCTGTAGCAGGGTTATTTGGCTAAAAGATGGGGAGGTAGCTCAAATTGGTGAACCTGGTCCTGTAATATCCTCTTATGTATCAATGATGACGGAAGCAGGAACAAAAGAAACAGTAGTTGATTCAGCTCATAAGAATCCTAATCATTACATTAAAAACTCAGAAGAAGTAAATATATTGTCAGTTAAGGCTTATGATTCTAAGGGGATTGAAAAAGACGTATTTTTTACAGGTGAAGACATACATTTCAATGTAAAATATCAGGCTTTTTCAGGTATTAACGGACCTAATTATAGTGTTATTATTTTTAGAAAAGATAAAATCCCCGTAGGAATTTCTAAAACTAACTTTGATAAGAGCATTGCCCCAAGAGGATTTATTAAAGGTGAAGCCTCTTTTGAAGTTATACTAAAAAACATCCAGTTAAATGCGGGGCATTATTTGTTAAGTATAGCTATATGGGATAAAGCAAAAAAAATTATTTTTGCTGAAAATAGAACATTTGAATTTGAAGTAAAATCTTTGAAAATTGTATTTGGTCCAACAGAAGAGAAATGCGTGTTTTTCCCTGAAACTGAGTGGAAATACTAAAGAGATTTAAGGTGAAAACATTGAAAAGAATACTTATGTTCACTTACCTTCAACGCCATCTTAAAAAGATGATTCCTTTAATAAATGAATTAGTTAAACAAAACGATAAGGTTCAACTTACAGTAATTTTGATGACAAAGGAAGAAGAGGAAATTGCTAAAGAAAATAATATTAACTACAGGATGCTTGATAAGTTTACAGATACAAAAAGAAATTACGACTTCGACCTTGGATGGGGTTTAAAACCTCTCATTAATGCTATTGATCGAATTAAGCCCGACCTTTTCCTGGCTATTGAAGTCAACTATATCCTAAGAAATGCTGTAAGATATTGTAAACGGATTGGCATTCCCACTCTTATTGTCCAACACGGCACTCCAAATAAATATTCTCTTCATGCATTTACACCTTTTGAAGGAGATTGTTTTGCAGCTTGGGGACAGTTTACAAAAGATTTCCTTGTTTCTCACCGTGCTTCCGGTGATAAGATTGTATTAACTGGAGGGGTTTCCTTCGACAAGACGAATGAACTTATCCCTGACAAAAACAAAATAGCCGGTGATTTAAATATTGATCCGGCAAAAAAGTGGATTGTATTCACTACTCAGGGACCGGGAGCAGGGAACCGTCCTTCAGAAGAAGAGATATTAACTGGAGTAACAGAGGTCGCCAGGCAAATCCTGCAATATGACCAATACCAACTCATCTATCAGGTGCATCCGGGGCAGCCGGTTGAATATATTAAAAATTTTGTGGATACCGTTGAGGGTCATAATGCAGTCGTTGCTAAGTACAAAAATACGGAGGAACTTATGGCTGCCTCAGACGGTATTATAACATTTTTCTCCACCACAGCCATTGATGCAGTTTTGATGGAAAAGCCTCTGCTTCTTATTAATCTTACCGATGATAAAGACTTTTTTCCTTTTGTTAAGATGGGAGCAGCTTTTGGTGCGTACGAAAAAGAAGAAATACCAACCCGTTTGGAAGAACTATTGACAAAAGCCTATCAACTGAAGCCTTTTTACAGAGAAGCCCAGGAATATATGAATTATAAAAATGACGGAAAAGCTTTAGAAAGAGTTATAAGTTTATGTTATAGGATGTTAAAACTTTAATAGGTTAGGGAGGCTGTCAAATGAGCGGAAATGAAATTAAAACCTATGTTGTTGCGGAGATTGGATGTAACCATAAGGGTGATTTGGAAATTGCCAAAGAGATGATTAAAGTTGCTGCCCAATTCTGTAAAGCCGATTGTGTGAAGTTCCAAAAGAGGAATCCCAGGGAACTTCTAACTGAAGAAGAATATAACAGCCCCCATCCAAACCCTTCAAATTCCTATGGGGAAACTTACGGGGCGCACCGGGAAGCTCTTGAATTAACTGTAGATCAGCACCGGGAATTGGTTGAAACCTGCAGGGAATGGAATATAGATTACAGCAGTTCAGTATGGGACCTTACTTCTGCAAAAGAAATTGCATCCCTTAACCCGCCACTTATTAAAATTCCCTCCGCCTGTAATCTCGATTTTCGAATATTAGATTTTTTGGCCGATAATTATGGAGGAGAAATTCACCTTTCCTTTGGAATGACTACCAAAGAAGAAGAAGAAAAGATAATAAGATTTTTTAAGGACAAACACAGAAATCAGGATTTAATCATTTACTCATGTGTTTCAGGATACCCTGTTGCCTTTGAGGACCTATCCCTTTTAGATGTTAAAAGACTCAGGGATACTTATGGATATGATGTTAAAGGTATTGGGTTTTCCGGCCACCATTTGGGTATAGCTGCGGATATAGGGGCTTTGACCCTCGGCGCCAGATACTTTGAAAGACATTTCACTATGGATAGAACATGGAAGGGCACAGACCACGCTGCCAGCCTAGAACCTGATGGGTTGAGAAGATTGGTTCGTGATATCAGGAATGTAAGTAAGGCACTTACCTTCAAGAGAGAGGATCTTCTCGATGTGGAAAAAGTACAGAGAAAAAAGCTGAAAAGAGAATTTCTTTAACACGGAAGCAATTTAACTATTTGAATTGCTTTTAAAGGGGTTTTGTGAATTATGGTAGAAATTCATTTAAAGAAACAAGTATTTTGTCGAAATTTTGGCTAAAGTTTGGAGTTTTTTATGAAAATTTTGGAGAAGTTAAAACAATTTGTTCATGATGTTTTTCCTTATAATACTAAAAGAGGGCTCTTTATAAGAATGCTATACCGGTTAGTCAGAAGTCCTTTAGGTATTGCCAAAAAATTAACTAGACAAAGAATTAAAAAATTCTTTTATTCACTGTTTAAGGATGACAGGGGAACATTTAAAGAAAAACTCAAACGTTTTTTTGATATTTACGATACTAAGGTTAAACTTTTTTACCCTCCGGAGCCCAATAAGGAGCTTAAGGTTCTTGAGTTTCCCAAGGTAGAACAGCCCCTTGTTTCCATTGTTATCCCCGTTTACAACCAGTGGCTGCATACTTACTGCTGCTTGTTATCAATACTTGAACACACACCGGATATCCGATATGAGGTTATAGTGGCTGATGACGTATCAACAGATGAAACAGTTAATATTTTAAGTTACACAAGAAATGTAACGGTTGTCAGAAATCAGAACAATCTGGGGTTTCTGCTAAACTGTAATAATGCAGCTTCAAAAGCCAGAGGAAAATATATACTTTTTTTAAATAATGACACTAATGTTCAGGAGAATTGGTTAAATCATCTTGTCAATTTAATTGAAAGTGACGAAAAAATAGGAATGGTTGGTTCTAAGCTGGTGTACCCCAATGGGAGGCTTCAGGAGGCGGGGGGGATTATCTGGAAAGATGCCAGCGGATGGAATTATGGTAATATGGATCACCCTGCCAAGCCAGAATATAATTATGTTAAAGAAGTGGATTATATTTCGGGGGCTTCCATAATGATAAGGTCCGATTTGTGGAATCAAATAGGCGGGTTTGATGAAAGGTTTGCTCCGGCCTATTATGAAGATGCAGACTTGGCCTTTGAAGTAAGAAAGTACGGTTACAAGGTAATGTATCAGCCCAAATCGGTTGTAGTTCATTTCGAAGGAAGGTCCCATGGTACTGATATTAATGCCGGAATAAAGAGCTATCAGGTCAAAAACAGGGAAAAGTTTATAGAAAAGTGGAAAGACAATTTACTGAATGAACAGTTTGAGAATGGTAATAACGTATTCTGGGCCAGGGATAGAAGTAAAGGGAAAAAGACAATTCTGATAATAGATCATTACGTGCCAACCCGCGATAAAGATGCTGGTTCAAGAACGATGTTTCAATATCTAAAGCTTTTTACAAACTTGGGTATGAATGTTAAATTTTATGGAGATAATCCTCATCCGTACCAGCCATATACAGACGAATTACTTCAATTAGGCATAGAGGTTTTATACGGAGATTTTTCCTTTAAAGTTTTTGAGAAATGGATAATTGAAAACGGAAAATATATAGACTATACCTACCTTTTACGTCCTTATATTTCCGAAAAATACATTGATTTAATTAAAAATTTTACAGATTCGAAAATAGCTTATAATGGTACGGACTTTCATTGGATTAGGGAAGAAAGGCAGTATAAGATAGACAATAATAGCGAAACTCTTAAACATGCACAGGAAATGAAAAAAATTGAGTTCAATTTGTTTAATAAAAGTGACATCGTAATTACTATTAGTGAATTTGAAAAAAGTTTGTTAGAACAGGAGATGCCTGGAAAAAATGTAGTCGTGATTCCTACGTTTATCTATGAGTCGGATTTTCCACTCGGAAAAAGCAATAGCGTAAATGAGAGGAAGTTTGTAACCTTTGTAGGAGGTTTTTCTCATATACCAAATGTAGATGGTATATTATGGTTCACCCAAAGCATTTGGCCAAAGATTCAATCGGAGTACCCAGAATTGGAGTTGAAAATAATAGGCTCAAATCCGCCGGAGCAAATTAAAAATTTATCTAGTGATACAGTCGAGGTAACAGGATACTTGTCAGACCAAATGCTCGAGGAATACTACTCAAAGACCAGGGTAGTTGTTGCACCTCTACGTTATGGTGCCGGTGTCAAGGGTAAAATAATTGAAGCAATAGCTCACGGAATTCCTACTGTAACAACTTCTATTGGGGCTGAAGGAATTACTGATTCAGAGCATCTTTTGGCTGTACAGGATGACGAAGACCTGTTTGCACAGAGTGTATTACAGCTAATTAGAGATAATGAGCTGTGGAGCAGAACAAGGCAAGCATGTATTGACTACTCTAAGGATAATTTTAGTATAAAGTCCGCTGAGCAAATACTAACCCAGAATATTTTTAATTAAAGGAGTAGAATATGAATCGTTGGGTGATTGGCAGCGATGGCTTTATAGCAAAGAGATTGCTGCAAAATACTGATGCCGCATATACAATTAAGAAAGTTTCGCCTCAACTTGATAAGGACAGCATTTATTTGGATTTATTAGAACCTGAAAAATTTGAGTACGACCTTATTCAAAAAGATGATGAAATAGTTTTTCTTGCTGCTATTTCTTCACCAGATTTATGTGATAATCAGACAGAACACGCTTACGCTGTAAATGTAAAAGGTACCAGTCATTTTATCGAAAAGGCATTATATAGACAGGCAAAAGTTCTGTTTTTTTCATCAGATACAGTTTATGGCAGGCGAAATCAGATTGTTAACGAACTAAGCCTGACAAATCCGTTAGGCAATTATGCCAAGATGAAAAGAGAAGTTGAACTTAAATTTTTGGACAGAGAAAACTTCAAGGTGTTTCGCCTATCATACGTGTTTTCAAAAGACGATAAATTTACTAAATACATTTGCCAGTGTTCAGAGAAAGGACAAGCTGCTGAAATTTTTCATCCATTTTACAGGAACATCGTATTTATAGAAGACCTTATTGACGCTATCGGGCTTATGTTTCAAAACTGGGAACAGACTAAGAGCAAAGTCGTAAACATTTGTGGAAATGAAAGCTTGTCAAGAGTTGATCTGGCAGCTTATTATGAAGAACTCGTAAATGACAGCTTTAATTTTACAGTTACTGAGCCACCGCCGGCTTATTTTGAAGCAAGACCCCAAGTTATTCAAATGAGTTCTCTATATCTTCCTGACTTACTGGGAAGAGATCCCATGAAAATTAAAGAAGCTGTACTTCGCGAATTTGGAATAAATAAATTGAGGTGATTATTTTGACTGTAAAAAAGCGTGCACTTATTACAGGTATTACCGGAATGGTGGGTTCCCATCTTGCCGATTTCTTGCTTGAAAACACTGATTGGGATATTTATGGAATGTGCCGGTGGAGAAGCCCTTTAGATAATGTTGAACATCTTATACCACTGGCCAATAGTAAGGATAGAGTTTACTTTTTGTACGGTGACCTAAACGACTATTTATCTCTTCATAATGTCATTAAAGAGTCAAAACCCGATTACGTATTCCATTTAGCAGCACAGAGTTTTCCCAGAACCAGCTTCGATTCTCCTATAGATACTTTAAATGTTAATATTTTGGGAACATCAAGACTGCTGGAAGCGTTAAGAAGTTTTGAGGATTTAGATCCTATTATCCATGTTTGTGCATCTTCCGAAGTGTTTGGACGTGTACCTAAAGAAAAACTGCCAATAGATGAAGAATGCTCTTTTCATCCGGCATCTCCATATGCGATTTCTAAAATTGGAACTGATCTAATCGGAAGATTCCATGCAGAAGCATATGGACAGAAAATCATGACAACCAGAATGTTTACTCATACAGGGCCCAGAAGAGGAGATGTCTTTGCTGAATCTACTTTTGCAAAACAAATAGCCATGATTGAAGCGGGGGTAATTCCACCGATTGTTAAGACGGGAAACCTGGATTCCCTGAGAACCTGGTCTGATGTTAGAGATGCAGTAAGGGCATATTACATGTTGGTAACAGTTAATCCCATTGCGGGTGAATACTACAATATTGGAGGGACTTTCTCCTGTAGTGTTAAAGAAATGTTAGATACCCTTCTTAGCATGTCAACATTAAAAGATATTAAGGTTGAAACAGATCCCGAAAGGTTAAGGCCAATCGATGCAGACCTTCAGGTTCCCAATACGGCTAAATTTAAGAACCACACTGGCTGGCAGCCGGAAATTCCTTTTGAAAAGACCATGGGTGACCTCTTGAACTATTGGAGAGAAAGGATCAAAAAGGGACAATCCTTTTTGACGAGATAGGGGCCTTTTTTATGATAATTCGTTCAAAAGCTCCACTTAGATTAGGACTTGCCGGTGGCGGAACAGACGTTTCTCCCTTTAGCGATGAGTTTGGTGGTTATGTACTAAATGCAACAATTGACATGCATGCTTACTGTACTATTGAGGTAACCAATGACAACATGATATCTTTTCATGCAGCTGACATCGGGGCCTTCTTTGAATCAGAATCAAGAGACTATCTTTATCTTGATGGTAACCTTGATTTGCATAAAGGTGTTTATAATCGTGTCGTAAAACAATTTAACAACGGTGAACCCTTGTCCTTTAGAATGACAACCTATTCTGATGCACCTGCAGGATCTGGTCTGGGATCATCTTCGACTATGGTTGTAGCAATTTTAAAAGCATTTGAGGAATGGCTGAGATTACCTCTCGGAGAATATGATATGGCTCATCTATCGTATGAAATAGAGAGAGTTGACGTTGGCCTCAGCGGAGGAAAGCAGGATCAGTATGCCGCAACTTTCGGGGGGTTCAATTTTATAGAATTTTATTCAGATGACAGGGTAGTAGTTAATCCCCTGCGAGTGAAGAACTGGATAATAAATGAATTGGAAAACTCTATGCTGCTTTATTATACCGGAGTTTCAAGGGAATCGGCGAAAATCATAGATGAACAAAGCAAGAACGCCATAAATAAAAATGTTAAATCCCTGGAAGCGATGCATGAGCTCAAATCAGATGCATTGGTAATGAAAGAGGCTTTACTTAAAGGAGAGATACCCCGGTTTGCCAAGTACCTCGGTAAGTCCTGGCTGGCAAAAAAACGTACAGCGTCAGTTATATCAAACGAAATGATTGATAGGGTGTATGATATCGCCATCAACGCGGGTGCTTATGCCGGAAAAGTTTCAGGTGCCGGTGGAGGTGGGGTAATGATGTTTATAGTTGATCCGATTAAAAGACTTAATGTCGTTAGAGCTTTAAATGAGCTTGAAGGGCGGGTATTAAACTTTCACTTTACCAATAACGGTACTCAGGGATGGAGAATTTAAGGACCTACTTGCAGAAGAAATAGCGCGAGGTGAAAAGAGTATGAATGAATTTATAAAAATTCAAATTAATAAATCTCGTGATTTAAAAGAGGCCATACTGCATAATGACGATTTAATAACTTTGATACAACAAGTGGCCCATAAAATTATAGAAGTTTATAAAAACGGTAACAAAACTTTAATCGCCGGGAACGGTGGAAGTGCAGCAGACGCGCAGCACATAGCAGGAGAGTTTGTTAGCCGCTTTTATTTTGACAGGCCGGGACTGCCCTCTATAGCCCTTACTACAGATACATCAATACTGACTGCAGTTGGCAATGACTACGGTTTTGAAAACCTTTTTGCCCGGCAGATTCAAGCCAATGGTATCAAAGGTGATTTATTTATCGGCATATCTACCTCAGGCAATTCCCCTAATATTATCAGGGCCCTGGAAGAATGTAAGAGAATCGGAATTACTACGGTTGGATTCACCGGTGAAACCGGAGGGAAAATGGGGGAACTTTGCGATTACTGTATTAAGGTGCCTTCAGGAGAGACACCTAGAATTCAGGAAGCTCATATAATGATTGGACATATAATATGTTCTGTGGTGGAAGAAGCAATATTTGGACGGGGATTTTAATATGGAAGCGATAATACTTGCCGGAGGCTTAGGCACAAGGTTAAAGTCAGTGGTGACAGATCTTCCTAAGCCTATGGCACCAATCGGAAACAAACCTTTTTTGGAGTATCTCTTACAATTTGTTGGCAGTCAGGGCATTGACAGAGTAGTTCTGTCTACCGGATATAAGCACGAAACTATTAAAAGTTATTTCGGTGATAAATTCAATAACATTACTCTTTATTATTCTGTCGAAGACGAGCCTCTTGGGACCGGTGGAGGTCTGAAGAAGGCATTTAAAATGGTAAATAGTGATAACGTTTTTATTATTAATGGTGATACTTTTTTTGATATTGACCTCCTCCAACTGGCAGAAATACATGAATCAACCCAATCAGACTTAACCATGGCTCTAAAACCTATGAACAATTTTAATCGGTATGGTACTGTTTCAATTGATGGACATAAGGTTACCGGTTTTATTGAAAAAAAATATCAGGATACAGGTAACATTAACGGTGGAGTGTATATAGCAAAGGCAAACCTATTTGACGGATTCCCTTTGCCTGCAAAATTTTCTTTTGAAACAGACTTTCTGGAGAAGTATTTAAATCAACTTAATATAAATGCTTATATCTCAGATACATATTTTATAGATATTGGAATTCCCGAAGATTATATGATTGCTCAGGAGCAGTTGAAGAGGTACATATGAACAACGCGCTTTTTCTTGACCGGGATGGCGTAATTAACGTAGAAAAAAATTACGTCCACAAAATAGAAGATTTTGAATTTGTGGAAGGTATTTTTGATACTTTGGCATATTTTCAGGAAAAAGGGTTTCTGCTTATTGTCATTACTAATCAGGCTGGAATAGGCAGAGGCTATTATACTGAGGAAAACTTCCATGTTTTAAACGATTGGATGTTAGAACAGTTTGACAGGCATGGCATACAAATTACGAGAGTTTATTTTTGCCCACATCATCCTGAATATGGAATCGGAAAGTACAAGCAGGATTCTCAGTATAGGAAACCTAATCCCGGTATGATATTAGAGGCACAAAGGGAATTTAATATCAATCTATCCAAATCTGTTCTTGTTGGGGACAAGGAGTCTGATATAAAAGCAGGAATAAATGCCGGAGTGAAAATGAATATTCTTATCCAGACTAGTAGAGAGAATTGTCAACAGACTGAAGCAGATTATGTCATCAAGGATATCAGAGAGCTAACTACCATACTTCAGGGAGAGAAAAATTTTGAGTGATGGTGTAAGCATAATTATTCCCACCTACAATGGGGGAGAAATATTTAAGAAAAACCTTAAAGCCCTGGCTGCTCAGAAATTTTCCGCTGAGAAAGAAGTAATAGTCATTGATTCAGGTTCGACTGATGGAACTTTTGAAGCAGCACAAGCATCAGGGGCTAGGGTGAAGAGTATCCAGCAAGAAAGCTTTCATCACAGCAGAACCCGTAACGATGGAGTTAAAATGGCGAAATACCCCAAAGTAGTTATGCTGGTTCAGGATGCCATACCAATCTCTGATCAATGGCTTAGTCGGCTGGTAAATTCTATTGATGAGGAGAATGTCATAGCTGCATATGGCCAACAGGTACCCCATTTGGATGCTGATTTATACGCAAGATTGGAAGTAGATTCTCATTCTGACTATTTGGGCGAAGCTCTTCTTGTTCAGGCCATTGAGTCTCGCGAAGAATTCCTTCGAATGTCTTACCACGATGCATTGAGAAAGGTAAGACTTGATAATGTTTTTGCCATATATCGGCGCGACTGTCTATTACAGACACCATTTCCTGATGTAGCTTTTGCTGAAGACCTGGCATGGGCAATGGAGATGATGATGCAGGGCTATAAAATAAAGTTCCTTCCTGACACCAAAGTTTATCATTCCCATAACCGTAGTTCCGATTATCGCTTCAGAAGGGCACTTATTGATACGATATTTTGTTCACAGATTCTGGGAAAAGTAGATAAGGACCTATCTTTCCTAAACGCAGAGGATTTGAATAAAATATCCAGGCAAATTGATGATTGTGCCCAAAAAATGCATTTTGAGATTAATCAATCAAATAAACCGGTTGAGCCTGAGGTATCAAATCCAAAATACTTTAATTTACTAAGGAATACTTACTGCCGGCAGTTAGCCAAGGGGTTAATTGCCTTAATGAATAAGCTCGAATTTAGAAATATAGCAGTTTTTAGCATGAAGCAGATTCATGAAAACAAGTTAAGAAGTATTTTGAAATTGGTATTGGAAAGGTATCCAACAGATGTATCAACAACTTCACTTCATTCTGTAATCGACCAGGGTGCCGCCAGTCTTAAGGGAAGCGTTTTTGGTACTGTTTATGCAAGTTATAAACTTAAAGGGACTGTTCCAAATAGTATTTATCAAATGATTGTTCCATATCTAAATGGGGTATAGCTCAGGTCATAATACTCCGTTAAAAAATCCGCTTAGGGGAGAAATGCATTGAAAATAGTATTAACGGTCCATGAGTTTTTACCAGAGTTCGTGGCGGGTACAGAGATTCTTACCTTTGAAACTGCCAAGGGACTACAAAAAAGAGGTCATGATGTAATAATTTGGACAGGCCATCCTTCTGATGAGCCCAGTGTAATTGATGAATATGTCTACGAAGGAATTCCAGTAAAAAGATACAAATTTAACAGGACTGAAGCTGCACAAAACTCAAACCTCATGGAGGCTGACTACCGAAATCCACAGTTTGGAAATAAATTTCGTGAATTTTTATTGGAATATAAACCAGATTTAATTCACTTTTTCCATGTTTTTCGCTTATCAGCCGATGTTGTTTTTGCCGGAAGGGATCTTAATATTCCAATGGTCTTCACGACAACAGACTTTTGGATGATTTGTCCTACGATCCAACTGCTTCTTCCGGATAATTCGCTCTGCATAGGTCCGGAAAAAGGAAATATAAATTGTTTAAGACATATTGTAACCAAGACGCAGTCGAAAAAGATTGATAATATAGTACGGCTTATGCCTGATTGTTTACTAGCTTTTTTGGCATGGGGGACTGGCAAGACTTGGTGGCCTAAAAATAAATATTTTTCATCTATTGCATCACTTACCCGCAGAACAGATTGTTTGTGTCAGGCACTAAACTTGGTGGACAGGGTACTGGTTCCAACAAAGATAATGAATGATTTGCTGGTGAAACACGGGGTTAATGCTGACAAAGTCACTTTACAGCCTTTTGGGGTCAAATTTGCACCGTTGGATAAATTAATCCCCCGACAGTCCGGTGAGGAGCTGCGTATTGGCTATATAGGAAATATTAATGAACATAAAGGATTGCATATATTATTGGAAGCTATTGACCTGTTAGGCAAAGATGCCCAGGTGAATTTGAAGATTTATGGCAATGCAGGAGATTTTCCTGAGTTTTTTGCCAAGATTAAAAAGATGGCCGGTAATGACCCGCGTATACAATTCTGCGGCACCTTTCCCAATGAGGAGATCAATTTAGTCTTTTCCCAAATGGATGTTTTGGTAGTTCCCTCGATATGGTATGAGAATACTCCACTTGTGATACATTCAGCACAGGCTAATAAGACTCCCGTTATCGTCAGTGATGTCGGTGGCATGACTGAAGTTATAGAACATGACAAGAATGGCTTGGCTTTCCCAAAAGGAAACGCGCAGGAATTAAGCCGTCAAATTAAGCGACTGCTCAATGATAAAGGCCTGTTGGCCAAACTTTCTAAACAGGCAAAAGAACCGAAAACAATGGATACTTATGTGGAAGAATTGGAAGAAATATATCGGCGGATTTTGTCTGAAAGGGGAAAGGACAAATGAGATTTCTGTTGCTTGGAGGGGGTGGCTTTATCGGCTCCCACATATGTGATAGGCTGTTGAAGGATGGTCAAGAGGTTCGGGTATTTGAAAGACAAGGATGTCCTAGACGAAATCTGCTCCATTTAGACAGTGACATTGAGTGGATTGAAGGAGATTTTACAGACCCTGCCTGCCTTAGAAAGGCCGTAAAAGGCATAGATGTGATTTTTCATTTAATAAGCACTACCGTTCCAGGCAATTCAAATGATAACCCAGTTAGTGATATCTCCAGCAATGTAATTCCTACTTTGAATCTTCTTGATATGGCGGTTCAAGCTGGTGTTAGAAAAGTTATATTTTTTTCTTCAGGCGGTACAGTATATGGTATTCCGCACAATGTCCCTATAACTGAAGAACACCCAACTAACCCAACGAGTTCTTACGGTATACATAAACTAATGATTGAGAAGTATCTTGCTTTGTATTTTCAGCTTTATGGTTTGGATTACTCAATTCTTCGCACCTCAAATCCATACGGTGAAAATCAAAATCCCAAGTGGTATCAGGGAGCTATAGCGGTTTTTATTTACAAAGCATTAAAAGGGGAAACCGTGGAAATCTGGGGAGATGGTTCAGTTGTCCGGGATTACATATATGTAGGCGATGTAGTAGATGCGGCTATAAAGGCATCAAAATGTTTACACAACGAAAAAATAATCAACATTGGAAGCGGTACAGGTCTATCTCTAAATGATGTACTTACCGAAATTGAAACCATTACTGGTCAAAGTATTGATGTGCGTTACAGTGAATCCCGGTCCTTTGATGTTCCCGTTAATATTTTAGATATATCAAGGGCCAAAAGAATTTTAGATTGGTATCCCCGGGTTAAATTTACTGAGGGTCTGAAGAAAACAATTGACCATTTTCGCACCGTATATTTAGAACCATGATCCTGCACAACGCTTCACTACAGAACGTTTAATAGTAAGAAAAATTATTGTTAGAAAAAATATTTTTAGTTTTTAGGGGAATATCCATGAATCAAACCTCAACACTAACAATCTTATTAAAAGCCTTTATAAAAAAACTGGTGCGTGAACCGTCCCTCATTTTTAACCCCCAGTACCTTTTTTCGCGTTTTAAAAAGTATTTCCAGCATGTCGATTATTCAGCCTGGATAGAACAGCAGCAGCTCTCTCCCGAGCAGCTTGCAAGCCTAAATCAAAATCCCGGCTTTTCTGATAAACCGTCTGTCTCTGCAATATTATTTGAGTCGACAGATAAAAATGTTACCCGTGAGTCCCTTAATTCTCAGGTATACCCCGTCAGTGAAATACTGCAAATTAGTTCTTCTAATCTATGCGGCACAGGCTTTAAGGAAACCGTAGAGAAATCAGCCGGCGAATTTTTTCTATTTCTCAAAGAAGGTGACCTTTTATATCCGGATACCCTCTATCAAATGGTCAGGCTGCTGGCTTCTGAAGCTGATAAGCAGATAGATCTAATTTTTACAGATCATGATTTCTACTCCGGGACTAAACGTATGAATCCGTTTTTTAAGCCCGGTTGGTCTCCCGACCTTTTTTTTGTTAACAACTATCTAAAAAGGGCCTGCCTAGTTAGAAAATCTGTTCTTATAGAATTGTTAGGCTCTGATAGAGTATTGTTAGGTTCTGATATCGATACGGATATCGATGCAGCTTTATACGAACTATACTTAAAAATATCTGAAAAGGGTAGAGTCGCACATTGTCCCGGTGTGCTGTTTTCTTTTCCCTCGACGGATTCACAGCTTGAAGCACCCGAAGCAAATGAAGTTCGTTCTAGGGCTCTTCTAAGAAGAGAGGAAAATGCCATAGCTGCAGTTAATAAATATTCTGTTCCTACTGTGGTCAGAAGTTTGGTTAAGGAACCTCTTATATCAATAATAATTCCTACCTGTTTCAAGAAAGACTTCATAATCGACTGCCTCAATTCGATTAATAAAGCAAGTACTTATAAAAACTATGAAATCATTGTTCTTGATAACTCCCGGCAGGGTCCTGACTATGGAAAGAGAAAACTGGAAAACTATGATTGCAAAGTAATGTACCTTGATCAGCCCTTTAACTGGGCCCGGTTTAATAATATTGGTACTCGGCATGCCTCTGGAGACGTTTTTCTGTTTTTTAACGATGATACCGAAGTGGTCACCGGTGACTGGCTGGAGAGAATGGCTTCTCAGGCCATAAGGCCTGAAATCGGGGTGGTTGGTCCCATGTTGCTGTTTCCCGACGGATTGGTCCAGCATGCAGGGATGTTCCTGATTAATAACGGTGGTGGTGTAAGGCACTGTTTTACCCATCTGCCTGAGGATTTCGCAGGCTGTCATAATCTCCTTCATTACCAGAGAAACGTAATAGCCATGTCCGGGGCCTGCCAGATGGTTGCCCGGGATAAGTTTGAACAGGTCAGTGGCTTCGATGAACGATTCAGTGTAGGTTCAAACGATGTTGATTTCTGTCTGCGCCTTTGGGAGAAGGGCTGCTACAATCTTTACCTTCCCGAAGTGCAGATAATTCATAAGGAAAAAGCCAGTAGAGCCAATCTTTCCGAAGAAGAGAATACCCGGGAGTTCTGGGAAAGGTGGGGTCATCTGTTAGCCCAGGGCGACCCGTTTTATAATAAGTACCTGTCACAGGAACACTCGGATTTCAGATTGAGACTCTAGTCATACAAGGGCGGGTAGACTATGCCGAATAAAATCTATATCAATGCCCGTTTTCTCACCCAGTCCATTACCGGGGTTCAGCAGTACGCCCTGGAAATTGTCCGTAATTTTGACCTGCTGCTTGACCGGGGAGAGATCGACCCAAATGTATATACTTTTACCATGCTTGCTCCCTCCAAAGGAGTAATTCACGACCTGGGATTAAAGCACATATCCCTTCGTCAGGTTGGGAGGCTTACAGGCCACGCCTGGGAACAGGCTGAACTGCCCTTTTATTCGGGTGACGGTTTGCTTTTTTGCCCTGGTAATACGGCACCTGTTATATCTCTAACTTCAAGTCAGAAAACCGTTACCACGGTACACAGTCTGGCTTATCTGTACTTTCCCGAGTCCTACAGTCTGCCCTTCAAGGCTTTTTATAATATTATTGTCCCCCTTGTACTAAAAAAGGCGGATGCGGCAATTACTGTATCACAGGCTGAAAAAGAACTTATTCTCAAAAGATACCCCTTTGCAGCTAAAAGATTGCACGTAGTTCAAAATGGCGGGATTACCGGTAGTTATAAAGAGGAAGATCGAAATACTTGTTTATATAGTACCAAACTACCCTCTCCCTTCCTTCTCTTTGTGGGCTCCTTAAGCAGGGGTAAAAACCTTGGTGCCGTTATAAAGGCCCTCTCACTGCTGGAGGATGAAAACCTGCATCTTGTCGTGGTTGGAGCCACCGGGAAGACCTTTGCCGAAGCGGGGATGGATATACCTGATCACCTTTTAGACAGAATTCATTTTAGAGGTCAAATCAATGATCCACAGGAACTCCTGCATTTATACAAAACAGCTGCATGCCTCGTCTTTCCATCGTACTACGAGTCCTCAGGGCTGCCTCCTGTTGAGGCTATGGCCTGCGGTTGTCCGGTAATTGTTTCAGACATTCCGGCTCTTAGGGAACGGTGCGGTGATGCGGCATTATACTGCAGCCCCGATAGACCCGGGGACTTTGCTGAACGGATAAAACAGGTTTTAACAAATAAACTATTAAGAGAACGCCTGAAGGAAAAAGGGCTCCAACGTTCCCGGATATTTACCTGGGAGAAAACCGCTCGCGAGACGTGGAACATTATAAAGAATATCTAGGGGAGTAATGCAAATGTACTATTTCTTACAGCTGCTGATATTGGTTCTGCCCTGGTTTGCCCTATCTCCGTGGCATAAAGTTTTTGGTATACCGGGTGGGTATATATATGCTGCCCTTTCAGGTCTTTTTATCGTCATCCTTATCGTCAACAGGCCTGGTCTAATAAAGTGGAATAATATAAAAAATACACCACTTATCATACCTATGTTAATTTTCTTGGGGGCAAATATTCTTTCTTTTATATGGACTCTGCTTTCTCAGGGACCAGAAGCCTTTTGGATTAATAATTTTAAAGAATTCTCCTATCTTGTTTTTGCTGTTGCTTACTACTGGGCTGTAGTTAATTTTCTTAATAACAGCGAAAAGCTGGTGGGTTCTATAAGGGTCTTCTTAATCAGCTTAAACCTCGCAGCCCTTTATGGTATCGGAAAACTGGTAATGTTTATGCTCGGGTCGCCTTTAGGCCAGGCTCAACCGTGGACCGTGCCCCGGCTTCTTGCTCCTGCCGGTGAGGCGCAGGTCATGGGTAGCTTAATGATAACCCTTCTTCCGTTGGCGGCTGCCATTGTGCTATACAGGATAAAATTGTTCAGTTCCTTTTCGGGTTTCTTATCAGCAGTGATATTGCTTTTTACGATGATTGCTACTTTTTCTGCCGGGGCCTGGATTGGTTTGGTCATGGCCCTTATAGTCCTACTGGTATGGGTGCCCCTATATGATTTCCGACAGGGTATTTCGCTTTTTATGGTTTTTGTGCTTGTATCTTCTGCAGTGTTTTTCGTTGACAGAACGATACATCCAGGGTATCTCAAGGGTTTTGACTCAATAATCGTAAAAATAACTGGACAGTCTCAAAAGCTTTCGGTAAAGCCAGATGAGCAGACGGGCCGGTTAAAGCTGGAGACACCAAATGCGTCTAATGCCGGAGATGCTTCCAAGCGCGCTGACATCAAAGCTGCCAGGTACCAGGAAAGTGTTTTTTCCAAGGTGGAACGAAGCTGGTTTAGGGCTGCCCTCTGGGATATGTTTAAAAGTTCCCCGGCGTTTGGTGTGGGGACGGGTAACTTTGAAAAGCAGTATAATAAATACCGTCCCGAAGGTACTCCTGAGCTTCCCTATACCCCAAAGCCGCACAACCAGTATATGGAGATTTTGGCTGAAACGGGCTTGGCAGGAGCATTGGCTTTCTTCCTGATAATAATTAATCTGTTTGGTTTGTTGTATCAACAATGGTTTGTCCTATCCGAAAACGGCAAAAAACTTGTTCTGGGCCTGGTTGCTTCTCTAATTGCTGTAGCAGTTCAGGGTTATGTTTTTGGAATTCTTGTTCATATCCAGGTATGGTTACTGCTTGCCCTGACCGTATCTGCGACATCGACATGCCGTTATCACGGAACAAATATTTACCGGGGGGAGACTTAGTATGAAAACTGCAATAGTTGTTGACTGGCTTACCCAGATGGGTGGAGCAGAACGGGTAGTACTTGCCATTAAAGAACTTTTTCCCGAAGCCCCAATTTATGCCACTGTTTACAATCCTGATACTGTGGATAGGGTTTTTCATGATATGGATGTGCGAACCTCTTTTATCCAGAGACTGCCGGGTGCCAAAAAGAGTTATCAAAAGTACCTGCCTCTCATGCCTACAGCAGTTGAGCAGTTCGATCTAAGCGAGTTTGACCTGGTTATCAGCAGCAGTTCATCTATGGCCAAGGGAATTCTTACAAGAGCTGAAACGGTACATGTCTGCTACTGTCATACACCAATGAGGTATGCATGGGACTTTTATCATGAGTACCTTAATGGACCGGATGTTGGATGGCTAAAGCGGAAAGTGATACCCTGGCTCATGAACTACATTCGCATGTGGGACAGGCTGACTGCGGACCGCGTTGATTATTTTATTGCCAACTCTGAAACTGTCGCCCGAAGGATAAAGAAACATTATCATCGTGATTCGGTGGTTATAAACCCACCGGTTGAGGCTTCATTTTTTACACCTGGAGACATAGATGAGGATTATTTCCTGGTTATTTCAAGGCTGGTTCCTTATAAGCGGGTTGACATGGCTATTCAGGCCTGTAATGAGCTTGGCCTGCCCCTTCGAGTAATCGGAACGGGGCCTGAGTTTGACAGGCTGAAAGCTATGGCTGGTCCCACTGTGAAGATGATGGGCCGCCTTTCCGAAGAAGAAATAAAAACTCATTATTCACAATGCAGGGCTTTTCTTTTCCCAGGCGAAGAAGATTTTGGCATCACCCCGTTAGAAGCTCAGGCCTCAGGCCGGCCGGTTATTGCTTTCGGCAAGGGAGGGGCCTTAGAAACGGTGGTTGACGGCAAGACAGGATTATTCTTTGCTGAGCAGACAGTGGATTCACTAAAAAGTAGTATAAAACGCTTTGAAAATACCAGTTTCGACAGGCAGGTAATCAGGCAGCACGCGGAGAAATATGATAAAGTTAGTTTTCAGGAGGCGTTCAAGTCTTTCCTGGATTCAATCGGTAAATTTTAGTTCAAAAAGGCACAAGTTTTTCAGAGTGCAGGTTTGGGGGGAGTATGTTGCTGAGGAAAACACTGCTTAACATTTTGCTCAGGTCAGCTTTTGTTGGCCTGGATATTCTGTTTGTTACAGTTATCTATTTTAGTCTATATCTCTACAGAATTAGCAACGAATTCAAAATAAGTCTCCACCTTATAGATATAGTTGACTACCGTTTCTGGACTGGACTGACATATTTTTCTGACTATTCCCGTTTCTACCTGATTGTAGTTGCAACTATCATCTTCTTCCTGCACAGGTACGGCCTTTACGGTCTTAATAATCGTTCGAGCCTGACTGACGAAACTTGGAAAATAATCAAGGCAGTTGTTTATTCAGTTATAGGAGTTGCCTTTCTCTCATATCTTTTTAAGCTTCAGGTTTTCTCCCGTTTTGTATTTATTAGTTTTATTATTACTACTGTTATCTGTCTTTGGTTATGGCGGGTCCTGAAGTATTTTGTTATCGTAAGTCTTTTTAAACAGGGTTACCTGCAAAAAAACCTGCTAATTGTAGGCGCGGGTGAAGTCGGCAGGATGATTGCTGCCGAAATGAAGAACAGACCTGGTCTGGGTTTTAGGGTCGTTGGTTTTCTTGACGATAATCCCCAAAAAATAGGAACCCTGGTAGAAGGCGTCAGGGTAATTGGTTCCACTGAGGAAATAGAAGCTTCGGTCCTGGATATGCTGGTAAAGGAAGTCGTTATCACCATTCCCTCAGAACGTGAGCTGATTAACCGGATTATTACAAAAATCAGAAGACATAACGTCCAGATTAGAATTGTTCCTGAAATGTTTAACCTTATGACCTCTGCTGTTGAAGTCGGCCAGCTTGGACCTGTGCCCTATATGAGAATTGTCAAAACCCCAATGCAGGGTGCTCCTTTGCTGGTAAAAAGGTTATTTGATATAACAGTCACCTTATTCGGACTTATTCTTATATCACCTGTATTTTTAATTACTGCAATAGCTATAAAAATCGATTCACCGGGACCGGTTATATTTAAGCAAAAGAGGGTAGGGAAAAACGGTGAACTCTTCGATTTTTTCAAGTTTCGTTCAATGATACCGCAGGCGGAAGCCTTAAAAGCTGAGTTGGCTGCGGCTAACGAAGTTGATGGACCTGTGTTTAAAATAAAAAATGACCCCCGGATTACCAAAGTCGGTAGATTTATAAGAAAATACAGTATTGATGAATTACCACAGCTTTTAAATGTTCTCAAAGGAGACATGAGTCTTGTTGGGCCCAGGCCGCCTGTGCCAGGAGAAGTAGACAAATATGGCAATCTGGAATGGCGGAGGCTGGAAGTGATTCCCGGCATAACCGGTCTTTGGCAGGTAAGCGGCCGGAGTGAGCTTTCCTTTGACAAGTGGATGGAGCTGGATGTTTACTATATAGAAAACTGGAACCTGTGGCTGGATTTCAAGATTCTACTTCAGACTATCCCAGTTGTATTGACGGGGAAAGGCGCGTATTAACAGTTTGTCTTTAACAGATTTTTGTCATTTACAAATCTTTAATACACTGTTATTCTTATTTGATGGAACTCTATCTGTGTTTTTTCCCTTGGAGGTGTTTTTTGATGAAGCTGCAGACACGAATTGAAAATGCTGAGATGCCTATATCACCGGTTGTTGCGAAACGATCGGTTCTCTCTTTATTGTTGAAAACAATGAGACCCAAACAGTGGACCAAAAATCTTGTTGTTTTTGCCGGCCTTATTTTTTCGCAGCAGGCCTTTATAACCGGCAACTTGATGCTTGCTGTCTATGCTTTTTTTGTTTTCTGCCTTTTGTCAGGCGCTGTTTATTTGATTAATGATTTAGCAGATGTGAAAAAAGACAGGGCCCACCCCGAAAAGAAAAAGCGTCCTATTGCTTCGGGCCAGCTTACTGTTTCTGCCGCCGTTACCGGCGCTGCAGCTGCAACCTTACTTTCGCTGGCAGGGGCCTTTGTTGTGGATATGGAGTTTGGGCTTATTGCCCTGACTTATTTTTTGACTACCCTAAGCTATACTTTTAAGCTCAAAAATGTAGTTATAATAGATGTTATTGTTATTGCTATCGGTTTTGTGTTCCGGGCGCTGGCAGGAGTTGTGGTAATTGATGTTAGCTTATCTCCCTGGCTTCTGGTATGTACTTTTCTCTTAGCTCTTTTTCTGGCCCTCACGAAGCGCCGCCACGAACTGGTTCTTTTGGATACTAACGCCATATCACACCGCAGGATATTGGACGAATACAGTCCGGCAATGCTTGATCAGATGATTTCTGTAGCAACATCCTCGACTGTCATGGCATACTCTTTATATACGTTTACTTCCGGACATCCGGTCTACCTGATGGCAACAATACCTTTTGTTATTTATGGTATATTCAGGTACCAGTACCTGGCTCATAGTAAGGATATTGGAGGCAGCCCCGAATCGGCCCTTTTAAAGGATCTGCCGATGGTGGTCAATATCCTGTTATGGGTTAGTACGTGTCTGGTTATATTGTATATGTTTGAGTGATATAGTAATCCTGTCAGGGGGAACTGATAAAAATATGCCCAGAGTTCTTAAGCTCTTTTCACTTCTAAAAGGGCTGATAAAAAACGATTTTCAGATGGCTGCCGGACTTATGGGTGAAATGCACGGCCTGCCGCAAAAATTAGGACAGCATTTCACTCTATATCCGGGTCAGCAGTACCAGGAGTATTTCGACAAGCTGTGCACCGGTGGTAAACAGGAAGATATTCAGGTGGGAGAGATACTTAACAGTCTTGGTATAGGCTCTCATAATGCTGAAGTTTATGCCCAGGCTTCAATAGGCCAGGTATACAGGGTAGAGACAGATACCGGAGAGTTTGCCGTTAAGGTCAGGTATCCAGGAGTTGAGAAGCGAATCACTGCTGACTTTAAGCTTCTAAAAACTCTTCTCTGGCCGGTTAAGTTTACACCACTTAAGAATAATGCCCTTATCCCGCTTCTTGAAAACCTGCAGGTGACCCTTTTAGATGAGTGTAACTACGAGAAAGAAGCCCGAATTCAGGACAGTTTCAGCAGGCTGTTTGGAAAAGAAGAAACTGTTTTCGTACCGGAGCTGGTGGCGTCTAATAAAAAAGCAATAGTTACCGGTTGGGTTAACGGTCACAGTCTGACTGATGGTAAAGTAGGTCTTGGGGCATGGTTTATTGACGCTTATCTGCATTTTGTTATAAAATCACTAAAACAGCTTAAAATGATTCATGCCGATCCTCACCCAGGTAATTTCATTCTAATGGAGGGAGCCCCCGAAAGCAGCGGTCAGGCTCCACCCAAACTGGCAGTGCTTGACTTCGGTTCCGTTATTCACTTTAGCAGTGAAGAAGCAGAGGCAGTGCAAAGATTGCTATTGGGTGATTATCTTCATGAGGATGAACTGATTGAAGATTTATTGATTTCAGGCCTGGATAGGGAAACGGTAGAAGTATATAGGCCAATAATAAGTGATTTGGTGGTTATCCTGCTGGAACCCTTTTATTATCCCGGCAGCTACGATTTTTTCAACTGGCGTCTGCAATACAAGATCAACACTCTTCTCAGCTCAAAGACATGGGAAAGACCCCTTGCAATTCCCCTGAACCTTTTGCTGCTTTTGCGGACACTGCAGGGGATATACTATTATGCAAGGGTGAACTTTATTTCATTCAATTGGCAGGAAGCTGTCAGAAAATATATGAGGTGACATTTATGAGTACTGTTTATATAATGAAAACCAATCCTGAAACAGTTATCAAGGATTATGCCGATCTTTTGAAAAAGGCGGAAATTAATAAACACCTTGACCCCAATACAACAACTATTCTCAAAGATAATATATCCTGGCACTTCCCATATTTAAGTGCAAACACAACTCCGTGGCAGCTTGAAGGAACTATATTGTCTCTTAAAGAATTGGGCTTTGCCGATATCACCTGTGTTCAGAACAAGACTGTGGTAACAAATGCCTTTAAAGGGGAAAAGCTTAATAAATATGTTCCGATTTTTAAGAAGTATAATATCCCTGTTATGTACAATTTTCAGGATGAGGATATGAAATGGGTCAAGTATGAGCCAAAAGGTGAGATATTGGTATTAGACAAGATTTTTCCGGAGGGGATACTTGTCCCTGATTACTTTTTTGGTAAAAACGTGGTTCACCTCCCGACAATGAAATGTCACATCTATACTACTACCACAGGGGCAATGAAAAATGCCTTTGGTGGTCTGCTCAATACCAAGAGGCACTACACTCACAGCGTGATCCATGAGACCCTGGTCGATCTATTAACCATACAAAAAGAGATCCACCCCGGAATGTTTGCTGTCATGGATGGTACCGTCTGTGGAAATGGACCGGGGCCAAGAACTATGGAACCCATTGAAAAAGATTACATAATGGCAAGCAGCGACCAGGTTGCTATTGATGCTGTCGCATCGAAAATGATGGGCTTTGATCCTATGTCCCTGCCGTACATCCGAATTGCCCATGAGAGGGGTTTGGGAGTAGGTGATCCTCGACAGATTGAGGTAGTCGGGGAAGATATTGAAAAAATTAATTTTAACTTCAAAGTTGGTGACAATATGGCTTCAACAGTTGGGGATGCACTCTGGTTTGGGCCTTTAAAGTCACTGCAAAACCTCTTCTTCAGAACTCCGCTTGTAAACCTCTTTATTTTTGGCTCCTTTTTTTATCATGACTACATTTGGTGGCCATTTAAGGGGAAACAAAAGATGGATTACGTTCGCAAAAATTACAGATGGGGTCAATTATTCGAGAAATACAGTGAATAGTTTCGCTTCTAATATTAAATTAGCTGAATAAATAACCAGAATTACTTTCAGGGGGTATTTGTTTGAGCGGCCTAAATAGAACGTTGATATGGACAGTCATCTTGGGCGTAGTTACCATTGTTTTGGTAAGTTTTCTTGCCGATTTTGAAGATACAGTACAGGCCTTGAGAAATTTTAAGATAGTTTACCTGCCTTTTATTTTGATACTTACTTTCATCAATTATCTGCTTCGTTTTGTTAAATGGCAGTTTTTTCTAAAACAACTTGACATTGAAGTTCCCATAAAGGACAGTTTTGCTATATTCTTAAGCGGGCTAGCCATGTCCGTTACACCCGGGAAGGTCGGAGAAATACTGAAGTCGCTGCTCCTGAAGGAGCTTAGAGGAGTTTCCATAAGCAGGTCAGCTCCGATAATTTTCGCGGTACGTCTTTCTGATGGATTTGCGCTGCTTATTCTTTCATTGACGGGGCTTCTTACCTTTACCTATGGCAGAGAGGCACTTGGTGCCACTGCGGTTGTTATGATACTTGTATTAATAGCTGTTAGTAACCCCAGATTGCACGGACCCTTTGTCAGACTGTGCTCCCGGCTGCCGGTGGTTAACAAGTTTACCGGAGTGTTAGAAAATCTAATGGAGTCAGCGGGCCAGTTAATGAGGCCTAAAGCTCTGCTTATTACAATATTCTTAGGTATTGTTTCATGGTCCTTTGAGTGTATAGCTTTTTATCTTGTATTCATTGGTCTGGGTTACAAAATTTCAATCCTGTCTGCTACCTTTGTCCTGGCTTTTTCCTCAATAGTTGGCGCTGTTTCTATGCTTCCCGGAGGGCTCGGTGCAGCAGAAGGCAGTATTATGGGTCTATTGGTCAAAATAGTTGGTGTACCCAGTGATATTGCTGCTGTGTCAACAATCCTTATCCGGTTTTGCACCCTCTGGTTTGGTGTTCTGGTAGGTCTGGCTGCCCTTTGGACCAGACGTGGCTGGATTAAAATTGTAAGCGCCCAAACCCCTTCACCGGCTAAGCAATAGCTGAACCAATTAAACCTCTATTGACAAAAGGATAATATCAAGATTATACTTATCATAGACTGACCCGTCGGTCGATTTAAGTTGGGGGGAACGACATGAAATTTAATAGAAGGACTAAGTTGTTCAGCACTGTCTGCCTGATAACAGCCCTTGCCTTTTTAGGGGGCTGTGGCAAAAAAGAAGTAGACACCTCTGTGACGGAAGATAAAAATGTTCCTGTAACGATTGTTGAAGTAAAAACAGACAGCTTATCAACCGGCACTACTATATCGGGAAAAGTGACACCTCAGCAGGAAGTCGCAATTATCCCAAAGATACCTGGTAAGGTTGCACGGGTTCCGGTGGATGTAGGGGCACGTGTCAATAAGGGGGGTCTCTTAGTAAAGCTTGACACAACTGATTTGGAGATTAGTTTAAGTTCCGCTCTTAACGGGCTGCAAAATGCAAAACTTACTCACAATCAGGCTAAACTGAATTACAACAACGCAAAAACCAATTATGACCGGATGAAATCACTATATAAGGATGGAGCAATTTCATATCAGCAGTTGGAGCAGGCTGAGCTTGCCTTTAACCTGGCCAAGGATGCACTAAAGGCTCCAGCGGTAGCTAATGCTCAGACCCAGATAGACTCCATAAGAAATCAGATTACCAATGGGACCATAACTTCTCCTATTGATGGTGAAGTTGCTGTAAGAAACATAGATCCGGGTGAAATGGCCGGTACCCAGCCTGTTATGACTGTTGTCAATATTGATACCGTCTTTGTGGAAGGAACTATTGCCGAAGGAGACGTTGCTCTTGTAAAACAAGGGCAAAAGGTAGCTGTAAATGTTGATGCGGCAGGTGGAACTTTCGAAGGCATAGTCAAGATAATAAGTCCTGTGGCTAACCCGCAGACTAAAGGCTACCCTGTTAAGGTTGAGATTCAAAATCCGGGGCACAAATTAAAGCCGGGTATGTTTGCGGAAATAAAACTCGTTACGGCTGAAAAGAAGAATGTAGTGGTAGTACCAAAGCAGGCTCTTGTTACCCGTGGAGCATCCAAGGTCGTCTATGTAGTTGAGAATAGTATTGCATTGGAACGTTCAGTTGAGACTGGTATTGAGTCAGACGATAAGATTGAAGTGACAAAAGGCCTCAATGTTGGAGAAAAAGTTGTAATCCAGGGTCAGCAGTCGCTTTCTGATAAGGCAAAGGTTTCTGTAAAAACGAGTAGTACCGGTTCATAAGAAAAACAGGGGGGAGAGATATGAACACGAAGTTATTTAAGAAAAAAACGTTTCTCGTTATTGTGGTTACCTTGTTTCTAGTCGGTATTCTTGGTGCTAATTTTGCTGTAGGAAACAGCGGTGTTAAAACAGAGGAATTAAGCCTTAAGGAAGCTGTTGACCTGGCAGTGAAGAACAATCCTGATATTAAGATTGCAGAGCTTAGTGTTAAAAGAGCTGAGGCCGAATTCGAAAATGTTGAAGACACTGCTGATGATATAAAAGCAGATAAAGTGAATTCCTACCAATTGGCACTGGCCAAGTGGGTAAACCCAAAGGCTTATGATAATGCTGTAATCATGACCAAAAAACAAAGTGAAGTAACCCGGAAAAAAATCATGCTTGACGTTGAGAACCTTTATTATAATGTTCTCAAGGCAGAACGTAACCTTTCCATCAAGCGTGAGGGACTTAATTACATACAGGACCAGCTTAAGGTTGCTCAGTCTGCCTATAAATTGGGCACAAAGGCCAAACTCGATGTTAATACAATAGAAGCAGCGGTTGCAGCCTCACAGGCTCAGGTAGTAAGTGAGGAGAACAACTATCGAGTAGCTGTTATGGAACTGAACAGAATAATTGGCCTTGACCTGGATACCCCGCTTAAACTGACAACGAAGTTTACTGTTGAGAAGACAGTTAACACCATCAAAGTGGATGAAACCATAAAAAAGGCCTTGGAAGATGATATCCAAATCCTTGAGGTCAAGACCGGACAGGAACTTGCGAAGATTAAGTATGATGTCGCTAAAAAGTTTTATATTGGCGGAGTTACTATCTTTGATACAGCCGAAATAGATAACAGTATTGCCGAAACCAAAGTAAAGAAACAGGAACTGGCGACTGTATCAGCAGTCAGGCAGGCTTACCTGACCCTATCTTCCCTTGAGAAGAAGGTTGATTGGAACAATAAAGAGGTTGAAAAGGCACAGGAAAACGCCCGCATTTATAAACTTAAGTATGAAGCTGGCCTGGCAACAAGTCTTGATGTCAGGAAAGCAGCTCTCGATCTCGAAGAGGCTAAGACTAATCTTGCAAATACTATTTTTGATTATAATCTTTGTAAGGCCAAGTTTAAGTACGAATTATTTTAGTATAGGGCTTAACGAGACAGGTTACACTGTTAGGTAATACTTTAGCTGCCCGGAGGAAGGTGAAGCAATGAGTCAATTAGGCGAGGAAGACAAAAGACAAAAGATACTTAAAGCAGCTGTGAAAGTATTTTCACAAAAGGGGTTTCACGAGGCCAAAGTTGACGAAATTGCTCAGGTTGCGGATGTCGGAAAAGGAACTGTATATGAATATTTCTCCAGTAAAACAGAGCTTTTTCAGGAAATGTTCAAAGCCGGAATGGATTTTTATATTAATAACGTTAAAATTGAGCTTAAGCCCGGTTTGACAGCTAGAGAAAAGCTTACGAAAATGGCCCGGCTTCATCTAAGATTCATTGTTAAGTACCGGGATCTGGCGAGAATCACCTTAACCGAGCATACGTATTTCAACGAAGACTTCAGAAAGTGGACGTATGAAAGCAGGGCAAGAAAAATTGAGCTGATAAAGCAGATTATTGATGAAGGCATTACTGGTGGTGAATTCCGCAGTGTTGACTCTCGTGCAGCGGCTTTGGCTTTTATGGGTGCGCTCGGTTCAATTTTTCCTCCAATTGTTTTTTCCAAGGAAAAGGCTTCATACAAATCCCTCTTAGAGCCAATTATGGATATAATTTTCAATGGCCTGGAAAGCAAATAGTAATAATTCAGCCCCCCACAACAGGGGGCTATTTTACTTCATTATCCTTTTTTCGCAAGTTATCAAATACGCAGGAGAAAGGTCTTGCATTGTAGAAGATTAAAAAGTACTATTTTGTAGAATTAAGTTTGTTGAGGTAAATTTACATATAAATTTGAAATGAATGTAAATTTACTTAGTCTGGGAGGGAAACCTTAGTGTTCAGAACAAAGGGTATTAGGACTATAACCTCTGTCATGTTAGCGCTTACAATAATCACTTTACATATAATTCCCGGGTACGCTGCCAAGTTCAGTGATCTCTCCGGGTATTGGGCGGAAGATTCTATCACCAGGCTTGCTGCTTTGCAAATTGTAAAAGGCTATAACGGAAAATTTAACCCGGGCGGTGGGGTTACCAGGGCAGAGTTCGCCGTTATGATGGTTCGGGCCCTGGGTCTTGTAGATCAGGCGGAAGTACTTAAAGGCGCATCAGCCGGATTTAAAGATTTACCAAGCACTCATTGGGCTTCAGGTTTTATTATTGTGGCAAAAGAAAATGGGATCATTTCCGGTTACCCGGATGATACCTTCAAACCCTCGGCTCTAATAACCAGAGCCGAGATAACCAGTGTCCTGGTTAGAGCGCTAAACCTTTCACGGGTTGGGGATTCCGACAGTATTCCCGAGGTTTTTAAGGATTGGCAGGAAATCCCTGTTTGGGCAGCAGATGCTGTGATAAGTGCCCATAATTATAAACTTATAAAAGGGTTTCCTGACGGTAGTTTTTATCCGGAGAAAAATGCTACCAGGGGAGAAACTGCTGTACTGATTGAAAGGGTTTTGGAAAGATTAGGGTCAGAATATTCATTCTACGGTATTGTACAGAGTATTAATAAAACATCCAACCTTATTACCATAGATATCAGTGGTCAGATTGAGTCATTCAGCTATAAGTCAGGTATACGGGTCAAGCTTTCTAAAGGCTATGGTATTTTAAGCGATATTAAGCCGGGACAAGGCATATATATAATATTGGATGATAATGGTTATGTGGTCTACATCGAGGCAGCAGAGGATGCTGGCTTAGAAGGGGTAATTTCGGAAGCTTCCGTTGAGGTAAAAGCTCAAAACTATATAAAACCTCAAAACTATATAAACGCTCAAAGCTCTATAAAATCTTTAACCAAAAGCTACAATGACAAAAAAATGACAGGTAACGAAGTTATCCCTGTTATCTTGGTTACGCGTGAAGGTATGGCCATGGAAGTGGCAGCAATTATCAGAGCGCACGGGGGAAGCGTTACACATGTAAATAGCGAATTGGACTTCCTTTTTGCACGTATTAATTCCAGTCTGCTTGAAAACTTAAGATTCAATTCTCTGATTGAGGAGATTACCCGGGATGATAAGGTAAAAATTGAAATATTATCAACCAGTGAAGATGAAGATGCTCTGATAAACACAGAAAGCAACGCTGCAAGCAGTCTTAATGCCACCAAACAGGCTATTAATGCCCCTGAATTTGTGAAGGTTACTCGTTCTGACGGCAAGAATCAGATAGTTGCGGTGATAGATACAGGTATTGACCCTGGGCACCCCGATCTTCAAAAAACTTCTGCCAACAAGCACAAAATAGTTGACTGGCGGGATTTTACCGGGGAAGGAGATATTCATACAAGTTACAGCGCCCATCCTCAAAATAACTTTGTCAACTTAGCAGATACCCATTATAATGCAGCTGGAATAACTTCTGTCAGCGGCAGTATGAAGTATGGTTATTTGAGAGAGGTGGATTTTACTGATATAGACGGAAAGAACGGATATGACCTGAACTTCAATGGAAGTGAGCATGATGTTTTTGCAGTAATAGTTACAGATAGTAAACAGAGCGGAGTCTACGATACTGTCTATATAGATACCGATGATGACAAGGATTTTTCCAATGAAAAACCTCTTCACCAATATTCGAAAACTTTTGAATATAACAGTTTTACAGGACCTGAGGGAAGCGATAGACTTAACTTTGTTCTTGCCCAGGTAGAATCGGATGGCTCAAAGATTAACATTGGTTTTGATGGAAACGATCACGGGACCCATGTGGCAGGAATTGTTGCTGCTAACGGCAGTATTAAAGGAGTGGCTCCTGGAGCTCAGCTTATGTCCCTGAAGGTTCTCGATGCTGAAGGATATGGCTCCCTTAGTACAATAACAGAAGCAATTTCATATGCAGCATCCAATGGTGCCAAAATCATCAATTTAAGTCTGGGAATTTCCTTAAGTGATGACAATGACGACGACGCAGGTATCCCGTCAAAATTGCTGAACAAATTGACAGAAAAATATGGTGTGATTTTTGTTGTGGCGGCAGGAAACGATGGTCCGGGTTTAAACACTTTAAATACACCAGGTGGTGCTTTAGCAGCTTTAACAGTTGGTGCTTTTAATACTCCGGAAATGTGGAAAACGGACTACGGCTGGACTGTACCGTCTGAAAACCTTTGGTTCTTCAGCTCTATCGGCCCGGGAAAAGATGGTTCTGTAGCTCCATCCATTGTTGCCCCTGGCAGCGCGGTCTCAACTGTACCATTACGTGGCGGAAAACAGTATTTTTTAAGTGAAGGCACCAGTATTGCCGCTCCACACGTTGCCGGAGCTGTTGCATTACTCTTGGAAGTTGTTAATAGAAATAACTTAAAGGTTTCTCCGGTAACCTTAAAACGGGCCATAGAACTTGGGGCCAGGCCTATTACGGGATATTCAACAGCGGAGCAGGGGTATGGAGCATTAAATCTACCCATTTCGTGGGCTGAACTGCTTTCTCTGCAGGAAAGCAGCCATATTAAATCTCGAACAGACAATCCGGGAACTGGTGAAGGGGTTGGGTTTGTGTTCCGGGAGGGGTTACCCGGGAGGGTAACGCTTTATCTTCGAAATGCTTCGAATGCCCTGAAAAGATTAGTTATATCAGAAAACCGTTTTTCTAAACCTTCCCAGAACCAGGTATTCATTCCTTCCCAATTGACCAGAGCTGTCGAAATTGATGTCTCTGTTCCAGAAAAGAAGGGCTTATTTTCCTGGTTTATTACAGGAGACGACCCCGATACATACGGTAAAGACCTTGAGGTTTTAACCACCGTGGTCAACCCGTATCTTTTGACTGAAAGTAACAACTATAATGTGATTATTAAAGACGAAGCCGAGTCTGCCCAATATAAGAGATACTTTTTCAAGGTTCCGCCCGGAGTTGAATCTCTAACCGCCAAGTTAACAGTCACGGGAGAGCGGGGACGAGCAAAGATTTTCCTATTTGAACCCTCAGGAAAATTGGCCGGTGATTCACAAGGTTTTGCCGGGGTTAATTATGGTCCGGGAAGTGATACTGTTACAGTTTCCAGCAAGTCGCCCGATGCCGGTGTTTGGGAATGTATAGTATATAGTTCTGCTGGGTTAAGCAGCTTCGATTTAACCAACACGGAGTTTTCACTGGGAGTCACTCTTTCCGGAGCCGGTTCCGCGGAACCGGAACAAACCTCACGGAAAGTAATAGTGGGCCTTGTACCTAAAACAATTCTTTCCGGTGTTAGAGATTACATTACGGTACAAATCCGTGACCGTTTTACTAAGAAGCCTTTTGAGGGGTTTATAGAGATAAACGGTAAACTATTTTACTCACGTCGTGGAAAGGTAACTCTGCCGGTAGAAGTCTCCCAGAACAGTCTTACCCTAATAGTAAAGACTTTGCCTGAATCACCATTAAATAAGCCATGGGAATTTGATTTTACATTGAATACAGGGAAATAGTTTTCCATAATCTTGTGGTTGAATGTGTTAGTAAATTACGGTAAAATATTTGAGTAAGGTGTTCACACTTTCTTTCTTTTTCATTTAGTAAATAACTCAGTAAATTACCATTATATTAAGTGTTTGGTATTAATAACCAATACATTAAGTATGTATATTAGAAATAGAGGTGATGGCGGTGCTCTCACAATTGCGCAAAAGAACTACGTGGTTTCATATTGTTGCGGTTGTAGTTGCTTTTACTGCCTCCTTTTTTGTTGGTAAAGCTGCAGCCCTTTGGGGCAAACCTGATGTTGCGCAGACAGTCCAAAAAAAGAGTGAAAAGGCGCCAGAAGAATTTCCGGTAAACAACCTCAATTTTCTTCTTTTGGGTGTAGATGCCCGACCGGGGGAAAAGGATTCCAGGTCTGATTCGCTTATTGTAGTGAGTATTGACAGGGCTACTAAGAAAATTGCCATGGTCTCTATTCCACGAGACTCACTGGTGGACATACCGAAACATGGCAAAGATAAAATTAACAGTGCCAATGCTCTTGGCGGGGCCGATTTAGCCCGTGAAACAGTAGAGGACCTGCTTGGAATTGAAATACCCTACTATGTCAAAACTAACTTTGATGGATTTAAGGAAATTGTTGATACCCTTGGCGGGGTAGACCTTGAGGTCGAAAAAAGGATGTATTACCCGGCGGAAGGGATTAATCTGAGACCAGGAATGCAAAGACTGGATGGAAGCAAAGCACTTGCTTATGTGAGATTCAGGCATGATGCATTGGGTGATATTACCAGGACTCAGCGTCAACAAAAGTTTTTGGCAGCTTTGGCTGGAGAAATGCTTCAGGCCAGTACTATAATTAAACTGCCCCGTTTGGTGCCGCAGTTGATGGATGCCGTTGAAACCAACCTTGGTGTAAAGGATGCAATTTTTCTGACCAGGGCGGCATCTAACCTTAAAGCGAATAATATCGTAACAGCTACTCTTCCGGGAAGTTTCTTTAATTATAAGGGGGCAAGCTACTGGAAAGTAGATGAAGCTAAAACTAAAGTAGTATTAAGTGAATTGTTTCAGGGAACAAAGGTTGCTACTATTACCGGTCCTGATATAAATGTACCCGCCGAAAAACCCGAATATAGGAAGACAAAGTCCCAGGGTTCAATAGTAAAGATTGTTCCTGTTACTGAAGATAACGCAAGTAAGGACAGTAAAGATTCTGTAGATACTCCGCAGGAACAGACCAATACTGAAAATAATCAATCAACAGATGAAAATAAATCAGAATGGAACAATCAGGACACACAGTCCAAACCAGGACTGCCACCTGATGCCCCTGCTGATTCTGCTGCAGGCTCTGACGGCAATCAGAGCGGCCAGTCAAACCAGTATCCTGGCGGAAAAAACCAACCACAACAGGATACTTCGGGCCAGGCGAAGCCTCCGGCTAATTCAGGAACACCGGGAAGCGCCACTTCAGGCACTAATCAGAACCCTGCAACCGGTGATACCAACAATTCCGGGGCAGCCAGCCCTGTGCCAAATGGCCCTGTTTCAACCAGCCCTGTTTCAACGCCTACGATAGATAAAGTCACACAAGGATAGGTTGCACCTATCCTTTTTTGTGAAACGGATTAACGCGGATGCGAGGGATTAAGTATGGATAGAGTCAGTATTCTTGGTGTTGAGGTGGACAACGTAAGTCTAAAAGAGGCGGTTAACAAAGTTGGAGAGCTGGTTGCTGCAGGTTCACCCTCTTTGATAGTTACTGCCAATCCGGAAATAATTTGGCTTGCCCGGAATGATAATAGCTTTGCACAATGCCTAGAGGCCGCTCAAATGGTTACCGCTGACGGTATTGGTATAATTATTGCTGCAAAAATTCTTGGTAAGCCCCTTAAGCAAAGGGTGACGGGTATTGACCTTACTACAGCAATTTTTACAGAGACAGAAAAAAAGCCATATAAATTTTACTTCCTTGGCGGAAAGCCAGGAATTGCTCAAAAAGCATCAGAAAAAATATCTGCCCGGTTTCCTGGTGTCCAGGTTGTCGGCATTCATCATGGCTATTTTGACGACGATACGATGATATTGAATGACATTAGGGAGAAAAAGCCCGATATTTTATTGGCTGCTCTCGGAATGGGCAGACAGGAGAAATGGATACGTGAAAAGGCGATGGCGGCAGGAGTTCCTGTTAGTATAGGTGTTGGCGGAAGTTTTGATGTTTTTTCGGGAGAAGTAAAGAGGGCGCCTGTTTGGATGCAGAAAACAGGTCTTGAATGGCTTCACAGGTTGATTAACCAACCCTCACGATTCACGAGAATGCTCCAGCTCCCCAAATTTCTAATGGCCGTAATCATGTCCAGATTAACCGGCAAACAAACGTAAGACCAACAAATATTACCATGGCAAAATTGGAGGATAAAAGGCCGGAATTCGCGAATTAACGTGTATAAAATCTTTAGGGGGATGATCGATGAAAAAGTTTCTGGCAATCGTAGTTATCGTTTCAGTCATGGTTACACTCTTCTCTCTCCCAGCTATGGCCAATAAAACGGAGCACCTGACAGGTGACTTTACTGATATCGAGGATCACTGGGCTTATGAACAGATGAGTGAGCTAATTGCCATGGGAATACTCAAAGGTTATACCGAAACCGTATGGGATGCTGACCTGGGTGAGAGAGTAGAGGTACAAACCGTGCGGCCTGATCAGAAAATAACCCGTGTCGAGTTTGCAGTACTGTTGTTCCAGGCGCTTAATCTTGATTCTGAGACTGAAGAAGCACCATTTTCTGACCAGATTCCAGATTGGGCTTCTGAAGCCGTAAATTCTCTACATAAAGCGGGGATTGTCGGCGGGTACCCGGATGGCACTTTTAAGCCCAACAATAACATCAACAGAGCAGAGATTGTATCTATGCTTGTTAGGGCTCTAAATGATAAAAGCGAGCAGTCAGGTAAAGACTTTCCGGATGTTAAGTCAAGCTATTGGGCCTATGACAGCATTCAGAAAGCTTATTCTATGGGTATAGTAAAAGGGATGCCTGACGGTAATTTTATGCCTGCAAATGGTGCCAAGCGCAGCGAGGTTATGGCTATGATTTACCAATTCCTTTTAAAGGACAGTTCTCAGGCACCTGATGACGATATTGTTCTTTCCCGGACTGAAGGCGTTTTAAAATCCTTTGAATCAGCGGTTGAGAGCTCTGATGCCGTTGACCTCAGCTCGCAGCTGCCTTTTACTACAGGTGAATATGAGCTTTTGGTTCCTGACGGCCAGGCTGCATTAAATGAGTTAAAGAACAATGGCACACTAACTTACGAAGTTAACTACCCGGGAAAAGTAGTCAGAAAGAGTGATCGTTTGGCTGAAGTAGTATTTGAAACAAAAGCATCCTTTACAATGGACGATATCTCCGTGGAGCGCAGTTTAAAAGAGCATTACTACCTGATGAAAATCCGTGAGCAATGGTATGTGTATTCATCCATGGATGAAGAACTGCTCTAAAAAAGAATATCAAGAAATTAACCGGGAGTGTCCTATGGGCACTCTTTGTCTTTTCTCCTCACTTGTTAAATATTTGTTCAACTGATAAAATATAGTGATAGGACAAACCAAGTAATTAAATTTCAATGTCAATGTATTCCGGTAATTTTTAAACAGCAGGTGGTGACCTAATGGGGCGGCTAAAAGTACTTCACATTATAGGCGGGGGTGAGTTTGGAGGCGCGGAACAGCACCTCTTGAGCCTCTTGAGATACATTGACAAACAGGAATGTGAACTGCAGGTCGCGTGTCTTTTTGCAGAACCGCTTGCTCCTATGATAGTTCATGAGGGTTTTCCGGTTCACGTTTTGCCTATGAAAAATAAGCTTGACCTTAAACCTGTGAGCAAGCTGGCAGCGCTGATCCGGGCGGAAGGCTTCAATATTATTCATACCCACGGCGTCCGTGCCAATATGATAGGCCGTCTTGCGGCCAGGAAGGCCGGGACAGGCCGGGTTGTTACAACTGTTCACAGTGTCTTGGCATTTGATTATAATAGATGGATTGACAGATGGGTGAACCGGGTCTGTGAGGCTGCTACTAAAAATATGACTGAACATTTTATTACTGTCAGCGATATGCTGGCCCGGCAGATGATAAATGAAGGAGTGCCTGCCGGAAAGGTTACTGCAATACATAATGGATTAGAAATTGAAAAGTACGACTCCAGTCTATCGGGTGAGGAAACCAGACGAGAACTTGGAATAGGCAAGGAGAAGTTAGTATTAGGAATTGTTGCCAGACTGCATCCAGTAAAAGGGCATGTCTTTTTGCTTGAGGCCTTGGCGGATGTTGCTACCAGGGTACCGGAACTGGTCCTTTTGATTGTAGGAAGCGGGCCGGAACGAGCCAGCCTTGAATTTATGGTATCAAGACTGGGGCTATCGGATAATGTAATTTTCACGGGCTTTAGAAAGGATATACCACAGGTAATAGCAGCAGTGGATATTCTGGTTTTACCATCACTGTCCGAGGGACTGAGCTTGACTATTATGGAAGGCATGGCAATGGAAAAGCCGGTTATTGCGACAAGTGTTGGAGGGACGCCAGAAATCATTACTTCAGGGTTCGACGGAATGCTTGCACCTCCTGCTGATACATATGCTCTGGCCAGGTGTATAGAGGAACTGGTTAAGAACCCAGGAGATGCCGCCAGGCTGGGCAGGCAGGCCAGAAAAACTATTGAGAACAGGTTTACTGCCGGTCTTATGGCTGCTAAAACTACCCGACTCTATAGAGATTTAGTTAAGGAAGGAAATTTATGATTAGCGGAAAAACAATTGCCAAAGGTGCTGTTGTAGTGATGGCAGCAACTCTGCTAAGCCGTATGTTTGGCTTTATCAGAGATATGGTTATTGCCAATTACTTTGGGGCAACCGGAGCGACTGATGCTTACCAGGCAACTTATCCGGTCCTTTATGGAATTGGTGCGGCTATTGCTGCTTCTGTCAGTGCAGGATTTATACCTGTTTATAATAGTTATCTGGTATCAAATGATCGGGAAAACGCTTCGAAATTGGTAAACACTCTGATAAACCTGTTGGTTTTTCTCCTGCTTTTGATAATCCTGTTAGGCACATTTTCAATACCGGTTCCGGGTCTAGTAAAAATATTTGCTCCTGGATTTAGGGGTGATTCTGTCCAGTTGACCGGGCAGTTGATCCGTATTATGCTGCCGTCTCTTATCTTCGTTAGTTTGATGGGAATTGCTTCGGGATACCTAAATTCACGCCAGCATTTTTTGTTTCCTGCCCTGGGGCCGATCTTCACCAGCTTGTCTATTATCGGATCAATTATTTTTTTGGATCCGTCTTTAGGTGTTAAAAGACTTGCAATAGGGACACTTGTTGGATTTGGCTTTCAGTTTCTGCTTCAGCTGCCTATGATGTATAAAAAGGGTTTCCGTTATAAACTGGAGCTTGCTATTTTTCATCCAGGTGTATCAAGGGTATTTAAGCTAATGATGCCTGTTCTTGCAGCATCAATGGCCCCACCGCTGATTCTTTTGGTTGAGAGAAGGCTTGCTTCGGGGCTGGATGCCGGTAGTATTTCTACCCTGACCTATGCCTTTAGGCTCATGCAGCTGCCGCTGGGTTTATTTGTGATGGCGGTTTCTGTCCCTTTGTTTCCGGCTCTTTCCGCTTTGGCTGCACAAAAGGATTTTGAACGATTAAAAGAGACTATGGCTAAGGGAATAGGTGTGCTTGCTGTAATAATGATTCCTGCATCTGCCGGACTAATTGCCCTGGATATTCCTATTGTAAGACTGTTGTTTGAAAGAGGGGCCTTTGAGGCTAAAGATACTCTGCCGACAGCTTATGCATTGGCTTTATACTCTCTGGCTTTAGGACCTCTGGCAGTGAGAGATATTTTCCGAAGGGGCTTTTATTCGCTGCAGGATACAGTTACCACTGTGGTTGTAACATTACTAAGTTTATTGCTGAATGTTATACTGGATTTTGCCCTAGTAGAAGTCATGGGAATAGGGGGACTGGCACTGGGTGCTTCGCTCACTGTACTGATCGAAGTTTCTTTGCTGTATTTTCTTTTTAATAAAAAGCTGAAGGGGATGCCTTTAAAATCCTTTGGTACAAATCTGTTAAAAATTTTGATTGCGTCAATTATTATGGGGGTTGCTGCCTACTATACCAGTATGTTTATTGGAGGGGTAATGGATCTTAGCAGTAACTTTGCCAGGTTGGTCCAGGTTGGGGTTTCTATAAGCCTGGGAGTGCTTATATATTTGGTGGCTGTAATTGCTCTAAAGGTGGAAGTGGTACAGGACGCATTCGAAATGGTTAAAGATATCTACATAAAGTTTGCCAGGTAATAATAACATTTTGATTGGAGGAATAAAAATGCTGGACATTAATGAAATTCAAAAAATTCTGCCTCATCGTTACCCTTTTTTGCTTGTGGACAGAATAGAAAATTTTAATGAAAATAAGATCACCGGACTAAAAAATGTAACTGTTAACGAATCTTATTTTCAGGGGCATTTTCCCGGCTACCCTGTTATGCCCGGTGTGCTGATTCTTGAAGCAATGGCTCAGGTCGGCGCTGTATGGATATTGAGTAAGGAGGAATACAAAGGAAAGATTGCGCTTTTTGCCGGACTTGATAATGTTAGGTTTAGAAGGCAGGTAGTTCCCGGGGACCAGCTTAGAATCGAAGTTGAGGTCATAAAGCTTCGTAGAAGTATAGGAAAAGCTTCTGCAAAGGCTTTTGTTGGAGATGATGTGGCAGCTGAGGCCGATTTGATGTTTGCCATTGCGGACTGAGGTGGTAAAATAGTTTATAACCAAGATTTATAGCTAAGAAAGAAAAAGTGATGACAATCGATGTCAAGTGTGATAAAATCCAATAATAGGGGACAAAAATCACATTCTTTTGTGGACTGATCCCGAATAGAAATAAACGGGATGGTTTAGTTTGTCCTTATATTCACTTCCCTGATTTTAATTTATCCTATAGCTAAACGCCGCTAAGACTGCCACTTCTTCAAGTGGCAGATAAGTGGCGGCTAAGCTCCTGGATAACGGTTTCTAACTTCAGATGGAGTCTTAAACTCCATCTGAACAAAAAATCCTGTTAATGGGAGAGGAGACGAAGAAATGACAGGGCTATTCATTGGATTCATGATAGCATTTCTCATTTCATTGGCAGTAACTCCCTTGATAAGTAGATTAGCTTTTTATGTAGGAGCAGTTGACAAACCTGATGCCAGAAAGGTACACTCCCGTTTAATGCCTCGTTTGGGCGGGTTAGGTATATATCTGGCATTTACTTTGACGGTTCTGTTAATGGAACCAATGTCAAAAGACATTGTTGGTCTTCTGCTTGGTGGAACTCTTATTATGATAATAGGTTTTATTGATGATATAAGAAATATTTCACCCCGCACGAAACTTTTAGGTCAAATAGTTGCTGCCAGTGTTTTAGTTGTATTTGGAATAAAACTCAAATTTTTAACCAACCCCTTTGGGGCATTGCTTTACCTTCAGTATTTTGGGATTGATTTTGGAATACCACTGACTATTTTATGGGTCGTGGGTGTGACAAATGCAGTGAATTTAGTGGATGGTTTGGATGGGCTTGCGGGCGGACTTGCTTCAATTGCCGCTATGACTATTGGAGTAATTGCCTGGCATGAAGGACAGACTCTGGCAGTTGTACCTGCTGTTATACTTTGTGCTGCTATAACTGGTTTTCTAAAGTATAACTTTAATCCTGCTAAAATATTTATGGGTGATTCAGGAAGTCTGTTTCTTGGATATATGTTGGCAGGCCTATCCTTAATGGGACTCACTAAGGGTGCATCAGTAATTACTATATTTGTTCCTGTTCTTATCTTTGGTATTCCGATTTTTGATACTTTGTTTGCGATTTTAAGAAGGTATATCAATAACAAACCTATTTTTCAGGCTGATAAGGAACACTTACATCATAGATTACTGGCTCTTGGACTTTCACACCGGCAAACCGTTTTGGTTATTTATGCAGTAAGCTGTTTCTTAGGTGCCAGTGCTGTATTTCTTACGTTCCTGACAACTGCCCAGGCCTTTGTAGTGTTCGTAGGCATTACCCTGCTGGTTTTTGTAGCAGCTAACCGGGTAGGAGTTTTGAGCACAAAGGTGGCCAAGCGAAGGCAAGCACCGGAGGCTCAAAACAAAACAAATTTCAGTGCTTAATCTAAATTATAAATTTTTTAGTATCCCATAGGGCAAGCGAAGATGCTTGTCCTTTTCATTTTACCAAGGCATAATCAACAGGGATAAGGCAAATAATACTGGCGTAAAAAATGCCAGGAGGGATGACAGGTGCCGGTTATAATAGAGGGGGTCATGAGGGCTGCTTTTGCGTTTATATCTTTGTTAGTTCTTATCAGGCTAATGGGAAGGCGTTACAGCTCTCAGTTGACATTTTTTGAGTATATAACTGGAGCAGCAATTGGAGCAATGGGAGCAATAATTGCTGTAAACCAGAATGTAAGTATTTGGGGTGCTTTTGCTGCACTGCTTACTTTTGTTGTTCTAATGATTTTAAATGGTTACTTAATACTAGAAAGCCGCCCATTAAGGAAGCTCATGCAAGGTGAGGCTGTGGTTGTAATTCAAAAGGGAAACATTCTTGGAGGAAACCTGACTATGGTGAAGTATTCTAGGGATGATTTGGTAGCTGTATTGAAAGAAAAAGGGTATTCTGATATTTCAGATATAGAGTATGCTATAATAGAAAGTAATGGAAAGTTAGACATAATACCTAATAGCCGAACCAGAGAAGTTAATAGCCGAAGCAGAGAAGTTAGCCCGGAGGATATGGGGGACAAGCAGATTTAAGTGTGTTAGCAAAATTGTAATGAAACTTTAAGTCACACATAAAATAATTAACGGCTTTTGCCCATAAAAACAATTCAGGGAGGTTCTACATGACAATTAAGTTTGGTACTGATGGTTGGAGAGAAATAATGGCAGGGGAGTTTACCTTCCAAAATGTAAAGTTTGTAACTCAGGCCATTGCAGAATATATCAATGATAAGGCAATGGGAGACCGAGGGGTTGTTATTGGCTACGATAACAGGTTTCTATCCGAGCATTTTGCTGAAGCAGTCGCTGAGGTGCTCTGTGGCAACAATATAAAAGTTTTTATGACCGGAAGAGCCACACCAACACCTGTTACTGCTTTTGCAGTTAAGATGCATAATGCGGCCGGAGCAGTGATGTTGACAGCGAGCCACAACCCTCCGCAGTATAATGGAATAAAATTTATTCCCGAGTATGCGGGACCGGCGCTGCCCTATATTACAGATGTTCTTGAAAAAAATGTAAATGAGGTTGTGAACTCAAGGAAATATAAAGATATCAGGTATGATAAAGCAATTGAAGCAGGTCTGGTTATTGATGTTGATCCATTTCCCGAGTATATTTCACACCTGAAAAATATCATAGACATCAATAAGATTAGAGAGGCTGGACTCAAAATAATTGTTGACCCTATGTATGGGGCAGGAATAGGATATCTTGATCATATTTTGAAAGAAGCGGGTTGTAGTGTAGAAGTAATTCACGGTATCCGCGATCCCTTGTTTGGCGGTTCCTTACCTGAACCGTCTGAGAAAGTACTTACGGAACTTAGAGATAAGGTAGTTTCTCAAAAAGCAGATTTAGGACTGGCAATGGACGGAGATGCTGACCGGTTCGGAATTATTGATAGTGACGGTACATATATAAGTCCAAATCAGGTGTTGTATCTGATATACTTCCACCTGCTTAACAGCCGCGGTCTGAAAGGCCCTGTTGCCAGGTCGGTGGCAACTACCCATATGCTGGACAGAATTGCCGGACATTACGGCTTTGAGGTAGATGAGACTCCTGTAGGCTTTAAGTATATCGGAGAGTCTATGATGAAAAAAGGCAGTATTTTAGGTGGCGAAGAAAGCGGCGGGTTAAGTATATCCGGACATATACCGGAAAAGGACGGTATTTTGGCGGCCATGTTAATAACCGAACTTGTGGCCGAACAGAAAAAACCCATTAGAGACATTATCAGACATATTAATGAACAGTTTGGTTCTTTGATTAGCCAAAGGCTTGATATTAAAACAACTCCGGAGAAAAAGGAAATGGTGCTAAGTGCCCTCGTGGAAGCAAAACCGGCGGAGATAGCCGGTCTTGCTGTAAGCAGGACTATTGCAGTTGATGGGAAGAAATTTGTGATGGAAGAGGGAAGCTGGGTTTTAATAAGGGCATCAGGAACAGAGCCTCTGTTCAGGATTTATGTTGAAACTGATTCTACTGATAAATTAAAAGAGATTCAGAATGCCACCAGGGAATTATTAATGTTATAAAGTGCCGGCAGATTCTTGCCGGTTTTCTAAAATACGACGCAAAGCCAATACCAAAAATCCTAGAAGGACTAAGGGCACGATTTGTATTTTTATAAGTTTGGCTATAGGGTCATTAATAAGCGGCATTACCCACATTGTTAGAAGAGTCAGTTTTTCGTAAGGTTTCCAGCCGTTAGTGTGTGCTTCCCATCCATACCAGGCCATGGCCAGTGCCAAAATAACAAGGTCATACTGAAAAGCATAAGGAGTCACCATGAAAATGCTGGCGATAAGAAAGGGAATCTTTAATGAAAATGGCAGATTTCTTTTGTACCAGACCCAAAAAACCGCTAAGGTCATTCCAACCGTAAACAGCCCCTGAACTGCATATGAAGCCTTGGCTCCCAGACCTAGCAGCATACTTAAGGCAAAAACTGTTGACAATTTAGCCCATGGTAAATATCCGCTTTCTATTAAACTGGTAACAAAGGGCATTTGTTGTTTAAAGGTCAGCCACACATCCGGATCAAAGAATAAAATACTGGATAGGGCTAGTATCGCAGCAGAGATCATTGCACCCCCGAGTGCTTTCCAGTATTTGCCGGCAACCAGGGCTACAAACACAAGAAAAGCTAAATGAGGTTTATAACTCAGCACACCTAAAAGTAAACCTCCTAACCAGGGGTTTCCTTGTAATAGAAACAGTCCCCAACCAAGCAGTGACGCTGTCAAAAAACCATTTTGTCCGTGTAGAATATTTTGCAGTGCTCCCGGAAAAGCGAGAGCGAGGCTGTAAATTAGGGGGTCAGGAACTATTCGGCGTAATACTGCGACATAGATTATAAGAGTAGAAGTGATCCATATTGCCAGTGAAGCAATGTACGGCAGGTATGACAATGGGAATACAAACAGCAGAAAAGTTGGCGGATAGTACCAGCCAACAGGATTAATAAAATGGCCGACTATTTCGGTTTCTTTTTCCCAGGCTTTTGTAATGTTATAAATATCAAGGATACGACCTTCTTTTGCCATATCAGAAGCGGCATAGAAACATATGAAGTCGGTTCCAAACGGCAGGTTTCTTCTATCGCTTATCCCTGACCCGGTAATGAACCAGTAAAAGCCCATCACAACGAAGACGACAATCAGTGACCAGGAATAAACCAGAATTCTTCTTCTGTTCAGCCATTCCAATGCAAACACCTACCTAAATAAAATTAGTAACTTTTTCCGTTACCAATTAATTATATACGAAAGCACTGTTATTGAACATGGTGTTCTAGATTAAACTAACTGGAAAGGTTGTTATTGATGTTTGAAAAAGTAATAAAAAAAATGGTTAAGACACTGGATGATGGGCGAGTTGAGCTTTTTTCCGCGGCTGAAAATGTAAGGAATGAATGTCCAGGATTGAACGAAGAATTGAAGGAAATCGACAGAAAGATTTTAAATCTAGATAATCTGATTGCTGAATCGGGCGCAATGAATCGTTCTGGGAAAAGCCGCTATATGGTACAGCGTAATCGATTGCTGGGGAAAAAAACGAAAGTGGAAGAAAAACTCTATAGCTTTCAGTCAACTATTGAAAAAGCAGAAAATATGGTTTCGCGAATTGGGATGGTTATGGATTTCTTAAGTGGTGACTATAACGATTTGAATCTTAGGTTTGAAAACCTACAGCAAAGACAACAATTGAGCCTGCAAATTATTAGAGCTCAGGAAGAGGAGCGGAAAAGAATGGCCCGGGATATTCACGATGGTCCTGCTCAGTCAATGGCTAATGTTGTCTTTAGAATTGAATTCTGTGAAAAGTTGTTGGATATTGAGCCTGACAGAATTCGTGAAGAATTGAGGGAGCTAAAGGAAGTTATAAAAGATAATCTACAGGATGTCCGAAAGATTATTTTTGATCTAAGACCAATGGCTCTTGATGACCTCGGTTTAGCTCCCGCGATAAAAAGATATGTAGATAACTTTAGAGAAAGCAGCGGTCTAAAAGTAAATTTTCATTTTTTTGGACAAGAATGCAGGTTGGAACCGGCGCTTGAAATTGTTGTTTTCAGATTAATTCAGGAGTGTCTTAACAATATAGTTAAGCATGCTGAGGCTGATGAAGTAACTTTAACACTTAAGATTAAGCCTGATTTCATTACGGTTGTTGTTGAGGATAATGGAAAAGGCTTTGACTTGTCCAGGCACTCTCTGGAAGGATTTAATAATCACTTTGGTCTTATTAGTATGGATGAAAGGGCTTCTCTTTTGGGTGGTGAAATGAAGATAAAAACAGAGGAAGGCAAGGGAACAAAAGTATCTTTTCGGCTTCCGGTAAAACAACAATCCAAGGCTATAAAAATAGACCAAATTAAAAATTCCTAAATAAAAATTTGGAGAAACTTTAAAAAATATGTAGACAGGCTATGTAAAATGTGGTAATATGAAACTGCAAAAACGGAATAACAATATGTTATATCCCGATAAAGGCAAAATCACTGAAAAGTGATGACGCAAAGCCATGGGTCTAAGGTGATAAATCACTATGATTGCCAGGTTGCCGAAGATAGAAGTTGTTTTTTAACTTCTCTTACAGGCATTCCTGCAAGGGAAGTTTTTTATTTTTAAAACCTGACAACGAAAAAGGCAAAACCGTTGAAAAGCGGTGACGCAAAGCTATGGGTCCTAACTAGTGAGTAGTGTTACCCACTAAAGGATCGCCAGGCCGCCGAATTGAGAAGTTTGATACCGCAAGCTCTTCCTTCGGCGTGGGAAGAGCTTTTTGTTTCCTTAAAATGTGGAGCGGTAATAAAGTTCTGAAAGGAGGTGAGAAGGATGATGTCAATGATTAAAAATCTGTGGAAAGAAGAAAGAGGCCAAGGTATGACTGAATACGGCCTGATTCTGGCTCTGATTGTAATCGGTGTTATTGCAATTCTGGGTACTATGGGAACTAACTTAACAAACAAGTTTACAACAGTAAGCAACGCACTGAATTAAGGTGGTGAAGTCAATGTTAAGGAATCTGTGGAAAGAAGAAAGAGGCCAAGGCATGACTGAGTATGGCCTGATTCTAGCACTTCTTGTAATTGGCGTTATTACAATTATGGGTACTATGGGAACCAACTTAACGAACAAATTTACAACTGTTAGCAACGCGTTAAACTAGTCTTTGTTACCAAATATATTCAGGCATTATAAAAACTTTTGTTGATAGACTAGTGAACATCCACCGGGGCTGCCTCATAAGATAACAGAGAATTATCTGTGAGGTGGGCAAAATGTATCCGGGATGGCTGATAGTAACCGCACTACTAATCACGGTATACTGTATTGCAGTTCTGATTCGAAAATCATTGCTTTGCATGAGAGAGCAAGACTGTCAAAAGCTGCCAATGATTAGTCTGCTATTTCTGGTAAGAAATCAGGAAGACACTATTGAAGGTCTCATCCGAAGAGTTTTTGCAGACGCCTATACTCGATCGGTTGAGCTGATAGCTGTCGATACCGGTTCGACAGACCGGACCCAAATGATTCTCGAACGCTTAGCTGCCAAATTTGAGATGGTAAAGTTTGTTTCATCTGGCGAGGTACAAGGTATCCCCAGGAAGATACGAAAACTGTGTAGTGGAAATATTATTTACTATATTGATTTAACCAGTTCAATAAACTACAGGTTAATGGCAAATACTATTGATTCTATTTTAATCGGTTCCAAAATAAGTAGTTTGTATAGAACGAGTGTTTTGTACAAACATAACACAAAGTTTAACAGAATGGGTTCCGATAATTTACGATTGAAAAAACTACCTCGCGACAAAGGCAAAACCGTTCGAAAGACGGTGACGCAAAGCAATGGGTCTTAGCTAGTACTAGTGGCTAGAAAGATTGCCAGGCTGCCGAAGGGGAATGAGATAAAACATTCCTGCTCCGGAAAAAATTAATTAAAAGCTTAATGAAACCCCTAAATTTAAATGAGAGACCCTACTTATTCAAAGTAGGGTCTCTCATTAAAAAGGATGCTTATCTGATGGAAATGTTAATAAAATTGGTGCTTTTTATGATGGTTACAATCTCTATATACACCGATTTAAAAGAACGAAAAATATACAATGTTATTGTTGTCCCGGCCGCTGCAGCAGGAGTGGTGTTGAATACTATGGTCCGGGGGACTGAAGGATTGGTTTTTAGCCTTTTGGGACTCGGTGCCGGTCTTGGACTGCTCTTTATTCCTTTTGCCTTCGGTGGTGTTGGTGCCGGGGATGTTAAGCTCCTTGGTGCTATTGGGTCATTAAATGGATCGTTCTTTGTTTTTAAAACTTTTTTGGCAACGGGGTTAGTCGGCGGGATACTGGCAGTAATCGTGTTAATCAGGCAGGGGAATTTATGGAGTACGATAAAACGTCTGGTGATGAGTCTCTACATTTTATCTGCCAGTATTTTCAAGGTTAACACTTTAAAAAGTTTAGAGAAAGCCGAGTATCATGAATCCCTCCCGTATGGCCTGGCGATAGGAATTGGTACGTTTATGGCGTATTTGGTGGGGTGATATTGTGTTTATGTTTCACAAATTACGCAGAAATGAAAAGGGACAAGCCATTGTGGAGATGGCTTTGGTAATGCCGCTTTTAGTAATGCTTTTATTTGGGATAGTAGAGTTTGGCAGGGTTTTAAATACGTACATTGTAGTAACTAACTTGTCCAGGGAAGGAGCCCGGCTTGGGGCAGTTGGGGGCTCTGATACGGCGATTGTAGATTTTGTCAGAAATAGTGCGTCTACTTCCGGCTTTGATACTACGCAGATTTCAATAAGTCCTACTCCCACAAGTATCACTAAACGGGCCAGGGGCTCGTCGGTTATGGTTACTGTTTCTTACCCGGTTGATATTATAGCTCCGGTGATAGGGACAATTATCGGTGATCCATTTGTTGTCAAAAGTCAAACAACAATGCGGGTTGAAGGGTAATTTATACCTAACCTATGCCAATCAAAGAGGCGATATTAAATGTTAGATTTGCTAAGGAGATTAAAGAACGAAGATGGGACAGTTATAGTTATATTGGCCCTATCTTTTACCATGTTATTGGGCTTCGCTGCTTTGGTAGTTGATGTGGGGCTCGTGGCCTTGGAAAAAGCACGACTGGTCAGAACTATGGATGCTACAGTTTTGGCCGGTGCACAAGAACTGCCTGACACCTCGAAGGCTTTTCAGACTGCCTATGAGTATGCTATTCGGAACGAACTGGATCCCAGTCATTTAACGATTAGTTTTCCTACCGGTAACAAGCAAATTACCGCTTCAGCGAACAAAACTATAAACCTACACTTTGCTAAAATTCTTGGATTTAATCAGACCAATGTTAGTGGAAAAGCTACGGCCAAAATTTCGCCGGTAAAAAATTCGACAGGTTTAATACCTATTGGTATTGATGAGAGTAATCTGCCCCTTGTTCACGGACAGCAGTATTCGATAAAAGTAGGCTCTCGTGATGCTGTTACCGGTTGGCTTGGGGTATTGGCCTACCCCGGTCAGTCTGGGGCAGATGACTATAGGAATTCTGCCCGCTATGGCTATAATGGTGTTATCCAAATCGGGCAGAACATGGATAAAGCTACAGGAAACGTTTCAGGTCCAACTATTCAGGGAATAGGGGAAAGGATAGCTACTGCAAGTGAAACATGGGACAATTATAGTCCTAATAGTGAGAGGGTGGCAATAGTGCCCATATACCGGGTTCTTGGTAATCTGCCAAGCGATAAAGTCAGAATAACCGGTTTCGCTAGTGTTTTTCTGGAGCAGGTAACAGGACAAGGCACCGAAAACTATGTACATGTCAGGTATGTCCACCATACTGTTTCAGGAGAAATAGATGACAATATCTCCGGTTCGTTTCTTAACAGTGTTCATCTCATTGAATAAGCTTTTGCACTAGAAAAGAGGGGAAACTGATGTCCAATAAGAAGGTTTTGATGGCCGCGATGATCTGTGGTGTAATAGCGGCCGTTTTACTGAACTTTTATATTAAAGCTATTAAGACTGCTGCAGCTAATACAAAGACTAAGGCAGTAGCTTATGCGAATATGAATATACCTGCTAAAACTCTTATTACTGCTGATATGATAAGCATAAAAGAGGTCCCGCTTGAGTATGCTCATGTTAATTCCGTCACTGAAGCTTCACAGGTGGTAGGTCACACAACCAAAGATTTAATAGCAGCTGGGGAGCAAATTCTTAATTCCAAGGTTATAGCAAAAGAAAGTACAGGTTCAACAATGGCCTACTCGGTGCCTCTTGGCATGAGGGCCATTGCTATTGCCGTAAATCAGCAATCAGGCCTGCTGGGACTTATTAATCCAGGGGACAGAGTTGATGTTATGGGAACTGTAGATATCGAAGAGCAAAGTAAGGATCCTAATGTAAAAACAGTCAACCATACTATGACTCATCTAATCATGCAGAATATTGAGGTGCTGGCTGTGGGCAGCAATTTTACGGATCCCAACACTGTAGACCCAAACGCCAAAAAAGAGGAGCAAGATAAAGGCGGGGGAGAAGCTACGGTTACATTGGCTGTTCCGGCCAGTGAAATGCAATTTTTGGTGGCGGTAAGTGATAAAGGTAAAATTACACTTGCCTTAAGGCCTGCGGGAGACAAAAGTGAAGAAGACAGAGCTGCTATTGATGCACTGCAGCTTCTCAGGTAGACGGAGGTGGTTTAAGTGCCTATAAAAATATTGATTGCCGATGATGTTACCGAAACAAGGGAAAACATTAAACGCTTACTTTATTTTGAAAAGGATATGATGATTGTCGGTGAAGCTGCTGACGGAGAAGAAGCAATTGCAGAAACGAAAAAACTGAGCCCTGATGTTTTATTGATGGATATAAATATGCCGGTAATGGATGGTATCACTGCAACTGAAAAAATTTCACTGGAATACCCCAAGACTGCCATAATTATCGTATCTGTTCAGGGAGAGCAGGAATATTTGAAAAAGGCAATGGTTGCCGGGGCTCGTGAATATATGGTGAAACCATTCAGTTCTGATGAACTGGTTAATACTATCCGAAAGGTTTACGACTTTGAACAAAAGCGGCGTGTACAGCTTGCGGAACCTGCCGTAGTGAAGCAGATGCAGTCAGACCCTCAGCTTGTAGCTGTATTTAGTACCAAAGGCGGAGTGGGTAAAACTACAATAGCCACAAATTTAGCTGTGAGTCTTGCGGAAGAGACAAGGAAACGTGTTGTAGTTGTTGACCTGGACCTTCAGTTCGGTGATGTGGCGATAATGTTAAATGTCATTCCCAAGAGAACCATTACCGAGCTTATTCAGGACATCAACCAGATGGACGCTGAATTGATGGAGGGCTATTTGGTTTCGCATCCTACAGGTGTCAAAGTTCTTCCCTGTCCGACAAGGCCTGAATACGCCGAGTTGATTACAGGTTCTCATGTGGAAAAGATATTAGGAATTTTAAAACAAAACTATGACTACATAATTATCGATACAGCCCCCTTTTTCCAGGAAACGACACTTTCGGCTCTGGATTTATGCCACCAGATTCTTCTTGTTTCTGCTCTTGATTTACCAACAATTAAGAATGTCAAACTTGGTCTTGAAGTTTTGGACTCACTCCATTTAAAAGGTAAAGTCAGATTAATACTAAACAGGTCATCTAATGACATTGGTATCAAGTGTGAAGATATGGAAGAAAGCCTGGGTTTAAAAGTTAAGGCGCATATACCCAGTGATGGTAGAACCGTTATCACTTCAGTTAATAAGGGGAGCCCCTTTGTTATCACACATCCTAATACAAAAGTAACAGGAAGTGTAAGAGAGCTGGCTGAAATGATAATGCCTGGTAACGAAAAAGTTACAATCATGGAAAAGCCTGAAACTAAGAAAGGTTTCTTTGGAAGATTATTTGGATGAAGTAAATCCAGTTAGAGGGGTGGTCACCCATGTCGCTGCTCAAAAGATTGGAAAAGGAAAAAACTTTTAGCCCTGAAGGTACTGAGAAATCGGAACACTTTACTGTTAATACTGCAGCAAAGATGGATCCATACAGGGAACTAAAAATAAACATCCATAAGCAGGTTATTGAAGAGCTTGACAGTGAATTGCTTAAAAACCAAGGGGCAGAAGATGCTGATAATGAAAAAATTGCTGAAACCATTGAAAACCTGGTTAATACCATGTTGGACAAGGAAGCCAGCTATGTACCAAGAGCGGACCGGGCCAGGATAATCCATGAAATAATTGATGAAGTAATAGGACTAGGACCCATTAATCCGCTTCTAAATGACCCGTCTGTTTCCGAAGTCATGGTCAACGGGCCATCTCACGTATATGTTGAGCGAAAAGGTAAACTGGTTTTATCTGATGTAACTTTTAGGGATAACGAACATGTGCTTCACATTATTGAAAAGATTGTTGCACCACTCGGCCGGCGTATTGATGAGAGTTCACCAATGGTTGATGCGAGATTACCTGATGGTTCAAGGGTAAATGCAATAATACCTCCCTTGGCACTGAGAGGCCCAACCCTTACTATACGGAAATTTTCTAAAGACCCTCTCAAAATAGATGATTTAATTAGATTTGGAAGCTTAACTCCTGAAATGGCCAGATTTTTGGAGGCTTGTGTAAAATCCAGACTTAATATAGTTGTTTCGGGGGGGACGGGTTCTGGTAAAACCACTACTTTAAATGTTTTATCTTCATTTATCCCTGATGATGAGCGTATTGTTACTTGTGAAGATGCTGCTGAACTCCAACTCCGTCAGGAACACGTGGTGACTCTGGAAAGCCGGCCACCTAACATTGAGGGGAAAGGTGCCGTTAGCATTAGAGATTTAGTCAAAAACTGTCTTAGGATGCGTCCTGATAGGATAGTTGTTGGAGAGGTTCGTAGCGGAGAAGCTCTGGACATGCTCCAGGCTATGAACACTGGTCATGATGGTTCTCTTACCACAGGGCACGCCAACTCTCCCCGGGACATGCTGGCAAGGCTGGAAACTATGGTGCTGATGGCAGGGATGGACCTTCCTGTCCGGGCAATACGGGAACAAATTGCCTCTGCTGTTGATATGATTGTCCAGCAGAATAGGTTAAAAGATGGGTCCAGAAGGATTACACACCTTACAGAAGTTCTCGGCATGGAAGGAGACACTATTGTACTACAGGATATCTTTGTTTATGAGCAAAAGGGTGTGGATGAACAGGGTAAAATTATTGGACATTTTAAACCAACAGGTATCAGGCCGAAGTTTCTTCATAAGCTGGAGTCTTCAGGCATAAAACTACCTGATGATATTTTTAGTTCACACGCTTTTTGACGGAGGGTGATTTTATGCAGCTTGCAATGGCTTTAATTATGGTCTTTTTCGCGGTAACCCTTTTTGTCTATGGCGTTTTCCTGGTAGCTACTTCCGGTAGAATTGAGCTATCTAGACGAATGCGTACCTACACGGCAAGGATTGGTGAGTTGGACCGGGGGATTAATTCGATTCAAAGGTTTAAAGGCTTTAACTGGAAGATGGCTTTTAGGGAGGCAAGCCGGATCTTTTCCGGCAGGACTTTTACTAAAAAAATAGAAACCGAGCTGATGAAGGCCGACATCCCTTTACGGGGTGAAGAATATATCATGATGAATGTTCTCCTTGTGGCCGGTTTGAGTTTTATAGCTCTAGTAGGAACTCGTAATGCTGTATTGGCTTGGTTTGGCGGAATTGCAGGTTTTATTGTTCCTAAAATCCTGGTTAGCAGACTAAAGGCGAAAAGAATTCAAAAGTTTAACTCACAAATAGGGGATGCACTGGTAGTTATGTCAAATTCCCTAAGGGCAGGGTTTAGCTTCCTCCAGTCCATGGAGATGGTTTCAAGAGAGATGCCGAACCCCATTAGTGAGGAATTTGCCCATGCTCTAAGAGAGATGAACCTGGGTACTCCAACGGAGGAGGCACTGGTAAACCTGACTAAGAGAATTGACAGTGAAGATATCGACCTCGTAATCACTGCGGTTTTAATCCAGAGACAAGTTGGTGGTAACCTCGCAGAGGTTCTTGACAGTATATCTCACACTATTAGAGAGCGGATAAGAATTAAAGGAGAAATTAAGACCCTAACAGCACAGGGAAGAGTATCCGGGATAATTGTGGGAGTCCTTCCGGTAGTGATAGGATTAATATTATCACTAATTAATCCTTCGTATATCGGTGTGCTGTTTACCAATCCTATTGGGTGGGCATTTATTGTAGCTGGGATAATTTCGCAGACTGTTGGGATAGCTCTTATTAAGAAAACCGTAGATATAAAGATATAACCCGGAGGGATGACCTCATGCTTTTTATTATTGTTTTTTTAGGTGCACTATCAGTTTTTTTATTAGTTTACGGTATTTATTTATCGTTAAACCGGGAGAGGCTTACCATTGTTCGAAGAATGCAGGGAGTTGCCCATACTTTGAAGCGGCAGCAGGAACTGGATGATGAGCTGAGTAAACCGTTTTTTGATCGTATTATCCGTCCCATTTTAGAGCGGTTAGCAGCATCGATAGGAAAATCGACACCTGTAAAGAAAAAATTAAGTTTGCAGAAAAAACTAATGATGTCCGGGAATCCGCTGAACCTTGCACCAGGAGAGTTCCTGGCAATTCAGTACGTATTAACATTGGGTGCGGCAGCATGTGCAGCTTTATTTGCGATTTCACTGAATAGTGCACCCGGATTTATTGTAGTGGGCATAATTTTGGGAGCGGTTGCAGGACTTTTCCTTCCCGAATATTATCTTAAGATGTTAGCTAATAAGAGGAAAGAGGAAATACAGGATAATCTTCCAGATGTCCTTGATCTCATGACTGTTAGTGTTGAAGCCGGGTTAGGCTTTGATGCGGCTCTTGTAAAGGTAACAGAAAAAATTAAAGGTGTAATATCACAGGAGTTTACCCGTGTGCTTCAGGAAATAAAAATGGGTAAGCCTAGAAGGGACGCATTGAGAGATTTGGGGAACAGGTCAGGCGTTGATGATCTGATCGCCTTTTTAGGATCAATTATTCAGGCAGACCAGCTTGGTGTCAGTATTGGAAATGTCCTTCGGCTGCAGTCTGAACAAATGCGTCAAAAACGCCGGCAGCGGGCAGAGGAAAAGGCCATGAAGGCTCCAATAAAGATGCTGATTCCGCTTATTCTTTTCATCTTCCCCACAATATTTATAGTGGTTTTGGGCCCGGCAGCTCTACAGATTATAGAGAAATTTTAATAAGGAGTTTGGCATGGTGGGATTACAACTTGTGAATCAGACAAAACAGTTGGAAATAGCACAAAACGTTGAAGTGGCTGCTTCCTGGCTTACGCGTCTTAGGGGGCTTTTGGGAAGGGACAGCCTTCCTGAAGGCAGCTCTTTTATTTTGTATCCATGCAACTCTATCCATACTTGTTTTATGAAATTTAATATTGATGTGTTGTTTGTTAGCAGGGAAGGCATTATTAAGCATATTATTGAAGATATGCCGGCATTTAAATTTTCACCCATTGTCAGGATGGCCCGGTTTTGTATTGAACTTCCCGCACATACTGTACAAAGTACCGGCACAACTATTGGGGACCAACTTAATATAACAGAGCAGGAGTTAAAGAGTCTCTGATTTCCAATTGTGGATTTTTGCAGGAATAACCCCCTTTATGTAGAAATACGACCATAAAGGGGGTTCTGGTATGGCAAAGTCCAGAAAAAGTTTAACACATGGTCTTTATACTTGGCTAATCATCTTTCTGGGCTTTGGAATGTTGATGGCATTAATCAAAGCTAAGCCCCTTAACATTGATTTGTGGAGAGAATATGCAGTATTTGTGGTCCTGGGGGTTTTGGCAGAATGGTTCGTGGTATCGGTACCACATGGGAATCTTTCACTGGTGTTTGCTATTATTTGTGTTTCTTTTATTCGTTTTGATGTTACGGCCACGGTTGTGATTAGTTTTCTAAGCACTGTAATTGCAAACAGTATTTTTTACCGTGAAGGTTTGCTGCGTTCCGCGGTTTTTAATAGTACTCAGTACGTTATTTCAGCTGTAGCAGCGTATGCAGCTTATGACTATGTCGGCGGGCAGGTTGCTGATAAGACATCCTTTGAAAATATTCCTGCATTTTTAGTATTTGTTCTTACATATTTTTTTGTGAACCATGTTTTGGTTACTTTTTATCAGTGGCCGATGGTGAGGCTGCAGTCCTGGACGGTATGGAGAAGTACTGTTAAATGGGACTTTATAACTTATGCATTCGCTGCTCCGGTTGGTATATTGATGGCCTTAATTTACGAAAAGACGGGTCTTATTGGGGCTGTCCTGTTATTTATCCCGCTTCTTAGTCTTAAATATCTATTCAGGCTCTACATCAATGTTGAAACAGCTAATAAGGAACTTTCGGCTCTCTATCAGGTAGCAAGAAATCTTGGCGCCAGCCTGGATTTATCTAAAACGCTGGGATTGGTTCTGGTAGAGACAAAAAAGGTTATCAGTTATGACACCGGCGTTATATATCTTTGGGATGAAGAAGAAAAAATCTTAATGCCAACTGCTATTAGAAGTAAGTATACGGAACAGTTGAAAAATATTCATTACCGTCTTGGAGAAGGGCTTATTGGTTCCGTAGCACAGACCAGGGAACCGGGAATAATCTACGATTCCAAAGCTGAACCGGAATTAAGGGGTATAGAGGGAATTAATCAGTTTTTGAGATCACTGATGATAATCCCGTTAATCGTTGATAAAACTCTCATCGGCGTAATTGCTGTTGGGAAAAAAGAGCCATATGCTTTTGATCCAAAAAAGCTTCAAATCCTGACAAGTCTTGGCGGGCAGGCATCGGTAGCAATGGCTAACGCCATGCTTTATAAGAAAATCGAGAAACTTGCTGTTACTGACGGTTTAACCCAGTTATATAATCACAGGTATTTTTACAGTAAGATTGAAGAAGAAGGTGTCCGGGTTAAAAGGTATGGGGCAACATTTTCTCTGATAATGCTGGATATTGATTATTTTAAAAAGTTTAATGATAAGTTTGGGCACAGGGGCGGCGATGCTGCTTTGATCTATGTGGCTAAAACCATTTTAGCTAACACACGGAACATTGACGTAGTAAGTCGCTACGGCGGTGAGGAATTTGCTGTCCTCTTGCCTGAAACAGGTACTGAAAGTGCCAGCCTTGTAGCGGAACGAATCAGAAGATCAATCCATGACTGTACCTTTTCGATATCTGAAGACCTGCCTCCTGTTGGTGTAACCGTAAGTTTGGGAATAGCCACCTGTCCGCAGGACACTGAGGATATTAACCAGTTGATTGAGTTTGCAGACAAGGCCCTGTATTATTCTAAGGAAACGGGCAGGAATAAAGTTTCGTTGTGGAGTGAAATACCGGTGACTGATATTTCATAAAAGATGTAAGGGGTTTCCATAAGTATATGGGGACCTCTTTTTTAGTTTGTAGTCTCCCCGAAACTGAGGTCGGGGAATCCGGTGAGGCGTTGCACTGATTTTCCACACCTGCGTCGGAGGAATCTAACCTTGCTCCTGGCGAAGTCACAGACTAAACCGCCCAATTCGGCTCCTGCCTCAGGGGCGGCTCCGCCATCCGTGGCTCCGGTCTGTGACTTCGCTTAGCGGAGGCTTCGGTAAGATTCCTCACGACGCCGGTGCAAGGAAAATCTTATGCAACGCCTCACCGGATTCCCGGACTTTTCCGCAAAGCGGGGACTGAGGGCAAATTCCCCATTTACATATGGCGTGATGGTAGTGAAAAAAGAAAATAATTATGGGGTATAACTGCCAAAATTTACAAATAATGTAAAGGAATACGGTGTAAGATGTCGAAGTATGTCCTTATATTAGCTAAGGAGTACTTTGCATGGATTATCTTGTATGTCTTTATTTAGTTCGGAACGGCAACTATTACCGGGCGTTTATGAGTCATGATCCTAAAATAGATGCTGGATTTTTCTTTCGGGAGGAGCCGGACCCTTTTTTAAATACGGGTTCCACGGGAATGAGGATAAGGTATATGGACTTATTGACGCCGCTACTCCCTGTGGGTGTTGCAGATTTTGTTTTACGGTCGGTTTTCACTCCCTCGGAAATCGCGGGACAGACCTTAAAGGAGCCGGAAGGGGGCGGACAGGCAGTAAACAGGAGCCGCTGGAAAAGTTTTTTTTCAGGACTCTTTAATGTCTCTTGCGATTATGAAGCTATTCTGTCCCATAAAATTCGAAAAGTAAAAGCCCAGCTGGATAAAATTGCCCATGCTCTAAAAGATGATTCACTGCGCCTTTGTAACAAAGGTTACCCGGTACGAATCTTTCCGGATAGTTTGGGGGTTATGAAATCCCAGTCCGCGAGTGAAGGGGACGTAATTTTAAAAGCTCTCGAAGGCCGGATATTGTTTTATGGGGAACTGGAAAAGAGTCTTTTGGAAGGCCAAAAAAGAACAGGGACCGATGTTTTGAATACTTTACAAATGTTAGCTCTTTCAGGACAGGTGCGGATTATCCCATCCCTGGGTTTTACTTCGCCCGGTGAAATTATCTGTTACAGGTGTGGAAATACAGCCAGGCTTGCTGCCGGAGGTAAATCATCATTCGAAGGGGCCAGCTTATTTTATCAAACCACGTGCCCCATATGCAGCTTCAACGTGATTTACTGTGAACAGTGCAATATGGGGCAATCACGTCTTTGTAAAGGTTTGTTTGCTGCAGAAAAAAATCCAATTAGACAGGCCAAGCTGCCGACAGTTCAGGTAAAAGTCAAAAGAAGAGGGGCCCCCTCCCTGACCCCTGCCCAATTACAAGCTTCCTATGAGATTAGGGCTTTTGTGACAGATAAAACCAAGCATGAATGCCTGCTTTGGGCTGCCTGTGGCGCAGGCAAAACAGAGGTAATCTTTGAGGCTGTTCAAGAGACCCTCAACTTAGGGGGACAAGTATTATATGCTTCACCCCGCCGGGATGTTGTAATTGAAATTGCCCCGCGCATAGAGTCGGCTTTTGAAGGAGTGACGGTAACTGCAGTTTATGGGGGGAGCCCGGAAAAGTTTGGTTCTGCCGGCATTACAGCAGCGACTGCTCATCAGGTTATGAGGTTTTATAAAAAATTTGATCTCATTATTCTGGATGAAGTAGATGCCTACCCATATAAAGATAACCAAATGCTTCATATGGCAGTAAAAAGGGCTGTGAGGGACGAAGGCCAGATAATCTATCTGACGGCCACGCCATCCCGGGAACTTCTTAGTGATGCTGACAAAGGAAAGGTCCGGGTTGTGACAATTCCGGCAAGGTATCATGGGTATCCTGTCCCAGAGCCAAAGTTTATGGAAATGTCTCCGTTTGTTAAGAATGAAAGGGGCCAAACTATGCTGGAGCCCAAAGTTAAGACGATACTCAAAGACTGGGTTGTTGACCAAAAGGGGCAGGTTTTTGTGTTCTTACCCACCGTTAAAATGATTAAGACCTATGAAGCAGTTCTCGAAAGAGCAGTTGGTGAAATTATAGGCAGGCTTGAACCTGGATTTATAAGCTTTAGTTATGCTCAAGATTCTTTGCGTGATTATAAAAGGGACTGCTTCAAGAAAGGCGGTACGCGGGTTTTTGTGACAACTTCAATAATGGAGCGGGGAATTACTGTTGCCAATGCCAATGTCATGGTCCTTAATGCTGATTTTGAGTATATCTTTGACGAAGGGACCCTGATACAGATGTCGGGAAGGGCGGGGAGGTCTGCCGAATATCCCCACGGTGACGTGGTCTTTGTCGGCAAAGGTATAACCGGGGCTATGAAGGGCGCCAGGGAAAAAATCAAAGGGCTCAACAAAGAAGCGAGAAAGCTTGGGTATTTAAAACCGGGGTGGTGACAATTTTGGCGATTGTTGAAAGACTATTGAATTTTATTTTTCCACCTTACCCTGATTGTTTGCTTTGCGGCGCTGCCTTAAGCAGCAATGATCGCATTTGCAGGTCTTGTCATGATAAGATTACCACCTGCGGTGAATTATTTTGTCCCCTTTGTGGACGTTATCGGTCGGTGGAAGCAGGGGAAGAAGAGGAAATCTGCCGTGAATGCCGAGAGAAGCGCCCAACCTTTACTGCAGCCAGGTCAGTAGGGATTTATGGCGGGGCTCTGCAGGAGGCTATCTATTTGTATAAATATCAGGGATACCGCTCCCTGGGAGAAGATTTTGGGGTTATGTTGGCTGACTTATTTATGAGGGAAACGATACTTCCTGGGGCGACCGTTCTAGTTCCGGTACCCCTTAGTATAGAAAAACTGAAGTTGAGGGGGTTTAACCAGTCAGAATTATTGGCCCGTAAGATGTCGAATCTTCTTAGGATGCCGGTAAAAAATTATCTCATAAAGGAAATAAATACACCAAGTCAAAGTAAACTGACACGTGAAGCAAGGTTAGATTCAGTACAGGGAGCATTTCAGCTAAATAACAGCCCCAAGGGCGAGCAAGTTTTACTTATTGATGATATTTTTACTACCGGAGCAACTGTAAATGAATGTTCGCGTATTCTGCTGCAGGGTGGGGCAAAAAAAGTGGCGGTTTTAACATTAGCCTCCGGAGTGTTGGAAAAAACACTTCGGGGAAGTGTGGCAAGGGAGGAAAAAGTAGGAACTTGTCGAAAACAGTAACAATAACTTCATTTTGCATCATGGGAGCTGATTCTTATGGGTGAATTAAAAAACTGCCCGGTTTGTGGCAAGGTATTTGTAAAAGTTGTAAAGAATCTCTGTCCTGCTTGTATCGAAGCTGAAGAGCGGGAATTTATGGAAGTAAGGGATTATATAAAAGACAATCCGGGAGCTTCAGTAGAAGAAATCACCACAATTACCGGGACAGAAGAAAAAAAGATTCTCAGGTGGCTGCGAGAAGGAAGGATAGAGTATACCAACAGTGAAGGGAAGCTGCGGCCAACCTGTAAGAGCTGCGGAACTCCAATAAATGTCGGAAACCTCTGTGCTAAGTGTGCCAAGGAGTTATCTAGTAAGATTAATTCGATGACGTCTGCCGGACAAAAATATAATAAAAGCAGTGATGAAGGCAGAGATGAAAATTCCAGGAGAATGTATGCTGCCAAGAGGGTAAGAAAAGATTAAAAAGGAGAAGTAAAGCATCGTATTATTAAGATAATTGCTGTTTTTGGCCCTAAATAAAATAAACGGGTCGAACGATATAAATTATAAATGTATTAGAGTTAGTTGTATTAGAATTAGTTTTTATGAGTGGTTTAGTTTTTGTGAGAGGTGACCCGTATGATTATTTCCAGTAATCAGATACAAAGCTTAGTTGCTCAATATACGAAGTTGAATCAGAAGACAAATGACAAAAGCAAAGAAGAATTCAAGGGTGTACAGCAAAAAAGTTTGGATAAAATAAGTGTTTCAAATGATGCTCAGGCTTACCTTGTGGCCAGGCAGGCCATTAAAAATGTGCCTGATGTGAGAGAAGAAAAGCTTGCCGAATTGCAGCAAAGAGTTAAATCAGGGACATATGAGGTAAAAGATGAAGACATTGCAGAGAAAATGCTGGGCAGAACTCTTGTAGATAAACTGGTTTAACTAAATTCCTAATAATCTGGGGGAATTGCTATGACAGACCTTTGTGCCCGATTGTTGGATAATATGGATACACAAATGGCGGTATATGATAAGCTCCTTTCCCTGGCCTGCGAAAAGCAGTCTGTATTAGTTAAAGGAGATCTTGCTGAGCTGGAAAAAATAACAAAAGCCGAAGAGATATTAATTTTACAGGTTGGCAGACTGGAAGAACAAAGAATGGCACTCCACCAGCAGTTAGCCAACCATTTCTCACTTTCTCCGTCGGAACTAACCTTGTCAGAGCTCATCAAGCGTACTGAGGATAAAGGCGCAGTAACAAAGCTGCAGCAGCTGTCCACTGATATGACCGGCAAACTTAGTGATTTGGGAGAAGCTAATAAGGCAAATAGTGAACTCGTCCAGAATTCCCTCGATTTTGTAAACTTTTCTCTCAGTATTTTGGCCAATGTCGATTTAAAGCCGGGTTATAACGGGAAAAGTGAAGAGAAGAAGACGGTATCGGCTAAAATATTCGATCGTAAAATTTAATTATTTAAAAAGGCGAGGATACGTATGAGGTCAACTTTTTTTGGGCTTGAAATAGGCAGGCGGGGGATTCAGAGCCAGCAGAAAGCTCTGGATGTCACCGGTCATAATATAGCGAATGCAAACACTGAGGGGTATTCCCGGCAAAGGGCAATCATGGAAGCGACGACCCCTATGTATTACCCCGGTTACAATAAACCGGTGGGTGCGGGACAGATTGGCACCGGGGTTTCTGTTCAGGAAATAAAGAGAGTAAGGGATAGTTTTCTTGATACGCAAATACGTAAAGAATTTGCATCAGGCGGAGAGTGGGAATATAGGAACGATATATTAAAAAAGCTTGAAACTATTTTAAACGAACCGTCAGAGTCAGGTCTAAGAACAGCCCTCGATCAATTCTGGGGCTCAATACAGACTTTGTCAACAAGGCCGGAGGACCGTTCTGTCAGAGCAAATGTAAGGCAGCTTGGAATTGTTTTGGCAGATACCTTTAATCATATGAACAGGCAGTTGACAGACTTACAAAAGGACGTTGACAAGACCATAACTATTAAAGTAGAAGAGATAAATGTCATAGCACAACAAATCAGTGACCTCAATAAACAGATCGTTCAGGTCGAATCTTCGGGTGACCACTCAAATGATCTCAGAGACCGCAGGGATTTATTGCTTGACCAATTGTCCCAATTGGCCAGAGTCGGAATTCAGGAGGATACTACCGGTGCAGTCACCGTTTCACTTGGTAATGGACTCTTGGTTACCAACCAGATGGCTAATAAATTGACTACCCAAACAGATCCTCTTACGGGTTTACATTCTGTTCAATGGCCCGATGGAACAAACATTAGCTTTACTTCAGGGACAATGAAGGGACTTTTTCATTCAAGGGATGTTATTGTTGAAAGCCAGCTTACTCAACTTAATGATCTGGCAAGTCAGTTCATATCTAAATTTAATACTCAGCACCAATCGGGATTTGGCCTTAACAGCAGCACAGGAAATTCGTTTTTTGCCGGTACCGATGCGTCTGATATGCAGGTTGACGCAGCTATTATGTCTGAATTGGATAATATTGCTGCAGCGGGAGGTGTGCTTCCGGTCGCGCCGGGCAACAACACAAATGCTTTGCTGCTGGCAGCATTAAAGCATGATACTACAGCTATGGGAACATCTACTTTTGATGATTACTACCGGGGCATGGCTGCCCAACTTGGGGTAGATTCCCAGGCTGCTGAAAAGATGGTTAATAACCAGCAGCTGGTTTTGTCTCAGCTTGAGAACCAGAGGCAGCAGATATCCGGCGTCTCACTTGATGAGGAGATGACAAGCATGATTAAGTTCCAGCATGCCTATAATGCTGCTGCGAGAGTTGTGACTTCAGTAGACGAAATGCTGGATACTATTATTAACAGACTGGGAGTTGTTGGAAGGTAACCGATTCTTACATAGTCTGATTTAATTTAGGGATAGGTGAATTCTATGAGAGTAACGGGGTCAATACTTGTCAACACTTTTTTGAGAAACTTAAATTCTAACATGGATAAGATAAGTAAATCACAAGAACAGTTGTCCTCCGGAAGGCGTATTAACAGACCCTCAGATGATCCTGTTGGTTTGGTGGATGCTTTGAGACTCAGAACAGGTCTCGATGAGTTGGCTAAATTCAAGGGTAACTGCGAAGATGGGTCCTCTTGGCTGGAAACTACCGACAGCGCATTAAATGATTCGGTTAATACACTTCACAGGATAAAGGAATTAACTATACAGGCAGCCAGTGACCACCTTACATCTGATGACCGGGATGCTATAGTAAAGGAAGTAGGACAGCTCAAACAGCACCTTATTCAGGTGGGAAACACAAAGTATGGGGACAGATTTGTGTTTTCGGGGACAGAGACACGTACTGCCTCATTTGATAATTCAGGTAACTACCAGGGCGATACGGGGGTCATTGACTACGAAATTGCGGCTGGAGTCAAGCTATCGGTAAATGTAGATGGCTCTAAGGCCTTCGGGAACCTATTTCAGGTTATGGATAATCTTATTTCTGATATATCTGCAGGTAACGTTTCAGATATTTCAAATATTCGGCTTGGTGAACTTGACACTGAACTCCAGAATCAATTGGAAGTCAGGGCTGAAGTTGGCTCCAGGCTGAACCGGCTGGAGTTCTCCATTAATCGCATGGAAGAAATGGATGTTAATATGACCGGGTTATTGAGTAAGGCAGAGGATGTTGATATAACCAAGCTGATTACTCAGATGAAAATGCAGGAGAGCGTTTATAACGCATCTCTTGCCACAGGAGCAAAAATCATTCAACCTTCACTGATTGACTTTTTACGCTAATTTAAGCGTGATTTTTGGGGTGACCTTTTATGCGGCTTCAAATCACTAATATTCCTGCTCGAATCGGCATCAATAAAAATGATGCCGTTCTTTCTATCCGCCAGCCAAAAGCTGACCTGCAAATAGAAACTGAACCAGCCATGCTAAACATGAAGCAAGAGCATGTCAGGGTAAAGATTGACCAAAGCCAATGCTTTAGTGAAGCGGGACTTAAGGGAAGAGCTGAATTGTCCGAAGAATTCGCTCAGCTGGGCAGGCAGGCTGTCCTTGATGGAATAGCGAGAATGGTGGATGAAGGCAATACTATGGCTGCTATTGCAAACGGCCAAAATGCTGTGGCAAACATAGCTGCTGCCAAAGTATTTCGTCCTCCGGATGACTTTAATATTGACTTTATTCCCAAGAGCAGGCCGCGTATTGAGTTTGAAGGAGGGAAGGTTTTTTTTGACCCACAACCCGGGAAGGTGAATATCAGAGCTAAAATTAACCCTCCGGAAATTAGTGCCACCTATCCCCAACTGCAGTTTTATACCCTGCAGCAGCATGAGTTTCGCATGGAGTTTGTAGGAGACCGTCTTGATATCAGAGGTTAAGCGAGGAGTGGGATCATGAAAATTGGAACCAAGGCTTTCGGTACTGTTGAGATAAATAAGGAAGATATTATTACTTTTAAGAATGGTTTGGCGGGTTTTGAGGACAAGCAGAGTTATGTTCTGCTTGGAAATCCGGAAGCAGATGAACTGTTCCTTTGGCTTCAGTCTACTGAAGAGCAGGATTTGGCCTTTGTTGTAATTCAACCGAGATTTTTTAAGCCTGATTACCGACCGGTGATCAACTATGCGGAAATAGAGGAATTGAGTGCGGAGAACGAAGAGGACCTGCTATCTTATGCAATAGTCAGAATACCTGAAGATGTTAGTAAAATGACTGCAAACCTTAGGGCACCCGTTATTATTAATGTTAAGAACAATAAAGGTAAACAGGTTGTTTTAAATGATGATAAATATGAAATAAAAACTCCTATTTTGGCAGAGAAATAATAGAGATTGGAAAACCCACTGACAGTGAGGCGATATTATGTTAGTGTTAACCAGAAAGAAGGATCAGTCAATATTAATTGGGGATGGAATTGAGATTACTATTCTTGACATTAAGGCCGACCAAATCAGAATTGGTATTAATGCGCCCAAGGATGTGACAATTCTCAGGAAAGAAGTATATCAGGAAGTTAAGGACGAAAACAGGAACGCAGTTACTACGACAAAATTGGATTTGAATAATTTAACGGAAATAATTAGAAAAAGGCAGGATTAAAGAGAAATTAAGTAATAATGTATGAAATTTGCCGAAAAACGCCCCCTGGAGGTTTAAAGTTTGTTTTTGGCCAAACGATAATATAAGTGTGAGCTTTGGACGGTGTGATGGCCGCGCACTGTGGCCAAGTTCATAATCTATTCCGGGAAAGGATGCCCGGATTAAACAATATCAAGGAGGAATAATCTATGAGAATTAACCACAACATCGCTTCACTCAACACCTATCGTCAGTTGACAATCAACGGCGGTAACACCAACAAGGCACTGGAGAAACTGGCTTCCGGTCTCAGAATTAACAAGGCTGGAGACGATGCAGCAGGTCTGGCAATTTCAGAAAAAATGCGTGCTCAGATCCGTGGTCTTGAGACTGCCAGCAACAACGCCCAGGTAGGTATCTCTCTTATTCAGACCGCTGAAGGTGCGTTAAGTGAGACCCACTCCATCCTGCAGAGGATGAGGGAACTGGCGACTCAAGCTGCCAGTGACACCAACGTTGATGTTGACCGTACTGAAATCCAGAAGGAGATCAACCAGCTGTCCTCTGAGTTGAACAGGATTGGTAATACCACTGAGTTTAACACCAAGAAAATGCTTAACGGTGGCGGCACTGATCTCAAAGTTGATAGCGCTACTCTCCTTCGTGGTGGTGCAGTGGGAACTGTAAGTTCTTTTGCTACGGTGGTTTCAAGTGTTGCAGAAGTTATTGGTGAGAACGAATTAACAATCACCACTGCTTTTGATGTAGGTGAGACTATCACCGTTTTTGGTCAGACTTTTACAGCGGTAAGCGGAAATGCTGATGCGTCTCTTGGACAGTTTGCCGGTGGTGATGCAACCTCTCAGGCTGCAAGCCTGGCTGCTGCTATCAACGCCAATGATACACTACATTCCAGATTTAGTGATGCTACCGCTGCTGCAGGCGTGATTTCCTTTGATGAAAGAGCTGGTAAAGCAGAAGGAACTAATATATCAGCTAATTTTACAGTTAATGCTACTACCGGTGCTGTTACAGCCAATGATGAAGCAGCTAGTATAAAAGAGGTACAGGGTAGATATACTTTTGATGTGGCGACAGCTTTTGAAGTTGCTGGTCAAACACTTACTATTGGTCCTGGTGCAGGTGCAATTACTTATACCGCAGTATCCAATAACGCCGATCCTACGCAGGGGCAATTTAATATTACTTCTGACAGGGAAGCACAGGCTGCTGCTATCGCTGCCGCAATAAATGCTGAAGATACTCACTATCAGGCCACCGTTAAGGGAACCACAATCATTATGACTGAGCGTGCTGGTGAGGCAGACGGTCCGGGTGCAGGTGTTGAGTTAGCTTCAACAGACATTACACCTGGTGCTGCAACTGCAGTAGAAGGTAATTACTCAGCAACCTTTGGCACACTGGTTAACAACGGCGGTAAGATTTCTATAGACGGAGTAGATATTAAGGTTGTAGATGATGCCGATAAGTATGCCTCCGAGATAGCGTCAGGAACTGCAATGATGGCAGGTGATGACTTTGTTGAGCAGGTTAATAACCTATCCGTTGCCATTAACAGTAATTCAGCACTCAACAGTACATATACTGCCGGAGTTGCTGGTGAAATGCTCACATTAGATCAGAAAACAGGGTTTGAGTCAATTACTGCCCCGACAGTGTCGGCTAGTTCTGACGCAATCGGACAATTTGAAGCCACATTGCAAATTGGTGCGAACTCCGGTCAGAGCGTAACTGTAACTATAGAGGACATGCGCTCACTGGCTCTGGGAGTCACTGGGACAGATGCCGGTGGTAGTGTGACTGCCAAAAACGGTGACGTTGCAGAATATGCGAGGGCTCTCAATGTTACCAATGGCTCAACCAATACTAATGTTGAGTATGCACTTGATGTGTCATCATATGCTAGAGCTACCAATGCTGTAAGTGTTATTAACGATGCTATCGAAAAAGTATCAGGTGAGCGCTCCAAGCTCGGTGCATTCCAGAACCGTTTAGAGCACACCATAGCTAACCTTGGTACCGCTGCAGAAAACCTGACCAGCGCTGAGTCCCGCATCCGTGACGTAGATATGGCTAAGGAAATGATGGAGTTCACCAAGAACAACATTCTTTCCCAGGCAGCTCAGTCTATGCTCGCTCAGGCAAATCAGCAGCCTCAGGGAGTACTTCAGTTACTCAGGTAGTTTTTATAAAGCTTTTCAGAGACTCCGGAATATTTCCGGGGTCTCTTAACTTTTTACGGTATAAAAATTTTTTATTTATTTTGTCACAATTTGACTAAAGGTTAACAGCAAAATTTTCGATAATAATTACGTACCAATTTTAAATAACTTAAATTCCATGGAAGGAATCTTATCTAGGGAGGGACAAAAAAATGAATATTGACAGACTTGCCGCTGGTAATGGTGGAAGTGTTAGCGAAATTATTGGACAAAAAGGTACAACCGTTAGGGAAGCTCCGAATAGTAATAATGTTGAAGCTGTTAAAATGGAATCACATGAGTTAATGTTTCAAAACGAAGAGAAGCGTCTTAAAGAATCTGTGGAGTATGCTAACAAAGCTTTGGAGGGTTCAGGCAGACACTTTAAATATGAGGTTCACGAGCAAACCAAGCAGGTGGTCATAAGTGTCATGGATGATAGGACTAATGAAGTGATTACAGAAATTCCGTCCAGAAAACTGTTGGATATTGTGGGAAGACTTATGGAACTTGCCGGTTTGATTGTGGATGAGAGGAGATAATAGGTATGGACAGTCTCAGCAGTGTGAACAGAATCAGTGGGCTGGTTTCAGGACTTGATACTGACAATCTGGTCAAACAGTTGATGAGTGCCGAAAGAATGCCGCTGGACAAGCTATCACAGCAGAAACAGCTGCTGGAGTGGAAGAAGGAAGATTACAGGGAAATTACTAATCTTCTCAGGGGCTTCCAGGATGATTTTTTTAATGTACTGAAACCGTCAGGCTTTATGGTATCACCCTCTACATATAAAAGGTTTACTTCTACTGTTGTCGACTCAGCAGGCGAAGAAACTGCTTTGGTTACTGCAACAGGTACTGCTGAAGCAGCAGCAAGAAGTCATAAAATTACTGTTAAGGCTCTTGCTACTGCGGCAAATGCCACAAGTTCCGGTATTGTCACAGACCCGTTGAATGGGACTGGGGCTGCAGAGACCGACTATTCAGATGGTAATGTCAGTTTTAACCTTACTCTTGACGGTGTTACAAAAACAATAACATTATCAAACAGAGACTATGGAACTGTAAGTGAGTTAATAAACAACGCCACTGATGGCTTGAACAAACTGATTGAAGATGCTTTTGGCAGTGGACGTATAAATGTAGCTGAGACCGTGCCCGGTTCGGGAATTTTGGCATTTTCAGCAAATGGGAGCAAACTCACTGTGAACTCTGCTTCAACTAATGATGCTTTAAGTAAGTTGAAGTTATCGAGTGGAGCATCGAATATTCTTAGTACATCAGAAACACTGGAAAAACTGCAGAGTAAATTTGGAACCGACCTTAGCTTCAATTCTGATGGCAAAATCAAATTTAAGATTAACGGCCAGGAGTTTTCGTTTAACAAAAGCGACACTTTAAGCTCTGTTATAAATGAAATAAACAGTAGTACGGCGGGAGTAGACTTAAGATACAGTGAGCTTACGGACAAATTTATCATTACCTCCAAGCAAAAAGGGGCAGTAAACAAAATTGAACTTGAAAATACAGAGGGTAATTTCTTTGATGCACTGAAGATTTCAACTGGGATAATAAGTAATGGAACTGATGCAAAGTTTGATTTGGATGATGCCACAGATGTATACAGGAGTGACAACACTTTTACTATAGAAGGCGTTACATACAATCTTAACGCAGGTATCACAGTCCCAGCAACGTTTACAGTCGATTTGAAAATTGATTCAGATACGATCTTTAATAATATTAAGTCATTTGTAGACAAATATAACGAAGTTGTCAAAAAACTTAATGATGAATTAAGTGAGCCAAAATATAAAGATTATAAGCCTCTCACTGATGAACAAAAAGAAGCTATGTCAGAAGACCAAATCGAAAAGTGGGAAGAAAAGGCCAAAAGTGGTCTTCTTAAAAATGATCAAATGTTACAAAGAATAATCGACAAAGTAAGGGCAGCTATGTTTGACTCCATCGGAGGTATTAGCGGAACTTTAAGTGAGATTGGTATTAATACGGGGGGATACTGGAACAAGGGCCAGTTATTTATAGATGAGACTAAGCTTAAAGCTGCCATAAAAGATACTCCAGACAAGGTAATGGACCTGTTTTCTAAAAAATCAAGTGTCGATTATGACCCAACGTTGAATCAGGAACAGAGAAGCCAAAGGTATAAAGAAGAAGGAATTGCTAACAGAATCTATGACATTATCAGAGATAATATCAGAACCTCAAGGGACTCCGGAGGTAAAAAAGGCTTTTTAATTGAAAAGGCCGGCATTGTCGGTGACCCGTCAGAATCCTTAAATCTAATAGACAAGGATATTGCCGCTGCAAACACCAGAATCAAAAGCATTAATGTTTTGCTGCAGAAAAAAGAGGAAACCTACTACAAAAAGTTTACTGCATTAGAGCAGGCTATATCCAAGATGAATCAACAAAGTGCGTGGCTAACACAACAGTTTGGTAATGCATAAGGCTTAATTTTGATGTCTGGTGAGGAAGAGAAACACATTAGGAGGTAATAAAATGGCAATGTTAAATCCATACCAAAAGTATGCGCAAAATCAGGTGACAACTGCTACTCCTGAAGAACTCACTCATCTGCTGTATAAGGGAGCGGTTAAGTTTATTTCTCTCGCTATAGGGGCGCTAGACCAAAAAAATCTGACCGAGGCCAATACGAATATATTAAAGGCTCAAAACATCTACTATGAACTTCTTGCCACACTTGATGCAAAATACGAGATTTCAAAGAATCTGGCAAGTCTTTATGAATACATAATTGAACTTATGGTAGAGGCAAATATTAAAAAAGACAAGGCCCCACTGGAGCAAGCTCTGGGTATGTCCAAGGAATTTGTGGAAGTTTGGGGCGAAGCCATTCAAATATACCGTCGTTCAAACGCTCCAAAAGCAACAGGGCAGTTAGGATAAATAAAAACCGCTCCAGGCGTTTTCTGTCTTAACAAAATAGACCGGGGGGTGGGATTTTGATTCAAGATTGGGAGCAGTTAGATAATACAGTGGATTTATCATTACTTCTAAACAATTTGTTGCAGGAATATTATAACAAAACTAGGGATGTTAATGTGCTTTTAGAGCAGGATAGCGAAGAAAGCTTAAAAAAAATTGATCAAATTCTCCAGGAACGGGAAACAATCATAAAACAATATAATATTATAAAAGAGAAGTCTGAAGCATTACGGGCAGAAGCCAGCATTAATAACCTGGATCAGCTTGAAGAGAAAAGGCGTGAAATACTGGGTCTGATTAGGGCCATTGAGCTATCCAATCTTAATAAATCAAAGCAATTATTCGACAATTATAAAGACAAAATCCGCGACCTGAATACCGGTAAAAAAGCAATCCAGGCTTACAACGCCAAAGGCCCGCTGTCAGATGGCTTTTTTGTTGACAAAAGAAAATAATATTACCTGAAGTTGGTATATGTCAAAATTTCGTTGCAAAATGCCGGAACTGAAGGTATAATTTAGTCAAATGCAACCTGTTTTAACTGGGCCTCCTTCTTAGGTGGCAAAATGGTTTCAGGTTGGAAAAACCTAAGAAGTGAGGGGATTTAAAGGTGTCATTCGAAGACAAGGTGCTGAAGTGTAAGGAGTGCGGCGAGGATTTTGTATTTACTGCCGGTGAACAGGAATTTTATGCTGAAAAAGGGTTCCAAAACGAGCCGCAGCGCTGCAAAACCTGTAGAGACAATCGTAAGGCGTCAAGGAACGCTCGTACAAGGGAAATGTTTACTGTTGTTTGTGCGGATTGCGGAGCTGAGACTCAGGTTCCATTTGAACCCAGAAATGATAAACCGGTATATTGCCGAGACTGTTTTCAGAATCATAGATAGTTTGACGATTAACCCGGTAATGTCACCGGGTTAATTTTATGGTTTTCGACATTTTTGTCCGACAAATTTCTCACATTTTTACACCAATATTTCTGCTGTTTAAAGTTATCCACATCAAAAGTGCTTATTATATGGGTTATTAACAGGGTTATCCACAGTTTCCTCAAATTCAGGATTATTTTATTTAATTTTAGAAATCCTGTTTTCGACAATCTTTTTTAGTACATTTATTATGTACATCGACGGCAATTGCACCTTAATTTAGCACCGTTGACAAAATTTAGCCCTTATGATATCATTATCCACGTGAGTTTACCTAGACTCGCTCAGATTTTGTTAGGGGGAATGTAACAATGTTAGGTAAGGTTAAGTGGTTTAATCAGGAAAAAGGATTTGGCTTCATTGAAAGAGAAGACGGCGGCGATGTTTTCGTTCACTTCTCTGCTATCCAGGAAGAAGGATTTAAAAGTTTAGCTGAAGGACAAGAAGTAGAATTCGATATAGTAGAAGGCGCTCGTGGTCCTCAAGCAGCAAACGTTGTTAAACTTTAATTAGAGAAACCATTATCCCCAGGGGGTTTAACCCACCTGGGGTTTTTAGTTTTTTTAGGCTGTTGAAAACCGGCGTCTAGCCGCGTCAAAAAACGAACCGGAATCCTCGATGTACACAAACAGTACACCTCCGGTTCCGGTTCGTTTTTTTCCTTGCTATACTTGGTTTTGAACAGCCTATTTTTTACATTGGCTGTTTCTGAATAGGCGGTAGGGTTGTTAATAATAATAAATAGAGATACATTAAGAATGGTTTGGTGTTAATTTGTCCCAGCTATAGTGAATGAGTCCTCACATTGAGATTTTTTGCAGTTATGCAGAATTTTACCGTAAAAAGAAGGATTATTGGGACTATCAAGGGAATAATATTAAAACACAAAGTGACCGAAAGGAGGGTTTTTATGGTAGTTGTAGTGAGAGGTAAAAATATCGAGGTAACAAATGCTTTAAAAGAGTATGTAGAAAGAAAAATCAACAAGTTAGAAAAATATCTTGAATTAAAAGATGCCCAGGTTACTTTAAAGGTGGAAAAAGGCACTCATAGGGTTGAGGTGACTATTCCAATTAATGGAATGATCCTTAGGGGTGAGGAAGCTACTGAAGACATGTATGCCTCCATTGATTTGGTGGTAGATAAATTGGAGAAACAAATTAACAAATATAAAACCCGCCTGTCTAAGAAGCTGAAAGTTGATAGTAAAACTCCTGCTCCAGCAGGGCAAGAAGAGTACGAAGAACCGGTGATTAAAAAGACAAAGCGTTTTGCCTTTAAACCTATGCCAATTGAAGAAGCGGTTATGCAGATGAATTTGTTAGGTCATAGTTTTTTCGTCTTTTCAAACTCGGATACTGAAGAAGTGAATGTGGTTTATAAGAGACACGATGGTAATTATGGATTAATAGAACCTGAATTTTAGGTAGATTTTTCACCATACATGACACAGCATATCTCACATGAGGTATGCTGTTTTTTTTGGGGCGATTTGACACGAAAAATTTCCAAAAAAAAGAAGGGATATTCAGGAAAGAGATAGAATGTACGAGTACAGTGGATTTTTTCATTGGGTACTTGTTTTTAATTGTAAAAATATGTGGGGCGGGGTTTGAATGACGCTGGAAAATAATGCTGAGACAGATTTAAATGAATATGAAAAAGTCATTCGGCAAATAAAGGGTGTAATATCGGCCCGAATAGTTACAGATAACAGGGGTGACGTTGTAGAAATACACGTTTTGTCGAGTTCCGTAAGAAGTCCGAAACAAATTGTGCGTGATATAGAGTCTGCTTTAATGGCTAAGTTTGGTATAAACGTGGACCACAAGAAAATAAGTGTTGCGCAGATGCAGGATGAAGAGGCTGCAGCGTTAGGAACTGAGCTTAGGCTTAAAGTGCACGGTGTTGAAGTTTTGTTAAAAGGAAGGATTATGGAATCTAAAGTTCAGCTTGAAATAGGTGGGGAGATTTATCAGGGCACAGCAACGGGGCCTAACACATCCTCTAACCAGTTCCGGTTGGTTTCCCAAGCTACTGTTGCGGCTCTTGAGGACTACTTAAAAGGAACCTGCAATATTGTAACGGAAGATATAAAGCCTTTCACCTTAGCTGGATCACCGGCTGTTGCTGCGGCCATTTCCCTGGTCACTAATATTGGTGAGGAACGCTTAATAGGTGCAGTAATAGTTAAAAACGACGATAAAGAGGCTGCCGTCAAGGCCACTTTGGCGGCTGTGAATAGAAGGTTAGCACTATTGTTGAGTGAATAGACTTGAAAAAGGATCCTTAAAAAAAGGGTCCTTTTTTGCTATACCGATAAAATGTAGTGGAAAAATATCTTTTTATGACTAATTTTATGAAGGAAAAAACACGAAAAAGTAGAAATTTATAGTATTGGTTGGAATTTTGAAGCAGTGATAGTTTAAGATTATATCAAAAGTAGAGAGGATTACTATGGCTTTGATAAAGGATAATTCCAACGCCTATGACGAGGTTATCCGACAGATTAAAGGGGTTATTTCGGCAAGAGTTGTAACAAACAGTGCCGGGGAAATTCTGGAGATACATGTTCTTGCGGGTTCTGAACGAAGTCCAAAGCACGTTGTTCGTGATATAGAATCAATCTTTCTGGTAAACCACAATATTAGTATTGATCATAAGAAGATAAGTGTCGCTCAGTTGAGGGATGGTGAAACAGATATTTCTAGGAATGGCCGGTCGGCATCTAGTGGTTTTAGCCAGAGGCCGAGAATCGCAGGAGTGACGATGTTATCAGGTGGGCGGATGACGGAAGCGAAAGTCCTGCTTGATATCGGAGGGAATCAATATGAAGGTTCTGCTGCCGGTCCCGGGACCAGTTTAAATAGACTGCGTCTTATATCACAGGCTGCTTTGATGGCTCTGGAAAACACCCTCGATGGAATTGGCAATTTCCTAATTGAGGATGTATCTATAATTAATATTTCTGGGAATCAGGCAGCTATTGCATCTGTGTCTTTGGTTACCAATTCGGGAGAAGAACGGTTAATTGGAGCTGCCTTTATTAATAGTGATGAGAGGGAAGCAGCAGTAAAAGCTACTCTGGCTGCTGTCAACAGGCGTCTGGATATGCTTTTTAATAATTAAATGAAGATAAGAATTGACCGACAGTAAAGTCAAACCCAAGAGTTCCTTTCATGTAAAGTTTTCACTTCATTAAAAATGAGTATTTTGAGCGAAGCCTACCCGAGCGGAGTTTGCCGGCCTTGAATAGCGGAAAAAGGTCGAGTCAACCAATGACGGGGGGTGGCTCTACATGAGAAACACTATTTTCAAAGTGGTTATGACTATTGTTACCATAGTTTTAGCCGGCGGCGCAAGATGGAGGGCTTAAGCTAGTGGTAAATACTGTCGGTCTTAAATTTTTATTTTTAGAAGGTGCATCTATGAAAAGTGCGGCTGGACAAGAAAAATATCATATTTATTTGTCTATTGTTTCAATTTTGGCTTTGGCTGTTTTAATTCAATCTTCTTTAGTAACTGATTTTAGCTCACTGAATATAAACGAAATAATCTTTTTTCTATTGGTTTCCATAGTAGCTGAATCGTTGAGTATTGAGCTGCCCAAGGGTGGACATATTTCTGTTACTTTTGCGATAGATTTAGCATGTATCATAGCATTAGGGCCAAGTGTATCTATTTGGATTGCTATGGGCAGTGCATTATTTAATCCAGATAATCTTAAAGGTAAAACCCCATTATTTACAACGCTTTTTAATTGTTCATCTTTTGTACTTACAATTTGGTCAGCGGGCATGGTGTACTTGGCTTTGGGAGGGACGATTAACTCGTACCCTGCTTTATCTGTTGTTCCCTTGATTGGAGCAGTTCTTACCTATGTCATTGTAAACAGCGGCACTGTATCGATATTTTTGGGTTTTTTGAAAAAAACATCCCCCTGGAGCATCTGGCTGAGCATGACCCGTGGAGTTGCTCCCAGTTTATTGGCACTTACCCCTTTAGCTTTACTGATGGCCAGCATATATAAAGTTGCCGGAGTTTGGGGAGTATCTTTTTTCTTTATACCTCTTCTTTTAGCCAGGTACATGTTTAAAGCATACATGGAAGTCCGCAAGACTTACATGGATACTTTAGAAGCGCTGGCCAGTGCTTTAGATGCAAAAGACAGGTATACCAAAGGTCATTCTGACAGAGTTGCATTAATCGCAGTAGCCATTGCGAGGGAGCTAAAGATACCCGATGACAGAATCGAAATTATCGAACAAATGGCTCGTCTTCATGATATTGGGAAAATAGGTATAAGTGGTAAAATTCTTACCTACACAGGAAAATTGTCGGATGACGAATTTGAGCAGATTAAGCAGCATCCTGTTATCGGAGCTAACATCTTAAAGGAAATTAATGATTTTGAATCTTCGACTGATTTTGTAAAATACCATCATGAAAAATATAATGGGACGGGCTACCCTTATAGGATTAAAGGTGAGGAAATACCTTTAGAAGCCCGGATTATTACACTGGCCGATTCTTTTGATGCAATGACTTCGGACAGGTCTTACCGTAAGGCAATGACTGTTCATGAGGCACTGGAAGAGGTCAAACGATCATCCGGTACTCATTTTGACCCAATTATTGTTGAAGCTTTTCTCAAGTGTTGGGAGACTGTTGTCACCGGCTATTTAAAATCCAGCCAGAATCTTATAAATTCTACCGCTGAACAGCTAAGCGTTTAACTTCGAGCATAAATAGAGTGGAGCTTTGACATGAATTTATCTGTGGATTTAGAAAATACAAAAACAAAGTTATATGGATTTGTTGTTATATTAGCCGGTATAATTGTTTTTTCCGCAAACTTAAGCCGATTAGATATTTTATGGAAAGAAGCAGCCGTGTTCATTGTCATGTATTTCCTTTCTCAGTTATTGCCCACCAGACTGCCACAGGGGGATGTTTTTTCAATCACCATATTTATTGATATGGTTCTTATTGTTTTGTTTGGGACTCCTTTTGCTGTTGCGGTCGGATTCTTAATAACCATTATCACAAGAATATGCTGTACCATATTTGGGGATCGGGAATCGATGCTTGACATACTTAAATTTTCGGCTCAAAGCGCATTGGTAATTGGAGCTGCAGGTTTTTGCTACAGTTTGTTAAATGATCCGGTTCTTGCTTACGTATTTTCTTTTCTTGTCTATTTTTCGGTTGGCTTATTTTTCCTACTCACGAATTCAAAGCTCCAGTCAGAAAAAACATCAAAATTGGGACGGCTGTCAGGAATTAAGATGCTGTCTGTTAATTACGTTGTTTTGGCAATAATGGCTTTTACGATGACATTGATATATAACAGCTCTTCAAGTAACTGGAAACCAATTAGTATCCTTCTTTTCTTTGTACCCCTTCTTTTAGTTAGCCATTCATTCAGGCTGTATGCAGACATCAGACAAAGTTATCTGAAGACAGTAAGGACCATTGCAGCTGCTATCGAGGCAAACGATTTTTATACCAAGGGTCATTCTGAACGAGTTGCCGAGTTGGCATTGGCCATGGGTAAGGAGCTAAAGTTTCCTGAGCGGGAACTTCAGAATCTTGAATATGTTGCTTTGCTCCACGATGTAGGGAAAATAGGTATTCCTGAAACAATATTAAATAAACCGGGTCCCTTGTCAGATGAAGAATATGAAGAAATTAAAAGGCATCCGGCAATCGGGGCAGACATTTTGCAGAAGATTGAGTTCCTTAGTACCAAATCAAATGTCATATTACACCATCATGAGAAGTTGGATGGCTCCGGCTATCCTATGGGCTTAAAAGGAGATAATATTCCACTTGAGGCAAGAATCCTTGCCATTGTTGATGCGTACGATGCTATGACAACTGACCGCCCGTACAGGCGAGCCAAAACTCCGAAAGAGTCAGTGGATGAATTGATAAATTGCTCGGGTACCCATTTTGACCCTGAGTTAGTCGAAGTATTTGTGTACCTGATTAAAAAAATGGGAGTAATCTAATGTTTTTAGAGATAGCTTTAATTGCCGTTGTCGTAGGTTTGATCAGAGGAGGAACTCTGGCAAATATTAAAGAACTTGAATTTAAATTGGTCAGTTTTATTTTTAGTTCGTATTTGATTCAGTTTTGTATCGATTTTTGGGGGGCTATGGAACCGTGGTGGGGGTACCCCTATCTGCATTTGCTTTCTTACTTGTTATTATTTGCGGCCCTCTATAGTAACAGAATTATTCCAGGTATTAAATTTATTTTTGCAGGCACCTTTTTGAATTTTGCGGCCATTGTATTAAATGGTGGGGTAATGCCTGTTGCTAAGAGTTTTCTCTCCGAAAAAGCGGTTGCTGCTTTTGCTGCAGGTCTTGGCGGAACTCATGGTTTGATGACTGATAGTACCCGGCTGCGATTTTTGGCGGACATTTTGTATATTCCTGTCCCGTATGATCCTCAGGTTCTTAGTGTGGGAGACATCGTGATTGATGTAGGAATATTTGCCATTATTATCAGCGCCATGGGCAGGAGACCTGAAGCATAACTGATTCTGCCTTGAACTATTAATATAAAGGTGATAAAATTGAAAATAGTGAATTCCTGTACAAATAGGGGCCGCTAAGGTCTCTTTTGCTTATTACAGAAAGGGTGTTTGCTATGTTGGGCTTCATCAAAAACATTTTTGATGATAATGCAAAGATTATACGTAAGCTCCAAAAAACTGTTTCTGAGATAAATGATTTAGAACAACAGATTCAGGCGTTATCAGATGCCGACCTTCGGGGAAAGACGGATGAATTCAAAACCAAAATTGCTAACGGGGCTGCACTGGAAGATTTACTCCCTGAGGCTTTTGCGGTTGTCCGGGAGGCCTCCAGGCGCGTCCTTGGCATGCGCCACTTTGATGTACAGCTTATTGGTGGTATGGTTCTGCATCAGGGTAGAATAGCGGAAATGAAAACAGGTGAAGGGAAAACTTTGGTAGCAACACTTCCGGCGTATCTCAATGCTTTGACCGGACGTGGTGTCCACATTATTACTGTCAATGATTATCTTGCTCGCAGAGACAGTGAGTGGATGGGCCAGATACACAGGTTTCTGGGTCTGACTGTAGGTCTCGTCGTTCATGGGCTGGATTATGACGAGAGAAGAGCTGCTTATAGCGCAGATATCACTTATGGAACAAATAATGAATTTGGTTTTGACTATCTGCGTGACAATATGGTCCAGGATAAGGACAACATGGTTCAGCGCGATCTATATTTTGCAGTAGTTGATGAGGTGGATAGTATCCTTATCGACGAGGCCCGTACGCCTCTTATTATTTCCGGTGAGGCTGACAAAGCAAATGATCTATACTATACCATGGCAAAAGTTGTTCCACGGTTAGTCAAAGAACAGGACTTTACCGTTGATGAGAAAGCAAATACCGTAGTCCTTACCGAGAATGGTGTGGCGAGAGTAGAGCAAATGCTTGGGGTTCAGAATTTGTATGAGGATGAACATATTGAGCTCACCCATCATTTGAACCAGGCTCTAAAAGCCCATGCTCTGATGAAACGTGATAGGGACTATGTAGTTAAAGACGGGGAAGTTATTATTGTCGATGAATTTACCGGTCGTCTGATGTTTGGGCGCCGTTACAGTGAAGGACTGCACCAGGCAATCGAAGCCAAGGAGGGCGTGAAAATAGAAAGGGAATCACAGACCCTTGCTACCATTACATTCCAGAATTACTTCCGGATGTATCATAAGCTCTCTGGTATGACAGGTACTGCTTTAACTGAAGAAGATGAATTTAGAAAAATCTATGGTCTTGATGTTGTTGTTATCCCGACTAATATGCCAAATAACAGAAAAGATCTGCCAGATATGATATATAAGAGCGAACAGGCCAAATTTAAGGCGGTTGTAGAGGAAATTGCAGAGAGGCATAGTCAAGGCCAGCCTATTTTGGTGGGAACTATTTCTATCGAAAAGTCAGAAGAACTGAGTGCCATGTTAAAAAGGCGTGGTATTCAACACAATGTTCTTAATGCCAAATATCATGAAAAAGAGGCAGATATCGTAGCCCAGGCCGGGCGTTACGGGGCAGTTACCATAGCCACTAACATGGCTGGACGTGGTACCGATATTTTGCTGGGTGGTAACCCGGAATTTCTGGCTCTTCAGCAGATGAGAAAAAATAACGATGAAGAGTTTGATAAGGAAGAATATGAAGCGCTTTACCAGAGTATGAAGGCTCACACAGATGAAGAACATGAAAAAGTTGTTGGTTTGGGTGGACTTCATATAATAGGTACAGAGCGCCATGAGAGCCGCCGAATTGATAATCAGCTCAGAGGCCGGGCCGGTCGTCAGGGTGACCCTGGTTCCACCAGGTTTTACATTTCTCTGGAAGATGACCTGATGCGTTTATTTGGATCAGATAATATTAGCGGCCTCATGGACAAGCTGGGAATGGAAGATGATGTCCCAATCGAGCATGGACTTATCACGAAGTCAATAGAGACAGCACAAAAGCGGGTGGAAAACCGTAACTTTGATACCCGGAAGCATGTTTTGGAATATGATGATGTAATGAATAAGCAGCGGGAGGTCATTTACGAACAACGCCGCAAGGTATTGATGGAGGATAATCTCAAGGAAAATATTGCCGAAATGGTTGCCTCTATAATTGACAGCAACCTTGATGTATATTGTAACCAAGGTGTTCACCCTGAGGAGTGGGATCTTAAAGGACTGCTTGATTATGCAAGAGAATTATACCTGCCTCATCACCAGTTGACACCTGAGGATATCACTGATATGGGTCGCGAAGCGATTAGAGAAATCCTATATGACAAATCTATGGAAATCTACGATGCACGGGAAAAAGAGCTGGGTGAGGAGAACCTCAGGCATATTGAGAAGGTTATTCTGCTTAGGATTGTTGATGATAAATGGATGGATCATCTGGATGCGATGGATCAACTGCGCCAGGGTATTGGACTTAGGGCCTATGGTCAGAAGGACCCATTGGTTGAATACAAATTTGAAGGTTACGAAATGTTTCAGAATATGATTTCGAATATCCAGGAAGATGTTGTCCGGTATATTTTCCGGGTTAGTATTGTAGAAGAACCGGTTCAACAGCGCCATAATATTGTTGAGAATAAATACGCCGAAGATACTCCCAAGAAACCCAAACGAGTAGAAAATCGTACGGGGCGGAATGAGATGTGCCCCTGCGGCAGTGGCAAAAAATATAAAAAATGTTGTGGCAGGTAGAGTTGGAGTGAATAGAGAATCTAAACTAAATTGATGATATTTTGTTTAAAAGGTTCACGCTTGTGAGCCTTTTAATTTTGGGCAATAAGGCGGTATTTGTCGTATTGGCAGGAAAATGGCAAACTTTTGAAGAATATATGTATAAGTTTAATCCGGGTGTTACCGATACTATTCTGCCGGGAAGAAGGGCTTTTGAAATGACAAATAAAGATACCTGGAGTAAAAGAATCAAGGTTCTTAAACTGAACCGGTTGGAGGAGCATGTCACTAACCTTTGCGAACAAAAGCGATATCCAGAGGCTTTGACTGCGGCCGAACAACTGCTTGAAGCAGCTAAAAACGTATATGGGCCGGAGTTTCCTGGTCTTTCTGTTTACCATAGAAATATTTCAGATATAAAGAAACTGTTATCCGCTGCTGATGGCATCGCTTCCTCTGTTTCAGGTCAGAAGGTAGATAAGACAGTGCGCATGATTACCCTTAGGGCAGCTCTTATCCTAATAACGGTTATTTTCCTAGCGGTTGGTTTTATTTATGGCCAATTGTCTTCTTTTCGTGTCAGTGATACCAACTCCGCATATGCATCTGCGTCTGCTTCCGCTTCAGCTTCCGCATCTTCTCCTGTTTTTGATACTCCTGTTTACCAGGTTAAAGCAGCCTTTGATCCTGTTAAAAAAATCCTGGAGGGTGAGGAAGAAGTGTTGTTCCATCATGCGCAGGATAGGAATGAGTTGATTTTCAACCTGTATTTTAACAGATACAATAACGAGAGCTTAAAATCATCGGAGATGAGAAAATATGCTCTGATGCAGGGAGCTGACAGAGGCTATATTGAGGTTTTGTCGGTAGAGGTCAAAAATAAAGAGGTAACCTTTAAGCAAGAGGGGGAAATATTGAGAATAAAGGCCAAAGAAGGATTGTTTCCCAAAGGTGAAACAAATGTTAAAATAGCTTTCCGGCTGAAAATTCCTTATATCTTGGATAGGTCCGGAGGCAACAGTGACGGTGTTTGGCTGGGTAACTGGCTGCCGACCCTCAAGGTGGGCTCAACACGGCAAAAATCTACAGAAATAGGAGACCCTTTTGTTAACTTTTCATCAACATACCACACGGAGTTCATACTTCCCAGAGAATATTCACTGGTTTTGAGCAACACTTACAGTATCGAGGACAAAGGCGGCGTAAAGGTTTATAGAAGCAGTCTGGAAAAGGTCCGTGATCTTCCCGTCTTTATTAACAGAAGCTACCTTAAGGCTGCGGTGCATGAGGGTCAAACAGAAATTAACTACTATTACAGACCGGGGGGCAAAAGGCATCCAGGCGAAGTTCTTGATATTGCCAGGAGATCACTGGTATTTTATAGAGATTATGTGGGTGAATACCCATGGAAGCAGCTGAATATTGTTGAAAACGAAATGTATCTAAATGGAATGGAATATTCTACACTGATCCTGCTGTCTCCAAAAGCGGCAGAAAAGAAACTTGAAGAAACGTTGTTTCATGAAGTGGGACACCAGTGGTTTTATAATATTATTGGAAGTGACCAGTATGAGGCGGCCTTTATAGATGAGGGGCTTGTTGAATTCCTGACACGTTTTATATTGCAGAGAAAAACACCACAATATTATGATAATCTGCCAGGGCTTAACTTAAGCCTTGCTGACTTTGGTTCATGGCAAAAATACAGAGAGACACATTACTTTAACGGGCGGAAGTTATTTGAGAGTATTTATGTTTTGCTGGGAAAAACTGAGTTTGAAAAATTCATTAAAGAATACTATGATAAGTATGAGTTTTCTCTGGTTTCCTCCCAGGAATTCAGGAAATTTTTAGAGGAAAAGATAGGGGAACAGTCTACTAAACAATTGCTGCAATAATTAGAATGACTAAGAATTGCAACCGGGGGGATAAACAGATGGAGTTCATATTAAACGGTGACCCGAAAGAATTCACTGAATTTATCAGGAGTAGAAACGGCAATTTTCTGCAGACTCTTGAATGGGCAAAGGTAAAAAACGACTGGCAAAATGTTTATTTTCTCATCAAGGATAATGGAATAATTAAAGGCGGAGGAAGTATTCTCTTTCGCCGGCTTCCTGTTATAGGAAAGAATTTTATGTACTGTCCCCGGGGTCCGGTGCTTGACTTTAAAGACAGGGAAGTACTGAAGTTTTTCATTGATAAGATGAAAGAACTGTCCAAAAAGTTTAATGCAATAATGCTTAAAATTGACCCTGACGTGGAAATCCACGAAGAAGAGATAGTTAAGAACCTTTTTAACTCCGGATTTGTACAGAAGCCACTAACACTTAATTTTGAGGGAATACAGCCCCGTTTTGTCTCCCGCCTGGACATTACCCCGGACCTGGAAGAAGTAATGGCCGGTTTTCATCATAAAACCAGATATAATATTCGTCTTTCTGAGCGGAAAGGGGTTCAGGTTAGGGTGGGAGATCGGGAAGATCTTGCCCGGTTCCATGAAATAATGGAAGAGACGGGTTTAAGAGACAACTTTGTAGTGCGAAGCCTGGCTTACTTCCAAAAAATGTACGATAATCTAGTACCACCTGGGTATATGAGACTATATGTAGCGGAATATGAAGGCCAAATGCTGTCTGGAGCAATATCCCTAATGTTTGGCAACAAGTGTTGGTATCTTTACGGAGCCAGCAGTAATACTCTAAGAAATCTCATGCCTAACTACACTCTCCAATGGGAGATGATTAAGTGGGCCAAGGAAGAGGGCTGTGACATATACGACTTCCGGGGTATTTCCGGAGATCTTGATCCTTCTAATCCACTTTACGGGCTGCTTAGATTTAAGAAAGGCTTTAATGGCAAATACACTGAATTCATTGGGGAATTTGACCTGGTCTTTAATTCCCTGCTGTACAAGCTTTGGGATGTTGGTATCCCAATGCTGAAAAAAGTAAGATCCAAAATCATCATGGCAAAGAAAAAGCTGCGGAAATAGGAGGTAGCTGTGGAGAAATGGCTGGAAGTTGATTTTGATAAACTAAAATTTAATGCTCAATCCCTGCAAAATTATTTTAGAGTACCCATAATGGCCGTTATCAAGCAGGATGGATATGGTTTAGGTGCCCTGGCAGTTGCCACTTTCCTTGAACAGCAGGGTATAAGCTATTTTGCAGTTACGAACATTAGTGAAGGGGTAGAGTTGAGAAAAGGGGGGGTTGTTTCCCCTATCCTAATATTTGCCCCCTTCGTCTATGATATTGATAACCTCGAGAAGCTGTGGCGGTATAACCTTACCCCTACTGTTTATTCCATGGAATCAGCTGAGGCCTTAAACAGTTATAGTGCAAAAGCTGGAGAGCCTGTTAATGTGCACATTAAAGTTGACTCCGGTATGGGGAGAATGGGATTCACACCGGAGGAGCTTACGGCTGCAGCTGGTAAACTCAAGGCATTGACAGGCTTAAGGTACGAAGGAATATTTACCCACTACAGCAATGCATTTGAAGCGCAAATGAATTATACTAAAAGACAAATGGACTCATTCTTAAGTGCTGTTGAGCGACTCGGTGAAGCGGGAATCTTATTTAGCCTAAAATACAGCGCTAACTCTCTCGCGGCGCTGAAATTTCCGGAGACCCACATGGATATGGTCACTATCGGTTCCGCATTTTTAGGTAATAGTACAATTAACCCTGATGTACCGCTTAAGAAGGTTTACTGCTGCCGGGCAAGGGTATTGCAGGTCCGGAGGATAAAGAAAGGCAGTTTTATAGGGTATAGTAACACTTACGTCGCTCCAAGAGATATAAATGCTGCTGTTATACCTATTGGATACACCGATGGGTTTGGTCTGCAGAAAAAGATTGATTCTTTTAGATTTACAGATTTTTTAAGGGAACAACTGCATTTGATAAAAAGTTTTTTGAGACCTACCGGTAGTATTCACTTTGAAGGCAAACCACTGAGGGTTTTAGGGAAAACAAGTCTTCAGCTTACTGTGGTTGACACAGCAGGACTGCCGATAAAGCCTGGTGATGTAGTTGATGTTGACCTTAATCCTCTTCTTGCAGATGCACGGGTTTCAAGGATATATACAGGAAGCTCTTTGGGTGGCATTATGGCAGCAGACTATTTGGAAGAGGCGGCAGCCGCTTCCCAAAACGAAGTTGCCTGTACGTGTGAGGAGGTACCCGAAAATTAGCAAAATAGGGCCGGGGAATCCGGCGAGGCATTGCACCTATTTTTGTCGTTTTTATTTAATATGAAAAAGGGGCTACCCATAAGATTTTTCACATCTTATGAGTAGTCCCTTTCCGTTATAAAACAATTGTCACAGTATTTATCTAACTCTTGTTGCGCCTAAGTACCTAGGTTTGTAGTAGGAGTCATTGAGGCTTGTAACAGTAATTCCTTTGGTGCGGGAAGCATGTATGAAATTTCCTCCTCCTACATAAATGCCTACATGGCTGATGCTTCTACCATTGGTATTGAAATAAACCAAGTCCCCAGGTTCCAAATCAGCCTTGGCAACATGTGTACCTGCCGAGGCTTGTCCACCTGATGTCCGGGGAAGTGTGATTCCCGCGGCTTTCTCAAATACGTAACTTGTAAAACCTGAACAGTCAAAACCTTTTGTGGACCTTCCGCCATATTTATAAGGAGTGCCCTTTAAACTCGTGCTGAGAGATAAAATCCTGGATACGTCAAAACTTTTACTCCCGTCTCTGGATACGGTTTTTCGTTGATTGACGGCAGGTGATTTGGTTTTGGTGCTGCTTGTCTTAGTTGTGGATTTTTTGTTAGATATTGTTTTGACCTGCTGTTTGGTGGCAGCTTTTCTTTTAGACTTAGTATTGGTATTAGTTTTAGTATTGGTATTAGTTTTGGTATTGGTATTAGTTTTAGTATTGGTATTAGTTTTAGTATTGGTATTAGTTTTAG
>JAENZX010000007.1 GCA_016841045.1 Thermincola carboxydiphila
TTTCCGGATCACGAACAATGAGGAAGGTTGCTGTACCGATGTAGCGGCCGCCATCCAAGGGATAGAACTTAGGTACCGGGAATTTTTCCAGGTTAACATCTTCACCCTCTTGTACATTCTCCATTACAGGGCCAGTTGCAACTTCCTCAGGTGGAATAACTTCTGACAACATTGTTTTCGTCCAACGCTGAGCTAAATCACACATGGATAAGTCAGTAGGCATGCCCAGAATAGTAGCCAGCCTTGACCCAGAACCAAAAGCGCCGGTAAGTACCGGAGAATTATGTCCTTTTACATTCTCAAACAGCAGGGCGGGTCCACCCTTTTCCTCGTTCATCTTGGAAATATGCGAAATCTCCAAATCCCAGTCTACTTCTGCAGTAATCCTTTTAAGTTCACCCATCTCTTCACACTTCTTGATAAACTCGCGCATATCCATACGCCTTATTCCCCCTCCTAAATTTGATTTATTAATCGATTGGCATGATGGTGGCTTTACGGATTTCGCCACCTCTCAGCCTTTTGATTCTTTCCTTGTCTCCCCCAGCCCAACGCTGGAAGAGATTATGCTCAATACTAAACTGGTCAAGGGCTTTTCCAACGGTTTGATTAATGATGTCATCCATGGTTTGAGGCAGATGATAAAAAGCCGGCATTGGTGGAAGAATGGTTCCACCCATTTCTGCAACCATGGTCATAAGTCTTAGGTGGCCCACATGCAGCGGGGTTTCACGGACAATTACCACCAGTTTTCGCTTTTCTTTTAATGCAACGTCAGCCGCTCGAATAAGCAAATTTTCGTTATAGGAATTTGCCAAAGCCGAAAGGCTTTTTATTGCACAAGGTGCGATGATCATTCCGTCAGTCTTAAAGGAACCGCTGGCAATGGTAGCCCCGATATCGCGATAATCGTGAACTTCGGTGGCCATTGCTTCAACCTGGCTCACAGTGTAGTCGGTTTCCATATCAATAGTCCGTTTGGCGCTGTCAGTTAGCACCAGATGGGTTTCTACTGCACGTCTTTGTAATGTCTCCAGAATTCTGATTCCGTAAATACTGCCGGTTGCGCCTGATATACCTATTACCAGTCTCATTATCTTCCTCCTTTCGATAGTCTTTTAGCATTACCACTACCATAATGGAATCTACCGTATTGCGATATACAAGCTATATTCATTTAGACATCTATGTCTGGTTTCTTGAAGTTATAGCAATATTAGCATGGTTTAACACATCCGGCTATTCCAAAAGTGGCCAAAAATCAGTTTCGCTATTTGACCAATTTGGCCAAATCGTCAAGGCAAAATAAAAAACCTGGCAGTTAACCAGGTTTTTGTTTAATCTGTTATATTTAACTTTATGTCAATAGCTTCAAGGCCAGCTGCACCTGCAGGGAAGTATCCGGATCCCCTAGGTCAATCCCTGCAATTTCCTGAATGCGCTTCAGGCGGTATTTTAGCGTACTGGGGTTAAGATACCCCCGGCGAGCCGCCTGTTGGACATTACCATTATTGCTGTAATATAGATTCAGTGTTTCTACCAATTCTGATTTATGCTCTGCATCATAGTCCAGCAAGGGACCAATGACCTTACTGATAAAATCGGTAAAACTCTTCTTGTTTATTTCAAGCATGCCGAAAACACGTAGTTGGTCGTACACCATAGCAGCGTCTCGGCGGTTAATATTCTGCATTAACTCCAAAGTAAAAGTGGCCTCTTCGAAGGATTGCCGAAAATCAGGAACCCGATGACAGGCAGTACCAGCCGCCAGCCGCCAAATTAAAATCGGACCGTTCTTAAGTGCCCCCTCCTTTAAGCAGCGGCTTAAATTCTCAAAACTATCTAAATAATTACCTTTTTTGGTCAAGGCCAAAAGGATTAGTATCCTTTTATTTTTGTTGACAACAATACTGTTAGGCGAACAAGCATGCACCTCCTGAGTAACCAAGCCCATCATACGCTGCATTAGCTCACTGTCACCCCTCCCGGACCCTTTAAAGTCCAAGTCCAGAAGCGTTACCATATAACCCGTCTTGAAGTTAAATCCCAGCTTATTAGCCTGCTGCAAGACCTGCTCTTCTGATTGGTAGGTGCCGGAGATTAATTCACCAAGAAAATCTTCTTTTATGCGTTGTTCCGTTTCAAAAGCCACTTTCTGTTTTAAAAGTTCCAAAGCGTAGACAGTCCCAGCGTGCTCCAGCGCCATTCTGTCAAGTTCCTCTAATTTCTTCTTATGTCCTTCCAGACAGGAAACATAACCCAGGATGTCTCTACCGGCAGCAATGGGCACCAGGTATTGGCACCATTCCTGCTCACCAGAGCGGCCCAATGGAATTTTGACCATCCGCCGTTCATCATGTAGGATCACCCGTTGAGCTTCCCACTCAGGCTTAACCAATATCTCCTGAGCAGAAATACAATTAATCTCTTCCTTTTCGCCAAGTCGAGAACCTGATTGTGAAATCAATTTAAAGGAGGCATCCTCTACCTTTACCGGGTTTGCAACAATTTGGGCCAGGCTATCGGTAATTACATCAATACCTTTCCCTTCCAACACCAAATTTGTAAGCTCACTATGAATGGCTGCTGATTTTTTCACCATGGCATTCTGGTTGGAGAGAATGATATTGACTTTATTTAGCTGCGCCACCTTTTCCTGAAGCTTTTCATCGGTGCGTTCAAACAGACGGGCGTTTTCGATAGCAACAGCTGCCTGCCCGGCGAGAATCTGCAGCAGTTCCAGGTCATTTTGACTAAAATATGTTCCGTTCTTTTTATTGGCAACTATCAGTCCCCCAATGATCCTATTGTGAATTTTAAGAGGTACCCCTAACAAATTAGTCACATTGGAAGGAAGGTAATGTTCATCTTTTATATCAGCAAGGTTAATAGGCAATCCCTTAACAACCAGGGATGCCAATATCCCTTTTGGCTCATAATAAGTTTTTTTCCATTCCCGCTCGGCGCAGGTACGATAGACAGCTAGCCCCGAATTATTTTCATTATTAACTGCAATTAGAGAATGTTCAGCAAAAATCAAAGTCCGGGCGTAGTTGGCAAAATTCCGGAAGCGACTTTCCGAAGCGATGTCACTGGTTATTTCAAGTGATGCCTGACTGAGTGCACGCCACTGCTCAACCATACGTCGTTCACCGGCAAGCATTTTTTCCATGCTTTTCACTACAGATATTGGCTTAAGCTCATTCAGACGAATGCCGGCCTTATTCCCCCAGGCCTCAATATTACGCATTTCCCAGGCACAATAAGGATCCCCCTTACCCCGGCACATGGTTTCAACACATAATACCTCCCGACCCATAAACCCACTGCCAAATCCGCTGGCGTAACCGGCAATAGTCCAGCATACGGCCTCATCAGCCTGACCAAAAAGCGCAAGATGCTGGTCAGCTTCATAGGTGTTAAGCCACTTACCATACATATGGAAAGTCCCGGCATCCCGGTCAAATTTGAGCTCATCGGTGACAACTTTAACCGACCCTTCAAGGCCGTGTATCAGTGGACCCGCCAGCATCCAGTCTGCATCGTTCTGAAAATCAAACATATTACGTGCGCTCATAACATCATTAAGACCACAGTGGTAGCCCAGCCTGATAAATACACCCCGGGCTATCTCATACCCCAGGGTATGAATAAGTTCTTCGCGCAGGAGGGACAATGCATTTGCATTTAATAACAGCATGCGATTGCCCTGAAAGTTTATAGTCCCATCCTCAGGTTGAAACTTGATCATCTGACTAAAATTGTTGATGTTGCTATAATTGGTCATATCAAGCAAACTGTTTACCCTCCTCCCTTGAACTTAATATAATATTATTATAAACTGTAATTTATAAGTCAGTTGATGATAATCTTGGCAATGGCATTATTTTTCGTGTATAGTGTGTTATCCAAAGTTGAATGGAAATTCACAAGGGAAAAATTTCAAGGTTTTGACAAAAAAGCATGAAAAAAGCCTTATTTAAAAGGCCTAATTTTCCAGACAAACAGCAAACTGGTTTAGTACAATTCTAATTGTCCTCTTGGGGCAGTAAAAATATTCTTTCGGGGGGAATATATAGAAAAGTTTTTTCTCTATCAAACTCTAGCAGTTGTTTGGCATTTTCTTTTGAAACCTCTACCTGCATTATATGCCCGGAACAGTTAACATATACCGTAATCGAAAAAATCCCTTCTATAAACTCAATAATCTTACAGCTAAAATTGTTGATCTCTGTCACCGGTTGTGAAGATAGCTGCATATGGTGAGCCCGTATCCCGGCAGTTAATTTTGCAGGTAAAACTACATTTGGCTTTTGGGCCTGAAAAAGCAGATACTCGGATTTGAGAGTAACAAAGGACTCATCTTCTTTTATCAGTTCAGCATTTAAGAAATTTTTACACCCTGTTATTCTCGCTGCATCAAGGCTGGTAGGGTAGTTAATAACCACTTCTTTATTGTCAATCTGAATGGTTTTGCCTTTGGAAAATATCAGAATCCTATTACATAGGCGATAAGCCTCTTCGGCATTATGGGTAACAAGTAAAACAGTACCTTTGTAGCTGTCCCTAATAATTTGTATCAAATCTTGTTCCAGTAAACCCTTTATATGTTTATCCAAAGCTGAAAAAGGCTCGTCAAGAAGTAACAGTTTAGGCTTGGTAATTAAAGTTCGGGCCAAGGCTACACGCTGCTGCTGTCCCCCCGAGAGGTGTACCGGGTAGTGGTTTTCGTAACCGTTAAGATGTACTTTTTCAACCATCTCAGATACCAGCCTTTCTTTGGTTTTAGGATCAAAATCTTTAAGACCAAAACCAATATTTTTTTCGACTGTAAGATGGGGGAACAGTGCATAATTTTGAAAGACCAGTCCTATATTTCGTCGTCCTGGCGCAACATCTATCTTATTTCGGGAATCAAAAACGGTAACTCCGTCGATAACTATTTTTCCTTCATCTGGAGTTTGCAATCCGGATATACAGCGAAGGGTCAAACTTTTACCAGAGCCTGAAGGGCCCAGAACACCTAATATTTCACTTTCAGCCTGAAAAGAGGACTCTAACATAAAATTGCCAAACTTTTTCTTAACTTTAACCTCCAGCATTTCTAACGCCCTCCCTTCGTAATTCTTTTTTCGAACCGGTTAAGTAAAAACAGAAAAATTGCTGCTGTCCCTGTCATAATCATAACTAATTTGTTAGTTAATTCCGTTTTACCGGCCAGCATCGAATCATAAATAGCAATAGGCATAGTAAGTGTTTGGTCAGGAATGCTTCCAGCAACCATCAGGGTAGCTCCAAAGTCCCCAAAAGCTCTGGCAAAACTCATTATTATTCCTGCAGCGATTCCTCTCCATGCCAACGGGATGCAGATAGAAAAAAAAATGTTAATTTCACTTCTCCCAAGCAATTTAGCTGCATTTAAAATATCAGAATCTATTCCTGAAAAGGCTGCTCTGGCAGATTTGATTAAAAAAGGAATTGAAACCACTGATGCTGCAACTATTGCACCAACAGGAGTAAAAACTATCATTATATCAAACTGTTCCTCCAGAAATTTCCCGATCCAACTTTGCCGACCCAAAAGCACCAGAAGATAATAACCTAAAACTGTTGGTGGAAAGACCACCGGAAGTGTCAGGACAGTGTCTACAAAATCTGCTGCCCTGTGGTCGGAACGGCTTAAAAAATAGGCGGTAGGTAAACCTACTATGATACTAAAGAAGGTGGCTGTCATAGCCACCTTGAGAGATAGAAATAGCGGGAAAAAATTGATATCAGCCATTAGTATTATCCTCCCCAGGCAGATCGAAACCATATTCTCTCATGACTCTCCTGCCTTCCGTACTGTTTAGATACTCAATAAATTCACGTGCTAATTTCTCCTGCCTGGTTGTTGCAATAACACCCAATGACTGTTCTAGGGGTTTGTGCATGTTTGACTCAATTAAGCTGAAATTCACCTTTTCATTCCTGGCTATTGAGAGTGCAATTATACCGGCATCAGCATTTCCAGTATTAATAAGGGTTAATGTATCCTGAATATTTTTTCCATAGACTATTTTATCTTTTACCTGTTCCCATAAATCATCTTTTTCCAAAGCCTGTTTAGCAGCCATACCGTAAGGAGCGTGTTCTGGGTTAGCAATAGCAATTTTCTTGATACCCGGTTTCAAAAGATCTTTTAGTTCTTTAACCTCAAGGGGGTTTGTTGCCTTTGTTGCCAGCCCGATTCTTCCCGTGGCATAAATCTTTTCTGTATCAGGAATAATCAACCCCTTATTTTTTAATCCCTCAACAAATTTAGTATCTGCTGCCGCAAAAACATCAAACGGAGCCCCATTTTCTATTTGCTGCGCCAGGGTTCCTGTTGAACCGAAAATAAAATCTACTTCCATGCCGTTTAATTCTTCAAAATCTTTCCCAATTTCCTGAAAGGCTAAGGTCAAGTTTGCAGCTGCCCCCACTCTAAGAGGCTGGTTATCAGCTGCTTTATTACATCCGTTGATTAATAAAACAGACAAACACAAATTAATAAACAAGTACCAATAACTAATTTTCTTCATTATATTACACCTCTAACACAAAGCAGCATTAAACGACATTCTACAAAAAATTCTACTCTGTGTTATAGTCATTGTCAAGCCGTCAGGAATTTCGGGGATTATGTCACTTTATAGATAAACCAGCTATTAAGTTGACAAGCTGTTAAGTTAACTTCATATTAGTATGATAGTATTTTGTCAAATTCCTTTTCAAACTGGTTTACTATCAGAGATATGTCATGACCTATCTCCATACCTGATTCCATCAAAGTTAAATTATCCTCAAATATTTTTACCAATAGACTGTTTATACGCAAATATCGTTCTTGGGCATTTGGGGGTTCAGGGACTCTGCATCCCCAAATTTCGTCCATACGGTCAAAAAGACAGTTGGTGACTTGCCTCATCAAGCTAGATAAAGTTGATACATTTAAATCTACGAAGGTTGCTTCCCCCTCGTAGGTGCATGTAGGTTTACTCGTCAAACGTTTTTCCCGCTGCAAATGTTCAAATGCCGGTGTACCTTTTAAAACAATCTGATGATGATAAAGGACATTGGCAGTGACAGAAAGGTTATTTAACAGCTTATTTTTTTTAAGAAACTCAAAGTTGACCCTTATATCATTTAGCTTTGAATCCGGCTCGAACATGATAAACCCAATATTGGGTTCAATATTATGCCTTCTAAGAATTCTTAGGGCCTCTTCATTTTGTGCAACCGTAGTCATTTTGTTTAATCGTTTAAGGGAGCTGTCCCTCCCGCTTTCCAGGCCTACCAAGATATGGCGTAAACCCGCACCTACCAAAGCCCCAATGGTTTCATCATCTATATCATTCACTCGGCCTTCTATACCAAAGGTAATGTTTCTCGACTTCAACAGGGTCGCCAGTCGCCGAGCCCGCAGCTGGCCACTTTGACCCGGTCCGAAAAAGTTAGGGTCAGTAAAATAAAATTTGCTGATACCCCGTTCGTCAATAATCATATCTATTTCCCTGATAATATTCTCCGGGCTTCGCCCCCGCCAATGTGAACCGTAACCATAGAAAGGGTTTATGTAACAAAATGTGCATCTGCCGTAACAGCCGCGACTGCCGAGAATATTCACCTCTGGAATTTGGTACAAGGCTTCAGTACGTACTGGAAAAGGGAGTGTATCAAGGTCGGTAACCAGTGGGCGCCGCGTATATTTAATCCCGCCTGTCCTATCATGTACGGCAAGTCCTGGCAGATTATCGGGACATATATCGTTTGATATGGCTTCAGCCAATTCGGTAAAAGTTACTTCATGTTCACCAACTATAATAGAATCAATAGCCGGACACTCTCCCAGGATATCTGTACAGGCAATGGTAGGGTAAAAGCCATAAACCGTTATATGATTGGTGAACCCGGAATCCTTAACCATTTCTAAAAAACTATAAAGAGAACTGTCCGTCTGCCAGTGGTAGACCATATGAACACCTAGAATATCAGGCTTAAAGGAGCTTATTGTATTTTCAATTTGTGTATAAGAAAGGTTATCCATGTATCCTTCCACAATCACTACTTCATGGCCCCTGCTCTTTAACGCAGCAGCGGCGTAACCTGTATTTAGGCAAGAAGACAGTGGAGTGTTTGCAATATCGTTACACCGTTCAGCTTCAATTTGGCGCGGGTGCTCTAATAATAATATTTTCATTTCTGTTTTACCTCCTGCCACATAAATACGTTTTTGGCCAATTGCAGGGTTTCCAGCTGATATCTGAACTGATCAAAGGGTTTGGGGTTATAATACGTAGGGTAAAGAAGATCGGTCTCAGGACTAATCAGCCCCTGATTCCTGGCTATTTTTTCAATAGGCGTACCCGGCAGGATACGGATATTATTCAGTACTACTGCTCCCAAATTCTTTTTTCTGCTGTGTATATCATAGATTCTTTCCAGGAAGTCAATGCTTTTTTGGCAGGTTTTTTCTGTTTCCCCGGGCACATTAACCATGAAGTGATATACACTGATCACTTCCGTTTGCGCCGTTAACCGGGCAGCATTTAAAATATCCGCTTCATGAAGGTTTTTATTCAGGATATCCAGGGCTTCCTGGCATAGTCCGTCAGGCGAGAATGAGAAGCATTCGCAGCCAGCTTTTTCAAACAGGGGGACATTTTTTTCGTTCAGAAGGTCTTCCCGCATGAACCCATCCCACCGTATTCTTAACTTTCTATTAATTAATTCTTGACAAATTTCTTCCAGATGGCCCTGTGGAATATTAAGAACTGGGTCTGTAAAATGGAAACTTTGAATACCGTATTCCTTATTTAAAAATTCCATCTCATCCACAACAAATTTTGGCGGTCGGCAGCGCAGTTTATGTCCCTGCAGGCGGGGATAAACACAATAAGCACAATTGAAGGGGCAGCCCCTTTTAGTCTCAATCCCGATGGCCGGAACATAACTGTTTATATCAAGATAAAGAGATGGATTTAGTACATCCCGGGACGGTGGGTTGTATTTTGACATGTCGAACTCCTGTGAAGGAGGGGTAACTCTAATTTTCATCCCTTCTCGGCAGCAAAGCCCCGGTAATGGTGAAGGGTTATCAATATTCGAGAGTAGAGCAGGAAAGGTATCTTCTGCTTCGCCAACAACACCATAGTCAATTTGCGGCAGTTCCAGCATTAGCCGTTCAGGAAACAGGGAGAAACCGGTCCCCCCTACAACTATCCTCGCTTGCGGCAGGAGAGCTGAAACAAGTCGGACCGTAACTACAAAAGGTGGAATAAGGGAACTTGTTTTGTTGGCCAATGGATCTATGTTTCGCAGCGATATACCCACTATATCGGGCTGAACTTCCAGGAGCCTTTTCTTAACTGCACCGTATGGATCAGGTTCAAGGTTCATATCGATAATTTCTACTTGATGTCCGCCCTCCTGAAGCTTACCGGCCAAAGTAACTATTCCGATTGGGTATACCTTTTCCTGTGAAATTCCTTCAACAGAAGACGCCTGTATCATTAAAACACGCATTCTAATCACTCCAATAACAGTAAGCCAAAATATGTTACAAAATCGTTTTTGTTCTTCAGGGTATCAATAGCAAAACCTGCCTGCCTGACTGTTCTAAACACATCAATACCTGCTCCCTCCATGGAATTCCGGGCTTCGCGGATGTTCCGGCAGTATCCACCGTTAGTACAGTTGTCACAGAGAGAACACGGACCGGCCCAAAAAACCATGGCTTTATAAAAACCTGCTTTAAAGGCCTGCTTTTCAGCCAGTAGTGCTCGTTGCTGAAATTCCTTGGTAGGAGGCTGGCCCTTAAGAAGTACAGCATGGGAATAGTCTTTCAATATATCCTTTGTTTGTTTGGAGGTCGGGCTGTTTGGCGGACAATGCGGCATTCCATACCTTTCGCAGCCAAGCCGGCATTTGGCTTCTACCCAATCTGCAACACATATATCCTCTGCTGATATAGGACACACTTCATCAAAACCCATAGTTTTTAGCTGTACATTCAACCGGTCTATGGGGTTAAGCTTTAAGCCCGATAGGTCTTCTAAACTTTTAGCGGCGATAATAAGGGCTGTATCCGTCTCCAGTGGAACAATTTCCGTTGTATGTAGATTTAGATTTAAAAGTTCTTTTTGAACCCATTGATGGGAAAATACCTTTCCATTATACGTATTGACAAACATATTTAAATCAAAAAGGGCTGCTTTTTCAGGGTAATGTTCCAGGTAAAAATCATGAATCAGGATAAACCCCCCTGGTTTTAGGAAATCTGAAGCCTTTTTAAGAATATATAAAACCTCTTCTTCAGAATAAGCATGAATTATATTTGAGAGTATAATCAGCTCAAAATCTGCTGTGTCAACAGGCCAGGTTTCCAAAATATTGGCCGGACAAAAAGTAAGCCGTTCACTTATTTGTTGATTAATCTTCTCCCTGGTACAATCCAGCACTTCCCGAAGATCCATAAGAGTGGCGGTCATTTCTGGATAAATCTCCAGGAAACCCGCAGAAATAGCTCCTGACCCGGCGCCAACATCCAGAATTTTTCCCCTTAAGTGTATCCCCTCAAAAAATGGTGTCATTTCCCTGACTTTGGTCCTGGCAACACTATCCATAGCACTGATATATTTTTTTATCCTATTGGCCATATTAACGGGAGCTTCTCCGGCGAAATCGTACTTAACCCTGCCACCGGTTTTGAGGCAGTCCGCAAGGTCCCGCCAGTTAGAGAACAGCTGTTTTCGCCAAAGAATAGAATCACCCTGGTAATCTTCTTTACCGATTACCAGAAATTCGCTCGAAACTTTAGTATTATAAAACCGGCCGCCATCATTAATAAGCAGCCCCACAGCACAAAGAGCCTGTAGAAATCTCTCTGCTCCCCGAGGTTCAATACCAAGTGATATTGAAATTTCTTCAGACGACCTGCCTCCCGGCTCAATAAGACTGAAAATTTCCAGTTCAACAGCGGTATAAAGAACTTCAGAAAACCAATATCCCGTAGCTAAATTTTCCAGGTACTGCGGGCCGTTTCTATTAACCCCGCGGTACATCCGGTGTCACCCCCGCATCTTCAAAAGTAAGCATTTTTATAATAACCTGAGCGGCAGACTCTACGATATTCATAGCCAGTGCTGCTCCGGTACCTTCACCCAGGCGGAGATTTAAATCCAGCAGCGGCTTAAGGCCCAGCTGATCAAGCATAGCATTGTGCCCTGCTTCCATCGAACGATGGGCGCCGATCATGTAATCCAGTGAAGCAGGAACCAACTCTTTTGCCAAAAGGGCTCCGGCGGAGGAGATAAACCCATCCACCACTACAGGAATCTTGTAGTAAGCCGCCCCAAGAATAAGACCGGCGATACCACCAATCTCAAAACCTCCGACTTTGGCAAGTACATCTACCGGGTCATTGGTATTAGGCCTGTTTACTTCCAAAGCCTTTTCAATAACACGGGCTTTGTGCTTTAGGCCCTCATCACCGATTCCTGTTCCCCGGCCCGTCACTTCCTCTGCCGCCCGACCGGAGAAGGCCGCTAAAATAGCACTGCTGGGAGTGGTATTGCCAATACCCATATCTCCTGTGGCCAATAATTCTACTCCTTCTTCGACCAATTTGCCAGCAATCTTAATTCCTGCCTCCAAAGATTGGACTGCCTGTTCCCTGGTCATAGCCGGGCCCTGAGCCATATTGTCCGTCCCGAAACCGACCTTGCAAGAAATAATGCTGCCTTTTTTAACTAACTCATCAAGTTCAGCGGCAACTCCCATATCCACTACAACCACTTTGGCCCCTGCCACTTCTGCCAGCACATTGATAGCGGCTCCACCGGCCACAAAATTGGCAACCATTTGGGGAGTGACTTCCTGTGGAAATGCGCTGACCCCTTCATTTACAACACCATGGTCTCCGGCCATGGTTACAACTACTTTTCTTGCAACTGAAGGTTTAAGATTCTGCTTAATGGCAGCCAGCTGCTCGGCAATACCAAGCAGTTCTCCAAGACTCCCCTGGGGAATAGCCAAGTTATTCAAGTATCGTCTGGCTTTCTGCCGCCATTTTTGGCTCACAGGTTCAATGCCTTTAATTACGTCGGCTAGTTTTAGACTCATTGCATTCTCTCCTTTATGCTCAAAATATCAAATCTTATCTTTCAAGCTCCATGGAATTATTTAACCGCACCTTCTGGCTTCTCATTTTCAGAATTAACCGGTATACAAGTGCGCTGATGGCAAGGCTTAGGAAATAACTGATATCTGCATGACCAAGATATTTTTCAGCTATAGGGCCAACATACAGAATCGAGCTCATAAATGGTATGGAGACAATTATCCCGACCATAAAAGCAGTAATTCCGGCCAGGGTGTTTGTTGTGTTATCCTCAGCAGGAGCAGTACGATAATAATAGAAATCACAAAGAATAACACCCAGCCAGGGAGCGATCCAATAAGAGAGAAGCAGTAGGAAATTTTTATATGTATCAGCTAAATGTCCTCCCCCAAAGGAAACCAGCAAAGCCCCTATTCCACCACAAACTATGGCAGATGTCCAGCGTTTCATAGGAATTCCCATAGCCAGAGCTGCCAGGCCTCCACTGTAAATTGCCATAGCATTAACAGGAAATATGCTGAGAATAACAGTAATCAATGCAGGTATCGTAAATACACCCATTAGTTTGGCAAAAAAGTCCATTGGCCCAGAATGAGTTCCCAACGTAGCTGTTAATGCTCCCAGTATTTCTAACCAAATACAGACTGTTAAAGCTCCGAGGTAAGAAGTCAGCCAAACTTTTTTCCCTGATATATTTTTAGGAAGGTATCTGGAATAATCGGAACCAATTGGACAGTAGCTTATCTGATATGAAAAGGCCACTGCGACAGTCAATATAAACATGCCCAGATTAAAATCCCCCGTTTGTGCAGGTGAGTTACTTAGCAGCAAAGGCACGTTTTTGACGGAAACCACCGTCAAAATCAAGAAAAGTATCCCCATAACAATAGACATCCAGTGGGCAAAGGAATGAATAAAGTTATAACCGTATATGGCAATTAAAAGGGTAGCTGCAGTAAGTAGTAATAAGGCCCAACCATAACCCAAAGGAATAACTTTTTGCAAAGCCAATGCAGCCAAAACGAGATTTACTGCTAACCAGCCGATATTGTTAACAAAGTTGAGAAAGGAGAGTCCAAAAACTCCTGTTTTGCCAAAAGCTCTTTTGCTTGCCGGAATTAGGGGCTGCCCTGCTAATGGGCCCACCGCTGAAGTCATGGCAAGAAAAACTGCGCCCAGCACATTACCGATTATAATTGCCAAAATCGCGTGCTTTAGTGATAATCCGAATTCAATCCCCAAAAAACCCGTGAACCATGTAACCACATTCAAGTTAATTGCAAACCAGATAGTGAACATCTGACTCGGGCGACCATGCCGCTCCTCTTTTGGAATGGGTTCAATCCCGTATGGTTCCACCTCCAAAACTTTTTCCTCATAAGCTGTTTCTGACATAAACATCCCTCCAAATAATTCTTTCGTTTCCCCTGCATGCACTGTTCTAAAGCTTTATCCACAAATAAAAAGCCCACGCCAAATATTGGCATGAGCTTTACCACAATCCTAAATAAAAAAGCCCATACCAATATTCCAGGCATGGACTTTACCATCGTCCTCACCTAAGCCGCATTACTTCCGACACGGCGTAGATTATTCCAGGCAGGTCTCCTGACTTAGAGTCATCACCAGTGTGCCCCTTCCCTCAAAGTTCTGAAGTGGTATGGCACAAGGCTTCCCTTCACAGTGGCGGGTCCGTCCGGGATTTCCACCCGGTTCCCTATTCTCCCTTGCGGGCACCTGAAACTTAATTTTCCATTAAATAAATATTATCCTCTTTTAGGTTTAATGTCAATTGCCGGGAAAAAAATTTAAAGTATCAACAGATTAAGATATCTGCCTGACAAAAGGCTTTTTAGAAACAACCAGCCAGAGTATTAAACTTAACAGCCCAATTATAAAATACAACAAGCCCATTATCACAATTCTGTTAGACCAGTTCAAAGAAATAAGCAGCATACCCAGACTGCCGAATAAGGTGAATGAAAAAGCCATCAGCGAAGCCGCAGATCCTGTATCTTCCTGCTGCTGTTCAAGCATGAGGCTGACAGAGGGCGGGCGGGTAACGCTGCCTGCCAGCGTAGAAGGCAGCAGTACGAGAGCAAATAACCAGGGACTCTTTGAGCCAAACAAACTTATTAATAACCCGCTGATACATGTGACAATATAGCCGATAGTTATGATTGAGTTACTTTTATAATGCCTGGAAATTTTTATATAAAGTAGAGGACCAAGCACCATGAAAAAAGCATTGCCTGCGAAGTAATAACTGAATAGCTGTTCGCTTAATCCAAATTGGTCGATATAAATATAGGATGATGATGATATAAAGGACATTATGGGTATAGCCATAATTGAGAAAGTGATAATCAGAGAACTAAAACCGGGATTTTTTAAAACCACCCCTAGTCGGCCCATTGATTGAAAGATGTTTCCCTCATAGCGCTTTTCAATCGTTTCTTCCATGGCTATCCCGCCGGCAATGGCTATAAGACCTACAACTGTCAATGCCCAGAATACACCACGCCATGAAGTAAAATTTAACAGCACAGCTCCTAGGACAGGTGCAACTATAGGTGCTATCATTACCATTGATGATACCAGGGCCAGAACAGATTCACGTTTCCGACCGGTATAGACATCCTTTACTACTGCTGACCCTACGGAAGTAACCGCCCCGCTGACAACTGCCTGCAAAATACGGAATCCGATTAGCTGGTAAATACTAGCCGACAGAGCACATAATGCACTTGCTGCTGTGTAAATAACCAGCCCTGTCAATAAAATACGTTTGCGGCCATACTTATCACTAAGGGGTCCCCACAAAAGGGTTCCTGCAGCAAAAAAAACAAAGAACAGTGTCAATGTCAAGTTTACCAGACTCGGTGCCGCTGCAAAATTCTCCGCCATACGCGGCAGAGCGGGCAGGTAAAGATCGGTAGATAACGGTATAAAGGCGCTCAGGAATGATATTAATATTATCAGGCCTTTCTCCCCAAGGTACTTTTGGCTTTTACTGCTCCCGCCGACTAGATTATTTTTGATATTCATTTCTGTATTCATTTCTGCCTCCGATTATCTTACAGGCTAAACCCGCATTTTATGCTACCGACGATTGTTTATGAGCATTTTTCTCCCAATTTTCTCATGTTACAGGTTTTTTGCAGACTGCAGAAATCACAATGAGTTTTTCCCTTAAAATCCGGCAGATTTCGTCCAACACCCATTACAAAAGCAAGTGACTTCCTTGGCACCATTAAGTTGGTTTCAGTAAGGCTAATACCTATTTGATCCGCCTTAAGAAAGTTAATAATTACCCGCACATCATTCAGACCAGACCAGTAAGAGTGGCCAGGGCCAAGAGGAAATGTTGCGGTCATCCCTTCAGCCTTATACCTTGCTTCAATCTGCTCAAATACCCTAACTGAACTTTTGGCAAGAAACGTTGAACCTGCCGCATCAAGAGTAAATGCCTCCAGCATTTGCCCGGCCTCATTATACTCAGCAATGCGTTCCTCAAGAAAACTGCCAATTGTCATGGCCATTAAAATTAGGTTGTCAGCTATACCCGCAACTCTGGCCAAAAGTTTGCTCGTTAGCTTCAGCCCATTTTCTAGAAAAAGCTCCTGTTCACCAGAGCCTGATATTCTAACCTCCTGCCAGATGGCAGTAGGACGAACCAACCCAGCGGCTTCCTGCAAAATCCGTTGGTTTAACTCTATCACCTTTGGACGCGGTGAACGTTTACTGTAGTCAGCCCCCTGCGCCCGGAAAATTTCATCTATTGTAACATCCGGTACAGCAGCTTCCCAAACTATTGGCTCTTTCATATCCCGCTGACATTCCTCTCTCTCAATATTCAGCATCAAAAGCGTATTTAACCATTCTGTTTAAAGTACATATTTTCCGCAAATATACTGTTAAACTTGGGGTAACTCCCTAACTCAACAAATTCGACAGAAGCCGCAATATCATCTGCTCTTTTGAACTCTTCTGCCGATAGCAGAGCCAGTTTTGAGCCGGTGCCGGCAGCATTTCCGATCATCTTAATTTTACCTTCAAGTTCCCTTGGGATTAATCCAATTACACATGCACTGTGAGGATTTAGATAATTTCCAAAGGCTCCGGCCAGTAAAACTTCCTCAATGTCTTCTACCTGAATACCGTAGGTTTCCATCAAAACTTTGACACCTGCTGCCATAGCACCCTTTGCCAGCTGAAGTTCACGGATATCCTTCTGAGTAATCATAATAGGCCTGCCATGACTGGTATTGTCAGAATCAGCCAGCAAAAATGCTCCTGCACCCTCATACTGAATAATATTATTTTTAAACCCTTGTAAAGCGGGACTTGTTAATTTATCCGGTGATAAAAACTTGCCCCTCTTATCGATGATGCCCAGCTCAACCAATCCGGCTACAGCGTCCAGTAAAGCAGATCCGGCAATACCCTGTGGACTGCCCCCGCCGATCACGGAATACTCAAGCCTGTCCGTAAAGTAAACGTGGTCGATAGCTCCAGCCGCCCCTCTCATTCCACTGCTTATCTGTGCACCTTCAAAGGCAGGTCCGGCCGCAGCCGAACAGGCGACTATTTTTTTGTTTGAACCAAGGGCAATCTCCCCGTTAGTGCCAATATCTATAATGAGCTTAACATCCTCACTTCGGTCCAACTCGGTTGCCAGAAGAACTGCTGTCGTGTCTGCCCCAACAAACCCGGCGATATTGGGTAGCACAAAAATCTTGCCCGCCTGGTTTATTTGAATCTCCAGTTCAGAAGGACTTACGGCCACTGCTTCAGTAATACTTGAAACATACGGCGATACCGCTATATTCCGGGGAGTTATACCCAGAAAAAGATGATGCATAGTGGTATTTGCCGCAATGGACACACCATAAATATCACTTCTGCTTATTCCGGCTTTTTCCATTGCTTCCCCGATTAGTTTGTTTATAGCCTCTATTACTTCCTTGTGCAGCTTAGCAAGTCCATCCTTCTCCTGATTTGAGAAAGTAATCCGTGAAATAACATCTGCACCAAATTTAGTCTGTGGATTCAAGGTTGACACCACACTTAACTCTTTTCCTGTATAAAGGTCAAGCAGATATCCCACGATGGTGGTAGTACCAATATCAAAAGCCATTCCCAACATAGTTGCTGTGGTATCCCCCTGTTCGACGCCCAGCACTTTACTATCATACAAAACAGCTGTCAATTTATGTTTTGCTTCACGAATTGTGTCTGGCAGCTGGCGTAAGATAGAAACCGGCACCTTCACCTCGCCAAGATGTCGGACCGTCTTGTTCAAACTATCCTTAACACGACTCCAGTCAGAGCGGTGATCCTGCATTGAAGCTTTGTCCACTTCTATAAAGACCTTGTTAAGGTGTGGTTGAATTTTTCCAGCTCTTTCTTCTGATGCAACTAATATATTATGCTCAAGTTTGTTATGTTCCAAAAGCTCTACTACAATATGGTCATTAACTTCAGTCATACAAGCCAGGCGGATTCCGCCCTCCAATTCTTTTATATTAAGGGTTTCCTCCTCCACAGCGGTGGGCTTTCCAATCCCTGTCATCAGGCGAACCCTGCATTTTCCACATTTACCCCTGCCTCCACAGGGAAAATCAGCCTCAAGCCCGGCTTCGTTCATCGCTTCCATAATAGTAGTGCCTTTTCCAACTTCTATATTCACATCTCCGGGTTGAAAAACAACTTGAAATTTATTCAAGAAAATCCCTCCAAACGAGCTCAGCATAATTAAAAAATATACAGAGAGAGATAAAACACTCTCTCTGTATATAATGGTTTTTGCTACAGCTTTATTATACCAAAATTAAGCTACAATACCTGATCTTTTCTGCATATCCTGTCTAATTTCAACTATCTTTTTTTCGTCTAAACGGTAAAAAAGCACACCTATAAGCGCAAATGCAGCTATCACCCCTGGTACCATCGAAGCTATTAAAATGATTGATCTGGTCAACTCAGGAGTTGGGGCCGCACCTGCTACATAACCAATAGCCGCTAAACTAAATCCTATAACGGCCCCGCTTAAGGCCACCCCAATTTTTATTGGAAGAGCGCTTAGTGCCATAATCAATCCCTTAGCATTTTTCCCGGTTTTCCATTCACTGTATTCTGATATATCGGCATACATTGCGTACATCACCGCATTGGCAAAACCTGTACCAAACGTTGCTACAGCATTAAGACCGATATAGGCCATTGGATTTTCGGCAACAACCCAAATCAATGCAAAGCAGATAATCTCGATACTCAAACCTACAATATAAACCTTTTTCTTGGAAACCTTTCTGGCCGCCGCTTCACCAACAAATGAACCAATTAATAAACCGAAACTTACAGTGGTAAAGAAAGCAGATACCAGAAGCATGTTTTGTGCAACATATTTGAAATAGTAAACTGCCAAACCTAAAATCATATACCTGGCAGTTAGTATAAAAACTTCTACCATAAAGAAAATCATAAGGTATTTGTTCGAGAAGACCTGTTTTAGCATGTCCCTTAATGTTGCTGTTTGCTTTACCTCAGTTTGAAGATCAATTGCCCAGGGTTTTACAACACGGGCCATTAACCTGTAACCAAAAACTTGTAGTAGAGCAAAAATGATTATCGTCAGGAAGAATCCTTTTGCCTCATTGCCCCCTCCCAACGCAATAATCATTGGCATGGCAATCAAACCTAAGAGGATTTGAGCAGCTGACACAAATTGCTGCCTACGCGACGAAATGGTAACCCGGTCTTCCTGATGAAAACCTAAAACCGGTATAAGGGCGGTATGGGCCGACCACGCAAGGTTTACAAAAAAGTGTGCACACACGTAAATTGACCCCAGAGTTATAGCTTTGGCCGCAGTGCTTAACGAACTAAAATTGGTAAACATCAAGATAAAGAAAGTAGCTGTGATTGGAGGAACAACTAAAAGCCAGGAACGGTACTTGCCCCATTTTAAGTTAGTCTTCTCAATGATCGCCCCTGCAACCGGAACTGAAAAAGCATCACCAATTCGTGCAAACAACAATATTGTCCCTGCAGTGGCAGCACCAATAGCTGCAACATCAGTAAGAAAGTAAGCATAATAGTTGACTGCCAAATACATCATGAGCTGAAAGCCTGTTTCACCAATACTAAAGAGATTTATCGTACTAGACTTAGGTCTATTCGCCATTTCATTCTCTCCTCTCATGATCAAAAAGATCATGTTTCAGCTTATTAGGCCGCCTTTCTGGCTGCAATCTCTTTTTGCATTTGTTCAAGCTTTTTAGGTGTAATTCTATAGAGGAACATAATACACATTAGCCCTGCAAGTATGATAACTGCTGGAATTAAGGTAATTCCGTTTTTTACACCGTTTACCAGTTCCGGCGTGGGAGCCATCTCGGCAACATATCCCGCTCCTGCAAGCACAGCCGTAATTATAACACTTCTTGCCAGTATGGCCGCCTTAATGGGAAAACTAAGCAAAGACATTACAAAACCTCTGGCATTCTTTCCTGTTTTCCATTCAGCATAGTCAACAGTAGATGAGTACATTACGACACCCAATGCATCAGGCATTGCATATCCTATATATGCTAAGAACATTACTATCATAAATGAAATATAATTCATTGGCATCAGCCATATAGCTAACAAGCCAACTACGAATATTCCTAGAGATGCCATATATACATTTCTTTCTCCGAACTTTTTAGCAAGTGGATTGGAAACGGCAGCTCCCAGGAAAATCACAACATTTAACCCTGTAAAGAATATCGTTATTACTGCCAGGTTATTTACTACATATTTAAAATAATAAAATGCAAGCCCAAAGATAACAAAACGCCCTAAGTATCTTCCAAATTCACCCAGCATTAATCCAATGAGAGGTGGATTGTAAGCAATCTGTTTAAACATATCGCCAACAGACATTTTTTGTTCCGCTTGACCTGTCTGAACAGACGTTCCGTGGAAGGCATAGTCTTTGGTAATAAAAAACAGCACATAATAACAAGCAACCATAACTAAACCTGTTATTGCAACAGTAATTGTATAACCCATCGGAGGATTGTTCTTGCCAAGAGCCAGAATTAATGGCATACCGATTAGAGAAAAAGCGATAGCCCCTAATCCATTAAACATTCCTCTGTTAGATGACATGGCAATTCGATCTTCTCTAACAGTTGTCATAGAAGAATTCATTGCGATATGTCCCCCGTAGTAAATGTTCCAAATCAAATGACTAACGACAAATCCAACCGTAATAATAATGGCATTCACGCTTGGAGAACCGATTTTGGAAAACTGCAGAATGAAAAACAATGCTGCCAATGGAGGACCCACCAATAGCCAAGAGCGGTATTTACCCCATTTCATATTGCTCTTTTCTAAAATAACTCCTGCAGTAGGAACCCATATAATATCAAATATACTGGTAATCAATAATACTGTGCCAACTAAAGCCATTGGGAGTTTCGCAAAATCAGTCAAAAATGCCGCAAAATAGAATACCTCCATATTTACGAACAACTGAAACCCAAATGATGGCAATCCATACAAATTGATAATTGACTTCTTTAATTGCTCTGCCATATTATTCTCTCCCCTTAACAAATTTCTTTACTCCGCATCTGTGTTAATTACAAAACCCCGTTCATAATTTAAGTGGGAAGTAGTGGGGTTTCTATTTTCGGCAGACTTTACAGCACTAACCCTAGAATGAAATTAAACATGACATCTTCGTATTTCTCAATTTTAGGCGCAATTACTTTTTCAGGCTTGCCCTCCAACTCAGGATGTTTCTCCCTGTACTCTTCCCAGGTTGTATAGTATTTTGACTTCATACATTATCTCTCCTTTCCTTATTAATAGGTGCCATTTGTATAGACATACTCTAAAACAGCCCGCAGATTATCAGCTACCTTACCGTCTGAATCGGTACTGATTATACTCTTATCTGCCTGGAACCAATACCTGCCGGTGGGTGCTAAAATATCAAGCAGTTCCTTTGCCTTATCAATACATTGAGCTTTGTCCCCGGTCTGCAGCAATGTTACAGGATAGAAACCAGACAGGACATGCTTCTTGCCAAGCTTGTCTGCAACAACTTTGGGGTCTCCATATTCGAACCTCATAATTGTGTTTTCAGGTAGTTCATATAAATAATCCAGGTATCTCATCCAGTCATGTTCTACAAACAACTGTACTTTTTGACCCATGACGGCTAATTCTTCTACTAAAGTTTTGAATGTTGGCCAGTAGAACTTGGCAAAGTCTTTTTCCCGCATGTAAGGAGCCATATGAAGTGGAATAAAGCTAAATCCAAGTATATTAGGGTTTGGCAGCTTGCCTTTCTTAATCATTAACGGCAGCACTGCCTCACAAGCGGCTACCACTTTCTCAGGATACCGTCTGATGTCACTGGAAATACCTTTGAAGCTTCTTAGAAAATCTGCCATAAAGTCAAAGGGGGCTTCTGTTAAAGAGACCACTGGGGCAACCATTCCGTATTTTGCATTAGTCCTATCTCTTATTGCTCCCAAAGTAGCCCAATCATCAGAAAAGGCTTTTACAGCTTTAGCCAAAACCATAGCCTTTTTACTTGGTTCTGCGTCAAGCTCGGTATAAAGACGGGGCAGTACAGTATCAATTATGAAATCATACGGAGCTGCAATGAACTCATCATATTCTTCAGGCATTAGCCCCATAACTTCTGGGTGCTGCATAAATCCACCCGAACCCATTACAATAGCCTTAGAGCCCAGTATCTGATAAAAGGCAGGAAGCCTTAAACTGCCAACAGGACTGGTATCTGTAGGAAACTCCTGGCAAAACTTATCAAAAACCGGCTCGCAGCGAGCGATATCCCATTGAGCTTCAGCCAGGTCTTCACCATAGTACTGAATTGCAAACTCCAAAGTTGCAGGGTTGGTAACAGGCACTCTCTTGGGAGCCTTACCGCTAAAAAGATCCCGGAAAAGCTGCTCCCTCTCGTTTTGTAATTCTTTAATATCTGTCATAATCGATTACACCCACCCTTGACAAATTTTTACGCCTTCAGCTGCGTTTGTAGTAAATGCATCAGCGCCAATATGCTTACAAGCGTCCTCATTAACAGGATTTCCACCAATGATAACCCTTACTCCATCCCGAACCCCTGCCTCATTAAGAGCATCTACCGTAGCCTTCATTGCATCAAGGGCCAATGTAAGAACACCACTCATGCCTACTATTTGGGGTTTTACTTCTTTTACCTTATCAACAAACGCAGCGGCAGTTACATCAATACCCAGGTCATATACTTCAAAACCCGCGGCTTCAATCATGCTGCCAAAAATGTTCTTACCGATATCGTGCAGGTCCCCTTCTACAGTACCAATAACCACTTTGCCAACCTTTTGTGATTCTTCTCCACCAAGTACAGGCTTTAAGATGTCGATTGCTTGGGTAAGCAGCTCTCCTGCAAATATTAAATCTCCGACAAAGTATTCATTTTTCTCGAATAGGTCTCCCACAATAGCCATCCCTTGCTGACAAGCGCCAACCACTTTGTATGCTTCATCTCCACTTGGATCTGAAGCTACAAATTCTTCCAACATACTTACTACCACTTCTTCATCAAGGTCTCCAACTGCCTGTGTCAATGCCTGTAAATCTAACATATTAGCCCTCCTTAATTATTAATAAAAGCAGTTATGCTTAAAATTCCTATCTTGATCACAAATTAGCATGCACTGTTGAGCCATGTTTAGCTGTATATACAAGTTATATTAAAAAATTTTGTTCATATATGGATTCAATTTTGGGAATTCCATTCGATGAAAACAGCCTATATTCTAAGCTGGTTTAACAGGTCCAATATGGTTTTTCCTGTATGCATTTGAAAACTTCCGGCAAAACTTGTCACGTCCTAATAACGCTTCAGTAGTGATCAAGGTTGTGTACATATCCCTGTTACACGGGTCCATTATGGCTGAATCCATTCCTGCGTAAGCTGCGATTGTTAGGAAATGCTGATTTACAATTTTTCTTAATGGCATACCGAAGGAAATGTTGCTTAAGCCAGAGGTAACTTTAATAGTGGGATAGAGGCTTTTGACAGTTTGTAAGGTTTCCACAAAGTTCAATAAGGAATTGTTATCTGCTGAAAGAGCCATTACCAGAGGGTCAATGTGAATTCTGTCAGGTGTTATATCGTATTTTTCAGCTTTTTCAACCATTATTTTTGTTATATCTACTCTTGTCTGAACATCTGATGGGATTCCCCTGCTGTCACAAGTTAGAGCAATAACGTGCCACTCTGTTCCCTGAATCATCGGGTAAATAACTTCACACTTATCCCCTTCTTCTGATACTGAGTTAATCAAACCAGGACGTCTTGCGTATTTAAAAACTTTTTCAATAGTTCTGGCATTAGGGCTGTCAATACACAGTGGTGTATCAACTGCGTCTTGGACTATGTCCATCAACCAAATCAAAGTAGCAACTTCAATTTCAGGTGCGGTGCTAGCACAGACATCAAGATAATGAGCACCCGCATCAGCCTGTTTTACGGCAAGTTCCCTAATGAAGTGTTCGTCCTTGTCTTCAATTGCTTTTTTTACACTTGGGATAGTTCCATTGATTTTTTCGCCAATAATAATCAATTTTTCTCCCCCCTTTCTAAAGTTAATTCTTTAAACTATCAATCTATATCAATCGATATTTAGCTGTATATACAAGTTTTGTCAAAAAAATATTAGTTAAAGATTTGTATTAAAATTTTTCTGATTTGTTTAAACATTGTAACGTTTAAATATTCAGATAAATTGCCATGTATATACATGTTTATATATTTAATATACAAATTTCCAAACAGTATGTCAATAGCAAAGTTTAACATTATATTTAACAAAAACAAAATCTAAAACTATCTAAATAAAAAATAAGACTGCATCAACTTCTGATGCAGTAGGCAGCCTTAATATATTGACTTATAATATTATCCAGAGATTCCGCGAAGTCTGATATAGTCTCCCCGATAATGAGTCACCCCTAAGCCGATTGGTTTGCTTTCATTATTAAATAACTTTTGTTCAACTACTAATAAAGCTAGCTCATCATAAATATTCAGATATCTTTTAATTTCCTCATTCGGCATTCGAGAATATATAGACAATTCTTTTTTTAACGCGTAAATTGGCATGCTGTTCGACACCATTTCAGCAAAAGTCGCGTGTTCGATTTCCTTCTCAACAATAGGCATTCCTTTTTGATAAAGCAAATACTTAACATCATATGCTACTGGAGCGCCATCTGTATAAAATAACCTACGAATCAAAATAACGTTTTTATTCCTGGTAATCTGAAGTTCAGCAGCCAGCTTTTCATCAGGCATTATAATATTAACTTCTAACAATTTTATTTTGTCAACCCGGTTAATAGAATTGTTCATCTCATCATAGTGAACGATATATTTATCTTGTTCGGGTTTTTGAACAAAGTTCCCTTTCCCAGGAATAGAATATATATACCCTTCACTCACCAATATAGCCAGTCCTTTTCGCACAGTCATACGACTGGCACCATATTCTTTACACAAGGAAGTTTCAGAGGAGATGGCATCTCCCGGTTTTAGCTCAGCACCGTTTATCTTCTTTTTTATATCTTCAACTATTTTTAAATAGACCGGATTAATCATTATCAGTTACTCCCCGTTCAGTTGAATTCATCCATCCCCGGCACAGCTTTACCCCGGTGGAAGCATCATTAGCAAAGCTGTCGGCGCCAATGTAGCGGCATGTATCAACCGTCAGGTGGTTACCTCCAACAATAAACTTAAAATTCTCTTTTAGTCCAGCATTTATAAATTCATCAATTACTTCCTTCATGGCCTCTACGGTGTTTGTCAATACACCACTTAAACCTACTATATCAGGTTTATGTTCGTCAGCCTTTTTAAGGAATGATTCTTTTGAGACATCAACTCCCAGGTCAATCACCTCAAAACCATTGGCTTCTAACATTCCCCTGAAAATATCTTTTCCAATATCGTGAATGTCCCCTTTAACGGTTCCAAGTAACACTTTCCCAACCTTTTTATTAAAGCGGCTATGAAAATGAGTATTTACTTTGTCTAATTCCAAAACTTGTTTAAAGATGAGTCCTGCCATTATAAGATCCGCTATATAGTAGTCTTTTGTCTGATACAATTCACCGACCAGGTTCATACCTTCGTTCATTAGTTCCAATAGTTCCATTGGATCAATACCTTCACTTAATAGCTGATTAGCAAGTTCTAAGGCCTTTTCCTCGTCTAGCTGTTTGACATAGTTTATCAATAATTTTTTCTTGTCATCAAAGTCCTTCATGTTTCCCACCACCAATCCTATAATTGGAGTAACTAGACTTATAATGTCTGTTGAGGCATCTTTAAATAATCATATCCAAAGTCTGATATATTAACTGCCGTGTCTTTTTCGACAATACAAAAATCATCGTCATAGGGTCCTGTAAGCAGTTTTTTAAGAAACCAGATGTCACCTTTTTCTACAATAAGTTTCAAGTTGGTATTATTAGCTAATTTTTCAGCCTCAGGTGAACAACTAGCCAAGTCATATGCTCCTGTATCTATAAGCATCAAATAATTATAATGTTTGAGCATCAACTCAAACAGCCTCTTGGCCCTTTTTTCACCATACTTCTTTAAGGCATGCAAGTATTCATTTAATATGCTTTTTGAACTTTCCATCCAACTCCTGGTTAAAAAATAGGTTTCCTTGTGCCGTTCATATCTTTTACCTGGCTGACTCAATACCATTGATATACAATCGTCAGTCTTGGGAATTATCAATTTAGCTGTTAAAGCCCTTAACCCTATAAGGCCATTCCCGCAACAACCATAGGCAAATAAAATATTATCAACATTGTTAAGTTTATCTATTTCCTCCTGAAGTTTCAACCTTAGTTTGTCAGGGTCTATGTGGTAATCCGATTCAATCCAGATTACAGGATACTGACATCCCGTTTCGTACATTGCCATATTTAATTCATCACAAAGCATTTGACAGGCAATTATTGTATAATTCATTTTTAAACCATCCTTGTACAGATAATGTATAAACGTTGATATATCAAATTGACCGACTAAACAACATATTCAGAGACGTATATACAGCAATATACACTTATTTTAATCATATAGTCGGGAAATACTTTTGTCAACTGTCGGACGTGCTCTAGAGACTAATTCCGGGGCGGCTTTAATGTTCTTCATAATAATACAGAGAGAGACTCAGCCCTCTCTGTACTACGTCATTTATTTTCATTAAGATTATAAGTGACTGTATAAGGATGGGTTATTATTTCACCCATTCCTGACAAATTTTCACACCTTCAGCAGCGTTTGTGGTAAATACGTCAGAACCAATCTGCCTGCAAGCTTCTTCAGTAACAGGATTCCCTCCGATAATAATTTTTACACCATCACGAACACCCGCTTCTTTAAGGGCATCTACTGTCGACTTCATTGCGTCGAGGGCCAGTGTGAGAACACCACTCATGCCTACTATCTGCGGTTGCACTTCTTTAACTTTTTCTACAAATACACCAGGTGCTACATCGATACCCAAATCATATACTTCAAAACCTGCTGCTTCTATCATGCTGCCGAAAATATTCTTACCTATATCATGCAGGTCTCCTTCTACAGTGCCTATAACTATTTTACCAACCTTTTGTGATTCTTCCCCGCCAAGTACAGGTTTTAAGATATCTATTGCCTGGGTAAGCAGTTCGCCTGCGAATATTAGATCTCCAACAAAATATTCATTTTTCTCAAACAGTTCTCCTACAATAGCCATCCCTTGCTGACAAGCACCAACTACCTTGTATGCTTCTTCTCCACTGGGGTTTGAAGATACAAACTTCTCCAACATGATTACTACCTGTTCTTCGTCAAGATCTCCAACCGCTTGAGTTAATCCTTGTAAATCTAACATCATGTAATCCTCCTTTAATAAATACGTACAACAAAATATCCGTCCCTATTTCGTTTTTGTTTTAAGCTGTTTTAACAGGACCAATAGTATTCTTTCTATACGCATTTGAGAACTTCCGGCAGAACTTATCCCGTCCTAAGAGTGCTTCGGCAGTAACCAGTGTTGTATTCATATCTCTGTTTAACGGATCCATAATAGCCGAATCCATTCCTGCATAAACTGCAATTGTCAGGAAGTGTTGATTTACAATTTTTCTTAATGGCATACCGAAGGAAATGTTGCTTAAGCCAGAGGTAACTTTTATGGTTGGGTAAAGTTTTTTGACAGTTTGTAAAGTTTCAACAAAGTTCATTAGGGAGTTGTTATCTGCTGAAAGGGCCATTACTAGAGGGTCAACGTGAATTCTGTCAGGGGTGATATCGTACTTTTGGGCCTTTTCTACCATTATTTTCGTAATATCTACTCTTGTTTGAACATCTGATGGTATTCCTCTGTTGTCACAGGTGAGGGCGATAACCTGCCAGTCTGTGCCCTTTATCATCGGGAAAATTATTTCACATTTATCCCCTTCTTCAGATACCGAGTTAATTAAACCCGGGCGTTTTGCGTTTTGGAAGACCTTTTCAATTGTTTTAGCATTAGGGCTGTCAATACATAATGGTGTATCAACTGCGTCCTGAACTATATTCATGAGCCAAATCAAAGTTTCTACTTCATGTTCCGGCGCAGTACTTGCGCAAACGTCAAGATAATGAGCCCCGGCCTCAGCCTGCTTCAGAGCGAGATTCCGAATGAATCCCTCATCTCTTTCTTCAATAGCCTTTTTGACACTTGGAATGGTACCATTGATTTTTTCGCCAATAATAATCAAGTTAGTGTCTCCTCCTTATTAAGTAATGTTAATTAACAGTTAATTTTAGTTAGCAGGCAATTTCATAAAGCTGAACCTGAATGCTTATTTTTTCCTGAAGCAATTCTTCAGTAACGTCCAAAATTCTTATATCACTTCTAAAAACCTGGGAAAAAGCACGTGACAAGTTACCTTTTGCATCTTCATGGAGTTTGCTTGTCATTGAATCAACCAAGTCCTGATTCTTGCAATTACTTAAGAAACTTTTTTCGATGTTATTCAAAACCCATTTAAGTTGAACAGTTGCCTTATTTTCGTTGAATTTCACCTTAATTACAGCAGGGCTTCTACCGGTAAAATTTTTTATTCTTCCTGACAGTCTTACTGCTATGTTTTCTTCCTTGCTTGTAAAGCCCATGTTTTATCCTCCTTTGTTTTTCTCTTGAGTGAAAAAACATAATAGAAATTATGTAAGTTATAATCAAACTCTCTGTCGATACATGTATATACATGTATAACTTTGTAGTTTAATATTACAAACTTTTGATCAGTTTGTCAAGAATCAATAACAAAAAGAAGCCAACCAAATGGTTAGCTTCTTTTTCCAGTAAATATTATTTAACTGGTCTCAGGCCAGTCCAAAGCTTTTTGAAATTATTGACCGACAGGCCGCTGATGGAATTGACTTCCTGGCCCTGTACTGTGGTACTACCATAGTATTTTCAGAAACAACTGCTTTTATTGGTCTACCTTCATCCCTGCATGTACTATTTTGCCTTCACTAAGACAGTTTACTTCATCGTCCTGAGCACTGTATGATTTGTTATCAAGCAGCCTAGTTCTTATAAACTGCCCAATTAAATCAACGGCCACTACTAGAAGCAAAATCGCTGCAACCAAAGAAGAAACTTCATTATAAGCAAACAACTGCATGCTTATAGTCAGCTGTGTACCAATACCACCGGCTCCTACAAGCCCCAACAGGGTAGCTGACCGCATATTACACTCCCACCTAAACAGAGTATAGGAAAGCAGAACCGGCAGACTGGCCGGTATGCGTACAAAAGCCAAAACAGCTAACTCACCTGCCCCTGTGGCCCTTCCTGCTTCCACCAGCCTTTGATCAACTGCTTCCAGCACTTCCGAATAAAGCTTACCCAGTATTCCCGTACTATGAACAGCTAAAGCCAGCACACCCGGAAACGGGCCCAGGCCTACCGCAACTACAAAAATCAAAGCCCACAGGAGTTCCGGAATACCCCGCCCCAGATTTAACAAAGACCGGGACATGTAATAAATCCCCCATCTGTACACCCAAAATACCGTTCCCCTGCTTCGGCGGGAAAACTCTTCACCGCGTACTCTCGTTGCACCAATGGTAAGAGGAACAGCCATTATTACAGCCAGAACTGTTCCCGCAACTGATATAGCTACTGTCTCAGAAACAAGCCTGACAACATCTTTTAAAAATTCTGGGGCAAGCTCCATAGGCCACAGCCCTGATACAAACTGCCTGATACTGTCAATATTCCTGGCATCTGCAAAAGCAGTAAATTCAAGTCTGGTTGACTTTGCAGACCATAGGAAAGCAGATATTAAACCAATGAGAATCAAAAGATTTAGATATCCTTCTCTACGAAGCCGCTTAAGCTTCTTTACAGGTACAGTCATTGTCTACTCCCCCCGTTCAAACTTTTCGGGAGGGCCGTCAAAGACCACTTTACCCTTTTCAAATACAATTATCCGGGAACAATAGTTAATGGCAGCATCCTGCTGATGAAGATTCATAATAACAGTAACATCCTTCTCCTGGTTTAAACGACTGAATAATCCAAGAATTGTTTCTGCGGTAAGGTAGTCAACTGACGCAATGGGTTCGTCGGCCAAAATTACAGAAGCCTCTCCCATCAATGCCCTTGCTATGGCAACCCTCTGCTGCTGCCCGCCTGACAGGTCAGTGGCCCGGTCAAAGATTTTTTCTGTAAGTCCCAGCAATTCCAAGATACCGTAAACTTTATCCAGTTCCTTTTCCTTTACATAAAAAGCTATTCTCAATGCCTGAAGAATGGACACGGCACCCAGCTTCCCCATAAGTACGTTTTTGGCAACTGATAATCCGGGTATTATGTTATGATGCTGATAAATCATAGCAATGTGGGAACGCATTTTCTTCAGTTGGCCATATGAAATCTGCCGCATTTGTTTTCCCAAGACGGCAAGCTCCCCACCGCTAGGCATTAAGGCCCCGTTCAACAGACGAAAAAAAGTGGTTTTACCAGAGCCGCTGGCTCCGAGCACACCGACAATTTCACCTCTTGTAACAGTAAGGCTGATACCGTTTATAGCTGTGACCCCGTTGGGAAAATTTTTGGTCAGATTATCGGCTCTTATAATTTCTTCATCTGCCCTTATTACTTCTACCAGGTCGTTCTGCCTTACCATAATACCTCCGAGTTATTTAAGCAGCCCCAAACGGCCAGCTTGTTCCGCAATATATTTATAGTCAGCTGCAGTTACTTTGGCAAACTTCTCGGCCTTCATCAGCTTTAGAAGTTCCTGGTCTTCTATAGCCAGAAAAGCGTCAATTATTTTTTCTTCAAGTTCGCTATTCATGGAATCCTGGACAACCCAGGGATACCCTTCAATAAAATCAGATTTGGCAAGCACCTTGATTTTGGTTTTATCAACCTTACCATCTGCAATAAGTTTGTTTAAAATCCTGCCCTCAAGGCCTCCGGCATCTACTTTACCGTTCTGCACAGCTAAAGCTGTAGCATCATGCTTGCCAGTGAAAATTACGTTGGCGAAATCATCCGGCACCTTAAGTCCAGCGTTATCAAGCATTATTTGGGGATAAAGGGATCCTGAAGTAGAACTGATGTCACCAAAGGCAAAGGTTTTACCCTTCAGCTCGGATAAATCTTTTATCTTACTATCTGATTGAGTTATGATTAGGCTGTAATATTTGGTGGTTTTTGTTTCAGAATCAATTTCAGTAACTACAGGGTGCACTGCTGCCCTTTGCCTGGCCTGTACATATGTTAATCCACCGAAATAAGCCATATCCAGTTTATTGCTGGCCATTGCTTCTACTACACCGGCATAGTTATTTGCCACGAACAGCTCTACTTCCAAACCCAGCTTTTGCTCCAGATATTTTTTAAAGGGCTCATATTTAGCTTTTATCTGATCCGGGGCCTGGTTGGGTACTAACCCTACCCGGAGCACTGTAGAGGATGCATTTTTAGAGGCTGCAGGTTTGTCCTGCGAGGCTTTTCCACTGCCGGAACATCCTGTAAATAGTACTCCCAACATAAGTACGGACAAAACAAAAACAAGTCTTAAACTATTTCTCATCAATTACTAACCTCCCTAGTAGCTTTGTTTCAATATACCATAAGAGAATTCCATTGGTCTAATTGCTTTTTTTTATTAGTCGAGAAACAGTCATAAACAGTTTTTATTAAAACAGCTTTATTAAGTTGGTCACCCGAGGCATATTTACTGCAAACGTGCATAAATGCATCAAATAAATAATCTTTATATATCAAACAATATTTATGATATTTTTTTATTGGTTCCCTATATCACTTATATATTATAATGAGTCTATAGAGGTAATACTGACAATCAGAGGCCAATTTTCTGGTAATTCATCACAAAGAGGAGTGTTTTAAATTGGAACCAAAAATCGTAGACGCTAGAGGAATGGCTTGTCCCCTTCCTGTAATCAATACTAAAAAAGTTCTGGAGGCTATGTCGGAGGGCGCTGTAACCACCATTGTGGATAATGAGGCCGCCAAAGAGAATATCTTGACACTGGCAAAAGGCATGGGACTGGACGTAGAAATTCGGCAGGATGAAGGAGAATATCACCTTTTAATCACCAAAAGGGGCGGCCAACCTTTGGTAGAGACAAATGCTGCCGGCAGCAGCGTAGTTTTTGTTCCCTCATCGGAATTTGGCCGCGGCAGCGATGAATTGGGAAAGATCCTGATGAGAAGCTTTATGGTAACTCTTGTAGAAAGTGAGACTCCACCTCAGAGCTTGTTGTTTGTTAACAGTGGCATTTACCTCACCTGCGAGGGATCGCCGGTATTGGACCACCTGCTTACCCTTGCAGAACAGGGTGTTAAAATTTTATCCTGCGGCACTTGCCTGGATTACTTCAAGCTTAAGGATAAACTGGCTGTAGGACAGGTATCAAATATGTACACTATTTATGAAGAGATGAACAACGCTGCCAAAGTTATTTCTCTTTAAACAGGCCAGGGAATCCGCAAATCAGAAAATAATTAGGGATTGCCCGTAAGATAGGGGCAATCCCTTTGGTTTTAGCTTGCTGCATTAACCGGTAGTCCTGTTGACGTTTACGCCTCACCGGGCAGGGTCAGGGCCTGCACCGGACAAATACTCACACAACGGGGACCGTCTGAAGAACCATAGCAAAGGTCACACTTTACAGCTGCTTTGTCAATGGGGTCTCTATGCATGGCACCAAAAGGACACGCGTCAACACAAGCCCAGCAGCCGGTACACTTGCTTTTATCTAGTATTACCACTCCATCTTCTGTCTGGGTTAAACTGCCTGTTGGGCATACTTCAACACACTTGGGCTTTTTACACTGCCGGCAGAGGATGGGCTTTTCTTCCTTCTTAAACTGGTCAATGTGTACTACCACCCCGGCTGCTTTAGGCCGAATGGAACCAGTTTTAGTCAATGAACAAACCAGCGAACAGGATTTGCAGCCTATACATTTCTCTACATTCACCTTAATTGGTTTTGCCATTACGCCACTCCCCCTTCCGCAGTCTCCAGCTTACCATCGTTTCTTTTCTTCAGTTTAGCTGAAGCCATTCCTTCCAGTTCAATTGCAGCCAGTTCCTTCACGCTAACACCAGCCGTTTCTGCCAATTCAACTGCTGCCAGTTCCTCCAGTTCAGCAGTTCGTACTGTAGAAGGTTTTCCATCCTGATCCCAATTACGCAGTTGGTAATACAATGACAGCATCTTGGCAAACTCCTGCCGGTCAATCTTATGTCCCCTGGTCTTGCCGTCAGGCATCTCATCATCAAAATAACGCTTGGGTAAAGTATCATCTGCCCTGGTAACTCCTTCGCGCATATTTATAATTCGTTCTAAGTCAATTATGCGTTTGGCAATTTCCTTTAATTCCGCCGGGGTAAATTTCAAACCGGTTGTTTCTTTGACAAGAGTTGCAAAATGCTCGTCATTTAATAGATTTGGGCTGTTAAAACTATGGCAGATAAACTTGCATATCCCCAGACAATCAGTGATTACGTACATATTCTCATGGTAATAAACCATTTTTTCCTTGTCTTCATAGGTTGTTACATCTGTTGATATTGGGCTTCCGTAAATCTTTTTTGTTACCTCGGCAGGTAGACCAAGAATGTCCAGAGTGGGTCTGCTGCGTAAATGGTCAGCTCCACGGGAGGAAGTGGCAATCCCCAGAGCAAAGCTCTTAATATACCGCACATCATGGGGGTCTGATTGAGGTAACCCTTTAACAGCAATCAGATAATCTTTCGACTCCTCCCCAAAAAACCTGGCCGCCTGACTGCTCTCAGCCAGCAGATTTCCCAATCCCCGCCGCTCAGCTATGTCTAAAATAAGGGATTTAACAAGTTCAAAATTACCAAATTCCAGAGGCTGGCCTGTAAGTTTATCACCGATAATCCCCCGCTCATATAGTTCTATAGCCCAGGGAATAACAGTTCCTGTTGAGGAGGAATCCAATCCCAGGTCATTGACCAGGTTGTTTAGCTCAATAACCTGAGCAGTATCAGCTATACCACAGTTGGCCCCCAGAAGGGCAAGAGTAGAATAATCAGGCCCCTCTCCGCCCAATTTATTGCGGTGTCGGCAGTGAACAACACAGTTATAGCAGGACAGCATTTTCTCGGCGAATTTCTCAACTTCACCGGCATTTAAGCTCTCTGCGAAAGAATTATGCTGACTGTTATTTGTTCTCATAGCACCCAAATTGTTGCTGTTCTCATAAAGCAGCGGAGTTCCTACCTTGCCCAGTGTCTGACAGACCTTAGACTTAAGCAGGTACTGCTGCAGTTCCTGTCTGGTTTTATATAATCCGGCAGCGTCATGAACCTGCAGTCCCTGATTACCACGTACAACCACTGCCTTCAGGTTTTTGGAGCCCATTACGGCACCCATTCCACCACGCCCGGCCGCATTCTTGAGACCTGTCATCACACAGGCCATGCGTACCATTTTTTCCCCCGACCGACCAATACAAGCAGTCTGGATATCCTCACCGAGGTCATGGCGCAGCCGTTTTTGAGTATCATTAACATTATAACCCCAGTACTGATCAGCCGGTCTGATTTCCAGGGTTCCGTCCTCCAGATATAGGTAGACCGGAGATGAGGCCTTGCCCAGTATAATCAGTCGGTCAAAACCTGCCAGGCGCATTTCTGCTCCAAAGAAGCCGCCAATATTGGCATCCCCTAAAATACCTGATTCCGGTGACTTAGCCGTAATATTAATCCGACCGGAATTAGGAGCCAGTGTCCCTGTCAACATCCCGGCACCAAAAATCAGGACATTATCAGGGGAAAGTGGATCAACACCCGGTTTTAACAGCTTATGCAGATAATACATATTTAGCCCGCGACCGCCCAGGTACTTATCAACCAGCTTTTGTGGAGTGTATGTAAACTGCACTTCTCCACTTGAAAGATTCACTATGGCCAGTTTCCCTTGTGAAGTAAACATAGGCTTCTCCCCCTCGCTTTTTAGAGTATTTATGTTCATCATTGTAAACGTCGTTCTGTATAATATAATTATAGGCCGTTTTTCTTACTCTGTCAAGGAATTAATTTTACTGCAATTGGACTTAAAAAAAGTGCGCAACCAAACAAAAAGAGCGGCTTAATGCCGCCCTCAACAGTTGTTCATAGAAAAACTAGACAAAAGAAAAACGGATGTTCACCAACTTTGCGGAAACACCCATTGTAACAATCAGTAACTAAGCGGATATTCAAGCTTATGCAGCATAATAGCCAGCCGCCATGCTTCATCTTTGTGATAATTATTCATAATGTGTATTTGATGAGCCATCCATGAGTTAGGAGCCATTTGATAATAGCGGTTAAAGCATTATTGCCAGTACTAATAACACGGATATCCAGTAAACCACTTTTTCAATCCAATGGCTGTCTCTGCTATAAGTCCTCCAACCGGCTATAATTAACATGAAAATTGGTATTAGATTAAAATAAAATCTATAAGCATCAATAAAGTTTCCAACTAAATGTTTAGCTCCTCCGAAACCTAACGGAACTAACAATAGCGGCCCCCAACAACATATATGCACCAATAAGGCGGTTACGAGGGCACTAAGGGTAAAGATTAGTGAATTCTTTTGGTTAATCCTCCAAATTATTATCCGCATATCTGACCTCCCCTAAAAACTTTGTTAGAAAAATGTATGGCCGACTCCCTAATCTCATACCAATTTTCTACTAAGTTCTATAGTAGAACATGCTATTTCTATTTAAGGTGTAAAAAAAAGCAGCTTTACGCCGCTGTCAATAGGTATACAAAGCTTCTTTTTTTAATTAAATGCCAAACTAAAAAATATTAAGGAGTCCAAAGTGACTCCTCTTTTGAATAGCTTCAATGCTATTGTACAAAATTTATGTCTTTGAGCACTTGGACCCCTAAATAACATCTTCATATACTTGCTTGAAATTAAAAGTATGTTGTAGTATTCCACGCTCTAGGTCAATATCAACAAACGACTCATGAACAACTAAACCTGTCAAACTGCTAATTTGAGCATTTATAAAAGGCCTTGCTTCCTCCAATAAACCTAAACGTACCTGGCGAACCAGCTTTTTTCCGGCTTGGCTGGTCAAATACTTTGATTCCTCACTTGTAGGTGAAATCTTTCCCTTTAAAACCAGAAGCTTGTCTTCGAACTCCGTTTGAACCTCAGATATTTCTGTACCAGTCTGAGCGCTATGAATTTGTCGATATGCTGCAATTAAAGCTTTTCTTAATGAGTCCCTGTCGAAAGGCATATTTTCCCTCCTTTTCTATTTACCGGGATAAATGTAACTAAACCTGTCATTTCTAAAATACGAATGAGAAATTTATTTTGCGACCCTATAAACAAAGAAGGCTGTCAATTGACGGCCTTCTTCTTAATACTCGCATCTGATAAAATTGCTTACTGCCCATTACAGCAAACGCAGATTACTTTTGATATTGTTGAATCAAGGACTGAGCCTGACTATACTGTGGTGCACCGGAAGGTACCTTTTGCCACTGCTTAATTGCATTTGCATAGTCACCCTTACCGTTTGCCAGGTAAATTCCATAGTTCATTAGGGCTGGAACAAAATTAGGATCAATCTTCAATGCCTTTTCAACGGTGGAAATAGCTTGGTCCACCTGATTGGTATAGAAATAAGCCGTTGCCAGATCTCCTAGTGCTTCCTTGCTATTTGGCTCTAACTGGAGTGTTTTGTTATAGGCTTCGATGGCTTTATTAAAGGTATCATTAGCTCTCTGGTCATTAGAGTCTCTGTATGCATTTGCCAGGTTGAATAAAGCAGTACCTAAATCCTCCTGAAGTGAAGCATTTTTAGGATTAGAGTTAACTTGTTCTGTCAATGTCTTAACCTGACTTTCAAGTGAACTAATGTTTTGCCCGCCTGAGGTATTTACTCCACCTCCGGCGTTACCTCCACCCCCCATAGCGTACAGAGTGCCAAGACCCATCAGAAGTACTACAACTATTACAATAAACATAGTAGTATCTCCGCTGTTATTATTGGCATTCCGCTGTCGGCTGCCGCCCTTTTTCTTTGCCATCTATTGTCCCCCTTAGAATACATTCTTTGACATAGTTTTTTGATTACCTTCACTACTATATCAAGTAGTACCGCACCTTATATAATACACTATGACATTCGAGAGAACAATAAGGTAAATTTATGCCAGCTTTATTTTATTTTCTTCATTGCTGACGTTTGAAGCATTTGTACAGCAGCGCCCATGAACTTGCCTATATTTTCAGTGGGATCTGCAGCCTCAATGCCCAGAGCCCTTGCAACCAGGTCGGTAAGATCCATCTGACGAACTTTTGTCTGCATTGTGCAGCTGGTCGCATTGAACTGTGACCCACACCCGGCACAGTTGGTGATGAGGTAATCAGCGCCAGTCGCTTCCGCCTCGCTGACCCTTTTCATTCCGCTGTGAGCAACAGTGGGAAGAGAATCAAAGGCTGAAACCAACCCGCAGCACAAGCTATCCTGCCGGTTATGCTCCATTTCAACCAGTTCAATTCCAGGAATTGCCTTCATAACGTTACGTGGTTCCTCATAGTGCCCGAACCAGCGTCCCACATGACAGGAATCGTGGTACGTGACCTTGTGGTTAACAAGGGTTTCAAATTTCAGTTTACCCATGTTAATAAGCTCACTGAGGTAGTAAGTTACATGGCGGAATTTTATATTGCAATCCATACCCAATTGTTCGGCAATTACCGGATAGTTTTCGGAGAAGGTGGCATAACATCCCGGGCATGAGAAAACCATGGTATCTATTCCGGCTTCTTTGAACATTTCCAGGTTTCGCTTCACCAGGTAAGAAAAGTCATCCATATAGCCCCCTAAGGCTAGATATAAACCGCAGCAGGTTTCTCCCTGCCCGAAATGCACAAAGTCAATACCTATTTTGTTAAAGATTCTGGTTATATTTTGTGGCATATTGCTCATTACAATATTGGCCCAGCATCCTGCCCAGTAAGCAATTTTGCCCTTTTTATGAGTCGGCACATCGAGCCAGCTGAATTTACTTTCTGCCGGCACTCCCCAGAAGTTACCTGTTTTTAAGACGTTTTCCCTCACTGCCGCTAACCCTGTGTTTTCCAATCCATTAGCATGGAAACAGGGTCTTAAGGACATCCAGTTATGGGCATTATGGGCCTTAATTTGGCAGACAAAATCACATTTTTTGCAGGTTGTACACGAATACAGAGCTTTGGCAACTTCTTCGTCCATTTCCAGATTACCTTTAATGTATTGTGTCAGTAGGAAGTACTTTCCCCTGGGGGAATTACTCTCCCACGGAATTGCGTCAAAAACAGTACAGGTGTTCCGGCAGTAACCACATAAAGCGCAGGCAAAAGTGTCTTTGGTAATGTGTTCGTTAAGCGGCGACTTAAAATTATCCCCCTGTAGCTTATTAACCAATTTTCCAGCCAGACTAAATAGTCCCTTCCCGGCATTGGCTACAGCCATAGCTTTGCTCAACAATTTAGCGGGTGAATTCTTATCTAGAGAACCTGGTATTACTTTCCCGGGGTTTTGGATACCGTGTGGATCGATTTTCTGCTTGAAATTCCAAACCCGACCGGCCAATCCTTCACCCAGAACATCATATGCCTTATCGGCAAAATAAAGTCCTAGAGTAAACACTCTACCTCCCAGCTTTTCACCCATTTCGATAACTGTAAGTGAATTAGCATAGGCCATTGGGAATCCAGCTTTGCGCTCATCAGAGAGCATAAATCCCAGAACGGCCATTTTATCATTATGAATCATAGTACCTTCCAGGGCAAACTCGCCTTTATATTTCTTTTCAACTTCCGAAACCAGGTCACCTAGTTTTTCAACAGGCACTATCACTTCAGTTGCAATAAGAGTTGGCCCCAGCTTTTTAAAGCGCATGGGGTAAAATCGTTCGCTCCACTCTTCTTTGGCCAGAGCTTCTCTCATTATTTCACCGTTAAGGGAAGAAACAATATTTTTTACAGCACTTTGAACAGAATTTTTTCTTACTTTCGGGTATACCATGGTTAGAAAGTATCGGTCTTCGGGAAGCACCACATGTTGTGCAGCCCTCTGCTTTAATCTAATATAAGCAGGTGTAGACATGCTTACAGACCATAAGGGGATCCTTTGATCCTTAATTTTCTGCAGTGCCCTGACAGCATCCCTGAGATCATCAAAACTGGCAAGCAATACTGTCTCTTCATCAATCTCTTTTATCTTAACTTTAACTTTAACAATAGTTCCGGTTATGCCGCAGAGACTATTAATCAGTTCAAGTTCATCGCCTGCGAATGTTTTTAAAGTACCCTCCGGCAATACTGCTTCAACTGACTCAATATTTTCCCCGCAGAATCCAAACTCGTAGCTACCATAGCCGCTTCCACCCTGAGCAACCCAACCCGCCACGGTAGCGGAAGGAGCGCTCGACGGGTATAACCGCAGACCGTATCCCCTGGCCTGCAGGTAATCTTGTAAATCGCCCCAAATGACTCCCGGTTCTACAGTCACAGTCTGCTTATCTGTATCAATCTCAATGACTTTATTTAAGCGTGCAAGATCAAGAACAATTCCACCCCGGGTAGGAAGAGCCCCTCCAAAACCGCTGGTCCCGCTGCCCCTTGGAATAAGCGGCCATTTATGTTCATTTGCCAGTTTTGTTATAGATACAACTTCATCAACCGAAACAGGTTGCACAACCGCTTCCGGCATATTATCAATAAGCTTTAAAACCTGTGAGGGCAGTACTCCCATATCGTGGGAGTACACAAGCCTCTCAACTTTATTGAATCTGACGCGGTCTTTAAACAGATTTTCAAGCTTTACCTTTAGTAAATCAGGCAGACCATTTTTCATGAAAAACCCTCCCTTAAATTTGTGATAAAATAGACAAAACCGAACGATTATTCGTTCGGTTTAATTATAAGTTTAATGAAGATTCCTGTAATGAATCCGGGTATTCATTTTAACCTAATAGAAAGAACTAATTTTTTAGTTCCTAAGAACTACATTTTCTTTAGCAAGTCGGAAGACATGGCCTGGTAAAAAGGTATATGGCAGCAACCGAAAATACCATTAATATACCGCTGACCAATCCACGGGTAAGTGCATAAGATACAAGCTTTGTGCGGTTATCAATGCCAAGTTTTTCAAGAATGTTATGAACATGGTTTTTTACAGTGTAAATACTTATTACAAGTTTCTGGGCAATTTGACTGTTGGAAGAACCGGTAGCCAGGAGCCGTAGTATTTCTTTCTCCCTCGGTGTTAAAACGGCATCTTTCTGTTCTTCTTCAAGCTCAGTTAGATTAGCTGACATACTCTCAACCAGTTCCGGAACCAGGCTATCAGCAATTATAGTCGCTCCGCTCAGAACTTTATCAAGCAATAGTAAAAATTCGTTTTCACTGACATCCGTGGTGAAATAGCCATCTGCTTTCAACGATAACAGCTGCAAAATTCTTTTCTTATTGTAAACGCTCCCCAGAAGTACAATCCGGCAAAGTTCATTTTTAAAGGAGCCTATCAGCTTAGAAATCTCAGCGCAGGGTATTTCAGCATCAACAATAAAAAGACTGTTAGACAAACCTGTGGTCATTCTTTTTATATCCGGGCAGGAACTAAGCTCTTCCATAACCTCGTATTGTGCCCATGAGGATACTAATGACACTAACCCCCGGCGGAAAAGTAACTGCTCACTGATAACATAAACTGCTATCTTATCCATGAGAACTTACCTCCTAAATTTTCAAAGATAACCAAATATTATTTGCAGTGGCCTCAATATATTCAACCAGTGAGTGTTGTATAAACCCGTCAAGCCTTAATTCTATCATTCTGACTATTATTCCCGAAATGACACTGGCTGCGAGAAATGTGCTCATAGGTCTAATCTCGCCGCTGTTAATACCCTGTTCTACCAGCTCCACCGTGTTTTGCAATCCTTCTTCCGAACAGATACTGAGGCATTTATTCAGTATTTCCCTGGGCCTGCTATATAGGAGATACTGAACCATCACCGGATCATGTTCCAGCCATCTGAACAATAAGCCGGTATATGCCCTGACTTTATCGTAAGTCGAATTTTTTGACCTAACTTCTTTATCATATTTCTTCAAGTATTCTTCAATGGCATACTTGTGAATTTCTCTCGCCAGGTCTTCTTTACTTGGATAATGGTGATATAAAGCTCCGGTGCTTACACCGGCTTCCCTGACAATATCGGGAATACTGGTACTATGGTAGCCCTTCTCTACAAATAATTTAAGGGCTGCATTAAATATTTTTTCTTTCAACTGCGTATTAGGCGTTTTTTTCTCTTCAGCAGTAAATTTATCGTCAACCTGCATATTTGGCCCCTCCGTTTACCGACCGAATGTTCTTTCTTTTACTTATATCATAATATTATTAAAAATGTCAAATATCTGTTGACAATATTTCGCTCTTATTATTTATTGCACTTAAAGCCTGTTCCTTATTAATGAATTTTTATATACTCCTGTAATTATTATGATAATACTTGCAATTTTAAGGAAAGTAATCTCTTCGTTAAGGACAGCAGCGGATAAAAAGAGAGAAAAGACCGGCACTAGGTTTAAAAAAATCATTGTCTTACTGGGGCCTATGGAATTAATTGAAATTACCTGAAACAGCGAGCCGACGGCTGAAGCAAATATGGCCATATAAAAAACTGAACTCCATCCCTTCCATGTAATATCAAAAAGAAAGTTCCGGGGGTTTTCGATAACCACAAAGGGCATTAGAATAACCATACTCACTAAAAAAGAGAAATATATCACTAATATGGGGGATACTTTGCCCTTTAATGTTCTGCTGATAACACTAAAGGATGCCTGACAAAATACAGCGCAGATCATGATAAAGTCACCTACGTTGAACCTGATATTGGTAAGAACTGCGATGTCGCCGTTTGTAATTGCAAGAAGGACTCCCAAAACTGTTAAAAGTATTGCTCTTATCCTTTCAACCCCAAAGTTTTCTCCCAGAAAAAGCGCGGCAAGAATTGATGTTACCAAGGGGCTAGTAGCACAAATTATCGAATCATTTATTGCACTGGTATATTTCAGTGAAATAAAAAAAAGCACATGATAGCCAAACATGCCTACAATACCTAATATCACTATAATAAAAATCTCTTTTTTACCAATCCTGAAAATATCCCGGCCAAAGGCAGAAACTACAGGAAGCATTACGACCGCAGCAAACAGAAACCGAAAAAAAGTCAAGGAAAAAGGTGGTATTTCCTGAACCCCTATCTTCCCGGTTATAAAAGCACCTGACCAAAACAGAGCAGTCATTGTCATCAGCATATAATAGCTTTTCTCACCTTTCATGGCCTGCATAATTGCCTCCATCCACTCAAAATGAAACTTTTCCCACTATAAATCTACTGGTTTCAGTGCCGAAATATCACAAAACAAAAAAATAAACCGGGAACCTGGCAATTATTTAGGTAAAAAATGAGGCCCGACTGCAGTCCAGTCAGACCTTTACCAGATTACATATTAATCGCCCCAGCGTTTTAATGATTCAGTCTCAATCCCCAATTGGTCCAGAGCCCGTCCTACCGTCTGGCTAACAATGTCATCAATGGTTTCCGGCCTTGTATAAAAGGCCGGTACCGGTGGCATAATTACGACTCCCAGGTTTGAAAGCTTTAGCATATTCTCCAAATGAATTGGATTTAGGGGAGTTTCTCTTACCATTAACACCAGCGGTCTTCTCTCCTTAAGTGAAACATCAGCCGCTCTGACAACCAGATTATCAGCCAATCCGTGAGCGATCCCGGCCAGAGTCTTAACACTGCAGGGAGCAACTATCATCCCGTCACATTTAAAGGACCCACTGGCAATTGCTGCTGCCAGGTCATCTTCTTTGTAATAAATGTCGGCTAACCCCTTTACCCTTTCAACAGCATAATCCGTTTCTTCATTTATTGTAGTTTCAGCCCACTTTGTAAGTATAAGGTGAGTTTCCACGTGGTTTTTGCTGCATTCCTCAAGAAGCCGGATTCCGTATATAGCCCCGGATGCTCCGGTAATAGCGATAATGATTTTCATATTGAATCTCTCTCTTTCGTTACCCTAGCTAAAATGCTTCTTTTGAACCATTGCCAAATGGCATGCTTTGTTTTATATAAAGATACAAAAGTCTCTTCCACCGGATTTCTTACATTCCATTGGGCGGTTTCTGTAACTGCATGAATAGCTCCGGCAGCCCGGAACCAGAAAACAACAAACCTATATAAAGGCAGGAAAATTATCTTCCACCCGTTTGAAAACAAAAAGTCCCTGTATTCTTTTCCGACATAAAGAGAACTCACCAACAGATAGTTAATATCTATAAAAAGGTAAATAAAGTATACAAACAAATTGGCAAAAAATATTAACTGTAAAGGGTATCCCATAAAGATCAGAAAAGGTGTCAGTACTGTCCAAACAACTCGTGGAAAAATCATTGTATGGTCAATAAAAAGCAATCGGGCAGCAAAAGATTTGAACAGTTTAAACAAACTACCCTGGTAGTATTCCATATATGAACTGATTACATCCAATTCGCCTCTTTGCCACCTAACCCTCTGAGAATATAGTTTTGCCATAGACGAAATAGGCTCAACAAAAATCTTTGCATTTTCAAGAAAAGTGACTCTTTTGTTTTCGTTTTTTCGGCGGAGCTCAAAAGTAAGCTTAGTATCTTCTGCAATAGAATTGGAATCATATAAAAAAGTTTTCAGTAAAAACTGTCTGTTAAAACAAGAAAACGCCCCGGCAAGAGTAAAAAGGGTGTTATGGTATGCCTGATACTTACGGCCTATATAGAATGCTTCCATGTATTCAAAAAGTTCGCAGCATTGAAGAAGGTTCAGGTACCATGAATTCTGCTCAATTTGCCTGCTATCTATCAAAATAGCGCCCGTTGCCCCAGAAATTCCCTCATCATTTGATAAAGCTTTGACCGCTTCACTAATCACATCTTTGTCCAATACGGTGTCTGAATCGAGATTGATCAGAATATCACTGCTGCCAAGAAAGATTCCGGTGTTCAAAGCTTTAGCTTTTCCAGTTTGGGGAATCCTTACCCAATGTACAGGCATGTTAGGAAATTTGGTTAGAAATTGGTTAAACATATTAAAACTATCATCTGTACTACCGTTATCAACAAGCATAACCTCGATCCTGCTCAGAGGATAACTTTGGCCGGCAAGTGATACAAGACAGTTATACAGGGTGTCTTGAGAGTTATGAACAGGTATGACAACAGACACCTTGGGTTGATAAACAGGGGGTAACCCCTCTACTGGAACCTGTTCCTGTTCACAAGCACGCTGCCGTTTCAGCTTCCAATACATTCGCCACGAAAAAGTGATATGATTTAAGGCAATTGTACCATCTAACATGACGGGGATAAGAATCCATATTGCCCAAAAGACCATAAAATTAGTGATAAAATCGTTAGTCATCTCAACTAACCCTCGATTCAGCCCGTTTATAAAGGAATACGAGTGTACTTTTGGTAAAAAAGAACCAATATATTGCAATCATCATAAAAAAGAACACTCCGCGCCCTAACACAGTGTGAGCAATAAATATTGTTTCCCGTCCCCAAAGATAGATAGAAACAATTATCATTTCTATCCGTATCAAGTTGATGAGATATATAAGCAAGCTACCTATTAGTAGAGATATCATCTTCTTGGATGGAGACATTACCGGATAAAAAAGAGTTAGGCCAATAAAAACAGAGGCTTCGAGAAGCCCGGAGCACTCAGTACCAATTTCCAGTGATGTAAAACCACTAATGCGGGAACTGGTCATAAGTACCGTGCCGGCACCCGAAAAAGGGAATACAGGAATGTTAAAATATTTGTTAAAGGCAGTTATAATATCTATTGCGGCATGACTCAGCCCATCTTCGATAATAGTATTTGAAAGGCCAAACACGCTTATAAGTGCAAACCCTATAGCACCCCAGAAAAAGTAAAAGGTCCAAATCTTGTTAATTCTGAAGAAAAGCAATACTCCTGCCCATATAAGAAGAAAATAAATATATTCAGAATTAAATTCCATTAGAGCTCATCTTTCTTTTCCTGATTTTTTGAATTCCAATAACCAATGCGATTAGGACAAAGACTGTCAACAATGGATATCCCAGAACTGGGACCGGTGAATATTGAATATCTCTGATCCCGTTGATGTCAGGATCGGGGATAAGGTCAAAGTCATGTTTGAATAAATCAAAGTCATTAAAATCAGCGCTTCTGACCCAATCTTCGTCTCTCTTGGGATTATCATTAGCAATAAAAGACGTTGTTGCATAAAACCTAATTGGTTGGTTTGCTATGATGCCCAAACTGCTAAAAGGGAAATAGAATTCAAACTGGAGCCCGTCATCCGGCCCATTTCTCTTGGCACCCCATTTACCTATCTCATGCCAGGCTGGACTGTTATTCTGATCATCCACCCTAAATATTTTCACAGCAACTTTGCCGGAATTGGGGATATACCGAAAAAATCCGATTCTGTCATCTGGGTCAGTGTAGTCACCGTTGTTATTAATATCAAACATTATTTTACCGGTCATTTTATGGTTGTCATCCATAGGCTGGTATCTGACTATGGAAAAATACAAATTAGGATCATTGTCATTTCTATTTGTACCCCAATAAATCCGTCGGGTATCACCTGCGATGGCCGTCCGGTCCGAAACATCCATTACATCTCCCTCAGGGTCGGCAAGATAAGCTGCCTGTTCCCAATCCTCAAACTGCCCGTCCATCACTATTTCCGGTGAAGCAAAAGCATTCTGTGGCACAATACCAAGTAAGACCAATAGCAGAACAGCAGTTAAGCCGACAGACTTGAATTTTTTTAACATCGGCCTTGCTCCCACAACCATAAGCAGTAGAAAAAGACCGATCATGGATAAAAACAATCCTTTTGGGGTTGAAGACGGCCACTCATTCCTAAATTCCACTTGATAGTCCCCCTCTCTACCATTGATTGAAATAAAGTTATGAATTGTGCCTAATTTATGCTCGGGTCCGGTAACCGTAAGCTTCATAGTATCCAGATAAGCCAGCGGAATCAAGATATTATGATTGCGAAATTCTTCCGGCAGGGTAAACTTCACTTTACCACTGTCCCCGGCAAATGTCAGTTCTGTCAGAGCAACAGTTTTTCTGGGAATAGTCTTTTTGGCATCAGACTTTAAAAGATTGCCCAGCATATTCAAAATAACCGGGTCCTTTGTAAGATACGCATAATATGGAAGGTTAAGGCCGATGAAGTAAATGTTTTGATTGCGGTAAACCTTATACCCTTCTATTGGCCGTTTCCGGTCATAATAGCTAACCAGCGAAGACACCTTGTCCACTCCCTCTAAAACAAAGGTCTTCCATGGCAGATTCTCACGGGGAAGCTGAGTCAGCCTGGTTACAGTTGAACCAACATTGATTAACGGAGGAACTTCCATGACCACTGGCTCTGCCACCACTCCTAAGAATGAAGAACGGTTTGATAACACATCACTTGGTGAACCACTTAGATCAATTACCACCCTGCCACCTTTCTTCACATAAGCTAACAAGAGGTCTTCGGCTGTTTTTTTTGATTTCCATGAAAACCCTGACAAGAAGATAGTCTTATATTTTGTTAACTCTTTAAGAGAATATTTATCAACCTCATAATAAGACCCCAGCCGGATTTCGGGAAAAACTGTAGCAATAGTAGGCGTAAACCGCCCGATTCCCAGAATCTCGTAATCAGCGGTTACCAAATATGGGCCATTTTCCCGGGTAAAAAGAGTCATTCCATTCTGCGAAACCTGAACCAAGAAACCAAATTCCTTGGCTTTATCTCTAAAAATTCCAGGTTCCTTTAATATATCGCTCTTTACAACAAGATGAGTTGCTCCCATTTCAATCAGACGGTCAAAGAGATAATCATTCCATCCTTTTTGTAAAGCAGTGTTAATCAGCATAGTATTCGATGCTGTATATGCCCCCTGCCATGCCCATCCAAAGATTTGTGATATTCCATATTTTTGACCTGCCAGATAAGTAGGTATAGACCCAAGCCTGCTGGTATCCAGGACAGCCAGTTTAAAATTTTTCGTTCCCGAAGCTGCCCGTAAAATATTGTCTATATCACGTGGATAAGTCCTGGTTCTTATTAATGTTGAGGATATTAAGCTATCTGCGAGAATAGTCATCAGAAGCAGTGTGGTTAAACCAAGTGTAATAAATCGCTTACTCCTAAACAGTTCCCAAAAATTAAAGGTCTTAATGCTTCCAAATAAAAGGGCAGCCACTCCCACAGTCACAAAACGGTCAGGCCAAAGGAGATTGTGAAGTGGCAGCTTAGCATATATAGGTTTAGCCAGAGGGGTGGTAATTATAAATATTGCTATACCTAAAAGAATCCCGGCTTTTTGAAAAGGGTCATTGATCCGCCACTTATAAAGGGTAATCAGTGCTAAAGCCAGATAACCTATGCCAAAGTACAACACCTCAGGATTAGATAGGTGTTGATTAACAGAATAACTGACAAAAGGAGAGATATAAAAAGAATACCCGGGATATAGTGGGAAACCCTGATATTACTGGGGATAACGTGGGACAACGATAGAAACGATTGACAAATATATTGAGACGAGATTCATTGTGGATTAAGTTGTGGATAAATATAAAAGAAAGAGCAGAGAAAGCACTGGAAGCCTTGTAGCGTAAGGGATAAGGTGCTTTTATTACTGCTCTTTCTTAATTATATCAGCAATGGAGTCGAAATGAAAGTGATTGAGCGTGCGAACAGTGGCGTTATTAAGCGTGCGGCGTGCGTGCGGTCATTGTCAACTATGTTGAGAACTCCCTAAAATACAGCGTTTGAAAACTTACACGTATATTCGTGGGCGTGCGGAGAGCGTGCGAATTATATTACCATGATGCTCAAATTTTATAAAAATCAATTCTGCAAATTAACAAAATCTATCATTGTATGCAGAAATGCAGTAAAATCAATAGTTTCAACCATAATATGATATGTAAAAACAATTAAAACCAATTCTGCAAATATTGATATATAAATCTATCAAACAAGCACAAAAATTAAACAGCCTCACTTGTTGCTGCTTCTTCCCCTGTTCCTCCATTCGATGAGTTGGATGACATTCCCCTTTTAACCTTTCTATTGTATTTCATATCAATAATATCAATAGTGTCTTGTTGGTCTTCATAGTTAAGTTTGCGAAACTTCATAATCATGTCAATCTCTTCTTCAGTAAAATTCATTTGAGAGTTAGACTCTTTGACCTTCTCGGTCTTTTCAGTTAGAATTTGTTGTTCTTTTCCTGTCAGTAAATAATCAGCACTGACCTTGAAGTAGTTCATTAAAGCAATCAATGCTTCAGCTCCCGGCTTAACTCTCCCCCTTTCCCAATCTCCAACATTACCAGAAGAGACCCCAATCTTTTTAGCAAGTTCAGCCTGAGACACTTTGGAATTTTTCCTGAGCTCCCTGATTCTTTCACCTATATCCATTATAAACCTCCTTTATATTAACGTATATTCGTGTGCGGATTTAGAAAACACACGAATATGTATAAATTTTATTTGACATACACGAATTTTCGTGTATAATTATATTAGATAGACAAATACATCAAAATAATTTTATCACAATATCGTCTGAAAAGCGATAGATTCACAACATTTCAGTAAGGTTTTTCCAACACCTTACTACAAAAAGCCAATCAAGAAATATGTGCTCCTGTCTCATGGCACACGAAAAACTATAGAGGGGGTGAGGGTTCTGAAGCATGGAAAAAGACCGACAAGGGTTCAGAAAATCAGAATAAAATCCTTTGGACTTAATCCTGATAACTGGCTTGTGGTCAAAGATTGCAGAGAGTGTTTTGAAGTGGTTCACAGAGTGTCAGGGAAGATAAGAAAACTAAAAAAGGAGGCTTGACAATGAATTACAAGGAACAAATTACAACATCAGAAAAAAAGGCTATTGACCTTGATGAACAACTGCAAGGCCAACAGCAAGCAAATGAGTTTATAGGTTGCAATACTGACATTAATATTCTTGAATTTCATACTAAAATGCAGAAAAGACAGGGCAAAATTGACAAAGCTATTCTTGCACAGCTTGCTCGGATTTAAGAATTGCATGAATAGTCAATTTAGACTCAGTATTAAGAAATTCAAGAAATTCGTCTCGATTTAAAAGACCTTTAGCTTCAAAATAAGAAACTAAAGCCCATAGACCTATATTGTCAACGAGCTGCTTTCTTAAAAAATTATCAGCTATAGGGTCGCCGGTCGAGATAATTTTATCATCCATAAGAAACCTCCTTTTATATAGATTGTGTGACAACTTTATTATACCACGGGAGGTAAAAGGAAAGTACAACGAAAGGAGGATGCTTGATGCAACGCAAAAGAAAATTAACACCGTTTGGAGTGTTAGTGAAAAAGACACTTATAGAGAAGGGCATGACTCAAGTACAGCTTGCAGAAGAGGTCGGGACAAGCAACAAGTACCTCAATCTTATCCTATACGGTGACAGGTCAGGAGAAAAGTATATCAGTAGCATAGCGAATGTGCTTGGCTTAGACTTGGACTCGTTAAAAAAAATAGCGTAAGGGAGGAAGGAAATTGAAAAAGGTTGATGTGTTTTTGAAAGAGCTTGAGGAATTAAAAGCCGGCATGAATCAGAATGAACAGAATCTCAGTGATGATTCAAAGGTTATTATCCTTGAGAGGAAGCAAAAAGAGCTCAAGAGAAAAGCAGAGCAGATTCAGGAAGAAATCGAGAGAGAGGTCGAGGACTTTTTCCAGTACCTCAATATGAAGCAGGCAAGCATTGAAACACTCAGCAAGATGAACGCTTATATCGAGGAAGAATTGAAAAAGGTTGAGCAGCTTATTGACAGTATCAAGGTGACAAAAGGTGCATAACCGGAGGGATTGGAATGACAAAAGGCAAAAAGAAAAGAGCGTCCACGGGCAAGGTGACACTCTTTTCAAAAGCCGTTGATGAAATGATTCATCCCCTCCATTTTATCAGAATCAATGTCACTTTGTAAAGTGTAAAGGGGGGAAAGAAATTGGCTGAAACATTTGTCACTCTTGAGGAAGCTGCTGAACTTGAAAATTTAAGCTATAAAGGAATGGCATCAAGAATACAAAGAAATCCAACAAGTTTCAAAACTAAGACTGAAGCAAGGGACGGAGGAAAAGACAGGGTTTTGGTTGCTCTCTCCTCTCTCTCCAAGAAAGCAAGAAGAGCTCATAAGGAAAAAATGAATATAGACGGGAGGGATGTTGTGATTGACCAAAGAGCAAGCGAGGAGGCAACTCCTTGGTATGTAGATATTGACTTGAATTGGTACATTGAGAAGTTTTCAAAACAGTATTATCAGGCGGTTGAGCTTGGAAAGCAAATACAGAAGTTCCTTAACTATGATGAAGGCGACAGGACGGCCTTTGCGGATGAATTTGCAGCAGAGCTCAGTATCAGTCAAAGAACTTTATACAGATATTCGCAGGCATATCTTGAGGCGGCGGCATGGGCCATGAAGCTTCAGAAGGAAGACGGCAACAATTACGACTTTTTTAAAGTGCTCTCATTATGCAGGAAGCCAAAAGAAAGACACACGTTCCCCTCTCTGTCTGCTGAGGTCAGGGCTTACATAGAGAATGTGTGGTTTGACAAACACTTTGCAGCAAATGCCGGCACGGTGGAAATGTTATACATGAAGCTTGAAGAGGTTGTAGAGTCAAAAGGATGGGAATACCCCTCCTACCAGACGGTATCAAGGTACATCAATTATTTGATGGATGAAGCACGAGGGAAAAACGCTCATTTCCTTGCAGCTAAGGGCACGCGGGAATACAAGAATAAAGTTATGGTGAAGGGTTCGAGAGACACCAAGTCACTTCCGGTCATGGGCCTTGTACAAGGTGACGAGCATACGTTTGATTGTTGGGTTGCGTATACCCATCCAAACGGTAAGGTGACAGCTATTAGGCCAAGGCTTGTGGCTTGGATTGATACACGAAGCAGGACGATTCTTGGCGATGTAATGTGTCTAAATGCTAACTCTCAGATACTAAAGCAATCACTACTCAAAATGATTTATGGGACACCGGGAGGAGTACCTCAGTGGTTGCTCATAGATAACGGCAAGGACTATACAGCAGAGACTATGACAGGAAGAAAGCGAAGCCAAAGAAGAAAAGAAGAGCTCTCTTTTGATAGTGAGACTCAAGGCTTTTATAGGAGCATAGGAATTCAGGACGATATGAGAAGCTTACCATATCAACCTTGGAGCAAGGCTCAAATGGAGAGGTTTTTTGGAACGGTCTGCTCAAACTTTACAAAATGGATGTTCTCCTATACCGGAACTTTGACGGGCTCGAAGACAGCAGCCAAAATCAAGAAGGACATTCCCAAAATGCTTGAGCGTGGAGAGCTCCTCACAATGGAAGAGTTTTATGATGTATGGGCCAAATGGAGAGACGAGGTTTATCATAAGCGGCAACACTCGGGACTCAAGAGACAAAAGGAAAAATATCTTGCTCCGATTGAGTTGTTTATGAAGGCTGAGGATAGATATTACAAGCCTGCTCCTCCGAAGTCATATGCTTCAGTATTGATGATGAAGGCTGAAAGGGTTCACGTATACAACATAGGAATCAGAAAGTTTGGTTATGAGTACAGAGCTCAGGAGCTTGTTGACTATATCGGTGAGAAGGTTGATATCAAGTGGGATACTGAAGACATTACAAGGCTTTATGTGTACACGAGAGAGGGTAAGAAAATTTGTGAGGCGGTATCTCAAGAGCTTCTCATGATAGCTCCAAAAGTTCAACAGAAGGCTCTCGAAGAGCATATGAAGATGCAAAAGAGACAGCTCAGAAATGACATGGAACGCCTTGAGGAATATACTACTCCATTTGAGGAAAGAGTTGCTCAGTACAACGAAGCTCCCGGGGAGGTCGTTGGAGCTGCTAACCTGATGATAAAAGGAAAAGGCAACAAGGATGACAGAGTTATTGCTCTTCCTCAAGACAAGCAGTTTGTTTCAGAACTCAAGGATAAAAAGAGCAGACAAAAGCAAGAGTTTGAAGACGAGTTCTTCAACAAGAAGGCTCAGGATGCACTTTCAAAATTAAGGTTACTCGGTTAAAAAAATATTAGAAAAGTGAGGGATAAATTATGGAAGCAGTAGCGGCTATCTATACAAGTGAAGTGAGGACACTGGCTCAGAGAGTCAATGAATATTTGGAAGCAAACAAGAAGACAAAGGCAGAATTGGCAAACGAAATAAATTACTCAAGGACAACAGTTTCAAGATATCTGTCCGGCAAGTATGACAGTGACACAACGGAGATTGAGGCAAAGCTTGAGGAGTACCTCAAGAATCAGACCGGAGAAGCTGCCGACACCGAGCAGGAAACCAAAAGCTCGGTCATCAAGCTCTCGAGGAGAAAAGGATTCTTTGAAAACAGGGACTCAGCAAATGTTATTGGAGTATGCAGCTCCTGTCAGGAAGACATGGGCCTTGGTATTGTGGTTGGAAAGTCAGGTTTTGGCAAGACTCACGCTTTGAAGTATTACTCTAAAATGCCCCGTGTGGCCTATATCGAATGTGACGACACCATGTCAAGCCGTGATTTGGTTGAAGCCATTGAGAGAGCTCTTGGAATACCTCAGTCATACGGTACGATTTGGAAGAGAGTTAACGGAATCAGAGAGTTTTTCAATGTGAATCATGGATACCTCCTCATTATTGACGAGGCTGACAAGTTAATCAGCAAGTACACTCAAAAGAAAATGGAAATCCTCAGAGGGATATTCGACCAGTCGGATGTTGGGATGGTTATTGCCGGAGAGCCAAAGCTTGAGGCTCAGATAAAAAGCTATCTTACACGGTTTGCAAACAGGGTTGACTTTTATGCCTGCCTCAAGGGTCTCACTCCTCAAGAGGTTGAGAAATACCTTTCAGGATACAACATTGAGCCGGATGCAATGAACGAGTTAATCTCAAGAGCCTGCAATCATCAAACAGGATGCTTCAGGCTGCTTGATAGGACACTGAACAATGTTATCAGGATTATGAACGAAAGCGGACAGGAAGTCATCACTCTGAAGGTTATAGCTCAAGCAAGTAACATGATGATGCTTTAATCTCAAAATAATTGTCAATGGAGGGTTAGGATATGAAAGCAGCTCTTAATGATTTAAACTCAGTGGTTTTACGTGCAATAAACGGAATGGAAGCCGGAGACACCAAGCAGGAAGCAGTTCAGTCAATAACTTCCTTTGTGAAAATGAACTATATCAGGAAGGCAACACTCGGAGACCTTGACAATTTGCCGGCTGAGGATGCAATGATGCTTCATAAAAGGCATGGTATTGAGTTCAAGGTGAATGACGGCAAGGTCTCAGGGGTAAGGTTCGGGGGTGTTAATCATCATACAGATAATGCTCTTGTGGGATAACACAGACCCGGAGGATGTTCAAATGCTCGAAAAGCTCAGAAGGGGCTTTGATAGGATGGGATGTTGGAGGGCTGAGCTCCCTCCAAAGGATTCCATATACAAGATGGTTTTAACAGTAGAAAAAGAAAATATGGAGGCGGTCAAAAATGGCAAGAACAAGAATCAAGAATCAGCCTGTACTCAAAAGTTGGGCTGAAGTAGATGCAGCACTGAGGGAGATTGCAGAAAGAGAGCTCATGATTGAGGAAATTGAGGGCGAAATGAACAAACAAATTAACGGAATCAAGATATCTTCTGAGCTTGAGGCAAAACCTCATCAAGACAGAATCTCAAAGCTTGGGAATGATATCAAGGAGTTTGTCACAGAGCACAAGGATGAAATTGACGGCAAGACAAAGATTTTGAACTTTGGCAAGACAGGCTTCAGGTTGAGCACTTCTATCTCTATACCAAGGGCAAAGGATAAGGTTGCAGCAATCATCAAGAGTCTTAAAATTCGTAAAATGACGGATTGCATAATCGTTGAAGAGAAGGTCAACAAGGAAGTTCTCAAAAAGTACAGTGAGGACGATATCATCAAAGTTGGAGCTAAACTCAAGAAAGAAGATGTATTTTGGTACGAGACGGCCCGTGAAAAGCTGAAGGTCGCAAAATAGAAAAAGGAGGTCTGTTTAATGGCTTACAGTAGCAGGGGGCGTTCCTACGCTCCCCATTATACTATAAAGACTATTTGGGGGCTTGCAAAGTCTCCTGAGCTTCTCTTGAGTGATGAAGACCTATACTCCATCATATACCGGGAGACAGGAAAGGAAAGCATGAGAAAGCTCAATCAAAAGGAAATAAACAAGGTCTGCTCCGCTCTCTCTGAAATGAAAGATTCTGCCAAGGGTTCAAAGAGCCGGACTGATGTTGGGGGCAACAAGCTCACCAAGGAGCAAAGACGGAAAATATACATGCTGACTGAGGAGCTCGGATGGAATAACAACAATGCAAGAATCAATGGCTTTGTCAAAAAAATGTTCAAAGTTGAGCGGCTTGAGTGGCTCAACAATAACCAATGCAGCAGGCTCATTGAAATGCTCAAGAGCATGGTCGACAGAGAGGCCTCCAAGAAAGAGGGTGGCTCAAATGGCAACTAAAAAGAAGAAATACAAAAAGATGACCAACAAAGAAAAACAATTTAGGAAGGAGCTCAGGGAAGAAATGAGAGAGCAAGGCATCCTTCCTCCTGTGAAACCAAGACTCAACAGAAGCAAATTTGCTATTGAAGTCGTTAATGACTTCAGAGAGAACTTTGGAGCTTTTGGTGATATTGAATATTTATTTAAAGCAATTAGTTGGATGACTCCTCATGTTGACCTGAATGAAAAGCCAAGAGTAAAAATTGATTCTGAGCAGATTGGAGTCATAAAGCTAATGAAGCTTGCAATGGAAATTAAGAAATTTGAGAAAGATATTTTAGCAAAAGGTGAAACAAAATATAGTATCGGAGACATATATGAGCAAGTAGTTGAGCCGGTGCTTAAACTTTGAGGAGGGAATGAGTTGAGTAAAAACAACAAGAGGTTGAATGCTTTTGAAATCTTTAGCGAAATGAGCTCTGTCATTAAAGAGAATCTGATACAAGAAGCAATCAGAATGAATAATGCTACAAAATTTATGGACTCTCAAGAATTTGAGAAAAAGATTAGATGCTTGAATAACTGGCAAATTTCAGAAATCACAAAAGATATAGGACTTTGGCAAATAAACAGAAGTCTCAATATAAGTTTTGAAGAGAGTGAGAAAGATAGACTTAAACAAAAGGATGTTGATGAAGTTATGGAAGAATTAAGGAAAAAGTTTACAAGGGGGAATTAAGATGATTAAGATTCAGAAAAAACTCATTAAGTACAATTTTTCAAAAGGCAACAATCCGAAGTATATTGTTGTACACGACACCGGGAATCCGAACAAAGGAGCAGATGCAGAAGCTCACTACAAGTATTTTAACGGTGGCAACAGGAACGCTTCAGCTCATTACTTTGTTGATGACCATTCCATTATTCAGACGGTTGAGGACTCGGATGCTTCTTGGCATTGCGGAGACGGAAAAGGCAAGTATGGCATAACAAACTATAATTCCATTGGGATTGAGATTTGCATAAACAGCGACGGAGATTATGACAAAGCTGTTCAAAGTACAATTGAGCTTGTCGAGCTGCTGATGAAGAGGCACAATATATCTCTTGATAAAGTAGTAAGACACTATGATGCAAGCAGGAAGAATTGTCCCGGAACTATGAGCTCAAATAATTGGGCCAAGTGGTATTGGTTTAAAAAACAACTCAAGGATAATGCAAATGAAGTTCCTCAGCCTGCTCCAAAAGAAGGACTTTACAGAGTGAGAGCATCATGGGAAGATGCAGGCTCTCAGGTTGGAGCATACAGAGTCCTTGAAAATGCAAAGACAGAATGTGACAAGCATCCGGGATATGGAGTATTTGATGAATCAGGAAACAAGGTCTATCCTCTTCCCTCCCCTGCTCCTGAGCAGCCAAAAGAAGAACAAGGCACTCTCATAATGGGCCATACAGAGGCAACGGTTGCACAGATGGTATCATATGCTTTAAAGGGCAACTCTGCTCCTCTTCTTCCAAACTGCACTATTCAGGAGCTTGCACAGATATTCATTGAGGAGGCTGAGACTGAGGGTGTGAGAGCTGATATTGCTTGGGCCCAATCCCTCAAGGAAACCGGATATTTCAAATATGGCGGTATTGTACTTCCTGAACAAAACAACTATGCCGGCATCGGAGCTCTCAATAACAATTCAAAGGGTGATGCTGCTGTCTTTGAAAGTCCAAGGATAGGAGTGAGAGCTCAAATACAGCACTTGAAAGCTTATGCAAGCACTGAGGCACTCAAGGGAGAATGTGTTGACCCAAGATTCCACTTGGTAAAGAGAGGCTCTTCAAAATATGCTGAGTGGCTCGGGTATGAAGATAATCCAAACGGTGCAGGATGGGCTTGGCCCGGTAAAGGTTACGGGTACGATATCGTAAAGATACTGAACAGCATACTCCAAGAGCCAAAAGAAACAGAAGAAAAGCCGGCTGATGATGGTGTTCCTCAGTGGCAACGAGAAGCTTTGAAGAAGCTTGTTAAAAATAAAGTCATCAACACCCCTGAAGTTTGGGAGAATAGGCTTGGTGAGACAATAACAATCGGTGAAGTCATGGGAATAATAGCAAATATGCTATAAACAAGACGGTAACGTCAAAAAGGGGGTGGACGTCATAGACGGATATATCAATGAACTGACACCAGAAATGATTCCCGAAGGCATTTACCGTGAAATCGCTGAAGAGATTGGAGTCACAAACTTTATAAAACTGGCTGAGCTTGTTGGAGGGTCTACATTCTACATACCAAAATCAGAGTCCTTCCTCCGTCCAGTCAGAGACCTCCGTATAAAACAGGAGTTCAACGGATATAATCACGCTGAGCTTGCAAAGAAATACAACTTGAGTGAGCGGTGGATAAGGGAAATATGCGGAGAAGGTCATTGCAAAGGTCAATACAGTCTCTTTGACTACATGGAAGGTGCTGAGGAATCATTGGGTTGAGGTGAAGCAATCCTCAGAAGTGCTTGGAATATAATGTACTGGAAAAGCTTGCTAATATAAGTATTAAGAACATAGTTCTTAATACTTATTTTTTTATGAAAATTTAAAGGAGGCGAAGTCATGGACACAGCACAACAGTTTTTGAGTCAGATTGTCATTGATGTTGCAATGGCAGCGATAGCTTTGTTGGCAGCCTATGCCATTAACGCCATGCGTAAGCTTACGGAAAAGGCGAAGCTTGAGACAAAGCGTATCCAAGACGAGGCACAAAGGAAGCTGCTCACGGATGCACTGGACGACCTTGAGACATTAACGTCAAAGACGGTGGCTCAGATTGAGCAGACGACAGCAAAAACCTTGAGAGAAGCCGTCAAGAACGGTGTCAAGGACAAGGCAGAGCTTGAAGCACTATCCAAGAAGGCTTTTAACGAAATTGCCGAAGCGTTGAAGCCTGAAAGCAAAGCTCTGATTCAGAAAAACTTTGGGAACTTCTCAAAATATTTGACAAATGCTATTGAGGCCAAAGTTCTTGAGCTCAAGAGTGGCGGTAATTAAGGGGACTGATTATGGAGCTTAGTTGGATTTTACAGACAATCACGACCCTTGCTATTGGTGCAATAGGGTTCTTCCTGAAGGGCACAATGGCAGACATTAAAGAAGGCATAAAAAAGAATGACCTGAAGGTCAAAGAGATTGAGGTCAAGCTTACAAAAGATATCGAAGACCTCAAAGACGAGCTGCACGACCTAAAGAGCGACTTGCCTTTTGTCTATGTTCTGAGGGAAGACTTCATCCGCTCCCTCAACAATGTGGATACCAAGATGGGCAACATAGACAACAAGATTGACAAGCTGCTGCAATTTAAGGGTAAGGGGGAATAATGATGGATGAACGTATGGAATTAGAGATAAAACAGAACAAAGCAATAAGAGGTTATATTATACGCTCTTTAGTCAAGGGACATCAAAACTCTTTACTGCTCAGACAAATTACCAATGCACTTGTGGCAGATGGTTTGATTGTTTCTCCTGACATTTCAAAACACTTGGATTACCTTTTGGAAGCCGGGTATATCTGTTTCACAGACAAGTCTGTCACTGCTTACAACGCATACAGAAGGGATGCTGTAATTAAGCTGACAAAGGAAGGTGTTGACTTAGTCGAGGGAACAATTGACGACCCGGGAGTTGATATTTAATGGGAAAAGAAAGAGCAAGAACAAGAATCAACTCAAAGATTGACTCCTTACCGGATGATATCCGGGCTCAAGTGGATGAAATGATAATTGATACAAACAACACCTATCAGGAGATTGCGGATTGGGTCAAGGAGCAAGGGTTTGAAGTTAGCAAGAGCAGCGTTGGAAGATATGCCATGAGAACAACAGGAGCAACACAAAGGCTTATTGAAGCACAAAAGCAGACTGAGGCCCTTGTCAGTGTTATAAAAAAAAATCCTGATATTGACTACACAGATGCAGGACTCATGATGCTCATGGACGGCCTTGTGAAAAAACTAACCACAGCTGAGGAAGAGTTTGACAATATGCCGCTTGATAAAGCTGGAAGACTTATAACTGCAATCAGCAGGACAAAGGTTTATAAAGACCGTGTCAAGCAGGATATGAAGAAAAAAGTTGAGCTTGCATTTCAGGGCATGGAAAATGAGTTGATGGCTGCAATTAAGTCAGACCCGTCCCTTGCAAAAGAGTTGAAATCGGTGCTTGAAAGAGCCAAAGAAAAGATGATGCAAGATGATTAAATTAAACGACTATATTCAGCAATTGGAAGAGAAAGACCTTGAACAGTTGGAAAACAAGGAATATCAGAAACAGCTCTTTGAAAACTACATCATGAGAAACAAGCAACATCTTGAGGTCAGAGAGAAGCTCCTAAAGGAGTACAAAGACGGAGCAGAACTGACAGGCCCAAAGGGTCTCAGGAAAAAACTTGCTGCCATAGACCTTGGATATTTTGGAAGAGCCTATCTACCTCATTATTTTATCCGGGAGTCCCCTCCTTTTCATGAGCGATTGGATGACATATGGACTGAAGGAGTTATGAAGGGAAAGAATCCTGTCACCCAGTATAAGGAGATATCAAGGGACAAAGGATGCAGAAGAGGAATTGCTGCCCCTCGTGGACATGCAAAATCAACAAACTTTACATTCAAAGACACGCTGCACGCCATCCTCTATCAATACAAACATTATCCAATTATTCTCTCTGACAGCTCCGACCAGGCAGAAGGATTCCTGACCGACATCAAGACAGAGCTTGAAGAAAACAAGAATATCATTGAGGACTTTGGAAACCTCAAGGGAAAAGTTTGGAAAACAGGAGTAATATTGACTTCAACTGATATCAAGATTGAAGCCATTGGTTCAGGAAAGAAGATTCGTGGACGAAGACACAGGAATTGGAGACCTGACCTTTTAGTCCTTGACGATATTGAAAATGACGAAAATGTAAACACGCCGGAGCAAAGGAAAAAGCTTGAGAACTGGTTCTATAAAGCAGTATCAAAAGCCGGGGATACATACACGGATATAGTTTATATTGGAACTATCCTCCACTATGACTCCCTGCTTTCCAAGGTTCTCAAGAATCCTGAATATCATTGCGTTAAGTATCGAGGCGTCATCAGCTTCTCGGAAAATCACGAGCTTTGGAGTGCATGGGAAGCTATATACACAGACCTTGAAAACGAGCAAAGACAGGAAGATGCAAAAGAGTTTTTTGAAGCTAACAAGGAAGAAATGCTTGAGGGAACTGAAGTCTTGTGGGAGGCAAAGCTCTCTTACTATGACTTAATGATAATCAAGATATCTGAAGGAGAAGCATCCTTCAACAGTGAGATTCAGAATGACCCTATTGACCCGGATTCATGTACTTTTAATGAGGAATGGTTTGACTTTTATGACGAGAGCTCCATTGACTTCAAGGATTCAAGATTTATATTCATTGGAGCAAATGACCCGTCACTTGGCAAAAACAAAAAGAGTGATACCTCCTCTATCATCATTATTGCAAAAGATACACTTTCAGGATACATGTACGTCCTTGAGGCATCTATTGAGAAAAGAAAACCTGATGCAATCATTGATGATGCCATTGAGACATCCAAGAGGCTCAAGAGAGACTATAAAAAGCCGCTCTTCAAGTTTGGAGTTGAGACTGTTCAGTTTCAACACTTCTTCAAGGATGTAATGGTTAAAAAGAGTGCCGAGGCAGGAGAATATCTCCCTATTGAAGAGATAAACAGCGTACAAAACAAGAACATGAGAATCGAATCCTTGCAGCCGTTTGTTAAAAATAAGTATTTAAAATTCAATGCAAGGCACAAAACACTCTTACAGCAGCTCAAGGAGTACCCAATGGGGAAAAATGATGACGGCCCGGACGGTCTTGAAATGGCGGTAAGGATTGCACTCAGTATCAAGAGCAATACCAAAGTTGACTATAAATCGGTTATAAGCAGGATGATGAAGTTCAAAAGAGGGGCTTATTAAGGAGGTGGGAAGTTTTGGCATTTTGGAATAGCAAGGCAAAGAATAAGACAAAAAACAAAAGTCCTGAGCTCTTGGAAATTGCAGTTGCTCAGGTACAGGACAAATATTCAACATATCCCTCTAATGGACTAACTCCGGTGAGGCTTGCTCAGATATTCAGGGATGCAGACTCAGGGGACGTCATGAGGCAGATGGAGCTCTTTGAAGAAATGGAAGAAAAAGACCCTCACCTTTTCTCTCAGCTTCAGACAAGAAAAAATGCAGTAACCGGCCTTGATTATGAAATCATCCCTTTTTCTGATGAAGAGGTTGACAAAGATATTGCTGAGTTCGTAAAGCAGGAAATTGAGAGCCTTGAAAATTTTGAGGATGTATTGATGGACTTGTTGGATGCCATTGGCAAAGGAATTGCCATGAGCGAAATAATTTGGACTTATGATGAAGGTAAGGTCACTATTGATGATATCAGGTGGAGACATCAAAAAAGATTCTTTTGGGATGAAAACGACACGCTGAAGGTCATTACAAAGGACTTTCCTGCCGGAATAGAAATTCCTGAAAATAAGTTCATCATTCACAGGTACAAGGCGAGGTCGGGACATCCATCAAGAGCAGGAGTGCTCCGTGTTGTTGCTTGGATGTATTTATTCAAGAATTATGACCTCAAAGATTGGGTGAGCTTCTGCGAAGTGTTCGGGATGCCTCTCAGACTTGGGAAGTATAATCCTTCAGCAAGCGAAGAAGACAAAGCGGCTCTCATGAGGGCGTTGGTTCAGATTGGGACGGATGCAGCCGGCATCATACCAGATGGCACTGAGATTGAGTTCAAGGAAAGCTCAAAGACAACGTCAATCAATGTATATGAATCCTTGGCTCGGTTCTGTGATGAACAGATATCAAAGGCCGTACTCGGCCAGACATTGACTTCTGACTCGGGAAGTGGCTCATATGCCCAATCAAAAACTCATAACGAGGTAAGGCATGACCTTACGGTTGCAGACTGCAAAGCTCTTGCAGCTACACTCAGGAGAGACTTGATTCGTCCTCTTGTCCTTTTCAACTTTGGAGAAGACAAGAGAATCCCATATATCAGGTTTGATGCTGAAGAAGCCGGAGACATGAAAGAAACAGCTGACATATACGAAAAGCTTATTTGTCAAATAGGTCTCAAGATACCAACGGCTCATTTGTACAAAAAATTCAGCATACCAAAGCCGGAAGACGGAGAAGAAGTTGCAGCTCCTCCAACGACAGCAGCATCTGTTCAAACTTTAAAAAATGATTTGATAGTACGAAGCAACAAAGAAGTAACTGACACGGAGCTTCAGAAGATTGACAAGGAGTATCAAGAGAAAATTGATAGTTTTGCGGACATGGCTGTTGCACAAAGTTCAAGTGTTTTTGCCAAAATTTTTGAGCCGGTGATGAAGCTGCTTGATGATGTTGAAAGTCTTGACGAGTTGAAGAAACAGCTTGAGGACGAGAAGTTTGTTGAGGCCCTTTACAAGAAGATGGATGTCAAAGACCTTGACGAGCTCCTTCAAAAGTCAATGTTTTACGCTGATATGCTTGGAAGGATGAAAGAAAATGAAAGACCTGTTTGAGCTATTAACTAAAGAGATTGTCTTTGAGGAAGCTGTAAACTATTTCAAAGAAAAGATTCCAATGAAGCCCTCTGAGTTTTACAAGTTGGCTGAGGAATACAAGGCCCTTGCATTTACTGTCTCGGGATATACAACGGCTCAGATACTCAACAAGTTTTATGACGAGCTCCTGAAGGCAATCGAAGAAGGAACGACCATGAGGGACTTTAAAAACAATATGAATGAGTTCCTTGAAAAGAAAGGTTATAAGGGAATCACAAACTTTCAGGCTGATAACATATTCAGGATGAACATGCAAACAGCCTATCAAGTAGGACATTATAAGCAGATGACCTCCCCGGACGTTTTAAAGTATAGACCTTATTGGCAGTATGATGCAGTAAACGACAAGGGCACAAGACCCTCTCATTTGGCAATGGACGGCAGAGTCTTTAGAGCAGATGACCCTGTTTGGGATACATGGTATCCTCCGAACGGCTTCCGGTGCAGATGCGGAGTCAGGACATTGTCAGAAAGGCAGGTCAAGGAAAGAGGTCTTGTGGTTGAGTCAGAAGCTCCAAGAGCTGCTGAGGTAGACGGACGGTTTGTGAACGTGATGCCTGACCCGGGCTTTTCAAATAATCCGGCAAAGGTTGCCTTTAAACCTGACCTGAAGGACTACCCTGAGCCTATCAAAAAGGCATTTGAAAAGAGGGAATCATCCAAAGGCAAATAAGACGAATTTAAAAGCCTAATTTAATAGTTTTCCCATTAAGTAAGGGGTTTATACCTAAATTCAAAAAAACAAGCGTTATAACGCGTGCTAACGGCGTTAGCAGTGGAAACAAATTGAGACAAAGAGTGGTGAGTGCATGGCAAAGAAATTTATATTAAGTGTAAGCTCCTCCGAAATCCAAGGAGTTCCTGATGTGGTGAAGCTTTTACCTCTTGGAATGGTCAAGTCACAAAAGGGAGACTTCATGGTTGACGAAGAGAGCTTTGCAAAAATCAAGGACACCTTCAAAGAAAGAGGCATTGACATTGTCATTGACTATGAACACCAAACTCTTGAGGATGTTCAAGCTCCTGCCGGTGGATGGATAAAGGATTTATTCATTCAGGACGGAGCAATTGCAGCAAAGGTCGAATGGACTCCAAAGGCTCAGGAGTATTTGAAGAATAAGGAATACAAATACCTCTCTCCTGTTGTCCTTGTGAGGAAAAGTGACCAAAAGGCGGTTGTATTACATTCCGCAGCGTTAACAAACACGCCGGCAATAGACGGTATGTTTGCGATAGTAAACTCAATCAACATTGATGAATTTGAAGAAGGAGGAAACAACATGGATTTAAAACAGTTGGCGGCTCTTCTCGGTCTTCCTGAAGATGCGACAGAGGAGCAAATAATGCAGGCAATTAAAAATGCCGTTGGAGAAGTTGAGAAGCTAAAAGAGGAAATCAAGAAGCAAGGCGGCAATGGTGGAGGCTCTGAAACTGAGACAGTTGCAAACAAAGTAATTTGCGGATTACTTGGAATCGACAGCAAAGAGGCAAAAACTGAGGACGTGGCTGCCGCTATCATGGCCCTGAAGAATCCTGCAAACTATGTACCGGTTACTGAGTTCAACAAGCTCAAGGAAAGGCTTGACAAAAAAGACAGTGAAGAGCTTGTGACCAAGGCGTTAAAGGCAGGAAAAATCTCAGCGGCTCAAAAAGAATGGGCTCAGGAGTATGCTTTGAAAGACCCTGAAGGCTTCAAGAAGTTTGTTGAGAAAGCTCCTCAAGCCGTGCCAATGGGAGAAATCGAAATTGAAGACTCCAAGTGTGATGACGGCAAGGTCACTGAGACAACAATGACAGTCTGCAAGATGCTCGGAGTTTCCAAAGAAGACCTTGAGAAATACGGAAAGGATGTGAGATAACATGGCATTATCAGCAGGAAGAAACACCGTTGAAGTCAGAGACGGAAAAACTCTTGTATTGCCGGTGAAGGCAAATACAAAGATTTATGAAGGTTCATTTGTTGTCCTTGATGGAACGGGTAATGCAGCTCCGGGAAGTACGGCTGATACTTTATTGGCTGCCGGAAGGGCTGAGGAATTCGTTGATAACACCGGAGGTGCTGATGGAGCTGTGACTGTAAAAGTCAGACGTGGTGTGTTCAAGTGGAACAATGACGTTACCAATCCGGTGACAGCTCAGGACTTAATGAAAGACTGTTATATATTGGATGATGAAACAGTCACCATGTTAGCGGTTGGGACTTCCGTTGCCGGAAAGGTAATCGGACTCGAAAACGGCGAGGTAATCGTTGAAACACTTTAATTCATGAAGGAGGATAAAACAATATGATAGTTAATCAACAGGCGTTACAAGGCATCACTACAGGCTTTAAAACCATATTCAACAAGGCTTTCAATGAGACAAAGACTCTTTGGGATAAGATTGCAACCAAAGTCCCAAGTGAGACCGGGGAAGAGTCATACAAATGGCTTGGAAAGATTCCTCGAATGAGGGAATGGATTGGAGACAGGGAGATTCAAAACCTCACAGGCTCTGACTACACCATCAAAAACAAGGATTTTGAGCTGACAATCGGCGTTGACAGAAACGACATTGAGGATGACAAGATTGGAGTTTACAATCCGGTTATCCAAGACATAGCTCAAAGCACTGCAACCTTCCCGGACACACTTGTTTTTAAACTTCTTTTGGATGGTTTTACAAACAAGTGTTATGACAGGCAGCCATTCTTCTCGGATGCTCACAAAATAGGTAAAAAAACTATTTCAAACAAGAGCACAAAGGTTCTGACAACTACTTCATACGCTGAAGCAAGAAGTGCCATGATGTCCATTAAGGATGAGAACGGCGAGAGCCTGAGAATTATTCCTGACACATTGGTTGTCCCTCCTGCTCTTGAGGATGCGGGAAGAAAAATTCTAATGTCAGACCAGATTGACGGTTCAACCAACATTTACAAGGATACTGCAAAGCTTCTTGTTGTTCCTGAGCTTGCTGGAAATGATACTGCATGGTATCTGCTTTGTACCACAAAGCCGCTCAAGCCTATCATTTATCAGGAGAGAAAAGCTCCAAAGTTTAATGCTTTGATTGATGACAAGGACGAGAATGTGTTCATGAGAAAGCAGTATCTCTATGGAGTAGAAGCAAGAGCAAACGCCGGATATGGCTTTTGGCAGATGGCCTTTGGTAGCACTGGCGAAACTGCATAAAGGAATGATGTGAAATGAGTTACTGCACAGTTGAAGAAGTCAGAGGGATGATAAAATCTGATGCTCTTAATATGATAATCGGTGATGAATATATCGAAGACGAAGCTTTGAGAGAACAAGAAATCATCCCTATCATTGAGGAGGCCATTGGGGATGCAGACGGGGAGATTGACGGGTATCTTATAAAAAGGTATCCTGTCCCCCTCTCCCCTACTCCTAAAGTGATAAACAAGTTCAGCAAGGATATTGCAGTATATAACCTCTTTTCAAGAGCCGGAATTGATGAAGGAGAAAAAGAAAAGAACTACCTGAACAGATACAAGGCAGCCGTGAGGTTCTTGGAGAATGTGGCAAAGGGTATCATTGATATTGGCATCACCGACAGCACACAAAAGGCAAATACCGGATTCTCCATGACTTCTAATACAAGGCTATTTTCAAGAAACAGCATGAAAGGGATGTAATCATGTACAGTATTAGACTTGATGGAGATGTCAGGAGACTTATGAAGAAACTGAAGCACTTGGAAAATGTCGACGTTAGGGGGGCAAGCCTTACGTTGGCAGAAGCTCTCAGGACTTCAACGAGGGAAAGGTTCAAGGATGAAAAGAGTCCTGAAGGGAGACCTTGGACAAAATCAATCAGAGCTATCCGTGAGAACGGGACAACGTTGACGGACAGTGCAGGCTTGAAAAACTCCATCAAGTCGACTGCTGATGGTTCAGGCTTTGCGGTAGGTACAAATAAAATTTATGCAAGGACTCACCAATTTGGAGAAGATGGCAGAAAAATCACTATCAGGGCCAAGACATCAAAGGGACTTGTCTTCCAAGTCGGAGGCAGATGGATTCGCAAGAAACAAGTAACCGTCAATATAGATATCCCGGCACGTCCTTTCTTGGGTATCTCTGAAGAGGACATGAGAGAGATTAAAGGGACTCTTGAAGACATTATATCGGAGGATTAAAAATGATTGGACAATGCAAAGACTATTTGATTCAAAAGCTCAAGGATGCAGGCATTAAGTCGAAGGTTCATACAAGCATAAAAACGCTTGAGAAATCAAACGAAAGTCATGTCGGAGCGGTATTGTTTGAAGGTGACAGCTTTGCTCGAAGCGGCTCAAAAACCACTTACACAGACCAAGGGGGCGTCAAGCGAAAGAGAACAAAGATTTTTAACCGAAAAACAAGCTTTGTCGTGGTCATAGGAGAGTATGAAGAAAGCAAATGCGAAACCATCTTTGAGAACTTCATTGCCCTACTGGACAGAGGGATTATAATTGACGACAACTTCACGGCAATTGAGGTTGAGGATGCTGATTGGGTGGATGAAAACGACAGTGTTCTCAAGGCAAAGATAGCCGTTCAGGTTAAAATCACCTTTGATGGCGGCCTGTATAGAGATTCTACATTTGGCACAATGAGTGAGTTGGAGCAAACACTTGAGGAAGTAAAGGAGGAAGACAATGGCTAATAAAACAACAACCAATACTCCTCCTGAGCTTCTCAGTATTGAGGAGCTGAAGGAGAAGAATAAAACGCCTGACAGAATATTTGAAGGCATAAAGGCTGCTGAAAACTGGAAGGCAGGGAAAGCAGTTACTCAAGAAGATTACGAGAAAGCATTGGAAGGATTCTTGAAGTCCCCAATGGGAGGAAAGAAGGTGAAGAAAGATGCTAAGGGACGTTAATACAATCATCACGGATGGCGGTCTTGGAGCTGATACCGTAAAGGGCGAAGGTGTTCATGTTAAGATTGGGGTCTCTCCTATCGTGTCAGATGTTCCAATTATCATCACCGGCAGCATGGATGCAAAGAAAATCAAGGAAAAACTTGGTCTCTCTCCTCTTGCTGATGCCTGCATGGACAGCGTTGAAAACGGGTCAAACATGATTTATTGCTTGCCTGTTGCAGCTTCAGTTCCCGGAACTGTCGGAGAGGTTACAAAGACCGGGACAGGTCTTGGGAGTTGCACGGTTGAAGGACAGCCGAACAATGCCTATGAAATCATTGTAAAGTTTACGGGTGCAGGAGGATTCAATCAAGCGGTGCTCAGGTACTCGGTTGACGGAGGATATTCATTCTCTGAAGAAGTAACTCTTGCAATCAACGGAGAGCTCAGCATCCCTTCAACCGGACTATTGTTCAAGTTTACTGAGGATGCGGTCACTCCGACAGATTCCTACAAGATTGGTGACACATACACGGTGAGCACGGAATCTCCCCAAATGACCAATCAGGACGTACTCACGGCAATAGATAAGCTCAGAACTATGAATTATTCTTTTGAGTATGTTCATATCGTTGGGGAATCAACAGGGGCTCTTTGGGCGGCGGTATCCACGGAGGCAGAAAACTTCACAAGCCTATACAAGAAACCTCTGTTTTTCGTCCTTGAAGCAAGGAATATCACGGAAGGTGAAACTCTTGACGAGTACGCTCAGTACTTAGTCAGCGAGAGAACGGGCCTTCAAAACTATGATGTTCAGATTGTAACAGCAAGGTCACTATATACAAGGATGGACGGCACTATAAAAGACATCAACAATGCAGGAATTGTGTGCGGACTGTACTCAAAGGCAAAGGTGCAGCAGTCCATTGGGGAAGTTAAAAGCTTCAGCATCCCTGAGAACAAAATGCTTGAACTGCTTCCAAAAGGAATCGAGGACTATATTTCATTATTTGATGAAACAAAGTACCTCACATTCAGGAAATATGAAGGCATTGAGGGCTTTTACGTAACAAACGCAAGGATGATGTGCCCAGACGGCTCTGACTATAGATATGCAGAAAATGTCAGGGTAAAAAACAAGATTATGAGAGAGACGAGAAAGCAAGCTCTTCAGGAGCTGCAAAGTGATATTGACATGACGGACGTTCAGGGAAGCCTTGAAACGATAGCTAAGTTCATCCAGTCTCCGCTTGACACAATGGTAAGAAACAAGGAAATCTCTTCAGTGAGAATTGTTGTTCCTGAAGACCAAGACATTCTTGCGACTGAAAAACTGAATGTCATTATCAGGTATATTCCTATCGGTCATGTGAGAGAAATTGAGATTGACCTTGGTATGGAGAATCCGTTCAGAACTCAGTAATAAGGAGGGATAAAAGATGGCGATAATTAACGGCAAAAGCTATGATTGGTCAGACGTATCAGTCAAGCTTCCGGGTCTTGAGATTGAAGTTCAGGAAATCTCATATGATGACGAACTGGAAAAGGAAGTTGTCTATGGCAAAGGCAACAGACCAAGAGGTTACGGCACAGGAAATTATAAGTCAGAGGGAAAATTAAGTCTGCTCAAGGATGACTTTGACGACTTAGTTGCCTACTGCAAAAGAAAAGGTGTGTCGCTCTACAAGCTTGTTGTTCCTAAAATCATTGTGAGTTATGCCAATGAGACCCAAAAGACCAAGACTGATGAATTAAACACTGTCACCTTTACAAAAACAAGTCAGAAAAATGCTCAAGGAGATAAGTCTTTGAAGGTGGATATGGACTTCATCATAGTGAATGGCATTGAAAGAGACGGATTGAGACCCGTTTAAGCGTTAGTCTCAAAATAATTGACAAATTGGAGGATAAGAAAAATGGAAGATAACAAAAAAGCGGTAGAAACCACAAAAGGCAAGGATACTCTTGAAACATACAAAGATAAATATGGGAAGCTATACCGTGTCAATGCAACTATTGAGCCGGATGATTCCACAACGGTTGAGCTTGAGTATCTGTTCCAAAAGCCGGCAACGGCATCCTATGACAGATATGTAAAGAGTACATCCCAAAGTCCGACAAAGGCACTCAAAGCTTTTGTGATGGACAATATCATTGAGGAGCAAGCCAATAAACTTGAGGCAGACCTTGAGGAATACCCTGCTCTTGCACTCAGTGTAGGAGAAAAACTACTGCATATGTTGGGGTTGTCTAAAGACATAAATTTAAAGCTGCTTTAGAGGAGCAGCTCCGGGAGGTAAACAGTAATTTCATTGAAGCCGGTTCACTTGAAATATACAGATACTTGCCTCCTGCTCTTCTAAAGAAAACCGTTGGAGAGATGGATATTGAAGAGTTTCTGAGAGCTCTTGCTCAAGCAAGGTACATCCAACAGCTTGAAAAAAATGTAATGGCAAGAGCTATCTCGGAAGTCTTCTCAGAATGAAAAAACCGGCCTCTCTTAAAAGGTCGGTTCTTTTCTTGTAATCCAGCTTTTGTATAAGATTGTGGCGTTCCTTGCGGTTTTAAAAATGCCCTCTTTCTGCATTTTATCCTTGTGCTTTCCAATGGTGTGTTGATGCCCCACCCATAAGCAATACGGAATAGCGTAAATAGTCAAAGGAACAAAGACAATGATTGATATTGCAGCTCCGGCACAAAGAGCAAAGACAACGAGTTTTAGAACAAATAAAATAGCTACTAACATAACGACAGCCTCCTTCGTTTTTCCTTCAGTATATCACAAATTAGAATTTTTTAACAGGGGGTGAAAAATGGTGTGAGCTTAGATACGATTTTTAAATTGAGTGTTATCGTTGGGATGATTGACCATTTGTCAGGGCCAATGGCAAGGGTCAACTCCTCGGTTGATGGCTCGGTAAGTAAAATTGAAAAACTTAATCAAACCTTTGGAGATATGACCAAGACCGGGGTTGCAATGACGGCGATAGGAAGTCAAATAACAAGTGCTATGCTTTCGCCGGTGGGAGCTACCTTTGAAACCAAAAGAGCTCTTGGAGAACTGTCTTCAGTCGGTGTCAAAGACCTTGAGACTCTTGAAAGTGCAGCAAAAGACTTCTCTGATACATGGGCCGGAACAACAAAGCCGGACTTCATCACGGCAGCCTATGACATCAAGTCCGGTATATCATCCCTGACGGATGAAGCCGTTGCAAAATATACGGAGCTTGCCGGTATAACGGCAAAGGGCACAAAGTCAAGTATTGCTGAAATGACAAGTCTCTTTGCTACCGGATACGGTATTTACAAGGGTTTTTATAAGGATTTGAATGACATGGAGTTTGGAGAAATGTTCTCTGCCGGGATTGCAAAATCGGTGCAGCAATTCAAAACGAACGGCTCACAGATGGCCCAATCTATTCAGACCCTTGGGGCTTCAGCGACGTCCTCAAACGTTCCGCTCGAAGAGCAGCTCTCTATCCTCGGTATGTTGCAAGCAACAATGTCAGGAAGTGAAGCCGGCACAAAATACAAAGCTTTCTTGAGGTCGGCAGCAAAGGCAGGAGAAGAATTGGGACTCAGCTTCACAGATGCAAACAATCAGCTCTTGTCTATGCCGGAAATTCTTGAGCAGCTCCGGGGTAAATTCGGAGACACAATGGATGCTGCTGAAAAGATGGAGCTCCAAAAAGCCTTTGGAACGGATGAAGCGGTTGCTATGATTGACCTTCTTTACAACAAGACCGGAGACCTTCAAAGCAACATCACCACTCTATATGGAGAGATGGGAAAAGGAATTGACGTGGCCCGGGGCATGGCAAATGCAATCAATGAGACTGAGGGTGAGAAATATATCCGGCTTCAGCAAAGAATCCGAAACGTCAAGGAGGAAATCGGAAACCAACTGCTTCCAACGGTCAACATGCTGCTGAGTAAAGGTGAAGTGGTTCTTGGGAAAATCAGTGATTGGATTGAAAGGAATCAGCAGCTTACAAAAATTATTGCTCTTGTAGTTTTAACGATAGGAATTGTGTTGACTGTTTTAGGGTCGCTTATTGTGGTTGTTGGGGGCGTGGGCCTCATATTTACAAAAACTGCTAATATGGCATTCGGCTTTGGGAGAGCCCTTACTAAAATACTGGATATGCTAACCACTATTAGGATTCAGGCTATGTATGCCGGTGATGCAATAAAGGCAGGCTTTGGACATATGAAGAGCCTTGCATCAACGGCAGTGTCAGGAGTGAAAAGTGTCACGACATCCATTATCAGTATGGGAAAAGCAGCCATTGTCAATGGGGCGACAGCAATCAAGAACTTTGTTATCAGCATGGCATCAATGGCAAGACAGGCAATCACAACGGCAGTCACAGCAATGCCGGGGCTTATTGCTTCAGTATGGTCATTCACGGCTGCACTCCTTGCTAATCCTATTACTTGGGTTGTTATTGGTATTGTGGCCCTGATAGCAGCAATTATTCTCCTTTGGCAGAATTGGGACTCGGTGACTGCATGGATTCAAGGCGTTTGGAATGGATTTGTAAATGGCATTAAAGCTGGTTTTGATTGGATAAGGAACTTGTTCTCAGGGATGCCTACATGGTTACAAATAGCAATTGCAGCATTTATGCCCTTTATAGGGATACCAATGCTGATAATAAACAATTGGGACTCTATTGTTGCCTTCTTCAGTAACCTTTGGGTAAGAGTCAAGGGAACATTTACAAGCGGCATACAAGGGATAAAGGACTTTATAACCGGGACGTTTGCATGGTTCAGAGAGTCAGGCTCAAAGATACTAACAACCTTCACAGAAGGCATAAAGAGTGCGGTGTCAGCTCCTATTGAAGCAGTGAAAGGCGGCCTGTCAAAGATTAGAAAGCTTCTGCCCTTCTCTGATGCAAAGGAAGGCCCTCTCTCTACCCTTACACTATCAGGAAGAAGAATATTTGAGACCATAACAAGTGGAATGGTACAGACTCAAAACCTTCCTGCTGAGGTCACAGAGAATGCCTTTGCTGATGTTGGGTTGGCTGCTTCTTCAGATGGTTCAGAAGACGGCTTCTCAAATGCAAGCATCACGGCTCAGGATGAAATTAAAAAGGTTAACCTGAGAGAAATAACCAAGGAGAAATCAGAGAGCAAGCAGAGCTCCAAGGAAAAGGATAACGCAACAATCATTGAAAAGCTTATTGTCCAAGTAGATATTAGCAAACTCAAAGACCTTCCAATGTTGTTTAAGCTACTGAAGGAAATCGAAGACTATACAAACGGCAACGGAAGCGACTTGACACTGGTTGGGGAGGGATAATCTTGATATATGTTGATGAAAGTACCATAAAAATTGGAGGGGTCATTCTCCCCGGCCTCTTCAAGAGTATTGAGATAAAAGGTGATGCTCTCATTGAGGAGCAGGAAGTTGAAGGCAGAAGCACAAAGCCAAAACAGGCAACGGGATATGAGGATGCAAAGGTTAATTTGGAATTGGTTCTGCATGATGGCCCGGTTCTGACAAAACTGCAAAAGCTTGAAATGATTCAAAATTTGTTTAAAAAGCAGGGTCAAGCAAAGCCGACAGTTTATGAGATAGTCAACGAGCACACAGCAGCAAGAGGCATCACCAAGGTTCTTTTTAAGAATCTAACTACAAAGGAGCAAAGCAAAAAAGACGAGCTGTCAGTTACGATTGAGTTTTGGGAGTATATTGCTATGACTATTACTGCAACGAAAAGCACTGGAAGCACTTCCACGGCTCAGACGACAAGTGCAGCAACATCAAACTTGACCACGGAATATCAAAGCTATTTGAATAACCGTGGTGCAGCTCCTAAGCTAAAGGATAAGACCACAAAAACGGCAGCGATAGACAATGCAGACACACAGGAATACAGAGGCAGAATTGCTGCAATGCCTTATTAGTGAGGTGAGACAGTGGAAACAAATGAACTTTTTTATCCTGAAATCAATGCTAAACTTGGGAGTTATACTTTTCAAAAGGGTGTTGAAATCGAAGTCTATTCCTCTAAGGATTCATACTTTGATTGGGCCAAAACAAGGTTCACTCAGCAGTTTAATGAGAAGATAACTCTCAATAAAAAAGACAAAGCTCTGATTGAGCTTGGATATGACGGAGTGTTTGATGAAGTCTTTCAGGGGTACGTGGTCAATCCAATGAGTGAAGGAAGTTATTCTAATGAGGTTGTCCTGAAGGATGACATGATACTTCTTGAGGAGACATACATCACTAATACTTTTTTAGAGGCAACACCTCAAGAAATACTGAGGTTCTGCCTAAATAAAGCAGGAATAACAAACATGAAGATATCATCAAAGACATACCAAAGGAAAAAGGTTGTGCCTATATTCAAAAAGAATGTGATATCAGTCATTGAAGAGATTCATGCCATTTGGAAAATTAAAGAGGCATTTTACTTCTCGGGAGGCGTGTTCTATTGGGGAGAAAAGCCGGAGCAAAAGAAAGTATATGAGTTTGAGTATGGAATAAATATCATATCTCTTGAGAGGCCCGGTGGAGTTTGGGAGCTTGAGACAGTATCAACTCCCTTCATCAAGCACTCACAAAAAATTGTTGTAAGGCATCCAAAGGTATCAGGAGAATTTGAGACGAAAAAGGTTGTCTTTACAACCAATGAAACGGGGTTTATAAGGACGTATATCTATTTTTAAGGAGGGAGAGAAATGCTTGAGCAAATGATTCAAAATGTCATTGAAAAGCTTATAAAAGCAAGATATCAACACATAAAGCTCCCCTCTGCTGTATATGCAAAGGTTACAAAGGTTCAGGAATACGCGGACTATTCGGTTTACAATCTCAAAATACTTGACAAAAACAAGGAAATCAATTCTGAGTTTCCTGAGATTCCTGAAGTAAAATCAACAGTCAGGCTTGTAAATGGAGATATTGCAGCAGTGCTTCTCCTCTACGGTCAATTAAATGTTTATATAGTTGGGAAGGTGGTTTGATGGCAGGGTTATATGATACAGATATAAAACTTGATGAAGATTGGCAATTGACTGCTGCTGCCAATGGTGATGCTCCCATCACTTCAAACACCGATTGTCTTATTCAGGATATCAGGCTTGAGGCGTTGTCTCAAGAAGGTGAGCTCTTTTATAACGAGACTTGGGGATGGTCACTTATAGACTTCATACAAATGCAGGATGATGACCTGACGAGATTGGAGATTGAACAAAGAATAAAAACAAAGCTCTCAAGGCGTGAAGAAATCGACAACGGAACGATTCAAACGGCTCTGAGTTTTGAAGATGACAAGATATCTGTCAAAGTGGCTTTCAAATTTATAAATGACTCAAGGCAGTACAATTTGAATATTGAACTGGACAGAGTCAGGGTTGAGGTGGTGATGGTGCAATGATTGACGAAAAGATACTGGATGAAATCCTTCCAGTACCGGACAGAGAGGAACTTAAAAACTCAATAGAGCAGGAGCTCAAGGACGAGGGATTTGTTATAACCAACTTCAGCTCAGGAGGCGTGTTCTATACCATACTGATGATACTGATTCAGATACGAATTGAACTGGTAAAGCTCTTGAGAAAGGTCTTGAATAATATGTTTGTCTCCCATGCTGAAGATGTATGGCTTGAGCTGAAGGCAGCCGACTTCTCGAAGAAAAGGAAGCAGCCGACAAAAACTCAGGGATATGTAACTCTTGAGAGGGATGCTCCGGGGGATGCTGTGAAGGTTGCGAAGGGTGATGTCTTTAAGACTGAGCAGGACATCAACGGAGAAGAGCTCCGGTTCTTGGTTCTTGAGGATTCAATTCTGCAAAAGGATTCACTAAGTCAGAAGATTCTTGTTGAGGCTGAAAAGGAAGGCACAAAATACAATGTTCCTCCCGGACAGATAAAAAAATCACTCACTCACATTGAAGGTGTTGACAGGATATTGAATGATGCTGATTGGCTTGTTCAGGAAGGAAGTGACCTTGAGGATATTGAGAGCTTGAGAGGCAGGATATTAAACTCTTGGGCTGAGCTTTCGACCTTCCCTATTCGTGATAAATACAAGAATGTTTGTGAGGCGGTTGACGGCGTTCTGTTTGTTAGGGTTGACGACATGCATCCAAGGGGTCAGGGTACAGTTGATATTATTGTTACATCAACGGCAGGGGCTGCAACACAAGGACTGCTTGACAAGGTTGCAGCAGAGGCAGACACAATCAAAGGGCCATATGATAACGTACTTGTGAAGTCTTCTGAGACTGTGCAGCAGGATATTCAAATTGTTGTTTACATTGCGGAGGATGCGAGTGACGAAGGTATTCAAGAGAAAGCTGAAGCAATCATCACGGATTTACTAAAAATCAGCAAAGACAGAGAGCTCAACAAGCTTTACAGGGATGACATTATATATGCTTTAAAGAAGGATATTCAGGTCTATAAGAAAGCAGATATTATCTCCCCTGCTACTGATGTAATCCTGAGTAATGACAAGGTGATTGTGCTTGGTCTGCTCAATATAACCGTTGAGAGGGTGCAGTGATATGTTTGAAAAATTTCAGGATTATATGTATTACCTTCTTTATGGCCCTCTCAAGAAAATTACCAAGTTAAAGAATCAGTTTTATATACTGTTCAAGGTATTCGGTAAGGTATTTGACCAAACAAAGCAGGATATATTCAGGGTCAGAGAAGAGTCAATGATTATCAGTGCAAGTGAAAAGATGCTTGAGGAGCATGGTCGTGACAGGACTATGAAGAGGCTCAAGGGTGAAAGCGTTGAAAACTACAGGATGAGGCTTTCAATGAAAAATATTATTGCTGAGAAAGCCGGAACGAATGAAGGCATCCTCCTTGCACTCAAGGCTCTTGGATATGAACAATCACGAATTGAGCCATTTTACATCCATGACCCTGACAGATGGGCTGAATTTACAATCTACCTTGCATCAAAACAACAAAGCGGAGTTAATGACATCACCGTTATAGATAGCGAAGTTATGAAGGTGAAGCCTGCAAGTGGATTGCCTGCCTATGGGATTGAGGAATCTACTCAAATTGAAATCCGGTCAAGCTTCAAGAGTGGCTTTTCAAAATATCCTTTATGCAACAATCTTCTTTGTGGAGTGTGGCCTTATAATAATGACAATGTCGGATATCTGCTCAGCACGACTTTGAATGAGGAATCATCCCATAATGAAGGCAGCTTCTCCTATCCTCTGACCGGAGAGCTTGCTGCATCCGAAGAGCTATATCAGGAAATAGACTTTGTGCAGCTTGAGAAGGAAAGCTCAACAATGCAGACAGAGACAGAGTTTGAAGGTAATACAATCAGTTATCCGCTTTGTAATCAAATAAAAGCAGGACAATATCCGAATTAAAGGAGGCTCGAAACATGAAAACATTAACTCAGACAGGAATTGACAAGCAGCTCTTGAGACTGCAAGATTCGTTGTCACATGCAACTTATCTGCTGAACGGACAGCAAAAACAGGTTGATATCTTCAAGACGGAGATAGACCAAAACCTCATAAAAGTATTTGTGTACTTGGATGACACAGTCTCAGGAACGGTCAGTAATATCAGTTTAGTTGACAAGGACGGTGATGTGATAGCTCTTGCTGAAAGGGAATTTATAAAGCCTCAATCAAAAGGGCTGTACTCGGTCTTTGCATATAGGTTTGTAGAAGTGGAGGTGATTGCGTAAATGAATCCTTATAACATGAAACAATGGAAAGACCATATTGTTGATGAAGCGACACAAGAAGTCATTCAGGAAGGGACTCCGGTTAGTGCATCAAACATGAATAACATGGAGACTGGGATTCTTGGAAATGACGGGCTTGCCTCAGTGCTAATTCAACAGTCAATGCAGTACAAAAGAAACATAGCTGACTTGGAAGGAGAACTGAGAGAAATTTCACTGACCAATACTCAGGAGTATCCTTTCAATAACTCAGAGATAACCGTTGCACTCCTGAAGGAAAGAGATACTTTAAATTATAGAGTGCTCACTGAGGTTGTCAGCTCCAACGGGATTGTCGGAGATATCGTTGTCTATGACAAAGCAAAGAACGGTTTTAAAATCAAGTACACCGGAAGTGCTGCAAGTGCAACGATTAAATGTTTTATTCAAGGAGGTATGTTTCAATAATGGCGAATGTAATCATTAAAAGTAGTGAAAGGCAAAAAATGACAAACAAGGTCTTAAAGGACTTTGGACACAACAGCTCAAGTGCCGACAAGCAGACAAGAGAATATGCTGAGTGCGTGGCTCAAAAGAGTCATGAAGCAATTAAAAGAGCGGAGGGATTAAGAAAATGGTAAAAATCGTTGAGAAGAACGAAGGCGAAAAAATTAATATTGAGGTCGTTGATACTAAAATCACACTTGCAGGAGAAATGACACTTGACCTTGAGAAGTACGAAAGGGATTTTGACGTTCATATTGATATCTGTACCAATGAGTTTGGCTTCATGATGTTTGGTATCAATGAAAGGTATGTTGCACAAATAGACATCCCTGCAAGAGCTTATGACACCATTATTGATGGTGAAGATGAGGACGGGAATCCAATGGAGAAGCAAGTTCCAATTCCTTTCAATATGGACAATGTAACAGTAACTTTATGGGCTAAAGGAGGAGCAAACTAATGAGTAATTTTGATGATATGAAATTGGCGGTTGAGGCACTATCAGGAGGAAAAAACACAGTTAAATTTGACGATATGGGCCTCCCTTCTATCTTGGTTAGGATACCACTCTTTAAGAATGTAGATGTTATTGCAGGCGGTGCGGATGCAGCACATCCAATGTTTATCGTGGACGGCGTTCAAATTCCGGAAGTGTTTATCTCTAAGTATCAAAACATTGTCATGAATGACAGAGCATACAGTCTGCCATATAAAGACCCAAGAGCTTCCTTGACGTTTGACCAAGCGAAACTGTATTCAGAAAACAAGGGTGCAGGATGGCACTTGATGACAAATGCTGAGTGGGCCGGAGTTGCTCTTTGGTGCAAGCAAAACGGATTTATGCCAAGAGGAAATAATAATTATGGCTCTGACTATTCTGCTCCTCATGAGAAGGGAGTCGAAACATACGGTGGTGGAGACCCATACAAAACTTATAGAGTAGCGACTGGAAGTGGCCCTGCTTCTTGGGCTCATGACAATACGAATGAAGGCATCTTTGACCTTAACGGGAATGTCTATGAATGGGTTGGAGGCTTGAGGTTAAATAACGGGGAGATACAGATTATTCCTAATAACAACGCTGCAAATATAGTTGACCAAACGGCAGCAAGTGCATTATGGAAAGCTATTTTGCCGGATGGAAGCTTGGTAGCTCCGGGAACAGCCGGAACGCTAAAATTTGATTATACGGCTGCTCCTACAGCAGGGACGGGCAATTTTCAAATATCTGACACAATAGATTATCCTCAAGCGGACGATACACCATACGGAGCAAAAACATTTGAAACCTTGACAGCTAAAGCCGGAGTCGATATACCGGAAGTATTAAAAGCTTTAGGTATGTTCCCTCTTGATGCAAGTCACGGAGGAGATTCTATTTACTTCAGAAATAACGGAGAAAGGCTTCCGATTCGTGGCGGTTCTTGGTATATCACTTCCTCTGCCGGCGTGTTCAACGTCAACCTGAGCGACGTTCGCTCGAACTCGAGTACGAGGCTCGGCTTCCGCTCCGCTTTTGTCAATCTGTAATCTGTTTTCTGTTAGTCTGTAGGGAGAGTGATAACTCTCCCTTAAATCTGCGACAAGCGAGGAAGATAAATGGAAGAACTGAAGATATATCAAAAGGTTTATGACATGATAGTGTATGGAAATAACTGCTTATTGCAATTTCCAAGGTCTGAAAGATATGCACTTGCAACAGAGATAAAAAAATCAATGTACACATTGCTGAAGTTGGTCATTTCTGCAAATAAGAAGTATTATAAAAAGACTACTCTTCAGGAAATAGATATTGAGCTTGAAACACTCAAGACTTTCATTAGAGTTGCAGCAGACCCGAAATTCAAATACTTGGGATTGAAGCAATATGAGAATTGGAGCAAGATGCTGAGTGAAATTGGACGTATGTTGGGCGGTTGGATGAAGGCAGTTAATAAATAAATATAGAATCTATGGGGGATGAGTCTATTGAGCTTCCGATTCGTGGCGGTAATTGGTATAACACTTCCAATGCCGGCGTGTTCAACGTCAACCTGAACAACGTTCGCTCGAACTCGAATACGAATATCGGCTTCCGCTCCGCTCTGCTCTCATAGTCAATGGCTGTAACCTCAACGGGGTTACAGATAGTACAGAGAGGACAAAGGGGCTCATTTCCCTGCCGAAAGGCAAAATATTGAATTGCTATAGAAGCATCAAGTAAAACATGAAAGATGTTACATATAGCGTAAAATAAAAAGCAAGGGGATGCTTGTATTGTCTCAGAAAATAAAGGGTATATTCCCAAAAATCTATGACTTTGAAAATCTTTATATAGCAGCTCTCGAAGCAAAGAAGAGCAAACGCTTCAAGGATGAAGTGTTAAAATTTAATAGCAATCTTGAAGAAAACTTGATTATCATACAAAATGAACTCATTCATAAAACTTATAAAGTGGGCAAATACAGACAATTTTATATAAACGAGCCAAAAAAGAGATTGATTATGGCTCTTCCCTTCAAAGATAGGGTTATACAGTGGGCTATATACAGAAATTTATATCCAATCTATGACAAGCAGTTTATTTATGATAGTTATGGTTGCAGGGTCGGAAAAGGCACTCACAAGGCGGCAGATAGACTTCAATATTGGTTGCGGCAAGTAGACAGGAAACAACAGAAATACTATTATCTAAAGCTTGACATCTCGAAGTATTTCTATAGAGTAAATCATGCGATATTGCTTGATATTTTACGAAAAAAAATCGAAGATAAAGACTTGATGTGGCTGCTTGAAATCATTGTAAATAGTGAGGATGTTCCTTTTGGCCTTCCTGCCGGCATGGAGGCTGACCAATGCTCGGACGAAGAGAGGTTATTTGACACGGGGATGCCTATTGGAAACCTGACCTCTCAATTGTTTGCCAATGTCTATCTGAATGAGCTTGACCAATATGCAAAACATAATTTAAGAATCCATTACTATATCCGGTATATGGATGATATAATAATACTATCTGACAATAAAAAGTATCTGCATCAAGTAAAAGAGGAGATTGAGATATTCCTGAAGGAGAAGCTTGCTCTTGATTTGAATAAAAAGACGGCTATTAGACCTATATCATGCGGTATTGAGTTTGTTGGCTTCAGGTTGTGGCCCACTCATAGGAAATTGAAGAAAAGCGGCATAAAGAAGATTAAGAAAAGGATTAAAACGCTTCAAAAAGCCTACAGAAACGGCTCAATGACCTTTGAGAAGGTAAACGCTTCAATGCAGTCTTATTTTGGTATTATGAAGCATTTTAACAGCTATAACTTTAAAACAAAGCCCCTGAATGAAACGGCCTTCAAACGTGATGAAAAACCATCCAATCAGGAGCGTTATTCTCAAAATAAATGACAAAGGTTCAGGTCAATGAGTCTTGGAAGTGATTCAAAAAACCAGTATTATTTTTGCCAAAAATCTTGAGAACTTTTGCCAAAAATTTTGAGCGGCTACAATAGGCGTAGAAATGGATTTAGTGTAAAAAGCAGAAAATATCCTACTGACAGCGACGACGAATCATTGCCGATTGAAGTAATTCCACCACTAAGACTGGGTAAAAGCCACCATCCTGAAATCATGAAGCTTATAACAAACAAAAACAAGGTCTTCGCAAATCTTTTAATATCGGTACCACCCAAGATCAGCACAAAAAATGAATAAATCGTCAATCCAGTCAAAAACAGTGCACCAACCATTGCATGAGAGATAATAACAAGATTAAGACTTATGACCAAACCTAACACCTTGGTTGTTTCACTTCTCGGGCTATCTAATATCTCCACAACAAAATAAATAAGCAGGGGCAAAAACACCGCTGCCATCACCCTTGGCAGGTTTCCTTCAGAAAATGCAACCCTTAAATTATCTGGAACAACGGACCACATAACCGCTAAGGTCAACGCAGCTCCCAAACCGAGCCTTTTGTGAAAAACCAGCCAAAAAGCGCTGCCGGTAAACCCGATCAAAAACAGGAAAAGGTTTGCGGCTTTAAATACATCCCCTGTAAAATAAGTGATAAAGCTCAAAACATAATAAGACATCGGGGCGTAGTACCTAAACGGGTCAATCCCGTTATACCACCCTGCCAAATAGTGTGGAAATATGTTGCCATTTTGAATTGAATTAATCAGAAATTCGGTTTTAAATAAATGCCCCCATGTATCTGATCCCCATGGGAAGGGTGACGAACTAAACAAAACCGGGCTGTATAGCACTCCATTTAAGATAAAGACAATGAAAAGAGAGGCTAAAAGATGCCATTTCTTCGCTGCAGGCGTGTTTTTAGGCCCTGCATCGCTCTCACCCAACAATTCTGCTGCTGCAGCCACTTCTCCGGCAGTTATTTCATCAACCGCATTGCCGTTCACTCCAACGGCAGTGGCACCCCGGCTTGGCTTAATACTTTCTGACTTTAAATGGGCTAACTCTGGTTCACCGCTAAAGACCGGCGGGATTTCCTCAGATACCTGAGCATTTAAGTCAGTGATAAGAAAACCCTTTGTTGGAGATTCTTTAATTAATAGTTCTTCAAGGTGAAATTCCGAGGCAGATAAACGCTTCATTAATCCCTGGGAAAAAAACAAGCCGAGATTTTCAGTGGATGGGTTTATCTGATGGAATGGTTTAAAATCATTCAGCAGCTTTCCTTCAAATGAGCTGAGATATTCCCTTACAATTTTGTCTACTTCAGCAAAACCAATTTCTAGATCAGGATTTTCAAACGTTTCCCCACCAATTTTTAGCGCAAGCTCCCACATATGTGTATGAGGTTTTCCTTTTACATTATTAATGACTACCCAGTGGTGGGCCGACAAAAAGAATGTCATAGTGAGATGTACTCTCATTAATTTCCTCCGGTTTACCCTCAAACTTTATTTGGCGGTTTAAAAATCATCTTATTAAGAATTTTTGAGAAGAAAGATAAAATTTGTCGATTTATGTAGATTATATTTATTTTACCATAAATTGACCACTCATATATATACTAAGTTTCTGTTTATTTTTGATTTATTAATAATAGCTTACTTAAAAAATGTGGCAGTAGTAGTCAGCTTGAACTATAATTGAAAATAAGATTAATTCTGTTGATATAAGAAAGGAGAACCCCCAGGTGACTGTTTACCCAAATTTCCCATCAGCCGAAGACTGGCACAATATTATTGCCGACTCACAGAACATAAAAAACCTAGCCTTTTTTGCATGCTCAGCAGAAGAGAACAATGCATTTTTAGATAGTATCGGCCATTTTAATGACAAACTGGAAAAACTGCGGATATCCTATTATTTTGTCCGCTATTATTACCAAACTCCCGATGCCGGTGACATGTTTGAATACTTTGTGGAAAATTTTTATATTAGACTCTTTTCTCTCTGGGATTTTGTTTACCATCTAATAAATGAGTTTTACAATTTTCTGATTGATTCCGACCAGGGGCGTGGTTTTAAGGGTGATGTCATAAGACAGTTGAATAAAACAGATCGAACTTTGGGTGAACGCCTAAGGGTTATTGAACGGGAAAATACTGACTTCAGACAAGCCCGGGAATACCGCAACAGTATTGTCCACCAGGTTTTTCCCGGTGACCCGTCTATAGAACTGGTTAGGTCAAAATGGAGCGGTAAAATACGCACTGAAGTAAGGCCAGCTGTAGCCCCGCAGGAATTTATGAACAATATAACCTCAGTAATAACACTTATAGTCAAAACTCTGGACATGCTTCAGAGAGAGTTTGATGATGATAAATGCGATATATTTAAAAGGTGAAGGTCTTTGGCCCTTCACCTTTTAATCGTTATGGCAATACTAAACTATTAAATCTTCAGCACCTTCACTGAACCTGACAAAAAAGGTTGTCCCTTCGTGACTTGTTTCAAAGTCAATCCTCGCATTGTGACGGTCAGCAATACTATAAGTTACGGCAAGTCCTAATCCTGTACCGGATTCCTTAGTGGTAACAAAGGGAGTCCCTAGCTTTTTAATGATTTCCGGGTCTATTCCAGTTCCCTCATCCTTTACAGAAAGTACTGTAAACCCTGCCTCCTTGTACGTTCTTATGCTGACAATGCCACCTGGCGCCATTGCTTCAAGTCCGTTTCTTACAAGGTTTATTATCAACTGACTTAACTCTTTTTCATCCAATGCTAAATCAGGTATGTCCTGAGTCTCCAGCTTTATATATTTATCTGAAACCATAGCATCTGCCTGCAAAAGAGGCAATAGGTTTTTAATTACAGCATTTAAACTATGTGGCTTGAGTTCTACCTTTTTATTTTTTGCCAGAGAAAGATATTCGGTAATGATAGAGTTGGCCCTGTCCAGTTCCTCAATCATAAGACTAAATTGTTCCCGTTTTCGGGGATTATCTTCATTAAATGACAGCAGCTGCATAAATCCCCTTACAGTAGTCATTGGGTTTCTTACTTCATGACCAATTCCTGCTGCCATCTCTCCAACCATGTGAAGCTGATCTAACCGTGCCAGCTCCTTCTCAAATTTTTGTATTTCAGTAAGGTCAATTCCCACACTAATAATACCTGTTGGGGTTCCATCAGATTTCTTTATTAACGTTACTATCCGGTGAACAGGCACAACAACCCCGTCTTTTCTTACTACTTCACTACGACCTTCCCAATACCCTTTCGCCGTCAAACTGGCTTTTACAGCAGGGCTGCTAATCCTAGAACTCTCAGGCATCAAAGGTATTATAGAACAATCTTTACCTATTACTTCTTCTGCCTTCCACATGTATAACTTTTCAGCAAAACTATTGCAGTGAGTTATCTTTCCTTCTAAATCAGTAGCAATTATTGCATTGCGTACATGCTTAAGGATATTAGCCTGAAAAACAATACGTTCATTGGCCTTCTTTCGTTCAGTTATATCCCAAAGGTATACTCCTAGACCTTCTTCCGACGGGTAAGCCATAATATCAAACCACCTGTCGGTTTTCTCAAAATATTTTTGAAAATGTACTGTCTTCTGCTCTTCCATTGCTTTACGCAGCTCACAAAATATGATTTCTCCATAGGGGTAAATTTCTCTTATATCTTTACCTATAAGTTCATTTCTGTTCATTGAAATCTGGTATTCAGCTTCACTGTTGGCATAACTGATTTTCCACTTTTTATCCAGGGCATAATAAGCACCTGTCATGCGCTCAAGTATTTTAGTCGCTTTTTCATTAGCGGCAAGCAATTCTGCTTCAACTGCCTCACGCATACTAACTTCCGCCCGAAGTTGGTCAATAACTGACTGAAGGTCGGTAGTCCTTTGATGGACCAAATCAATTACTGGGTTCAATTCCGGTAAAATTTGGGTTATTTCACCTGAATTAACTTGAGTAACAGCTACCGAAAGCATTTCTAATTCATTACGAAGCCTTCGGAGAAACCACCATGCCATCCGGCAGGCTACAATAGCAACTATTAAGACAGCTCCAATAATAATGGCTGTTTCTATCATTATTTGTACATACAAATCCCGAATTCTTGTGTTGACAAATAAATGCCCGATTAGTTTATTATTCCTGTATATCGGAGCAGCAACCGCTAAGATTGGCTCATTGTTCCAGATTAAAGTACTGAAGGTCTTCTGCACAAGCGGTTTACCAGTCCTATAAACAGATAAATATGGAGAATTTGCGGGGATATCGACCAGTTTATCCGGTGTCAAATTGGGCCCTATAGCGACCCGGCTTTTAAGTTCACGTGAATAGAACCCGGCACCTATACCAGGATAAGCCGCTGTAATCGCATCAATTTCCGGCTGCAGGGCAGCATTAATTATTTCAATCTTTCTTTGCTTTGGCTGGTTTAAAGCATTCTCCCGCCTCAGTATGTCAGTAAAGGAGCCCTCAAGGTGCCTGTCCAACACCTTAGTCAATGCAAACAGGGTTTCCTGCCGCTCAGCCAATGAATATCTGTAATATTGATACTCTGTTATTAGTGTTATGATCGTTGCAGGAACAATTATCAAAAGAAGGCTAAAAATATAAATACGTTTAGTAATCTGCAAAGGGAATAGGGTCCTCATCATACAGTTCACCTATCTTTTAGGATTTGTGACAAAAAATTGATGGGATTTTAAACAGCATTATTTAAGTAAGCCTCTTGGGATACCGAAACCGTATCTCTGAACTTAACGAAAAAGGTTGTCCCTTCAGGAGTTGATTCAATATCTATTGCAGCATTATGCCTGCCGACAATACTGTAACTTACCGCAAGCCCAAGCCCAGTTCCGGTTTCCTTAGTGGTAACAAAAGGGGTTCCAAGACTATCCATTATTTGAGGGTCAATACCTGATCCCTCATCCTTAACTGCCAATAGTACAAATCCTGCATCCATGTATGTTTTTAAGATAACGGTCCCCCCGGGTTTCATAGCTTCAAGTCCATTCCTTACAAGGTTTAATAGTAACTGGGTAATTTCTTTTTCATCCAACAACAAATCAGGTATGTTTTCAAGTTCGGTTTGAATATACTTATCGGAAACCATAGCATCTGCCAACAGAAGAGGTAAGATATTTCTAATCAATGAATTCAGGCTTTGAGGTTTCAGCTCTACTTTTTTATTTTTTGCCAGAGATAGGTATTCAGTAATTATGGAGTTGGCACGGTCAAGTTCTTCAATCATAAGCTTGTATTTCTCCTGTTTAAGAGAATTTTCCTCTTTAGCAGCAAGCAGCTGCATAAAGCCTCTTACAGTAGTCATAGGGTTTCTCACTTCATGCCCTATGCCGGCCGCCATTTCCCCAACCATGTGCAGACGGTCAAGCCTGACTAACTCTTTTTCAAGTTTTTTCCTCTCAGTAAGATCAATGCCTACACTAATAATCCCAGTCGAAATCCCTTCCGGATTTTTAATTAAGGTTACAATTCTGTGTATCGGAACAACAACCCCACCTTTTGTTACTACCTCTATGTCTCCTTCCCAATAGCCTTTAGTTGTCAGATAAGCTCGTACGACACGATCGGACATTCCAAGCCCTTCCGGTATTACCATAAACTCATCGATATTGCGTCCCACAAATTCATTTGTCTTCCACCCGTATAAAGTTTCGGCAAAACTGTTACAATAGGTAACTTTGCCTTCCAAATCAGTTGTAAACACTGCATTCCTTACGTGATTTAGGAGATTAGCCTGAAACCTAATTCTCTCTTCAGCATTTTTCCGTTCCGTTATATCCCGGAAGTACACCCCCAGACTTTCTTTTGAAGAGTAAGAGGTAATCTCAAACCACTTGCCAATTGATTTCGCATAGATTTGAATATGACCGCTCTGCTGCACCGAGAATGCTGTTGTAAGGCAGTCAGTAAATGTGTCACCGTCGGGAAACACTTCCCATAGTGCCTTTCCTATAACATCGTCCCTTTTTGCTGATATCTGTTGTTCTGCCGCAAGGTTGATATATGTAATATGCCAGTCTTTATCCAAGGCGAAAAAGGCATCTGTAACACTCTCAACAATGCTTGTTATCTTCTCATTTGCTTCAATAAGTTCTTCTTCAACTTTTTCACGCTTTGTAATTTCCGTTACCAACTGTTTAACTAATAATTCCAGTTCTCTGGTATGTTTTCCCACATGGTCAATAATAGGGGTTAACTCCGGGAGTATTCGATGTACATCTCTGGAATCCCCCCGTATAACTGCACCTGCAAACAGTTCTAGTTCAACCTTGAGTTTCTTCAAAAAACTCCATGATAGAGTCAGTGTCAGTATCACTACTGATATTCCGATTAAGAATACAATAATAATATCTTTGAATATCAGGACATAAAAGTGCGTTAATCTGGCATTAGCAAAAACATGTCCAATTATTTTACCGTTTCTGTAAATAGGATAAATAAGTGATAAAACAGATTGCCCATTCCACATCGATGAACTAACGGTTTTATGCAAAAATGGTCTGCCATCTTGATACACCTTCAGACGCGGGGAATCTTTTGGCAGCGGTGTTAATGAGTTAATATTGAAATTAGGGCCGAAAGCAACTCTGCTGTTTAGTTCTTTCGAATAATAACCCATGCCGATTTCAGGATATGCTGTTAATAGGCGGTCGATTTTTGATTGCAGCGCTTGATTAAGAATAAGAACCTGCTCCCGCGTGGACTTATTGTCGGCCTTTTTTTCTTTCAATATTGTGGAGAAATCCTTATCTATTTCCTTGTCCAATACCCTTGCAACCGAATATAAAGTATTGGTTTTTTCATTCACTTCGCTGTAGTAATATTGTAATTGGGTAACCAAAGTAATAACTAACACCGGGACAATTATAATTAAGCTGCCGAAAAGGGATATCCGTTTGGTAATTTCAAACGGAAACAAGTTCCTACACATGAACCGCACCTTTCTTTCAACATGACGTTATTCGACGCTATTGGACAACATTAACAAGAAATGATAAAACTAATTATAATATCAATTAATGTCAAAAGTCGAGTGAAAAAGGTCGAACTATTCTGTCGAAGATTGTCAAAAAAACGATTATCCCTGTTATCTACACATCAAAAACTGCCCCAGAAATAATGGGGCAGGCGTTTTACTCTATTTAGAGTCCTGCAGCAGCAGGATCAGAATCAAAAATACAAAAATAAAGGAACCTAAAGCAAAAGGCTGGCCCTTTTGAGAATTGATACCAATACCATTCATAAACTTTCCAACCACCTGCATTATATCATCCTTGGATTTGGGTACCACACCAGCCATAAAATTAAGCATAGAGTCCAGTCCCTCTTTAGAAGAGTTGTCATTAAGAAGCTGTGTTACCCTAAGCAGCCTGTCTGCAAACGCCTGACCCTTCTTATCCAAATGAGGAATCAGTCCATTCAATAACTGAACGTGTTCAGGCAAAATCTTCAGATTACCCATCAATTAACCTCCTCTTGTTTTCTAATAAGTTAATACATAATATGAAAACTGGCGATAGGAGTGACTTGACAGGTGAATTAATCTGTAAAGTCTGAAAATAATATAATTATATTTATAAAATTATATCATCTAAAAAAATTTAGGACTGAGGTGCACAAGTGCGGGTACGGTTGGGTTATGTAGCAATGTCACTGGTTTTAGAAAAGTGTTCACCTTCTAAAACCATAACAGTTAAAAATCTAGAAAAAATACAAGATCAAGAAGCTAGGATAAACAGGCTTAGACGCATTACGGCAGAGAATCTACAAAACTGCCTGCGTCTGCTATATCATAATAAAGCCCATCATGTTCGTGTTTTTCGCATAACATCCAGGCTTGTCCCTCTGGCTACTCATCCTATAACAACAGGATGGGATTATACTGCCGACCTTAAGGCTGAGTTTGTAAAATTAGGTACATTTGTTCGGGAAAACAATATGCGCTTGAGCAGTCACCCCGACCACTTTACTTTAATTAACAGCCCAAAACCGGAAGTATTAAAAGCATCACTTAGGGATTTGGAATACCATCAAAAAGTATTTGATTCAATGGGACTGAATGACGCTGAGATGGTAATTCACGTAGGGGGCTTATACGGTTCACGTGATACGTCAATACAACGTTTTAAAGATAACTTCCCCACTTTAACCCCTTCTGTTAGGCAGCGTATTGTCCTTGAAAATGATGATAAGTCATTTTCTGCTGCGGACGTGTTGGATATTTGTACGGACCTGGATATACCCATGGTGCTGGATGTGCACCATCACCAGTGTCTTAACCACGGAGAGAATATATGTACCCTTTTAGAAAAAGTTTTTGATACATGGCATCAGAAAATACCAAAAATACATTTTTCCAGCCCGAAAAGTGAGAAAAACTGCAGAGCACATGCTGACGACATTGACCCAGTTGAATTTTATGAATTTTTATTGAAAGCAAAAGAGGTAAATAAGGATTTTGATGTTATGATAGAAGCTAAAAATAAAGATGTCGCCCTGTTTAACCTTATGAAAAATCTCGAGGGTTTAACAGGCATTAGTGTTGTGGATGAGGCTGAAATAGTTATATAAATACAGACCCTTTGCTTTTTCAAACCGGTTTTTATATAATAGGTCTTATAAGCATTTTAAAGGAGAATACTATGAAGCTTCCAGAAAATTTCACTATTAGGATGGAGCAGATGCTCGGTCCGGAATATGAGGATTTTATTGCCTCTTATGAAGAGCCCCGAAACTATGGGATACGTATTAATACGCTTAAGCTCTCAACTGAAGAATTCCTGAAAATATCACCTTTTAAGCTAAAGCCGGTTCCCTGGGCCCACGAGGGTTTCTACATAGGTGAAGAAGACAGGCCGGCTAAACATCCTTATTACCATGCAGGCCTTTACTATATCCAGGAACCCAGCGCCATGACCACTATATCTGTCCTTCAGCCTAAACCAGGTGACAGAGTGTTGGATCTCTGTGCAGCCCCAGGCGGTAAATCAACCCAAATTGCAGCCCGTCTTGCAAACAAGGGCGTCCTTGTAACCAACGATGTAAACAGTCAGAGAATAATAGCCCTTGTCCGCAACCTGGAAATGATGGGGGCTAAAAATTATGTCATTCTAAATGAACTTCCGGGCAAAATCGCAGCACACTTCCCCAACTATTTTGACAAAATCGTTATTGATGCCCCCTGCTCCGGGGAGGGAATGTTCCGCAAAGATCCTTTTGCCGTTAAGAGCTGGGGAGAGTTTTCAGTTGAAAAATGTGTATCAATGCAAAAGAGCATATTAAAGCATATCTCATCAATGCTTAGACCAGGCGGGTACGTCGTCTACTCTACCTGTACCTTTGCACCGGAAGAAAACGAAGAAAGAATATCTGAGCTGCTAAAAAAACACCCTGAATTAGAACTTGCCGACATTATACCTTATCCTGGGTTTGAAAACGGCAAGCCCGAGTGGGGAGGTGGATTACAGGAGTTACGTAAAACAGTACGGCTCTGGCCCCATAAGCTTCAAGGCGAAGGGCACTTTGTTGCTTTACTTAGAAAAAGGGATGGCGAAGATTGTGAACTGAAGGAATATGTTCCTCCAACACCCTCCCCGGAAGCGGTAGTTGACTTCTGTAATTTTGTAAAGGATACACTTCATCTTTCCCCTGACTCTTTTTTTGAACAGGGCCTATTTCAGAGCTACAGCAGACTTTACGTCTCTCCCCAAGGATTACCTTCCCTTAATGGCCTTAAAGTCATCAGGCCAGGGTGGTATTTAGGGGAACTTAAGAAAAACCGGTTTAAACCTGTGACCACCATGGCTCTTGCCCTGAAAAAAAAGGACGCGGCACGTGTTTTAGACTTCTCATCTAAATCTGATGAAGTTATCAGGTATTTGAAAGGTGAAACACTAAGCATCAGCGGCGAACGGGGATGGAACCTTGTTTGCGTGGATGGCTATCCTCTCGGCTGGGCCAAACAGCTCCAGGATATGCTTAATAATTACTATCCTTCAGGATGGAGATGGCTTGATTGAGATATCATGAAATTGAATTATTAAGGGTGAGTTAAGTGAAGGATGCTATTCGTTTAGATAAGATTCTGGCTAATTCGGGCTTTGGCTCAAGAAAAGACATAAAAAAACTTGTGCGTACGGGAGTCGTTGCTGTTAATGACCAAGCGGCCAAAGACAGCTCAATCCACGTATCGCCGATTAAAGATATTATAACCGTTAACGGTGTTCAGGTAATTTATAAAGAATTTGTGTATCTAATGCTCAATAAACCAGAAGGTTATATTTCGGCAACAGAGGACCTCCGGGAGCCTACTGTAATTGAGCTTGTTCCTGAAGAATTTTCACATTATGACCTTTTCCCTGTCGGGAGGCTTGACAAGGATACCGTCGGCTTACTGCTGCTCACCAATGACGGAAAACTGGCACACAATTTACTTGCACCTAAAAAGCACGTACCCAAAAAATACTTCGCCAAAATAGACGGCACTGTAACTGAAAACCATGTAAGACTTTTCTCCGAAGGTGTCACAATAGATGACGGGTATAAGACAAAGCCTGCAGAGCTTAAAATCGTATCCGCAGGAGATATAAGCGAAGTGGAACTGGTGATTACCGAAGGAAAATTTCATCAAGTAAAACGGATGTTTCAGGCATTTAACATGGAAGTAACATTTTTAAAGAGAACAGAATTTGGCCCCCTGCTTCTGGACGAGAATCTGGAGCCCGGTGAGATGAGGGAACTAACTGAGCAGGAAATTTCACTGTTAAAATAAGGAGAGCAGTAATAACTGCCCTCCCTTTTGTTTGTCTAAGGTTGAAACATCCTATAATCCCAATACTTCCTTGACTACATCGGTAATTTGTTCTTTTTCCACAACTTTATCGTACTTGACAGGTTTAGTATCCAGATTCTTTAATCCCGGGTGTATATCTGTCCCGCTCACCCGGCTTAATTCATCAAGAATAGAAAACTCGTCTTTACCTTCCACTGAATCCGGGCCTTCCAGAGCCTCCAGGACAGCAGTGTTAAACTTATAGGGACTAGCCGTAGAATCAATAACAGTAACCGTTTTATCACCTGTTTTTGCTGCATAATCCTTATAAACCTTTATTCCTACAGCAGTATGGGTATCAACTGTATACCCTGATTTGTCAAATACTTCATTTATTGTTTCAAGGGTCTCATCTTGATTAGCATAGCCAGCAGATAGAATCTCGTTTATTCTTTCACGGACTCCTGAATCAACTGTAAAGCTTCCTTTTGTGGAAAGCTCATACAGCCAGTCACTTATTTTTTTGCCATCATGACCAGTCAATTCAAACAAGAAACGCTCGAGGTTACTGGAAATAAGGATGTCCATTGAAGGACTGTTAGTCCTAATAAACTCCCTGTTCCGGTCATATTCCCCTGTTTCGAAAAACTCTGTAAGGACCTTATTTTCATTTGAAGCACAAATCAATTTATTGATAGGCAGTCCCATTCTGTATGCATAGTATCCAGCCAAAATATTACCGAAATTACCGGTGGGCACAACAAAGTTAATCTTATCTCCAAACCCTACAGAGCCTTTGGCTGTAAGGTCAAGGTAAGCATAAAAGTAATAAATAATCTGTGGAAGAAGTCGACCCCAGTTAATAGAATTGGCCGAAGAAAGCTCGTAACCGTTTTGTACAAGGTACTCGTTAAAGCGGCGGTCACCAAATATTTCTTTGACTGCATTCTGGCAGTCATCAAAATTCCCCTTGACAGCAGCAACATAGGTATTATTTCCATCAGTCGTGGTCATTTGCAGTTCCTGCACTTTACTTACACCGCCGTGAGGATAAAAAACAATTATCTTTATACCGGGGATGTTTTTAAATCCTTCAAGAGCGGCCTTTCCCGTATCACCTGACGTTGCCACCAGAATAACAATCTCGTTGTCTGAACCAACTTTGGTTATTGCCTTCGAAAGAAAGTGCGGCATTATCTGCAGCGCCATGTCCTTAAAAGCGGCCGTAGGCCCATGCCATAATTCCATAATATAAGCAGAATCATTAAGTTTATAAAGAGGAGCCATAGATGGATCGTCAAAGTTCTTTTCATTATAAGCCCCATCGATACACTGTCGGATTTCTTCTTCTGTATAGTCGGTCAGGTAGACCTTTAGTATCTCAAAGGCCACCTCACAGTAACTTTTCCCAATCAATGACCTGATGGCCTCTTCGGAAAATGCAGGTACTTCTTCTGGAATAAAAAGGCCTCCCGAAGGCACCATACCAAGTTTGATTGCTTCGGCAGAATCAATTTTGCCAAAATTTCCTCTTGTGCTGATGTACTTCATTAATTAATACTCCTTTGTTTGTGATATCCCTAATTATATCCAAACAGAACGAGTCTTTCAAGTAAAAAGGTCAAATGGAGGGCATTTGACCTTTCTTAGGGTTTATATTCGCTGGGCTATCATTCTTCCGGCAGAAAAACAGTGGTCTAATTCTTCTGGTGTGGGAACCCACTTGACAGTCAGGGACTCATCAAGAATCTCTAACCCGGCTGCTCTTAGTTTTTCCTCAATGGTTTTTACAGCGCCTCCGCCCCAACCGAAAGAGCCAAAAGCCATGCCAATTTTGTTTTTGGGCTTTAGTCCCTTAAGGTCGTCTAACAATGGAGCAACATTAGGTAAAATGTCGTTATTTATAGTTGGTGACCCTACTATTACAGCTTTTGCATTTATCATTTCTTTTATAATGTCATTTCTATCAGACGCTGATAATTTAAAAAGTTTTGCGGTAACACCTTCGGCTGTAATTCCGTCAACAACAGCCTTAGCCATTTTTTCGGTACTTTCCCACATAGTATCATAAATTACTAAGGCTTTACGTTCAGCTTCACCCGAAGCCCACTTAACATAAGCATTTATTATTTTTGAAGGGTCTTTCCGCCAGATAATACCATGGCTTGGCCCAATCATTTTTATATCAATACCCATTTTCGTAACTTCGTCCAGCTTTTTCAGGACCAGCAAGCTAAACGGAAGCAGTATGTTAGCATAATACTTGGCTGCCTCATCCATAACTTCATTAACATCAACTTCGTCATCAAACCGGAAATTGGTGGCAATGTGCTGGCCAAAAGCATCATTAGGCAGCAGGACGGCATCTTCTTTTACATATGTGAACATACTGTCAGGCCAGTGCAGCATCGGGGCTTCTACAAAAGCAAAGGTTTTCTTGCCGGTGTTCAGCTCATCCCCGGTTTTAACTACATTATAGTCCCAACCACCAAAGTAATGTTTCTCCAGGCCCTCTTTACCCCTCTGGGTACAGAATATCTTTGCATTTGGCGCCAATTCCATTATAAGCGGTAGAGAACCCGAATGGTCAGTCTCAACGTGATTTATAATAACATTATTTATTTTGGACGGATCAACAATCTCACTGATATGACGGATTAATTCACCTGAAAAAGGCCTGTAAACAGTATCAACAAGGGTTATCTGGTCGTCAATGACTAGATACGCATTATAAGTAGTACCCCGGTGAGTGGAATAGGCCGGGCCGTGAAAATACCTTATGTTCCAATCGACGGCTCCTACCCAGTACAGATTATCGGTAAGTTTTACATTAGGCATTAAATCACTCCTTTTTAGCTATTCGTAGTATTGTCAAAAAAATTCAAATTATCCTTTACAAGTACATCATAATTAATTATTTATGTGTTATCCATTAATAAAGCATTAAACAAGGATTAAATCCTTTTATGTAGAAATAATTCTAAAACTAAAAATCTACTGTAAATATTAATCAGGAGGGGTTAACTTGCCTTTTACCAAGCTATTTAGAATTCTAAGCATTACATTGCTTATAGCCTTTTCTTTTGTCCTTTATTCAAACCTCGCTGTGAAGTCAAAAGGTTATAAAGGAATGTATTCAGTTGAGGGTAACGTTTCAGGAGATGCAGCTGTTATATTAGGAGCCAAGATTCTCAAAAACGGTTTTCCTTCTCAGGTTCTGGCTGACCGTCTTGATGCAGGAATAGAACTCTACAAGTCTGGAAAAGTTAAAAAGCTTCTAATGACCGGCGACCACGGACAGGTTACTTATGATGAAGTTAACGGTATGCGTCGTTATGCCATCAGCAAAGGAGTACCGGAGCAGGACATATTCATGGACCATGCCGGTTTTAGCACTTATGACAGTATGTACAGGGCACGGGATATCTTTCTAATAAAAAAAGCCGTTATCGTTACCCAGGAATTCCACCTTCCCAGAGCCTTGTATATTGCAAGAAGTCTTGGACTGGAGGTTGACGGAGTTATTGCTGACAAGAGAGAATATGTTGGTGAAAGCTACCTTAATTTCAGGGAGGTGTTTGCTCGGACTAAAGCAGTAGCCCAAGTGGCAATCAGTATGAAACCCAAATACCTTGGTCCGGCGATCTCTATTTCCGGAGACGGGCGGTCTACAAATGATTCAAAAATATAAGTTGGGGGCCCCATGGGACCCCCTTCGTTACGGTTTTTTTACTTTTTGAAGACACCGTCTGCATTTATGTTCCCTGAACCTTTAGGAACAAAGGTTTTACAGCAGCTATCCATACAGGTGCTAACCGGTGTTGCCTGTATTTGATTCGCCTTAGGAGCATCGATTTTATCAGGTAATTGATCTGCGATAGTATCAGAGGTTACCATAATCTCATTGGCATTGCACATATTCCCCTGAGCCCAGTAGTGGCAGTTATTAACACTGCAGTGAATGTGTTGTTGATTAGGCATATTAGAATTCCTCCTACATCGAATTTTAAACTACGAAATTTATTCTCTCCAATTGTCGTTCTCTTATTCCAGTAATTCGATAGAAGTACCTGCAACTTTATTCAAATTATAACTTACTCTACTTCTGACATGTACTACAATAGTACGTCCACCTGCCGCTCAGCTTCATTTCCGTTACAGTTGTCCCACATACTTTACAAGGTTGTCCTCCCCTGTCATACACCAAAAACTGACTGTTTTGACCACCGGTTAAGTTATCCCAGCTTGCAAACTGTTCCTCTATATATCCTCCATGCTCAATCCCTTTTCTGAGCACCCTCGGGATTACTTCATATAAGGTTCTTATTTCACCCTCCTGCAGCGTAGGCATTTTTCTACCCGGCAGTATACCGGCAGCAAATAGTATCTCATTGGAGTATGCGTTGCCGATTCCGCAAATAAGCTTTTGATCCATCAATAAGGGCTTAATAAGTCCCCTTCTTCCTTTTAGTGTCCCAGTAAAATTGTCAAAGTTAAATTCGTCTGACAAAGGCTCGATTCCCAGGTCACTAAAAGTATCATTTAAGCCTTCGCGGGTAACCAAATGAAGAAACCCCAGCCTCAAATCACAGAAAAACAAACTGTTTCCATCGGTAAAATCAATAATCACTTCCGGTTTGCCCGGCAGCCCTTCACTTTGCCCTGTAATGCCATAAAAGATTCGACCGTCGAGCATCATATGGGTCAGAAGAAAAAAGCCTCCATAAAGATGTAAAACAACATACTTGGCACGGCGGGAAACACCTTCAATAACTCTTGCCGTTGCAGATGAGACAAACTCATCTATATCTAAATTAATGCTTCGTTGTCTTAAAACTGTTACATCTTTAATCTGTTTACCCAGCACAGTCTCCGTCAGCAGCTGCCTGTATCGTTCCATTTCAGGGATTTCCGGCATTGCTTCACCTCATCTCTTCCGATCAAAAACTTCAATCAATTTCTTTCAGGTAAGGATTTGTTGATTTTTCATCCCACAAGGTAGTAAAGTCCCCGTGACCGGGGTATACTGTCAAATCACCTGGTAGGGACACAATTTTTTTGAGTGATTCAGCCAACTCCTTGCTGCTGCTTCCCGGAAAGTCAGTCCTGCCTATTGACCCTCTAAACAAGGTATCGCCGGTAAAAAGGCTGCTTTCTGTTAGAAGGATTATACTGCCTTGTGTATGCCCCGGTGTTTCAATAACCTTAATTTCAGTATTACCAATTTTAATAATGTTTTTCTCTGTCACAGAAGAACTTTTTACCAATGCTTTAACTGGAGTGCCAAACTGATAAGAAAGGTTTTTCTCTGGATCTGAAAGTTTATCAGCGTCTAAAGCATGAATCAATACCTTTGCATTAGGAAAGCGTTTGACTAATGAGCTGAGTCCCAAAATATGGTCAAAGTGCCCGTGAGTAAGAATAATAAATCTAGGCTTTAGACCCTTTTGTGTCAATATCTTAATAATCGCTTCCGGATCCGAGGGGTCAATTACTACAGCCTCTCCTTTGTCTGCGGCAATATAAGAATTAGCAGCACTGTTATTAAAAACAGGGTAAACCGTGAGGCCTGTTGTGTAACTATTATTACAGCCTGTAATGCTAATGACCGAAAAGAAGAAAGCAATTATTAATAGCAACTTTAATCTTAATCTGTTTACTGGTTTGATCATAATATCACCTTCATTAACTTTTATCTAAAAGGATAGCAGATTTCAATCGGTTTGTACATGAATCAAACTTCATATTCACAATTGCTCCCGCTTCAGAATATTTCTTAATAAGGGGGAGATGTTTGATGAAATATAAGCGACATATTTTCTTAATGTACTGTGGACGAAACGCCGACGGAAATGAATACAGGAAATGGGACGCTGAAGAAACTAAAGCAGCGACAGTTTATTCTAATGACCAAGCTGCGGAAACTTTTTTTCCTGGTTTCCTGTTGCTGGGCATAAAATCTGGTCTGGGCGGTTCCCTTATTAACGGCTTTGGAAATCCCGGTTACAAAAAAGATTGGCTTAGATGGCTTGATGATATTTTTTTACCCGGGTTTAATCTTGATGCTATTGCCGCCAATATAGAGAAATATAAACTGCCGCCGGTTGATATATGGATTTCGATTCCTTATCCTGATATGGAACAAAAAGACTTTGGACAAGTTTATAGGCAATCATTAAATTTTGCTCACAACAAAGACCGTGAAATTGCTGTTAAATGGTGGCTGAATCGCTTTATATCCAAATGGGAAGAAGCTGTTAAAAATCGTGGAAAAGATCGTTTCCTAAAATTGAGAGGATTTTACTGGGCACGTGAAAGTATGACTTTGAAAGACCGTCTGGTCCTTCCTAACATAATATCTTACTGTCGCTCTCTGGGCTTCGGGACTATTTGGATACCGTATTATACTGTTACACCATTTCTTAACCTTCAGAATCCAGGGTTTGATATTACTATTATACAGCCCGGCTATTTACAAAATCAGAGGGTCGGGTGGAAAAGACTTTCTGCTGCCTATAACAGGGCAAATAAACACAGTGCAGGGATTGAGATTGAGCTTGATACAGCCGCTTTATATCAAAACTCAGCTGGGTTTAATAATGCTCTCGATTACCTTAACCGAGGCCTACCACAATTTGAAGGCTATATGTTTGATATGTACATAGCATACTATACAGGGTACAAAACAATTGTTGCCCTACAGCAAAACAAAAACCCGCTTTATGATTATCTTTTCAGCTTTGTGCGGGGTTCTCTGCAAAAAGTCGATTATCCGGGAATCCGGTACTAATTCACATAAATTTCCACGCATAGGATTGGAGCTTTAAATTAAACTATAAAAATGAAATGAAATACTATATAAAGGAGATGTTACTATGCCAGATGTAAACTGTACCGTAAATGACTGCAAGTACTGGACAAACAAAAACCTTTGTACTGCTCAGCAAATTGTAGTGCAAAGTGACGAAGCAGGTGGTTTCTCCCCTAATACTCAGTTAAGCCAGTTGTCGGCAACCCCTGCAAAAACCAAAGATGGCACCTGCTGCCAAACTTATCAGTCACAACAGTAGTAAACTAGAAAACTCCTGCCTCGCAGGAGTTTTCTAGTTTACTACAGACGCTATTTTTCTACAGGCCGCTCAGGTGACTTCTTCTGAGAACCCTCGACAATCTCTTCAATCAGGTTTTCAGTGAGCTGAACACCAGCAGGGACGATAAAATTCCCTGATTTTTATCTTTACCAAATAATAAAAATACTTGCATGGACTAATATCATTTAGTTTAAATAGCCAGCTATCTTTGATATTATAGTGTTAAAATATTTCTGATGATGTTAAAGGAGACTTTGAAAATGACCATAATGTTTAGAACTCTATCAATTATATGGATGGTTGCTATCTTCTTCCTTTCTTCCCTAACGCAAACAGACCTAAAACAATTGCCTAATGTCAGCGATATTCTTGCTCACGGTGCCGTTTACGGAATTCTTGGGGTACTGCTATATTTTTCTTTTAAAAACCGCCGTATTTTGAAGGCTGTTCTAATTTCGTTACTGTATGGAATAAGTGATGAAATTCATCAATCTTTTGTTCCCGGCAGAACACCCGAAGTCAAGGACTTGATAGTAGATACTGCTGCTGCACTACTTGCGGTTACATTTATACGTGTATTCTGCAGCCTAACATCAGGAAGTATTACCGGCGATAAGACAAATCATTAGGTCAGCCAGTTCTTTTGAAGCAGTATTTCAAGTTCAGCAGGAGGGACAGGCTTACTGAAATAGTAACCCTGCATTTTTTCACATTCTTTTTCAAGTAGGAACCTGAGCTGTTCAGAGGTTTCTACACCTTCAGCAATTACATTGAGATTTAAATTCTTCGCCATTGCTATGATTGTGGTTACAATGGCCGCATCCTCAGAATTAATAAGAACATCCTTGATAAATGATTGATCTATTTTCAGAGTATTAATTGGAAAACATTTAAGATAATTTAGCGAGGAATAACCCGTACCAAAGTCATCTAAGGCAATCCTCACTCCCATATTTCTTAAATCTCCGAGAACCTGAACCGTATAATCTGCATCGTTCATAGTTACGCTTTCAGTGATTTCAACCTCCAGCAAATCAGGTCTCAATCCTGTCTCTTCCAGTACCTGAGAGACTAAATTCGTAAGGTCTTTCCTTCTGAACTGGTATGGACAAATATTAACACTAACTTTTATAGAAGGGAAACCGGCATCGTGCCAAGTTTTGATCTGGGAACAGGCTGTCCTGAGAACCCATTCACTAATAGGTACTATTAGCCCCGAATCTTCCGCCAGATGTATAAATTCTTCAGGCAATATAATTCCATGTTCCGGATGGTTCCATCGAATCAGGGCTTCCACACCTTCAATTCGCCCTGTAGCAATGTTAACCTGGGGCTGGTAATATAAAATAAAATCCATTTTGTCCAGAGACTTTCGCAGCGAGTGTTCTAGCGCCAGACGTTCAACAATCTTGTTATTTAATTCGGCTGTAAAAAATCTATAACTATTCAAATCCTGTTCCTTAGCCTGATACATAGCCATATCGGCATGCTTCATGAGGGATTCGGCATCTTGGCCATCCTGAGGAAACACAGCAATCCCTATACTGGCTGAAACATGGAATTGATGACCGTTGACACTAAACGGCATCTGTATCGCATCAAGAATTTTTTTGGCGATTTTAGCGGCATCTTTAGGATCATTAATCCTTGGTACTATTACTGTAAATTCATCTCCACCAAGTCGGGCAATAGTATCACTTTGCCGTATGCATTTTGATAATCTGACTGCAACATCCTTTAGAAGGCTGTCACCCATCACATGACCCATCATATCGTTAACCAGCTTGAATCTGTCCAGATCAAGAAACATAACTGCAAGCACTTCACCGTTGCGCTGAGCCTTGGCCAGCGCAACGTTTAACCGATCAAGAAAGAGTATCCTGTTGGGAAGTTGTGTTAAGGGGTCATAGTAGGCAAGCTGTGTTAACTGGTTCACCATCTGTCTCTTTTCTGAAACGTCATGGAATACGAGAATCACACCAACAATCCTACCGTCCTTACTTCTTATAGGAGCAGCAGAATCTTCTATGGCAAACCTTTGACCATGACGATGGATCAAAACAGTGTGATTGGCTAAGCCAACAATATTGCCTTTACTTAAACATTTATCAACAGGATTTTCTGCCGGGAGGCCTGTGTCCTCATTAACGATTTTAAATACCTCCATAAGTGGCAGGCCAATGGCTTCGTGGCTTTCCCATCCCGTCAGACCCTCAGCCACAGGGTTTAAATAGACTACTCTTCCCTCAGCATCAGTCGTGATTACAGCATCACCTATAGAGTGCAGAGTTACCTGGGCTCTCTCCTTCTCTTCCCAAATGGTATTTAAATAGTTAAGTTTCTGCATTGCAATCTCAACCTGCTTGGCCACAGCGCTGACAAACTGGAGTTCTTCACCGTTCCAGTCCCTGCGTTCTATAATTTGGTTAAAAGCGAGGATGTAATATCCCTCGTCATGAAACAAAAATGGATACCAAATGAGACTTTTAATACCTACCTCATCATGCATAAAAGTAGCTATTCCATCTTCCTCCATACTGCAAGCCACTTTGTCGTGGTGACTCTCCAGCCAGGTTTGATATTTCAGTAGATATTCATTACTTTTAGTAAATTTGTTCAAATCCAGCTTTTCCCAGGGGCGCCGTTTTGTATTACGCTGATGGTACCATTCACTCAAAATCTGAATCTGGCCTCTTCTTAGATTAATTTCAAATATCTTTGAAACATCAACATCAAGGGCCTCACCTACTATACTATTTGCCTTTTCGAGTATTGTCTTTGTATCATCACCAGAAGCAATAGCTCCGGCGACCCTATTTAGAGCATTAGAAAAGTGATATTGATTTTGCAGCTCCTTAAAATTCTGCTGTAAGATATCAGTCATTGACAAAAAACTATTTTTAAGGGAGCGGACCTCCAAAATATTATTCTGGGATATACAAATTTCAGTTTTTTCTAAGTTTAATCTTTCGGGTAGATTAGTAGCAAAAGAAGCCAGTTGAGAGAGTGGCCTGGTCATCCGACGACTGAAAACAGCTGAAAACCAGACAGACATAATAACAAGCACAAGCATCAAAGTAAGGCCTTTTATGCTAACAGTCATAAGCTTATTCTGGCTTGGAGCGACAGGAACCTCGACAATCAATGTCCATGGCACACCCTCAACCTTCTTTTCACTAACATAAAAAGAGTTTCCCCATTGGGTTGCTTTGTGTTTTCTATGATTATCTCCTGGGAACCATTGATATATTTGGGTGTTATATTTTCGTCTCTGGCCCTTTCTTTCCCTGTAAAAGTCTGTCATCTTCCCAACATCTTTCCGGGTACTGCTGATAACCATCCCGTTACTGTCCACCACTGTGGCATGAAAGCCTTTTTCGTAAGTGTTGATACTCAGAACTTTATCTATGTAACTTAAATCAAGAGCCCCTGAAACAATTCCATTGAACCTGCCGTTCGTAATAATCGGCATTGTCATAGTAACAAGGGGCTGTATAACTGCAGCCTTGCCCTTAAATACCGGTGTAACATATGGTTTTAAGGAGCTGCTGACTTTCTTAAAATAATCCCTATCAGAAAAGTCATAACCTATAGCCGACTTCCCATCAGGTTGAGTTTCCGGATATATGGCTATGCTTCTACCGTTCTTATCACACACAGATATTCCAACAAACTGGGGAAAAGATTTATTTAGGCTCACTACATAATGTTGAAGCTCCTGCGTGGGCTCCATCTTATTATTAGAAGCATAATCGGCCAGCTCATTTAAAGGATTCCTATGTTGCTGCTGCCAAAAGGCCAGTTGGCTTTCAAACTCAATAGTCTGATGCTTAATATTAAATTCCAAATTCTCTTCCAGCTCAGCAAATTCGTGCTGGCTCTGAATTAAGAGAACCATCAGAGAAGGAATCAATACAAGACCTACAAAAACACCAAATAAAGTATTATAATACGATACCAATGTTTCGGACTTTTGTTCCTTAAGCTTCTTGAAAAACGGCAAATACGTTAGTATTAGGCTGGCAATCAAACTGTTGAGTACACCGTTAACAACTAATTTTAGAAGTATAAGTGCAACTAATTGTACCTGTATTCCCAGTATTACCTTATTAATTAGAAAACCCAGAGGGATACCGCAAAATAGCCAGAAGATACCGTCAACAAAGAGCAGATCAAAATTCCTCCGCTTTAGTACTAAACCAACAAATAATGCCTCCAGAGTAAACAACACTATACTAAAGGGTTGATATGCAAAGTAAGTATATAAAGTTCCAATAAGAGCTACAGCCATTCCCCACATAGGACCGTAAAGTCGGACTGCAATTAAGACACCGATGCTCCCGAAAATAAAGTAAACTCCAGGAATTAGCGTAATGCTAAAATAATTCCCGACAATTGCGGCAATCATGAGAATAAAAACTACCAGGAACGATTTTAACGATTTCAGGGGACTCTCAGGGGTTAAAAAGTACATACGAACCTCCATAATACCAAAAACCATTATTAAGAGTTTATCACTTATTAGCTGATTATTTCTCTGCTTTTCTTATTCAATTCGACAATTTGCAGGTTTTCCCTTCGCAAACAACAAATTTCCACAACAAAAAAATTCAGGAAGTTCAAAAGAACTCCCTGAATCCATCTTAAAGTTTATCCACCTAATGTAACGTCCTGACTTTCATACCACTTCAGTGCCTCAAAAAAGTGTTCAGCTTTAAAGTCAGGCCAGTAATCTTCGACTATGTAAAAATCAGAATATATCGACTGTACAGGTAGGAAACCGCTTAACCTTCTGCGTCCGCCCCATCGAATTATCAGGTCAATCCGCGAAACATCTGATGACGCAATAGCCATTTGTATGGCCCGCTTCCCGCTCCTGTTATCGGTTTTTGACATCCCATGCCTTAAATCCCACTGCCAGCCGTAATTTACTAGGAAATTTATTTTAATAAGACCTCTACCGAACTTTATCCTTTTAGTATAGGGTAAAAGTTCCGGAGGGAAGGATGATGACGCTGCATCGCCAATAACCCTTAGTGATGCATCATGCCCGGCGAGACTTCTAACAGCGTCAATACATGCTTTTTTAAAGGCATCCTTCTGGGGTTCAGGCCTCTTGGTGTTATCCTGAGTAAAACCGTAAAAGGTCAATTCCTTGACACCTAATGCAAGGCAAAGGTGGTATAATTGCATGCCAGGAGCTATTCCAAACTCATAGCCACGGTCACGGGTCATACCTTTTCCCTCAGCCCACCTTCTGTTTCCATCTGGAATAATTCCTATATGTTCAGGAACACGTTTAAAATGCGGCAGATTCAAAGTGATACTCTCCCATTCTGGTTATTGTACGATTAGTATTTATCAAATATATAAAACTTATACTAATCTACTGCCGCATAGGTCACTTTATTTTGTTTAATGTCTTAACTTCCCAGTACTATGAGTATCATGACCAGGGCAATTATTTCAGCCATCTCAGTCATAGCCCCGTATGTATCCCCGGTTAAGCCTCCTATTTTACGGGCAATGTAACGTCCTATTAAGATAATCGCCGCCAGAGTACCCAGAATAACATTCAGCCACTCCAAAATACTTAATCCTGGAGAACTATTAAAGCCCACTGAAGCAGCAGTTACGGTACCCAAAACGGTAGCCGATGCCCAAAACAACTCCCGCCGACCGACTTTGTCTGCAAAGCCTCCAGTTCCTCCCTCTTTGCGTGCATAAGGATAAACTGCAGCTCCAAATACCTGAGCCCACCGCCCCAAAACCGGGATTAGTATTAAAGTGACTATTTTAACTGATTCAGGCAATTGCATAAGCATTACAAATCTTGCCAGAATGTCAAATACCCCTGCAGCGACACCATGAGAACCTACCCGGCTGTCCTTCATGATATCCAGTATTTTCTCCCTGGGCCTTCCGCTGAAGATTCCGTCTACAGTATCCATCAAACCATCACCATGCATATTACCCGTAACCATTACCATAAAAAGAACAATAAATAAATCACATACAGGTCGAGGAAGAACCATAGAAATAATTGAATAAATCAACGCAGCTAATACCCCAAGAATAAGACCGACTAAGGGAAACCATGCCATAGATCGCGCAAGATTTAATTCATCAACTTTACCGCGAACAGTTATTGGTATCATTGTTAAAAATTGAACAGCCAATAAAAATTCCAAAAGGTACACCTCCGCTGATTTATTGTATTGAAATATTTTAGGGTTGTCAACCTGCGACGGAAATAACAACAGACGGTCCAGGGAAAGCATTTGTTTGGGTAGAAGTATTCAAGCCATATACCCTGTACATACCAGGTTGAACCCTGCTTCCTTCCGAATTTTCCTGGGGCCACGTTTCCACATAAGAACGTGACTGGCCGGGATACAGAGTAATGGTGTCCACTACGGGAACAAAAACCCTGTCTGCAGACCATCTCCAAACTTCTCCTGAGAAATCGGTAACAATAAAATCGTATCGTTGTGAAGTAGGATATGTAAAAGTTATGGGAGATGGAGATATATTAAGTTTAAACAGTGATATGCGAACAGGTTCCCCCCTGCTATAAAAACTTTTATCTGTGCTTAATACTGTTAGTAAACCTCCTCTTTGTATAAACGCAAATGCCATTGTATTCATTCCCCCCAACACTCTTTTTATTATAATATGTGTTCCGGGACAATGATGACATAGAAAAAGCAGGGGCACTATGGTCCTTGCCCCTACTCAAATATACAAACCTAAACAATAAACTTATTTAGTTCTAGTTCCGGTATAGATGAGAATAGCTTCTCTTAAAAATGCTGCTGTGCCAGGTTGTTTTTCGTCATAGTAGGCTGTGAATCTCTCATCATCTACATACATCTGAGCAACACCTGCATGCGCTTCTTTGGTATAACTATCCCAAAAATAGCACAGCCACTGACGATGTAAATCTGCAGCTTTTTGTGCCAATTCACCGGCAGGTTCACCGGTTTTGAAGGCCTCATGCAGCGTTTCCTTAATCTTGGCAGCAAGCCTCGTAACCTCGTCATATTGTTCCTGCGACATACCCATAACTTTTTCATTGGATTTATTAACAGCCTCTTCTCCATATTTTCCCCTAACTTCCCGGCCATATTTTCTTTCATTATCATCAACTAGCTTTTGTTTAAAACCTTCGAACTTTTCTTTATCAGTCATTGTAGTTCTCCTCTCTTTAAACGCTATGGTTTTATTAACATTAGCAATTAACCTGTCTAATTGATCTCTTTTTTCAAGAAGATTTTCGCGATGATTCCTCAATGCACTAATGACATCAAAAGACGGCGCAGTTATAATCTCCTTTATTTTTTCCAGACTCACGCCCAACTCCCTATAAAAAAGTATTTGCTGTAACATGTCAACCTCTGATTGGCCATAAATACGATATCCTGAAGGATTGATTCTGGCTGGCTTGAGAATCCCGATTTCATCATAATATCTCAGCGTTCTGCTACTTATACCGGCAATTTTACTAAGTTTTTGCACTGTATATTCCATAGGTGTACCTCCTCATGAGATTACTATAAACCTTTACGCTGCGTAATAGTCAATAGATTTATAAGATTTTTTCTCATGCAAACTTGTCTAGATTGCCCATTTTTCTGTAAGAGTTGTATAATACAATTAACACTCCCGCTATTATGCAATTAAACCAGAGGCAGATATTCGGTTAGGAGGATGATTATGAAAGCTCATGAAATTATGATCAGCCAAGTGTATAAAGTTAATGAAAATGACACAGTTCGTTCTGTTATCAAAGAATTTATTGACCATCGTATAAGCGGACTTCCTGTTGTCAACGAAAAAAACCAAGTTGTTGCTTATGTTAGCGACGGGGATATAATGCGGTATATCGGAAAGCACGAAAACATAGTAGTTGATTCTTTCTACTTCCTTACCGTTATAAAAGGTGATGATGATGAATTTGAGGAAAGAGCACGAGGATTGCTGGGTTTAAACGTTATGGATATAGCGAAAAGAAAAGTCACTAAAGTTCCGTGGGACGAAGAAATTGAGAATATTGCTGCCCTTTTAGGCAAAAGGCAAATAAAAAAATTACCGGTTGAGCGCAACGGGACTCTTGTTGGAATAATTAGTCGCGGAGATGTCATCAGGCATTCCTTCAAAGCGATACTGTAAACTGATACTGCAAAGTGATAGTTAACCGCCGCTAAGAAGATAAATCAAGCAATAAAAGAGAAATATCCAAAACTAAGGGGATAACAACATAATGGTACAAATTAAAAAGATAGCTCCCGGAATAATTCTTTGCCTTCTATTAGCGGCTTTAGCATGGCTGTTAGGAAATATCTTTCCAATTGTTGGAGGCCCGATTTTCGGGATATTACTCGGAATGATTTTAAACAACCTGATTAGAATACCTTCACCGTTTAATAATGGAATACATTATACCTCAAAAAAAATACTGCAATATTCAATTATACTGCTTGGTTTTGAAATGAATTTGTTTAATGTTATCAAAGTTGGCGGTCAGTCACTGTTTGTGATGCTGTTTACTCTATCAGCTTCATTTCTGACAGCATTTTTCGTAGGAAAGGCCTTGAGGCTTCGCGGGAAAATGGTGACATTGATTGGAGTTGGCACCTCCATTTGCGGAGGTTCGGCAATAGCTGCGACAGCACCTGTAATACAAGCAGAAGACGAAGATGTTGCCCATGCTATTTCAACCATTTTTGTATTTAACATTTTAGCTGTATTTATTTTTCCGGCTTTAGGCCATATTTTCGGAATGAGTGATATAGGCTTTGGAATTTGGGCAGGAACAGCAATAAATGATACCTCATCAGTTGTTGCAGCAGGTGCCTCATGGAGTTCAGCCGCTGGAAACAATACTGCCCTCACTTTTGCGACAATTGTCAAACTTACAAGAACCTTGATGATTGTGCCTATTACCCTCGTCCTGGCAGTATATACTGCCAGGAACAGTAACAAGACGAGCACCGGAACTAATTTCAGGTTTTCAAAGGTATTCCCATGGTTTGTAATGGGATTTATTATAGTAGCAATAATCAACACTTTTATTTATATTCCTGCACCATTTCCGTTCATATTAGTTGCAATTGGAAAGTTTATGATTATTATGGCTATGGCAGCTATAGGTATGAATACCCATCTTAAAAAGCTTATAGCCAATGGCTCTAAACCCATTTTTCTAGGACTATGCTGCTGGTTTGCAGTAGCAGGCATGTCTCTGTTGGTTCAGGCAATTATGAAATCTTGGTAAAGGGAAAACGGCATAAGTAATTAAAAAAGCGAACAAGACTACCTTTCAGTAGTGACTGTTCGCTTTATTTATTGGTTATTTAACTTTTGTGTCCAAAACATCCAAGGCAGCCTCTAAAGCTTGCTGGTATTGTGGCGGCAGGTCATGAACAGTTTCTTTGATTTCTCTATAAGCCTTGCGGTGCGCCTCCAAGGCCTCTCCGTCATTGGGAAAACAGGAGTCAACTAAATGACCTAAAGCCCGGGCCTCTTCAAGATGCCCATTCTGGCTGAGATAATCATGAAGTGGTAGGGCAAATTTGTAAACATGATCATGGTTTGTAATGTTAAATGCCATTGGGTAACCTCCATTTCCGATATAATTATTTACATAACTAGTATTAGCAAATATCACGGAGTTATTATGGCATCAGGGCTGAAAACAAACTTTTTTCAAACCTTATATCATCATTTTACAAATGTTATTTGTAAATTCCACTGGATCACTAACTTGTAATCCTTCTATTAGCAGTGCCTGGTTATACAGTAAATCTGTATATAGCTTAAGCTTATCTTTGTCTTTATCATAGGCTTCTTTCAGAGATTTAAACACATCGTGATTTATGTTAATTTCCAAAACCTTATCTGCTTTTATGTTCTGATTATTAGGTAGACTATTTAATATTTTCTCCATCTCTATTGAGACTTCACCTTCGTTGGACAGACAAACAGGATGATTCTTTAACCTTTTTGAGGCCTTAACATCCTTTACTTTTTCTGACAAGATACTCTTCATATATTCAAACAATTCTTTATTGTCTTCATCTGTACCTGAAGAATCTTTGTTATCTTCTGTCTCTATCCCCAGATCACCGCTGGATACAGATTTAAATTCCTTGTCTTTATAGGTCCTTATCATTTTTACAGCGAATTCATCAACATCATCAGTAAAGTATAGTATTTCATATCCCTTATCTGCTACCAGTTCCGTCTGGGGCATTTTTTCAATTCTTTCAATAGATTCTCCGGAAGCATAGTAAATATATTTTTGTTCCTCAGGCATTCTGGAAACGTACTCATCTAGAGTTACCATCTTCTTCTCTTTTGATGAATTAAACATTAATAGATCCTGTAAAACCTCCTTGTGAGTCCCAAAGTCACTGTAAATACCATATTTCAGCTGTCTTCCGAAGGATTCATAAAATGCTTCGTACTTATCTCGTTCATTTTTCAGCAGGTTTTCCAATTCATTTTTTATTTTGGTTTTTATATTCTTGGCGATAAATTTTAGCTGTCTGTCATGCTGAAGCAGCTCTCTGGATATGTTAAGAGACAAATCTTCTGAATCTACCATACCTTTCACGAAACTAAAATAGTCAGGCAAGAGATCAGCACACTTATTCATAATTAAAACGCCATTTGAATACAGTTCCAGGCCTTTTTCATATTCTTTTGTATAGAAATCAAAGGGCGTTTTTTCCGGAATAAATAAAATAGCCTTATAACTCACTGTTCCTTCGGCACTAATGTGGATATGCTTTATCGGTTTGTCAAAGCCGTAGTGCTTTTCAGAATAAAAGTTTTCGTAATCCTCCTGAGTAAGCTCGTTTTTATTTTTTTTCCAGATAGGAACCATACTGTTGACAGTCTGCTCTTCGGTGTATTCCTCGTATTCTTTTTCGCTGCCTTCCTTAAGCCTTGTCCTTGTAACATTCATTTTTATGGGGTATCTAATAAAATCGGAATATTTTTTGATAATGGATTGTAATCTAAATTCCTCTAAGTACTCGTCAAACTTTTCATCTTCCGTATTCTCTTTAATTTTTAGGATAATATCTGTACCTACCGTATCTTTTTCATATGGCTCAATATTATAACCATCAGCACCATGGGACTCCCACTTAAAAGCCTCCGAGCTCCCCAAGGCCCTGCTGATTACTGTAACGACTTCAGCTACCATAAAGGCAGAATAAAACCCAACTCCGAATTGTCCGATTATATCATAGCCGTCCTTTAGTTCGGTTTCTTTTTTGAATGCCAGTGACCCACTTTTTGCAATAACTCCCAGGTTATCTTCCAATTCTTCTTTTGTCATTCCAATTCCTGTATCGGAAATTTTCAATAATCTATTTTCTTTATCAGCGGTTAATTTTATGTAATAATTGCTTTTATCAAAGCTAAGAGTGTCATCTGTTAAGGCTCTATAGTAGATTTTATCAATTGCATCACTGGCATTGGAAATAAGCTCCCTTAAAAAAATCTCCTTGTGAGTATAAATTGAGTTAATCATCAGATCCAGTAGCCTCTTTGATTCTGCTTTAAATTGTTTTTTTGCCAATTTAAACTCCCCTTCCACTAAAAACTCAAAGTCTTGTTGTTAGCACTCTCCTTCTTTGAGTGCTAATTCATATTTTTTATATACCATAATTTTAGGTTTAATGTCAATATATAGTGTGATGAACTTCACAGTTTTTATTCTAAATCCAGTTTATAATTTATTTAAATTAATTAAATAGGAGGTAAGGAAAATGAATAGAAAGATTGTAGAGATAAACGAAGAAAGATGTAATGGATGTGGTCTTTGCATTAATGCCTGCCACGAAGGTGCCTTAGAGCTGGTCAACGGTAAAGCTCGTCTGGTATCTGACTCATACTGTGATGGTCTGGGAGACTGCCTCCCCGAATGCCCGGTAGATGCTATAAGTATTATTGAAAGAGAAGCGGCAGCCTTTGATGAAGAAGCAGTGAAAAAACGCATGGAGGCTAACAAAAGCGGACCTGAAACACTGGAGTGCGGCTGCCCGGGGAGTTCAGTCATGGCTTTGGAAAAATCTCAAGACTGTTCATGCCACACGGGAGTTGAAGTAAAATCACAGCTTGGCCAGTGGCCCTGCCAGATTAAGCTGGTCCCTGTCAATGCCCCTTTTCTGGATGATGCTGACCTTCTAATCGCTGCTGACTGCACAGCCTATGCATATGCCAATTTCCATCAGGATTTTATGAAAGACCGTGTTACTCTCATTGGCTGCCCTAAACTGGACAATGTGGATTATTCGGAAAAACTCACAGAGATGTTTAAACTAAACCAAATAAAAAGTATCAACATAGTGAGAATGTCAGTGCCCTGCTGTGGCAGCTTGGTAAACAAAGTCAGGCAGGCTATACAAAACAGCGGTAAGGATATTACGGTAAATGCAACCACCCTGGACACCAGTGGTAAAATATTAGCAGACTGAGACTGCGCGGCAGTTAGACCTGATGTTTGAGCAGACAAAAAATCTGTCCCTTGGCCAATTTACGCAAGGGGCAGATTTTTTTCTATTTCTATTATAGAGTAAGCTGCCAGGAGACACCGAATGAGACTCTTATCATTTTTTATAGAACTCCATATTTCCCTTCACCAGTTTCTCTTCCCAAATCATTTGCAGCAAAGCCAAATCTTCCGTATAGTCTGTTTTTGTTTCATCCTTGTCATATTCCAGGGTCTCAAGTATCTTAATTTTAAAATGGGCCTCTCCATGCTCTTTCCAATCCTTTTGTAATTCCCGGTTAGGATGACCCCCAGCATTCAATTTAAACCTAGTACCATTTATTTTGCTCCGTAAATCCTTTGTGCTTTCAATATAACACTTATTACGTAAGGCATTACGAACAACAAATACTCCCATTTGCGGTTTCATTCGCCGGTACTGTTCCTTAAGTTCTTTTTTCCGGTCCATCGTTCAATACCCCATATCTTTTAATATACTTGATAAGACACGTAACCGTTCACCAAGAAGTTCATCGTCATCACTGAGAGCCTGAGTGAACAGTTTTATATCCTCGTCAATCTTTTCATTTTCTACACAAACAGCTACATTCATAGCATCACCCTGCAAACCAACTCTGTCTATAACAGGCTTTTCAGTATCGTATAATTTCTCGTACCGATAGGCCTCCCGAAAGTGCAGTTTCGTTCTGCAAACGAGAATTGCCAGGTCGAGTACTCGATGAAGGGGTAACTCCTCAGACTGCCTGGACCATTTTTCTCCAGTATATCTCCATACTTTTGCTGAGATATCTACCTTGCCACGGTCATTCCACTGGGCCAAACCTAAAGAAAGACCCTTTGCATCTGTTTTATAAGCATATCTACCGTCAACATTTTCATAATTGTCGGAAACGATAACCGGTTTGTGCTTTAAAGTAGTTGGTATTTTCATTCTATATTACCTCCAATATTTTTGTTCGGTCTCTCCATTTACTAAATTAGTAATTTACTAAACTAGTAAATTAATTATAATCCTGATATCAGGCTATGTCAATGTCATAACTTTTTTCTCATGACCTTTTTTCAGGAATATTTATGAACACCTGCTGCTTGACAATTTTTTACGAAAGGAATATGGTTATCTAAGATGCTTAAAACTTTACCTCAGGACAAATTGATCAAACAGGTGATATAAAAATGTCTAAACCCCGATTGTGGACAAAGGATTTCTTGATTGATTCAATGACCAACCTTATTCTTTATCTGGTGTATTATTTACTGATAGTTACAATTGCAATATATGCATCAGATAATTTAGGAGCTTCGCCCAGCGAAGCCGGACTTGCTGCCGGTATTTTTATTTTAGGTACGCTTGTGGCCCGTGTCTTTGCCGGAAGAGCAATAGACCGGGTAGGACGAAAAAAAACTCTTTATATTGGTTTATTTTTTTTCTTGATTACAACCCTGCTGTACTATGGGGTCAATAATTTAATGCTGCTTTTTATTATTCGTTTTCTACATGGGGCAGGCTTCGGCATTGCCGGAACAGCCACGGGAACCATCATTGCTAGTATTATTCCAAATGAGCGGCGGGGCGAAGGTACCAGTTATTATGCAATGAGCGCCACTATAGCATCTGCTATAGGCCCCTTTTTAGGAATGTTCCTTAATAGCCGGGGAAGTTTCAGTTTAATATTAGTTATTGCTGTTATTCTGCTGGTAGTTAGTTTTATAACTGTATTCTTTTTGAAGGTTCCTGAAGCAGAACTAAATGAAGAACAGCTAATCAAGCTTAAGGGCTTTAAGGCAGAGAATTTCTTTGAAGCTAAAGCAGTACCAATTTCTATCATCGGAGTATTTATAGGTCTGACCTTTTCAGGTATTCTGAGCTTTCTTACTTCCTATACCAGGGAAATTCACTTAGTCCATGCCGGCAGCTTTTTCTTTATTATTTACGCTGCTTCCATACTAGTTTCCAGACCTTTTACCGGAAGTTGGTTTGACCAAAAGGGGGAAAATTTTGTAATGTATCCCTCCTTCATATTGTACTCAATCGGGCTATTCCTACTCAGTCAAGCTCATCAGGGCTTTTTCCTCTTATTAGCCGCAGTTGTCATAGGCCTTGGCTATGGAACCTTCCTGTCCAGCGCTCAGGCTATTGCAATTAAAGTATCTCCGCGCCATAGAATGGGCTTAGCTACATCTACCTTCTTCATCTTCATTGACGGCGGGGTGGGAATCGGTCCTTACTTATTGGGCTTTCTAATTCCGGTCATAGGATTGCGCGGAATGTTTACAAGTTTGGCCATTGTAGTATTTGCCTGCGGCTTTTTATATTTTTTCTTATACGGAAGAAAAAAACAGCAACAGGAACAGCTTGCTGCATAGATAGTTAAAGGCGCGTGCATCTTAACTTTAAGATACACGCGCCTTTGTTATCCAAAATTCTTTGAGAAAAGAAATACCAATACTATCTTTTCTCCATATATCATGATAAACGAGTTGCAAAATCTTCATAGCCAAACTGTCTGATGATTTTGATGCCTTCGGCTTCACTGTATGTTGCGATAGAAGGCAGGTTAATTCCATTAAACGTATTATTTTTAACCATAGTGTAGTGGGCCATATCACAAAACACAAGCCTGTCACCGGGTTTTAAAGGCTGTTTGAAAGAATAGTCACTAATAACATCACCAGCGAGACAAGTTACACCGCCGAGCCTGTAAGTAAATGGATATTCTCCCGGGTCTCCGGCATCTATAATATTTGGTCTGTAGGGCATTTCGAGTACATCAGGCATGTGGCATGCTGCTGAAGTATCCAAAATCGCAATTTCCATACCATTCTCAACAATGTCAAGAACCTTGGCTACAAGAAAACCTGTATTAAGGGCAATTGCTTCACCTGGTTCCAAATATATATCAATTGAATACTTCTCCTTCAAAAATAAGATGGAACGGACAAGGGTTTCGATATCATAATCAGGTCTGGTGATATGATGTCCTCCACCTAAGTTGAGCCACTTCATTTTACTAATGAAATCTCCAAATTTCTCATCTACTACTTTAATAGTACGTTCAAGGGTATCGGAATTTTGTTCACACATTGTATGAAAATGCAGTCCATGTATTCCGTCCAGTTCTTCAGGTCTAAAATTAGACAATGTTACTCCCAGTCTAGAATACTTGAAACAGGGATTATAAATATCAGTCCTGATTTCAGAGTACTCAGGGTTTATGCGAATGCCATACTCTATATTTTTTGATTTCACGTTCTTAACTTTGTCTTTGAATCTGTTCCATTGGTCAAAAGAATTAAAAACAATATGGTCACAGTAAGTAAGCAGCTCATCAAAATCCTCTTCCACATAAGCAGGGGCATAAGCGTGAACTTCCTTACCCATTTTTTCAAAACCTAGTCTGGCCTCAAATAGTGAGCTTGCCGTAATACCTTTTAGATATTTGCCCACCAAAGGAAAAACTGAATGCATCGAAAAGCCCTTTAGGGCAAGAAGAATCTTACATCCTGTTCGCTCCTGAACAGAGTTTAGGATTTTGAGATTCTTTTCAAGGAGTCTTTCATCAACAATATAACAGGGTGTCGGTAGTCCACCGAAATTTATTTTCATCATTTATACCTCAATCGATTAGAGTTGGCGAAAATTCCTCGTGCCAGGGCAGTCCATATTCTTTTAAGGCTTCCATAAACGGATCCGGGTCAAATTCTTCAACATTAAATACACCGGGTTTTTGCCAGATGCCCTTCATAATTAACATAGCTCCTATCATGGCCGGCACCCCTGTAGTATAGGAAACTGCCTGTGAACCGACTTCGGCGAAACACTCTTCATGATCACAGACATTGTAAATATAATAGGTCCTTGGCTTGCCATCTTTAATACCCTGGATAATGCAACCTATATTTGTCTTGCCTTTTGTCCTGGAGCCAAGAGAAGCAGGGTCAGGTAGAATCGCCTTCAAAAATTGCAAAGGAATTATCTTTTGCCCTTCATACTCTATTGGCTCGATTGAAGTCATCCCAACGTTCTCAAGCACACGTAAATGGTTAAGATAGTTATCCGAAAAAGTCATCCAGAATCTTATCCGCTTAATACCTTTGATATTTATAGCCAAAGATTCAAGTTCTTCGTGATACATGAGATACACGTTTTTGGGGCCGATCTGCGGCAGGTCATATACTTTTTTCAGGGAAAGGGGGTCGGTTTCTATCCACTCGCCTTCCTCCCAGTAACGACCCTTAGCTGATACTTCACGAATATTAATTTCAGGATTGAAATTGGTGGCAAAAGGATATCCGTGATCGCCAGCATTGGCATCAACTATATCAATATAATGAATTTCATCAAAATAATGCTTTTGAGCATATGCACAAAAGACGGAGGTCACACCAGGGTCAAAACCACTTCCCAACAGTGCTGTTATGCCAGCCCCCTCAAACTTTTCCCGGTATGCCCACTGCCATTTATATTCAAATTTAGCCGTATCAGGCGGTTCATAATTGGCAGTATCAAGATAATTAACACCGGTTGCAAGACAGGCATCCATGATTGTCAAGTCTTGATAAGGAAGAGCTACATTAATCACGATATCCGGCTCAAAGTCCTCAATAAGAGCAATAACCTGGTCTGTATTATCAGCATCCAGCTGAGCAATCCGGATTTTTGTCTGAACTCCGAATAATTTATTTTTAATAGCCTGACACTTTTCAACGGTCCTGCTTGCTATACAAATTTCCTCAAAAACATCAGGGTTCTGGCAGCATTTATGTACCACAACATTAGAAACTCCACCGGCACCAATAATCAGAGCTTTTCCCACTTCACAAACCTCCAATTTCCTTATGTAAATTCACCAAAAATGATTATACATAAAAAGCAGGAAATAATCAATGAATTTGTCAAAAAACAAGCCCATTTTCGCAAAAAAGTCATTTAAATGGGAAAAGCTAGTTAAATTGGCGTATTTGCTCTTGATTAAACCAATGGTTTAGGTAATCTGAAAAATTGCTTACCTTCTTTCTCAGACAACTGTATTTCCCCTTTATTACATAAAAACATTAAATGAGCATAAACCTCGCCTATTGCCAATCCCAGGTTTATCATATCTAATTTATCACCGTAAATTTGCAGCACTAACTTATATACCGTTGTCTCTTCTACTACAAAGGATTTTATTAAATCTAATTTTTCCTTGTGTGTTTCTTCCAAAACAGAAATGCGTTCTGCCAAGTTAGAGAATGGTTCTCCATGGGCAGGTAAAACCAGATTACAATAAAGGTCACGGCATAATTCAAGAGATTCCAGGTAATCATTTAAAGGATTCGGTCTGCTCCAAGGCCACAAACTAATATTTGGAGAAATCTCTGGCAGTATATTATCACCTGAAAAGAGGATGCCCAATTTTGCATTGTAAAAACATAAATGTCCATCTGCATGTCCAGGCGTCAGCATTACCGAATACTCTAAATCGCCCAGTAAAACCTTGTCTCCATGGCCAATAATGAGTAAGACAGGCATTTCCTGTTCGGGAATTAAGTCTTCACCCCAAACCTCCTCCAATTTTGATATCAACACCAGAGGTACATCGTTTTTTAATAGTAACTCCGAAAATTGACCGCTTCTGCTTACATTCCGAAACCGCTCTTGAGATTCGGCCTCTAAGGCGCTCATATAAACCTGCGCTCCCGTTAGCTGCTGTAACCTGGCAGCCAGCTCACAATGGTCTATATGTGAGTGAGTCAGGTAAATTCCATTAATATCCCGAGGCGCTATGCCGTTGACCTTCATAAATTCCTGCCACAGCACAAAAGATGGTTCATCATTTAATCCGCAGTCAACCAGTGACCAGCCATTCTTCCCTTTAATTGCATAACAGTTAATATGATCTAGTTCAAAGGGCATTGGCAGTTTAACTCTGTAAATCTTCGCCTGCTCATGAATTAACATTATTTAATACCCCTCTTCTTCACTGACTTTTACCATAAAAGAAAGTATAGCACTAATTTCAGTAGAAATAAAATATTTTATGATAAAAGTCCTTTCAGCTTTAAAAAAGTTGAAGGTTTGCTTACGCAAACAAACTTAATTAACCTACTTAACAATTAGTACAGGAACTAAAGAATTTTGAACAACTGTGTGACTTACGCTCCCAAGAAATTCCTTAATTCCGCTCAGCCCTCTGCTCCCCATAATGATTAAATCGCAGTTGTGGTCTTTAGCGTAATTCAGTATCACATGGGCTGGAGGCCCTTCTTCTTGACAATATTGGGTCTTATTTGGCAAAGACATTAGTATCGACTCCGTACTTCTTAGAAGATCTTTTCCATACTGGCGCACCTGGTCGTAAAGTCCCTGATATGCGTCAAGTGCGACAAATTCCGGAGCAGGAGTTTTCATTACATGTAGTACAATAATCTCTATTGAAGGCTCAGTTTTAGCGATTTCAACTGCTTTCTCCAGAGATTTCTTAGACATTTCCGACTCATCGTAAGCAACTAGAATTTTTCTGCATAACATTAAAAATCACCTGACTTTCCTTTTATTTAACTAATTCTAATTCTTTAATTTTTCAATTATTCTTCATAATTACAATAGCAGAATTGAACTGGGTTTGCAGTATTTTTTTAAATTATTTCACAACAAACAGAGAAAGAGTACCCATAAGTTTTTCAACTTTGGGATACTCCCTCAAGACGGCGCTGCAAAGTCTCATATTGGTATTTCGATAGATATGAAATATTTTATTGTGCCTGACGCCGTCGTTCTTCCTCGCGGATTTCCCGCCTCAGTAGTTTACCGACTTTAGACTTTGGCAGCATGTCGCGGAATTCAATATACTGAGGGACTTTGTAGGCAGCCATTCGTTCCTTACAGAAGGAAATGAGTTCATTGGCCCCTACGCCCCGAGCGTCTTTCTTCAGAACCACCATTGCCTTAATGCGTTCCCCTACCTTCGCATCAGAGACACCCACTGCACATGCTTCCAGTACGGCTTCATGGTCCTGAAGTACAGCTTCAATTTCAGAAGCTGAAACCCGGAAGGCCTTATGTTTAATAATATCTGCCCTTCGATCAACATAATGAAGTTCACCATTGTGGTCTAACCTGACAAAATCACCCATCTTATACCACCGTTTTCCCTCCATTGTTACAAAAGAATGGGCTGTTTCCTCCGGTTTGTTCCAATATTCCATCAGAAACTCCGATGTAACAAAGAGTTCACCGGCTTCACCTGTCGGAACTTCTTCCATTGTATCTGGATCAACCACTTTGACCTCTCTTGAGGAAAAGGGTATTCCCAGGCTTTTGGGTGATGGCTCAGCTTCCATAGGGCTCAGGCTTAAGTGCCCGACCTCTGTAGATCCATATACCTGATAGATGGAACACCCCGTCAGATTCTTAAATCGTTTAAAGGTCTCTACCGGCAGAACATCACCACCACTCCAGCAAAACTTTAGGGAAGAGAGATCATACATATCCAAACGGTCGTTCTCCAGTATCATTCGGTACAAAGCCGGAACTCCCAGGAAAGTTGTTACCTTATATCGTTGAATTGATTCGAGCACCGCATCAGTAACCGGTGCAGGCATTAAAACGGTTGGGTTACCCAGAGTCAGAGCAACTCCCATAAACATTCCCTTGGCCATAATATGGAATAAAGGGTTAATTAGTAAGAAGCAGTCATTCCCTTCTGATACATGTCCTTCGATAACACTATAATAATCTTTTATATATGAAACCATTCCGCTATGGGTTCCCGGGACTCCCTTCGGGGTTCCGGTAGTACCTCCGGTGTATAGAATATATGCCAGGTGTTCCCGGGGGTTTATCTCAATACGGGGAGGTTCTGCCGGGTATTTCTTTATTAGTTCTTTGAAAAAATAAACTCCTTCCCCTTTTTCTACATGGCCTCGCGGAATTCTGTCAAAAGCCCAGCCAATGAACTTTTTCCAGTCGGGCAGCATATCTACAAGATTTGTCACAATGACCCTCTTTAAAGGGGTCCTGGAAAAAACCTCACTGACATAACCAATATTGGTATCGTGACATATGATAGTTTCTGCCTGACAGTCATTTAGCTGGTAACCTATTTCATAGGGAGTATAGATTGGTGAGGTAGGCACAGGTACTCCTCCGGCCTTCTGAATGGCAAAATACGCAATTATCCACTGGGGGCAATTACCAAGGTAAATCATTACCTTGTCATTCTTTTTAACACCAAGGTCAGAAAGAGCTGCGGCAAACCGGTTAATTAGCTCCTGCACGCGTCGGTAGCTAAACTTTTCTCCCAAATAGTAAAGAGCTGTTGCATCCGGACTGTATTCTGTTATCCTATCAAACCCTCTGAAGACTTCCTCGTCAATTGATTGCACACCTTTCATTTTTCCACCTCACAATTTGGAACACCCGGGCCAAGGCTTAATTCCTGCCTTTCCCCTAAATACCAAAATACGCCCCGATAACATCCGGGTTATCCATTAGTTCTTTAGAAGTGCCTTCCATTACAACACCGCCGTTTTCCAGCAGATAACCATAATCAATAATCGGGAAAAGGGGCCTTGCATACTGCTCACTGATTATTATTGTAATACCTGTATGTTTGTTGATGTCCTGAATGGCCCGTGACAGCCTTTGTTCCACACTAGGTGCCAAACCCAATAATGGCTCATCCAGCAGCAAAAGTTTAGGCTGAGCCATTAAAGCCCGTCCTGTGGCCAGCATCTGCTGTTCACCACCGCTTAAGAAACCGGCTTCCCGGTTCTTGAGTTTTACCAGTTCCGGAAAAAGCTCAAAAACAAAATCCAAGGTCTCTTTGGTTTGAGATGAATTAGCTAAATAACTTCCTATCATTAGGTTTTCCAGGACACTGCTCTCCGAAAAAATCTGGCGTCGTTCCGGACAAAGTACAATCCCCAGCCTGGCTCGTTTATGAGGAGGCAGATTTATGATATCTTCACCTTTAAACAACATTTCACCGAACCAGGTAATCCTTTCTCCACCCTTCATTTTTTCCTTCTTTGCCATATCCAGGATAATTCCCGATATGGTATGCATCAGGGAAGATTTGCCTGCACTATTGGCCCCGAAAACACCGGTAATTTTGCCTTCTTCAATCTTCAGGGAGATGTTGTTGATGGCCAGTGCATTTTCATAAAAAAGCATTAAGTTATTGATCAGAAGCGAATAATCCGTTGTCTTCACTGACATAGGTTACCTCACCTCCAAAGTAAGCCTGGTGAACTTTTTCATTTGAAAAAATATGTTTTGGTTCATCTTCAGCAATTTTTTCACCAAAATTAAGTACAATAACCTTGTTAGCAATACGGAATAACTCACGCAGCCGGTGCTCTACCATAATCAGAGTAATACCATGATCACGCAGTTTTTCCATTAATGGCAGCATGCTGGCAATCTCCGAAGCGCTAAGTCCTGAAAATATTTCATCACATACGATGAGCTCCGGCCTGAGGGCCAGGCAGCGGCATAACTCTAAACGCTTTAGGTATCCTAAAGGCAGGGATCCAGCCAGTTTATAAGGTACCTGGGCATCTCGCTCAAAACCAACCTCTTCTAAAAGGTCTATGGCTCTTGCCTTCCGATCTCCCTGCTTTCCACCGACACTTCGTCTTGCCCGGGCAGAATAAAGGGGTGGTATCAGATTTTTATAAACAGGCAAAGTTGGGTAAGGTCTCATTACTTGAAAAGTCCGGGTCAAGCCCGCATCGGCAATTTTATGCTCCGGCCAATTAGTAATATCTGTACCATTGAACCATACTTTACCTCCATCTTTCTTTATGAATCCGGTAATCAAATTATTCAGTGTTGTTTTTCCGGAACCATTAGGTCCAATAACACCCATAATTTCCCCGCGGTTAAGTTCAAAACTGACACCGCTTACGGCTTTAATTCCGCCAAAGGACTTACTTACGTTTTCAACCCGTAAAATAATTTTATTATTCATATCTACACCCTCACCCAGCGTTCGAATTGTTCATACTTTCTTTTTATGTAGATTAATAAACCTTCGGTCCAGAATACTACAAAAAAGACCATCGCCACTGAATAAAAGACAATGCGCAGGGTTCCAAAATCACGCAGCGCTTCTGAAATGGGAACCAGTAAAAGGGTTCCCACCAAGGGCCCATATATGGTGCTGGTGCCACCCACCACCGTTGCGGCCAAAGGAAGAATTGAAAAATCAGTAGCCATCAGAGACATTCCAACCCAACCATAAAGGTGAGCCAGCCAGGCCCCGGCAAAGCTGCCTATCAAAGCGCCGATGAACACAGCCACTGCTTTGTACATAGTCAGATTCAAACCAGAAGCTTTGATTGCCTGTTCATTATCTTTAACCCCTCGAAAGATTAGCCCAATGTCTTCCGCACTAACCAGGCGTGACACACCAAAGGTAACCAGTAAGAGAGTAACAATAATGAAATACTGAGAACCATACCCACTGCCAATCATATCTAAACCCGCAATACCGTCAGTACCACCAAAAGCACCTGTAGCCGATATTATCCGTACTGCAGCCAATGGGTAAACAAAACTTACTATGGCAAAGTAAATGCCTCTTAAGGGCAGGCAGGGCAGCAGTACCAGTGTGCAAAACAAAGCACCTAACAATGTAGCTGCTGGTATACTAATATAAAGCGGTAAGCCATAAGCTGAATTTAATAGCCCTGAGATGTAGCCGCCTACACCAACAAATAAAGCTCCTCCCAGGTTAACTAACCCGACGTAACTGGATAAAAAACCAAAACTAACTGCAAGTAAAGCATAAACAGCAGTAATTGAAACAACTTTCTGCCAATATATTGGCAGGACCAGAGGCAGTGCCAATAAAAACAAAACCAGTCCCATTCTTGGTCCTATTAGGTACATAATTTCTTTCATGGACGAAATTGCATAAATGGTATCTGAACGAACCTTGACTCCCCGATCAATCCTTTCTTTACGTTTATCCTGCATTATGATTACACCCTCTCTTCGAGTTCCTTTTGTCTGCCAAAAAGGCCTGACGGCTTAAGAATAAGGATTATTACGATGGTCAGAAGCGCTACAACAAAGTGGTAGTGTGAAGCAATGTAGGTTACCGTGATAATCTGGGCAAATCCTATCAGGAAGGATGCTAATATAGCGCCGCCCCAGCTTCCTAAGCCTCCACAGACACTGACAGCGATGGCAAAAATCAGCACCTCATAACCCGACTGAACAGTTATGTTGCCCAGTGGAAACATTAACACCCCAGCAAGACCTGCCAAGGCCGACCCAAAGCCTAGAGCAACTGTAGCAGCTTTATCTGAGTCGATTCCCAAGGTCAATGCGGCCCGCTCATTTTGGGCAATCCCACGTAAAGACAGTCCTGTCTTGGTGTAGTGGGTAAATACCCACAAAAACCCGACCACGGCAGCTCCGGCAATTAAAATTATGATCCGCTGATAATCGACAGGCACAGCAGCTACGTCAATTGATCCTCTGATAAAAGGCGGGAGCATATAGGTTCCTCCACGCAATCCTGCCCAGCGAAGCATTTCCAAAATGGCCATCCCAATACCAAACGAAGCAATAATCTCAGAAATAGGCATCCCCCTGACCCTAATCAAAATATAGCGATAAAGAATGCTTCCAACTAAGCCTGCGATGGCTAAAGAAAGAAGGATGGCAAATATGTAAGGCATTTTATACTGATTTAGAAACAACCAAGTCATATATCCGGTTAAGACATATAAGGACCCGTGCGCAAAATTAGGAACACGGCTAACACCGTAGGCGAGAGCAAAGCCAATGGAACTCAGGACCAGGCTGACACTGTTTATTAGTCCGTAAATAATTAAATCCACTAATGTCTCCCCTTTCTCCCAAAGAATAAGGTTTGAAATATTACCGCGGTAATAATATAGGCGGTCAGGCCGAATTTCTCCGGCCGACCACCCGTCATCAATGGTACTTCGGTTATTTCATCCAGGGCGGAAGCTGCAGAGCCGAAGTAGCAATCTTATCAGGGAACACGGTTACCCGCTTGCCTTTCTGCCACTGAATAACTTGGGGTACTGCACCTTCAGCAGGGTCCATACTGGCAATTACCTGGTGTTGTTTGTTGAATTTGATTTTTCCGTATACACCTTCGAGATCAGTTTGTTCCATAGCTTTAATGACCGCTTCTGTGTCGGTAGTACCGGCACGTTGAATAGCATCAACCAGAGTATATACTGCCTGGTAACTTGAAGATGTACCGTAACCTTCGGGTTCAATATTCCAGCGTTTCTTATAAGCATCCACAAATTGCATAGTTAAAGGAGTAACCTCTGCCGGAGCATTGCCGGCATTTACCAGGTGAACCATGGTATATTCACCTTTGCCCTGTGTTGCATCAAAGAACCCTGGCTGTTCAGCCGCCTCAATAAAACCATACGGAAGGGCCGGCAGCTGCATATCCTTATATTGTTTTAACAGAATAGAACTTTCAGGCATATCCATCCAAATAAAGATCACTTGTGCACCAAATTCCTTCGCTTTTAACAGTCCTGAAGAATAATCTCCGGTACCGGTGGGATAAATCTGCATATCCATGACGTCCCATCCTTTAGCCTTAAGCTGTTTAGCCATAATCTCGCCCCCTGCACGGGCATGAGCAACGTCCTGAACCATTACCGCAGCTTTCTTGAAGCCATGCTGTTGTTGTAAATAAGCAAATGTAGCCAGCATTTCACCAACCATTGTCTTGGAGGTGCCTGTTATACGGAAGCTGGTCTTGTATTTTTCGTAATTTTTGCCCAATTGTTCTTCAAATTTCGGAGAAAGAAAACCTGTGGTAGCAATAAAAACTTTTTTATGATTTGATACCAGATCCATGGCTGCCAGGGCAGCTTCGGAACGGGCCGGACCACCGACGATGAAATCAGCCTTCTTCTCTAAAATAAGTTTCTCTACCCCCAACAGCGCATCACTGACGGGTACAGAGGGCTCCAGGTCACGTGTATCCACTACTTCAAGTTTAAGTGGACGCTTTTCGCCGCCTACATTAACCCCACCCTTGGCATTTATTTCTTCAACGGCAAGGGTCATTGCCCTTTCAGCATCCCAGCCATACAGGAAACCTGTAGGCAGTGGAGCACCGATAACAATGGGGTTACCCCCTGAGGTATCAGTTTTCGCGCCACCACCGCAGCCAGCGAGAACGAAAACCATAATCACACCTAATAGAGCCACCAGATACTTGTTTAACAGTGATCTTCTCTTCATTTAGACAAACGCCACCTTTCTAAATTTTGTTTGATGATTACAAAGATCCTTGCTTTTATATAATTGTAGGTATAACAAAAACTTATAGACACGTATTTTCCGTTAATAAACAAAACTGTAGGCTCTTTGGATAAATATGGTTTCGAATGTTTTTATCTCTTCATCTTAGGTTGAATTGACCCGTGAGTTCTTCCTAATCGGTAATTAAATTTTATTTAATGACCAGTGAACCGTCACTCACCAATATCTAAACCGCTAGATTCCAATACTAAAAAAAATAATCCTGCAGCTTAAGCTACAGGATTTACGTAATCCACTTTTCGCCCACTTACCAGGTCAGAATTATCATAAGCAACCAGAATTTTATCATTCGGTAATTTCTTTATTCTCTGATCATATTGATACCGCCTACTTTTCCGTAGGCCTTGGTTATAGACTTTACGGACATATTCACTTTGCCATACTGCTCCATTAACCCATGAAAATCAGTAAATTGTTTGCGGGGCAGGATAATTTTTAGAATCAGTCGTTCCTTACCCTCTACCCCATAGCCAACCGTGGTGGTTACAGAGTATCCCTGATCCCGTAAATTGTCTGCCAAAATCTTGCCTGCACCGGGATGTTTGTAAACATCTATTTCAACCAGGCCTAATGCCAGTTTCTTTTCAATTTTATTTGCTAAAAAGACTCCAAATATTTTGCCCAAAGCAAAGGACAATATATATCCGTATCCGGAAGAACTGGTAATCAGCTTAAAAGCATAAACAAATACAATGGCATCTATAAAAGTAGTTACATAAACAGGCTTAATTGCCTTCTGCGCTAAGAAAGCCGTTTTTAGATTTCCCAGACAAGTGCTAAAGACATTTAATGAGAAGATGATTAATAAATCGGTAATAGTATTTAACATGTTTCCTCCTTTCCAAAAAAAATAAAATGCCCCCGTCTGAGCAACAGGAGCATTAATTTATTTCCTCATTGATTGTAGCGACTGTTTTATTATGGCAGTTTTTTCTGTTTTTGTCAATACATACCCTATGGCCAATACATCCATTGTTGTTTGAACGGACAAATATGATTAATCCTGATCATGGCACTTCTTACTCGCCTTCATTCAGCCACTCGGATCAAGCTTTGTCCCGAATCTACAGAGACGCATTAAATATATTTAAAATATCTTCGGAATCAAGCGGCATAAAATTTCCCACTTTACCATTTCGGGTTGCCTGTTTCGCCATAATTTCAAGTTTATCTTCATTTATCCCGACTTCCCTTAATGTCGCAGGGAGCCCAAGAGAAGCAAAATATTCTTTTGTTTTTTGGATTGCCTGACGAGCTATTTGGTATTTGTCTTCAGTGTCACCAATACCCCAAACATTGACCCCATACTGTACAAAATTATCTACGGTAGTATCATTAAGAACATATTCCATCCAATGAGGTGTCAGAATGGCAAGCCCAACCCCGTGGATAATGTCATAGAATGCACTTAATTCGTGTTCCATCGGATGAACACTCCAGACGGATTTTTTCCCGTACCCCAACAAGCCGTTAATGGCCAGACTTGAGGCCCACATTAAGTTTGCCCTCGCTTCATAATTTTCGGGTTCTTCTATTGCTATTTTTCCGTACTTAATGCAGGTTTTTAAGAGCGCCTCGGCCATTCGGTTTTGTAGATAAGCACCTTCAGTTTTTTCAAAATATACTTCGAATATATGACTCATTATATCAACTGTACCGGCTGCGGTATGAATTGCTGGTACCGAAAATGAATATGTAGGATCTAAAATCGAAAATTTAGGATTAAAATCAGGATGACCTGTTCCTAGTTTTTCGTTTGTATCTGTGTTTGTGATGACTGCAAAGAAATCCATTTCTGAACCGGTGGCTGCAAGTGTCAAAATAGATGCTATTGGTAAAACCTTTTGAATTTTCGCAGGATCGACTACGAGATCCCAAGCATCACCATCGTAATAATATCCGGCAGCTATGACCTTAGCACAATCTATTGAACTTCCGCCACCAACAGCCAGCACCAGATCGACCTGGTTTTCCTTACAAATATTAACGCCTTTTCTTACACTGGTAATTCTGGGGTTCGGCTGTACATCAGAAAGTTCCCAAAAGGTTATGCCGTTATTTTGGAGAATTTTCACGACTTTATCATATAGCCCAATCCTTTTTATGCTGCCACCGCCGTAAACAAGCAATACTTTGGAACCATACTGCATGATTTGACTTGCCAAAACGTCTATTTGATCTTTTCCGAAAAATATCTTAGTTGGAATTGAATAATTGAAATTTTTCATCATTTCTCCTCACCTTTTTAAAAGACCATAAATATCAAGTCGTGTTATAATGTCTGGGTAGCAGAAGATATTGTAACTGCCAATGCTGCCCTGGCCCATTCAAACTTCCCTTTAATAATTTCAAAATCCGGCCCGGATGTGATAAATGCTGCGGTACCCTCAATCAAGAAGCCTGTTCCCGGACCGTGATTGCCTTCTACTTCCCGGCTTCCTAAAGTAATCAGTACCTTATTATTTTTTGCCACATTAGCTTCGGTTTCCTGCATAAATCCGGCAGGGATTAATAAACGTCCATCAGCAGTAATCAGGATGTAAGTATTCCATGTATTAACTAGATGCGGTCCCACAGGCCCCTGGGTAGCGATAGCAACTACACCCTCATGCTTTAAAACTTCTAACATTTTTTCTGGAATCATTATCGATGCCTCCTCAATTTAAAATTTGACATTTTCAAATTAATAATCCCCCAATATTATGGCAAAAATACACCCATACTGAAAACCTGGCATCCAATAATTATAGGAGATGACTATATGCCAACTATCTATCAAGACTTATTTCAATTTAGTAGCCATGTTCCCCTAATTGACCTTTCCTTCCATCAATATTTGTTATCTGCTGATGAACCACTGCTAGTTCACACAGGTAATATTCAGCAGGCAACAGCCCTGGTCCCAAGACTGAAAGCGGAGCTTAAGGACAAAGTCTTAAAGTATATTTTCATTTCACACTTTGAGGCGGATGAGTGCGGCGGACTGACTCACATACTGGACCATTTTCCTGAAGCCAAGCCAGTGTGTTCCGAGGTTACGGCAAGGCAACTGGGCGGCTTTGGTCTTACGAATGAAGTTATTATAAAAAAACCTGGTGAAGAGCTTAATGCGAAGGATTTTACCTTGGAATTCTTTAGCTATCCTTCGGAAATGCATCTCTGGGAAGGTTTATTGGCGAAGGAAAGCCAACGTGGAATCTTTTTTAGCAGTGACCTAATGATTCGTTTCGGGGAAGCAGACGGTACAGTGGTCGAGTCTATTTGGCAAACAGAAATAAATAATATCCGTGCAGAACAGGTACCGGACCCTGACCAAAGGACAAAATTACAGCAGACTTTAGGCAGATTAAATCCCCGGTTTGTCGCACCCGGTCACGGCCCCTGCCTAAAGTTATTATGAAAATTTCCCAAACATTTAAGAAAGGCGAGTTTCCCGCCTTTCTTAAACATAAACAATACTCGCATTTAAAACTATGCCATGCACTACATAGTTTTGCCAATCTACCGTATTTTCAAATAAAATTTACCATATTTTCTTTTCTTGGTGCAGGGTTCGTCAGCTCTCCAGCTTTATAGCCAAAGACTCCCGAACTGTAAACCATATAATCTCCAGGTATTCCCAAGTCGCTTTTAAAAGCTCATAACTACGATATCCCCCTTAAAAAAATACTTACTAACTCAAACTCATAATAGCCTGTTCTGCCCATTTTGAATCCTTAAGTATGGCCCTGCCTACACCAATCAGATCGGCTTTTTCTTCTTCCAGTAACTTTTCAGCAGCTTTCACTTCGGTAATCCCCCCGGTGAGAATTACCGGAATGGAAACAACTTTCTTAATAGCCTCCGTTAAGGGTGCAAAGTACCCTTGTCCGCTAAGACCTGGAACGTTGTAACCTGAGAGACCACCAGAAATATCTAGTACATCTACCCCGGCTTTGGCAAATTCCTGAGCAGCAATTTGACTGTCCTCAATTTTAGTTCCCCCATCCATGAAATCTGAGGCTCCTAACCTTAAAAAAACAGGGAAATCTTCTCCTACCGCTGCACGTACGGCTTCAATTACCTTAAGGTGAATGCGAATCCGATTGAGGACATTTCCTCCAAAAGTATCAGAACGCTTATTAGTTAACGGAGAGAAAAATTGATTAAGAAGATAACCATGAGCTGAATGTATTTCCACTCCATCGAAACCAGCTTCCTTTGTCCGTCGGGCAGCATTATGAAACGCATGAACAACTTGACTGATTTCCTGACTAGTGAGTTCCCTGGGCACATTTCCCATTCGCGGGTGTTGAACTGGAGAAGGACCGACAGGAGTAAATCCTGTAACCTCCTCACTGGCTGCACTTCCAGCGTGGTTAAGCTGCATGATAGTCTTTGACCCATTAGCTTGAATAACTTTTGCTAACTTTCGTAAGCCATCAACCATTTTATCGTCTGCAGCGGATAGCTGCTGGTTACTGGCTTTTCCAACTTGTTCAATGAAACTATGTTCAATTATTACAAGCGAGATATAGTTGCCATTGGACTTTTCAGAGTAATAATCAAGGAGTTCCGCGCTGACTTTGCCATCTGGGCTGGATTTTGCTGTCGCCATAGGCGGCATAACCAGGCGATTATGTAATAAAAGTTTTCCTGTTTTTAACGGTTGCAGCAAATAAGCCATCTTAGGATCTTCACCTCTCAACACTACATTTTGTACCTACCACCATATTTATGCATCTTAAGAGGGTGCTGAACTTCTTTTATTAAATGACAGCATCCGGTTCAACATCCAAAATTATTTGCCCGATATCTCTTTTAGAGTGTTAAAACATCGTTTAGGCAGGGTTTGGTAGAGATCTGTTCCCCATCTCAGACTTTCATACAACTGGTCGGAAACCGCCGATATTATCTTGCCTGGTACACCCATGACCAGGCTTTTAGGGGGAATTTTAGTATTGGCAACTACCACTGTCCCTGCTCCCAAGCAAGAACCCGCTCCAATGACAGCACCGTCAAGAACAACTGCGTTGATACCCACAACTACATGTTCTTCCAAGGTAGGGCCGTGAAGAACGGCCCCGTGGCCAATATGGCTGTCAATGCCCAAAACCGCCTCTTTGTCTGGTGCAACGTGGATTACGCAGTTTTCTTGAACATTGGACCCATCAGCGATTTTAATCGTTCCCCAATCTCCCCTTAATCGTGCTCCGGGTCCGATATAGCAGTTGGCACCTATAATTACGTCCCCAATTATTGTAGCCTCAGGATGGACGAAAGTTGTATGATGGATTACCGGGCGTTTTCCTTCGAATTCATAAATAGCCAAACTAATTACTCCCTTTCATTTAATATTAGCGATAAATTGACGAACCTGCGTTTGGTGGTATAATTATGGTAATAGGTATTAATACTTTTGTTCAAGGATGTTTTGGAAAGTAATTTCTGATATAAAAATATCTTTGGGTAACGGTTACATACACAGCTTTAATTATGGGGGTATTCTAGTGCCAGAAACCGAACAACCAACCACCGAAGAATTACTACAATTATACGAAGCTGCTGTAGATTTCAAAAATGAAAAATGCTGGAAGTGGATGCACGATACTGATATTTTTGGCGTTGTTGACCCGGAAACCGGCGAAACTGGTTATTGCTGTATAATTGGTAACAACGGGGAACATTATGCAATTGCAGCCTATCTTGGTTCGGAGGGCTTAAAAGGATATTTTGAGATCCTTTCAGAAAGTCTTTATCCAAGAAGAACAGATAGAAGGTATACCCAGCATTGTCTTATGTGTTCCTTTGAGGACAGGGAAACGCTTGACCCGGAAGACTTGAAAGTTATCAAAGAACTTGGCTTAAAGTTCCAAGGTCGCAATGAATGGCCTCTTTTTAGAATTTATGAACCGGGTATGTTCCCTTGGTTCTTAAACTCCAGTCAGATACGATTTTTAACCCATATCCTGCAGCAGGCTCTGCAAGTATCTATGAGATGCGCAGAAGACCCGATGTTACTGCAGCAACAGGCCCCAGATAAGTTCTTTGTAAGAACGCCAAGAACAGTCACCTACGGAGAATACATTTGGGAAGACCACTACCTATCTGTCACCCCTCCCAGACAAAAATATGCTTCTTTCACAATAGAAAATGAGATTCTGTTACGAAAAATGAATTCCATTACGCCACACCAGAATATGCTGCTGGAAGCTGACACTTTTTTTCTGCCTGCTGCGGTAACGGAAATGGAACGGCCATATTATCCAAAAGCCTGTATTATCGTTTGCCGTACTAACGGATCAATTATTGGATATGACATCCTGCAGGACATCAGAACAGAAGGGTACAAATGCATAGAGTTACTGACAAAATACATCGAAAAAACAGGTCTGAAACCATCAACATTATTTGTTGCCAGGGAAGAAACTTATCATTTATTTCTTGAAGCATGTAAGCAGTTAGGTATTAAGCTTAATATGACCGACCGGCTTTATTTTATTGAAGAAGAAGAAACGAGTTAGAAAAATTGTCTTAATATAAAAACCTGCCCCTAATTTTAGGTACATAGCAGGTTTTTATAATTTTCACCATCGTTGCCAATCTGCATATTCTATCATCCAACCTATCATGGGATATTCTAAACGGCGCAGCGGTTTTCCCTTAACTGCGCTTTTTCACTCACATTCAATGGGCAGCTTACTGAAAATTTGATATTATGTATTTACTACACTAAATTATAAGGCGATATAATGAGTTAATCAACAGGTCTTAGACAAAAGGGGTTCTGCTAAGTATGCCTGATAAATTAAATTTGTTAAGCAAAGTTGATTTGTTATCTGAACTTAACTTCAAAGAATTAAACGAACTGGCAGATGAATTTGAGTGGCAGGAATATTCTAAGGGTTCGTTCATCATTAAAGAAGGAGAGAATTGCCGAGGTTTTTTTGTCTTGGTAGAGGGCAAAGCTGAAGTTTTTATAAACCGAAAAGGGCATAAGCCGATTCAGCTGAATCCATTTGAACCTGGTGATGCATTTGGTGAAATAGATTTATTCGTAGGCAAACCGTGTTCAGCAAGTGTCCGTTGCTTAGAAGACTGCCGTTTACTATTATTAAAACGTAAGCGTTTTGCTTTTATGCTGGTACGCTGGCCGAGACTGCATGCTGTTTTCTTTAGAAAGCTATCCCAGCGTGTGCATTGGTCCAACACCAGTATGATGGAGGCAGAACATAACAATTTTTTACGTTCAACCCTACCGTTAAACCAACGAAAATATAGGTCTTATGAATTTTGGGGAAGTGCGGGCAGCCATAAACTCTTGGAAATAAACCTTGAACATATGGCAAGTAGAGCCGGACCGACTCTTCTCATTGGGGAACCTGGTTCTGGAAAACTGTTGACCTCATGGTTTTTTCATAAAAAACATTTTGGAGTTGAGTCGCCATTTATTGTTATGGATGGGAGACACTTAGATCAGGAGTGGGGCGATTCTATATTTGAACTCCAAGAAGATACTGCACGACTCTCTCAGGTAAACTGTCTTCTGGATATAGCAAGAGGTGGAACTCTATTTATTCGCAACATTAACCTGATTTCTCCTGCCGCTCAGTTAAAGCTGACCCGTCTATTACAGGGGCCGGAACTCCCCTGCTGCGTTATTGGTAGTGTTGTGGCTGATCCGCAAACATTATCTGTTCAGCTCAATCCTCAACTGAAGGACTGTTTTAATAAAACAATCCGGGTGCCTCCACTCCGAGAGCGCAAAAAAGACATTCCCATTATAATCGACAAGCTTTTGGAGAAGTTGGCCCGGCAGTACCAGAGAAAAGTTCCTAAGTTAAGTCAAGAATGTCTTAAGCTGCTGTTAAATCATAACTACACTCGGGGAAATGTGGCAGAATTAGTTCAAATTATTGAAAGGTCTTTCTTTCTGGCTGATGGGGAAACCATTTATCTAGAACACCTTTTCTTTGGACCTACTTCTTACAAGCCAGGTTTCACTTATAATCTTTTATCTTGGAACTGGTTATACAAAATTGTCAAGAGAGGAACTTTCCCCTTATCTTTTCAGCGAATATCCTTTGGTGTGCTGATATTTTTAATCATAATGCTTCTTCTATTACCCAAAAACCAAGTTACTGCTTACGGTTCAATATTAATTTGGGGAATATGGTGGCCTTTAATTGTCACCAGCGCTTTTGGTCTGGGACGACTTTGGTGCGGCATTTGTCCTGTTTCTTATTCTATGGAATTGGCTCGAAAAATAATTCGAGTAGACTTACCTGTTCCTACTATAGTAAAAAAGTATGATTACCTGATAAGCACCTTTTTATTTCTATTCGTTTTTTGGATCGAAGCAATACTAAACATGCGACAGAATTATTCTTATACCGGTATATGGTTACTGACTATCATGTTAGCAGGAACTGTTACAGGGATAATATTTATCAGACACACATGGTGCCGTCATTTATGCCCCTTAGGTGCATTAATCGGGACTGCTTCTATTAACGGAATGGTAGAAGTGAGAACCGATCCTAATATTTGCCTTAACAGCTGCACTACTCATGAATGTTACAGGGGTTCAGGCAAAATTGAGGGATGTCCCATGTCACAATATCCAGCATACCTTGACAGTAATCAGGCGTGTAAGCTTTGCCTCCGCTGCGTACGCAACTGTCCTAATAATGCTGTAAAATTAAATCTTCGCACACCAGCACGCGAAATATGGCACCTGTCAAGGATTAATCAAGGATACGCCATTTTTATCGGGGTTTCCTTAGCGATTCTATTCCCAATAACTTATTTTGAGCCCCTTCATAGTATTTGGCCCCGTCAGCAATGGATTCAATGGTACAGTCTGGTCTATTGGGGTACCGCCCTTTTGGCTGGCGCAATTACCTGGTTTATTGCCCGTCCATTTAAAACAAAATTAGCCTCTAAGCAAATAAAGTTTGTTTTTGCTCTGATTCCTTTGTTAGTTGCAGGTTTTATGGCTTATCAACTTCACTTTTTACCCGGGGCGAATACCTTTTCAGTGATACTGTATTCTAAAGCCAACGGCACCAGTAGTGAAATTGCTTATATCTCTATCTTAAGGTTAAGCCAGGCAATTGCCGCTTTTCCTGGGTTAGTATTAACATGTATAGCAATTTTCATGGTGTTTATCACTACCAAGAAAACCAAAGACAATACATAATCTACAGCATATCAAATAAGCCGACCAAGATGAGAAATAAAACTCACCTCAGTCGGCTTTCTGCCTTCGGCACAAATGGATTTTTGGTCCTTAACCGGCGGTCATATCTCTATTTTCAGTTATTTTATATTCTTGATCGCAGTTTCAGCGAATTTAGTTGTTACAATCTTTGAATACGGAGCCATCTTTTGAAGTTCACCGGCATCTTGAAGGGCCTTCTGCAAAACGGAAAGGTCTTTCTCTAAGAGAATCGGGTCCTTCTTCCAAGTGTTTTGCTCTTTATATCTTTTTATAACAGTAGTTAAAATTTCATCGTCAGCATCAGGAAAATGTGGTTTAATGACTTGGGCGATTTGTTCAGGTGTATGAGCATCCACCCAGCGCTGTCCTTTATAGATAGCGTTTGTAAACTTCTGAATGACTTCCGGATTTTGCTCAATATAGCTCTTGCGAGCAAAATAGGCTGTATAAGGCACTTCTCCGCTGGATTTCCCGAGAGAAGCTAAGATATAGGCTTTCCCTTCTTTCTCCATCTGTGTGGCTGTCGGTTCAAATACGATGATATAATCTCCCTGCCCTCCCAGGAAGGCTCCAGTCATGGCTGCAAATTGCATTGTAGTATCAATCATTACATCTTTTCCGGGCTCTAAGCCATTATTGCGCAATACATACTGAAGTATTATTTCGGGCATTCCGCCTTTTCGCCCACCAATAACAGTCTTGCCCTTAAGCTTGCTCCATTTGAAATCCGGGTCAGGCTCCCTGCCCATTAAAAAGGTTCCATCACCATTGGTCAGTTGGGCAAAAACTATGCTGTTATCCTCTTTTCCTTCGTTAAAGACATACACACTGGCTTCCGGTCCGGCAAATCCAATATCGGCTTGCCCTGTAAGTACCGCAGTCATGACCTTATCTGCACCCTGACCATTTGATAGTTCAATCTCCAGTCCTTCTTCCTCAAAGAACCCCTGGCTTAAAGCAACGTATTGAGGCGCATAAAAAAGTGAATGCGTGACTTCAGAAAGCTCAATTTTTGTCAACTGTTGTTGGGTGCTTTGATTGCTGCACCCGCTTATCCCTAAAAAGATGCCTAGGACCATGAAGATAAGTAAGGAGAAAAACCAATTCCTTTTCATATATACCCTCCCTTTTTCTGTTAACATGTTTGTTTGATTTTTTTAAGTTTACTCATGACTTTTTACAAGTAGTTTTTCAAGATAAACCACCCCCTGATACATTAATGCCGCGGCAACACCGAGGATTAATACACTGGTCATTACCAAATCCAACTTAAAGACTTGCCCTCCATAGACGATTAAATAGCCTAACCCAGCTTTGGAAACTAAAAACTCACCGACAATTACTCCGACCCAGGATAACCCGACATTGATTTTCAGGGCATTGATGATAGTGGGCAGAGACGCAGGCAGAATAACTTTGGACATAATCTGCAGCTTAGTTCCCCCAAAGGTCTGTACAAGCTTGATCTTTTCCTTATCGATAGCTAAAAAGCCATTCAGTACCTCAAGGATAGTTACTATTAGGGAAATGGCCAGGGTCATCACAATTATGGCAGCAGGTCCTGCTCCGATCCAGACGATAAAAATAGGGCCTAATGCTATTTTGGGCAGGCTGTTTAAAATGACTAGATATGGTTCTGAAACCTTGGAGATGAATTCTGACCACCATAACACGATGGCAAGTATTGTCCCCAAAATAGTTCCGAGAACAAAACCAATAATGGTTTCTAGGCAGGTAACCGCAATGTGTTCAACAAGCACTCCTTGTTGATGGAGAATAAGTATAGTATTGAAAACCCGCGAAGGCTGGCTGGTGATAAATGGATCCACGATCTTTAAAGCCGCACAAATCTCCCATAAGCCAAAAGCTAGAATCAAAATAATAATTTGTGTAAACCTAATCATGATTTTTTGACGCCGGACACGTCTTAGGAAATCCCGATGTTCAGGTGAAGACGTTAGAGGATGTGAAACATCAGCATAATTCTGGCGGTGCTTATACATGAACGTCCAGCTCCTTCCATATTTGCTCAAAATATGTCTGGAACTCCGGCACCTTTCTTGAGCTTAAAGGAGTTCGTTTATCCATCTTCATTTTTATGTTGTGGCAGCTCTTTACCTTCCCTGGCCTGCGGGTGAGCACTATGACTCGGTCGGCCATACTGATGCTTTCGGCAATATCATGTGTAACCATTATGGCTGTTTTATTTTCTTTTTTAATGATTTCATAAATATCATCATTCACGGCGAGACGGGTCTGATAATCCAGCGCTGAAAATGCTTCATCCAAAAGAAGTATTTGCGGATTCGTGACAAGGGTACGAATAAGGGCAACACGCTGTCTCATCCCCCCGGAAAGCTGGCTGGGGTATTTGTGGCTGAACTCGGAGAGTCCATAGGTTTCAAGAAGGCGTTGGGCATATTCCTTAGCTTTCCGTGTAACCGCTCTTTGAATCTCCAGGCCGAGGAGGACATTCTGAAAAATCGTTCTCCAATCAAATAAATGGTCCTTCTGCAGCATATAGCCAATCTTTTTTGACGGACCAATTACCTTCTCGCCCTTTACAAGAACACTACCCGAGGTAGGGGGCAGTAAGCCAGAAACTATCGATAAAAGGGTCGACTTGCCACAGCCGCTGGGGCCTACAATGCTAACAAACTCCCCTTCATAAACCTCCAGATTTATATTCTCCAGGGCAGGGATCTCTCCATTGAGGGACTGATATTTCATCCCGATGTTGCGGAGTTCCACAACATTTCTCAATGACCTCTCCCCCTTTCAACTCTCACTACAGTATACTTAGACAGACAGGATTGGGTGAATGTCGTTTAAAAAAAGAGGCTGTACTGGAACTAAAGTTTCCAGTACAGCCTTTTCTGATAAATTATTATATTTAACGAATTTTTATTTTAGCCAACTATCCACAACATCTTGGTTTGCTTTAATCCATTCTCTGGCGGCTCCTTGGGGATCATCTGGATTCTTATTGATTAAGTCTTCCAGGGACCCGATTTGTTGATCATCCATCTTAAAGTTTTTCATCCACTTGGCCACTTCCGGATTTTTTGCAGCAAAATCTTTGTTAGCAAGGGTATGAACTTCTTCAGCTTCACCAAAGCTCTTGTTAGGAGAATCATCCTCAAGATATTTCAGGTCATATTTAGCGAACATCCAGTGTGGACTCCATCCCGTAATGGCGACCCACTTATTCTCTTTGACTGCGTTGTCCAAAGCTGCCATCATAGCTGCTTCGCTACCTTGTACTAAATTTACTCCAAGATCTAAATCGTCAATAGCGGCTTGTGACGCTTTCATAATTCCGGCGCCTGGGTCAATACCGACGATTTCTCCATTAAATTTATCAGCATTTGACTTCATTTCACTTAAGGTATTGATGGTTACATACTTAGGAACAACAACTCCGATTTTTGCTTCTCCTTCATACCAGGTACCATAGTCTTCAAGATTATCTTTATACTTTTTCCAATACGCTTCATGGGTTATAGGGAGCCAGCTGTCAAGGAAAAGATCCAGATCACCTTTATCTAAACCAACAAATAAGGGAGAGACCTGTAACTGTTGAATTTTAACTTCATACCCTTTAGTTTCTAAAATTTCTTTCCATAAATTTGTTACGGCAATATCTTCTGCCCAGGTCACATAGCCAATGTTGATGGTTTTATCTTTTCCACCTTCAGGCACATCTCCCGATTTTTGACCAGTGCACCCGGCAATTAGCGCCAGGGAAAGCAGACCTACCATTAGTAAAATCCCAAATTTCCCCCATCTTCTCTGCATACAAAATCCTCCTTGTTCTTTATTTTTTTATTTCTCGGCAGTACGTTTACTACTGCTGAAACCTTGGCTTAAGCGGTCAAGGATGATGGCCAGAATCACTACAGCAACTCCGTTTTCAAAGCCAACCCCAACATTCATTTGGGCAATTCCATAAAGTACCCCTGCACCAAAGCCGCCTGCTCCAATCATTGATGCAATGACAACCATGGAGAGAGACAGCATCATAGTTTGATTAACTCCTGCCATTATGGTAGGCAGAGCAACGGGTAACTGAATTTTCCAGAGCATTTGCCATGGACTAGACCCAAAAGCTTCTCCAACTTCAACCAGATCAGTCGGCACCTGCCGTATCCCCAAGTCGGTCAAGCGGATAGCAGGGGGCATAGCAAAAATAACAGTTGAAAATATTGATGGCACTGTACCTAAGCCAAAAAACATTAAGGCAGGTATCAAATAAACAAATGCCGGCATAGTCTGCATGAAATCCAATAATGGAGCGATAGCTCTGTGAAAACGGTCACTGCGAGCTGCTGTAATCCCTAAAGGAACACCAATGACGATGGATACCAAAGCAGAAACTAACACCAGAACAAGCGTTTCAATGAAAACCGGCCACAGTTTTAAGTTATAGATTAATAACAGACCGAGAAAAGTTCCAAGGCTTAAACGCCATCTTCCCGCCCGCCAGGCAAGGGCCACAAAAACCAGAATCAGTAACCACCAGGGTATTGCTGCAAGTCCAGTTCCTAATTTACCAATAATATTATCAGATACATAATCTGCAAAATTCCTAAGAGTAGGCCCAATGGTTAAGTCTAGCCAGTCCACCCCACTATTTACCCACTTACCTAATGGAATTCGATACATCAACCTCACCTCCATCCTCCGCTAAAGCTGCTAAAACGGCGCCGCGAATAATTATACCCACCAGCCGTTTTTCTTGGTCCAATACCGCTAAAGGCAATTTACTCTCTGCGATGAGGGGAAGAGCCTCTTGCACCAAAACATCCTGATAGATTGTTGGTGCCTGGATAAGATCCATTTCCGAAAGAACCCTTATTCCCGATTTACTAGCTTCAAGAGCAAGATCAGCTGTTACAAGTCCATGTATTTGTCGTGAGCGATCAACTACAAAGACACTGGAAATACCATTTTCTTTCATAATTCGCAATGCAACATTAGGTCCATCGCTTAAGCGGACGACAGGTTGTGGTTTTTTCATAACATCCTGAATGGTTAAAATTTTAGTCCTGTCCACCCCGCGGACAAACCTGGCCACATAGTCATCAGCCGGACTTGTTATAATTTCCTCAGGTGTTCCAACTTGAATAAGAGATCCGCCTCGCAAAAATGCAATTCTGTCGCCAAGTTTTAACGCTTCATTTAAATCATGGGTAATAAAAACAATTGTTTTATTCATCCTTTGTTGAAGGTTCAAAAGCTCGTCCTGCATTTCTTCCCTAATAAGAGGGTCTAAAGCACTGAAAGCTTCATCCATTAAGAGAATATCCGGATCATTGGTTAAAGCCCTGGCCAGCCCTACCCTCTGCTTCATTCCACCACTTAATTCATCGGGGTATTTATCTTCCCAGCCACCAAGCCCAACCATTTCCAGGCATTTTCTTGCTTTCTCTTCCCGCTCTTCCCGGGGGATCCCCTGAACCTCCAGTCCGTAGACAGCATTTTGTAAGACTGTACGGTGAGGAAGTAAGGCAAACTGCTGAAACACCATGGCCATTTTTTCTTGACGCACTTTTCTCAAATCAACAGCTTTTAGCTTTGTGATGTCCTGTCCGTCAACCATGATTACACCTGATGTAGGTTCCATAAGAAGATTCAAACAGCGAAGAATGGTAGATTTACCACTACCGGATAAACCCATAACAACAAAAATTTCTCCTTCGTGGACAGAGAAGCTCACATTATTAATCCCCACAGTATAACCTGTTTCCTCCAAAATTTGCTCTTTGGTTTTCCCTGCCTGAAGCAATTTTAGAGCCCTTTGAGGTTGAGTGCCAAATATTTTGATTAGATTTTTAACTTCTATTTTAACATTCAATACATGCCCTCCTTTCGGGACTTTTGATAAATAATTGATACATATATTATTGAAATATGAGCACACAAAAATACCCCGGAGATTAAAACCACCGGGGTTGACACACAAAGATTTATTTAAGATTTTAAGTAAAGCATTGTAATTGTAAACTAAAGGTAACATAAGTCAGTCATAAATAACTGCTCTGCCTTATTGTCGACAACGCTTACGAAGTTAGCTGTCGGACTCGGATTGTCGTTAACCCGTCTACACATGATAGATTAGCCCCAAAGTGTTGGTTCCCCCGTTTTCTCCTGTAAGAAATTAAGCGGTTTTTGTCAGTATGCTGTTTTTAAAATTATAACAGGGTTTGCCCAATGTGACAAATGAAGCTATTGCTTCTGAACCGGATATTTTGTAGGGAAAACAAAGAAAATGGCTCAAAAACATCTATTTTCCCTTAATTTGGTTGTTAGACGACTTTTTAAACCCAGACTTTTATTGGTTTGGGTTTTGGTTGGAAAACTCGTTTATGGGCCGGTAAACCCGCCCAGCAGGGGTCACCATGCCTTCAGCAGTCGAAGCGTACAGGACACCTAATGCATTTTATAGTTAAGTATGAACGGGATCTATTTTAAAATCGCAATATATCATTCCACTTCACTAACTCTGTATGATTTCCACTTACATCTTTAACAGTAGCGCTTTTAAATTTATTCAGTCCTTCCTTAACTCTGTCTGCCATTTTTAGGACATACTGATTTGGTGTTGTAGATGTCCCTCTAATTTGCTCATTTAAAGCTGGATCGTTGATCATAATGGTTATCTCATATTCCATATATTTTTTTAATTCCTTCAAAAGCGTTAGTAATGCAGCGTGACTTACTACTAACGGCTTTTTATATTCCTTGTAAATCAGTTTTTCGCATATAAGTTCTTCATCTTTATAGATGCGATATCGAATTTGTATATCCTCATTCTCAAATTGTGTTGATATTCCTACTACATAAGCTTTAATCATTTACAAACCTCCACATAACCCCCAAAATTTTATAAATCCGCTTTACTTACTCTACGAATTCTTCCTTTGATAGGTATTTTTTGTAATGCCTGAAACACCAGCTCACCTTTATTATTTAAAATTTCTACAAAGGTAGATACATCAACTATATTGATAATCCCTATATCTGCCGCTGTCATGCCTTTGATATTACAAAGTGTACCTACGATATCTACTGGTCTCATCTTTGTTTTCTTACCTGCATTAATATGTAATTTCATAATTTCTTTACTTAGCTGCGTACCCTTTGATGCTTTGATTTGAGGCCTGGTACTTACTTTTTCAGTAAATTTGTGTTTGGAATTATCCACAGTTTCTTTATCCGGTCTTTCCTGCAAAGGGATCTCTTTACCCATATATTGCTGTATTTCATCTAAAAATCTATTTTCCTTTTGTGTCACAAAAGTAAGTGCTCTACCCGTATTGCTTAGGCGTCCGGTTCTTCCGATCCTATGAACATAGCTTTCAACGTCTTGCGGTATATCAAAATTAATTACAAGTGTGATGTTATCTATGTCTATTCCTCTCGCCGCAACATCTGTGGCTACCAGATATCTAAAATAGCCTTTTTTGAAATCATTCATTACCCTTAATCTATCACGCTGTTCCATTCCACCATGAATTTTATCACAAGTATACTTTAGATTTGCCAGCTCGTTATAAACCTCATCTACCTTTTGTTTTGTATTGCAAAATATGATACAACTATCCGGGTTTTCTACTATCATAATATCTCTTAATAGTTTAATTTTATCTATTTGCTCTACGTTAAATCTTACTTGACAAATCCTGCCTGCCGATGAATCTTGTTCTTCCACTTCTACGTGTAAAGGGTTCTTCATGTATTTGTCAGCTAAAGCCTGTATGTCCTTTGGCATTGTAGCTGATAAAACAATAGTAACACGTTCCTTTGACAAGCTGGTTATAATGCTCTCTATTTGCTCTATGAATCCCATATTAAGCATTTCATCTGCTTCATCTATTACAAGATATCTTATATTCGATATATCAAATGTCCCTTTTTCGATATGATCTATAATGCGACCCGGTGTGCCAACCACTACATGTGTTTTTTGTTTAAGTTCTTTTTCCTGATGATAGAAGGGGGACTTCCCGTAAATTGCAGATACTTTAAGTCTCTTAAACCTACCTATATTAAAAATATCTTCCTGGACTTGGATAGCAAGTTCTCTTGTTGGTGCAATCACTAATGCCTGAGGTTTATTTGCCTCCCAATCTATTAATTCGCAGATTGGAATGGCAAAGGCTGCAGTTTTCCCGCTTCCAGTTTGGGACTTTACGATGATATCCTTTTGCTCTAACACAGCCGGTATAACCTGTTCCTGGACTCTTGTCGGACTTTTGAAATTTAACATACTAATTGCCTTTAATAACTCATTGCTTAATTGATAATGATTAAAATTTGCTTTTATCATTCGGCCATCTCTCTCTATTCTCTAATCATATTCATACCGCCTACTTTACCGTATGTCTGAGTTATAGATTTCACGGACATATTCACCTTGCCGTACTGCTCCATTAACCCATGAAAATCAGGGAATTGTTTGCGGGGCAGAATAATTTTCAGAATCAAACGCTCCTTGCCCTCTACTCCATAGCCTACCGTAGTGGTTACAGAGTATCCCCGGTCCCGTAAATTGTCTGCCAAAATCTTGCCTGCACCGGGATGTTTGTAAACATCTATTTCAACCAGGCCTAATGCCAGTTTCTTTTCAATTTTATTTGCTAAAAACACTCCAAATATTTGTTTTCTCCTTTCTGAAAAAAATAAAATGCCCCCGTCTGAGCAACAGGAGCATTAATTAATTTCCTAATTGATATTGATTGTAGTGACTGTTTTATTATGGCATTTTTTTCGGTTTTTGTCAATACAGATACTGTGACCAGTGCATAGAGAGAGCAAGTGACGATGGCAGCTTTGCTCGCATTGCCTTTTGCACGTTAATAGAATTATTTGTCTTTGCTAAGATAGGCTTTTGAAGGTAGAATTACTTTTGAAGACACTGTTGAATGTTAAGAATTTATTTTTAATCAAATTTTAATTTAATTCAAATTTTCCTTGAAGCTTTATCGGTTAGAATTTAGACATGATCAAAAACAAGGAGGAATTTTTATGACAACTCTAGAACAAGTGGAAAAACTATGTGCAATGGCGAATATAAGCTACGAAGAGGCCAAGGCTGCCCTAGATGCAGCAAATGGAGATTTACTTGATGCCGTTATCCACTTGGAGAAACTGGGAAAAGTACATGCCCCGACCGGCGGCGGGTATTTCAGCAGCGAAAAAACAGTTAATGCAAGCGAAGTGTCCTATGAAGAAAATAATAATTGGGAAAAACACGATCACAACAGTTACAGGGAGAATTCGTTTAAATCTTTTTTCAAAAAATCCTGGAAATTTTGCTTAAAAATGATTCGCAAGGGTAACAATAATTCCTTTGAAGTGCTAAAAGGAGAGGAAATTAAAGCAACTTTTCCTATCACTGCCCTTGCCCTGCTGTTAATCTTTGCCTTTTGGGTTACAGTACCCTTAATTATTATTGGACTGTTTTTCGGTCTCCGCTATCGTTTTATCGGACCTGACTTTGGCAGCAACACTATTAACGATGCGATGAATAGCGCCGCTGATGCCGCTCAAGACCTCAAAAAGTCCATAAATATATAACATCTTCTTGAAATGGTGGTAATTTCCATGAGTTCGAAAATACTGATTATCGAGGATGAGGAAAAGATTTCCCGATTTGTCGAACTTGAGCTTGGTTACGAAGGTTATTCAACAACAAAGGCCTTTGATGGCAGAACAGGCCTTGAACTTGCTGAGACCGGAGAATTCGACCTGATAATATTGGATGTTATGCTGCCCAAATTGAGTGGAATGGAAGTTCTACGTAGAATTCGTCGAACTTCTTCCGTTCCCATCATTATGCTTACAGCAAGGGACAGCGTGATGGATAAGGTCTTTGGACTTGACAGCGGAGCGAATGATTATATTACCAAACCCTTTGCCATCGAGGAGCTTCTCGCACGCATCCGTACCGCTCTTAGAAAAACCATACCCGAAGACTCAGGGATATTGTCCGCCTCCGGTCTTTTACTGGACACGGGCCGCCATACCGTTACTGTGATGGGAAAGCCCATAGACTTGACAAAACGTGAGTTCGACCTTCTTCACTTTTTGTTAAAAAATAAAGGAATGGTTATTACGCGCGAATCTCTGCTCGAGAATGTATGGGGCTTTGATTTTACTGGAGAGACTAACGCCGTAGATGTCTATGTGCGGTTTCTTCGTGGAAAAATTGACGAAATGTTTAACATAAAGCTCATTCACACCGTCAGGGGAGTAGGATATGTGATTAAAGATGAAAAATGATATGACAAATTCTCCCTTAAATCGTTTTAGTAATAAAATACGGGTCTCTATTGTATGGAAGCTAAATACAAAGCTATTTTTCCGCACGCTGGGACTTTTTTTAGTTTTTAATATGATTCTGTTCGTGGTATCTGTGGCAGGGCTGATTGTGCGCGCGGAGCAGACCGTGGCAGAAGTGACCAAAACCTTAAATCAAACGGGAATGCCTACTTCAAATGTAGAAAAGTGGTTTTCACTTACCGGATTCAGCATTTCTCCGCAGACCGACGAAGTGAAAGGATTTCACATTCCCAAAAAGCTGCAGCCTTACCTACCTCCACATACTGCGTCAGGAGTCAGGAGTATTGAATTTCCCGTTTCGGAAAGTTTGACCACTTTGGACCTATTTCAGGGTGTTACATATAATGTAACGGTCAAAGCAAGCAATAGTTCATATCGTATTTCCTATCACCCTCAAGAGACCCTTAAGATATTTGCCGGGATGTTCGCCATTGTATTATTTCTAGAGCTTCTTAAACTATTCATCAGCATTTTCTCGGGTGCAAGAATGATTCGCAAAACTCTGCAACCTATTCAGGATTTGGCTGAAGCAGCACAAACCCTCAGTACCAAGGGCATATTTTCGCCAGAACAACTGAAAGATCTGGCAGGCAAGTTAGATGATATTAATGCTACAAGATTGGATACAAGAATTTCGGTAGGAGAAACGCAAAGCGAACTAAAAAGCCTCGCCTCAGCCATCAATGGAATGCTTGACCGCATTAACGAAGCCTACCGCTCCCAGGTGCGCTTCGTGTCTGATGCGTCCCATGAGCTAAGAACTCCAATTTCCGTCATTCAGGGATATGCTAATCTGCTGGATCGGTGGGGCAAAAAGGATGAAAAGACTTTACAGGAATCCATTGATGCCATCAAGGATGAAACAGCGAATATGAAGGCATTAGTGGAACAACTATTGTTTCTGGCACGAGGTGACAATAACACCATGGCTCTGCAAGTAGAGCATTTTGAGCTATCAGCCCTTGCCAACGAAGTGCTGCAGGAAACTCAGATGATAGACAGTGGACACGAATACAATTTAAATGTAACCCCAGTTTATGTCAATGCTGATAAGAGCCTTATCAAACAAGCAACTCGGATACTAATTGATAATGCCATGAAATATACCCCCTCAGGTAAGCGGATAACCATTTCTGTTTACGTTGACAGATATGCCCGTCTGACCGTACAAGATGAAGGCATTGGTATTGCTCCTGAGGCGCTTCCCAAAGTTTTTGACAGGTTCTTTCGCACCGATGAATCCCGCGCCCGAGCTACTGGTGGGGCAGGATTGGGTTTATCCATTGCAAAATGGATTACAGAGCGGCATGGCGGACACATAGAAGTTCTAAGCAGACTAAATATTGGATCCAGAATTACCATTGTGCTCCCTATCGCGAAGGAAAAATCAGATGAATTCTGATAAACGAAATTAAGTTTTATGAATATAGACCCCCTTCAAGCAATACGAAGGGGGTCTTAAAACTTTTATGAACCTCAAACTCAACTTATGTTAACATTTGTAAAATTGTTGAATATCATATTGTAGGAGGTGAATTCATATGCCTTGGCAGCTAATGTTACCGTTCTTAATTAATCAGCCTGTAGGTGTTTCACTTGTCAACGGGCAGGGTGTTTCAGGCATATTATGTGGTTTTGATAATGGAAGTATATATTTAATGGAGTACTTGTACCAAACACAATTTGCAACCAAGCATTACCCATACACCCAGATTCAGAACATCACACCATTCCCCAGATGCGGCCCAATCCCAACACCATATGGCCCGGTATTTTAATAAGCACCGTAACCTTTTGTTAAAGCCCAGACTTATAATCTGGGCTTTAACACTACAAGAGGAGATGCAAAAACATTTTTGCTAATCCCAGGAACAGAAAAAAGCCAAAAACATCTGTGGCTGTTGTTAGAAATATGGCCGAGGCCAATGCTGGATCTATGCCAGACATTTTTAATAATAATGGTATCAGAAATCCAAAAAAACCTGCTATGACTAGATTGCCAATCATGGCTCCAAAAATTATCAATCCAAGATAGGGATTGCCATATTTCATATAAAGTATTATTCCTGTTATAACTCCCGTGGCAGCACCGTTTATTACACCCAAAGCAACTTCTTTGAATATAGACTTCCAATTCTTCTTTAAACTAACTTCTCCAAGAGCTATACTTCTAATTACCACTGATAGTGTTTGAGTTCCTGCGTTACCGCCCATCCCTGCAACAATAGGCATGGCAGCTGCCAAAGCAACCACCTGTGCTATAACATCTTCAAATAAGCCTACAGTAAAAGCTGCTAAAAATGCTGTCGCCAGATTTATAAATAGCCACGGCAGCCTCCTGATTATTGAAATTAACAGTGTACTATCTACTCTTTCTTCCCTGCTTACACCACCTAATCGCAGTATATCCTCCGTCTGCTCCTCAACTATAACGTCAATGATGTCATCAACTGTTATAATACCTAAGAGAGAGTTTTTATGATTAACTACCGGTATCGCCTTTAAATCATATTTTGAAACCAGCAGGGATACTTCTTCCTGGTCCACTTCAGGATTAACAGATATTGCATTGTCATCCATTATATCTGCCAACCTCTTCTCTTCAGGGGCTATTAATATATCCCTCAAATCTGCTATCCCTATCAGCTCTTTGTTTTTATTCAATACAAATATGGTTTCAATAACTTCTGTTTTTGGCCCAATCTCCTTAATTTTTTTTAAGGATTCCCCTATAGTCAAGTCAGATTTTAATGCAATATATTCTGTGGTCATGATACCACCGGCAGTATCTTCATTATAACCTAGCAGCTCTTGCAGCTGTTTGGTATCTCCAGCCTTCATCATCTTCAACAAATCTTTTCTCATTTTGATGGGAAGGCTGCCCAGAATATCCGTAATATCATCATTAGACATATAAGAAAATAAATTTACAATATCTTGAAATTTAAGCAGCTTAATAAATCTAGTCTGCAGTTCTTCGCTAGCCTGTTCGAGTATTTCTGCCATGAGTTCCTTTTCCATCAGTTGATGAAAATCTAATAAATTTTTGTCATCAAATTCTTCAAGAATTATTGCGATATCTATGGGAAACATATCATCAATAATTTCGCAAATCTTATATCTATTTTTCTCGAATAAGGCATTTATCAGTGCCTTTTGTCTTTCTTCAATCAAAGGTGTCACCTTCTTTAATCCGATTCTGTTGAAATTTAATAAGAAATTTTACAGAAATTTATGTTATATTATTATATAATATCACATGAGACAATCTATATTATAAGTGAGGAGTAAAAATATGCCAAAAAGAACTGATATCGACAAAATACTAATTATAGGATCTGGCCCCATAATCATAGGACAAGCCTGTGAATTTGATTATTCCGGTACTCAAGCCTGTAAAGCTCTTCGAAAGCTGGGTTATAAAATAGTACTGGTAAACTCAAACCCGGCTACTATTATGACTGATCCAGTCATGGCTGATGCAACTTATATAGAGCCGCTTAACCTGGAAAGGGTATCACAGATAATAGCCAAAGAACGTCCCGATGCGCTGCTGCCAAATTTAGGAGGCCAATCTGCCCTTAATCTGTGCCTGGAGCTGTCTAAAGCAGGAGTTCTTGAAAAATACAATGTTAAAGTAATTGGCGTGCAGGTAGATGCAATAGAACGTGGCGAAGACAGAATTGCGTTTAAAGAGACCATGAACAAACTTGGTATTGAGATGCCCAAAAGCAGACCTGCTTACACTATAGAAGAAGCTGAAAAAATCGCTTCTGAACTGGGATTCCCTGTAGTTATTCGTCCTGCTTACACTATGGGCGGTACAGGAGGCGGACTGGTATACAATCTCGAGGAGCTAAGGGTTGTTGCGCAGCGCGGGATTGCCGCAAGCATTATCGGACAAATCCTTGTCGAAGAATCAGTACTTGGCTGGGAGGAGTTAGAGCTTGAAGTAGTACGTGATGCCAAAAATCAAATGATTACTGTATGTTTTATAGAAAACATAGATGCTATTGGTGTTCATACAGGTGACTCCTTCTGTTCTGCACCGATGCTGACTATCAGTCCTGAACTCCAACAACGTTTGCAAAAATACTCTTACGATATTGTAGAAGCAATACAGGTTATTGGAGGCACTAATGTACAATTTGCTCATGATCCGAAAACGGGCCGCGTAGTGGTTATTGAAATAAACCCCCGCACATCACGCTCTTCAGCCTTGGCATCTAAAGCTACAGGTTTTCCTATTGCCTTGATTTCTTCCATGCTGGCTGCAGGTCTGACTTTAGATGAAATCCCCTACTGGCGCAGCGGAACACTCGATAAATATACTCCATCAGGTGATTATGTGGTTGTTAAATTTCCGCGGTGGGCCTTCGAGAAGTTCAAAGGTTCCCATGACAAACTTGGGACCCAGATGAAAGCTGTCGGTGAAGTCATGAGCATCGGAAAAACCTATAAAGAAGCCTTTCAAAAATCTATTCGTTCACTTGAAATTGGACGTTATGGCCTGGGCTTCGCTAAGAACTTTAACAAGTGTTCATTGCAGGACCTTATGGAAATGGTTTCAGCGCCATCCAGCGAGCGGCAGTTCATTATGTATGAAGCATTACGTAAGGGAGCAGATATCAATGAACTCAGCCGTTTAACCAACATCAAACTCTGGTTTATTGAACAGATGAAGGAACTGGTTTTGTTAGAGGAAGAAATCCTGAAATATACCGGAGACTCATTGCCTGACGACTTACTTATCCAAGCTAAAAAAGACGGTTTTGCCGATCGTTATTTAGCTATGCTTTTAAATAGCTCTGAGGAAAAAATCAGGAAGCAACGCATTGCTCTGGGAGTAGTCGAAGGGTGGGAACCGGTCCCTGTAAGTGGTGTGGATGATGCAGCATATTATTTTTCAACATATAACGCTGCCGACAAGACTAACTCCAGCAATAATAAGAAAGTAATGATACTAGGGGGAGGCCCTAACCGCATTGGTCAGGGAATAGAGTTTGACTACTGTTGTGTACATGCAGCCTTTGCTTTGCGTGAAATGGGGTATGAAACAATAATTGTAAACTGTAATCCCGAAACAGTTTCTACTGACTATGATACATCAGATAAACTATATTTCGAGCCACTAACGGTAGAAGATGTACTAAGCATTTACAACAAAGAAAACCCCATAGGGATAATAATACAATTTGGCGGGCAGACTCCATTGAATATTGCCGGAGAACTTGCCAAAGCCGGAGCCCGGATTCTGGGCACCACTCCGGAAACAATAGATCTTGCAGAAGACCGCGACATGTTCCGTAAAATTATGGAGGAACTCAATATACCAATGCCCGAATCCGGTATGGCCAGTACCGTGGAAGAGGCGCTTACAATTGCAAACAAAATAGGTTATCCCTTAATGGTCCGTCCATCATATGTTCTTGGTGGACGCGGCATGGAAATTATTTATGATGAAGGAATGCTTCTCCAATATGTTAAAGCTGCTGTTGATATAACCCCTGAGCGGCCCATACTGATAGACAAGTTCCTTGAAAATGCTATTGAAGCAGAAGCAGATGCCATTGCTGACGGCACGGACGCTTTTGTACCTGCCGTAATGGAACATATAGAATTAGCAGGCATTCATTCTGGGGACTCAGCCTGTGTAATACCTCCTATCAATATTGCGCCTGAGCATCTACAAACGATTTACGAATATACCACAAAAATCGCCCGAAAAATGAAGGTCATAGGACTTATGAACATGCAGTATGCCATCTTCGATGGTCGTGTTTATGTTTTGGAAGCCAATCCACGTGCTTCACGAACAGTTCCACTGGTTTCAAAGGTCTGCAATATATCTATGGCACATATTGCAACAGAAGTCATTATATCTAACATCACAGGAAATAATTCTCCGTTAAATGATTTAAAACCTAAAAACATTGCACATTTCGGAGTAAAAGAAGCCGTTTTCCCATTCAGCATGTTCCAAGAGGTAGATCCCCTCTTAGGTCCGGAAATGCGTTCGACAGGAGAAGTTTTAGGTATTGCAAATTCATACGAACTTGCTTTCTTCAAAGCACAGGAAGCCACTCAGGTATCTCTGCCAACTTCAGGAACCGTTTTAATCAGTGTAGCACAGCAGGATAAACCCGCCGTACTTGAGGTTGCAAAGACATTCACAGAGCTTGACTTTAAAATAAAAGCTACCGAAGGAACTCATAACTTCTTAGCTGAAAACGGCATAAAATCAGAATTAATTAAGAAATTATATGAAGGCCGTCCAAATATAACGGACGACATAATGAATAAAGAAATACAACTGATTGTAAATACACCTATCGGTAAACAAGGACAACATGATGATTCTTATATTCGGAAGACCGCTATAAAATATAAAGTGCCTTATATTACTACTCTCACTGCCGCACTGGCAAGCGTTAAAGGCATTAGAGCCTATAAAGAAACTTATATGAAAGAAGATAAGATCAAATCTTTACAAGGTTACCATAATGACATTACAGAAGGATAGTATATTTTAAATATAGGAGAGTGAATTTCTAATGGGGGGATTATTCGGAGTAGCTTCAAACAACAATTGCGTCATGGATTTATATTTCGGTACTGATTATCACTCACACTTAGGTACAAGCCGGGGAGGAATGGCAGTCTGGAACGGAAATAGTTTTGTAAGGTCTATCCACAATATCCAAAACATCCAGTTTAGGGCCAAATTTGAAGCTGACTTATCCACTATGGAAGGAAATATGGGAATTGGTTGCATCAGTGATACTGAGGCTCAACCCTTATTGGTCTATTCCCATCTTGGGCACTATTCAATAACCACTGTAGGGCGTATTAACAACATTCAGGATCTTGCCAATAAAGCCCTGGCAAAGCAAAATGCTCATTTCTTAGAAATGAGCAGGGGAGTCATCAATCCCACTGAAGTAGTATCCTCTTTAATAGATGAAGGAGATTCTTTTAAAGACGGTATCCTAAAAGCACAGGAAGCCATTGACGGGTCATGTACTATGCTGATACTTACTTCAGAAGGAATCTATGCCGCCAGAGACCGTTTGGGCAGAACACCCCTGGTTGTAGGTGAAAAAGAAGGGGCTTTCTGTGTATCATTTGAATCTTGTGCTTTTCCCAACCTGGGATATCAAACGAAATATGAGCTTGGACCTGGAGAAATTATTCTGTTGACACCTGAAGGTATAGAAAAGATTTCACCTCCCCAGGATAAAATGAAAATCTGCGCTTTTCTATGGGTCTATTATGGTTATCCTTCTTCTACGTATGAAGGAATGAATGTTGAGGTTATGCGCTATCGTAATGGTGCTGCATTAGCCCGTAATGATGATGTCGAAGTAGATCTGGTTGCCGGAATACCTGATTCCGGTATCGCACACGCCATAGGTTATTCTAATGAATCCCAGGTTCCTTACGGCAGACCTTTCATTAAATACACACCTACCTGGTCGCGAAGTTTTATGCCTCAGGACCAGAATATCAGAAATCTTGTTGCAAGAATGAAGCTTATACCTATCAATGAATTAGTAGCGAAAAAAAGGCTTCTTTTTTGCGACGATTCTATTGTACGCGGCACTCAGATGAGGGAGACCACGGAATTGCTTTACGCCTGTAATGCCAAGGAAGTGCATATCCGGTCCGCTTGTCCCCCGCTGGTCTACGGCTGCAAATACCTCAACTTCTCAAGGTCAAACTCCGAGCTGGACCTGGTAGCCCGCCAGGCTATAAGAGAATTGGAAGGTAATGAGCCGGCCTCGCTGGATAAGTATTGTGACCCACATACGGAAAATTATAATTGCATGGTTGAATGGATAAAAAACCGTTTGAATTTTAAGACATTAAAATATCAGTCATTATATGATATGCTGGATGCAATCGGTCTACCATGGGACAATGTATGCACCTATTGTTGGAATGGTAAAGAATAAAACAGTACCTTCCTCACTCACAGACTTTAAGTGGGGTTTTTACAAATTCATAAAGGCAGGGAAGCTTAAATCTAAGCCCCCTGCCTTTTCCATCCTATCATTGCACCTATAACCCCAATAATACAATTGTTTGCCAATGCCAACTATATTATTTTTGTGTGAAAGTAACATCCTTTAAATCTGCTGGATTTTCAGGCGATCCACCATTAGCTATTTTGTCTAAAAACGGAAATAATTCTGTATGGTACCATATAGAAGCAGACTGGATTGTGCCACTCAATTTGTCAGAACTAATTTCCAATTCCAAACGATCAGATACCCCTTTATTTAAAATACTAAATAAAAATAAATGATCATCGGGCAATTTATACCATTTTTTAATTACAAATTCATTGTCCCACTTAATATCTAAAGTTAAAACACTTCCTTCTATTTTCCCCTCAACAGGTGTAGGCCACTGTGTCGCATCCAATGACTCATACAATGTCATCGTTCCTGTAACAATATTCTTGTTCTGCTGTAATTGGAGTACAGTGCCATTTGAAGTTGTCCATCTACCACTAACATCTATTGCTTCTTTTTCTACATTGGAATCAACATTATTTTTATATAAGTTGATTATCCTGGTATCGCCATCCCAATCAACCTCTAAACCTAATGCTTCACTGATAGCTCTTACAGGTAGATAAGAAGACCCCTCGACGACAATAACTTCTTTGTTCACTGGGAAGCCATACAATTGCAATTTTATATCCGTTGAATAGGCTCTAATTGATCGTGATGAACGAGTGCCGACATTTGATGTATTTACATTAGCATCAGACCTATCGGTATTAAAAGTGTCGGCATTATCATCTTCATATAAATTAATTATCCTGGCATTACCATCCCAGGAAACCACTAAACCTAGCGCTTCACTAATAGCTCTTACAGGTAGATATGAAGACCCTTCGACTACAATAACTTCTTTGTTTACAGGGAAACCGTATAATTGCAATCTAATATCTGTCGAATAGGCTTGAATCGGTTTTGAAAAGCTGGATGCATTAGCGGCGCCGCCAAACAATAAAATTGAAAAGACTGTTACAATAAAGATTTTTATTATTTTCATTTCTTCCTCCTTTTTCTACAACAAAATTTTTGGTAGCTGGACAGGGGCTTTTTTTATTGTAACAGTGGATATACTTTTCAGTCAAGGAAACTATTACCAATATTCACTCATCAGGAGCCATTTCTTTGCTTTATCGCAACAATTACCCAAACCTCTCCTTCCCTAACGTTTAGACACCTTTTATACCTGTTTTTATTGTCCATTCTCTAATAGTCTCTAATAAATCTTCATGAATCGGCTGTGAAAACTCACTGGCATATTGTTTTTTAATATTTAAGATAGTTCTTTTTCCTGTGCTTCTTCTTAAGATATGATCCATACCAAGTACTATTCTGCACTTAACATGGGGTAAATTTAACTTTTCTATTTTATCAATATCCTCAGGATTAGCTTGTACATCTTTTTCCCCTGTAATGGCTAATATAGGACAACCGGCATTTGCTATTACTTCCAACATTTGTTGATCAGATAGGTTGTCGTGCTCCCTTATCCATTTGGCAGACATTTTTTGGCCCATAACCCTTATAACATCTTTATCTGTCCTGCAGCATTTGTCAAACAATGAATTCACCCTTTTCAAATAGTTCTTTTCATTGATTAATTTTCTTAAAATCCACCCCTTCAATCCAGTGGTGGTTTTAGTCTCCTGCAATACTATCCAATTTTGATAATTTAATGCTGATCTCAAAGTAGTACCTGCCCCGGCTAACAGAATCATTCCTGCCACCTGATGTCTTGTACTGGCAATAGTGGCTATCATTGCCCCTTCACTATGTCCGCACAGAATAATCTTGTCTTTATCTACAAAATCAAGGTTTTCCAGATAATTCACATTTGCAATAACATCATCAACAAGGTCATAAAAGCCTGTTTCATTATGAATCCCTTTGCTTTCTCCAACACCTCTTTTATCATACCGTATAGTGACAAAGCCTTGACCTGCAAAAAAGTCTGATAGAGCTTTATATATATTTGACGAGAACCTTGGCATATTACCGTCTCTATCTGCAGGTCCGGTGCCAGATATCAAAACCACTGCAGGCATTTTCCTGTTTCTATTTTCTGGTATAGTTAAAGTAGCCGCTAAATTAAATGTGCTGTTTACTATAACTTTTTCCTCCACAAAATTATTAATCATTTTTCCCAATCCTTTCTTCCTTATAGGGTGTAGTTACTGTAGAAAGTTTTCTAAGGATTCTATTAGCAGAAGGTCTATTTTCAAGTCTTTTTGTAATACTGGTATGGATTTCCCCCATCATCTCTATAAATTCTTCATCTGATAAATATAAGGGGTAACTTCTAAAACCGACCTTATCTTCGATAATATTTATATTTTCACTTTTTAGATAATTTTCGAAATCAGATAGAAGGGAAATAATAAACTGAGAAAATAAATCTGATAACTCCTGCTTACTTAATTTATCAGTGTTCCTGCTAATTTCCTCTTGAGGATTTAGCTCTATTGCATACACCTTTTCCAGTATTCCTCTAACCTTATTTTCTGACACAACCTTTATGATTCCATGTTTTAAAAGAGTATTTAAATGACGATATAAGGTAGCCTGAGGTATATCTCCACAAATTTCTGCAATCTCTTTAGTGGTTGCTGTTCCTTTCAAAGAAATTTCCTGTAGAATCTTTAACCTTAATGGATTCATCATACTTCTGATTGCTTCATTATTCATTTTACCACCTCTGCATTATCATTCCCGATATCATTATCGTTATATATAATATTATCATTAGTGATAATATTAAGTCAAGGAATGTTTTCCAAGCTCTAAAGGATTAATTAGAGCCTTAAAAAAAGAAAGACCCCCATTGAAGCAATTTTAGCAGGGGGCCTTACAATCTTAAATGTTAATTTCCGCTATTTAATTTTTGTCATGGTATATTCGACAACAAGTATAGCTGGACAAGTCGATACAAATAATACAACTATCATTAAAAAAAGGAGGAATAATAATGGACGCACAACGAGCACAACAAATTGCCGATTCACCGATTATGGCTAACGTTACCTATAATGGAAGCCGCGTTTATATTGAACATGTAGATCAAGGGCAACAATTAGCTACAATCCACGCTTTAGATAACCCCAAAATAAAAAATAGCGTTCCTGTAGCCAATCTAGAAGAACATTAACGATAAATGCGCTGTAAATTTTCTGCCTAAAGGCGCGACCCCCTTACAAAAAGGGGGTCGTTCTTATGCTTCTTCATTTTCTAAAACTACTACGGCTTCAACCTCTACCACTGTGCCCGGCAAAATCAATCCAGCTACCAGCACCGTAGTATAGGCGGGACTATGTTTGGCGGTAAGACGGCCGATTTCTTTTAGAATTGCTCCCCAATTTTCTCTGTCAGTAACGTAAGTATTCATTTTAACAATGTTCTGAGGACCTGCACCTACCTCATCAAGAATGGCCTTAATATTATCAACAGCCTGTCTTGCCTGAGCGACAGGGTCATTGCCCACAAGCTTGCCGTCACGATCCAGACCTACCTGACCGGAAATATAGACAGTATTGCCCACCTGGACAGCTTGAGAATAGCCTCTTGTTGTATGACTACTTGCAGGATTAATTAATCGTTTGTGTGTCAATTTCTTCATCCTTCCTGATTTTTATTGGATTAGCCTTGTCATTTTTAATGATGGAATAGTCTAAGACCAGTTGTAACCATAACCATTCCATATTCGTTACATGCATCGATTACCAAATCATCTCTAAGAGAGCCTCCAGTCTGTACGATATATCTAACTCCACTTTTAGCTGCCCGGTCTATGTTGTCCCTGAAAGGAAAGAAAGCATCGGAACCCAGAGTAACATTCTTCAGCCCATCCAGCCACGAATCTCTCTCTTCTTCCGTAAATCTCTCGGGGACCACTTCCAATACTTCGTCCAGGGTTTTTAATTCATATTCCGTGGTGTCCTTTCTGACAAAAAGGTCTATAGCATTGTCCCTTTCTGCCTTACCGACACCTTCTTTAAATTTAAAACCAAGTACTTTCGGGTGTTTTTTCATATACCATATGTCAGCTTTATCTCCTGCCAAGCGGGTACAATGTATTCTGGATTGCTGGCCTGCACCTACTCCGATGACTTGACCGCCTAACACATAACACACCGAATTGGACTGTGTATACTTCAGTGTCAACATGGCCAAGATCATATCCCTTTGAGCTTCAATAGACAGATCTTTATTAATTGTAACTATGTTCTTTAAGTTTTCAAAACCTGGAATAATGTTGTTTCTGTTTTGAACAAACTCTATTCCGTAAATAGTTTTAGTCTCAGCCGCAGGCGGCTCATATGATGGATCGATTTCGATAACGTTGTAATTCCCGCCTCTCTTCTGGCGCAAAAGCTCCAGGGCTTCAGGAGTATATCCCGGTGCAATTACACCATCAGATACTTCACTTTTCAAAACTTGTGCAGTCGCTTCGTCCACAACATCACTGACAGCCGCCCAGTCCCCGAAGGAAGAAAGCCTGTCCGCTCCCCTGGCTCTTACATACGCTGCGGCAACCGGTGTAAGCTCAATCCCTTCTACTCCGTATTCCTTTTTTTCAGCTTCAGTCAGAGGTATTCCTATGGCTGCCCCGGCAGGGCTGACGTGCTTGAATGAAGCTGCTGCAGGCATATTTAAGGCAGCTTTCAATTCTTTCACCAACTGCCAGGAGTTCAGGGCATCCATAAAATTGATGTAGCCCGGTTTCCCACTCAGCACCTTGATTGGGAGTTCACCACTTGTTGAACGAATTTCAGCCGGTTTTTGATTTGGATTACAACCATACTTTAGTTCCAATGATTTCATTAAGACACCTCCTTTTTAAATTAAAAAACCACCCGGGTACAGCTTCTGCTCTACCCAGGCGGCCGGTAATCTTCTTCAGTCATGCTCCCTGTGGGTTGTCCCACTATCCGCCAGTCACATGACCTGTCTGAGGCTTCTATATAAAGTATATTATCCAAATCAAAACGTTGCAACTAAAAGTTTGGGCTTTATCCGAAAATTAAAGGAAAAGTAAATGTAACGAAAGCTGCCCAAAGTCCGTAAACCGGCAAATACTTAGTAACCGCATCTTGGATGGTTGAAGGTCCGGTTTTGTTTTGTAGGAAACGCATGTAGGATAGCATAATCCAAATTAGATTGACCCAGATAAGTATGTTTACTCCTAAAACAGCAAGTCTATTGGGCGTAATCCCATAAGAAGATAGCCTGAACACTATGGCTGATAAAGCCACACTGTCAATGATAAGAGCAAGAACAATTAAGGCAAAATTTATATAATCAGAAATATTCTTTTTTTCGTATGAAGAGCTTTCGGTAATGGAGTATATGGTGACAGCCAATACACTAAGGAGTATTCCATTGAAGGATATAAGGAAATTGCGGTCCAGAAAAGGATTTTTTCCGACCCAAATAACCGTTATAAGATAGACTAACAATGTGGCCAGTACAAGAGGACTAAAAATTTTGGCTATATATGGTGCAATATTCTTAGCAAGTTTAAGGTTTCGTGATACCAAGTATGCAGCCACAATAGCGAGAGCAGCAGCACCAAATAAAACGACATTTTTAAAATAGAATTCTTCTATATCCATGCCGACGAAACTAAATAACTGCATGGTTAATGCGGCCAGCAGCATTCCGCTGATTGCCATGCTGGCGTAGAGTATGCAGAATTCCCCATTAAATTTAAGATAGGCTAATCTTGCACTGCCATTTGGATATTCATTTCCTGTATATGCAAGCCCCAATAATACCCATAAGAAAATGGGAAGGTGTATATAAGCCAGAATAATACTGTCTTTATTGCTTAGTGGCAGCATATTAAGATAAATTCCGGAGATCAGGAATAACGTAAGAAGGGTGTAAAGAACACTTTTTTTGGGTGTATTATTGTAAACAAAATAGACAGCAATAAAGGGTAATATACCAAAAACAAGGTTAATAAGGGCTATTGCTTGCTGTTCAGCAAAATGCAAAATTATTCTGGTGCTTATCCCGGCCAGAATTGCTAAAATGCCCATGGATAAGAAATCTTTCTGAAGCAAGGAAGCTTTTTCACTATTTGCCGTCTCCTTGAAATGTAATCTTTCATACCAAACGGCCAGAACCTGCGAATTAGGATTTTGTTCCCAAGCGAGTGAGAGTGACTTTTTAAAAGCTTCGGGTTCTTTTCTAAACATTCTCTCCAGCTCATGGGGGTCATCAATATTTTTAATAATCAGATTGCTAATGTCCAATGGTTATACCTCCCCGTCACTTTTGTATTCTAAAATATCTCCAGGCTGACATTCTAAAGCCTTACAAATGGCCTCCAGAGTCGATAATCGAATCGCTTTTGCCTTTCCATTTTTCAATATAGAAAGATTAGCCATAGTTATCCCAACCCTCTCCGAAAGTTCTGTTACGCTCATTTTCCTTTTAGCCAGCATTACATCAATATTAATTATAATCGCCATTATTTTCACCTCTAGACCGTTAAGTCATTTTCAGATTTTATATCTATGGCATTCTTTAACAGCTTTTGAAGAACAGCGGCAAAAACTGCAACCACCATTGAAGCAAAAGGAACAACTAATCCGACAAAGATTACACCCGGGGCATCGTCTTTCTCTGCAAATAAATAGAAGAGCGGCAAGACTAACACATGCAAGCTAGTGATTGTGACGGCACAGTATTTTATTTTCCTTAAAGCTTTTACAGATAGTTCGGAGAAAGCCTCATTTTTGTCAATATAACTTAACAAATTAATAGCTTGATACAGAGCAAAGTAGAAAGGTATCGCCGATGCATAAAAAGCGATGAAGACGGGATATTTTATATAAGCAAATTCCGGAAGCAATTTTGCTGCAATATTCCCTAGCTCAGGCACCAAAAATATGCACAAAGCAAGAACTGGAAAGCCCATAAGAATAACAGCTAACTTTAAAAAGAGTGTTTCTCGTTTCATAATAAGCACCTCACTTGTTTTTTATTGATTTGATTATAACAAAACATTTATCGTTTTACAATAAATTATTATCATATTTTATTATATTTTTATTGTCATAAGGTATTAAATTCTGGGAATTCTGGATTCTGGAATTCTGGGATTCTGGGATTCTGGGATTCTGGGATAAAACTAAATTGAAAAACGAGATGCTTCTGGGATAACAGAAAGTTCCCCCAAACCATCAGTCTGAGGGAACACAAATTTCATCAATTTCTCGGCCAGCTAAAACCTATGATGTGGCTCATCGAGCCGTAGAATTTCTACATACCCTTCTGTTCCATGCACGCGAATTTGCTGCCCATCTTTTATTATTTTGGTAGCATTATCCACTCCTACAACTGCTGGTAAGCCATATTCACGTGCGATAACTGCTCCGTGGGTCATCAGTCCACCAACTTCGGTGACTAAGCCTTTTATGGATACAAACAATGGTGTCCAGCTAGGGTCGGTAAAGGAGGTGACTAATATATCTCCATCTTCCAAATCAGCATCTTCTAGTTTCAAGATGACACGTGCCCGTCCCTCTATAATTCCGATCGATACTGGTAAACCTACAATAGCTTCTGCCGGGAGATTTTCTCGTTTGTACTCACCGGAGAGTGTTTCACCGTCAGACGTGATAACACGCGGGGGAGTTAGTATTTCGTATAATTTGTACTCGTCTTTTCGAAGGCTTATGATCTGGTAATCGAGTTTATTTGTGCGTACTACTTCACGAAGCTCTTCAAAGGTAAGATAGTATATATCTTCTTTTTCATGAATAACGTTGGTTTGAACAAGGTGTTCGGCAAATTTTAGTAAAGCCTGCTTATAAACGAAGTAGCGATTAATCATGCCGTATTTGGGATATTCACGGTAACCGATGAAATTCCGGACTAAGTCAATCATTCGTTTTGTCTCTTTGGCTTTTTCTGCACCATCCGGTAATTGCTTTAATCGGTCTAATAACTCTTGTTCTTTTTTCAAAGCGGCCTCGCGCCCTTGCTCAAATTTCCTCTTGCCGGCATTCGGCTCAAAGTTTTTGATGTTACTGAGAATCATGGGGATAAGTGTGGCAGGTTTTTCGCTCCAACGAGTTTTGGTAATATCGATTTCTCCAACACATCTCATTCCGTATTTTTTAAGATAAGCGCAGATAGCGTCCCGGGTTTCCTGTCCACCATCAAACTTAACCAATTCATCCAAAAAGTTATCATCATTTACATGTTGTAAATAATCAATTACTTCTGGGTAAGGACGAATCACATCTGCGACATCCATCAGCGCGAGACCCATTTCCGAAGTAATATTGTTTGGTACAGATTGAGAAAGCGTGTCTGCCGCGTTTTTTTCACCTAACCACTCATTCATTTTTTCATTAATCCATGATGAGGCATTTATAGCAGTCATAAACACAGCTGAACTATGTGGGTCAAATAAAATCTTCTTTAACTCCTGGATATCTTCCAGGATAAAATCTAATAAATCTAATCCTGATTTCATTTGGATGTTCTGTTTTAACTCTGATATAGATGTTTGACTACGGCTAATCAAATCAGTAACGATGGTCGGATCGTTTTCAATTTGTGGTCGAAAACCCGCAGGCGGTATCCCATTATTACTTTTACCGGGACTCTGTGCTTTCTTTTCATTTGGTAACGTTTTTATAAAGTCTCCCCGCTCTATTATGGTCACAAGTGCATCTTTCATAAGCGGGTCATGTTGTCCCATGGCATTTAATAACATTTCTCTGCTGTCAGGTGAAGCCAGCTTAGGTGTAACATCAACAAACAACCTTCCACCAGCTTTACGCATGGGTGCCGGAGTCACTAACAGGAAAAAAGACAATCCCAGTGGTTTAATGGGATCGGTCATCATTTGTTGGTGACCGACAGATATATAAACATGATTTTCTTGGGTCTTCGCTTCAGGGATGGGGTATAAAGTTGTAATCGGCCTACTTTGGACAATGTAAAATGTATCATCAGCCAAACACCATTCGATGTCCTGGGGGCAGC